>JBGAWQ010000022.1:0-49053 GCA_044227555.1 Saprospiraceae bacterium | reverse complement strand
CCATGGCAGTGTCTTTTTCAGCCCATGGTGACCAGAGTTGCATGTTCTTAAGGGAACTGACGTAAGGCCACACTTGCTCCGGTGTGCCGGAGACAATCGCCGAACGATGCACATCATAAGACTTTGGTCCTACGATGCCGAGAATAACCCCGATCAGCACCAGGGCACCGACGAGGTAAAGAAGGTATTTCAAAATTTTCATAAGGTTGTGATTTTTAAGAGGATGAAGATATAAAATGGATTGCATATTCAGCCGACTGTCCATCAACAGAAATTCATTATTATTGGCTCCATTCTTTTAAATCGTATACGATGTCACTCCTGTCTAAAATGTCCAGGACCCTTTTCATCCTGAGCACCCTTTTCATCCTGATCAGCTGCCAACCTGGTAAGAATAAAAACGTCGGTCCGGAGCGGCCGTTCAACCCATGGGTATTCAGATCAGTGCTGGATCAGCAACCCCGCATCATCACTCTCGCACTCCATGATGACCTGTGGGCCGCATATCACACAGATAGTTGTTCGCTATACAAAGTCTGGAAAGGCCATGTACAATTACAGGGTGCCGTTTATGACAATGCGCATGGCCCTCAGCCCATTTCCATCGGTGATGCATGGATCGTCAATCCTTATCTGCATCCCTGGAGTGTCCAGCATCAAGGCAAGGAAGTACTCAAAGAAGTGAAGTACGCAGGCCATGCCATTCATGAAGGCCGGGCTACACTGCGATACCAACTGATCTGCGAAGATGGCAAGACCATCTATGTGGATGAACAACCGGAAGCCGCTGAAAAGGATGGACAAATAGGATTTGAACGAACATACACTCTCCATGATCTGCCAGAAGGCTATGTGGTCAGTATCAACCAACACGTGACCTCTATAGCCCTGGATCAGAATCTAAGTACGAATGGAAAATGGACAGCAACCCTTCAGGATAAAAAAGAAGAAGGAGGAAAACAATTGTTGACTGTCGACGGTCGTCTCGAACTCTTGCCGGACGCACCGACGTATTTCAAGACCTATTTTGTCAGTGAGCCTACCATACCCAACCCCAATAAAGCCGCGGGACAAGAAGAAGCCACCCTGCCTCTTGGTCAACGACTGATAGCAAAAAATGACTGCAAAACCTGTCACAATGAAAAAGTACAAACCATAGGCCCGGCGTATCGTATGATTGCCGAACGATATCCCTGGAATGAAGAGTCTGTGGCCACACTCTCCAACAAAGTGATCAGTGGAGGATCAGGTATTTGGGGCACCCAGGCGATGAGCGCGCATCCGGAATTGCCAAAAGCCGATGCCATGGAGATGGTGAGATATATCCTCCGTCTTGATACCACAGACATCGGTCAGAAGGAAGGTGCAGAGGTGGTATCTGTTCCGCTGGTGACCAAGACTACCGAATTAAAAAATGCTTTACCCGGCTTGATGGCAGAAGTTTGGACAGGTTTAAAAAGTGTTACCAAAATGCCTTCATTTCCGCCCTCACGCCCTGGTGATCAAGCTGGAATCGTACAGGACTTTGAAGGGCTTGAAGCCCAGGATTTTGGACAGCTTGATGAAGATTTTGCCTTGGTAGCCAAAGGATATCTATATGTCAATCAGGATACCCTCGCTGGAATCCGCGTGCTCAGTGACGATGGATCAAAGGTGAGTATCGACGGCCAACTCATCCTGGACAATGACGGACTGCATGGTACGGAGTCTATAGACGCTATGGTTAAACTCAACAAAGGTTATCATCCTATAACTATTGAATTTTTCCAGGGAAAAGGCGGCCGATATCTTTCCTTCGAATGGAAGCCAAAAGGTACTGAGGGTTGGACGGGGTTGCCATCAGGAATGTTGCTCCATTCCGCGGATGATCATGCTTCATTGAAAGGCAGGACCTTGGCCATGACGATGGGCCGGATTATTCCAGGCGATAAATTTCCGTTGACCTCGGTGCATCCTTCTTATGGTCTCTCACAAGCCAGACCGAATGATTTTCTTCCCAAAGTGGGTGGTATGGACTTCATGTCTGATGGCACACTCGCCGTCAGTGTGTGGGATCCAAGTGGCGCTGTGTACCTGGTCTCCAATGTATCCTCCGGCGATCCATCCAAAATCAAAGTAAAACAAATTGCATCAGGGCTCGCCGAACCACTTGGTCTTAAAGTCATTCATGACACGATCTATGTCATGCAGAAGCAAGAACTCACGCGTCTCATCGACACCGACCATGATGGCATCATCGATGAGTACCAATGTGTCAGTAATGCATGGCCGACATCCGCTAATTTTCATGAGTTTGGATTCGGGCTTGCTGAAAAGGATGGTGATCTCTATGCCACATTGGCTATTGCTATTCAACCTGGCGGAGCCTCAGGTTTAGCTCAAATGCCAAGTCGTGGTCGTGCGGTACGATTTGATCTTCCATCCGGTGATCTGCATTATGTCTGCAGTGGCTTCAGAACACCCAATGGGATTGGTATCGGTGTGGATGGCGAAATATTTGTGGCAGACAATCAGGGAGATTGGTTGCCCAGCAGTAAGATTCTACATATTACGCAAGATGCCTTCTTCGGATGCAGGTCAGTGGATTCTATCGGAAATGTAAACATCAAAGACAAACCCCCAGTCGTTTGGTTGCCGCAAGATGAGATCGGTAATTCCCCTTCGACCCCTTTGGCTATCAATGACGGTCCGTACAAGGGTCAGATGATCCATGGCGATGTGACCCATGGCGGTATCAAGCGTGTGTTTGTTGAAAAAATCAATGGCGAATATCAAGGCGTTGTATTCCGCTTTATCCAGGGACTCGAAGCCGGTGTCAATCGAATGACATGGGGACCGGATGGTGCCTTGTACGTCGGTGGAATAGGTAATCCCGGCAACTGGCAGCAAGCAGGAAAACTTTGGTATGGATTGCAAAGACTGAAGTATAATGGAAAGCCCACTTTTGAAATGCTTGCTGTTCGCGCGAAAAGCGATGGTGTTGAAATTGAATTTACGGAACCCTTACGCGAAGGTGATGGATGGGATCCCGCAGACTGGGAAGTCCGTCAATGGAGATATGTGCCCACAAAGGATTATGGAGGACCCAAAGTGGACAATGTCGCCCTTCATTTAGCAGCCGTTTCCGTGTCTGAAGACCGGAAAAAAGTCTCTTTGAAACTTGACGGCATGAAAGAAGGTCATGTAGTCTATGTACACATGAACAAAGCGTATGTCAGTGAGAGCGGCCTTCCTCTCTGGTCCACAGAAGCCTGGTATACCATGAACCAGATTCCTTCCGGACAGCCGGTGACGGTTGTGATACCACCAGTGTTTAAATTAAATACGCTGACCAATGCTGAAGTCAAGGAGGGTTGGAAGTTGTTGTTTGATGGCACCACGACCGCGGGATGGCATACCTTCAAGAAGGCGACTATAGGTAAAAGCTGGATCGTACAGGATGATGCACTCATGCTGGATGCCCGCAAAAACCCTGATGGCAGTTGGCAAGCACCTGACGGAGGCGACATCGTGACAGCAGATGAGTATGAAAATTTTGAACTCAACCTCGAATGGAAAATCTCCCCCTGTGGTAATAGTGGGATCATCTTCAATGTTGTCGAATCACCTGAATACGATTATGTCTGGAAGACCGGCCCCGAAATGCAGGTTCTCGATAATTCTTGTCATCCTGATACCCGCTTTGTCTCACACCGTGCGGGAGACCTTTATGACATGATACCATGCCAGTATGTTACTGTTCGTCCGGCAGGTGAATGGAACCAGGTACGACTCATCAAAAACAAAGGCAAAGTCGAGCATTGGCTCAACGGCATCAAGGTGGTGGAATATGAAATGTATACCGATCAATGGAAGCAAATGATCGCCGGCTCCAAATTCAAGGACATGCCTGGATTTGGATTAGCGCCAAAGGGAAAAATTGCTTTGCAGGATCACGGCGATAAGGTCTGGTACCGGAATATTAAGATTAAAGAGATTAAACCTTAGGCTGTTATGCTGGCGCGGCATCTTGAGTGATATACCTTAATAAGAAGGTGAAGGGACGCGATGCATCACGTCCCTTCACCTTCTTATTACATAGGTTAATACTTCCTTAAAATCCCCCGATAAACAGCGGACCGGTGTAATTTTGTCAATTCCTGTATGAGTAAACGCGCAATCTGGCTGATCATCATCCTGATGACTATTGGACTCCTGGGCTCGAGCCTCATCCAGGTGTATTGGTTCAACTGGTCGATGAAACAACAGGAGTCCCGATTTGATACCAATGTCATCGAAGCCCTCAATCATGTCGAAGAGCGTCTCACCGCCATGGAATCCCGCGTCCCGCTGGAAATCCTCAATTCGATCAACAAAGCCCCTTCGATGATGATCCAGAAGGAGATCGCCGAGTTTGTCGAAGAATCCGGTATGATCAACTCTGACATGCAACTCGATCTCGAAGCTTTGAATGACAGTTTATATTCCTCTGGAAAACTTAATTCTTTGCTGGACTCGATGGACAATTGGCGCCGCCAGAGTACCTATTGGGAAATCCTGGACGAACAACGCCGCTACAATCCACCGGATATCGCCGAGCGCATCGATCCGCATAAGCTCACGCACATCATTCAGGAGGAGCTGGAAAACCGTGGGATTAACCTGCCTTATCAATATGGTGTCATCCAGTCCGCCGACAGCAACTTTATCATCATCAATGGCAACTATGTGGTAGGCAATATGGATGAGTCAGAAGCCAGCCATACGGTCACTCCGGAATCCCGAAGCCTTTTCAATTCCAAATACCAGGTGGCCTTGTTCCGCAGTGATCTCAAGCGATCTCCGGGATGGCTCAAATTGCATTTTCCGAATAAGAAGGGATGGCTATGGTATTCCCTGCTGCCGACCATGCTCGCAGCTATTCTTTTTACCACGCTCATCCTGTTTTGTTTTAGCTATACCATCCACGTGATCCTGCGTCAAAAGAAGGTATCGGAGATGAAGACCGATTTCATCAACAACATGACGCATGAATTTAAAACCCCGATTGCAACGATCTCGCTGGCGGCAGATTCTATTGCCAGCCCCAAGGTGATTACGGATGAAAGTAAAATCAATCGTTTTGTCGGGATCATCCGCCAGGAAAATAAGAGAATGTTGCTGCAAGTGGAAAAGGTCTTGCAGATGGCCCAGATCGATAAGAAAGATTTCCAGCTCAAACTCACACCGGTCGACATGCATGAGGTCATCCGGCAGGCGGTCGAACATCTGAGTCTCCAGGTCCAGAAACGGGAAGGTCATATCGCAGTGGAGCTGAACGCACAACAACCGGTGATCGAAGGGGACCACACGCACTTGTCCAATGTCATCTACAATCTCCTCGACAATGCCAATAAGTACTCCGCCAATGCACCTGAAATCAAAGTCAATACTCATCTTCGGGCTGCTGGTATCGAGATCACGGTCGAGGATAAGGGAATAGGCATGACTAAAGAGGATCAAAAGCATATCTTTGATAAGTTCTACCGCGTCCACACCGGCAATGTGCATGATGTCAAAGGGTTTGGCCTGGGACTGAGTTATGTCAAAGCCATCGCCCTGGCACACCAGGGGAGTATTGACGTGAAGAGTGAACCGGGAAAAGGAAGTAAATTCACCCTATATCTTCCGGCTCACCAAAAAGGACCAAAGTGACATTGCATAACAGCCGTTTGGAGCGTGAACCTGAAAATTGTTTAACGTATGTCAGCAAGTAAAATACTATTAGTCGAGGATGACCAGAATTTCGGGGACGTACTCAAGTCCTATCTGGAAATGCACGATTATGATGTCACACTGGCATCAGACGGTGTCATGGGTCTGGAAACGTATCGCAAAGGCAGTTTCGACTTGTGCATTTTTGATGTGATGATGCCCCGCAAAGACGGTTTCACCCTTGCCCGTGAAGTACGGGAGAAGGACAAGGAAATGCCCATCATCTTTCTGACGGCCAAAAACCTCAAGGAAGATATTCTTGAAGGTTTCAAAATCGGCGCAGATGATTATCTCGCCAAACCCTTCAATTCCGAAGAACTCCTGCTGCGTATCCAGGCTATCCTGCGCCGCGTCCATAAAGGCGTGGAAAAAGAAGACGATGTCCGTGAATACCAGATTGGTGAATACCATTTCAATTATCCCTTGCGCATCCTCACCTGGAAGGGCGATCACGGAAATGAAAAGGAAAAACTCTCCCCCAAAGAAGCACATCTGCTCAAGATGTTTTGCCAACATAAGAATGATGTCCTCACCCGCGCGGAAGCCCTTGCTAAAATCTGGGGAGAAGACAATTACTTCACCGCCCGCTCTATGGACGTCTTCGTCACCAAGCTCCGCAAATACCTCAGCAAGGATCCCAACCTCCAGATTATGAATATCCATGGCAATGGGTTTAGGTTGGTGCAGAAAGACCAGGTGGAGGAATGAAAAAGTAAAGGCTGAAAAGGCTGAAAAGGCGGAAGAGGCTGAAAAGGCGGAAGGCAAATAAGGTTTAGTAGGTCGAGAGTGGAAAGTCGAGAGTTGAGAGTCGAGAGTGGAAAATCGAGAGTTGAAAGTCGAGAGTGGAAAGCGCAAAGTTAGTTCCTGCTTCCTGGCTACTAGTTCCTATTGCGGTGGCTCTTCCTCAAAGTCACCTCGTAGCTCGCGGAATCGCTTGCGGGCATCTATGGCAAAGGTGCTGTCCGAATACTCCATAAATAGCTTTTCATAGCAGGCTTTAGCCTTTTCTGGATCATGGAGCTGATGCTCGTACAATTGCGCCTGGTTGTAGAGCGCATTGTCGGCACGGATTTCTTCGGGATACTTGTCGATGATCTCCTGGTAGAGGGCTTCGGCCTGGGTGTAGTCCCGTTTCTTTTCGTAGAGTTTAGCCTTCAGATAGAGGATATCATCATTGAGTTCATGCTCGGAATAGATATTGCCGAGGATGGTTAGTTTTTGGATCGCCTCGTCCAGTTTGTTCTGGAAGATGAGGAGTTCGGCCTGGGCATATTCACTGAGGGCATGGGTATTGCTGTCCAGTCCCATATTGTCCATGATGAAGATGCTGAGGTCGAGTGCGTCGTTGGAGATCAGTTTGGAGGTCGATGTCTTGAGGATATCAAACTGGGTTTGGGCCCATTCAAAATCACCGTTGTAGTAGGAAAGTTTGGCATTGCGGAAACGGGCATCCTGGCCGATCAGGTCTTCTGGAAATGCTTTGTCAACCTGCGAGTATAGTAGTGTTGCTTCCCACACTTCACCGGACATGAGGTAGTAATCCCCAAGATCCAGTTTGGCATACGCTTGTTGATATTGATTGATACCGGGTAAGTTGACCACCTGGTCGAGATAGTAGATCGCCTTGGGTAAATCATTGATGTAAAGCCCTTCCAACATCGCCAGTTCGGAGACCATCAATGCAGTAGTTGGTGTGACACCAAAGACATCAATAAAGGCGACATATTCGGCTTCGAGGCCTTTCAGCTGGTCCTGGGTATAGCTATAAGTATCCGTTATCTGGCGGCGCTTTGTTGCTAAGGATGCGCGTTTGGCCTCAATAAAATACGGCGAACCAGGGGTCTGGTTGGCGAGGATATAATCATACCCTTCAATGGCGGTGGTATAGTCGCGGTCATTGGCGGCGATCTGCGCGAGACGATAGACACGCATGCCATTTTCACCAAGTCGTTTGTCCAGTGCTTTAGCCTGGCGCATGGCTTTGCTATAATCTTTTTGCTGCATGAAGGTCCAGGCCAGCATTTCCGGAAAATAATCCGTCTCCGGATAGTCCTGGATGAAGACATAGAGCTGGGCCATGAGATCAGCGTAGTCTTCCGGCTTGAGCGAGCGCTGCAGCATGTTCTGAATGTTCTCCAGGTTGTTCGGGCTGGCGTGCAGGGAATACAGATATTGCTCGATCATCTTGGAGGTATTGCCATTCCGCTTGTAGAGATCAGCTAGCTGGTAGGAAAAAATACCGGGTTGGTTGAGGAGTTTTTCACCCTTTTCATACGTCTCTATGGCTTCGTCATATTTAGCCTGGCTGAGAAAGGCATTTCCCAGATTGCTGACGGCATCTATACGCGCAGGTAGCTTTTCTATCGCCATCTTGTAGGTTGCCTGGGCTTTGTCATAGTCGCCCATGCGCTCCTGTACATTGCCGAGCGTCACCAGCATGCTGAAGTTGTCCGGCTGGGCTTTCATTTGCTCCTGGATCTCGCGCTCAGCCTGCGCATATTGGCGCATAGCCAGCAGGCATTCTACGTATTTATTGAAGTAGAAGAAGTTGTTGCTTTTCTTGGCGGTCTCATGGAGTTTGAGATAGAGGTCACCGGCCTTGGCATATTCTCCTTCCAGGTAGTACTGGTCCGCCAGTTTTGAGTTCTGACCATAGACCACGGTGGTCACGACGACCAGCAATAGTGACAGAAGATGACGGAGTTTCATGAACCGTAAAAGTATGGTGTTTAAACGTAAAGGGAAGATTGAAAGTTGTGAGGATGGAGAGGAGCAAGGGGTAAGGGATGAAGGGATCAAAGGGTCAGTAGAGTGGGCAGTCAGCAGTAGGCAGTCAGCAGGTCACAATTTGCGAAAATCTAATTATAATAATATCTGCTTCATCTGCGATCCAAAACCAATCATGCGTGGAAAATTGGCGTGAATTGGAGTCTGAATATATTTGGATCAATAGCAATAGTAATGCGTCGTGGCGTGACAAAACAAAAAAGGTTGGCACCAGGCCAACCTTTAAAATTGTTTTTCGTACTGTCCGGATCGTTTATTTTTCGAGCTCCAGGTCCAGGGCTTTGACGGCGATCACGTTGCCGAGGCGGAGACCTTCGCTACAATCCTGACGGATATGGACACCGAGTGGTATCCTTGAGTACGCATCTTCTTCCGCCAGTTCTTTCCAGGAACTAAATGTCCGAGGGTATCCATTGAATTCCGTCCGTCCGTAATGGCACTGGTCTGTAAACTCATATTGGGCGCCAAAAAAATGTTCCATAATCCTCCAGCATACACCGGCAAACGTACTGTGACCGGATGGATAGCCGGGGAAGGATGGCGTTAAGCCAGGATTGTTTATGGCATCGCCCAGGATCGTTTTGAAATTGGGATCAATGTATTGGCGGATATAGGTCTCAGGTCTTTCGGTATTATATACGTATTTGGATTTCCAGGCGGCAACAGAAGCATCATTGAGTGCGATACCCATCACGCAATAAAGATGTAGGGTCTGTTCCAGATTATACCCTTCATTCTTAATCACCTGGTTGGCGATAGCCATGATTCTTGCAGGGGGACTAAACGTCAAGTTGGTGATGTCATCACTCCAGAATTCGGCGATCCAGCGCGCATCATCGGTCATGTTGTTGATGGCATTGGAAACTTCCAGGTTGTCTTTGTAGTAGCCGCTATTAGGATCAGTACTGTAAGGAAGGGCAGGCGGAGGGGATAGCAGATCATTTTGATTGGCGGCAAATACTCTCACCTTACCCCAGTAAGGAAACATGGCACGACCATAATCCGGTGAAGTAGGAATCCACAATCCGGTGCCGGAAGGTGGAAAGTAATCTGTCGGACGAGCTACATGCACCTGGCTGGCCCCTTCCTGATCGGTCTCTGAATACGAGATGATCGTGTTGGCTACTTTCTGTCCCCAACTGATAGAAGCATCGACGATGCCCTGGGGTACACCTTCGCTTAATTTGGCCAGTTGTGTAGATTCCAGTTTTTCAATTTCGAAACGGTCATCCTGGCTTGCATTGAACATGAAGAATGTAAAGGTCCTGGCATAATAAGCATTGAGCGCGATAGCCCAATCAATATCTGTTGGCTGCGCTAAGAATTTAGTAGATGGAAATCCCTGGATCACTTCGTGCAGCGATTGGTAGGTCGGCATACCTGGAAGAGCCGTTTCGTAGGCGCCCATTCCTATGTAGGCCATTGCGCGACACGTTGGAGCAGGGCGGAAGCCAGGCAGATTACGTTCTATCTTCAGGTACAACTCAGACCATTCCCAAACGATATCGTTGGCAACCAGGGAAACGGGTACGGTCGTAGGGAGATTTTGAATGGGGTCTTCCGGTTCTAGACAGGATGTAAAGGCCAGTAAGACAATTGCAAACGGCCACAGTCTGACATTAAATCTCATGGGATGATACTTTAAAAAGGAAAGGGTCAAAGTTAGTCCTTTGGCGGGGGTCGGACAACAAGCAAAACATAATTATTTTTTCATCATATCAAACTATATATAATGTATAAAAGCATTGATTTATAATGCAATTCAAAATATCTCATGCTTTACGATTCCATACGCAGTTCATCTACAAGTTTTGTAAGGGAAGTTAGAGAAATAGGGATGAAAAGGTCTGAAAATATTTTCCGTTTAAACGAGCCATTCCACTCCCTATGGGTATTTTTACGATCAAATTAACAAGCGCTCATGGAAGCCCAAATAAAATACCTTCTTCACCTCGCCGACAATTCACTGATCCTGGGCCAACGCCTCGGAGAATGGTGCGGTCACGGTCCTGTCCTTGAACAGGATATCGCCCTGACCAATATCTCCCTGGATCTCATCGGACAAGCCCGGCTTTTTTACCAACACATTGCCTCGTTGCCCGGCAAGGATACGACAGAGGACAAACTCGCCATGCTTCGCTACGAACATGAATACCTCAACCTCCTGTTGGTCGAGCAACCCAATCAACATTTCGGACATACCATAGCCCGTCAGTTTCTTTTCGATGTATTCCAGCACTTGCAGTTCGATCAGATGACCGATCATCGCGATGCTTCGATAGCGGCCATTGCGGCTAAATCCATCAAGGAAATCCGTTATCATCAGCGCTACAGCAGTGAGTGGGTCGTTCGTCTGGGTGATGGCACCGAAGAAAGCCATGCCAAAATGCAACAAGGGATAGATGATATGTGGAGATATACCGGCGAAATGTTCCGGCCAGCATCTTACGAAACAGCATCAGGTGATTTTGCCGTGGATGTTGCTGCCCTTGAAAAGGAGTGGACGCAGCGCGTCAGTGCAATCCTGCTCGAGGCCGGACTTCGTATGCCAACCAACCAGGTGATGCAGTATGGCGGAAAGGAAGGCAAGCATACCGAACACATGGGCTACATCCTGACCGAATTGCAATACATGCAGCGTACCTATCCTGCCATGAACTGGTAAGCCGTTGTGCTTGTTACTAAGCATGAATATGCAACCCGGGGACTATACCATTCGCAAAGCCATTGCCTCTTGTCTGCAAGAGGTAGCTGATCCGGAGATTCCGGTGGTCTCCATCGTGGATCTCGGCATGGTGATCGATATCCGTCCGGAAGATCACCACTGGCATGTCGATCTCGCCCCCACGTATTCCGGTTGCCCCGCGACAGATGTTATTCCGTTTTTAGTTCGGGCTGCCTTGGAGGCTTCAGGATTTCAAGACATTCGGGTCAGGATGGAAGTGTCTCCGCCATGGTCCACCGACTGGATCAGTGAAGAAGGTAAAGACCGTTTGTTCGCTTATGGCATCGCTCCCCCTAATGGTACCACTGCTATGCATGAGTATGAGGGTACACCCCGAAACTGCCCTCAATGCGGATCGACGCATACCCAGCTCATCAGTCGATATGGCGCTACGCCATGTAAAGCATCCTATAAATGTCTGGACTGTTTGGAGCCCTTTGAGTATTTCAAATGTTTTTAAAAGCTTCTTACTTTCTCAACACCCCATCCAAAAGAGAAACTTAGAAGATACCTTTACCCCCACATGAAAATCGTCAAGCTACATCCTGGACGTGAGCAATCTGTGCTCCGCCGCCATCCCTGGATTTTTTCCAGGGCCATTGACCTGGCCAGTGATGATTTAGAAGATGGCGATACCGTGTATGTTCAGGATGCAAAGGGTAAAGTGATTGGCACCGGCCATTTCCAGGACAGCAGCCTCGCGGTGCGAATACTTGCGTTTGAAGAAGTAAAGACCAATGCCGCTTTCTGGTCCTCACGATTGGAAGCCGCCGCACAATGTCGCTTGACTTTGGGCATCCCTCGTGCAAACCTAACGGACACGTTCAGGCTCGTACACGGGGAGGGTGATCAGCTCCCGGGCCTTATCATTGATGTCTATGGACCGGTAGCCGTTGTACAAGCTCATTCAATCGGGATGTACAAAGCCTTGCCAGACATTGCACTTGCTTTGACACAATTGTCCTCTATTCGGATTGAAGCCGTCTTTAGCAAAAGCAGAGAAGCCCTTCCATCCGGATTTGCCGCTCGGACCGATGACGGCTGGCTTCAGGGCTCACATGCCGGCGAACTGGTCGTCCGGGAAAATGGTATTGCCTTTTCGATAGATGTAGTTGAAGGCCAGAAGACCGGATTTTTCCTGGACCAACGAGAAAACCGCCAGCTCATTAAACAATACGCACAATCCAAAGAAGTCTTCAATGGATTTTGCTACACTGGTGGATTTTCCTTGTATGCCCTCGAAGGCGGTGCTACCCACTTGATATCGATAGACAGTTCAGATAAAGCATTGCGATTGCTGGAGAAAAATCTTTCCCTTAATTCCTTTGCAGGTACGCATGAATCCGTTCGCGACAATGTCCTGACCTGGCTGTCTCAAAATGACCGCATGTTTGATATCGTGATCGTGGATCCACCCGCCTTCGCCAAATCGCTCAACAAACGTCACAATGCCGTGCAAGCCTATAAGCGCCTCAACATGATGGCCATGGCCCGCGTCAAAAAAGGTGGCATGCTGTTTACCTTTTCTTGTTCGCAAGTCGTAGACAAACCGCTTTTCCATAACACCATTGTGGCTGCCGCCATCGAATCCGGTAGGATGGCACGCGTGGTGCATGAATTGGGTCAAGGGCCCGATCATCCGGTATCGATATTTCATCCGGAGGGGCATTACCTCAAGGGGTTGGCGTTGTATATGGATTGAGGATTTCGTTGCACGAGGAGTTTTTTGTTACTTTTTTCATCGATAAAAAAGTAACCAAAAAATCTAGTCGCTCCTTAAACTCACCTATGCATTCTGCTTGCTTTTAGCGTCCTGTTTTGCTTTCTCGCTTATCCTGGTTTCAAAGTTTGTTTCTTGACAAAGTCGATTTCGCATGTGCCCTATTGTGCCCCGAAACAAATCGTCCGGTCGGTTCGGACAATAAGGAGCGACATGTTTTACCCATATTCGAGATGATTTTTTATGACTATCTTAAAAATTGACCTGATTAATCCCTATTCGAAACGAATTTGGATTATCACCGGATGTACGTAGGCATGTTGCATGCAACATGCCTACGTACATCCGGTATGACCATAAACCTATAAGCTCGATAAGCCCATAAGATTAATAAACCCTAAACCCTCAGCTCTAAGCTGATCCCCCAAAAATACCGTTACTTTATACCCCTAAACCTGAGGACAAATCATGTCAACTATACCGAGTAACACCCTGACCATCAACAGGGAAGGCGCCATCACCACCATCAAGCTCAACCGGCCTGAACGATACAATAGTTTCAACCGCGAGATGGCCCTGGCCTTGCAACAATCCCTGGATCAATGCGCCACGGATGGTACCCGCTGCATCGTGCTGACCGGTGAGGGTAAGGCCTTCTGCGCCGGCCAGGATCTCAACGAAGTCACGGACCCGAACGGGCCCGAATTGCAAAAAATCGTTGCCGAACATTACAATCCAATTGTAGCCAGACTGCGCGATATCGAAGTGCCCGTGATCGCTGCGGTCAATGGTGCCGCGGCTGGTGCGGGAGCCAACATCGCATTAGCTTGCGACATCGTCATCGCCCGTGAATCTTCCTATTTTCTGCAGGCCTTCAGTCACATCGGATTGATACCGGATAGCGGAGGTACATACCATCTGCCGCGCTTGATCGGGTTTCAACGAGCCAGTGCCTTGATGATGCTGGGTGAAAAGGTCAGCGCAAAGGATGCCGAGTCTATGGGTATGATCTACAAATCTGTGCCGGATGCAGAATGGGATGCATATGTCGTCACGCTCAGTCAACGAATAGCCGCCATGCCTACCAGAGGACTTGCGCTCACTAAAAGAGCCTTGAATGCATCGCTGGAAAATAACCTGACCGCGCAATTGGATGTTGAGGAAAAGATCCAGACCGCTGCTGGAAAAACCAGCGACTACACCGAAGGCGTAAGTGCATTTCTGGAAAAACGTAAAGCTCAGTTTACCGGCCAATGAATCGAATAGCCGTCATAGGAGCAGGTACTATGGGCAGTGGCATCGCTCAAGTAGCAGCCATGGCCGGACATGAGGTCATCCTCCATGATCCTTTTCCAGCATCATTGGTCAAGGGCCGCGATGCCATTCTCCAGTCACTCAACAAGATGGCGGAGAAAAAAAAGATTAAACCCGAAGAGGTTACTGCCATTTTTGGTCGCATTTATTTTGCGGATCACCTCGATGGTATCAAAGAGAGTGATCTGGTCATCGAAGCAATCATCGAGAAGGAAGAAGAAAAACGAAAGTTATTTGCTCTGGTTGAGCCACTGGTATCCCCTGAGGCTATTATTGCATCCAACACATCCTCTCTATCAGTGACTGCTTTAGCCAGCAGCCTTTCGCATCCTGAACGATGCATCGGTGTCCATTTTTTCAACCCACCGGTGTTGATGCAGCTGGTTGAAATCATCCCGGCTATTCAGACAAACAAAGAAGTAGAGCAGAAGACCAAAGCCCTCATCGAAGCCTGGGGCAAAACACCAGTATTGGCCAAAGACACCCCTGGCTTTATCGTCAATCGTATAGCCCGTCCATTCTATGGTGAGGCACTTCGTATCGCTGAAGAACAAATAGCAAATCCTGCAATGATCGATAAAGCCATGAAGCTCCTGGGCGGATTCCGTATGGGACCTTTCGAACTGATGGACTTTATCGGCAATGATGTCAACGAAGCCGTGACCCGTTCGGTTTGGACCGCCATGCATTTTGATAGCCGCTATCGACCTTCCTTGCTGCAGGTCAGTCTCGTACGGGCCGGCTGGTATGGACGTAAATCCGGACGTGGATATTACGATTACAATGCCCCTCCCATTGATGACCTGGGCCCAATCACGGAAATGCATACCCGGATATTCAGGCGTATCCTCGTGATGCTCATCAATGAAGCCGCAGATGCACTGTATTATGGCATCGCCACGCAGGAAGACATCGAGCTGGCTATGACTCTTGGCGTCAATTATCCTAAAGGCCTGTTGAAGTGGGCCGATGAAATCGGGATCACCGAATGTGTGAAGATGATGGATGAGTTACATGACAAGTATAGAGAAGATCGTTATCGTTGCAGTGTAATGCTCAGAGAGATGGTCCAATACAATCAAACTTTTTACGGATGAAAGGCATAGTCGATCAGATGTATGACGGTGACCTCTTCTCCCAATGGCTCGGTATCCGACGAATGGAAGAAGGTCCCGGATACTGCACGCTGGAGATGGACGTCCGGCCTGAAATGGTCAATGGATTCGGCATAGCCCATGGCGCGATCACCTATGCCCTCGCAGACAGCGCGCTGGCATTCGCTTCCAATGCACATGGCCGAAAAGCAGTGTCGATCGAAACTTCCATCAATCATCTCAAACCCGTGAAACCGGGCGATGTGCTGACCGCGAAAGCGGAAGAGACTTCACTCGGTCATAGGTTGGGCATTTATTCCATCAAAGTACATCGGGGCGAAGATCTTGTAGCCCTTTTCAAAGGCATGGTCTACCGCCGCGATGAAGAATGGGAGGGGAGTGACCACCGTACTTAAATTCTTATTAATTTGAAACTTTGTTTGTCACCTGTACGTATACGTGTCATGCCGGACCTTCGGCACCAAGGACCCAACAAAAAATGATTACCATGAAAAGGCAATTAATTCTGATCTCCATCTTTTGTTTTGCACTGATGACCCTTCATGCCCAGGTGACTGTGGAGAAGCGGGGTATGGTGTCCGGTTCACAATCCGCCCTGGTGCTCAAGTTGAAAGGCACGGATCCCAAATTTGCGGAATCCGAATGGAAAGAATATACCAAGTCCTACGGTAAACTGACCAAAGTCAAAGGCTCCCCGGAATCGGTGATTCCTGGCGTGCATGTCAGAGATATCGGGCAAGGTGACCTGGTCAATGTATACAGTTATGCCGCCACCGCCGCAGACGGTACAGACTTTATAGTTTGGTTCGATCGCTCCGGCACCTTTCTTACTTCCTCAGATAAGGACTATCCAACCGCTGAAGAGTTTCTCAAATCCTTTGCGATCAAGGTAAAGGTGGATATGATCGCCCTCGATCTCGAAGAACAAAACAAGAAGCTGGCTAAGCTCGAAAGCAATTACACCAAACTGCAAAAAGAGAACGATAACCTGCATAAGACTATCACCGATGCCCAGGCCAAAATCGATCAGGCGGAGATAGATATCCCACTCAACGAACGTGCCCAGGAAGCCGCAAAGACCGATATAGAAACGCAAAAGACCGCTGTAGAATCTGTCAAGGATAACCCGGATGAATACAAAGCCCAGCAGAAACTATTGTCCAAAGCCGAAAGTAATCTGACTAAGTTGCAAAAGGAAAATGACGGCCTGCACAAGACCGTCACAGATAGTAAAGCGAAGATCAAACAAGCCGAAGCGGATATCGTCACCAATCTCGACAATCAGAAGTCTACGGAAAAAGAAATCGAGGATCAAAAGACGGTCATCGATCTCGTCCAGAAAAAACTCGATGCCGCCAAAGCTGAAAAGCCTACTACGACCCCAAGGGTGGATTGATCAGGGTATAGCCCTTAAAAGTCGGCTTACTCTCCTCCGTATTTACCCTGAATTTCAGGAAAACAGGCCTGAAAACTTGGTCGGCTCCGGGAAAATGCCAATATTTAGAGGCGAATAAGGCACTCCCGCCGCTTTAAACGTGTCGGAAGACCTCCTGCTTTATTCGCAAAACCTAATTCTCACCTCAAGGATGGACTAATGATAGCAGAACCTGGTGTTCAGGCGTCTGATATTTTTAGGCATGATTTTTTCAAACCATTATCTCTAATCATTTTTAATCTCGGTAAGATGAGAATTGTAGCATTACTATTGGTATCGATGCTATGGAACCTATCCATAGCGCAAAAAGCAGTATCCAAAGAGATCTCACGTCGCCTGTCAGATGGTCAACCCATACAGGAGGTATCCCTTATGCAGTTTGAATCCAATGATGTCGCAGCCAGGGGCTTCAGCACAGAAGGGCTTTCTAAGGGAACGATTCTGAATATTGATGATCAGGCTATAGAAAAACTGATGGCAGGTCAACTTGATTTTATTCAACTGACCGTACCTACTGCTGAGAGGCAAAGCATTAAACTCAACCTGGTCCGCAACCAGATTTTTTCTGAAGACTTCAACTTGTTTACCAGCGATCAACCTGGTATTCCGGCCAACTATACTCCGGGACTACATTATAAGGGTGTAGTAGATGGAGATCCCAATTCACTGGTCGCTGTATCCATCTTTGATCATGAGATCATGGGATTGATTTCAACGGACCAAGGGAATATGGTACTGGGTCGTCTTGAAAATGACCGTGAAAACCGCCATATTTTCTATGCTGATAAAGATCTTGACAAATCCTCCGGATTTGAATGCGGCACGCCGGATGATGGTTTTGGCTACACGGAAGAAGATTTAAAGCCACAGTCCGGTGGCAGGGATGCCGGCGACTGTGTACGTGTCTATATCGAAATCGATGATGATATCGTCACCCAAAAAGGTGGCGCTGCTCCTGCGACCAGCTATATCACCGGCTTGTTTAACCAGGCCATCACACTGTATAGCAATGAGACAGTCAACATGATGATCAGTGAGATCCTGGCCTGGACGACCAACAGCCCATATTCAGGCAGTTCGTCCAGCGCGATGCTCTCTTCGTTTCAAGCCAATAGCGGTGATTTCAATGGAAATGTAGGCCACCTGGTTTCCTATCAGGCTAGTGGTGGTATCGCTGTTTTGGACAATCTATGTTCTTCCAACGCCGACTGGCGTAAATGCTTCAGCAGCATCTCCTCCACCTATGCCAATGTGCCGACGTACAGTTGGTCCGTCATGGTAATCACGCACGAAATGGGTCACGTCATCGGTTCGAGACACACACATGCATGTGTATGGAATGGAAACAACACCGCCATCGATGGTTGCGCAGGCTCTGTGGAAGGCAACTGCCCGCTGCCTGGCATACCTGCTGAAGGCGGAACGATGATGAGCTATTGCCATCTCCAAAATGTTGGGATCAATTTCAACTTAGGTTTTGGCCCTCAACCCGGAAATGTTATTCGTAACCGGGTCAATGCATCAGGTAACTGCCTGACGGCATGTGGGGCCCCACCACCGCCTCCTCCGCCATCCTACTGCACGGCCAGTGGCACCAACAGCAGTTATGAGTGGATTCAAAAGGTTATACTCGGATCAATTAACAATACCAGCGGTAACAATGGAGGGTATGCCAATTATACCAACCTCAGCACCAACATCACTGCGGGATCAGCCTATACGATCAACCTGACACCTGGTTTTGCTGGAGCAGCCTATACAGAGTACTGGAGAGTGTGGATCGATTATAATGGTGACCTCGACTGGGCGGATGCCGGAGAACAGGTAGCACAGGGAACGGGTTCTTCTGTGGTCAATCTATCCTTTACTGTACCCGCCGGAACGCCTAATGGAACAAAGCGGATGAGAATAGCCATGAAGTATGGAGGATATGCCGGAGCATGTGGAACCTTTACCTATGGTGAGGTTGAAGATTATAATGTCGTCGTCGGAGGCGGCGGCGGAGGTGGCGGAGCTACCTGTACGGATGGTATTCAAAACCAGGGGGAAACCGGTGTTGACTGTGGTGGTCCATGTCCTGCGTGTCCAACATGCAGTGATGGAATTCAAAACCAGGGTGAGACCGGAATTGATTGTGGTGGACCTTGTCCTGCGTGCCCACCTCCACCTCCTCCTGGGGGTAATGAAGTCGTGTTACTCGCCAGCTATTTTGAAAATGGTTGGGACAGCTGGGTAGATGGTGGTGTTGATGCGGCGCGCGTCAGCTCTTCTTATTCTTGGGAAGGAAGTTATTCGATACAGCTTAGAGACAATTCCGGGACGAATTCCGCGATGACCTCACCTGCTTTCAATTTGTCAGATGCTACCGGATTAGAGATCGATTTTTATTTCAAAGCCATTGGTGTCGAAGTCGGAGAAGACTTCTGGGTTCTCTATAGAAATCCTGCCGGTACCTGGGTCACAATTGCTCAGATCATTCAGGGTACACATTTCAACAATAATGTTTTCTATCATGCCACGGTGACGGTGCCTGGATTTGTACCAAATTCTTCTGCCAAATTGCGCATTCAGTGTGATGCCAGTGATGATACAGACCAGGTGTATATCGACCAGGTCACCATCACTAAGATGACGGGTTCACCGCTTATCAAGGACGGGCTGGTGCTGAAGGAAGTGGCAGAACTGCCTGGAAAGCCTGTGGTATCGACCTCCACAGACATTGGGGAGCAAATCGTTGTGTATCCAAATCCGGCCAAAGAGATATTGAACATTTCCATCCCCGCCGAGATGACCGCAATACGTATGATGTCCCTCGATGGGGTTGAAATAAGTGTAAGTCATGAGGATGTGGTGCAAAAGCAAATCAATATTCAACACTTGGCTCCGGGGATGTATTTCCTCTGGGTACAATCCGGTAACGAATGGTATCCGGTCAAGTTTACCAAGATGTAACGGGTAAGAACACTAAACTATGAGAAATGAAAAAGGCAATCCATTCGGATTGCCTTTTGTTTTTTCGAGTTGATGGTTTTGCTTAGTTGTTGTGGTAAGCCTGGTTGTGCGTGAGTGCACCTCCACAAGTGGCACAATTGCCTGCTGTAGCCGCTCCCGGATGTCCTTTGGCACAAGTATAATGATATTCACCTTTGGCATTTTGTGCTGGAGGAGGTGTAGGCTGTGCATTGGCGGCAGGCTGACCTGTCTTCGGATCGATCGGAACCGGATTGGCAGGAGAGCTGCCGGGAGGGGTATTTTGGGCATGGAAGGCCTGGTTGTGCACCAGGTCGGATCCACATACCGGGCATTTTCCCTGGGCAGCACCACCACCGGTACATCCTTCCTTAGTGCATTTGTAATGTTGTTCAGTTCCGCCTCCGGCTACAGTGATCGGAGCATTAGCGGGAGCTGTGCCCGGAGAGGCTTCCGGTGAAACCGTTTGTTCGGGAGTGGTCTCAGCAGCATTCTTGTCTTTACAAGCTGTCATGAGGAGAATACATGCTATGGCTGAGCAGTAGAAGAAGTGGCTTAGTTTCATGTGTAGGTTATTGATGGTAAAAAGAAATATACATTATAGTCTGTGGGAGGCAAAGATAATCGTCCCATCAGATTCTGGTTGGCTGTTCTCTGGCCTGTTCAGTAATTCGGTTAAGACCGCGAAGTCGTAGTGATCTCGATGGGATTGGTGAGCATCCGGTGAATCGGGCATTTACCTGCGATTTCCATCATGCGGTTTCTTTGATCCTGGTCCAGATTGCCACTGATCTCAATGATACTCTCTATGTGCGAAATCTGGCCCTCCTGGGTTTTTTCGATACGGATACCGATTTCGACATCGATGCGCTCGACTTCCCAGCCTTTCTTGTCGGCGTACATGCGCAGGGTGCTGGTCGTGCAGGCGGCAAGGCCACTGAGTACCAATTCTGTCGGGGTGGGTCCGGTATCTTTGCCACCATTATCGACAGGCTCATCGGCTACCAGCAAGTGGCCGCGCATCGAAACCCGGGTGACAAAATGCTCATGCCCAATGCCTGCTTGTATCTTTGTTTTCGTGCTCATGGAATAAAAATAAGCCCATTCGACCGGAATATGACCATCGGCATGCAACCTTGATTAATAACCGTTGTCATTAGCTCGCGATCAAGACCAGATAAACCGGATGTATACAGAGGCTGAGTCCTACCTCATTGCCGAATGCCTGAAGGGAAAAAGGCAGGCACAACATACCCTGTACCATCGGTACTGTGATGCCATGTATAATGTATGTTATCGTATGCTGGGAACACAGGCGGAAGCTGAAGACACATTACAAGAGTCCTTTGTGGACATCTTCCGCAGGCTCGACACCTTTCGTGGCGAATCAAGCCTTGGCGCCTGGATCAAACGGATCGTCATCAATCATTGTCTCAATGGATTGAAGCGCCGCAGGATTGAATTTGCCGAAGTGACCGAACAGGTCCATGATATTCCACAAGAGGAATATGTGGGTGAAGAGCATATCGCGTATGAAGTCAACAGAGTTCGCGAAGGTATCATGCGATTGCCGGATGGTTATCGACAGGTGCTGACCCTCTATCTGATTGAAGGATATGATCATGGGGAGATCGCCGATATCCTGGGGATCAGTGAAGCCGGGTCGAAATCGCAGTATAGCAGAGCGAAGGCGAAGCTCAAAGGAATGTTGAAGAGTGATGGGGTGAAGGGTGATGAGGTGATGAGGTGATGGGGTGATGGAGTGATTGAAAGGAGGATCAAAACTCCGTGGACTCCATGTCTCCGTGTGCGATTTTTTAATGGGGTGATGGGGTGATTGATGAAAGGAGGATCAAAACTCCGTGGACTCCATGTCTCCGTGTGCGATTTTTTAATGGGGTGATGGGGTGATTGAATAGAGGGATTAAGCTCCGTGAACTCCGTGTCTCCGTGCGTTGAAAAAGGCATTTGATATTTGAATGACAACGATTAGAAAAGAGAATTATGAATGACGGGTTGGAACAATTTATAAAGGAGAACAGAGGGTCTTTTGATCATCTGAAGGCGCCGGCTGGATTGTGGGATCGCGTAGCTCCGGTGCGGAAAGTAGAATTTCCGGTATGGAAGTATACGGCGATTGCGGCGAGTGCTTTGTTGCTGGTGGCAGTAGGCTACATCTTCGGGATGAAATCGCAATCTGGTCCCCATATCGCCGGGATGGAGGAATATGAAGAGGCAGAGAGATACTACCAATCCCGCATCGATCAGAAGATGGAAACCATCAAGACGCTCCCGGTAAGTCAGGAAGTATTGAATGATCTCCAGGTCCTGGACG
The DNA here is from genome assembly GCA_044227555.1 of Saprospiraceae bacterium. GTDB lineage: Bacteria > Bacteroidota > Bacteroidia > Chitinophagales > Saprospiraceae > Opimibacter. The sequence continues at coordinate 26,919 of JBGAWQ010000022.1, read as the reverse complement.
AAGTCTATGTGCAACTGCGCAAACAGCTGGAAGAAGACCCCAATGCCGATGCCCAATTATTGCTCAGTGCCATGATCCGGCATCAGCAGCAAAAATTGGATATGATGGAAAAAATCGTAAACCGAGTAGATAAATATCAAAATCATGATCAAAAGAATCGTGCATTGTAGCTTGATGCTATTAATACTTCCAGTCCTCGCGATAGCCGGGAAGGATGGCAACCTCGCCGAGAAAAAAATCATCCGTGAATTTGTCACCCGGACTGATGGCAACCTGGAGATTGAAAATAAGTACGGAAGTATCGATGTAGTCACTGGTCCGGCAAATCGTATTTCCTTTGAAGTAGTCGTCATGGCAGAATGCTCCAGCGCCAAAAAGGCACAGGAAGCCATCGGCCGGGTCAATATCGAGTTTCAGGAAAGTCCAACACGCGTATCCGCATTGACGATTATCCAATCCGCTTCAGGAATTATGTCCTGGTTTGATACGGATGAAGTCAATCTTGAAATCAACTACAAGGTGACAGTACCTGCTGATGTTTACATGGACCTCACCAATAAATACGGTAATATTTATGTGGAAACCACTTCCCGTGATCTGGATGTCAATCTGAGCTATGGGGATATCCGTCTCGGTGATATCAACGCACGACTCTCCCTTGAGATGGCGTACAGCGATGGAGCCATCTCCAAAATCAATAAGGGAAATCTGATGCTTAGTTATTCTAATCTGGAAATGGAAGATGCACAATCCGTGGATGCAGACATGAAATATTCGGATCTGGCCATGGGTTCTGCCATCCGGGCCAATATCATCACGGCTTACAGCGATTTTAGGGCAATGGATATTGACGAGCTGACGTATCGGGGCAAGTACGATGATGTCGTCATTGAGCGTGTCAAGACTATTGATATGGAGAGTGCCTATTCCGAAATGAGAATCGGAGGGCTAAGTGCGCATGGTCGTTTTGATATGCGGTATGGGGATCTGCAGATCAGCAACATCGCTGCAAGCTTTACCCGCCTTGATGTAAATACTTCTTACACCGGTGTCGTGCTTCGGTTTTCCGAAAATACTTCATATACCCTTGATGCAGCCAATAATTATTGTGATATCCATCAGCGTGGACTCCGCGTGACCGAAGACATCCAAAAAGGGGGCAGCACAACATTGAAGGGCTCCAAAGGCTCCGGCGGCGGACTGGTGATGACCAGGATGAATTATGGGGAGTTGTCGATTGAATAAATTTTAGGAAATAGACCTTTTTTCAATCTTCACTTTTAATTTTTCATTGGTAACCTTGCGCCTGGAGATTGAATAACTCTGCATACAGGCCATTGGCTGCTACGAGTTGTTCGTGGGTGCCGAGCTCAAGCATTTCGCCATGTTTGAGGACGAGGATGCGGTCGGCCATGCGGACGGTACTGAATCGATGGGAGATGATGACGGCCGTCTTGCCTTGTGTCAATTCAGAGAATCTTTTAAACACTTCATACTCTGCACGGGCATCGAGAGAGGCTGTGGGCTCATCGAGGATGACGATCTGGGCATCGCGCATATAGGCCCGGGCCAATGCAATTTTCTGCCATTCTCCACCGGAGAGATCGACGCCTTCTGAAAATCGTTTACCGAGCATCTGGTTATACCCCTCCGGCAGTTTTTGAATCACCGGATCAGCGAGACTTTTTTGGGCAGCGGATTTGATTTGTTCATCATGTGTTGAAGCTTCAATCTGGCCAACGGCGATATTCTCTCCGGCTTTGAAACTAAACCGCACATAGTCCTGGAAGATGACACCGATCATCTTTCGATAGGAATCCACCGTAAACGACTTGATATCGACACCATCTACCAAAATGCGGCCTTCGGAAGGATCATACATTCTGGCCAGCAATTTGACCAGGGTTGTTTTTCCGGCACCATTTTCACCGACCAGCGCCAGTTTTTCGCCGGGATAAAGTTGGAAGGAAACATGACGTACGGCCCAAATATCCGTGCCCGGATACTTGAATCCTACATGGTCAAAATGAATACCTTCCCGGATTTGTGTCGGTGCTGCAATTGCATCAGGTTGATCACGGATCGTGGGCTCGATAGCCAGAAAATCAAAATAATCCTGGAGATACAAGGCAGATTCCGTGATGCGTGTAAAGGTGGAAAGCAGATTTTGTAATTGATTTTGCAGCCTGTTGAACGACCCCGATAAGAAAGTCAGATCCCCAACGGTCAATGCTCCAGCCACCGTACGAAGTATGATCAACACATAGGCACCGTAATAAGCAAACACACTCAGTATTTGCAATACAGTGCCCCAGAGTGTGCGTTGGATCGCAATGGCTCTATTGGCTTTGTAATATTCATTGGCAATCTTTCCAAATCGGCCGGTGAGGAACCGATCCAGGCCAAAGACTTTGATTTCCTTGGCGGTCTCTACACTGGCGCCGATGTAACGCAGGTAATCGAGTTCGCGACGTTGTGGAGTCCAGCTTCGCACCAGGGAATAACTCGAGCGGGAGAAATACGCCTCGCTTAAAAACGATGGAAGCACAGCTACAAAAAGGATCAATATTAACCATGGCTCAAAAACTACAAGACCCGCGCCCAGAAAAAGAATCGTGATCAGATCCTGAAGTTGACTGAGTACCATAGACATCAATACTACTCTGCCCGTGGTCTGCCGGCGAGCTCGTTCCAGTTTATCATAAAATGCGCTGTCTTCAAACATGCCCAGGTCAAGTGAAGCTGCTTTATGCATTAACTCGATTGAAGAATGATTGGCATACAGATCGCCAAGCAAGGCATCGGTGAGGCTAATGATCCGGTTGAAGATTTCTGAGAACACCGCGAGGCCCAGTTCCAGTCCAAGCCACCACCACAACTGATGATAATCTTTGTCTGTCGCCTGAATGAGATGGATTACTTCATCGATGATCAACTTGCCCACATACAGTTGACCTACAGGGATGGCGGCTTTGAGCAGACGGAGTATAACATTAGCCAAGGTGAGCGATGGAGAGGTCCGCCAAATCATCGCAAAGAAGGGTACCAGCAGTTTTAGGGACTGCAGGCTTTCTACAAATCCTTTCTTGGGTTTAGCGTCCATTTCCGGGGGAAAATCCCTTCCTAAGGCCATATGTGCAAGCTAACGTTTTTTGAAGGATAAGGTTTTAGCAGGAGCAAGGAATGAAGAATAAGGAATTGCTTTTGACAGGATAATGATGTTTCCATTGTTCAATAGGGAATCGCCAACAAGGAATAGCCAATTAAGAAGGAAAATTTTGATGATATGTCGATATTTAAGTTTTGAAAAAGAAACCTTGATGTGGCGCTCCTGATCGCAGAGGGTATCAGCCCCTTGCGTCAGGAAGAACATTGATATGAGGAATTAAGAATGTCGTAGCGTATACTTCGGCTCCGCTCAGCACAAGGATCCCGTCCGCAAAGTGGTAAAGTATGAAGTTTTAAAATTATGCAGAAAACATTTTCGAATTGGCCGAGACTGGGAATAGTGAATTGGGGAAACCGCCTTGCCCCTGAGTATCTTTAGGATTGAAATAGACAGGATATGGAAGTTATAAAGCATCGTGAAGAAACATTATTTGATGAATTTTTCGAAGTAAAGAGGAGTCATCTGCAGTTTGAACGATTTGACGGCACCCTTTCTCCCGAAGTGATCCGGTATGGTTTTTCCAAATGGGATGCCGTTGGCGTGCTGGTCTATCATACCGAAAAGGATGCTTATATCCTGGTGCGCCAAATGCGGTATCCACCGACGCATCATGGTGTTGATCCATGGATGACAGAGATCGTTGCCGGAGGTATCTCACCTGGGGAAGATGTAGCAGCGGCTGGCTATCGCGAAGTCATGGAAGAAATCGGTTACCGGCCTTCTAGAATGGAACGTATCATGCGGTTCTATGTGTCCCCGGGCATCATGAGCGAACGCATCACCCTCTTCTATGCTGAAGTCAATGAGTCCACCCGTGAGACGGACGGCGGCGGATTGTTAGACGAGGATGAGGATATTCAACTCATCTGGATTCCCAGAGGAGAAGCTATGTCGTGGATTTCTCAACAGGAGAATGGGGACGCGAAGACGATTTTGGCATTGCTCTGGCATTTTCAGCGTAGGGAATAGGGCAGAGAGCAGAGAGCAGAGAGCAGAGTGCAGAGAAAGGATTTAAAGTATGCAGTCAGCAATTTGCAGTCAGCAAAGGCTGATGTTTTTTCAAATACAAAGTAATTACCAGTACTGTCTTATAGATTCCTCATTAATCATTGTCCGCTGTAAACTGCTAACTACTAACTCCTGACTGCCCACTTTTTTCTGCTCTCTGCTCTCTGCCCTCTGCTTTTTATCCTTTCACAGCCCCGATTGTCAATTGAATTTTCACTTCGTCGTTGACAAAATTGTCTTTGAGGTTGTCAAAGAACTTTTTGGACATGATGCTGATGCCCCATTCGGTGCGGTCGATGACAAAGGGCTCTGCGGTGGCTTTAAGGGCCATGCCGCTGGACAGGTCGACTACGGCTTTGAAATTCACAGGTTTGGTGATGTCCTTGATGGTCAGTTGGCCATTAATCATGTGGGTGCCGAGAGGGTCATTGTCCAGCTTGGTTGATCCGAGGATGGTGAAGGTGGCCGTTGGAAATTGAGCGACATTAAAAAAATCATTTTCCTTGCCGGGGATAGTGCCTTTCATGTGGCCTTCGAGATCCGCTTTGTCCTGGCCTTCAAGATCCAGGACCTGAAGACCAGCCACATTGATATCGATCTTGCCACCGGTGATCAGATCACCATCAACATAGATGTTGCCACCGGCGATTGGAAATATACCAGTGTGTGAACCACTGGGTTTGAAAGCCATCCATTTCAATTCACTACGTGGTACATCGACCTGGTAGGCTATGCCTTTTGGAGCATCGGACGTTGTGGCAGGAGTTTCTTCAGCACCTTTTGACTTGCATGAGATGGTCAGCAAAGTCAGTGATGCAAATGCGAGGGGGATCAGTTTTTTCATGTGTTAGTTTTGGATAATGTGTTGATGGTGATTACTAAAGATGGTTTTGTAGATTTTCCTGGAGTCGGCTGACAAAACGCAAGGTCTCCTCGATGCTGTCGATCACGATGACCTGGCCGCCATATTGTTGCCAGTCGTCTTCAGATGCGCGACCGGATACGACAATCGGAAGGGAAGTCCGGGATACCAGGTCTTTGATGAATGGACCAAACTGCCAGTGGACTGGATCGGCGTTGACGATGAGGACACATTCGATATTGCATTTTCGAAGCGCATAGTCGGCGCATTCAGGGGAGATATTACAGCCCATGTCCGTGATGCACAAGCCTTGCCGACGGAGGAAATAGTGCATGAACAGATGACTTAGTTCCTGAAGGTTGCCCTGAGGAAGCAGCATGATAACTTTGGGGCCTTTACAATTGTGTTCGAGTGAATCGATCTCCCGGATCGTCTTTCGCTTGATCAATTCCCGAAAGCAGGCTTCGTGCGCTTCCTCGATCGTGCCGGAAAGCCACATAAGTTCCATCTTTTCCAGGACCGGAAGGATGAGATTAAGGAGGGTGGCTTCGAAACCGTTTTTACGGATTTGTTTGTCCAGAATGGCATCCATTCCGGTGATGTCCAGATCGGTCAGGCTCCGGATGAGTGCGGTTTCGTCATCTTCCTGGATCGTGGAGATTCGGCGGACTTCGGCTTCCATTTCTTCCGGGCTCATCTCCGCGATGTGGGAGATCTTGACCCCGTGGTGGTAGAGATTTATCACCAACATGAGTACCTTGAGATCGCTATCCAGGTAGTAGCGGATATTGGTGTCGGTTCGCTGGGGACGCAGCAGGCCATAGCGTTTCTCCCACACCCTCAAGGTATGGGTTTTTACGCCGGTCAGTTCGGCCAGGTCGCTGATGCTGTATATTCCCACGGTTATGATAAAGAAAGGCTAGTATACGGTGTTATTTTTATTTGCGCATGTTTCCACAACACTTACAAGCCAAATATTGTTTTCCCGGTGCTTACCAATCCTGATGACTGGTATGCAGCAATTAAGTACAATTGAAGGATGCGTATAGGAATAGTTTGTTACCCTACCTACGGAGGTAGTGGTGTCGTCGCCACAGAATTGGGCCTTGCCCTGGCAGCCAAAGGGCATCAGATCCACTTTATCACCTACAAGCGACCCGTCCGCCTGACCCATTACCAGGAAAATGTTTTTTTCCATGAGGTCAATACCGAGGAGTATCCGCTCTTTGACTACACGCCTTATGATACCACACTCACCAGTAAGCTCGTCGATGTGGTCAAATATGAAAAACTGGACCTGCTGCATGTCCACTACGCCATCCCCCATGCTACTGTTGCCTACCTGGCCAAGCAGATCCTGGCGGACGAAGGCATCCATATCCCGGTGGTCACCACCTTGCATGGTACGGACATCACCCTGGTGGGCAGCGACCGCTCCTTTGCACCTGTTGTAGCCTTTAGCATCAATCAAAGTGATGGCGTCACCGCAGTATCTAACCATCTGCGTCAACAGACCTGCGAGCAACTCAAGATCAAAAAGGAAATCGAGGTCATTTACAATTTCATTGACTTCTCCCGGTTTAGCCGGCTCAACAAAGAGCATTTCCGCAAAGCCATCGCTCCTGAAGGCGAAAAGATACTCGTCCATACCAGTAATTTTAGAAAGGTCAAGCGTATTGAGGATGTGATCAAGACGTTTGAAATCGTACAGCAAAAAGTGCCTTCCAAACTTCTTCTGGTAGGTGATGGACCTGAACGACCCAGGCTGGAACGTATGACCCGTGAACTAGGCTTGTATGAGCATGTTCGGTTTTTAGGAAAGCAAGATGCCATCGAAGAAATCCTCGCCGTAGCTGATCTGTTTTTAATCCCGTCCGAAAACGAAAGTTTTGGCCTGGCCGCCCTCGAAGCTATGGCCTGCCAGGTTCCGGTCATCTCTTCCAATGCGGGAGGTCTTCCGGAAGTCAATATCCACGGAGTCACTGGATGCGTGGCGGACATCGGTGATTATGAATCCATGGCCGCACACGCCCTGATGTTACTCCAGGATGAGGCGATGCTTATGGCTTATAGACTGCATGCATACGAACAAGCCAAAAAATTTGACATTGGGATCATCCTGCCTCAGTACGAGGCTTACTATGAAAAAGTAGTGGCCCGATTTAAAAAGCAAGGCTTCAAAAATAAGGTAGAACAGCCTGCCTGAGCGTAAAGGATTTCCTCCTTATTCATCAAACGTAATCTCTACGGTGTCGGTCACCGGGTGGGATTGGCAGGCCAGAACATATCCGTTGGCAATCTCTTTATCGCTGAGTGCAAAGCAGGCATCCATGTCCACCTGACCTGAGATAACTTTAGCCATGCAAGTGGCGCAGGCGCCGCTATGACATGAATACGGAGCATCGTAGCCCTTGTCCAGCATGGTATCGAGAATACTTTTATCCATCACTTGCAGGTGGATCTCCTGTCCCCGCATATGCACGGTCACACTGGCCGGCTGACCTTTCGCGCGGGGTGGATGCGTATGGGCATGCGGATCTGTAGACGCTGCAGTGAAAAACTCTTTCTTGATTTGTTCTTCAGCAATTCCGGCAGTTTGGAGTGCCTTGTCGGTCATGACGATCAGATCACCCGGACCACAGACAAAATAAAGGTCGTTGTTACGCGTACCCGGATGCTGCTGCATCATATTTTGCAGATGGGAGGCGCTGATCCTGCCCCGCAAACCTTGCCATTCAGGTTTTTTCTTTCCAAATAGAGACTTAACAAGAGCCATTCCTCCTCCATCGGGTTTGGACAGGGTATGATAGACATAGCATTGCTGCTGATGACGCCTGACCATATTTTCGAGCTCTTCCTTGAAGATAATATCGGCTTCTGTCCGGCTACCGTAGAGCAGCACCACCGTACTTTTTGGCTCCTGATCGAGTACGTAGCGGGCTATCGACATCAGAGGCGTGATGCCGCTACCGGCACCGATGAGGTAGATATTACGCTTGAGATCCGTACCAAAATCCGCGGTAAATCGTCCATCCGGAGGCATGATATCCAGTTTGTCGCCCGCCTTGACCTTTCGGCAAAGAAGGGGAGAGACCTTGCCCCCCTTGACTTCCTTGACCGTCACGGCCAGGTAAGGATCGGAGGGTACTGAACTAATGGAATAAGACCGCCTGAGTTCCCGACCCCCGTCCATCCAGCGAATAGTGAGGTATTGGCCGGGTTTATAATGCAGTTTTTCTCGGTGTTGTTCGGGGTATTCGAGGAGGATGCTGACCGCTTCGTCGGTTTCGTGGCGTACTTCTTTGACCACCATCGAAATGAAATCACCGCTCATACTGTGTTGGATTGAGTAATTTTGAAGGGTAAAGATACGAGGTTATGAAGTTTAGTGATCTTAGATACCTGGCAGCCTACCTGGTTCCCCTTTCATGTTTTGCCGGTCTCTATTTTGGGGGCTGGGCGTCTCCCGGAGCCTTATATGTGGGATTCCTGCTGGTTCCAGGTATAGAATTGTTTGTTCCTGCTGCTGCCCGCAAGGAAGATGAGGCCATTTTGGAAGCCAAATCCAAAATTTCTTTTTTTGACAACCTGCTCTACCTCAATGTGCCTATCCTCTATTATATCGTCGGCTATTATGTTTGGTTGCTAAGCCTCGGGGAGATGACCACGGGGGAACTGATCTTGTCCGTTTTCAACGTAGGAGTATTGTTGGGGGTTTGCGGGATCAATGTTGCGCACGAACTCGGTCACCGGCAGGATCGCTTTTCCAGATGGATGGCAAGGTTGCTGTTGATTCCGGCGCTGTATTCCCATTTTACACTCGAGCACAATTATGGCCATCATCTTAACGTCGGTACTCCGGAAGATCCGGCTACAGCTCGTAAAAATGAAACGGTTTATCAGTTTTGGATCCGCAGCATACTCAATGGGTTTCGCAATGCCTGGGCCATCGGTGACAAAATGCTCAAGACTTCAGGACGCCCGCAATGGATGCATGAGGTCCGTTTGGGGCAGATCGCACAATTTATCTTTTTAGGATTTGTTGTTGCACTGGCAGGGTGGACCAGCCTTTTTCCCTACCTCGGAGCCGCACTCATCGGGATCCTGGCGTTGGAATCTGTCAATTATATCGAGCATTACGGCCTTTTGCGCAAGCCACTTACCTCCGGACGGTATGAGCCGATGACAGAATCTCATTCGTGGAACTCCAATCACGAACTCGGTAGGATCATGCTCTTTGAACTGGTTCGCCACGCCGATCACCATTATCAGACTACACGCAAATACCAGGCCCTTAGGCATCTGGATCAAAGTCCACAGCTCCCATATGGCTATCCCATGTCCATTCTCCTGGCCCTCATCCCACCGGTTTGGTTCAAGGTGATGAACCCGCTGGTGGACCAACTTCAGCGGGATTGACCGAAAACTGTCCTATTTTAGCGGCCTCATTTTAATCCCTATACCGCTTGCCTACACTCTCGATTGTCATCCCTGCCTATAATGAGGAACGGACTATCCACCTGATCCTGGACAAAGTCAGAATGGCTACCCTGCATGAAGGGTGGTCCAAGGAAATCATTATTGTCAATGACTGCTCCAAAGACAATACCGAAGGCGCCATCAAAAAGTACCAGGGTGAACATCCTGAATTTCCGATGCGCTACATTGCCCACGAAGTCAATAAGGGTAAAGGAGCGGCGCTACATACCGGCATTCATTACGCCACCGGTGAGTATACCATCATCCAGGATGCGGATCTCGAGTATGATCCCGAAGAATATAATGTCCTGTTGGTGCCCGTTCTCAAAGGCTTCGCTGACGTAGTGTATGGCAGTCGCTTCATGGGAGGTAATCCCCATCGCATCTTGTTTTTCTGGCATTCGATTGGCAACCGTTTTTTGACCCGGATATCGAATGCGTTTACCAACCTCAATCTCACCGATATGGAGACCTGTTACAAACTCTTCCGGTCGGATATTATCAAGGGTCTAGCGCTCAAAGAAAATCGATTTGGATTCGAACCCGAAGTGACGGCCAAAGTCTCCCGTGTGGAAGGCGTGCGGATCTATGAGGTAGGCATTTCTTATTACGGCCGCACCTATGCCGAAGGAAAAAAGATTGGATGGAAAGACGGCTTCCGCGCTATTTATTGCATCCTCAAATACAACATCTGGGCTAAGTAGGCGTGATGACCACCCCCCTTGATTTTCATTGTGAGTCTTGTGTCGTTTCCCTGGAGCAGGCACTTGAGGCCCAGCATCGTGGTGCTCATCGCCTGGAACTCTGTGCGCGGTTGGAGACAGAAGGCATGACGCCGGACATATCGCTGGCCGTAGAGATTCTTGATCAAGTATCTATTCCACTTCGGGTGATGATTCGCGCTACGGAGACCGGCTACGAAGCTGACGATCTGGTCTTGCAAAAGATGATAGCATCCATTCAACAATTCAAACAAATACCTATCGAAGGCATTGTGATTGGTTTGTTGAAAAATCAAAGGGTTGACCCAAAAGGGATGATGCTGTTGATCGAAGCGGCTTTTCCTTTAAAAATAACTCTTCACAAAGCCATTGATCTTTCGGTCGATGTAGACGCGGATATCCGATGGCTCAATCGATTTACCCAGGTAGATACCATCCTGACTTCAGGAGGAGCTATCAGAGCTGCAGATGGTGTCCAGGAGATACTAAGGATGAAATCGCTGTTTGAAGGTCAAATTATGGCTGCGGGGAAAATCACACCGGATGTGTTGCCCTCACTGCATACACAACTTGGACTTCAGTGGTATCACGGCCGTGCCATTGTGTGATACCGTTTTGGAGAAATCAGGTATTTCCTGAATTGAATAGCGATCGGTAGAATCTTATACCGCCAATCTCATACTCCGCTCGGCAACTGCCGGAACGAGTTTTGGCATGGCTTCAAACAGGTACCCTTCGCTGGTAAAATAGTCGAGCACTTTAGGTAAAGCATGACGAAGATTACGCTCTGCTTTGAGGCTGTCATGAAATACTACGATAGAGCCGGATCCGGCATGCTCGATCACATTTTGAGCGCAGTCTTCCGGGCGAAGTTCGCGGTCAAAGTCACCACTGAGGACATCCCACATCACGATACGGTAATGACGTTGCAGGAACTGTACCTGGCTGGGTTTTAATTTGCCATAGGGTGGGCGAAACAGGCCGGAATGCACCATACGTGCACAATGACGGATATTATGAAAATAAGTAAGGTTTTCGGTGGCCCATCCGGAGAGATGGTTCATGGTATGATTGCCCACAGTATGTCCTTCGGAGATGACCATATCATAGACCTCCGGATGTTTTCTAACATTATCACCCACGCAGAAAAAGGTGGCCCTGGCATCAAATTGCCGGAGTGTATCCAACACCCAGGGCGTCACTTCCGGGATCGGGCCGTCGTCAAATGTGAGGAAGATTTCCTTCCGGTTGGGAGACATTTTCCAGATAAATCCCGGGAAAAGCGCCTGAACATATTGTGGGGTGTGGACGATATACATGGTTAGCTACAGAGGGAAGTCTAGGTTCATGGAATGGCTATCTTTGCCGGGACGAAATTCGTTGTGCTGATACTAAATGTCTGGATAACGATAATTGTTACAATTACGCTGCATTTTTCCTTGAAAAACAGGCTTTTTTGAGAAAAAAGGCATTATATAACTGCCGCAGAGGCCAAATCGGAAAGAAATGATGAACAGATTGAGGTTTGCCCCCAGCCCCACAGGTGCCCTCCATATCGGCGGTATCCGGACCGCTTTGTACAATTTTCTGCTCGCCAGGCAGCAGGGAGGCCAATTTATCCTCCGGATTGAGGATACCGACCAGACCCGCTATGTCCCCGGTGCCGAAGAATATATCATGCGATCTCTCGACTGGTTGGGACTGACTCCGGATGAAGGTCCTGTCCAGGGAGGTGCTTTTGCCCCCTACCGACAATCCGAGCGGATCGGGATGTACAAAGAGTATGCCCTCCGGCTGGTGGAAAACGGCCGCGCCTACTACGCCTGGGATACGCCTGAAGAGTTGGAACAGATGCGTCAACGCCTAACCGACCGTGGTGTGGCTACTCCTAAATATGATGCCTCAGCACGGGGAGAGATGAGCAATAGCCTCACGAAAACCAAGGAAGAAACGGACACCCTGCTCAACCAGGGCGTCCCATATACTATTCGTCTTAAGGTAGAACCTGGACAGATGATTTATATCCAGGACAAGATCCGTGGCGAAGTCGTATTCGATAGCACAGAGCTTGATGACAAAGTTCTCCTTAAGGCAGATGGATACCCGACATATCATCTTGCCAACGTCGTAGATGATCATCTTATGGAGATCACCGATGTGATTCGGGGAGAGGAATGGTTGCCAAGCACAGCTCATCACGTGCTGTTGTATCGCGCTTTTGGTTGGGAAGATACCATGCCTACATTTTCACACCTGCCGCTCATCCTGAGGCCGGATGGAAAGGGCAAACTCAGTAAGCGGGATGGAGCTAAATTCGGCTTTCCTGTGTTCCCATTAGGTTGGCCATCAGATATTCCTGAAGACTCGATACAAGGATTCGACACCTATGGGTTTGAACCGGCTGCGGTCATCAATTTCCTGGCGTTTCTGGGTTGGAATCCGGGTACAGAACAGGAGTTGTTTTCACTGGATGAGCTGGTTCGCGTATTTGATCCGGAGCGTATCCATAAAGCCGGTGCCCGTTTTGATTATGACAAAGCGCTTTGGTTTAACCAGCAATACGTTCAGGCACTTCATTTTGAGGATGCTAAAGAAAGGCTTATGGCTTATGTAGCCGATGCCGGTTATGTAGCAGATGATACTTTGTTGGAACAGGTCTTTAGTTTGCTTAAGGCCAGGGTGCATCGTCTGACAGAAATTATTCCGCAAGGCTATTATTTTTTCACGGATGCCCTCGTGTTTGATGAAAGTGAAATCAGTAAGAAATGGCAGCCGGAAATCAGCGCAGTGTTAAATCAGGTTGCGGTTGCACTTCAAGGGCTTGCATCCTTTACGGCTGAAACCAGTGGTGCTGCGGCAAAGGAAATCATTATGCATTCCGGGGTCAAGATGGGGATCATCATGCCATTATTGCGAGCGGCATTGACAGGTACTACGCAAGGTCCTGATGTGTGGGCTATTGCAGCTTTGCTGGGTCAGGAGAAATCTGTACTTCGTATCCGGGCCATGGCGGAACGGAAATAATCATCTCATCAGGTGCTGATTGCTGTTTGCCAGGCCAAAGGTGTTTTCCCCTAATTTTGTATCAGGATCAAATGCTTATGGGCTATGGGAGGTAAGAAAAAGAAAGCGCAGTCACCCTCTGCTACCAGGTCGTCTTTTCATGAAGGGTTGAAAGGTTTTGATATCCGGATCAGTCCGTTTGGCGAAATGGAATCAACGTTTGAAATCGATCAACTCAATGATTTTCTCAATCGTCAGGTGACGGATCGTAAAATCAAACAGGTGGATGATACGACACAGAACACATAAAAAAAGTCCGGATGAATACATCCGGACTTTTTTATTTGTGTGGTTTCTTGATTATTGAATGCCAAGTTTGGTCTTGACCTGTGCTGTGATATTGGTGCTTTCATCGGCATAGAGGATAACACCTACACCCGGGCTACCATCAAAAATATAGGTGTACCCATTCTCTTTAGCTACGGAATCAATGGCCACTTTCACCTTGTCCAGAATAGGCGTCAAGAGGGCTTCTTTTTTGTCAGCCAATTGTTTCTGCATATCCTGATCATATTGGAGGATCGTGTTGCGCTCTGCTTCGAGGGCGGCGGTTTGGGTCTCCTGGTCTTTAGGTGTGATTTCTCCCGCCTGAACTTTGCGGTCAAGTTCCTGATATTTGAGCTGGAAGTCCTGCATCATTTTCTCCCCTTTAGCCTGGAGTTGTTTGCCAAGAGCCTGGAGGTTGGATTCAGCTTCCTTTACTTCTGGCATGGCTTCCAGGATGCTACCGGAATTGACGTAGCCAAATTTCTGAGCCTGCGCAGACCAACTGAGCATCAAGCCCAGGGCCAAGGTCAGGGTGTATTTTACAATGGATTTCATCTGTTCTGAAATAGATTATGGTTTAAAAAAGTGTGCAAAACTAATGATTTGCGCCTTATTTGTTGACTACACGGATGATATCGTCTGTCTTGTCATATTCGGCATTGGAAAAGATCAGGCCTGAGCTGCCGCCTTTGTCAAAGATAAAGTCGAAACCACGGTCTTCGGCGTATGTCTGGATGGCTGCATAGACCCGCTCCTGGATGGGCTGGACAAGATCCTGACGTTTCCTGAACAGGGCGCCGTCAGCACCGAATTTTTCTTTTTGCAGGTCACGCACTTGTTTTTCGCGTTCCATGATTTCATCTTCTTTCTTTTTGCGGGCATCTTCGGATAGGAGGACCTGCTCAGCCTGGTATTTGTTGTACATCGCCTTGATCTGGTCATATTCCAGCGCGATCTGCTGCCGCCACTCCGCAGCGATATTGTCCAGTTCGGTTTGGGCAGATTGGTAATCCGGCATTTCCTGCAGCACTTTGGTGATATCGACGATGGCGATACGTTGAGCCTGCATCGTAGTGATGGTGCCAAGGGTCAGCAAGAGGAATAAAAGAGAAAATCGATTCATGATTATTCAGATTTTAGTAAGCATTCGTTGTAGAGACGCCAAAAATACTTCAATTATTGGCTCTCCTTTCGGTATTAAGACGAAGGTATTTTTTAAAAAGTTTCATGGGCACCAAGGGCTATCTATTGGTAAAATCGAGGTAAAATCCTCATTCATAGAAATTAATACATGGAACTTTACAATATGCAATGCCGGATTTAACCAACCTTTAACGGAATCCTAATCCATATTAACGTAGCGCTTCGGCGTTGATTATTTTTAGGCCATGGATCCATACGTATATGACGGGCAGGTTTTGGGGGTGAAAGAGATCATGCAGGTCATGACCGGTCGTCTCCAACTTTCAGACCGGATGATGGCCGGCATAGGGCACAACCGCCAGGCTCTTGAGCGACTCCTCTCTACCTCCGGACAAAAATATTACGGAATCAATACGGGCTTTGGGTCCCTGTATTCGGTAGCGATCTCTCCCAACGACGTCCAATCCCTTCAAGCCAACCTCCTCAGGTCACATGCTTGTGGGGTAGGCGCCGCAGCACCTCAGCACATTGTCCGCCTTACCTTATTGCTCAAAATCATCAGCCTGGCTCAGGGCCAATCCGGGGTTAGAAAAGAAGTAGTTACTTTCCTGACCGAAATGTACAATCACCAGATTTTTCCAGTCGTCCCGATGATGGGTTCGCTGGGTGCCTCCGGTGATTTAGCTCCACTGGCTCACCTATGCCTTCCATTGATTGGTGAAGGGGAAGTGGTCTATAAACGAGAGCAAATGCCGGCAGCAAAAGCATTGATGCTGGCCGGGATGGAACCTCTCTCCCTCGAAGCCAAGGAAGGATTGGCATTGATCAATGGCACACAGTATTCGTTGTCATGGTTACTCCACGCGGTTGATCATGCCGGCAGACTTGCACATGTGGTCGACATGTGTGCCGCGATGTCGATGGATGCCTTTGATGCTCATCCCTCACCATTGGATGAGGGGATACATCGCCTCCGCAATCAACCCGGTCAAATCCGGGCCGCAGCAGCAGTCAGAGCGTGGCTTGCCGGAAGCGAAATACATAACGGAGTGAAAGAACATCTGCAGGATCCATATTCATTTCGGTGTGTACCGCAAGTGCATGGTGCTTCAAAAGATGTCATCGAGTATGCCGCCACGATTACCGGATTTGAGATCAACTCGGTCACGGACAATCCGCTGGTACTTGGTGATGGTGATGACGTGAGGATACTTTCCGGTGGAAATTTTCATGCACAGCCTCTTGCGCTTGCGTCAGATTTTCTAGCTATGGCGGTTGCCGAACTTGGCAGCATCTCGGAACGCAGGGCCTACCTGATGCTTGGTGGGCAGCGTGGTTTGCCACCAACCCTCGCTCGAAATCCAGGACTGGAATCCGGTATGATGATCTGTCAATACACCGCCGCTGCAGTAGTTAATCGCAACAAAGTGCTCACCCATCCCGCATCAACAGACAGTATCATCACTAGCGCGGGGCAGGAAGATCATGTCAGCATGGCTGCCAATGCCGGCATCAAACTCTATGAGGTCATCAATAATACCTGGAAGCTCCTCGCTATCGAATGGCTTATCAGTTGCCAGGCCTTGGAGTACCGCAGGCCCCGAATGAGTTCGCCCAGACTTGAAAAATATCATCTGGCCTATCGGCTCCATGTTCCTGCCTTGACGGGAGACCGGTCACATGCAGCGGATATTGACGTAACAGATCAGTTCCTGCGTAAAATTTCTTCCGACCTGACATGAGCGAGCTTCAGCAGCAACTGAAGGAGAGTATCGAAGAACTGACCCGCATCCGGATGGTGGGTGAGCATATGCGCCAACTCACCTCCAGACTGCAAGCAGAAGAGAAAGCGCTTCAAGTCATGGAGGCTACCCTCACCAAAGAACAGCGTGATGTAGAAGCACTTGAACGGGAAGGGCTCACATCGATGTTTCGGAAATTTCTCGGGGATCGTGAAGAAAAGCTGGAAAAGGAACGTGAAGAATATCTGAAGGCTTCCCTTCGCTATAATGAAATCTATAAGTCTGTTGAGCTCATACGCTTTGAGTTGGAACTGCTGCAACGAAAAGAACAAAGTCATGATGCCGTCGCCGGACGTATCGAAGTGTTGATGAAAGAACGGGAGGCAGAACTCATGCGGCTCAACCCGGCAGTGGCTACAATACTGCAAGGCATCCACGAACAGACTGACAGATTGGTAGCGTATCGCGCTGAAGTGGACCAGGCTTCAGCCGCAGGTCAGCAAGCTCTTGATTTTGTACGTGCGGCAGAGCAAAACCTACATGCTGCCCTTTTGATGGGGCAGCGAAATATGTGGGGGAGCCGACAATATGGTGCCGGGCAACAAAAACATCAGTACATCGACCTCGCCCGAGATATGGCTTATAAGTCCAGGCATGCTTTGATTCAATTCGGCAACGAATTAAAGGATGTCTTCCATGATATGGAATTGCGATTCAACATGGAGATTGAAGATTTTGGTGCCTTTGCCAACATCTTTTTTGAAAATCTGATTTCTGATTTCATCGTACAACAAAAGATCAGTAAGTCGCTCACCAATGTCACCGGGACTCGCCAACAGGTGGAACTGATCATGCAGCAGTTGCAACAAGAGTTGGATACGATTCGTGGAAAGCTGGAAGCTCTTGATGAGGAGCGGAAGAAGGTGATTGTGACAGCTCTATGATATTGATCTCGGTGCCCGAGGGGCTTTTCTTGTTACTTTTTTCATTGCCAAAAAAGTAACCAAAAAGTCTAGTCGCTCCCAAAACTCGCCTGGGCATCAGATCATTTTCTTGATGTCCTGGTTTGCTGCCACGCTTAGTTCGTTTCCACGTGGCTGTTTCTTTCATTGATAAAGAGCTATGTGACTTGTTTTCTTCATGAAACAGCACATTTGAATTGCTCAGACAATTGCGAGCAACAAGTTTTACTCTTATTCGAGATGAATTTTTCTTAAGACAATAACTAAGCCCTAAACCCTCAACACTAAACGATTGATTTCGCAGTTGTAACTCTACTACATAATTCTTCAAACCCCACCGGGACGCTCTAAGTAGCTGAGGGCTTCAGCCCCTATGCGTCAGCCAAAGCATAACTCACTACTCACCACTGACCACTGACTTTTTTCATTCTAATCTCACCGTCTCTCCTTGCGCGGGAATTTCGATGTGTTCGAATCCGGTCTCGCGGAGGTAGGAGCGCCAGGCTTGTTGTGTGTCATACTCGCCGTGGACGAGGAAGAGTTTTTTTAATTTCTTCTTTTGATTGAGGACGAAGGCTTTCATTTCTTCGCGGTCGCCATGGGCGGAAAAGGAGTCCATGACTTCGACATTGGCTTTGACTTCCTTGTATTGATTGAAGAGCTTTAGACCGGTAGCGCCTGCGCGCAGTTTGCCGCCCGGCGTGTCGGGGGTGCAATAGCCAACGATGAGAAAGGTATTGCGGGGATCTTCGACATTATTGAAGAGGTGATGTTTGACCCGGCCCGCATTCATCATGCCGGAAGAAGAGATGATGATACAGGGTTCTTTAAAGTTGTTGAGTGCCTTGGAATCTTCAGCCTGGCGGATGTAGGTCAGGTTGTTGAATCCGAAAGGATTATTGTCGATGAGCATGTACTGATGCAGATCGTTGTCAAAGCATTCGGGATGGGAGCCATAGACCGCGGTGGCATTGATCGCCAGTGGGCTATCGACAAATACTTTGACCGGGGGAAGCATATGAGCGGTATTGGCCTGGTCGAGCAGATAGACGATTTCCTGGGTGCGGCCCACACTGAAGGCCGGGATGATCAGTTTGCCATGTTTTTCGAAACAGGTTTTCTTGATGATCCGCAGGAAGCGTTCCATTTCGTTGGGCTGGGATTCATGGATGCGGTCGCCATAGGTCGACTCACAGATGAGATAGTCGCATTCCGGCATAGGTTGCGGATCGCGGAGGATCGGGCGATTGGGTCGTCCGATATCGGCGGTAAACCCAAGCATGGTGGTCTTGCCGTTTTCGCGGATTTCCAGGGTGACTGACGCGCTACCGAGGATATGTCCTGCATCGGTAAACATCACCCGTACATCGTCATGGATTTTGTGCCATTGGTCATATCCATAGCCCACAAAAAGGCGCATGGCATCATCGACATTCTTGCTGGTATACAGCGGGTCGCGGGCGGCACCGGCTTCTTCATGGTCACGGGAGTTATTCTTTTTGTTATAGTACTGCGTATCCTTTTCCTGGATATGGGCGCTATCGAGCAACATGATGGTGGCCAGGCTGCGGGTCGCGTGGGTTGAATGGATCGGACCTTTAAAGCCATCCTTGACCAGTTTCGGTAACCGACCGCAGTGATCGATATGCGCATGGGAGAGCACGACACAGTCGATCTCTCCGGGGTTGAAGAGAAAATGGCTGTTGCTGATGATATCATTGGCAAAGCTGCCCTGGAACATACCGCAATCGAGCAGGATTTTAAATCCGTTGTCAAGGGTCACAAGGTGGCTGCTCCCGGTCACCTGACGGGCTGCCCCGCAGAATCTGATGTTCATGTCGCTAGTGATTTGATACAATCAAGATAGGTAGAAATGAAAAACTGGAAGTGAAAATGGAAAAAAGGGAAAGTCAGTGGTGAGTGATCAGTAGTGAGTTTAGACTGACGCATAGGGGCTTGAGGTATTTTATTATTGGACGGTGAGTGCGAAATTTATCGCTTAGCGTTGAGGGTTTAGTGCTTAGGCATTACCACGTGGACAAACTGTTAATAAAGGGCAGGATTACCATAAAACATTTCGGACAGCAGTACATGTCGCTCGAAACTGTCCGAACGATCCTTACCCGCTGTTTCAGGCAGAAAGCAAGACTCGTGCGTACAAAGCTTACTTTAGAAACAGCCACGTGGAATCGAACTAAGCGTGAAAGCAAAACAGAACCTCAAGCGAACGATCGGAAACCAAAGTGAGTTTTTCGAGCGACGAGGTTTTTGGTTCTTTTTTCCGGGAAAAAAGAACATTCAGCACCTCGTGCAACGAGATCCCCTCACTCCTGATCGGAAGGCTTGCCTCCGACATACATGATCAAGCCGAGGAGGATGATACCCCCACGGATACCCCAAGCCACACCGGGACCCCAATGGTTGATCCACGTGAGGAACATGAAATTCATGCCAAGAAAGTGCACGATAGCAGACAATATGCCCACCACCATGATGAATACCCCAAGAAATCGCATAGTTGAATGGTTTGTTTGGGAACAAGATGCTGGAGGATTGAAGAATGCATAAAGAAAATTGAAGAAAGTCCTTTGTTGACCAAAGGTCCGTGTAGATCCTCAAGCCCTTTAGCCTCCCGCTTAGTGGCTTAGCAGCACTGCGGGATCTACGCTGCGCTTCGACTTTCTTCCCTTCTGCCTTTCAGCCCCTTTCGCCCCTTAGCCCCTTTCGCCCCTTAGCCCTTTCGCCCCTTAGCCCTTTCTGCCTTTCTGCCTTTCAGCCCCTTTCGCCCCTTAGCCCTTTCGCCCCTTAGCCCCTTAGCCCCTTACAGATTACACATTACTCGAAAACGTGCTCTTCAAATACCACCGGTTGAAACGAGCGATATTGGAGACCGAAATTTCCTTTGGACACTCGGCTTCGCAGGCGTAGGTGTTGGAGCACCGACCGAAACCTTCCTTGTCCATCTGGGCGACCATGGCCTGTACGCGACGGCTATTTTCTACTTCACCCTGTGGCAACAAACCGAGGTGCGATGCTTTCGCAGAGGCAAATAACATGGCACTGCCATTGGGGCAAGCGGCTACACAGGCACCACAACCGATACAGGCTGCGGCATCCATGGATTGAGAGGAGATGTCTTTGTCGACCAGGATGGTATTGCCATCCACCGCCTGACCGGTATTGACAGAAATAAATCCACCGGCCTGGATAATGCGATCAAAAGAACTGCGATCTACTACAAGGTCACGAATCACTTTGAACGCTTTGGCGCGGAAGGGCTCCACCCAGATATGATCACCATCGTTGAAAAAACGCATATGCAACTGGCAGACGGTTGTGCCGCCCAACAATCCATGTGGGCGTCCGTTGATCACCATACTGCAAGCACCACAGATGCCTTCGCGGCAGTCATGTTCGAAAGCCACAGGCTCTTTCTTTTGCTCGATCAGATCCTGGTTGAGGACATCCAACATCTCCAGGAAGGACATGTGTTCATTGGCCGTAACCGTATGGATCTCAAAGGTGCCCTGATCATTTGCGGAGCGCTGGCGCCAGATATGGAGAGTTAGTTTCATTTCAACTTTGAATTTTCAATTACTAATGGTTCAATTTTATAATGGTTTTTTGGAATGTTGAGACGCAATGCATTGGGTCTCAACATTGCAAAAACAACTGTGTTTATTTATAGGATCGGGTTTTCACCTCTACATTTTCAAATTTCAATGGCTCCTTGTTCAAGACCGGATCAGCGTTGATATCGGTCCATTCCCAGGCGGCTACGTATGTGTAATCGGCATCATTTCGCTGTGCTTCACCATCTTCGGATTGGTATTCTTCACGCAAGTGGCCGCCACAGGATTCATTGCGGTTGAGGGCATCATTGACCATCAACTCTCCGAGCTCCAGGAAATCGGCTACGCGATATGCTTTTTCCAATTCGGGATTGAAATCATCGTCTTTACCCGGCACAAATACATCGCGATAAAATTCTGCGCGCAGTTCGCGGATCAGACCGATTGCTTTTTTCAATCCTTCTGCATTGCGGGCCATACCGCAATATTCCCACATAATACGTCCGAGGCGGCGGTGAAACTGCTCCACCGATTGATTACCGCGGATATTAATCAGCTTTTTCATGCGGTCGTCCACTTCTTTTTGGGTGGCAACAAATTCAGGGCTGTCGGTGCTAAACCTTGGCGTACGGATTTCGCTGGCGAGGAAGGTACCTATGGTGTAAGGCAATACAAAATATCCATCCGCAAGTCCCTGCATCAGGGCGCTGGCGCCAAGACGATTGGCCCCATGGTCGGAGAAATTGCATTCGCCGATGGCAAAAAGGCCTGGGATATTGGTTTCGAGATTGTAGTCCACCCATAGACCGCCCATCGTATAGTGGATGGCCGGATAGATCATCATCGGCGTCTTGTATGGATTGTCACCCGTGATTTTTTCATACATCTCAAACAGGTTGCCATAGAGTTCTTCGACTTTGGCTTCACCAAGTTTGCGGATGGTCTCGGCATCTGCATTGTGATTACCACGGTTGTTGGCTTCTGATTTGCCATAGCGTTGGATGGCAGAGGCAAAATCAAGGTATACAGCCAGACCGGTGGCATTCACTCCGTGTCCTTCGTCGCAAGCGATTTTAGCTGCGCGTGAAGCTACGTCACGTGGCACCAGGTTACCGAATGCCGGATAACGGCGTTCGAGAAAGTAGTCGCGTTCCTCTTCTTTCAGATCATTGGGAGATTTCTTGCCTGTGCGGATGGCCTCGGCATCTTCTTTTGTTTTTGGAACCCACACGCGTCCATCATTACGTAGCGATTCGGACATGAGGGTCAATTTGCTTTGGTAGTCTCCACTCACCGGAATACAGGTCGGGTGGATCTGGGTAAAGCATGGATTGGCCATATACGCTCCTTTCCTTACGGCACGCCATGCCGCGGAAGCGTTGCATCCCATGGCATTGGTAGAGAGGTAGTAGACGTTGCCATAACCGCCGGTTGCCATGACGACACAGTGGGCACTATAGCGTTCAAGCGCGCCAGTGAGTAAGTTGCGCGCGATGATGCCGCGGGCTTTACCATCGATGAGGACGACTTCCATCATTTCATGGCGGTTGTACATCTCCACGGTGCCTAAGGCGATCTGGCGGGATAGTGCCTGGTAGGCACCAATCAGTAATTGTTGCCCTGTCTGGCCGCGCGCATAGAATGTTCGGGATACCTGGACACCGCCGAAGGAGCGGTTTTCCAGTAACCCTCCATATTCACGGGCGAATGGTACGCCCTGGGCTACGCACTGATCGATGATATCATTAGATACTTCGGCCAGGCGATGGACGTTGGCTTCGCGGGCGCGGTAGTCTCCGCCTTTGACCGTGTCATAAAACAAGCGGTGTACGCTGTCACCGTCGTTTTTATAATTTTTTGCAGCATTGATACCTCCCTGAGCGGCGATACTATGCGCCCGTCGTGGGCTGTCATGAAAAGTAAAGCACTTGACATTGTATCCAAGCTCACCTAGCGAAGCGGCGGCAGAAGCACCCGCAAGGCCTGTACCTACAACGATGACATCGAGGCGCAGTTTATTGTTAGGCGATACCAGTGGTATACTGGCTTTATAGTTTTCCCATTTCGTGTTGATCGGCCCGGGAGGAACTTTACCATCTAGTATTTTCATGATGTTTTATTTCTAAGGATTCTATCAGAAGAATGGATGTCGGTGGACTAGCGAAGGAAATAGTGGTAGAGAGGCATGATCGCAAATCCCGCGCAGATGACGATCGAGTAGATCCATCCGATGGCATTGATGAGAGGGGTATATTTTTTATGGGCCAGTCCCAGGGTCTGGAAGGCACTTTGAAAACCATGGATCAGGTGCATGGCCAGGGCCAGGACGCCAATGAGGTAGACAATGACGATCCATAGTTCCTGGAAGGCCACATTGACACGACTATAGATATCCTGGACGGCTTCGTCATGGCCGGTATAGGAGACCATGGTCAGCTGGTCGGTAAACCTCATTTTGACCCAGAAATCTCCCATGTGGAGGCAAAGGAAGGCGAAAATCAGGATGCCAAGGAGGGCCATGTTTTTGGAGGCCCAGGTCGCGCCGGCTACCCGGCCACCGCTGTATTTGGTGCCTTTGGCGATTCGGTTGGCCCTTGCCAGGAGGATTCCCTGGATGGCATGGAGGAGGATGCTGGCATAGAGTGCAATCGAGATCACCCGGATAAAGGGGTTTTCGGACATAAATGCCGCGTAGATATTGAAAGATTTGCCTCCATCATCAGCCAGCAACTGGAGGTTGCCGGACATATGGACGATGAGGAATAGGATCAGGAAAATGCCGGTGAGGCTCATGACCACTTTTTGACCCAGCGATGAGGTCAGAAATCGGGTAAACCAGTTCATAGTTGATCGGTCTTAATCGGATGGTAAAGATAGTCCGATAATGAACAGCATAAACTATTTGAATGAAGAATGAGGAATAAGGAATGAAGAATGAAGAATGAAGAATGAGGAAAGGGGAATGAGGAATGAGGAATGAGGAATGGAGAATAAGGAATGTCGGAGCGCAGCGTATACTTCGGCTCCGCTCAGCACAAGGATCCCGTCCGCCAGGCGGGAAGGAATGGAGAAAGAGAATATTTAGAAGAGGTCTAAATAGTTTGAAAAGGGAGTTGAGTTAGGAAAACCTTCTTTACCTCAGGTTTGAATTTCCTTTGAATTCCATCACCCCTTGCCCGAGATTTTGGATTACCGCTTTTTCAGGACTGGTCGTAAAAAATTCACCATTCTCAATGACCAGG
This sequence comes from Saprospiraceae bacterium, assembly GCA_044227555.1. Classification (GTDB taxonomy): domain Bacteria; phylum Bacteroidota; class Bacteroidia; order Chitinophagales; family Saprospiraceae; genus Opimibacter. The sequence goes on along the minus strand of JBGAWQ010000022.1, from coordinate 2,688 downwards.
TGACCGAAGTTCATCAGACAGATATGGTCCGGGTGATCAGATTGCAGTTGAATATTGACCATCTCCACCTGGGCTTCGGCAATGATCAGCAGGACCGCATCACTTCCTGCCCGGATGACTACCGGATCAGGGTTCGTATTGTACAGAATGACTGAATTGTCGATGAAGAGGTTCTCCGTATCCAGGACGATTGTATCCCCGGCGACCAGGGAAGAGAAGAAGATCGTATCTGTATCCATGGTGCAGGCCAGCGCTTCCCGGAAACTTCCCGGGCCGTCATTGTTGGTATTGGAAACAGTATGGCAATCTGCCGGAAAATTTGGACCATAAGGAAGGATCAGGATCGTATCACTGGATACCGCTCCCTTTTTAATGACCAGGCTGTCTTCACCGAAGCTGTCAAGAACTATGTAAGTGTCTTGATATAAGGCAGCATTCATTTGCCTGAATTCAAACAGCAGCGTGTCCTCACTGATGTCCCTGACCACGTTGTCACTGTAATGGCCATACACAGTAAATTCAGTGGTATCCTGCCAACTCAGATGCAGTTGAGCCGGATACATGGAGATGCTGTCCAGCGTGGCGGTGGTTGTAAAATGCAGCGTGATGGAATCAGAAGCCAGGATGCGCTTCGACGGATCCACTCCCAGCAAGACCAGCGTTTTAGTTCCATATAGATATGCAGGCAGAGGAATCGACAAGGTGCCCGCAGATCCGCTGTTGGCAATTACTAACACGGTATCCGATTTAACCCGTAGAATACACAACACCGAGTCGCATTCGGGCGCATTATAAGTCAGATTGAGCGTTGAACCTCCCGGGAGGCTCGTGCCGGTGGCCGGGGAAGTGATTTCCACATCCGGTGTCATCATACGTTGCACTGCCCCGGATCCCGTAAACGGAAGACAAGGAACGTTGACATTATAGTTCAGGATAAATCCTGAATAAACCTCTGCAAATAGTGGCGAGTCGGAAGGCTCATCAAGCAACTCCAATACGCGATCCATGACCTGGCCATTGGCCACTGAACCGACATGCTGCTGATGGTCAATAGAGGTGGTATTCGATGACGCAAGGCCACCGTCCTGGCTTTCTCCTGCGACAATAAAGTCATGAATCGAGCTGTCAAATAAATCCACCAGGAAGAGAGAACCGCATCCTCCCACTGACAAGGACACCAATAGATTGGCGAGGCCTGTATAAGAAACTGAAGTGGAGAAAATAGTCGAAAAAAGGCTTTCATGGGTTTCAATCGCATGCACCTGGACATCGCCATTGATGCTGCCATAAGCCACACTGTTGATGATCGGTTGTCCCACACGCAAATCGGATACCGCGCCTCCATAGCAGTCCATGCCTGACTGACTAAGCTGGTAGGCCACGGTGTTACCATATTGCGTGGGATCCAATAGCCAATTGGCCATCTGAGAACCCGCATGTGGTGTATTACAAGTGATCACCCTGTGGATATCATTATTGACCGTGAACAAAGGGCTCGACATATATAACCTGGTCAGAATACCACCCATGGAATGGCATACCACATCGACTTTGCCGCAGGACGGAGTTCCTGAAATTAAGGAGCTGACCGCTGAGGGCACGACATGTGAGTTGATACTAAAAGAGGCATCATTGGTAGACTTGTAATCCGCTTTGTAAAGTTGGGATGGCTCATATTCCATGCTGCCCAGTAAAAAATCATACATGTCATTATAGGCAGCCCCATCACTCCACAACCCATGGACCATGACCACGGGGGGGCGATAATACTTGACGACCATGCTTGCCCAAATCTGGTCGCCGGCAAAGTTTTTAAAATTGATATAATAGACCCCGAAAGCCTGACCGGGAGGAACCTGCTTGGTCGGATGGGTAAATTTGAACAGCCCATATCCATTATATTTTGCCCACTCTTTTAACTGGCCATACTCATCTGTGGCGGATGTATCCACAGGCTCCAGGTTCTCATCTACGATCTCAGGATGAACACCAATCTTATTGCATCCCTGGTTTTGGGCATACACTTCAATAATGCTGGTACCGGTTCCATCGGCAACAACTTCCAGCGTATCGTTGAATTCCGGAGATACACAAAATTGTTGCTTCATGTGTTTGACGTCAAAAGTACTGTGCCCCTTGATCTTGTGATAATGCTTTACCGCAAAATACCGGATATCCACACCTGCTCCGCAATTGCAACTGTAATAGGAAAGTTGTGCGACTCCCAAATTCACTTCCATCAGAAAGGTAATCCCCAATCCAATCAAAAGCCGCATAAGATGGATGGTCAGCCTTCGGCTAAGCAGGGTTGATTGGTGCTGACCTTGCGTAACCATTTTCCACGGGAAATTCCGGTTTGGAGTTTTTGGGGAATGCTGAAATCCGGGATCTTGCTTTTGCATGAAAGCAAATGTATTTGACCGGGTATTTCCGGCCTTCTATGATATCCTATAAAGGCCCGATATCTATGAATTCATAGAGGACGGTCCCCAACCACTTCCTATATCTTTGGGGAGGCCCTTCAATGGTGACCATTCCAATAGAATATCCTGCCCGGAGCGCTAATTTTATATGATGATCAAACTGTGTATCACGGATGACCACCCCCTGATCCTGGAGGGATTGCGCATGGTGCTTCACGACCAACAGGAAATCCACGTGATCCGCACCTGTATGTCGGGCGAAGAA
>JBGAWQ010000021.1:0-49444 GCA_044227555.1 Saprospiraceae bacterium | reverse complement strand
ATCCTGCCATTGCTGGACAATAAGCCATTGAGACAGCGCTAAGGCCGGCAGAGCGATCAACCACCACCACGCCTTATTCAGCAGCATAGCCGCGGCGACGATGAGAAACATCACCATGACTAACAACCACAACACCCCTGATGGCCTGGAAACAGCCAGGGTGAATTGTTTTATGGGCACGAGGTCAAAGGCTTTGACAAATCCCATCGAATGGATCAGGGCATGGATGATCACCACAAATACAAGCGCCAGTCTCATGCCGTAAAAATACGCCAGTTCACTGATGTGAAGCGTTTGTCATTTCACCATACCGATGCTAGTTTTTATTCGCTTCTGCCCTGAAAGAAAGGACATACCCTACCATTTCCCTGGTCGATGCCAACTTGGTTTCGAGGACATCCGGCCTTTTCACTTCGGGCTTGCCGTCTACAAATGCACAGACTTCAGGGTCGAGCATCGCATAGGTATAAAAAGCAGCGATCAGCGCATGGTCCATTTCAAAGAGCTCATCATACCCGAGGACCGTCCGCATGACAAGCTCTTTGTTCCGGGGGTACAGATTGATCAGGAACCAAAAGGCCTTTTTCAATTCCATATGCTGCATCAGGCTCATGGCCTGCTCCCAGGTATATTCCTTAGGATAGAGCGAAGCCCGCAAAGCATCATCAGCCAGGATTTGTTGCACCTCTGTGGAAAGTATGACCGAATCCTTTTCGACCCTTACGCCTTGCTCATACATCGTGCCGACCCAGGTCAGGATCGCCTTATCCTTCTCTGAAAGAGAGGACTGTAGGTGAACGCTGTCCATCTGCGCATTCACCTGAAGTGAGGCCAGGAATACCCAGCAACCTATCATCAACTTCTTCATCTTAGTTTCCACTGGCCACAGGAAGTAATAAACCCAATTGCTTTTCTATCGCGCTTAACCGTGTATCGTTTTCATTCAGCCTGGTTTCGTATTGTTTCAGGACATGAATAAACGATCCGTTGTGCACGCCCACTACGGTGTTGACGAGTTTTGGTCCGGGGCCGGGGAAAGATTCCCAGGAACGGCCAACCGCCTTTTCGATATCTGCTGCCGTCATAGCTGAGGGATGGACGGCTACACCATATCCCGGGATGTTTCCTGCACCGACAATAAAGTCACCACTATTTACAGGCCCCATGACCTTGACTGGAATCTGTCCCATGAAGGCTACTTTGTTTCCCTTGTGATCGAGTCCCGCCGGAGGAGTATTGCCAAGGACGATGGGATTGGAAGATACCGCCATCACTTGCTCTGCTCCTGTAAGGTCTCGGGTGATCTTGCCTCCTTTGACGCCAACGATATCGCCCGGAGTGATGGGCTCTTCCACGTCCTGGCGCTCCAGCCATTCCGCATAGTCGCCAAATCCTGAATTGTATTCCACCCCGATCTTGTTGTAAGCTTCCGCCAGGTTGACCACTTCCGTCAATCCGTTGATGGCGAACTTGACTTCCGTTTCAATGACTTGCGTAGGGTCTACACCGATCGACCAGGCTCCTATAAAACCATTGTAGGTGTTGAGAAAATAAATGAGGGAGAGATAGCGATCACACCATTCGGTGATGGACTCCGCGCGGATCGTACCGACCTGGCGATCATCCTTGTCTACGAACTGAATAAACTGATTTTGTTTGCCCAATGAATTGGGTACGTTATCGATTTTGAAGTGAGGGAGGCTCCAGGAGGAAAGTGTAGGCGGTGTAGGACAAGAAGGTAATGGAATCACCGGAAAGACCTCAAAGGAATTAATAATTTCAGTCTCTGGTACTAACTCGATCGTGGAAGGAGGCAGACCCGGAGAAATAAAATCTGCCGGGATATCAATTGAAGGCACGGTAATGTCGGGAAAATTCCATTCCAGGTCTAGTTCCGAATTGATCGTACCGAGGATCTCTTTGGTCAGGTTGCAGGCAGCCGAAGCGTACGTCTCCATAGGTGCACCGAGCTCCGTGGCCATCGCGGCTTCAAAACTTTCTCCGATAGCGATGAAATTCTGAATGCTAAATGTCGTTGCGGGATCGACCATCAGGCCTTTAAACAGATTTTTGGTTTGCGTCACGGAGGTGGAGAGGAATGTAAATCCGGGTATTTGCGCTGAGACCTGGTTACTAAAAGGCGGCATTGCGCTGCTGTCCCATCGGGGATGTGTTTTGCCCAACTTAATCCGTAGTCCGTCCCCATTGGTTGGATCCGCGTTTTCGATAGAAGCCATAAACGAAGTGTTTGCGCCTTTGACACCTAGCGTGCCCCCGATATTCAGGTTCTTCTCCACACCCACACCACCTTCGACCAGTAATGCACCGTCATCCTTTGTGTTGGATTGGATGGTGCTTTTGACCGAAGTCATGCCGGTCACCTCCAGGGTACTGTTGAGCATCGTTGCCTCCCCTACATTGAGGCGTTTAGCAATACCTGCTCCTCCATCGACCACGAGTCCGCCGGTCGTCGTGCTTGTAGATTGTGTTGTGCTTTTGAGCGAAGTCATACCGGTCACGTCCAGGGTGCTGTTGAGCATCACTGCTTCACCTACATTGAGGCGTTTGCCGATACCTACTCCGCCGTCAACGATCAGTGCGCCGGTAGTGGTATTGGTGGATTGCGTCAGATCTGTTATATGCAGTGGCCCTCCGAATGTTGCGCTCCCGCCAAAATTCACATTGCCTCCGACATTGAGGTTGCCCAGGATCCCCTGGCCTCCGGATACGATGACGGATCCGGTGACTGGAGTGGTAGATTGCGTGGTGTTCGCAAATTTGGCTACACCGTAGACATTCAATGCTTCCTGCAGCGTAGTGTTCTTGTCGACCGTCAGCAGGCCCGTGAGATAGGTGCTGCTCATATTTTCTACTCTCACATTGCCCAATATGTCCGTCTTGCCTCCGGCACTGTTGAGCAATGCGTCATTGGCCACCGTGAGTTTTCGGCCTACGCCAAGGTCCTGTCCTACATTCAGGCTGTTCACCATATTGATATTTCCGCCGCTTAATACTCGCATGCGTTCCAGATTGTTGGTGACGATGACCAGGTCTTTGGCATCGGTGGTCCCTAGTTTATGTTTTCCGGGTTGGGTATACTTATTCCCTCCGATTGTCCAATAAATGGAAGAATCCGGAATGGTTTGCCCACGGATGCCTCCTTGATCTGTGCTCAGGGCACCTGCTGTAGCAGCGTGAAAGGCATAAGGGACAGAAAGCATCCGTGTATCCGAGAGCACCACGAAGTCGTCTGCATCTTCATCAAGGACAGCTACCTCCATCCAAATCTCAGCGGTGCTCCAGGGTATCTTTTCAAAAGAACCTTTTGTAGCCTTGCCTTCGCCAACCGACAAGGAGAACAAGCCCAACGCGTTGGTCACGACATTATGCACCTCAGTATAATTTACTTCTCTTTCCACCGCATCACTGTACAGGCTGATCCTGAGTTCAAGATTGCGATCGGCGAGCACCTGGCCTTTTTGATCCCTGGCCACGGCCTGGTATTTCATACCATTGGGGACATTCTGGGCATACAAGATCTGGCCCAGCAGCATAAAGCTTAATAAGAAAGTGGTGTAAATCTTTTTCATGGGATTTATAGCATTAAAGCGTTATTGAATTTTTGAAATCTTATAGATACCCCGGATATCCTGTCCCGGCGCATGCCATTGGACAAAGTAGATTCCGGGAAGGAGGTCCGACAGGTCCAGTACAGGATGGCGATCATCAGGCCCTACTTCCTTTTGCAGCAGGACTATACCATGTATATCCCTGACCTGGACGGTAACCTTTGCAGGAAGGGGCTGGCTGAATTTTATAAAGAGTTCTTCTGAAACCGGGTTTGGAGCAAGGGTAATCCATGCTTCTGCGGAGTTTGAGGAATCTGGCTGAACGGTTCCTTCATAGCCTTCAACCTTCTCAATGCGGAGGTAGGGCTGATGGAAGCCCTCGGTCAAACTGACCGGCTGACCAACCAGGCCCTCTATAGCAACTTCTCCAAGCGTATACTCCAGTATGATGCCGGCGCCACTACCTATTCCGCCATCTGAGGCGATCACAGATGGGGAGAGTTGCTGGCCTGATAAAGCCATGCTGTTGATGACGGTGATCGCTAAAATATACCATGGCTTCATATGCAATACTTTGGTCAGCGGACAATGGACAAAGGGTACTTTTTCCTACGGGAGACAAGGGACCTGCTCTTCACAAGGGTTGCTTATCATCCCATACACTTTGTATCGATACAAAAGTAGACCGGGCCGCAAACCCATGAAATCACATCATGATGTGAAAATTGAATATGTAAAACCATCACGATGAGCCCTCCGAATGGGTTTTAATGGTGGCCATAGCACACCTAATGCCTTGGATATTAAATGGGCTGGAGGACTGCCCTGATGTCCGGGTATGTGGGCTTACTTTTTATGCTCCGCCCTGTAGGCCAGGATGTAATTCGTGATTTCTCCAACGGCAGCCAGTTTTTGCTCCACGATTTCGGGATGGCGGATATCGGGTTTGCCTTTGACGAGAGAACCCACCTGGGGATCAAGTAAATGATATTCAGAAATATTATATACGATTATCTTTAATTTAATTGGAGTTCAACCCTGCACGGGCTCCTACCTTGAGTCCGGGACCGGTCAGGATGGGTTTATTTCATTACATTTACCCAACATTGCCGCGCTTATCCCCCTACCCTCATGACGCATTCACATCCAACAGCGGAATCTATTGATTGGAGGAGTATTTTCTCGCTCCAGTCCATGCTTTATACGTTAGCGGGCGTTGCCTCCGCGGTTTTTGCCCTTAAAGGATTCATGCTGCCCAATCATTTTATTGATGGTGGCATCACCGGCTTGTCGATCCTGATCAGCCATGGCGCGGAAGATACCATCGGCTATTTCCTGATCCTCTTCAATATCCCGTTTGTCATCATTGGCTACCGGAAGATCGGAAAGACCTTCGCGCTCCAGACGACCATTGCTATTCTCTTACTGACGGTTGCGATCAAGATCGTCCCATGTCCCCCCATGGATGTAGACCCGATCCTGATTGCGGTCTTTGGCGGCTTCTTTATTGGCCTGGGCATCGGGTTGGTCATTAAAGGGGGTGGCGTACTCGATGGACTGGAAGTGGTCGCGGCCTACACCAATCGCAAGCTGGGCCTTTCCACCAGCGAGTTGGTCATGATCTTCAACACCTGCATCATCCTGGGGGTCGCCAAATTTTTCAGTTTGCCCGCGGCGATGTACTCCATCATCACCTACTTTACCGCAATGAAGATCTCAGATTATGTCGTAGATGGTTTTGAAGAATATACGGCCCTGACCGTAATCTCCGGCAAGCACGATCTGATCAAGAGTATCATTGTCAATGATTTTCACAAAGCGATTTCAGTTTTTAAAGGGGAACGTGGATATCTGCCCACTAGCTTTGATATCAAGCATGACTGCGACATCATCATGACCATCGTGACCCGATTGGAGATACACCGTCTGCGCATGGCCATCCTGGAAGCGGATCCTCAAGCCTTTGTCTTTATCCAGGGCATCAAGGAAGTGACCGGAGGCGTCATCAAGCAAAAAGTTAAACATTGAACACATGAACATCTACAAGGCGTTGTATGATGAGGTTTTCGACATGTTAAACACCAGGCTCCCCGATCACCTTACGTACCATACGCCCGCTCATACCCGACGAGTGATCGACCGCGCTGAATTTATTTCCGGCCATGAACACGTCACCGGACGGGATCTATACCTGGTGCGTGTTGCCGCCTTGTTTCATGACATAGGATTTATCCAAAACAATCATCACCACGAAGAAATCGGTTGCGAGATCTGCACAGACTATCTCCGGCGATATCACTTCAGCGAAGAAGATATACAATCGGTCTGCGGCATGATCATGGCTACCCGCATTCCGCAACAACCCAAAACGCATTTAGAGAAAATAGTCGCCGACGCAGACCTTGAATACCTCGGCACAGATCAGTTTTATCCGATCAGCCGCACGCTGTACGAGGAGTTCAGGCACTATGACCCTCAACTCACCATGCACCGGTTTAATGAAATCCAGGTCAACTTCCTGCGCAAGCATCGGTATCATACAGAATACTGTAAAAACCACCGGGAAGCGCAGAAACAAATCCATCTCCAGGAAATCATAAACTCCCTGCAGGCCGGCGAACCCGAAGCCTGATTCAAGAATATCTATTTGTGTATAAGCGTCAGTGTCTCCGCTTGTCCACCCCGATTCATACTGAAGACCAGGCTGTCTGATGTAAGTTTGAGCACCTTGACCATCATCCTGACTCCACCCTGTGGGGTAGTAAACAATTCATTGTTTTGAAGGCTATACGTTCCGGTCTCCGAGACGTCATTGTAGGTATAGGTATAACTGCCTTCCGGTTGAAATGAAAAGGAAGCGAGCGATGCATCCATCATACCCGTCTGTCCCTCCACCAACCATTCTGCTCCTGTCCAATTGCCATATAAAAGTGTTTTATCTATCGGATGCTCGCAGGCCGAAATCCACGTCAGGAAAACCAGGGCTATGTATAGTCGTATTGCTTTCTTGATCATCATGTTGAATTGTATTTGAAATTATTATTGAAAAATTTCCCTGCCTGGCTCCGGTATCCTTTCAATGATCACAGGTACAAAAGGTATCGCTATTGGCTTTCGCAAAGCATTCCTTTCCCTCCCTAAACGAAAACCAGGCCAGTCCAAGTGTGCCCAGCGCATCCACCCAGGTGATGTTGGTCAAATAATATATACCACTGGACAACAGCAGGATGACCGACATGTAGATACACACCCTGGTGCATTGCGCATCGGCCAGCATGGCTTCTGAATGCAATTGTCTGCCAACTTTGGTTTTAGCATAGATTAAGGCTACCATAATGGCTATGGATACAAGAGCGATGATCACGCCCCAAAACGTGGTCACCGGATGATGGCCCGTCCATACATTATATACGCCCGTTATAGTGAGTCCGACAACCAGGATATAAAAGGCGAAACCCGTAATCCGCAGTGCCAATCGTTCAAACGCGTCGCGGTTGGCGGTCGGATTGAATTGCATCCGCAACACCATGTGAGCGATGCCCATGCCGGATAACAATTCAATAAAACTGTCCACGCCAAATCCAAACAAGGTGGCGCTCTCATCTTCGTAACCTAACCATGTCGCCAGTATGCCTTCCGCGAGATTATAGACGATGGTAAAGACCGCCAGGAAAAAAGCGATCCGGTACAGCCGGTGATGACTGTCGGTGGTGGTCATGTGCGTATGTGGATGATCATGCATCGGGTCCTGCTCCGGCTTCGTTGTATGTGCACGCGAAATTCCGCGCACCATCCAAAACGAATCCGTTCAAAATTACAATTTTCCAATCCTCAGGTATGCTGAAGATGTAATTGAATTTTTAAAGAAACCTATACGTGCGTGGTAAAACCTGAGGATCCCCGAACAATGATCAGATCGCCAGGTTTTTATGCATTTTCATGCGGACGACGATGCTGACCCGGTAGACGAGATAGAGGCAGATCACGAAGATGATCACCATGACATATCCCAGGATATTGAAATGCTCTATGGGCATCCCTTCTCCATGCTGAACCACCACCAATCCGGCAAACATGGCAGCGACGCCTCCGGCCATTTGCTGCAGCGAAGCATTGATACTCATAAATGCTCCGCGGTCGTACATCTCCGGAACGGCAGAAGTGAGGGCAGAAGCAGGTACCATGCGGCTCATGATGCCCATAAACAGGACCATATTGATCGCGATGACGACCCAAATCGGAACGGGCGTGAGATTGGTATAGACCACCACCATGATGCCCGCCAACACCGATCCAAATACAAATATTTTATACTTATCGACACGGTCACTGATGCGGCCGATGAGCGGCATGATGATCATGGAGGAGAGGCCGGTAAACAAAAAGACGATCGGCAGGTGATCCTGTGCGATGTGAACATTATTGACCAGGAAAGCACTGGTGAAGGGCATCAGCATAAATCCACCCAGCGACAACATCGTGGTGGCCATAAACCCGATACGGTAATTGCGTTTTTGGATGGTATGCCATAAATGCTCCAACGGATTTTTATCGGATTGAAGTTGCAGATGGGCGGTGATAGGCTGCAGGCGCAGGACGACAACAATGGCAATAAAGAAAGCCAGCCCGACCACCATCCAGAACGTAGCATGCCAGCCCCATGCGTTGGCCAAAAGAAGGCCGATGGGAATGCCAAGAATCTGACTTCCGGCAAAGGCCATCTGTACAAAGCCCATCACACGACCCCGCTGGTTGAGCGCAAATACATCCGTGATGATCGCCATGGATACCGAACCCACTACCCCGCCAAACAATCCGGTGATGATCCGGGCGATGAGCATCGTCTGGTAATTGAAGGCCAGGGCGCAACAAATCGTACCCAGGATAAACCCGGTATAGAAAAACAAAAGGATTTTTTTCCGGTCAAACCGATCTGCAAAGCCGGCCGCCAGGATGCCTGCAATCCCGGCACTGACGCCATAAGCCGAAACCACGGACCCAAACTGCGAGGTGGTCAAATGAAGGGATTTGAGTAAAAGATCTCCCAGCGGCGAAATGATCATAAAGTCAAGGATGATCGTAAACTGGAGCAGGGCGAGGATCAGGATGATAAATCGTTGGTACTCTGTAAAACCTGCAGTGCCGGCTGATTCAGGTCGGCCGGTCACTGCAGGGGCTTGTTGGTGTGGTTCCTCCATGAGGTCAGATTCGTGCGTGTGGGCACAATGAGTTGCATAGATAAGAGCATTAAAACTAAAAAACAGCCTAAGGGTTCATATTAACATCATCTTGGCAACTTCCCGACATCCTGACCTGAGCGATTTGAGAGGGTCATTTCCCGAAAGTTTCCTTTACATTCGGCCTCCAATGAAAAACCAGATGATCCGGGAGGCTCTTCGCTCGCCGCGAAATGTCATGTTTATGATGGCGGGGTTTGCGATCCTGCTGCGTTTTTTTTCCTTCTTTCCATCCGTGATGGACCATGACGAATCTACGTACATCGTCATTGCCGATGCCCTTCGTCATGGGCAGGTCTATCTCAGGGATGTCGTCGACACCAAGCCCATCGGCATCTTCGCGCTTTTTGCGCTGCTACAATCCGTCTTTGGCAAATCCATCCTTGTGATTCGAATCATCACCGCGGTATGGGTGGGCCTGACCGGGTGGATGCTCTATCTGATTCATCGACTACTGGTGCCAGCCACAGACGCCTCCGCTTATCACCCAGGGGCCATAGCCAGTGGGATGATGTACATTTTTATGACCTCCACGTTTACCTTCTTTGGCGTTTCTCCTAATACTGAACTTTTCTTTGTCCTGTTCACCGTCATTGCGCTTTACCTGTTGCTGAGTCAAAGCCATCAGATCTGGGTATTCATCGCAGGATTATTACTGGGCATGGGCTTCATGATCAAATATGTGGTGGCTTTTGATGCGCTGGCCATTGGCTTGTTTTATATCTGGAAGCAAGTGGTGGATGGAAAGACCATTTGGTTTTGGCTTTCAAGATGTGTTATCATGGGAGTTGGTTTTCTCTTACCCCTTGCGGGAACCTGGTGGTATTATGACCAATTGGGCATGCGGGAGACGTTTATGTTTTTCACCTTCGAGCTTAGTGGCCGATATTTCACGCATCCTACCTGGCACGCGTATGTCACGTTCATGCTGGATGGAATGCTGCGCTATTTGCCGGTGACCCTCATGTTTTTATGGATGACCAGGCAATGGCGGGTGAATGGCCCGGCGCTCGCGATCCTCTCATGGCTTTGGATCGTACTGGTGACCTTTGTGATCCTCATGCCCGGAAGGATGTTTTATCATTATTTTATCCAGGCCATGGTTCCGCTAACCCTGCTCGCCGGAGGTTTTTTTAATGATCAAAATCTGCTAAACCTCAACTGGCAGTGGTTACGAAAACCGGCTGTGATGCCCACCATCGTTATCGTCCTTTTGGTGGGCAATATCTTAATCCAGAAAAAGGATTATTTCGACAAACCCGATTATCAAAGGCAGGCCGCTGAATTTTTAAAGCCAAAATTGAAACCTGAGGATATCATTTATACGGCCAATTCACATCAAATCATCTACCACCTGACAGATCGGCTGAGTCCGACGCCTTATGTGCATCCTTCTTTGCTTTGGCATCCCAAGAATGTCGCGGCATTGGGTATAGACCAGGAACAGGAATGGAGAAAAATCCTGGCGCAGCAACCTCGTTTCATTATCCTGGGCAAACCGGTAAAGGAGCTCGATCCTTTTGTCCAGGCGATAGCACCCACCTATCACTCGTTGATCTCCTTTGGCAAGAATGTGCGCATTTTTGAAAAAAACTAACCATATCCCAACATCACCTCCGGGAATGCCAGGGAGACCTGCCGGCTACTTTTATCCCTTGTAAAAAAATCATACAGTCGTAAAACCGACAGATTTTTAATGGTATCTTCCTATTGAAATATCATTTTTTCTAAATCACACCACAACATGAAAAGAAACTTTATTGCCCTCAGTGTGCTATGCACCTGTGTGGTTACCATCCTGGTTTTGGCCAGATGCAGCAAGCCAGCTGAAACGACAGCGACGCCTTATGAAGAGAAGGCTTCGTTCGGCGGCTATGAAACCCAGGTCAAATGGGGAGAGCACCTTGTAGCCATCTGTGGCTGTACCGACTGCCACACCCCTAAGAAAATGGGACCTATGGGTCCTGAGCCAGATCCTGAATTATTCCTTTCCGGGCACCCTGCCCAAATGCCTGTTGTAGACATCGATCGCAAAATGGCCGAAAGCAAGGGTATTGTTGCCACCAATATGCTGACCGCCTGGGTTGGACCTTGGGGCATATCCTATACCGCCAACCTCACCTCAGATGAAACGGGTATCGGTACCTGGCAGGAGAGCAATTTTATCACCGCGATTCGCGAAGGAAAGTTTAAAGGCATATCATCCGCCCGTCCTTTGTTGCCTCCTATGCCCTGGCAGCAATACAAGAACATGACCGATGATGAGCTGAAAGCCATCTTTGCCTTCCTTAAATCCACTAAGCCGATCAAGAATATTGTGCCAGAGCCCACACCTCCCGTCATGGCTGCCGCACATTGATATCATCCTCCTTCAGGCCTGGCCTGTACATAAAAAAGATCCTGTCTCACGTCAAGTGGACAGGATCTTTTCTTTTGACCGATGACGATCTTTTTTAGTCCAGTGGCAAGCGGGCCGAATTTTGCGCAAGCCATGCATCAAAGGATTTGAGGGATGGATTCAATTCACGGGATCTATTGACATCGCGCGTGGTATTGCACACCTCATCAAAATCACGGTAGAACTGAAACATGTTGCCCAGATCTTCTGCACCTGGAAAGCCAAATCCGCGATAGGCTTCCGGTGTCACCTCGTTGTAGGCTACGGGCTTACCGATAGCACTTGAAAGCTTGGCAGCCATTTCATCACCTGTCAGTTGCTCACCCGCGATACCAATGGTTTTTCCGGCCATCGAAGGACCCTTTTGGAAGATGCCATAGGCGCATTTGCCGATATCATCCGCGGCGATGCCGGCCATCTTTTTATCTCCGATTGGGAATGTGATATAGTACTTGCCATCAGGTCCTGCTTTCGGCCCCATGCCGAAATAGATCATGTTGTCCCAATAGTATGAAGCCAGCATAAATGTTGTGGGGACACCCGCTTCAGTGAAATAGCGATTGGATTCTCCTTTAGCATCAAAGTGGGGCACCTTGTACACATCCTGCAGGGTAGGCATACGATCATCATCAAGCGGCACCCAGTTGCGCGTATCTTCCAGGGTCGACCACACTGCATGTTGAATGCCTGCATCCTTTGCGGCTTCAGCCATAAAGCGGGCGTGTTCCTTTTCCTTCTCGGGAGAGAAGTGAGCCCAGAAAAAGGTTACGAAAAAAGCACCATAGGCCCCTTCAAGGGCTTTGCGGATACTGGCCGGATCGTCGACATCGCCTTCGAAGATTTCCGCGCCCAGGGCTGCGAGTTCTCTGGCTTTGTCAGAATGCGTCGCACGAGTCACCGCACGAACCTTAAATGGACTGTTGGGATCATTGAGGATCGCATGAGCGAGGCCACCGCCTTGCGCGCCCGTGGCTCCGAATACGGTGATGAGTTTCTTTTCAGACATGGTTTGTGGATTGAAAAATTAAAGATTAAAAATTGAAGAAAGTAAGGATTCGTCTAAGGCGTCTTTCCTGACCTGTGTGGGTATCAAACATTGGGGAAGTAAAAAAGTTTTCCAGCGAATTAAAAAAAGAATGGATATCACATCAGCACCAATGGCTGACTGATCTTCAAAGATAACGGCAGGAACGTATTCTCATTCATGGCCGTCGAGCCATAGAAATCAAATCACCTATTCAACGCTTTCGGCATGTACTTCATGGAATTTAGATAAATTCAACCCTCATTACACTCGCAGGTTCTCCGCTGACCCGCATAACATACCACACCTTTATGCCTGTTCAACTCAAGTTGTCCGTACCATCCATTGCCGGATTTCTCGTTCTCCTCACGGCTCTGCTTCCCTGGAGCACCACCTATGCCCAGGTGGTCATCAATGAAGGGTCTAACAGAAACTATACGACTATTCATGATGAGGATGGTCAGTATCCGGACTGGATTGAACTCTATAATTCAGGATCGGATACCGTCCAACTTTATGGATACTCCCTAACGGACGACCCGACCGACCCTTCCAAATGGATCTTTCCCAACGTAACCCTTGCACCTGGGCAATACAAAATTGTGTTTTGCAGTGGCAAGGACCGTAAACCTGTAACAGCCTTCAAACAAGTGCTCAACACCGGTACGTTTAAGGCGGTAACCGGATGGAATACCCACGAACTGACCAACCCGATTTACTGGGATGGCACTTCCAATATTTTGCTGAACATATGTTCTTACAGTAATGTCGGGTACACCACCAATTCTGTTTTTAACCAAACCCGAAAGCCGTATGTTACTACGCTTTTCGCAGTGCAGGATGGCAGTCCCTATATCTGTACGACACAGTATGGCTACCGAAGTGATGTGCGTCCCAACATTCAGTTTAATGGCATCGCCATCGATACCGGGCATATTCAAAATTCACCCACGGACTACCCTGCTCCCTATGGCAACTGGTATTGGGCAGCTAAGCATCAGATGTTGTTTCTGGCCTCTGAATTGACCGATGCGGGACTGACCGCCGGTCCGATCACCAGCCTGGCATTTGATGTCGTGTCCACCGATCCCAATACTACCTATGATTACATCGATATGTACATGAAACTGGTGAGCCGGGGGGAATTGAATTCGGAATTCGAACCAGCGGATACCAACAGCTACCTACACACTAATTTTAAAATAGCTACTCAAGGAGAGACCATTTACCTGTATGCTCCGGATCAATCTCCGGTGAGTCAATTGAAGATTGAAGCTGATGCGCCGGACAATAGCAATGGCCTATACCCTGATGGATCGGATATGGTTGCCCTTTTTCAAAATGGAACTCCAGCGGCTTCCAATAACGCATCCTCTACCTTTTCGAGCTATTTGCTCAAACCTATTTTTTCGGAGGCACCAGGATTTTATCCGTCTACCCTTTATGTGACCATCGCCGATCCTAATCCAGATCCTTCCATCATTTATTATACCCTGGATGGAAATGACCCGACGAAGGAATCAACTGTCTACACCGGGGAGCCCATTGCCGTTTATTATTCCAGTGTGCTCAAAGCCCGGGCTTTCGGCGATGGACTATTGCCTAGTCCGATTTCGGTTTCATCCTACCTGCTGGGTGTCAGTCATGTGACGCCGGTACTTTCTGTGGTAACGGACAGAGCGAACCTGTTTGGACCTACGGGAATTTTTGACAACTGGCCATATGATTGGGAAAGGTCAGCCTATGTTGAATATTTTGACAGCACCAGGAATCTGATTTTCTCCCAGGCAGCCGGCATGCAAATCGATGGCGGTCTCGGGGGTAGCCGGGCGCAACCTCAACATTCGTTCAGAGTCGAATTGGATCACCCGGTCCTGGGTGAAGGACCCATCGATTATCCTTTGATCCCCAACCGAAGTGAACGCACCCGGTATAGTGAGTTTTATCTGCGTAACGGCAGTAATCAATACCTCGTGTTGCCTTACAAGGATGCTTGTCAGGTCGAGATGATGTCCGGTGAAACGCACAATTACTATTCAGCCTGGCGACCGGTGACCGTATATATCAATGGTAATTATTTTGGTTTGTATGAGTTGAGAGAAAAGATAAACCAGGAATATTTTGAAACGCTTGATGGCGCGAAAGGAAACACAGTGGAAATCCTTTCGCAAAGCTTTTGGTACGGCGGGGTATTGCGTGCTGTCGAAGGCAGTGTCGATCATTTCTATGATGACTATCTCGCCTTCAATGCCCTGGATCCTGCCGCCGACGATTTTTGGGAGCAGGCTGACCGGTACATTGACATGACCTGGTATAATGACTACATCATTGCCGAATCCTGGATGGCCAACACTGACTGGCCTGGCAACAATATCAAAATATACCGGTCCGATAAAACGGATAAGCGATGGAGGTTCTGTACGATTGATATGGAACTGGCGCTGGCCCCCAACAGCTGGACCGATTGCTATACGGATCATATCAACTATATGCTGACCCAGGATCCGGCCAATCCCTATATCAATATCTGGCTGAAAGGCATTCAAAACCAGAAATTCAGAACCTATTTCATTAATCGGTTTGCTGATGTGATGAATACGACTTATCGCACCGAACGATTATTGGCCACAGAACAAAGCATTTTTTCCCAGACCGTCGTAGAAATGCCGAGAGAATACGGACGCTGGGGTGATGCCAATAATATCGGACAGCAAATGACCGACTTCACCAATCGCCATCATGAATTCCGTTTCCAACTTTCACAACGGACCGAACAAGTTAGAAATCATATTCAGTCGAACTTTGGCTTGAACGGACAAGTCGCCGTAACCCTCGAGACTGATCCACCAGGATCTGGTCGGATACAAATCAGCACAATCATACCGGATGCACTGCCCTGGACCGGAATCTATTTTGATGGCAATCCGGTAGTCATCAAGGCGATCCCAAATCCCGGTTATCGGTTCGCCTATTGGGAGCCCAATGCCATCTTGTCTGAACAAAATCCTGAACGAGAACTTGCGCTAAACATCAACACTGATGTTACGTTCCATGCCGTCTTTGTCCCTCAGGAAAATCCGGCGTCCATCACCATCAGTGAATTGAATTATCATCCTGACAGTACACGCAACTCCGGGGACTGGCTGGAACTATACAATTTCGGAGCGCAGACCATTGATCTTTCGTCCTGGGTGTTTACGGATGGGCAAGCAGACAAAGAGTTTACATTCGCCAATGAAACGATGATACAACCGGGCCAGCGATTGGTCATTGCCGAAGACCCCACAAAATTTCAACAACAGCATCCTGGTGTTCCGTCAACAGGACCTTTGGATTTTGAGTTTAGCAATGCCACCGAGACCCTTAGCCTCTATGATGCATCCGGACTGCCTGTGCTTTCGATGACGTATGAAGACTCTGCTCCGTGGCCTAAAGCAGCGGATGGAAATGGTCGGACCCTTGAACTCCTTTCAAACACTGATGACCTCAACCATCCCGGGAGTTGGTTTGCCGGATGTATTGGAGGATCACCTGGTGAGGCCTATAGCCCCTGCACGGAGAATATCATCATCACAGAAATCAATTACAAATCGGCTGATGCCGCTGATGCCGGGGATTGGATAGAGATCTATAACCGTGGCAATACCACTACTAATCTTACTGGTTGGGTATTCAGTGACAGTGATAATACGCATGTGTTTCCAATTCCTTCCGGCACGATGTTACCTCCCGCCGGTTACCTCGTTCTCTTTGGAGATGCAGTGAAATTTGATTCGCGTTTTCCAGGAGTGACCAATCGGACCGGGCCTTTCAATTTTGGATTGAGTAGTACCGGTGAAGCCCTTCGTTTGTTTGATGCCTCAGGGAAACTTTATCAGTCGGTCGTCTACGACACTGCTGCTCCGTGGCCGCAAGGTGCGGCAGGAAATGGGTACACGCTGGAACTTGCAGATCGCGAAGGAAAGTATTGCGATGGAGGGACCTGGACGATCGGTTGTCCGGAAGGATCGCCCGGTGGACCTTATACTACTCCATGTGCCACCACGGGCATAGCATCCCTGAGCGATGAAGTGGAGACCAAAATATTTCCAAATCCAACAACCGGAATAATCACCATCTATGTGAAACAAGGTGAACAAGAGGGCCTGTTGATGGGTGTAGACATCTTCAACATGTTGGGCATAAAAGTGTATGCGCATTCCAATCCTTCAGAACAGACACCTTTGGACATTGATCTTTCTCATCTATCAGATGGAATGTATATCGCAAAAATAAATGTCGGTGGAAAATTCCGCTCAGAGAGGATCATGTTGTCTCACCAGATGGATTGATGAGAAGATTTATACACCCACTTTGATTCTGGACCTTACGATATACGTGTCGATAAATATCATGGCCAGCAGCAAGGCCATGGAGAGTTCGAGGGAATAGGACCAACCCCTGTCATGCTCGGACAAGGTAGTGCCTACTCGTGCCATGATGGAGGTATACCCGGTGAAGGTGCCGTGGGTATCGATATCCAGGCGGAAAAGCGAAAATCCCAGGAAGGCCAGGCTGGAGATCGTGATGAACAGATTGAAATGCGGGAATTTGCGAAAAGCATGGAGGCCTGCATACCCATGCAGGATGAGTGCAGGAATGAGGACCACGATAAAGATGGAAAAGTACATGCCTATGCTGAGACTGATCACGGTGATGCCTGCGACAAAGCAGAGGAGATAGAGGCTCAGAAGAAGATATTTCATGCCGCAATATAGAGTTTCAAATTTGCTGTTTTCCAGCTTTTTCTGTGATGTACTGCATCATCGCCGTTGCGGATTGCAGGGCCGGCCCTCCCATCGGGTCATTAAAGAGCACATTGATCGGTCCCTCTCCGAAATAAAGTCCATCTGATACTAAAAATGAAATGCGCACATTGCCCTTAGGGGGCGGTGCCTTACGCGGACCTTGCCAGGGACCAATTTGTTGCACGATACGAAGACTGTCTTGCATCAATTGCGTGGCAATCTCGCGGGATACCGCATCCGGAGCATCCCATATCACCATACTTTCGGTATAGTTGATATACCGCGCTACGCCATCCGGATACACCCCCAATGCATCCAACCCCAAATCCATACCTACTTCCACGACCACCCCAAGTATGTCCTTTTCCTCAATGGATACGCCGGAGGTTCGCAGTCTATGGTAAGCCAGTAATCGCAGTCTGGCATCCACCTCCTTGTCCCTTCCGATGCTTAAAAGCGCCTCCTTTTCAGCAGCAGTATCGTAGATAGTCGTCCAGGGATATCCGGCGGGCACGTCATGCCCATGTAGAAATCCCTCAAGGTCATCCGCAAAAAGCTGCACATAGATGGCATTAGGGCCGTCGCCCTTGTATGGTCCTGTTGGCATTTTAATGATCAATAGTACCTCTTGCGCTGAACCTGGGCGATGTATTTACTCAACCGCATCACCTGACGGGTATAGCCATACTCATTGTCATACCAAACGTACAATACCACGCTCTTTCCATCCGGATGTACCTGGGTGGCTTTGGAGTCGTAGATCGCGGGACAACTATTGCCGATGATATCACTGCTCACGAGTTCATTGCTGATCGAATAGTTGATCTGCTCGACCAGGTCGCCTTCGAGAGCGGCTTTGCGCATGATCTCATTGATCCCATCAAGGCTGGTACCGTTGGTGAGTTGCAGATTGAGGATCGCGAGCGAACCATCAGGCACCGGCACCCGAATAGCGTTTGATGTAAACTTAGGTCCAAGGCCGGGAATGGCTTTCTCGATAGCGGAACCTGCGCCGGTTTCAGTGATGACCATGTTGGTGGCGGCACTGCGGCCCCGGCGATATTTACTATGCATATTGTCGACCAGGTTTTGGTCGTTGGTAAATGCGTGCACAGTTTCGATGTGTCCTTTCTCTATACCCAGGATATCATTGACCACCTTGAGTACGGGTACGATCGCATTGGTGGTACAAGAGGCTGCGGAGAAAACATCTGTGTCATTCGGGTTGAACATAGTTTGGTTTACCCCATGTACGATATTGGGTACGCCTTTGCCCGGAGCGGTGAGCAGGACTTTCGTAGCGCCTTTGCTCTTGAGGTGACGACTCAGGGCTTCCTTGTCCCTGAATGCGCCTGTGTTGTCGATGACCAGGGCATTGTTGATGCCGTATTTAGTATAATCGATATCTTCTGGTTGGCTAGCGGTGATGAGATGCACCATGTGGCCGTCGATAATCAATGCGTTGTTGGCTTCGTCTGCTTCTACAATCCCTGGAAAAGCGCCATGAACGGAGTCGACTCGTAGTAAGGAGGCTCTTTTTTCAACCGTTCCGGCGCCTTTATCACGGGTGACAATAGCTCTGAGGCGAAGTTGTTCGCCGCGGCCTTCCTGCATGATGAGTTCGCGGGCGAGGAGACGGCCGATACGACCGAAGCCATAGAGCACAACGTCTTTTGGTTGCGTGGGGCTATGATTTTCAGGGCCGATAAATCCGGCGAGGGTGGCTTTGAGGAAAGCCTTTTCACTGCCTGGCTTCTTACCGCTCTCTACCCATTCGGAGACCAGTTTACCGATGTCCATCCGGGCCGGGCAGAGGTCGAGTGTCAGCATGGCTTCGAGGAGGGCGGTCGTGTCTTCGATATCGATGGGTTTGCCCACCATCTTATGGGCATAATTGTGCAGGCTCAGGATCTCTGAGGCCCTTTTATCGATCAGCTGGTTGCGGAAAAGGACCATTTCGATCCCTTTGTCATACCACAGGTCATTGATCGCCTTGATGGAGCGTGTAGCAAGTTTTTCATGGGCAATCCGGTGTTGCACCATTTCTTCATAAGAGGTATTCGGCATGGCTAGGAGGTGATTTATACGTTCAGGCCGTAAAAATACACATCATGCGGGGATAGCGGTAGCCGCGGGTTTGCGGAAACTGCAAAAGATAAACTCCTGGTAGGTATCAAAAGGCGTTTGATGGGTGGCCGGGATGCAGAATATTTTCTGAAAATAGGCCTCCAGCAACCCTGTCATTTCATCTTCTGAATAGCGATGCACCGTGTATCCGCTGCATTTTTCAGGACCGTTTTCTGAAAATGTGCCCACGACAAATACCCCATCGGGTGCCAGGCATCGACAGACAGTTTCTACATAATGGCGGACTTCTGTTTCACTGGTCAGAAAATGAAACGTCGCCCGGTCATGCCAGAAATCATATTGCTCTTCCGGCTCGAATTCATTGATATCTGCCACGATCCATTTCAATTCAGTAGCTCTGATTCCCAGGCGAACTTTTGCGCGCTCCAGGGCGGCTGCGGAAATATCCAACACAGTGATATCCTTATACCCAAGATCGAGCAGATGGTCGACCAGCAGGCTATCACCTCCTCCGATATCGATGATCCGGGCATCGAAGGGAATATGTAATTTTTTAAAAAAGGATAAAGAAGTTTCCGGAACCGGTTGATACCAACTGACTTCCTGCAGGGGTTTTGAGGTATAGATTTTTTCCCAATGCTGCTTGCGGTCTTCCATATTCATGATCCAGGAATTATTTCTCCGGGGCTACACTTTCATAACGAGCCGCGGGGGCCATTTTGTTTACAGAAAAGGATAGTTTATTTCCGTTGATGACATACGAATTGACTTCAGCCAGCATCTTCTTGAGGTTGTCTTCGCGGGCCTGGTTGGGACATCCCATCAGGGTAGATGCCATATTGGTACCAAAGGCGATACGCATGCCGGGACTCAGCGTATAGGTACCCGTGATACTGTTGCACCCTGCAGAAGCTGTCATCTGGCCATCGGTTCGAAACATAATAAATCCGCCACGCTTGGGATTTTCGTCCCGGATGGTTTCACCATACAATTCGGTCAACTTCCAATATGTACCGGCCAGTTCGGGAGCAAACTCTTCCTGATGCGGAGTAGCAGGTGCAGCTTCGGGTACTGTAGTGACCGGCGCGGGTTTAGGGCCGCAACTCATGATACCTATAGTAAAGGCAAGAACAATGGTTAAAAATCTCATGATGATGTGTGCTTTTAGGCAAATCAATGTACAATAAGTTTGGCAGTGCCCAGACCTGCTGTTGTTGAGACCACAACTATATATAAGCCTGGCGCCCAACGAGAAACATCCATAGTGGATCGTCCTGCAATCATGTGGTTGCTTTCGATTTGGGCACCTTCATATGTATATACTTTGACCAACCCGGTCGACTCCAATGCATCACTACACTGGATGTAGAAAAGGTCCTGTGTAGGATTTGGAAAAAGTTGGATGCCTGTAGTCGGAGGATTATGGGTGGCCAGAGGTGTATGATATTCAAAAGCGCCAATGTCAACCGTGCCTTCCAGTACTCTTTCTTCAAACCCACAAGTGTCTTTATACATCAATGTGGGCAACAACGAATAACCGAGAATCGTCAAGTTCACATCGATACCTGCATCAATGGCCGGAGACGAAGACAGCAGGTGATAATCATATCCAGTCTCATCCTGAAACCCAAATACGCCGAGATCAGTATTGACCCAATTATTTGAAGTATCTATGTTGACCGCCGAGCCATTGATCAGTCCGCTAGTCACTGCCCCGGCCAGGATATTGTTTTTGACGAGTAGGGTTTCCGTCCCATTAGCGACCTGGATAAAACTGCCACGGTCTTTTTTGTTGATAAATGTATTGTTCGTGCAGTACAAAGCATGGGTGGCGGGATTGGTCAGCCCTTCGAGTCCATATCCCAGGATATTGGTGTTGGCGGAGTTGGGGCCTTGTTCGATGACGTTCCCCACAACAACACTGGTACCGCCATTGGGGATATCGATTGTCCGGCTATCCTCGGAATCTTCATTCGCAATCCGGTTATACATGATGATGTTGCAGGTGGCACGGCTTTTAAACTCATGTCCTTCCGCGATCGAATTGTGACTATAGTTGTAGCGGAAGACCAGGGTGTCGATATGATTGATATAGATATTGTGTTGATATCCCGGATTGAAGGTGCTGCCTCCGTTGACAAATTCACAATACTCCACCGTGACTTTGCAGTTAGGGATATTGCCGCCGAGGATGCCCATTTCATTTCCATCAAAGAGGCAATTCGTGACCCATAGTCCCGCGCCTTCCTGCCGGATGCCAGCGCCATTGTTGTCCTGCACCCGGGCATTCGCAAATTCGATATTGTGCACATGGATGTCGTTGCCCCGGGTGACGAAGATTCCTTTGCCATTGGACATATCATTGGCGATGATATCACCTGCTTCCAGCCTGGGACGACCGCCTATCCCTGCGATATAAAGATTGTTTTTATTCCACTGCACTTGTGGGTCATTGACATATGTTGCGTAGTCTATGAGTATCGTGTCCCCATCCGCCACCAGCGGCGCTACCTGGCTGCAATAGGTGTAGGTTCTGGTGGGACCGACGTGCCAGGTGGCGGCTTGGGTGATGGGGATAATGGCCGAGAGTATGCAAAGAAGTAGTAGGTGGCGCATAGGTAGAAATTAAAATAGTATTGAAGCCAAATTAATAAATCAGAAGCTAAACGCTTGATGTTCCTGCCAAAGCATGACGTACGTAGGCATGTAGCATGCTACATGCCTACGTACGTCATGCTTTGAAATAACTCATGTTAAGCTGAAGTTGACTCGACCGCCTCCCGCGCTACCTTGTGCTACAGCTCAGCAACCACTGAGGTCAACCTCAGCTTAACGATGCTTTTGTACTATGAGGCCTTCGGCCTCATAGTTTGATTATTGCTTTCAGGAGGCAAAAAACAGGAAGAGCACCCCAATCAAAATCCGGTACCATCCGAAATACACAAACCCATGCCGGTCGAGTAGTTTTAAAAACAGCTTGACGGCAATCCAGGCGAAGATGAAGGCCGTGATGAGGCCTACGCTCAGCAAGGTGATCTCTTGCTGTCCGAATTCCACAGGGGTCTTGAGGAGATCATAGCCGGTGGCGGCAAACATGGTAGGCACGGCAAGCAGAAAAGAAAACTCCGTAGCCTGCTTGCGGTTAAAGCCATTAAATACGCCGCCCACAATCGTGGCTCCTGCCCTCGATACGCCGGGGATCATCGAAATACTCTGGATCAATCCGATGAAAAAAGAATTGCGAATAGTGACATCCTCCACTTGTTTGTAAGATGAGATTTGAGTCGTCACCCGGCGATCGATGAGGATCAGGATGATACCCCCGATGATCAGCGATACAGAGACCACGGTTGGACTAAACAAATACTCTTTGATGTATTTGTAAGCGGTAAAACCAAGTATGGCAGTAGGAATAAACGCGACAGCCAGCTTGATGTAGATATCGATGCCTTTGAAAAAGCGTTTGATATACATCATGACGATCGCCAGGATCGCCCCCAGTTGAATAGAAATTTCAAAGGTCTTGAGAAAGGCATCGTTTTCGATTCTTAACAGCGAAGAGGCCAGGATCATATGGCCGGTGGAGGAAACAGGTAAAAACTCAGTCAGGCCTTCGACGGCGGCAATAATGATGGCTTCGGTAACAGTCATAGCACGATAGTAAGAGCTGCAAATGTAAATGATTCCGCGGCGAAGGAGATCAGAGGATTTCGAGAGCGAGGGTCATCACGTCCCGGCCTGCCAATTCACGCTCCGCAGATGACGCAAAGGTCTGCGTGAGCAAGTTGTCGCTGACCGATAATATCGACAATGCTTGCACCCCGTTGGCTCGAGCCAAATCATACAAGATGCTGGACTCCATCTCTATCGCCAGCATACCATGTCGAGTCCATTGATCCCAACGATGAGCATCCGGATGATAAAACATATCCGAGCTAAAGATTTCACCCGCGATCGCAGATATAGAAAGGTGAGTAGCCATCGCTCTCGCTTTTGTCAACAACTCCGCATTCGGTGAAGCCGGTTCTTCCATCGAAGTGCAGTATAACAAGTGTGTGGCCGAATCCGTATACGCCGCACTCCCCAGGATGATCTGCCCCAGGGACAGATGGGCCTGGATGGCTCCACACGTTCCCACCCGAATGATGGTCCGGGCACCATATTCGTGAATCAACTCATGGAGATAGATCGCGGTCGATGGGATCCCCATGCCTGTACCTTGAACAGACACTCTTTTGTCGCGATACATCCCGGTATAGCCCAACATGCCCCGGACTGAAGTGTAGCATATCGCATCCGTCAGCATGGATTCCGCAATGTGTTTTGCCCGCAAAGGATCTCCGGCAATCAATACACGCTCAGCGATTTCCCCCATTCGGGCACCCAGATGTAAACTCATACTGCGGAATTAATGTCCTACAAGATAAGCCAGATTAGATTAATTACTGGCCAATCCCTATGGCAGTGTGCTATCCAACCAATGCATGATATTGAGGAGGAGCTGAAAATTTTGTCCGGCTTCCGGGGAGTTCATTCCGACTTTGCGCCGATTAGGTCCGGATAATTGGGCCGTAAACATAGCTGCTTCCCCAAAGACCGCTATCCTGCCGCTGCCATAGGGCATGTAGGCGCCCTGGCACCAACCTTTCATTTTCATAATCGGTGTCTTAGGTCCGAAGACCCACGCTGTGTCCGCGAGATAGTTGATATAGCGATCATCAAAGACCAACACAGGCGTTGCCGTTTTGGGAATCCGGAATCCTTGTCCGGTAAAGGTGACCACATGATCTACATGTTCACCAATATCGCGACCCCGCGTGATCACACTTTCCACCAGCGAAGAATCCTTGAGTTGAAAGTAAGATGGGCCATCCGTAGACGTATCTATGACGAATCCGTTGGTAAATTGAAAACCAAATTTTGCCGCAAGATCCATGGCAGCTCCTGCCATCGGCATATGATCGGCGATTAAAAACAAGCTTCCACCGGCTTTCACCCAATTGATGATGGCGTCTATTTCCGGCAACGAAAAGGCTGAGGGTGTCGGTAAAAACCAGTTTTGCGCATTGAGGGAATTGAGCGCATTGGAGATGACCAGTATTTTACCCTGGTCGAGATCGATTTTCCTAAAACGTCCATTGTAATCTTTCACTATATAGCCGTCGCGCTCCAGCAATCGGGCAAACGGGAGGTATCTTCCGGTACGGGTGTGATAGTTGTAATGCGCCTGGTCGATCATCACCACGGGTCCTTTGCCTTTCTTATAGGCAGGTTGAGCAATTACCGGTGCATACGTGGTATCTGCTATCTGTTGGGCCGGCAAGAAATGAGCAAAACAACACAAGAGCAAACCTGTTAAAAATCTGTTGATCATCATGGCACAAAGATCAACATGAAATCCGAATCGGTCAACTTACCTTTGCCCGCCTACCAGGCCACACCCCTTGTATGTTAGATTGGTTAAAACACCTCTTTATTCCAGCCGAACTTCCTGACATTTCGCAGTCCCTGATCGCGATCCTGCTCACTATAGGCCTGGGCGTTCTGATCGGCAGGATCAAAGCCAGGAAAATATCTCTTGGCGTATCGGGTGTCATGTTTTCCGGCCTTATCCTCGGCCACCTGGGGTACCGGCTGAGTACTGATGTCTCGACCTTTATCCGTGATTTTGGTCTCATCCTTTTTGTCTACGGAATCGGTATACAGGTAGGTCCTTCGTTTTTCTCTTCATTTCGCAAAGAAGGATTGCGATTCAATCTCCTCGGTGTAGGTACAGTCTTGTTGGGCGGTGTGGTCACGTGGCTGATTTATTATTTCGCGCACACCGGGATTGAAAATGCAGTAGGCATTATGTCTGGAGCTGTCACCAATACACCTGGTTTGGGTGCTGCTGAATCAACATTGCACGAAATCCAACATCAATATCCGGATCGTAACCTGGTCGATCCCGCCATCGCTTATGCTATCACCTATCCGATGGGGGTTATGGGGATCATCACTATGATATTGTTGGTCAGAAAATGGTTTCGCATAGACCTGCCTTCCGAACTCCAGCTCCTTCATGCTGCCCGCAATAAAGAAGTGGAAACCGTGATCCGCCGCAAATGCCGGGTCCTCAATGAACCATGTGTTGGTAAAAGCATTGCTGAAATTCTCGAAACCCATGCACTGGGTGATATCATCATTTCCAGGCAAAAACATCATGGCACATCAGAAGTGATCACGCCATCTTCGGATACTGTCCTGCAGGAATTGGACGTGCTGATGGTGGTGGGACTGCCGGAGGCCGTGGATCGATTTATTGAAATAGCAGGAAAGGAATCCAGTGATGAGCAGATTGAAGCTGAGCAAGACATTATTTCAAAAACGGTTTTTGTCACCCGCAAATCTGCATCCCACCAGACCTTGTCAGAACTGGACCTGTTCAACCGATTTGGCATCCAGGTAACAAGGGTGTACCGTTCCGGCATGGAATTGTTGGCGCATCCCACACTCGAATTATTCTATGGTGATCGCTTGCGAATGGTGGGTCATAAAAAAGATATTGATGAAGCGGCGCGGCTGGTGGGCAATTCGGAGAAGCGTCTGCTTGAACCTGACTTTCTGTCCATCTTCGGAGGTATGCTGGCGGGGATCATCCTGGGCTCGATTCCGATCATGATTCCTTCCCTTCCGGTGCCGGTCAAACTTGGCTTTGCAGCAGGGCCCCTGATCGTAGCCTTGCTCATCAGCAGATATGGGGGTATCGGGGTGATCCATTCGTATATCAACAATGGAGCGATATACTTTATGAAGGATCTGGGGATTTGCCTTTTTTTCGCATCTGTAGGTCTGCATGCCGGAGGTGATTTTTATGAAAGCTTCATCGCGCACAACGGTTGGTTGTGGTTGGTGTATGGAGCGTTGATCACGTTCATCCCGTTGCTGATCATGGTGCTGATCGGCCGATTGTGGATGCGGATCAATTTCTACCAACTGGCCGGACTGATGAGTGGTACGTATACCGATCCTGCTGCACTGGCTTTTTGTAATGGTTATCTCGATTCGGATGTGCCAACGCAAGCCTATGCCACCGTGTATCCGTTAATCACCATATTGCGCATATTTGTAGCCCAGTTGCTGATTTTGCTGTGTATTTAAAGATCGGGAGATTGTACCTTTGACCTCTTCCCTCAAATCGATCATTTCTGAATATCTGATATACCATCAACCATTGACTGAATTGATTTAAGAAAATATTCTATGAAAAAAATCTACGCACTCCTACCCTTCCTGGCCACAACGATGTGGCTCAGCGCACAGATTACCGTGACCAATGCTACGTTTCCAGCAGCCGGTGATACTTTACGTACTGCATCAGATCTGTCTCCTGAAAATATCGTGATCTCCAATCCCGGGGGTCCATACACATGGGACTTTACTTCCCTGACTGCTGACTCCCGCCAGGTCACCGTATTCCGTCCCGCTGCTGAGGGCACTGCGGTGGCAGCTTATCCGACTGCGGACCTGGTGACTTTTGGCGCTGCTGGAGGAGAAAGCTATTTTGATGTGACCGCCACCAACTTTGACCTACTGGGTTTTAGCGGGGAAGATCCAACAGGCACTTTGCCTATCGCTACAGATTTTAAATTTTCACCACCGATTCCGGAACGTCGCGCTCCATTGACTTTTATTGCCAATCATACATCATCATCAAGTCTTGCGCTTGCTTTTTCATTAGCTGACCTGCCTGCGGAAATCCTGGATAGTCTCGGTATTCCATCTGGCTTGTTGGATTCGATCCGCATCCGTGTCGTCACCGGTCGCAATGACCTGGTGGATGCCTATGGCACCGTGATGATCCCGGGAGGCACCTATGATGTGCTTCGTGAAAAAAGAATTGAGTCCACCGACACCCGCATTGAAGTGCATGCATTGTTTTTAGGTTGGCAGGATGTCACCGACATTGTACCCATACCTGGTTTCGGCCGCGACACGGTGACCTCCTATCATTTTCTAAGCAATACCGCGAAAGAACCGATTGCCGTCGTCACAATGGATAGTACAGGCCTGATCGCTGTGGATGTTGAATTTAAAGACAATGGCGCCCCCAGTGCCATTGGTGATATCAACCATGATTTGCATCCTTTGACATTATCTCCTAATCCTACTACTGATGTTTTGCAATTGGACCTGTCACCACTACCTGTGAGTGACTATACGCTTGAGTTGTTTGATTCGGGAGGTAAAAAGGTCTGGACTCAAAATGTAAGCATACAGGCCAACCAGGTATCGTTGCAGTCTCTCCAGGCAGGCAGTTATTATTACCGCGTCAGTGATGGCCGACATTTAGTAATGTCTACAGGATCGATCATCAAGATTTAATGTCCGTAGCAAGGCGGTTGGCTTTCCACTTCTTCATACCGAAGTAAAGAAGAAGCAGTGCCACTACAAACAAGCCTACTGAACTCATTTCAGGTCCACTGAGATGAGTGAATACCCATGTAATCGTCACCAGGGCTATCACCGGGATGGTCCATCCACCGGGCACCTTGAATATTTTTTCTTCTGTAGAAAGAGGTATACGTCTGAGCTTGATCATCGCGAGGACTACACTGGCATAGATGAGTAGCAATGCCCCACTGGCCAGGATGGCGAGTTGTTTGAATCCTCCAGATATTGAAAAAATAAAAATCATCGTACCATACGTGATCACTGCCCAATATGGCGTAGCGAATCTTGGATGCACCTTGCCAAGGAAGGACGGAAACAAACCATCGTTGGCGCCAGCAAATAAAACGCGGGGTGAGGTCAGAATATCCCCACTCACAGAACTGAAGGACGAAAGCGCCGCTGCAGCTACGAGGATCGTTGCTCCTACAGGACCTATAATGACTCTCGCGACTTCGGCCAGCGGAGCGGCTTTAAACTCAGCCATTTGATCTCCTAGTACACCCTGCACCACCAGTTGAAGCAGGATGTAGAGTAAAAAAATCAGGAAGCCACCCAACAGGATACCTCGCGGGACCGACTTTTCGGGATTGCGGATTTCGCCACTCATTGACAATACAGTTTCAAATCCAGCAAAGGCAAAAAATAATACGAGAGCGGTATCTCCGAATGCTTTGACCGGTGGCCAACCTTCCCATTGGAGATGTTCAGCCTGGATATGACTGAAACCAAAGATGACGATGGCAAACAGGGGCAACAACTTAACGAGAGTCATCGTGCCGACAAATCGAACACTGCTGCGTGCTCCGCGCACATTGATGAATATGACCAAGCCGGTCAATAGCGTCATCAAAGCCACACGAGCCAGCCAGGTAGTAAACACCGGAAACAATACACTCAACGAATCCGCGACAATGTTCATCAGCGCCGCACTGCTCAGTACGCCCCATCCGAAAAAGAACAGCCAGTTGACCACAAACCCCGCGACCGGACCAAATGCGGCTTCGACATATGCATACGATCCCCCACTGGTCTTGATCCGTGTAGCCACTTCGACATAACACAACATGATGGCGGCAAACATAATTCCACACAGCAAATAGCCCAGTAAGCCCGCTACGCCGAGCTGCGTCCCAATGATGGCGGGCAAAACAAAGATGCCGGCTCCGATCGTAAAATTGAATACGTTAATGGCGAGACCAGTTGGTCCCATGATGCGTTGTAGTCCTTCGTCTGTTTTGGGTGGGGGCATGGGTGCGAGTTTGAGACAAGCATACGGATTAATTGTGGGGTAAAGGCCAAGTAGTGATAGAAATTTATCATGACAGCGTATTCAGTTCACAAATAGTTATTAAAAAGATAGTTTGCAGACAACAGCAATACTTCCTGGGATGGTTTCCGACAAGGTCGACTGATAGAAGGATGGATTTAGAATAGCGGTTAGCGATTGATTTTTATCTACATTCAAAATATCCCTTCCTTCAATGAATATTGTAAGTGATTTAGAAGGCTTGTATCCGAGTGATCCATTTAAGACCTTACGCTGGAGATCATATTCTCCGGTCTCATTGAAATTTTGGCTATACGCTGCGGAGAACTCCCAACGAGGGTTGGTATATTTGAGAATAAAATTAAGAGCCGGATTAATCCATTGATCCACCTGAGACTCCGCAACCTGCTGTTGATATTGAAAATCAAGTTGAGTCCCAAATTCCCAGTGATCTATTCTCTCATAATAAAATCCCAGATTGGATCTCGTCCAAATATTTCGCATCGACGTATTCACCTCACCATAGTTAGTAAATCCATCCGTATAGGCTGTAAAATGTGTAAAATTCAATTTCCAATTCTCTTCCGTGTGCCATCCAAATAAGGTCACACGATATATATCACTACCAGGTAGTACAAGAGGTCTTCGGCTAATATAATTGATCGCTAATTGCTCCTGAAATGCTATGGCCCGTTTAAACCAATAGCCCGACAGACTAACTACCACAACATTTTTATAGTTGCCAGGCTTCACACTCAGTGAAAGTCGACAGGTCCATGCATCGATCAGTTGACCTGCTGCAATTTGGCTAAATTCAATAGTCTTGGTATTGACTAACATAGGTTGCTCCTGCACATACATCAAACCAGCTTGTGATACTTGTCTTTGAACCGATACAGATAAGACACTCAAGTGACCAACATCATGACTTATCTGTAAGGATGGGAGAACCCGTAACCTCGGGTCAGCATCATTTATGACTACTCCAATCAGTTCCGCATTTAACTTAAATTCATGAAATGGAAAGGCTACTTTAATTCCAGACTCCCACCAATGACTATTGAATTCATCTCTTCCGAAATACAAATCGGGTGCATAGGTTACCTCCAAATGTTCCATAAGGAAATTTTGTTTCACAAAAAATGTGTATTCGAACACGGAATCTATTCCAAGCCATTCTGCACCTATACTGCTGAATCTTTGTGAATATGAATCTTCGTAAGCCGTATTATATCCGCCCTTAGGATCGGCAAGAGAATAAAAATAAAACATCTCCGGGGTGTACAGCGATTTAAAAGAGGAGAAATGTCCTCCAGACATACCCAATAACATCCGGAAGATATTTGCTTTGTTTGCTCTCCACTCTCCTAATCCTTCTATAGAATACCGTTGATGCCTCATATCGAGATCAGATGTAAGACGATATGGAAATTCATTCACTGTACCCGTATCTAACATATTTCGATTAGGAAAGTCAGCTTCTCCATGCGCTTTAATAAAAATGGTCCAATCCGAGGCCAACTGCAATTTCGTATCATGATCCAACTGACCAACCCAGTTTTGAAACTGATCCGAAATCGTCCTTTGCTCTACACCTTTGTCGGAATATCTCAACCGGTAGGTCTCAGCCGAGCTTCTTCCTTTGTCATATTCTCCCTGCAATTGGGTATGATGCGTCCACAATCCCTCCCCTTTACTAGTTTCGGTCAAGCGAATAAAATGTTCAATGTTTCGGGTCTTAGGGATAATATCTTCACTCTCTTCATAACTCAATATATCAAAACGACGGGAGCCTATTTTGTTTAACATCCCCTTTGGATAATAGTCCAGGCTTGGGCTTTCGGAAGCCTGATACTGATAATTGGAACTTCCTGCAAACAGCGAATACCCGGATTTCTCCTTGGATCGTAATGCATTAAGTTTAGCTAAATAGCTTTGGTGTATTCCATAACCTACTGAGATGTTTCCTAATAAAGTTCCTTTGCTTTCTTTTGTCAATTGTAGATTGATGGCTACCTTCTCGTTGGATAATCTTGAGGAAGACCAATCAAATTGTCCCTGAAAATGTTCAATCACCTGAACATTACTGATGTCTTCAGCCAGGAGATTCCTGATCATGTCCGAGTGGTTTTGTCCGACAAGATCATGGCCTTCCAGGAGCAGGGCATCAACAGAGTGACCTAAATAACTTACTTGCCCTCCTGGTGACACTGTAATACCCGGAAGCTTTTCAAGCAAATCTCCAACATTGGTCTCAGATCCATTAGCATAGACCTTTGGGTTGTAAAACAGGGTATCACCTGAACGCCTTATACCTAAAAGCCGATCCACTACTTCTACTGCCTGTAAGTCATATACTTTGGAATGCATCCTCACATTGAGTTCCAATGGTGTTTGACTATCCAACTGAACCATCAAAGTAGTATCGTAAAAAGAAAAATTCCTGAACTCGAGTTGAAATAGCCCTGAGGACGGTGCCGTTAATTTAAAATTCCCTTCCTCATCTGTAAAAGTGTGGTCTAAACTAAGGGCGGTTAAAGGGTTGATTAAAAATATTGTGCAGGCATCAATAGGTTTGCCGTTTTCGTCATGTACCTTCCCGAAAACAGTAGTTTGCGCAATGATCACACCACTGTACAGAAGTATAACGCAAATTATTATCAGGTTACCGAAAGGTTTCACCATGATTCAATCAAAGCCTCGTGAAATACATGTAAAGTAACAAAGGCTTGTCAAATACAAATCAGCCCACACCCACAGAATTTATTGCACCAGCCTTAGACTGCAAATTATTGAATTAGGTAATACTTCCCTAACTTTACCCAATTGGATGCTGACAGGGTTTGTTGATTAATTACGACTCTGGAATCAGCCTGACTATATTTTCCTGAAGTAATTTTCTTCATAGTAGTGGGTGGTAATATCTCGCCATCTTTCGCGTCGATATCTGTCGCCAGATAGTGGAACCTGGCATCATCATACTCCAGTATTAATCCGGGAAGAGAGGGCAAATAACTGGGCCCATCCATAATGGGTATTGATTTGGCGAAGTAAGCCACATATTCCCTTTCATTACATTGGTGTACAGCTCGTGTACAAGCTATTCCCAAAATAGATTTTGTTTCCTTAGGATGTACAACCCAATCTGAACAACCCTCGTAAGAATGATCAATTAATGGCTCTTCCACAAATTCATTCGCCCCATAATATAACTTATGGGAATACTTCAGCTCGGCTACTTTATTTCTATATTCCCATACCCCCGAGGCATATAACTGAAACCCATCCGCAAAAACTCCAAGATTGGTGAATGTCAGTGAGTCCTGAATCCATGTAGAGTTTTTCATTGTAGTTCTCAACGTATTCATGGTTATTTTCGCAGGAAAATCAAGCGTTCTTCCGTCTTCGATATGGTGCATGGCTGGCTTTTCTTCACATCGGTAGACAACAATAACTTGCTGTCCTGCGCAAGTCACAAAAGGAGATACACAGAACAGCAGTCTAAATAATCTACAATAAAAGCCTTTGGCTACACTACTACTAATGACAATGGCCATTATTCCAAAGGTCTTCCCCATTAACAAACCACTCGCAACCATCATTGGTACCATCATCAAGTGTAAGCATGTAGCAATTGCACGTACTCCAGTAGGTAAATACCTTAGTATCGTTTTCGAATGGCGACTTAACCGCGCCATTAAGCGATGGCAGATAGGAGAATAGTCCCAACGCCAAAACAAGAAGCATTTGTTTCATCACAGTAAATTTCACTGCCTACTTTGCAATTTTGCAGGCGTCGGCATTCCTTCAGATAGGAGCCTATTAAGCGCTCATTAAGGCTCATGATCTGCCATCGAATATAATTAAATTTTTATTTAAAGAAAATAGTTTGTACAATATTCAACTTCGTTAACAATTTAGATTACTTAGAATTACCTCATATTCGATATATATATATATACCTGATTTGAAATCATTTAAATTATTTCTATCTGAAATAAATTTTCTCCCTGCAATCGAATATTTATTTACTTTCCATTGAAATAAATAAGCAATTGCAATCTAAACGACTATTAGCACCTTTGAGGCGGAATGCAAAATATTCAAGGGCGACAATATGAAACTACACTTATGCCTCCTAACTCCTATCCAGTTTCTGATATCTGAAATCGCATTTATCCGCACCCATAGCTATAGTACTCTTTCGGATCAGCTTAAGACCAGCCATCTCCGAAGTGATCTTATCTACTTCACAAAGGATGGACGTATAGCGTTCAAGATGGTGACGATTAAACAATTTGCAAATCCCGCATTCGAGGATATCGAATCCAAATCCAAGGCCATAGGTGATCTTTGGATCAGTATGAATCACGACGGAGAAACCATCCGGATGACTCCGCTTACTGACCTTGTGCCCTAATCTTCGAAACAGGAAATTGGCGAGCCAGGATCCAGCCCATCGGGCAGGTAGTTTTTTTATGGCTCGATGCAATCGGTTTTTAGGTTGAACATAGTTAGTGGCAATGTCCTGACAGACTTTTAGGATGTCCTCATAAGAAGTGCCGGATGCATCGAGGGTCTTGATCAACGCCAGGATCCAGCCACAGACTTCCATACGTTTGTCCAATGGATTGGTGGAGGTGGCCGCAAAAGCAATATCCGGAGCGATCATTTCAAAATGACGATGCATGCCCATCATGATGACGCCTGCCCGGTCAGGAAAATGATGCAACACAGAGAGTGCGATATGTTTTTTAATAGAACGCATATGGTTATTGGTTAGGATCGCAGATGACGCAGAATTATTGTAAAAAGAATTACGCAGATTGGCTAATCATCATTCTATCCACTCTCTAATTTGCGAAAATCCAATTTAAATATCTCTGGGAAATCTGCGATCTAGTATAAACATGTGTCAGCGGATCGCAGATTTCGCAGAATTATTGTAAAAAGAATTACGCAGATTAGCTAATCATCATTCTATCCGCTCGATCTAATTTGCGAAAATCCAATTTTAAATATCTCTGCGTCATCTGCGATCCCTACCTAAGGTGAGCCATTTTGCCTACAAATGAACCGTGACCCCCACTTTGCCATAATATGGCAACAAGGGTGATGTCTTCCAGTCCTGCGTGACCAACTGGCCTGCTTTTACAAACAGATCCCAGCTGCTGAAGGAATACCCGGCTTCAAGCCCGTAATAAAAATTACCACCGGTCGTCGGCTCATACCAGCCATCCACTACCCCGGGAAACTGATCGAGGTAGGCTTCTTTGTGTTTATACTCCGTGACAATGGCCTTGTCAAAACCAAACTCGCCACTCACAAACCACTTCGACCGATAATACCCTATCGCTCCGGAGAAGTCACTTCCGAAATTGAGCAGGCGAACAAACTCGTTTTCAGTACGACGAAACACACCATAGAGACTTGTACTCAAACCGATATGTCCAACCTCCACCAGCCGGATCCTGCCGCCAATCTTCGTTTTGAAATCATCCAACAGATGTTCACCGGAGGGTACAGATACTTCGAGACCGGCAATCATCGGAAAGACATTGTTTTTAATCTGGTATCCGTAAGCCAAGCCGTAGACTACCCCATACTCCGCGCCGAGGCTGGCATTGATGATATGCTTGTCTTGCGGATGAAGGCTCCCCCAGTTGATTTGCTGGCCAGAAATGCGACTGGTGATACAAAGTATGCCAGTGAATAAAAGAAAGAAATGAATCGTTTTCATTGTAATTGGATTAACGTGTTGGATGAATTAAAGAGATTGGAAATAGGTGATGATCTCCGGCATCGTGATAGTCGTCCATGCATACCGGTCAGTGATGATGCCATTGTGTCCTACACCGGGGATTTTGGTAATGTCAACGGTGTTGTACACGGACGTGATCCGCTGTGCCCATGCATCCGGATATGCGGTGTTGTATTGACTATAGAAAAATTTGACCGGCACATGAAATCCGCTGATGCCTTCAGAGAGGTCCGGTTCAATGTCATTGCCGATTTCAAACAACGCTTCGTTGATGATGGCTCCGGCACGCCAGAAACTCGCGCTGTCGACATTCGATTCGCCGGTGATTTCATTTTCTGAAGAGAGAATGCCGTACTTATAATCCAGGATTTCATGTTGGTCCTCACGACCTGTGATAAACTGATCCATGTATGTGGCGTCATTAAGCAGTTCGCCCCAGATATTGAAAGAACGTGAATTCTCTACATAGGTCAGGATATCATCCCATTTCAATCCACCGGGTTCACACAGGACGAGTCCCTGGATGGCATCGGGATGAAGGCCCGCATACCTTGTGGCCAGCATCGCGCCCCAGGAGTGACCGAGGAGAATGACTTTCTGGTCAGGGTGTGTCCTGTAATGAGCGATGACCCCTGAGAGTTCTTCGTACAATCTGTCCAGGGCTCCGCCACCAAGTGAGAGATAAGAGGATTTTGGCAAACGCTGTGAAAGTCCGGATCCCTGCTGATCATAAAAAACTACCCGGTATCCTTCGTTAGCCAGATCCCTGGCGTTGAGCATGTAGCGGTAGTCGCTTCCGGGGCCGCCATGGATACAGACGACCATCGTACTGTCCGGAGGGCCAAAGGCTTCGGCATGGAGCTGCACGCCATTGACAATAATGGATGGCAGTGTGGGGTCCTGGTCCACCGTCTTTGGTACAAGCAGACCCGGTGTGGTAATCGTTTCCTCCGTACAGGAGAAAAGAAGCATCGCGAACATCGCGAAAAGAAAAAATCTTGAAGTCATGATTTAAATTGGTTTTGATGAAAATTGTGCCGCAAAGGTGAAGCAGTTCCGGGCGGTCAGGGTCG
This sequence comes from Saprospiraceae bacterium, assembly GCA_044227555.1. GTDB lineage: Bacteria > Bacteroidota > Bacteroidia > Chitinophagales > Saprospiraceae > Opimibacter. The sequence goes on along the minus strand of JBGAWQ010000021.1, from coordinate 13,807 downwards.
CATCCTGAAGGATGAGACTAATCCACAGCTGGACATCAAACCATTGATAATGTGGCAACTATGACAGATGATACCTCTTCCTTGTGATTCGCTACGCCTGTATCAGGAAGAAAGTTGGCCGAGATACTCGGTGGGTGTCAGTCCGGTGTATTTTTTAAAGTTGCGGTTGAAGGAAGCTTTGGAGTTGAACCCGCAATCATAGGCGATGGCCATCAGGGTAAACTGGTGCCTGGCCGGCTGGGAAAGCCGTTGGATGAACTCTTCAATCCGGCGTTCATTGACGAGGTCATAGAAGGTTTTGTTTTCCCTGGAATTGATGACCTGGGAAAGGACGTTGGGATGGACGGCCAGGAGGCGGGCCAGGTCGGTCAGGGTCAGGTCAGGATCGGTAAAGGGCTTTTGGGTATCGAGCAATTGGCGTAATGCATGATGGATCCGGCCGGCCTCGTCCTCACTGAGTCCGGATTTCTGGTATTTGGCATTACTTTCCTTTTCAGGATTATGATCCTGGTCAGATCCGGAAGGCGAGCTTACCAGCCCTTCCGCCGGGAATACGGAGGAAGCTGATATGGAATCGGAAACCGCCACAGGCATGGCATGGCTAAACACCCTGTTTTGCCGGATCCCAAAATATCCGAGCCACAGCACAAATAAAGCGGCGGCGCCGAAAATCAGGGTGTCTTCCTTTGCAATAAAAATGACAACCCATATAATGGCAATCCAGATGATGAGGTAAAGGAGCCAGTTGAAATTGATCCTTTCCGTACTGGAAAACTCATTGACCAGTTCCCGGCGATATTTCAGCAGCCTTCTGAGCGCAAGTATCGTATACAGGACCCCTGAAATATAGATCGCCATGAGATTGATCATGGACGGTGTCTCAAATCCATGGCCCTGCCCATTGAAGATCTCCACCTTGACCGCGAAGGGCAGCAAAAAGAAACGGGAAAACATCAGGTAGGAAGCGAGTACCGGGGCAAAATGCAGCCACTGATACGGCTTCAGTTTTTCCGGCGATGTCTGCCGTAAGGTATAGAGATACAGAAAAGGACCTTGCACCAGCGGCAGCGGGATACCAAGTCCAACAATCGTGGGATACGTCACGAATTGACCGGAAAGATGCAGGTAGAACGTGGCCAAGTGAAACCCGGTCACAGCAAGCCAGGCCATCAGGATATAATCCGCCTGCGATTTTCCCTTCTTCGTCAACAGGATGAAGGCCAGGAAAAACGCAAGGAAGGTGCCTGAGAGGTAGAGCATATCCAATGGTTAATGTATCCTCCTTTTGTCTTGTACTACCCGGTGAACACCAGGCTCCGTATTCGTAAGGCAGCGCATCAATAGTTTCGTAAAAAAAGTATGGCGAATGGTTTTCAAGGAGGAAAATACTTTAGATGGTTAAGGGTTGATGGGTTGAGAGGTGATGGGTATCCAAAAATACGAAAAGTAATGGCGGGAGATTTGGACCGGCAATATTAACTCCAGATGATTTTGGCCCGAAGTGTCACGCAGTAGCTGCATAAATAAAAAATGGCCTTCGGGAGAAGGCCATTCAAGGAGATTGTCCATCAAACATGCCCTTTATTTCTTCCCATCTGTGTAGTAGAAGTAGGTTGAGAAATTCTTAGGCATGACAAAGAGTTGTTCAGGCGTCGGGTTTTCGGAAATGAAAGGCGTCCGCATGACGGCAAACTCTGAAGCATAGTTGGTGTAGAAATCAGAGGAAGCAGCAAAGTAGATCAAGGTTTCGTCCTTGTTGAAAAATGCCCGTCCTCCCAATCCCGCGTAGGTCGTGGAGGTCAGTTTGTCTGTATTAATAATGTGCATCCAATCATAGGTAGCTCCGTTCCAGGTCATTGAACCGAGTCCACTGCCTCTCCATGACTTGACCATCATTTCATCCAACCTTGAAAATGTATAATAGTCATAAGGATAATCATCGACGGAAGGATACTCCTGCAGGGTATGGTAATCCACCGCCGCGGTCTTGCCGGCTGTAGAGCGGAAATACACCCGGTTTTGCGTGGCACCAAAGATATCATTGTCGCCATAGTATACCCGGCTGAACTGTTTGGTCGTAAGATTATAGGCGACGATATAACGGGCATCCAGGTGGACTGAACCACCATCTACACCCCATCCTGTGGCTTTCAGGAAGACGGTGCTCTCGTCTGGGCTGAGGGCAAAATTGTTGTAGTTAAGTGAACCCAATTCGGTATCCGATCCCTTTTCAGGTTGCTCGAATATAAATCCGGATACACTTTCACTTTTATCATACAAGCCGGTTGCCGGATCATAAACCGCTACAACTTCATCATGCCAGTCATCATACGGATAATCGGTATAGATACCCATGACCACTACGATCCGACCATCACTCAGCACTTTTGGTTTTTGCGGTGAAATGGTCCAGGTATAGTCCGTCACCTTTTCAGGCAATGGAAGAAAATGTACATCGCCCGGTGCCTCAGGCGTGAAATAGGCTACCTTAGATTGCGCAGCAGCAGGAACCAGCGGGTCATCACAATAAAAAGCACATACTCCATTTTTATTGAAGCAGATATACGTATCCGCCCAGCCATAACGCGGATAGAAGTCATTCAGTTTTTCAGCTGTGAAGCTTCCGGTATCGGGTTTGATTTTATAAAATCCATACCCGGTGCCATAGGGGTTGTTGTCCAAAGGTTGATAGGTAAAGAGGTAATATTCGGGATTTTCATTTACAGTAGGAGGATTGTCCTCGTCACATGACACCCATGACAAGAACAGCACTGCTGTCAGCATTTTGATGAGCGTTTTCATATGCAGAATTTTTTTAAAAATAATCCCTCCTCTTCCGAAAGGATATGATCCCGATCATGGTGAATCATGATTTGAAAACGGCCCACACCCCAATGCTGGCAATGGTTGTACGAACTACGTGTATTTTAAATTGGACCTTAAAATCCGCTTTACATCATGGAGTTTTTTATCCGGGTTGGATATTTCATAAATGGTAGTTGGCCAGCAGCAGGCAGTATCTGTGTATTACAAATCAGGTTAAGCTTAAATTCATTTAAGCTTTCGCGTATTCAAATTTTAATTCGAACCAAAATGATGGCCTTTAGTCATTTCCAATCTTGCCAACTCGAGTGCAATGGATCATACGAAAGCTGAGGTAGACTTCAGTGGTTACGGATTTACGGGCCCCGGAGGTTAGGCCCCCGCCCCCTGCGTTCTGCTGCGCTCATCCCCTACTGTGAAACGCCGGGGAGACATGATATAAACTTGTATTTGTCTTTGCGATGCCCCTTTATTTCCCTTTTCAAAACTAGTTGATCATGCCCAAGCGGTAAAAATGGCCACCGTATTTTAAAACGTAATGACATTAAACCCTAAGCCCTAAACTTCTAAGCCCTAATCTCCTAAGCCCTTTACTCCTAAGCGCTAAACTTTACCAGCAGGCTGAAGTTTGGATCTCACCTTAAATTCCTCGATGTCGATCAGTGCCTGGTACTTTCGGATGAGGTCTTCATCACAGGCGGCGTTGTTGTTGATATAATCCAGGTAATGGCGTTGGTGGTCCAACATGCCAAGGTAGGTCTGCAGAAAATCCCTGTACCCCGAGGAGTTGGCATTCTCTGATTCTTCCAACTCTACCGTGAAAGCCGTGAGTTCCATATTGAGCCGGTCACGAAGATTGACCAGTAGCTTATTGTCTGAGGACTGGAGCCCGGGCTGTTCGTGCAGGTAGTCGAGGGAGGCTTTGGCCAGCTTTCGTTGGATCATCCGCTCCTGGTCGCGTTCCGGAATTTCTTCGCGTTGCCCTTCTAGTTTTAATTTCCGGATCAGCCATGGCAGGGTCAGGCCCTGGAACACCAGGGTGATGAGGATGACAATGAAGGTGATGAACAGGATCAGGTTACGGAACGGGAATGGGGAGCCATCCATAAGTAACAACGGCAGAGAAAGTGCGGCTGCCAGCGATACCACGCCGCGCATGCCGGCCCATCCGAGGATCACCGGCCCTTTCCAGCCTGGATGCGCATCCGCCACCGTGATAAAACGACTCATGAAGGTGGAAAACCAGGAAGCAAAGAGGGCGAAGAGTAACCTGGATACAATCAATACGAGAGTGATGATCAGCCCATATCCAATCGCAGTAGATAAATTAATATCTCCCAGTCCGCGGATGATGGCTGGTTGCTGCAATCCGATAAGCAGGAAAATAAATCCATTGAGTACAAATACGATGCTGCTCCAGACATTGACGGCTTGCATGCGGGTTTCGTAATTCAGGATCCGCAGGCGCCGGTTGGACAGAAACAATCCTCCGGCCACAACAGCCAGCACGCCGGAAAAATGAAAATGTTCTGCTGCATAGTACATGCAGTATGGCGTGACCAGGGTAAGGACGATCTCGATGCTAGGCGTCGTGGGCAGCCACCGGTGTATTGCATAGAAAACCACACCCACGGCCAGGCCGATGACGATACCCATCACCACGACAAGTACAAAACTGACCATAGCTTCCTGCAAAAGAAATTGGCCGGTCAGGATCGCTGCCAGCGCAAACCGGAATACAATGAGGGAGGACGCATCATTGAGCAGGCTCTCCCCTTCGGCTACGCTAAGCAGTGACTTAGGAACCCGCACCTGTCGCATGATCGTTGTCGCTGCAATGGCGTCCGGAGGAGAGATGATAGCCCCCAGCAGGAAGCCCAGGGCCAGCGTAAATCCGGGGATCAGCGCTACCGATGCGAAGGCAATAACACAGGCCGTAATAATAACCACCGGAAAGGCAAAACTCCCGATGACGCGCCTGAATTTCCAGAACTCTTTCCAGGACACCTGCCAGGAGGCTTCGTACAATAAGGGAGGAAGGAAAATAAAGAATACCCATTCCGGCTGTATGCGAACCGTTCTGAGCATCGGTATAAAACTGAGAAGGAGGCCACCGACAACGAGGATGATCGGGTAGGCAATCTTCAGTTTGTTGGCGACCATGACCAGGGCCAGGATCAGCAGTACAAGGAATACGATCTGTATAAAGGCAAATTGCATCATACCCTAAGGTACAAACTTAGGGGTGATGGGGTGATGTAGTGATGGAGTGATTTGGTGAGGGGTGAGCAGTGAGGGGTGAGCTGTGAGTAGTCAATAGTGAGTAGTCAATAGGGAGTGGAAATGGATAATGGTAATTGGTCTGGCATCTGGTGAACTCCCTCGTCCGGACGGACGATCCCTCTTATTGAGAGGGAAATCTGGCATCTGGTGAACTCCCTCGTATGGACGGACGATCCCTCTTATTGAGAGGGAAATCTGGCATCTCCTTATTTCATGAGAGGCTCGGGTACTTCGCCCAGGAATTCGACCCAGGCTTTTTTAATACACGGATAGTGCTTGGCGGCTTCTACCAGGTTCATAAATGCGACGATGGTGTCTTCAAATCGTTTGGCCAGGGTGGGATTGACGAAGGTGCCATCGGGGTTGAAGGCCTGATGCGCCATAGCGAGTGAGAACATATCCGGAAAAATGCGGGCGCCCATGTGTTCGAATGGAATGCGAAGTGACCACAAGGCTTTATTTCCTCCTGCCATGGAAGGCGATGCGGACATCAGCAATCCATGCTTTTCGTTGAATGGCTGCGGGCGATACCTCGACACCCAATCAATGGAATTCTTAAGATAGCCGGGCATGCTGGCATTGTATTCCGGTGACGCTATGACAAATGCATCATTGGCGAGGAGTTTGTCATGAAATCTCTTTGCACCTTCCGGCATGGCCCCTCCGGGTTCCAGGTCCTGGCTATAGGAAGGACAGTCAAAATCCTGCATGGTCATATAATCCACCACGCCCCCATGCTTTTTAATCACCTCAGCAGCCAATTTGACCAATGCGGTATTGATCGAGGCGGACCTCAGGGATGCGGAAAATACAAGGAAGCGGACGGGATCATTTGGATTAGCCATGCTGTATAGATTTGGGGGATAACAAAAGTTAGAGGTTGTTTGTTGTGCGAAGGGAACAGGAGGCAGGAAGCAGGAAGCAGGAGGCAGGAAGCAGGGGCAATCAGCTATCTATAATTCAAACTCTCGACTCTCGATTTTCGACTCTCGACTTTCGATTTTCGACTCTCGATTTTCGACTCTCGACTTTCGATTTTCGACTCTCGACTCTCGACTTTCCACTCTCCACTCTCCACTCTCAATTATCATTCGCTTTAACCAATTTAAGCACAGCCCTGAACCCGTTTACTGATTGTATCCGTAGAAAATACATCCCGGGCAACAGATCATGCAGATCCAGTTGACCAGGCAAAGGAGACGCGAATTTCCTGATCACCTGGCCACTGCCGGATATCAACACCATAGTACAATCCGTGCAGGAGGAAAGAAATCTAGGATCGAAGTAAAGAACGCTTGTCACAGGGTTAGGGTAACAGGTAAGGTCAATGGATTCTGCAGGTTCAACGGCAGTGACTAACCCTTCCAGCAAATCATTGACATCCTCGACGATCAATAACGGATAGTTGGCGAGATACAGATGTCCATCGTCAGTAAGGCAAGCAGGTAATGCATCATTGTTGGCGATCTGGTCGGAAGGAATCACGGGTTTATACCACTGTTCCTGCGTAAAGACATAGAGGCCAAGGTTGGAACATAACAATGCCGTGCTCTCATTATAAATAATCCACTCTTCCGCATTGAGTGGACCAACCACGTATTCGGTAAGATGACCATGATCATAGCGTAAGGCATCCTCTGCGGTGTTACTAAACCATAATACCGAATCTGATACCACACCGAAGTAGCCATAGTTGGTCAGAATATCTTCGTCAAAATGAGTATCTGTCACCACATCCCCGGCGATCTTCAACAAGACAGGAGGCTCTGTAAACGCCTTGGTGGAATACCCATTGATCCTTATCCACAGGGATTGGTCGGTATAGCTGAAGGTCATCCTGCTGAATCCTACCGGAGCGTGAGGCAACTCTTCTCCCTGGTAAAAAGATGTCCATTGTCCTGTTGCATCATATCGCAGCAGGCCATCTCTCACCACGATCCAGATATTACCCAGTTTATCTCCGCTGATCTGGTAGATGCCTGTATTGTTGACGCTGTCACGGAGTAATGGATTGATATTGATCAGCTCATGTGTATTCCCCTTGTACAAGCCAAGTGTACCCGGTGAGCCTACCCACAGCCCTTTGCGAATCCCATCATAATAGATCGCACTGATGTCCTGCTGAGGCAAAACCAATTTTTCAAATGTATCATGAACGCGCAGTGTCACTCCGGCATCCGTCAGCAGCCACGCGGTATCTCCTGTGGCCGCGATCACCGGATGTGGACCGGGAACCTGCAATTCCGTCAGAGGAACAAAATCCCACAAGTCCCCTAGTGGGTCGGTGGCGGCAAACAAACCGATCGTCTTTCCCATCCACAATGCCCCTTCGTGATCAAATCCAAGCCCGTTGATATATTCTTGCTCACCACTCCTGTCGTTTACCGCCGTGGTCAGTGTCAGTCGCGGAGCAACATCTCCGGGCTCCATTCGATAGACATGACCAAAACGGTCATTGATCCATAATACATTGTCATTATCAAATACCGGGAAAGCAAACGATTCACTATTAATCGTAGTCCAACTGGTCTTATTAAAATATTTCAGGTTCGTAGTATTGGAATTCCCGGCCACAGCCACGCGCCCATCAGATGAGATGGCAATTCGGGACCCTCCGAAAACATTGGTACCATCTTGCTGAACAACTTCGTAGGTGGAACCATTGTAACGATATATCTTGACGAAAGTGGTAAACCACGGCTGATCATTCGGATCGAAAGCGATATCAAGGACATTCAGTGATTGAACCCCGACATCGATATAGTCCCAGGTGGTGCCATTAAATCTTCCCAGGGCTTCACCTGTGGTGGGCGGAACAAAAGACGTTGCAAACCCAGCCCATAATCGATCCTGGTGATCAAAGCGAAGTACATTCACCTGGTATGCGGGTTCATCCCCAGCGATATGTAATGTCAGGTCCGGATCGAGGTGCATCAACTTGTGCTGGTCCAGGAACCACAAACGGCCTTGACCATCAATAGTGTATCTGAGGTTCAGGACGTCAGGAAGATCTGCCACACCCATATCCCTGAAATATTGATAATGGCGGGTGATTGGATCCACCCGCGCGGTGCCTCTGTAGGTCGTGACAAAAAGCATCGAATCGCGAACCACCATGTTAGTGACACTCGTGCCATCGAGATATCCGGTCCATGCACCCGCATGCACCACCTGGGCCTGGGCATTGGGCAGGCAGAAAGGCAGAAGGGCGGAAAGGCAGAAAGCAACAATGCGGATTTGTATCCGGAAAATTGAACGTTTGGGGCGAGGCATGATCCTGGGTTTTGTGGAATGTTGATTATGGTCAGATAAATCTACTGATTTATGGAAAAAGACGGTCGGGCTTTTGCTTCGGCGGCTGTTTTGCCCCCTTTGCCCCCTAAAGGGGGTACCTGTTTTACACAACAATTCATCTATGAGGCCGAATGCCTTATAGAAAAGCCCCGTTGGACTTAGGTTGTACCTACGCTCAACTTTGCTTTTAGTTAAACCCTAAATGTCCTTGAACGTCTTCCACCATGTGCCAGACCTACCGTTGGCATCAAAGATTTCTCCCAGGGCCGGAGTGACATACTTTAATCCAAGCTCCTCCGCATGCCGGACAAAGGTCTCCGCCGGTTCATACCATGCATGGAAGTAGGATAAATTGAACCCGGCCCAATGTACAGGCATAGCGACCCGCACACCAGCATCCAGTGCGGCTTTGACCGCTTCATCGGGAAACATGTGGATCTGGGCCCAATCCGTATTGTACTGTCCGCACTCCATCATCGCGAAGTCGAAAGGTCCGAGGCGCTTACCGATCTCAGTAAAGTGATCCGCGTATCCGCCATCCCCGCTAAACCAGATATTTTCTGTCGGTGTTTTCAGTGCCCAGCCGCCCCAGAGGCATTTGGCCATGGAGGTCAGGCCGCGGCCGGAAAAATGTCGCGTAGGCGTAAAGGTGATATGGATGCCTTCAAAGGTCCGGGCATCCCACCAGTCAAACTCATGAATGGTGGAAGCATCAATACCCCAGTAGACCAGGTGTCGCTTGACACCGAGGGCTACAAACCAATGTTTGGCTTTACCCTTGAGATGAAGGATGCTTTTATAATCGAGGTGATCGTAATGATCATGCGTGATCAGCACAAGGTCGGGATCCGGCAGATGGTCAAGCCATTGCATCGAATGTTTGGAAAATCGCCGGGTCCGCACCGGCCCCACGGGGGAGGCATCACCACCAAACATGGGGTCAATCAGGATGGTCTGCCCGTGGATCCGCATGGCCATGGCCGAATGACCATACCAGATAATCCTACTCTTATCCGAAGGCGCAAGAAACTGATCTTTATCGAACGGAGCGACCGGAAGCGCGGATTTGGGATTGCCTTCCGGATGCCCTTTGATTTGCTTGATGAGGATGCCGGGGATCTGTCGCCAGTTGACCGCGGTCTTGGTCTCGACCAGGTTTTGAAAAGCTCCGTTTTTCCAATGTGGGGATTTCTGGTATTCGGCCAACCAGGCATCGGTTATTTTTCCTCCAAATGGTTTTGAGGACATATTAGTTTTTAATCCAGCTTTAACAATAAAACGTATCCGAAGTTGAGAGAAATCGGAGAGACTTTCATTTGGAAAAAAGTTGTTGGTTGTGAGAGGGTGGAAAAGTTGTTGGTTTTAAGCGGATGGAATGGTTCGAGGCCGTGAGTAGACGGAATCCCAATTTCCAAAACCTAACTTCCATTCCAACTGCCTTCAACCTACAAACTGGTTCCTTGCTGCAAATATTTTCGTTGGGCTTAGGTTGTACCTGAGCCCGCCTGCTTCGGATCATAGAAAGCTTTGCCACTGAATTAGCATCAGTGTCAGTTTTTAACTGCAGGGAAGATTATGCACAATTTTACAGTGCATTTCCAATAAGACGGTCAATGATCGAGTGTTCTTCCTGCAGTTATAAACTGCATCCATGCCTTCCCGTACCCCCTTCCCCCTGAATGGGGGCGATGATATGATTCTTAGATCAGAGGGAATCCGGGAAATGCGAAATGCCTTTGCATGAAAAATCAACTCCCCCTTTCAGGGGGCAGGGGGTACAGGATTGTCAATTGTCAATTATTGCTTCTGCAGTACCGCGTATCCAAAATTCACGTCAAAATCCACACACCACACCACCACATATTTATAGGTGTCGAAATCGGTCTGGGCCGGGACATCATAAGTATAGGTACCATTACGACCTTTTGAGTCTCCGAGGTCGATATGGTCGGACTTGATCGTGCTGAGGCTGGAGGCGAGGTAGATATTGACATCGGGACCGGAGTCGGTCTTGAAATTGGTCAGGGTCAGGGTGGTGCCGTTGGAGTCGACGGTTGCGACACCGCTGGTGCTATGGGCTCCGGAGACGAAGTCACCCTGGTAGGAAGCGCCGGTGGGTGTGGGGTCGTCATCTTTGCCACAGGCGATGAGGAAGAAGACGGCCAACATAAAAAGCCCGAGCCATTTAGCAGTAGAGGTTTGCATTAGTATTTAGAGATTTTGGGGAAAGGTAAGGACAAAAGGCTAACGGAAAACGGCGAATGGTTAACGGAATACCCACTGCACGGTCAATTGATAGCCCGAAGGACCTGCAACTTCCAGATTCCCTTTTCGAGGACCCAGATGTCGGTCCAGAACCAGGTATAGGTCTCCAATTTGCCGTCCTCTCCAATCTCCTTGACGATATTCCGGTAAGAGAGGATGCCCATCTTGCCATAAAACTGAAGGACTACATTCTCGTACTGGACATCAGTGATGGTCCATTTACCGTTGACTCGGTCATGGATGTATTCTTCCCGGTTGAAAAAGGCTTCTTCGCCATGATAAAGGAAGTCCTTCGCCAGGACACGGTCAAAAAGCACGCGGTCGTGCCTTTGCATGGCCAGTGGCAGTATCACCTTCGCGCGGATCAAGGCCTGGGCGTTGGCACTGTCCCGCTTGAGGTCATCCGTGATCAGGGTCACGGTATCGATCCTCGCCGTAGGGGTATTGAGATCGGTCTTGAGATGGACCATCTGGTGTTGGGCGACACCCCATGACGGGAGGAGGAGGAGGGTGATACAAACAAGTAGGAAGTGCTTCATGACAGTCTATTGAGTTTTATCTAAAGGTAATCATATGGGTGAATGGAGCGGAGGAGATGGGCTGGGGGATCTCGGTGCCCGAGGGGCTTTTCATGTTACTTTTTTCATTGCTAAAAAAGTAACCAAAAAATCTAGCGCCTTAAAAAACTCGCCTTTAGTTGCAATCAATCGCTTAGCGTTCAGGTTTGCTTTCTCGCTTAGTTGGATTTCACGATTTCCTTTTTTACGGCTTTATGGCCATAAAAAAGGGCTGCCGGTCAGCTCGGACAGTTTTGAGGCGCAAGTGCCTACTACCCGAGGTGATTCAATACAAGAAAAATTAATCCGTTAAATCCTTTAATCCGCCCAATCCGTGATTCAGACATTTAGGTTAAGTTCAAACTGTGAACTTTTTGATCATTTGACGACCATTTACAATCATTTACACCCTTGTTACATCCTTTTACACTCTAAAAGAGGCTAGAATATGAACAACCTATACCTTTCAGCATTATTTCACTAAACGCACCACGCGATGAAAATCTATGCGCTTGCCTTCCTCTTCTTTGCCCAGCAGCCCTTTGCCTGTCATGAGACACCTGACCTCCAACCGTCAACGCTCGTCGCCGAAAGCCCGGCAGGCCAGGATAGTGCGCGGATGAATCAAGATAGTCTCCAGGCTAATGAAGCAACTATGGTCTTTCGGTCTGTAGATGGCGGACTAACCTGGCAGGATATCAGTGCCGGGCTATCTGACCAGGTCCGGGAAGTGTCCTGCTTTGGAGATGAAAGCGGGCTGTATGTACGCATAGGCCATGAGCTGTTTCACACCGAACCCCATGCCTCCACTCCGTATTGGACCCATGAGATGCTCCCTGACCCATATGGCTTGATAGCCCCTGGAAATTCCGGGATCGTGGCGTTTAATTCCAGTGGACAATTCTCTCAACGAACCATCGGTATACCGGTCTGGTCATCTGTGTATTCCAATTTCCCTGAGAAATCAGTACATACGGTGTTTGAAACTGACGGAGGCATCGTGCTCATCGGTACCGACAATGGTATTTATAAATCCTCAGACAAGGGCAACACCTGGAAGCAAGTCAATTCCGGTGGATGGGTCAGGAAGGTGGTGGAGGCCAATGGTGTACTGCTCGCCACCAGCCAGGGTGGCATCCTGCGCTCTACGGATAAAGGGGAACACTGGGACTATGTGGTCAGGGAAGGCGGAGTAGGAATTGATGTGGAATGTATCAAAGGCGGTTTTGCCGCCATCAATTACAATACCGAGTCAAAGACCCGGAGGATACGGGCCTCTTACGATGGAGGTCTCACCTGGAAGGCTATTGATGCCGGTCTTCCACCGACCCTATCCATTTCCTCTATTGTGGAGGTGAATGGCTATTTCTTCTGTGGTCATCCGAAGGGTATCTATCAATCCACGGACAAAGGCAAAACCTGGAAACTTATTGTTCCTTCTGTAGCAAATAAGGTCTTCAACCTGTTTGTTTCGGGTGGGGTGTTGTATGCGGTACCGATGGCTGGGGGATGTTGATCTCCTTTTTAGTGAGAAATATTATTCCCCTTTCGCCACCATCACAGATCCCTTTAATGTACCTGAGGTAGCATGAAGGATATAAACACCTGCAGGCAAGGATCCAATAGATACTTGATTGGTTTCCCCGGCATGCAGGGCACCTGAACGCAACGTCCGTCCCGTCAAGGTAGTCAGTTTGTATTCCACAGCATTGAGGTCATCGGATATGCACTGCACCCAAAGCTCCTCTCCTGCCGGATTTGGATAGGCCCGCACCAATGATCTGAAAATCTTTACATCGTGTGTGGACGTTCCGAATTCCACCAATTCAGTGACAGCCGTATTGGTCTGTACGGAGCCGTTGTAATCAAAATAAATGTGAGCAGTATTTTGAATAATGGTTGGTACGGATACGTTTGATTTTGCTTTGATGCGGTAGCTGACGAATCCATGACTCTCTAATTCATTGGTCGTGCTGTCCGGTAGGTTGATGTTATAAAACCTGAACTCCAGGGTGCGGTCGGGCTTGAGGTAAGCTTCATAAGGATGGCTTGCGGCCAATATCTCAAGTGTATTCATATCCAGATTGGCATCAAGGGTATCGCGAATGATGATCTGAAATGCGGTATCATTTCCGGTGTTTTGGAAGCGGATAGTGTAGTCGATGGCCGCATCCGGATAAACTTGTCCTTCTCCGGCGCTACGGGCACTACGGGCGATCTTATCGTTAGGATCATAGGCGCATCTGACCTGCTGAGTAAGTTGAATGCTGTCTACACGCTCTTCCTGACCGAGCACAATCCGGTCAATGAATCCACTAAAAGATATTTCCTCCTGCTGGACACCAGGCATTTTGAGGTCAAGAGAGACGGATATTGTTTGGAAAGGAAGCAAGTTTGAAAAATGCCATGAAAGGGTATCCCCGTTGATAACATCAGGGAGTGGATTGATTTCATGAGGCGTCACGCTGGGATCCAATACCAGGGTGGCTATGAGCTCTTCTGCCATAGTTCCCCAATTGATAGCGGTCAGCGTGTATCGGCTCAACGAATTGCATCGGGCGAATCCTTCCGAAAGAGAGAGATTC
>JBGAWQ010000020.1:0-50542 GCA_044227555.1 Saprospiraceae bacterium | reverse complement strand
TCGCGCTGCCCGAATGAAAGATATGCATGTGGATTTTAGTACGGCTGCCGCCATGGCCAAGTTGTTTGCGTCAGAGGTAGCCATGAAGACGACCATCGAGGCTGTGCAGATTCACGGTGGATACGGATATGTCAAGGAGTATCATGTCGAACGACTGTTGCGTGATGCCAAGATCACCCAGATCTATGATGGGACCAGCGAGATTCAACGCCTCGTGATCTCCAGAGCTTTGCTCAAGGGCGATCTGTATCAACCGATGTATGGCACTACACAGCAAGCCTAAGACATTATCGTCTTGCTGCTGAATATATCTAATCACACCGCTGCATGAAAGGCTCCCTGCATCTTGCCACCGTCACCGGTATTCCTGTCAAGATCCATTGGTCTTTTGGATTGCTACTGCTTTGGGTAGCCTATGAGACGAGCCAGGGTGGATTTAATGCCGTGCAGGTATTGATTTCGATTGGGATTGTCCTCAGCGTTTTCTTTTGTGTGATCCTGCATGAATTTGGGCATGCCCTGGCGGCGAGAAAATTTGGCGTGAAGACGTTTGACATCATGATGACGCCGATTGGAGGTATTGCCCGTCTGGAAAAAATGCCTGAAGGCAGGGGTCAGGAATTTTGGGTGGCCATTGCGGGTCCGGTGGTCAACTTTCTCATCGTGGGTTTGATTTGGGCTGGCTTTCTGGTGTTCAAACAGGAAATGCTGCCTCTGTTTACGATGTCTTTCTGGAGTTTTAATCAGGACACGGGATCTTATTTTATGATTCTCATATTGGCCAACGGGTACCTTGGCACCTTCAATTTGTTGCCGGCATTTCCGATGGATGGGGGACGGATGATGAGGAGTCTGCTTTCCCTCAGAATGGACAGAACGCAGGCTACCCGGATTGCTTCATATACCGGTCAGGTGATTGCGATGGCCATGTTCGCCTGGGGCATGTATCGCAGCCAGCCCACGCTTACTTTAATTGGGGTCTTTATCTTTTTTGCGGCTCGCCAGGAGTATGCCGCCCTGGTCCGGCAGACCCGTTTCAATACGCTTCAGGCGATCCAACTGATGGAACCCATCCAACACTTGTTGTTTACCGGCCAGACGATGTCTGCAGCTAAGGAAAGCGTGAAGGATCGTAAGGAAAGTGGTTTTGTGGTGTGGTCCAGGCCAGGTATACCAGCCGGATATATTACCAGGGATCGTCTTTTTGGATATCCTCCTCCATTACCGGAGAGTTTGATTGATGCCTGGATTATTCCCGCCCCGGTAGCTGTGGCCCCCGATATGACTGCGGCCCAATTGTATCATATCATGCAGCAAAACAAATTACCCCTGGTCATGGTCTTCGATCAGGTGCAATATACCGGCGTCATCCATTGGGAGAACGTCTCCGGCTTGCTGAAATAATGCTGTCTTTAAAGCAATTGGATGACCGGTTACCCTTTGATTCGGCCTTTCACCTCTTCCGTGAGGTCATTGCTCTCCTGGGCGAAAAGTAAGGCGCCGGAAACACTGGTGTCAAAGATCATCGTGTATTGCTTTTCCTTGCCGATCACCTGGATGATGCTATCGATCTCCGTGAGGATAGGTTGGAGCAGCGCTTCACGTTTTTGCATGATCGTAAACTCGAGTTGTTGCTGTTCCGTCCGAAGGGAATCTTGTTCTTTCTGCAGCTCTTCCTGGCGTATTTGAGCAGTCACTTTAGAGAGGGTCCCGGCATTGACTTCTTCGATAAAGAAGGTGTATTTGGCCTCGAAGGCTTTGGCTTTTTGCTCAAAAGGATCCATGACGCTTTTCCGGAAATTTTCGAGTTCGGTATTGGCTGTGGCGACTTTGGGATGAGATTCGATGAGCTGGGCGGAGTTGACATGGCCAAACTTTTGGGCAAACACAGATGGCATCGCGGTCAATGCCAGCATCATCACAGCGGTAAGGAGTATTCTGATTTTCATAATGTCTTACTTAAGTGCGTAAGCCATCCGGTTCTGAACCAGGATAGCATTAAAAGGGATGTAAATGTAAGTTTATCCCTCAAACATAAAGTAGATTTTCGGAAAGGAGGCTTCCAAAGATGGAGGAAGAAAGCCACTGGTATACTGAGCGTTTTGGGTAGAGGGGGAAGAATCGCCGGGATCAGGCTTCCTTTTTTCCTTCCTCTATGCTTTTGCGCTCGGCTTCGCGCATTCCTTCCTTGATTTCGGATTCAATGCTGTTTTTAGCATTGTTAAATTCCCGGATGCCTTTGCCAAGGCCGCGCATCAGTTCGGGGATTTTATTACCTCCAAACAAGAGGAGGATGACAAAGAGGATGATGACCCATTCCATACCGCCGGGAAGACTCATAAGATGTAGATTTACTTTTTACTCTCTTCGATGGATTTGCGCTCTGCATCACGCATCCCTTCTTTGATTTCAGACTCGATGTTGTTACGGGCGTTGTTGAATTCCCGGATGCCCTTGCCAAGGCCACGCATGAGTTCAGGTATTTTTTTGCCACCAAATAGCAGCAGGACGACGAACAGGATGATGACCCATTCCATACCGCCCGGGAGGCTCAGAAATAAGAAAGTAGCCATGGTCAGATTGATTTAAGAAAGGCAAAGATACGGTAAAAAGCAGCCCTTGCCTTTGATTTGTGTGAATGGATTCCAAATACCCGGGGCCCCTGAGACCGGGCCACGGAGATTATTTATTGCTTTCTGCGGCATTCAGGCTGTCTGAAAAGGACCAAAACAATTCGTTGGCTGCTTTCTCAAACATCACCCTGATTTTCGCGAGATGCTCTTTCCAGGCCCCGTCACGGACGAGACCGAGTTTAGTATCCGTAATCGTGAAAACCGCTTTTCCATCCCGGATATCTATCTGCAAGTTGTGTTCAAACTGGTCTGACCAGGTGCCATCCGAATAGTCCTGAAAAAATCGAGCTGAAATCCGCTCAGGTATATTTTGAGTGATTACACTTTGAGATAAAAATGCCTCCTTCAGCCATTGCTCGGTCCGGGCATGGATTTCTTCATCCGTCAAGGCCCTTTGAGGTTCAGCTGTAGCTTCAAATGTGGCGATCCCTTTGACGATTTTAAGGGGTACGTAAGTCTGGGCTACGGCGGCAAACTGCAGGAGAAGCAAAGTGGTAAAGAGGATGGATTTCATATCAGATCTACTTCGTTTAGACCCGGATGGCCGGGCTTGGTTTACTGGAGGTGTTTATGAAAAACAAATTTAATCATATCCCTGAGTATGGCCGGTAGGGCCGCGTTGGCTTAGTGAATCTTTAACATATATAAAAAATCACTCACGATGAATATCAGGCTTTAATTCAGCTGATTATAAAGTGGAAACGGGGTGATCCGGTGGCTTTCACCTATAACCGGAAGGTCTATCGTGGACCAAAGGGCTTTTTACTGCATTTTTCAGTTTGAATTCGACTGAAGTAGTTGATCCTGGTCACCTCTGAAACTGAGCATGATCATAGCGTTTAGGAATTGAAGGACTGAAAATTTACAGTAGGATAGGTATTTGTCTCATTGATGAGTGGGCAGGCCTATTTGCATTCTTTCATCAGCAGGTCAAACATCATGAAAACGATACTTTCATTTCGCTATTTCTGGCTAACGCTAGTGATGGCAGGATCAACTATACTTTCTGCCCAGGTCAAGATTGGGGATAATGCCACTAGTGTCCATCCTTCCGCGATTCTTGAACTTGAGAAAACGAACAAAGGGCTTTTAATAACGCAAATCGCCCTCACCGATGCTCTTGATTTTACAACCATACCTACTCCTGCCAACAGCCTTTTAATTTATAACACCTCCTCTGCAGGGACGGGAGGTGATGCGGTTAGCCCCGGGTTTTATTATTGGGATGCGGGCGCATCCCGGTGGAAAGCGTTGCTGACTTCCATAGGCCCAAGCGGTGATATATGGATCGATGGCCAGCAAAATCTGCTATCCGTAAACACAGCCAACCAGGCACTTCATGGTTTGAACAATATCGCCATTGGAGAAGGGGCTTTTGGAGATCCTGTAGATTCCTCTAACCATGTAGTAGCGATAGGTACCGGTGCCTGCAACAGTGAGACCACGGTGGGTGATGCATATGTGGTTGCTATTGGAGTCAATTCCGCATATGGCAATGCAGGAAAGTACCTCAATGCCCTGGGGCTGGAAGCGGCAAAAACCAACAGCGGTCAGAATGTAAACGCGATCGGCACGTACGCGGCCTATGCCAATACCGGAAGTAATATCAATGCGTTTGGGGTGGATGCTGCTTACAACAACACGCAGGCACATATCAATGCCTTCGGCAATGGGGCCGCCACAAACAATACCGGTTTTGAAATCAATGCCTTTGGGCCTGCTGCCTGCAACTCCAATACAGGTCTTGTCGTCAATGCGATGGGCCTGGAATCTGCCGCCTTCAATGCCGGCAACGATGTCAATGCATTTGGGGTTCGGGCTGCAATTCACAATTCGGCTTCGGGAGGCAATCTCAATGCCATGGGTATTGAGGCTGCTCAATTCAATACCGGTGGTTCATTGAATGCTTTTGGTGAAGGCGCGGGACGTCATAATCAGGGGAGCCTGGTCAATGCTTTTGGAGGTACTGCCGGTGAGAATAATACCGGATGGTCGGCTAATATGTTGGGCAATCAAACCGGACAGTTCAATACCGGCGCTGAATTGAATGCCATGGGAGCCATGGCTGCCCAATACAACACCCATGCCTCCGTCAATGCTTTTGGTCTCACCGCTGCCCAATACAATCAGAATGCAGACGTCAATGCTCTTGGCTGGCGGTCTGCTCAATACAATACGGGTTTTCAGGTTAGTGCTCTGGGGGCTCAGGCAGCACGATTTAACAGTGGTGATCATGTGATCGGAATCGGCCAGGATGCAGTCTACGGGGATTCGCTGGTGATCGAAGGACCCGGAAATATTGGTATCGGTTATTCAGCCGCCAGCAATACAGGACCAGGATCCTATAATATCTGTATTGGGCACAATGCAGACATACCGGATTCTACGGCAAGTCATCAGATCAATATCGGAGACCAGATCATCCGGGAAGCGGATGGGATGGTTCGGATCAAAGATTTTATTCAGCTGACCCCGTTGGCAGGACCTCCGGCAACCACAGAAGAAGGCATTATTTACTATGATGCTAATGCACACATGGCCTATGTTCGAACGGATACAGGATGGGTGCCACTTTGGTAGTCCGCGATCCTAAGAAATCAACCAAATGGTTGAGGGTAAAACCACATAACAGCCAAAGTATTGTTGGCTCGCGGTAGAAGAATTTTGGATAAAATAAGATAAGCCTATCCTTTTTCCAAATTAATTCTATATTCGCTTTTTGCGAGGACATGCCACCACACCCATTGTCTGGACATATGTTGATTTTATTTAATTCTCTAATCGTTTAATCCATTAATTCAATTAACAAATGAAAAGATTTTCGACTCTTTTACTGGGGTTGTTCACCGTGTTGGTGGTGGCCAATTTCATGGCTTGCAAGGACGATCCTGTTGATCCGGATGTACTGGCCAGCTTTACCTATCAGGCGGATGCAACCGACTTCAAGAAGATCACATTCACGAATGCTTCTCAGAATTACGCCACCGTTTCCTGGAATTTTGGTGACAATTCAGCCTTGTCTTCAGAGGTCAATCCCGTGCATACGTATGCAGCCACTGGAGTGTACACGGTTACATTGACGGCCACATCTTCAAGTGGAAGCAAATCAGACACCTACTCTACGGTAGTGACGGTCAGCGATCCAAATGCTGAGTTGACCAAACTCGTAGGCGATGTATCCAAGACATGGAAACTCATTCGGGATGTTTCTACCGGAGACTATCCCCTGGAAGTGGGTCCGTATGATCGCTCTACCATCTGGTGGGCGGTTGGTCTCAACAATGATGAGTTGGCCAACCGTGCCTGCATGCTCAATGATGAGTGGACCTTTGGACGCGATGGCTCACTGGTATTTGATGCCAAGGGTGATTATTGGGCTGAAGGCGGCTTGTTTACACCCGACAATGTGTGTGCAAGCACCAGTTCAATGGTAGGCGCCAATGGTGAAGACCTGACCCCTTGGGGTGGTGGTACTTTCCAGTTTGAATTGGTCACAGGTACAACACCTAAGTTGAAAGCAATCGGCCATGGTGCCTTCATCGGTTTCTTCAAGTCCGCTACGGAATATGAAGTGCCGAAACTGACTCCAAGAGTTCAGGACTCTGTGATCTATAGCCTGGTCAAATTGACTGATGGCCCTGTAGATACCCTGATCGTGGAAGCTAACTATCGTTTTGAAGTTGGCGATCCAAACTATGGTGGCTACTGGAGATATGTCCTGGTACATTATGACAATCCAAACGATGAGCCTCCAATCCCTGGTCCTGCTGCCAAAGCTGCTTTTTCAGTGAGCTCCAGCGGCCTGACCGTCACTTGCACCAACGCTTCTGAAGATGCCGTGACCTACGCATGGGATTTTGGAGATGGCAACACCTCTACCAGTGCAAACCCAACACATACCTATGCCGATGGTGGTGCTTATGTGATTTCATTGACCGCGACGAATCCAAATGGATTCAGTACAGCGACCAATGAGGTATTTCTGACCACCTCTGCGTTGACAGATGCTGATCTGCAAGGCTCATGGTCTGTCCGCAGTGCCGCCAATTCCATCTACGTGGGTCCCGGTCTGGGTGATAAATCATGGTGGCAGGTGCCAGCTAATTTCCTCGATGGTTCATCCACCGGAGGCGATGACTGGTCTTGCATCGTCAATGACGAGTTTATCTTCAGTGCGGGTGGTGTATATGAGTACAAGACTAACGGAGATGCACGTAATGACGGCTATATGGGCAGTCCTAATGGCTGTATAGATGATGCTACCCTCGCGACCAGTGGCAATGGCGCTGCATTTGGCAGTGGGATACACTCGTATGTCTTTACACCGGAAGGTGGAGGCAGCAGGGCTAAGATCGTGCTGACCAATGGCGGCAGCAAAGCCGCTTTTATTGGTTTCTACAAAGGCTACTACGGTGGTGAAAATGGCAATAGCGCTAATCCGCCTAATGGTGGTAATCTCACCAACCAATATGAAATCGTGGCCTATGGTAAGAGTGCCACTAAATCCTACATCGTCGTGTCCGTGGATATCTCAGGCGACCACTCCGGTACATCTGCCTGGACCATGGTCCTGGAACGTTAATTGACGTAATTGATATATCAACAAAGATCAGGAGTGAGCGAGATACTGTCTCGCTCCTGATTTTTTTTGGGCCTGCTTTCACGGAGGCCATTGATCAACATCTGCATACTGCAGAGTAAACCAACGACATGAATAAGATCCTTACGCTCTTGTTTTTCTTGTGTGCCCTAAGTGGTTATGCGCAAGACAAAATATATACAGGCTCTGTGACCGATGTGTCCGGAGCACCAATACCAGGTGTTGTGGTGGAATTGGTAGGCACCACTACCGGCACAGTCACGGACTTTGATGGTATCTACCGCATAGCGGCTCCGGGTGGAACCCTTCGATTTAGCTTTACCGGCTATGCCGCCCGGGAAGTCGAACTTGGAAGCGAGACCACCATCAATATCACCTTGC
Organism: Saprospiraceae bacterium; assembly: GCA_044227555.1. Classification (GTDB taxonomy): domain Bacteria; phylum Bacteroidota; class Bacteroidia; order Chitinophagales; family Saprospiraceae; genus Opimibacter. The sequence continues at coordinate 42,928 of JBGAWQ010000020.1, read as the reverse complement.
TCGAAGAAGCACAGATTCTCGAACAGGCGGTTGTGATCGGTTATGGTGTCCAAAAAAAGAAAGACCTCACCACCGCAGTTTCCACGGTGGATGAAGAAGCGATAAAAGACCGCCCGATCACCTCTCCCGCGCAGGCCCTGCAAGGTAAAGCTGCCGGTGTCCAGGTCGTACAACCCTCCGGCAAGCCAGGATCCGACTTGTCTGTTCGCGTCCGGGGCTCTACCTCTGTCCTCGCCGGCAATGAGCCACTCTATGTTGTAGACGGAGTGCCTACAACGGATATCCGTGGACTAAACCCAGGTGATATCTCTTCGATGACGGTCCTGAAAGACGCTTCATCAGCAGCGATCTATGGTGCGCGTGCCGCCAATGGCGTAGTCCTGATCACTACCCGTCGCGGGGAAAGTAATAAGCCAACGATCAGCTACAATGGATACTATGGGGTATCCAAACTCCGCGAGCCTATCGAAGTGCTCAATACCAAACAATACCGCGACCTGATGGAAGAGATCCAACCGGGTAGCCTGGATCCATCCCGGACGGACTTTAACAACTGGAGTGACATTGTCTTTGGAACAGGACATATTCAATCGCATCAACTTTCATTCTCAGGTGGCAATGAAAAGACCGCTTACTTCCTGTCCACCGCCTACCTCCAGGATGAAGGGATCGTCGACCCGGCTCAGTTTGATCGCTACTCTGTGCGACTCAACCTAGACAATGAAATGACCTCCTGGCTCAAACTCACGACAAGCATTAACATCGTCCATTCGAGGACTCAGGACACCCCGGACAATGCCAGTTCTGGTCGTGGCGGAGTGATCATGAGTACACTCAATACGCCTCCATTTCTCAACATTTACAAAAGCGATGGTAGCGGCCAGTATGATCCCAATCCATTCCAGCCCTCTTGGGAAAACCCGGTGGCCTATATGTTTGGCGCAGATCAGGAGTCTATTGATGACCGCATCTTTGGAAATATAGCCGCGGATTTTAAAATCATTGAAGGGCTCAATTTCAAAACCAATTTCGGAATCGATAACAACAACCATCGCTGGGATTATTACCTCGACAACTACCATACAAATTATGGCCGGGATCAGAATGGAATCGGACGGTCCGATAAATACAATGCCGGGACCTGGCTCTGGGAAAATACACTCACCTATCGAAAGGATATTGATCTCCATCATATGACTTTCCTTGCGGGAAGCAGCTTGCAAAAGCATAAGTTCAATGATTCCTATATCCAGGGCAATGATTTTCCGGATGATTTCTCCGTCACCACGCTTAATGCGGCCAACAGTGTCACTGCCTCCACCAATATTCAGGAATGGTCGTTAGCTTCATTTTTTGGTCGTGCTACCTATGACTATGACAATCGGTACTATGCTACAGTGAGCGTGCGTCGGGATGGATCTTCCAAACTGGCTCAACCCTGGGGCACGATGCCATCCTTCTCCCTGGGATGGAGGATGAGTTCAGCATCATTTATGCAAGATCTCACCTTCATTGATGATCTAAAGCTGCGTGGTGGCTGGGGTAAAAATGGTAACCAGGAAGGCATCCCTAATTATGCGCAATATGGCCTGATCGACTATTATCGGAGACCCTCCACCAATCCATTGTCCGGCCCTTCTGCGGTGCAGGTGACCTATGGTAACCCGGATCTCCGTTGGGAGACTACCGCACAAACCAATGTCGGATTTGACCTGGCTATGCTGGATTACCGCCTCAATGTGACCTTTGATGCCTACATCAAAAAGACCAGTGATGTGTTGCTCAACGTGCAGCTGTCCAACTCCCTGCCGATCACTACCATCCAGACCAATGCCGGTGATATTGAAAACCGCGGTATTGAGTTTGACATCAATTCCGTCGTGATGGATAAAGCCATCCGATGGGATCTGGATCTCAATATGTCCTTCAATAAAAACAAAGTGACTGCATTGGAGTATACTGATGTCTATTACTTTGGCCGTATCTATAGCAACAATTCAGATGTGTCTATCGTCCGCGAAGGATTGCCGTTGGGCTCATTCTTTGGGTATGTATCTGAAGGCGTAGATCCGGAAACCGGAGATATCAAGTATAAGGATGTCAACAACAATGGCATCTTTGATACCGGCGACCGGCAGGTTATCGGCAGCGGCCAACCGGATTTCATTTTTGGATTTACCAATAATCTGGCCTGGAAGCGGTTTGACCTGAACATTTTTTTCCAGGGGAGTGTTGGTAATGAGATATACAATGCCACACGCATAGATCTGGAAGGTATGTTTGACAGTAAAAACCAGTCCATTGATGTCTTGCGCCGCTGGACGCCTACCAATACGATCACAGACATCCCGAGAGCAGTAGGAGGAGGCAATGTCAACAACGTTCGCAATTCAACCCGGTTTATAGAAGATGGCACCTATGTACGTTTGAAGTCACTGACCCTGTCCTACAGGTTGATTGAAAACGCTCCGGAAACCAAGGCCATCCGCAACTTAAGACTCTATGTGACCGGGCAGAATCTGTTGACCTTTACAAGCTATACCGGCTATGATCCGGAAGTCAACGCGTATGGCAACAGTGCGACCGAACTGGGAATAGACTATGGCACCTATCCACAGGCCAGGACCGTGATCTTTGGCGTTAATGTTGATTTTTAAAATTCATCTTCATGAAAAAGATATTTTTCTTTCCCGTTTTAATCCTGGTGCTGACCGCGTTTTACGGATGCGATGATTTCCTTGATCTCAAACCCGTATCGCAAAGCATCGCTGTAGAGAATACCTCTTCGGATTCCATTCTCTATAAAACCGCCTCAGAAGTAGAAGCCGCGTTGGCTGGAGCCTATGGTGATTTCAAGAATGAATATTACCAGCTCGATTATTTTGTCAACGGGGACGCCCAGGCCGATGGGGCATATGCCGGTGCTGACAATCCAGCCAACTTCCAGATTGATGATTATGAAATTGATGCCATCAACTCCAACGTCAGCCGGGATTGGCGGTACCTGTATTCCACCATCGGTAAAGCCAACAACGTCATCAACAATGTGGAGCAGGTCCCTGATCCGGCATTGACGGAAGCACGAAAAAAGGAAATCCTTGGAGAGGCTTGTTTTATCCGGGCGTTCATGTATTTCCAGGCGGTGCAGTTGTGGGGAGATGTGCCTCTCCAATTGGAGGCCGTGACGACCATCAGCATTGATATCCTTCCAGATATATATCCACTGCTGTTCCCGCCACGTACACCCAAAGAAGAAGTGTATGCTCAAATTGTAGCCGATCTCAATGTGGCTCTGGCGAATGTGCGCACGACTGCCCCTAATAAAGGCTACGCTACCAAAGGAGCCGTCAATGCGATGCTGGCCAAGGTATACGCCACCCAGGAGCCGCATGACTGGACCAAAGTGAAAGAGTATTGTGATAACGTGATCAGTCTCGGATATACCCTGATGCCCTCCTATGAAGATTTGTGGACCGGCAATGAGAATTCACCGGAGTCCATCTTTGAAATCAACTATGAAGGGGGCAGCAGTGATGGCAACTGGGGTACCAAGATGTGGCGTGGTCTCGATTGGAAAAAATTTAACATTCCATCCAACGACCTCGTAAAAGCATTTGATGAAGAGCAGGATCAAATACGTAAGGATGCCTCTATCATCTGGCTGGATGTCACCGGCAAATGGTCTGACATCCACTGGCCACAAACGCATTATCCCTTTATCAACAAGTACCGCACGTTTACAGAGGGCAGTAATCAAAACAACATATTTATCCGCCTGGCGGATATTCTGCTTTTGAAAGCCGAAGCGCTCAATGAGTTGGGCGATGTCAATGGCGCCGCAGCATTGGTCAACCAGATTCGGACCCGCGTACAACTGCCCAATACAACGGCCAATTCGCTGGAAAGCATGCGGTTGGCGATTGAGAAAGAAAGGCGCCTCGAACTGGCTTTCGAAGGGCATCGCTGGTATGATCTCAAACGCACAGGCCGGGCTATCGAAGTGATGAACAATGCTACAGGGGTTGGCGGAGCCAATCTCGGATATAAGCTCAATGAAAACCGACTGGTTTGGCCTATTCCACAAGCTGAACTCGACAAGAATACCAAACTGGTTCAAAATCCCGGATATTGATCTCTGATAGAATTCATGCAAGCAGTAGCTTTAGGTTACATCTTAGAATGCCAGCAGCCATGATGTGGTTGCTGGCATTGGTTTTGTTTCAGTGGAGTTGTAAAGACGACGATCCACCCCTACCTCCTGATGGTCCTGATCCGGAGGCTACCGATACCGCTTATGTGTGGTTGACCAAAGGGGATCAGACCAAATTATTGAACCCCGAAGCCGGGTTGAGTATCAAGAGTCAACGGACAGGAACCTGGCCCCTGATCCAGATGGATACTACTACGACATTCCAGGCCATGCATGGATTTGGCGCGGCGCTGACCGGCTCATCCGCATATCTGCTCAACCGAAAACTGAATGCGACACAACGAACGCAGGTCCTGACCAGTTTGTTTGATCCGAAGCAAGGGATTGGTATCTCCTATTTGCGACTAACGATAGGGGCTTCGGATTTTTCTTTGTCTGATTTTTCCTATGATGATCTGCCGGCTGGAGAAACCGATTTCAGTCTGAATCATTTTTCGCTCGCGCAGGATCTCCAGGATGTGGTCCCGGTGCTCAAAGAGATCATCGCTATAGCTCCTGACATACAGCTCGTCGGATCTCCATGGAGCCCTCCCGCATGGATGAAGACCAACGGCAGTATGAAAGGCGGGAAACTCAAGCCTTCCTGCTACAGTGTCTATGCGGATTATTTTGTCAGGTATGTTCAGGCCATGCAGAGTGAGGGCATCACCATCGCCGCGGTAACTCCACAAAACGAGCCGCTATATTTTACGGCCAGCTATCCATGTATGGAGATGCAGGCGGCGGAGCAATTGGATTTTATCAAAAACCATCTGGGTCCTAAATTCCAGGCTGCCGGTTTGACGACAAAGATTATTGTCTATGATCACAATTGGGATGTCACAGACTATGCCATCAGCATCCTCAATGATCCTGTCGCCAGGGCGTTTGTGGCCGGGTCGGCATTTCATGCCTATGGTGGGGATGTTTCTGCTATGAGTACTGTACATTATGCGCATCCGGACAAGGAACTTTATTTTACAGAGATCTCTGGAGGTGCCTGGGCTCCGGATTTCAGCGGAAACCTGGTCTGGAATATGCAGAACATATTTATCGGTACCGCGAACAATTGGTCTACCACCTCATTGATGTGGAACCTCGCCCTGGATCAGCAGTATGGTCCGCAAAATCATGGGTGCTCCAATTGCCGGGGCGTCATTGAGATCAATAACTCCTCGGGCGCCGTCCGGGAGCAAGTCGAATACTATTCGATCGGGCATTTTTCAAAATTTGTGCGTCCGGGAGCCAGGAGAGTTTCTACCACTATGCCGGCCGAACTTTCCAACATGGGCTTTGTGGCTTTTCTCAATCCGGATGGATCCAAGGTGCTTATCACGGGCAACTACGGAGCCGAATTTAAAACCTTTACCATGCAGCAAGGAACGAAGTACTTTAGTTACTCTGTGCCTCCAAAATCCGAAGCGACCATCGTTTGGTAAGTTCCAGGATAACCATTAAAATCAAAATGCTTCTGCGCCTATTCATTGAAGCGTGTTTAAATAAAAATACCATGAGACACAACCTTACTCTTTTGCTGGTTGTCATGATGGGAGTCACCCTCATGGCCCAAAAACATAGTTTTCCGGAGATCCTCGATGGCCATGAAGTCAGGGTTTATACCACAGCGGAAAACACAGATTTACGAATGACTTCCACTGGAGTATTGAAATTCAGTGCCCATGGTCAACCCTTTGAAACCGAGCCCTGCATTTTTGCCGATCCGACCAAAACCTTTCAGACCTTCACGGGTATTGGTGGCGCGCTAACCGATGCCGCAGCCGAAACGTTTGCCAAACTCTCTTCGGACCAGCAAGAGAAATTTCTTCAATCTTATTTTAATCAAGGAGATGGGATTGGATATTCGCTGGTACGTACCAATATGAACAGTTGTGATTTTTCCAGTGACATGTATACCTATGTGGCGGATCAGGATGCATCGCTGGCTTCATTTAGTATCGCTCACGATGAAAAATTCCGAATTCCGTTTATCTACAGAGCCTTTGACGCGGCAGGTGGCAACCTCAAGCTCTTTGTCAGTCCATGGAGTCCACCAGCCTGGATGAAGGACAATAACAACATGTTGCAGGGAGGTAAGTTGTTGCCTACGTATTATCAATCCTGGGCCAATTACTATGTCCGCTATATCAAGGCTTTTGAAGATCATAACATTCCGGTCTGGGGACTGACCGTGCAAAACGAACCCATGGCGAAACAAACCTGGGAGTCTTGTATCTACACGGCGGAGGAAGAGCGTGATTTTATCAAAAACTATCTCGGCCCGACCTTAAAGAAAGAAGGCCTGGGACAAAAAAAACTGATCGCCTGGGATCACAACCGGGATCTGGTGTATCAACGGGCATCCACGATCCTGTCCGATAAAAAGGCTTCAAAGTATGTCTGGGGTATTGGTTTCCATTGGTATGAAAAATGGCATGGTGCGGAGATCCCGGACAATATCAAAAGAGTAGCTGAGGCGTATCCGGACAAGCCGCTTATGCTGACCGAGGCCTGTAATTATCCATTTAGCTGGGAGACTTTTGATCAATGGCAGTGGGGTGAAAACTATGGCGCGTCGATGATCCATGATTTCAACAATGGCGCAACAGGCTGGACCGATTGGAATATCCTGTTGGATGAAACCGGTGGCCCCAATCACGTCAACAACTTTTGTTTCGCGCCCGTCCATGCGGACACCAGGGACAATAGTCTGCATTACATGAATTCGTTTTATTACATCGGCCATTTTTCAAAATACATCCGGCCGGGAGCTAAGCGGATAGCGGTGTCTTCGTCCCGCGCCCAATTGTTGTCTACCGGATTTCTCAATACCGATGGATCCATAGTCGTCATCGTGATGAATACCAGCGATACCGAATTTAAGTACAAACTATATGTAGGGGGACAGGCAGCCGAAGCAAAGAGCTTACCGCACTCTATCATGACGTTACAGTTTTAGGGCCAACGAAATTATGGGGCAAGGGGCATAATCAATCCTAATATAATTCACCGGGTTAGTGGTACCTTGACCCTCTCATTCTATTAAATCCAGCGGTTATGATACTTGCATTGATTGGCCTCTTTCTTTTCGCCGCCATAAAATTATCAGACAAAGGTTCTTCCCCTTGGTTTAAATACCATGCCCTGGGCAAGGCGATCGCGGTCATTTTGATCCTGATCGGTGTATTGTCTTCGATGATCGTGCAGATTGATGCAGGAACGATAGGCGTCCAATCTCTCTTTGGAAAGGTGCAGAACCGCACGCTGGAGCCAGGCCTCAACATGATCAATCCGCTAGTCAAAGTGACCCACTTTGACACTAAGACGCAGAACTATACGATGTCAGGCGTCCATGATGAAGGCGAGAAAATGGGGGATGATGCGATACGGGTTTTGTCGCAGGATGGATTGGAAGTGATCATCGATGTGACCATATTGTACCGTGTCCAACCTAACCGGGCTCCGGAGATTCTCAAAGAGATCGGAACCGATTATCGAAACGTCATCGTGCGCCCGATGGTGAGAACTAAGCTGCGGGACAATGCGGTGTATTATGATGCAGTCTCCCTGTATTCCACGAAGCGGGACGAATTTCAAAACCGAATTTTTGAAAATCTGAAAGCTGAGTTTGATATGCGCGGCCTGGAACTGGAATCTTTACTAGTCAGGAACATCATGCTTCCCGAATCTGTCAAAGCCACCATTGAATCGAAGATCAATGCGGAGCAGGAGGCCCAAAAAATGACGTTTGTTCTGCAAAAGGAAAAACAAGAAGCGGAGCGTAAGCGGGTTGAAGCCCAGGGTATCGCCGACTATCAGCGCATCCTCAGTACCGGGCTCAGTGACAAGCTGCTTCAATACGAAACCATTAAAGCCAATAAGGAGATCGCCCTGTCTCCTAATGCTAAAATCATCATCATGCCTCCGGGAAAAAATGTTCCCATCATCCTCAACGATAAAGATTGATACCGGAAAGGGGATATACCCGCCCGTTTGATTTTAGGTTTTCCTCAAGTTGGGCGTAAGGCCACATCATGAGCAGGAATCGGCTACAATTCATTCCTTCTTTTCCTCAATTCATCCCCTTTCGCGGCATTTCATCCGTCCTCCCGGGTTGGACTGGTTGGTCAGCCGTACCTTAGCCACATGCCGATCAAGCGATACAGCAATAAGGAGCCCGTGGTCTTTGTCTGGGTGATCGTGCCCTACATTTTCTTCATGAACCTGCTGCTTTTTGGCAAATGTGTGTTGGGTTCCTTTGGTGTCTTTTTCAAATCCTTTGGGGCCAGCGCGCTATACTTTTTCATCATATACGCTGTTTTTGGAACCTTCGCGGTAGTGGTCAAGAACCGGAACCCGGGTGCGGGTGATTTGTTCAGACGTATCCGTTTGTTGCTTCCTGGATTTTATATTATGAATGTGGGGGCCGTGTTTGGCGCCTGTTTCGTGTTTACCAATATCGTGCATCTCGGATGTGAACCGAGACCGGAATTTACCTGGTGGACCATCCTTTATGCCTGTATCATGAGTACGGTCATCACCTTTATCAATGAAGGGATGGCCAATTGGGAAAACTGGAAAAACTCCCTGTTCGAAAGCGAAAAACTGCGCAATGCATACCAGCGCAGTAAATTGCTCGGTCTTAAAGGCCAGATCAATCCTCATTTTTTATTCAATTGTTTCAACACCCTCTCCGGATTGATCCAGGAGGATGAAGCCGAAGCCGAAGTTTTTCTCGATGAAATGACCAAGGTGCATCGATACCTGCTGCGTGGGGATGATGACTATCTCGTGCCATTGGCCAATGAAATGAAATTTGCCTCATCGTACCTATACCTCACTAAGGCCCGCTTTGGACAAGCCATACAAGCAGAGATCAATCTGTCCGCGGACGCTTTGGTCAAACGTTTACCCCCATTAAGCCTGCAAGTCATTCTTGAAAACATTATTTATACCAATGTCCTGAGCAAACAACAGCCATTGGTCATCCATATCAACGCAGAAGGATCCGGTCATCTCATCATCCGGCATAGCTTACACGAGAAAACCATTGTCCAGAACCTTAATGTGGATGAAGGGCTGGATAACCTCATCACCAAATATCGCCTGCTCAATATGCAGGAGATTGAGGTCCGGGAAGCCAAAGGAGAACGAATCATCATCCTTCCATTATTTGATCCTAATACCCGGGTGGCATGAAACTGATCCGTCCACCACAATATCAGGTGATTGGCTTCTGGCTCTCTATGCCTTTTATCACATTGGCACTATGCTATATCATGTATCACGAGCGGTTGTGGCATGAGCCGGCGGTCTGGTTTGTCGCCTATCCCATCATATATGCGATAGGATATTTTTCGTGGCGTCTGCATTTCATCTATGATTATTTCCTGCATACCAAGTTGCCTTCGCTCAAGCAGACCCGCAAACGGGTGATCCTAAAGTTTGGGGTCAATCTGCTGGTCATGACGCCTTCCGTGCTATTGATCTTCTTTGTCTTTCATGGATTCCATATCATGGGCTACAGCATCCAGGAGAATGATTTGAAATATGGGTACCTCACCGGCCTGGCCGTCAACATCGTGTTTGAGTCGTTGTGGGAAGTGATTTATATCATAGAGAAGGTCAAGGAAGCCGTAGCCGAAAAGGAAAGAATCGAGCAGTTGCAACTGGAACAGGAGTTTGCCAACCTCAAGGAAAAGGTAAATCCGCATTTTTTATTTAACAGCTTCAACACACTGTCCTCCCTGATTTCTGAGGATAAAGATCAGGCTGAAAAATTTCTGGACGAACTCAGCAAGGTCTATCGCTATTTGTTGCGAAACAATGAGGATGGGCTCAGTACGGTCGACCAGGAGACCGCATTTATTCGGTCCTACGCCAGGTTGTTGCAAACGCGGCACGGGGATGGGTTCAAACTGGATATGGAAATTGATCCGGCATATCGGGATCGCAAACTGCCCTCACTGACACTCCAGTTACTGGTCGAAAACGCAGTAAAGCATAATATTATAAGTAAGCAACAACCGGTACATGTACGGATAAGCTCTGATCCTCAGGGCCGGCTGATCATCGTCAATAACCTCCGAAAGAAAGCGCGATCCGGCGTGGATTCCACAGGGATCGGTCTGGCCAATATCCGGGAGAAGTACAGGCTGCTTCATCGTGAAGATATGCTGGTCGAAGAGACCGACGAAACCTTTAAAGTCACGATCCCCCTGTTGTCATGATATCCGAAGCTACAATTCGTCCAGCCTTATTTCCGGTTGATGTGGCCAATGCTGCACTTCAGGGAGCAATGACTTGCCGATCCAACCTTGGTACCGCACATTTGTCTTGTAGAATATTGAATTCGAACGAATAAGACCCGACCCATGCGAATATTTATAGTCGAAGACGAAGAATTGGCCGTAAAGAAGCTGCAGAAAACCTTGCTGGCCATCGACAAAAATCTGGAAGTCACCGGGACAGCCGATAGTATAGCTGCTGCTGTAGCGTGGCTGGAGTCACATCCAAGGCCCGATCTGATCCTGATGGATATAGAGTTGGCGGATGGACAGAGTTTCGAAATCTTTAATCTGACCGAAGTCAGGAGCCCGGTCATTTTTACGACCAGCTATGATGAGTATGCCCTCAAGGCCTTTAAAGTCAACAGTGTGGATTATCTGTTGAAGCCGGTACAAAAGGACGAACTCGAGTCTGCCTTATCAAAATTCAGTCAACTGAAACAAACATTTGGCCAGGGACATGAAGATGCGCCTATTACCGCCCTGGTCCGGGATCTCCAACAAAAATTACAGCATAAGGAGTACCGCAAACGCTTCCTGGTCAAGCATAGTCAGAAACTCCTTTCCATCGAAATGGACCGGATCGCTTACTTCTTTAGCGATGACCGGCTCAATTTTTTCAAGACATTCGATGATAAAAAATATGTCATTGATTATACGATGGATGAAATCGAGCAAATGCTGGACCCCAGTGAGTATTTCAGGATCAACCGTTCCTTCGTCGTTTCTGTAAAAAGCATTGACCAGATCCATGATTATTTCGGCAACCGACTCAAACTGAACCTTCGGCCCGCAATTGACAAGGAAGCACTGGTCAGTCGTGAAAAAGTATCGCAGTTTAAAGATTGGATGGGTAAATAACCAACGACCACAACGTATAATCACTGAAAGGCACCAGGCCACGGATATCCATCCGTGGCCTTTTCATTTTCAGAGTAACCATAGGCTTAGAGAAAACTAATAAGTGCGGCTGAAACGCCTGTCATTGTTGGCATCTGTATGGATACGACATGATTTTATCAATTCATGCATTAAAAATGGCAGTTCATCATAATGTGCTTTCATCCAGGGGCAATGACCCTCATTTTTGCATCATCAAACCGTATCAAACCATGTATCTCTTAAAAAATCTCCTGGAACGCCCCCTGACCATCATCATCCTGCTGATCGTACTTAGCGTCGGAATATTCGATTTTATGCAATCCAGAGTTGAAACAGATCATGCTATCCGAAAATCCAGTGTAACCGGCAATGTAGTCGTCCGGCAATCCATGGATCTGCGAAACGTCATGCGCCAGTTTCAGTTTTTTTCAAAAGCAACAGAGACCTATGTAGCAGGCCCGTCTGCGTATTAATTCATGTTCACGTCACACTTTGTCCCACTTTATAAACCATATCATGAAATCAACAACCACCATATTAACGCCTGACCAAAGACTTCGTGTCTTTGTCAGTTCCACCCTCCAGGAATTGGCCGAAGAACGTTTGGCTGTCAAAGAAGCTATTCAGCACATCCACCTCACCCCGGTCATGTTTGAATTAGGAGCCAGACCTCATGCTCCCCGTAACCTTTACCGGCAGTACCTGGCCCAGAGCCAGATATTTATTGGTATTTATTGGGAGCGATATGGTTGGATTGCGCCGGAAGAAACCATCTCCGGACTTGAAGATGAGTACAATCTTTCTTCGGGGATGCCAAGGCTCATCTATATCAAGCATACAGAAGGACAACGCGATGAACGACTCCAGCAGTTGATCCAGCGCATACAACAAGATGATCGTGCCTCGTATAAAACGTTCCATACCGCATCAGAACTCAGTGAATTGATCATCAATGACCTGGCCGTTTTGCTTACAGAGGGATTCAACCAGGCTATGCACCAACAGTTTGCAGAACCGGAGCAGAAAGTATTTGATTCTATTCCTTCGATCCCTAGTCCTATCATCGGCAGAGAGAAAAATTATAAGGAGATTGCCGCTCTTCTCGAAAAACCGGAAACCCGATTGGTGACGCTTTCGGGCCCCGGGGGTATAGGCAAAACACGCCTGGCCATCGAGACCGCCAGAAGGATTAAGAATCAGTTTGCGGATGGCGCAGCTTTCGTGCCCCTGGCTCCGGTGAAAGATCATCAATTGGTCGTAGAGACGATCTGCTATAATCTGGGTTTGAAAGTTTCCGGTAATATCCTGGAGAGTTTAAAGATTTTCCTTGAGCAGAAATCTTTCCTGCTGGTCCTTGACAATTTTGAGCAAGTTATAGAAGCTGCATCCATTATTGATGACTTGTTGTTTGCCGCGCCGGGCTTGAAAATCCTGGTGACCAGCAGAGAGCGTCTCGCCTTGTCCTTCGAACATACGTACATGGTCCCTACCTTGCCGGATACTTGTGCCGAAGGTCCGCATGACGAAGAGGATCTGCCACCGGCTATGCAGTTGTTTGTACAACGTGCCAAAGCGATTCAACCCCATTTTACGATCCACGCCCAAAACCGGGATACCATACTCAAGATCTGCCAACGGCTGGAAGGTTTGCCTCTGGCCATTGAATTGGCGGCGGGTCAGATCAATTTGTTTAGTCCGGCTATGCTTCTCGAAAAACTTGAACATAGCCTCGACGTTTTGAGGGCCAATTTCAGAGATATTCCGGACCGGCAGAAAACAATGCGCAATACGATTGAGTGGAGTTACCAAATGCTTTCTCCGGCCGAACAGACCATGTTGATGCGCATCAGTATTTTTCTGAGTGGTTGCCGCCTGGATGGTCTGGAAGCCATGATGGCTGGAGAGGACATGGATGTCTATCACGTGCTGGGATCACTGATCGATAAAAGCCTCGTGATCAAACAGGATGAGCAAACCACCATGCGGTTTCAGATGCTTGAATACATTCGTGAGTTTTCGATCGAAAAGCTTAAATCACTCGGTGAATACGATGCTTGCATGCAGCGTCAGGCCGATTATTATCACCATTGCCTGCAGCGGATCAAGTTGCAACAGAATAAAATCGATCAAAACGAAATTCTACGATGCCTCGAAAAAGAGCATAATAATCTCAGGCCCGCCATAGAATATCTCCTCGAGAAAAAGGAATTGAAAAAGCTAACTGAACTGGCATGGACGTTATGGCTTTTTTGGTGGGTCAATGCCCATACCAAGGAAGGGTATGTTTGGATGAAACGAGTGTGGGATGCCTATCAGGCTGGTGACGTAAAATTTGACGACTATACCTTTAGTTTGCTGGCCACCAATGTCGGGACGATGTCGTTTTTGCAAAGGGACCTGGACACCTTCAATCAATCCCTGGTCAATCATTATCCTTTGATTCGGCAGCAAAATGATGATGAGTTAGTCGCAACGGCCTCACTCATAACCGGTGTTGTCAAGACGATCATCCGGCAGCATGAAGATGCTGATATCATCCTGCAGATCAGTCTGGAGCGATATACCCGTATCGGATTGACGACAGGTATCAGTCTCGCGCTGAGTGCCCTGGGTCGGAATGCCATATATGATGGTCATAAACTTGATCTCGCGAGGGAGTATTACAAAAAGAGCATGGATATGGCCAAGCAGGATGGCAACGAAATTTCGGAGATCATCTGTCTCTCCGGATTTGCATTGGTGGAGGTTATGGCTAAAAATAGTTCGGCCAAAGATTACCTGCGGGACAGTATCCGGATGAGCCAGCACATTCATTTCTATGAGGCGCTCGCATGGTCCCTGGAGATCTGGTCCCTGGTGTCTATCAATGAAAACAATTTTATTCACGCTATTACCCTGATGGGTGCTGTCGATCATCTGCGGGCTATCACGCAATTGCCGGTATGGGATGATCTTCATGCCATCATTTTGGATGCCAATCATCATATCCATGCGGTGATGGATCCAAAGGTATTTGAGCAGGCATGGAATGCCGGAGCGGCAATGAGCCTGGATGAAATGTTGGAGTATGCGATGAGTGGCAGTGAACACACGGTTGCTCTGGCTGAAATGGCGACACTCGAAGCTTAGTCATTTTCCGCGTTTGTCATCGACAAGGTGGACATCCTTTCCGGGCGTTTGTGTTTCCATCGCTTGTGGGTCCACAACCAATATTGTGGAGTTTCAACGATTTCTGCTTCCACCATCCGGGTAGCGGTCTCTATGATCCAGCCATGGGGATGATGGCCCGGTGTGTCGGTGATGAGCGAAAGTTCGAGCGTATAGTACCCTCTTTTTACTTTGTTGAGCTTGCCAAAAATGACGGGGTAGTTGAATTCACGTGCAAATTTTTCGAGGCCAAATTGAACACCGGTATCCTGGTTGAGAAATGACATCCAGTGGCAACGGTCCGGATGTCCGGGGGACTGGTCGATACCAAAAATGGTTAGGGTCATTTCTGGTTTTTTGGTTGTAAAAAAAACTGCGGCATCATGAATACGCACCATCTGTAATCCAAATTTCCCACGGGTGGATTTCATCTTCTTTTCAAAGAAGGAATTGGATAATGGCTTGTACAAGGCACACGCCTGGTGACGGATCTGCGGATCAATGCCGGTGGCTATCCATTCCCAATTGTTGAAGTGTCCACCACATAAGAATACACTGCGCCCGGTATCATAATACTGATTGACCAACTCGGGATTGAGGACGACCATCCGCTGCAATATATCCTTCCGGGACATGGTAAAAGACTTAACCGTTTCGACAATAACATCACAAAAGTGTTTGTAAAACAGAACCTCCAGCCTTTGTATTTCATCCGTGTTTTTTTCCGGGAAAGAATTTTGGAGATTCATCCGGACGACTTTTTTCCGGTAGCCTGCTACACGATAAAGCACCAGGAAGATGAAATCAGCGAAGGCATACAGCAGCCGATAGGGCAACCTGGATACAGGCATGATGACCAAATAATATATCAGCAGATTGAACATCAGCAAAGCCTTCTGGTCTGCGTAAGGTAGCAGATAATATCAATCCTCCAAAATGCCTATTGAATGGAGACTTGAGCCAGGTGATGATTCAACCCGGAACGTCGTCTGATGCGATTGGTCCACAAAAGAAAGAGGAAGCCAAGTATAAAGAATACAGCCAACGCAAAAATGGAATTACGCATATTGCCAGTCACATGTTCGACCAGCCCAAAGGAAAAAAGACCAAAGGACATGGCTAATTTTTCTGCGACATTGTAAAAGCTGAAATAGGAGGCCGTATCCTTTGTGCCGGTGATCATTTTGGAAAACGTAGATCGACTCATGGATTGGATGCCACCCATCACCAGGCCTACCAAGGCGGCCAAACCATAAAACTGAGTTGCGGTGCGGGTCACATAGGCGAGATAGCAAATGCCAATCCAAAGCAGGACGGTAATCATAAGTACACGGAGGTTTCCAATCCGGTCAGACCATCGGGCCATCAGGGTTGCGCCGGCAATGGCTACCAACTGGATCAGCAGGATGATGGTGATCAATTCGCTTTGACCCAGGCTGACCCATTGACCGTCTACGTATTGTCTGATTTCTTTGACAGCGAATTCTGCAGCGGCGAGCATCACGGTCTGGACCCCCATGCTGAAAAAGAAAAATGCAACGAGATATACTTTGATCACGGGCATGGCCCTGAGTTCACGATATACTTTTCGGAGTTCATGAAACCCATTGTAGAGGATGCTGCGACCGGGATCCGTTTTGCTGGGTTGACCATCAGGAAGCATCCGGAAAGGAATTTGAGCGAAACCTATCCACCACAATCCCACCAGGAGAAAAGAAAGGCGGGCGGCAAACGTGCGATCTTCAAATTGAATCTGCACAAATGCAAAGCAGATCAGTTGGAGAATCACACTTCCGACATATCCATATGCGAATCCTTTAGCACTTAACGTATCATGTTTCGCCTCAGGAGCGATTTCAGGCAGGTAGGCATTATAGAAAACGATACCTCCACTATATCCAATTGCAGCAACGATAGCCAGGAGGATACCCAGTTCTATCCGCTCCCCATTGAAGAAAAACAACCCGCAGCAAGCCGCCGCGCCCAGGTACGTAAAGATTTTCATAAACCTTTTCTTGGTGCCCCGGTAGTCGGCAATTGAAGAAAGGATAGGGGATAACCAGGCTACGGTAAAATAGGCGAATGCCAGGGCGTAGTTGAGAATGGCGCTGTTGACCACTGACCATCCAAAAAAATCTACCTGGTCGATAGTTTGTGGATCCTGATCACTGCTGACTGCAATGAAATAGATAGGAAAGATGGTCGCGGTGATGACCAGGTTGTAGGCGGAGTTGGCCCAGTCATAGAAACTCCAGGCCCGGTGAATCTTTATTTCAGCTTGGTCTGCCTTCATAAAAAAGTGAAGCCCGGGCAGCGAGCCTTGGCTGATGTTGATCTTGCATCCAAGGTAAGGTATGGAAAGGAATGTTGGACGGTAGGCAAATCTTGAAGTTTTCGGTCCATGCCATTTGGATAAAAGATTGATTTTTATATTTTTATGCTCCCTCTGCATATACATCACCCACAACACTGCTTTTATGCCCCAATTTTCGTTTAGATGGTTGGTTATATTGCTGAGTTTCATGTCATTAGGAATTTCAGCCCAAACGACCTTATACCCCGGCGATATCATTGTATTCGCCATGGCCTCCAATATGGGGCCCTGTGGAGTATCCCCGATGGCCGACGAGGTCAGTTTTATGTGTTTCCAGGACATTGAGACCGGGACAGAGATTGACATCACTGACAATGGATGGGAAGTTGAGAATGCCGGCTTCTGGGGAGATTCTGAAGGTACTCTCCGTATGACCAGAACCGGTGGACCGATCGTCCGTGGCACCGTCATCACTTTGCAGAGTCAGTTCATAGGCGGTAATTGGACCTATCGAACCATTAGCCCGGACAATGGTTGGACATTTAGCAACCTCAATGTGCCTGGTGGATTTTTTAATGTGGATTCTGCAGGCGAGCAGGTCTTCTTTATGCAAGGAGGCACATGGGATAATCAGGGCGGCGGGGCCAATCGCTCTAAATATGATGGGCGTCTTATCTGGGGATCCAATACCGACGGTTTCTGGGCCGCTAATGGAACCGTCAATCAATCCAATATTCCCCCGGCACTCCTGCCTTGCAATTTTCAGGAAATGAGCATGGGTCCCGGGAATAACACAGCGTTTATCCGTTTTGCAGGCCCCACCAGCTCAGCCAGCCATTTCGAATGGATAGAGCGAATCAAATGGTGGCCCGACTGGAATGCTTTTGGAAATTGTACTGAGTATTTGGCGTGGCCCAACAATTACATAGGTGCTGCCTTTGTCATCGACGATGATATGTCCCTGGACTGTTGGTTATGCAGTGGTTGCTCGGGCTACCAGGATCAACTGATTTTTCAGGTTCCGGAAGAAGGTGTGTACAATGTAGTGTACACGAATGGGATCGATACGTTTGAGTTTAATGGTATCACCGGACTGGATGGACTGCCTGTAATTGTCAATGAGGATGTCAATTACTGGATGGTCTCCGTTGAAAAAGTCGGGGGATGTAAGGTCTATTCCAATTTTACTTCACAGGCTGAGATGGAAGCTCAGTATCGAGACCCTGGCCTCCATGGGGAGTTGTGGGTCTGCCCCAATACTGGAGTATACTTGCTTTTCAATTTTCTTGAAGGAACGCCTGAACCCGGCGGGGTATGGCATCCACCACTGGCGGAAGACCTTTGGGGCAATGAATTATATCTGGCCAACTGGGGTCCGGGCACCTATGTCTATACCCAGGAATATGACCCACCTCATACCTGTCCATATGATACAGCTTCAGTCACTGTCCATTGGATTGATATTTCCAATAGTATCGTGGAGGTCAGTTGCGATGAAAACGGGACCCATTACGATATCACTGATGACCGGATCGTAGCTACAATTACTGTCCTCGATCAGGGGGGATTCGGCCCCACGTATGAGATTGTTCCTTATTCCGGTTCGATCTTTCCAACCACAGGAACAGCAGGGGTCCCGGAAACCTTTACGTTTAGTCCCGGATCCGCTACTGCATCGTACATGACGGTCAGGATCATTTCTGAAAATACCACGTACTGTGAGTTCTGGCTGGACATCCCTATCCCCGGTTTCTGCTCAGATCCCTGTGATCCCGAAATGTTTACTGAAATTACCGGACCCGAGGATATCTGCGTCAACAATTGCCAGATCGAACCCGGATCCATGATGATCGATATCAGTGGAGGAACCGCACCATATAGAATGGACTTCACACTGTCTGCTCCAAATTATCCACCATGGACATTCGCCTACAAAGGTATCGTGCCCAGCGGAGAAATATCCATTTGCGTAGATACTGTACCTGCACCAGTATATGATCCTGTGGGTGGTCGACTCATCATTCCAGCTTTCCTCGCCGGATCAGAGTTGACGTTTACCCTGGATGAGATTTATGACTTCTATGATTGTCACGGGGCGATTGGCAACAATGAATACTATTTGAATATTCACCCACAGCCGGTCATTCATACGACCAACCTGCTCTTATGTCGCGACGAAGCCTTAGACATTGACCTGACTGAATATGATATTTTCATCAGTCTGTTTGATGAGGTTTCCTGGTGGGACGGCAACCCCATCCTTGGTGGTGAGCAAATCAATTCACCCACAGGGGCTAACCTTGAAAACGTGGTCCAGCTTTGGGCCCAGGTGACCGATGACTACTGTACGAATCAAATCCAGGTTCCGTTCACCATTTTCCCAAAACCCGATATTGACTCTGTTCCACCGATTCATATTTGTCGGGGCAACAACCTGGTATTAGGTGCTATTGTGTTTAATGATGCGGGGAACAGTGCTCCCACCTACAGTTTTCATTCCGCGCTGCCACCCGACTCGACCAATATACTGGACCCCATGTTCTATGTGCCTGCGGCATCAGATACTGTCTACGTCCTGGCGACCGCAGGAATGTGTTATGACACCCTGCCGCTTGATATCGTAGTGGAAGATTATCCTGATTTTATCCTCGAAGGACTGCCATGCGATTTATTGGCCGGCACCTATTCTGTATTGTTTACGAGTTCAGCGGATTCTATTCACGCCAGTGCAGGTATAGTTTTTAACAATCCAACCGGACAGGATGCCATCAATGCTATAATCAACAACACCAATATCAGTATTGAACTCATCAACAACACAGGACTCTGCAAGGATACTTTTCAGATTGTTGCCCCCAACTGCAACTGTCCGACGATCAATCAGCCGATAGCTGCATCTCCTGGATATTCGATTTGCGAAGATGAATCCTCACCGGTCATGTCCGTGACCATTGATCCAGGTCTTGTGGCCAATTGGTACAATGTGCCCAGTGGTGGCTTGTCGTTTTTACAAAACAGTTTGACATTTCAGCCTGTAGTACCGGTCAATGCCACCTACTATGTTGAGGCATTGGATCCTTTATCCGCTTGCTACAGTATTCGTACGCCGATCACGATGGAAGTTTTTCCATTACCTGTATTGGCTTCAGCACCTGATCAGGTGATGTGTGCGGGTGAGTCTATAGATCTGGATGCATTGGCTCCGGCAGTGCTTAATGGGGTCGCAGGCACTGGGCAGTGGTTAAAGCTTCCTGCAAATCTTCCCGTATCCGGAACGGTGGTACCGGCCAATGGGGATACCTGGCAATATGTGTTTATCTCCGCCCAGGGCAATTGCGAAGATCGGGATACCATGACGGCCACCGTACATCCCCTTCCGGTGATAGACATTTATGACATCGTTTGCGATGACCAGGCCTTGGTCTATAATGTCTTGTTTACGTCGACAGCCGATAATATCTCAGTCACCACGGGTAACCTCGTCCAGGTAGGGAGTACAGATACTTTTGCGTTACAGGATATCCCGTTTGATACCGATATTCAATTTGATCTGGAGATAACGGCTACCGGTTGCACGGCCACAGTACAACTACCAGCTCCGGATTGCAGTTGCCCGGCACTCCTTCAAGCCACCAGTCATCGGATTTGTTCAGACCAGGGTATTTTGGATCTCTCTGCTTTTGAAGGTCCCGGTGTCAACGGCACCTGGCAGATCGTCAGCACCCCTCCAGGCGTAAGTCCGGGTATATTGACGGGTTCAAGTTTTGATGGAATCAACAGAGATCCCGGATTGTACACACTCCGATTTATTCGAAATGTATTCTTGTCCAATTGTGTGGATTCGGCATTGTTTTCATTGACCCTGAGTACTTCACCCTTTGCAGATGCCGGAGTGAGTGGTTCAATCTGTGCACCCGACGCATTCGTGCTTTCAGGAATTGCGGGTGGCAGTAATGTGCAACATACCTGGACGACTTCAGGAACAGGAACGATTTCCAATCCGGGCGCCCTTAGTTTTACCTACACCCCAACCCTGGCAGATATCACCAATGGATCGGTGAGTTTCTCACTGATTTCAGTGGATCAATCCGGCTTTTGCCCCGATGCCAGCGAAACGATCACCATGACGATCGATGGCAGCGCGTACTATATTCTTAACGCCGGCACCCAGGTCTATTGCGATACAACGGATGCATGGTTCGATCTTGATGCCCTGATCAGTTTCGGTAACACTAGTGGGGAGTGGTTCTATCCTGATACCGTCAGCGCTCCGGTCAACGGCTCAAGCCAGATCAATCCTTCAACATTGAATCCGGGATCGTACACTATTTTTTATGCATCGACCAATGCTGTGGCGCCTTGTGAAAATGATACTACAGCGGTCAGCCTTTTGATTCAAAACTGTTCCTGTCCGAGTGTAGCGATTACCATCCCCGGGGGAAGTCTCTGTAGCGCGTCAGATGCGCTCAATTTGAATTCATTAGTACTGACCAGTGAGCCTGGCAGTTGGAGTATCGTCAGCACACCACCAGGTACTAAGCCTGCTGTGATCAATGGTACCCAATTTGTGACTTCCGGCTCTGATGCGGGAACCTATAGGATACGATTCACCCTCGATCAACCGGTCAATGGTTGTCCATCGTGGTCCGAAACCACTATTACAGTCATAGCTTCTCCTGTAGTCACAGCAATATCCACCAAATGTGCAGACGACCTCCAGAGCTGGCAAGCGGTGATAACGAGCACAAGTCCTGTAGTGACAAGCAGCCTGGGCACCGTGGTACCTTTAGGAGGTAATCAATATCAGATCGGACAGATTGCTTTAATGACAAGTATCCAGGTGACCGCGAGCAGTGGCGGTGGATTGTGCACGGCTACGATTCAGATTACACCACCGGACTGTGCTTGTACACTCTCTGTGTCCAACTTGCCATCTTCTGTAGATGTATGTCCGGGCGATACCTACACCTTGCAAGGTCAGGTTAATGATCCTAAGGGCAATGTAACGGCATTTTGGGTGGTTGATCAGGACAGTGTCTTCCAATCGTCCCTGATAGTCAGCGAACCGGGTAGCTATGAATTTGTGGCCCTGGATGAGCTGGGCTGCCGGGCGAGCCAGGTGGTGGATGTCAACTATTACGCTGTTATGGTGCCCGGAATCAGCTGGGTAGATATCACGTGTCCGGGCGATCACGATGGGATGATTGTAATCCAGGATATGCTTGGGGGCACAGGACCATATTTTATTTCCGTGGATGGTGCTCCTCGTGTGCCTATTGATGCTTTTCCCTATTTCTTAGAAGGTCTAAGTGTCGGCACCTATCATCTTCAATTTTTTGATGCAGTCAATTGCATGACTGAAGCAGAAATTGACATTCATTCCGCCAGCAGTGAGACATTAAGTCTTGGCCCGGATCAGGCCATCCTGGTAGGCGATAGTATCTACATCAATCCAATACTGAGTTTTGTGCCTGCCTCTTATGTCTGGGGCGGAGATGCGGACCAGTTGCTTCAGACCAATCAACTCAGCCAGTGGATTCATCCTGAGACAGATCAGTACTTTGAATTGACCGCAACGGATGATAAAGGTTGTGTTTATACGGATGATCTTAAGATCAGGGTGCTGCTGACCAGTGCGATCCTGGTGCCAAATATTTTTTCTCCCAATGGGGATGGCAATAATGATATCCTTGCCCCGATAACGGATCCGTCGATCACAGAGATCCAATATTTCCGGGTCTACAGCCGATGGGGTGAGCTGGTCTATTCAGCTGAAAACTTCGCGCCCAATCAGATCGGATTCGGTTGGGATGGCCGATTGCATAATGAGTATATGCAGCCCGGCGTCTTTACCTATATCCTGGCTGCGGTCAACAAACGGGGAGCCACGTACACCAGGTACGGAGATGTTACGCTGGTCCGGTGATCGGATGACACTTAGTTTTAGTGATATAAAAAAAGCCGGGGAGTTGCTCCCCGGCTTTTTTGGTATGGTAAGGTATCGGATTTGATGTACTATCGTGGGCTACTCAACTCCGCGTCATAGGTTGCGAGTTCATCATACGATTTGGTGCGGTCTATACACATATCGAGATCTTCCCCGAACCTTTTAAAAGAACCTTCACCGTGCACTTCTTCAAAATCCTTTTCCCAATTGGTGTATTGGTCAAAGTAAGCGAAGCTATCCATGCCCAATTCGGTACATGCATGTGGGCCCTGTGAAGCACCCCAACGCCAATAGGTCGCGAAGGAGCCTTTCAGATTTTTAGCTTTGAAGACCGCGATTACTTTATTAATCATTTCTTCATAGCGGTCTGCCTGCCCTGGAAGGATGTTGTTGTACCTCCAGCGGAAGGAATCATAAGCCTCGGAACCTGCGGGGTTGTATTGGAGGTCTTTGTCAGCTCTCCAGTAGATGGTTTCTCCGATGGGTTCAGCATAGGCCAGGACATTTTTTTCCCAATCATTATCATGATCATCACCTGTAGGACGGCCTTCCATCTGCGTAAAGGTCATAGGACCCATCACCAATTCATAGCATCCGGAGTTCGGCCCGGTTCTGACATGAAAAATGGAAGTCTTGTAAGGCGCGGCACTGTGAAATTTTTTATTGTGGGCGGCAAGTCCCTTTTCAAAATTTTCAGCCTGACCAGGTTTGGCATAATAGCGGTGGGTCTCCCACTGCAGGTAATCGTTTTGGGCCCAACTGCTGATGGTCATCCATCCCAATAGTCCCAGGGTAAGCATAAGGTTTTTCATTTGCTATATAATTAAATGGTTAAGTAAAATACAATTCGGCTACAGGGATGGCATCATCCTGTAAAGTGCACCCGGCGTGATGTTCCGGTAAACAATAAAAATACCTCGGGAATGTATTGGGCCTGGAAAACAGGTTGATCAAATATACAAAACCTATCGATACTTTTCCTAAGCCACGATATTTTCTAATCACGATGCTGCTTTCATGTTGAGGCGCTGAGGGGTAAAACCACCTTCAGATTACTGTTTCTATTTCGAAAATCAATTTACTTTCCATCTTTGCTGTATCCTTTCGGATTTGAATTCGATTATCAGTGAAATCCTACCTCCAATCTCTTTCCAATCGCAGCCTTGCTGTCATAGCCCTCATCCTATGCTTTCCGGCCTTTCTGCTCAACCTGGGCAAAATGGCTTTCATCGGTGATGAAGGGATCCGTACCCTGGTAGCCTTCGAAATGAAGTTGTCCGGCGATTTCATTGTGCCCACCCTGAGCGGTGAGCAGTATTTCAACAAGCCACCTTTGTACAATTGGTTTATCTATCTGTTTTCTGAAGGATTCGGTACGTATGGCGAGTGGCCCACACGGATGACCACCCTCGTTTTCCTCACCCTCTTCGCAGTCACCATATTCTATTTTAGTAAAAAATATTTTGATCGGCTCACCGCATTTACGATGGCGATGCTGCTGCTCACCAGTGGGCGAATCCTTTTTTGGGATAGTATGCTGGGATTGATTGATATCTGTTTTTCATGGATCATCTATGTCAATTTTATGATCCTCTACTCCATGGCTAAATCGGAGCGATGGCGGGCCATGTTCATTTTTTCGTATTTGCTGTTTTCGGTAGCCTTCCTGCTGAAAGGATTGCCTGCGGTAGTCTTCCAGGGCATTTCAGTGATTACCGCATTAGTCCTGCATGGTCAATGGAAACGCAGGTTCTTTTCCTGGGATCACTGGATAGGTGCGGCGATTGGAGTCCTGCCGGTCATTGCGTATTATGCAGTTTTTGCGGCCAATGTAGATCTGCGTCACGTGTTTGAAGTATTGCTGGATCAATCGATGCAGCGTACAGGGACTCGTCATGGGATAGCGAAGACCTTGCTTCATGTGTTGACTTTTCCGCCGGAGCAAGTGTATCACTTTCTGCCGTGGTCCTTGCTGTTAGGTATCCTTTTTCATCCACGATGGAGAGCCTGGATGAATGCGAATGAATTCATACGATTCAATTTCTGGATGCTGCTGGCCAATGTTCCGGTATACTGGCTTTCCGTTCAGGTCTATCCGCGATACCTGCTGATGTTTATTCCTTTATTCAATATGGTGGGCTATTTCCTGTTACAGGAGTCCCGTCGTGATAATGGCAGATGGTGGAAGGGAATGCATGGTGTTTTAGCCAGTATGACCATCCTGGCGACCCTGGCCTCGTTGGTTTTGCCATGGATACCTGGCGCGGGTCAAGTCCCTGGAATATGGTGGATATGGCCGGTAAGCGCAGTGTTGATGGGCTTTTGCCTGGCCGGAATGATGTTTGATCAGAACAGGATGTTTATATGGATGGTCATCGGATTGTTGGGAGCACGAATCGTATTTGATTTGGTGGTGTTACCCTCAAGGGCTTCGACTGCGCGGTCCAACGTCATCCGTGATGATTGTCAGCGAGTCGCAGATATTTACAAGGATAATACCTGGTACTTATATAAGGAAACCTATCCGCATCAGGTCGCCAGATGTTATCTGTCTGTGTATACCGATCAGATCATAGGGTATTCAGACCATGTGGAGGATCCTCAGGCGATCTATCTCGTGGATCGAAAGTTATACGCTGATTTTCCCGGCATTCTAGTGGATTCTGTCAAAATTGAAATGAATGGCAGCCTGGCATTAATGCAAGCAGCTTCACCAGCAAAACAGGAATGAGAATAATTAAGGGCCAATCCTTGCAGGTTGCTTATTTTTCGCCCTCCAATCTCCTGCCATGAAATGGAATATACCCCGGATTCATTTACCGGGTCCTGTCAAGACGGCCATTAAACTGGCGATTTCTGCCACCATCATCATTCTGATCATACGGAAGATTGATGAGCGTTTGCTCCTCGAGGTCGTCAGGGACGCCAATCCTGTTTGGGTGTTGTGGGCATTGGCGTGGTTTATTTTGTCTAAAATCATTTCCGCATTCAGGTTTAACCAGCTTCTCCATGCGGAAGGGATCATGCTCTCCTCATTACAGAATATCCGTTTGTATTGGCTATGCATGTATTACAACCTGCTCTTGCCCGGAGGGATCAGCGGCGATGGATATAAGATCAAAGTGTTAATGGAAAAATTTAGTCGGCCCCTCAAGCGGATTGTAACCATTACGCTCCTGGATCGTATTTCCGGGTTGATTGCCCTGGGGCAGTTAAGTGTCCTGGTTCTGCTTTGGATACCCGAGATTCGACCATATGGTTGGTGGGCCATCCCGGCTTTGCTGTTGAGCCTGGCCATTGGATTTATGTTGTTTCGTTGGGTGGGTATTCCTTCCAAAAGGGTATGGTTGACAACCTCTCTGCAATCGATAGGCGTGCAAGGGTCACAGGCCATTGCCACCTTGGGGCTGGTGATTGCCCTGGGTCAGGGTCAGCATTGGGCGGATTATCTGATTCTTTTCCTGATCTCTTCCCTGGTAGCTATGGTCCCCATCACCATCGGTGGTGCGGGGGCAAGGGAACTCACGTTTCTCTATGGCTCCCAGTTTCTCGATATTCACGCGGAGA
Organism: Saprospiraceae bacterium; assembly: GCA_044227555.1. GTDB lineage: Bacteria > Bacteroidota > Bacteroidia > Chitinophagales > Saprospiraceae > Opimibacter. The sequence goes on along the minus strand of JBGAWQ010000020.1, from coordinate 16,598 downwards.
ATGCTGTAGCCATCGGTTTTCTGTTTTATCTCATTTCCACCTCCGTTTCTTTTTTTGGGATCGTCTACAGTTTTAACAAGGATCGGATCTTTGCAGAGAAGAGTATTCGCAGTTGATACTTACAAGGATACCAATTGCTGTGTGATGGCTATCCTGACCAGGGAGGCTACATTATTGGCTTTCAGTTTGTGCAACAAACTCTTTCGGTAGGCGTGGATGGTATGAACAGTGATATGAAGGAAGGAAGCAATTTCCTGATCCGTCTTTCCCTGGACGATCAATTGAAGCACTTGTTTTTCACGGGGTGTGAGTGAAGGCGCAGGCATATAATTCATACCTGCAAAGCAAGGAGGTGTCTTTCATCTGTGGTACTACTAAAAATGGTAGGTTGGCGGTGTTCAGACCAGCTTGTGCTGAATGGCTTTGGCCACCGCTTCAGTCATGGATCCGACATGGAGTTTTTCGTAGATCTTCTTGATATGTGCCCTGACTGTATCATAGGTGATATCAAGTTCGGCGGCGATCATCTTGTACGCTTTGCCTTGTACAAGAAGTTGCAACACTTGTTTTTCACGTGTTGTCAATTGAAAGGCCTCTTCCCGGAGTCTGGGTTGCGCATCTGCAGCAAGTAATTTTAAAACCTTACTCGCCACCTCCGGAGTCATTGGGGCGCCGCCTTGATGTACCTCATAGATGGCTTCAATGATTTTGGCGGGTAGGGTATTCTTAAGGATATATCCATGGGCCCCGGCACAAATCGCGGCGAAGATCCTTTCCTGGTCATCAAAGACGGTCTGCATCAGAATTTTTATATCCGGTGCCATCTCACGAATTCGGGAGACGGCTTCGATACCGTCCATGCCTGGCATATCAATATCCATTAAGACCACATCCGGATGGGTGTCTTTGATCTTTTTAACCAATTGGCTGCAATCTGCAAAAGCGTGGACAAAATGGATACCCGGTGTGCCCGAAAGTAACATGGCAAGCGCATCCCGAACTCTGGGATTATCATCGAACAATATGACTTCAATAGCTTTCATATGTATTATGCAGATAAAGATAATGAGAGGGTCTCCGGCGGGCAACTACCAATATTGGTAAACAAAATATGGCCTGTCATGGATGATCTTAAAGTCCGGGTGGCAGCTCTGTATTGCAGGAGTGACGCTTAGGCCAGCTCCACTACATCAATCCATAAAATACGTCTAGCCCTAATGGCTAACGAAGAATGATGATCTGGATGGCTATTTCAGGACCATACGGGATGACCGCGTTCAAACTCATCGATATTATGCCGGATGACTGCAAACAAGTCATTTTCCCGGGTCATGACTTTTCGTTGCCTTGCGGAACTGTTGCCTTTGTTTACTATATCGTTGAGGCATTCAACATACTGTTCATATCCCAATCTTTTAGTGTATGGGTTTAATTTTTCAAGCCAATACAGAATGCTGTCGGATAGTTTTATGCTTTCCAGGTCTTCCTGCCTGACAATTACAGCTTCTGTTCCATAACGTATGCCACGCCATTTGTTTTCACGCAATATCCACTCTATCGGTTTGGTCCTGTTATTCCGGGTAAATTCTTCAGTATGATCCTGGTACCAATGGGCAAGGAGATGGATAAAGGCTACGATACTTTCCAGTTCGAGCAAGGTTGCCGGACCATCGCAGATCCTGATTTCGAGTGTGCCATATCCCGGGCTGGGCCTGAGGTCCCACCAAATATCCTTCATACTCTGGACCGAACTGGTCCGGATAAAATCACTGTAGAGCTGATTGAATTCATTCCAATCTTCCACCACCACCGGCAGGCCGGCCGTTGGATGGGCTTCATAGGTGGTAGGCCGGCTGGCTGAAAGTCCCGTATCCTTGCCTTTCCAGTAGGGCGAACTGGCGGACAGTGCAATCAGGTGCGGAATAAAATGCAGGAAGAAATTATTGAAGCGAATACAAGCATCTCCATCATGCATGCCGATATGCACATGCAATCCATATACAGCCATTCGTTTGATCAGCCATTGGTTCCGGTCCAGAAGGTGAGCGTAGCGGGATGAATCACTCAGGATCCGGTTGTTGTAATCAGCTACCGGATGGGTTCCGGTGCCGGCAATCAAGATATTTTTGGTGTGACAGGCCGACCTGACATCCTGCAAGGTCATAGACAGATCGCGATGTACTTCATGCACATCTTGGCTGATCCCGGTAATCAATTCCAGGGTGCTTCTGAACATTTCTTTGGTCAGTTTCTCATGTTCGATCATCTTAAGGATGGAGGGTGCCTGGGGAGTAAGCCTTAATGTTTTATGATCGAGCAACTGAATCTCCATCTCAACACCCAATGTCAAAGACGTCTCATTGTTTCTAAATGGTAGTTTCATTTCGATGGATCTGTGGTTAGCGTGTGCAGGGTGGAATGCCCTGATACACATACAGTATATTACAATTTACCGCGGGCGGAAATTGAACTTAGGATAAGTCCTTTTTATTTGTAACTGGATTTTTCCGAAAATGTTGCCACTGAACCTAATTTTCTAAACCCTAGAATACCTTAAATCAATTTTGCTCCAATTTTCATGGCATGTTCAGCATGTTGGTTGATCTTGTCGATCCTTTTGACATCGTCCCTGGGTCTGTTTTGCAATAAGGCCATGGACGCTATGGAATGACTAACCTGTTCACGGGACTTAGTTTCCGCGAAATGTAATATTGTCAAATGACACCCAGGTGATGTTGCTGCCTGTAGTAACAACAGACACCTCCCCATTCGTTGAATTGATCAGCACTTTATTGAATCCCGAGGGGTGATCTGAAGCGACCAGGAAATACATGGATTTTTCCGGACGGTAGCCAGTCGGAAGAGTAAATACATGGCCTCCGGGGATGGGCGTATGTTCAGCCAGCCCGCTAATCAGCACTCGCCCTTGTTTGTCCTTGGAATATTGCGGGGTGCCAAATGCATTATCATAAATGACCCATCCGTTAAGGAGCGTGGCATTTGTTGGAGACTCCACCACAATATTTCCTGATAACGCAATATTTCCATTTACATCCAGGCGTTCGGTAGGTGCCTCTGTGCCGACACCCACAAATCCGTCGCTATGCCTGAAATACATACGGACAGCATAGTTTGTGCGTATCCTGAAATCGCCGGCGGTAAAGGTCCCTACGTATCCACCTGCATTATTTAATCCAAAGTCTACCGCTAGCGGACCATTAGAAACTACGATATTGGCATTATTAGCGGTTGTATTTCTGAATATGGCGGGAGTAACATTCGCGCTGGCTTGGATGTCAAGCATACAAGCGGGATTGGTGGTCCCCAATCCGGTAAAACCGGTGTTGTGTTTGATGTAGATTCGATCATCCCCGCCGGATCGTATACTGAAGTCATTATCCGTATTTGTGCCACAATATCCTTTGGTTGCGTCTGCTCCAAGATCTGAGAATATCGTTCCGTTTCCGGCGAGGATTTGACCATAACCTCCATTGGTGGTGAAGTAGCCTATGTTCGTATTTGGATTGGACAACACCTGAAGTTTACAGGATGGATTGGATGTACCCAACCCAATATTACCTCCGGGTTCCACCGTAAAAACGTAATCCTGGACATTGGTTTGCGTGAGCGAGAGTGTGCTGCCATTGTGCATCCACCAATGCCATTTTTCAACACCCTGGTTGTTTTTATACCCCAGAAGATTATTGTATCCATCTCCCTGAATGGTTAGTGGTCTGGTCGGAGAAGCAGTTCCTATTCCTACATACTGCCCAAAGGACATCATAGTGAGGAGAAGTTGAAGAAAGATCAGCGTAGCCTTTTTCATAGTATTGCATTTTGACGGATTAACCGTGGTGAGGATATCATGTGTATTATTTGTTTATGTTTTCAATTTTTTGATCTATGGAATGGATCTGTCGATTAAACCAGCAGGTTGTTGCCACCGCCAGAAGCAAAAAGACTATGATAAAGGCCAGGGTTATCGACTTGTTGTTTGATTTACTTGGAAGCATATGGATGGGTGGATCGTTACACAAAGATTTGATCCGGGGGATATGGAAAGCAAATATTAGATAGGTACAAAACGGGGACAGCTCCGGGGACAAAAGGGGGACATTATTTAAACGCCTCTGCAAGAGGTGTTTAAATAAGAGGGCTAGGCTGTGGGATCAGATCATATCAACCAGCTCATCGAGGCTGCCTTCTTCAGGCAAGTTGATTTTTTTGCGCAGGCGTTGCCGGGATTTTTTGATTGCGTCATAGCTGATGCCGAGCATGGCAGCCATTTCCTTTGGGGCCAACTGTAGTTTTGTGAGGGCCAATAGACGGGTCTCGGCAGGGGTGAGGTCATTGAGCTTTTCTTTGAGGCGGATAAAGAACCCCGGATGTACCTGGTCAAACATTTGGCGAAACGATTTCCATTCGTCTTCCGTCAGGATGGTGGAATTGAGCAGGGTATTGATTTGCTCTACGCGTGAATTGGCCTGCTGATGACCTGATTGTTGCAATTGCTCCAACTCAAACCTGAATGATTCGATCAGGTCATTTTTTTCTTTGAGGGCGTTGGTAAAAATACCTAGTTGTTTCCGGGCATTTTCCAGTTCTGAATCTGCAGCCTGTTGGCGCAAAAGGGCCAGTTGTCGTTCTTTATGTTGTTGGAGGCGTTGCTGTTGAAACAAGATCACTGCAAATGCACCGGTCAGGATGAGGATCAGGAGGATTCCATTTCGGAGAAGGATCTGCCGGCTTCGGGCGGTCTCAAGCCTTTTGATTTCACTGGCATGCCGTTCGACCTCCACTTTCATTTTCGCCTGATTTATGGTCTTGGCGTTCTTTTCATTTTCATACCGCTCTTTATAGATCAAAAAGGAATCTATGTCATTAAAAGCTTGCTGGTAGTCACCTTTCAATCTGCTGATGATGGCCAAATTTTTAAAAAATCCCGCCATCTCGCGGAGATTGCCATAGTTTTTATTTTTCAAGGCATACTGCAGATATGCTCCGGCCTTGGCAACCTCACCCCGTTCGATATAAATGGTCGCCAATGTCATGGCCGCATTGACCGCACTGGGCCATTCCTTGTATCTCAGGCTTTCCTGGTAATCCAATTCCATTAAGGGAAGTGCTTCATCATATTTCCCCTGGAGATAAAAGACATACCCTTTGTTGCCATTCGTCAGTGCAGCCCAAAAAGTATCTCTGACCAAAATGGATTCATCATGGGCCATGGTCAGATAATAAATGGCCGAGTCATACTGCTCCAGCTGCCTGAAGCACATGGCAATGGTGTTCATGGTTTTACGTTTCTCGCCGGATGCACTCAGCACCGGAGGTTGGGCGAGGGCCTCTCGCAAGTATGGAATTGCCTCTGCGGGATCTCCGAATTCATAATAACAAAGTCCTATTTCTTCCAGATGCCTTATGATCAACGGACATTGATCAAAACCAATCGTTTTGATCTGATCGTAGCCTTTCTGTATATACTCAAAGGCAGGCCCGTATTTCTGTTGTTTATAGTATAAAAGGCCTTTCCGGATATAACACTCTGCTTCCATCTCCTTCCATCCCCGATCCTTTGCTTCAGTGATGGCCTGGTTGATAAGAACAATACTATACGGATGGTATAAGTGGATATTGATGGTCCTGAATTCATATCCGGCCATCCATGCCTGCCGGGCCAGGATGTCTTCTTTTCGAGAGGTAAAGTCCGATTCCAGTTTTTTAAAGTACATAAAAGTCGCCAGGGTATCCTTAAAAGCTTGTGCCATGTCCCAATACCAAAGGGTCCGGATTTGCTGCTCTTTGGGTAGTGCAAGGATTTCATCGGCAGACTTCTGCGCCTCAGCATCCCTTGGGAAGGCTATCCCTATACAGAGCAATAAAGAAAAAACGCGGAAGCGCGGGATGACGGATTGGAGTGGCACGATGGTCTGAATGATTTCATTCTAAAGATAATAGCTAGTCCCCGGACCAATTGAAGCTTCATGGAGTCAACGATAAAAAGGAACGCCGTTTTGAAAAGAATGATGATCTTTAGGAGGAATCATCACCTGACAAAGCAAAAACCAATGTCACACCACTCGCTGGCCAAACCCGCCATTGTAGCTGCCGTATTGTTTGTGGTTGCTATTCTTTCATGGGAATTCTATCTCCGAAGCACGCATTTTGATCTGAGTTTTGATGATGGAGGACCACTGTGGACCTACCATCGGGAGCGTGCCTACATGACTCCGGATCAGGGCACTGTCTTTATAGGTTCCTCCCGAATCAAATTTGACCTGGACATCCCCACCTGGGAGTCACTCACCGGAGAGAAGGCCGTCCAACTTGCTTGTGTCGGTAGTACACCATTGCCTATCCTCCATGACCTCGCGGATGATCCTGCATTCAAAGGCAAACTTATCATTGATGTCACCGAGGGTTTGTTTTTTTCTACCAATCCCGGCAATGCGGATCGACCCATTACGGCCATGAAATACCGAAAAGAGATCACGCCGGCACAACGGGCAAGTTTTTATCTCAACAAGCCCCTCGAGTCCACTTTTGTTTTCCTCGACAAGGACCATTATTCCACCAATGCTATGCTTGATGCACTGGAGATACCCAGCAGGGAAGGTGTGTTTATGTCACCGATCTTCGCGCGCGATTTCGGCTTGGTGCGTTTTGATCGTCAGGAGTATCTGGCACCACCTTTTCTGGCAGACACGCAGCAAATCAACAAGCAGCGTGGCGTGTGGGCCTTTTTTGGCAGTTTGAATAAAAAACCTCCAATCAGTGGTGCTCCATTGGATTCATTGTTACAAACCATCAAGACCGCGACGGCAAAAATTCAGGCACGGGGAGGGGTAGTTATGTTTGTCAGGACACCTTCCAGTGGGCCGTATCTTGAAAAGGAAATGCAAGGCTTTCCAAGAGAACAATATTGGAACAGAATCTTGGAAGTGACGGGGTGCCCTGGTCTACATTTCAAGGATTTTCCTGAAATCGCCGAATATCAATGTCCGGAGTTTTCCCATCTCAGTCCGGATGACGCCATAGATTTTACTAAAAAGTTCTACGCGATCCTCTCAGGCACGTATGGATGGAATTTTCCAAAAGCCAGCCATCAGTAATATAGTTTTCTAAGCTTTTACACTCACCTGCCATGGTATTCAATTCATACACGTTTATTGCGTTCTTCCTGGTCATCCTCATCCTGCACAACCTTCCCTTTTCCTGGAAGGTTAAAAAAATCAACTTGTTGCTCGCGAGTTATATTTTCTATGCGGCATGGAACCCACCTTTCATCTTGCTCTTGTGGTTATCCACGGTAGTAGATTTTTTCGTTGGCCGGGCATTATATACCCAGGAGAATATTGTACGCAAACGCCTGCTGTTGGTGCTCAGTTTGATTGGCAATCTCGGGATGCTTTGCTTTTTCAAATACGGAGGTTTCCTGCTCGAAAATTTTGTAGCGCTGGTCAATCTTGTGGGTATTGATTTTAGTCCGGCCAAGCCCAATATCATTCTGCCCGCGGGGATTTCTTTCTACACGTTTACGACGTTGTGCTACACCATAGATATGTACCATAAGAAAAGTGAGCCGGTCAAGAACATGCTCGACTTTTCGCTTTTTGTTACTTTTTTTCCACACCTCGTGGCCGGTCCTATTGTGCGTCCGCCCCAATTGGTCCCTCAGTTTGAGTCCCCTCGCAGTGCCACAGTCAAGCAGATGACCGAAGGTCTTTTGTTACTGACACTGGGCTTGTTTATGAAAGTAGCACTGGCAGATGGTCAGTTGGCGGCAACAGCCAATGATGTATTTGGTTTCACCGGTGCATTGCCTTCATTGGATACCTGGATGGGCGTGCTGGCTTTTTCAGGGCAGATCTTTTTTGATTTTGCCGGATACTCCACGTGTGCAATTGGCGTGGCCATGTGCCTTGGATTTGCATTGCCAGAAAATTTCAGATATCCCTATGCGGCCATTGGATTTTCTGATTTCTGGAGGCGGTGGCATATCACTCTTTCTGCCTGGTTGAGAGATTATCTCTATATCCCTCTTGGCGGTAACCGGAAGGGAGAGCGCAAGACGTATATCAATCTTATGGTTACGATGCTGCTCGGTGGATTGTGGCACGGTGCCAGCTGGACGTTTGTGGCCTGGGGAGGATTACATGGATTTTACCTCTGGGTAGAAAAATGGATTCGTGACAAATGGCCGGGTAACAAGGCAAAAGAAAATGCTGATGTCGCCGTAGCCGGAGTGACGGGCTCGATGTTGCCCTGGGCTTTTATTTATGCCCTGTTCACATTCTTCCTGGTCAATGTCACCTGGGTATTTTTCCGTGCTGCAACCTTCTCACAAGCTTGGACCATATTGGGATCTATGTTTGGACTCGCAGGCTCTGCCAAACCACTATTGACTACGTTGGCTATCATCAAAGTTTCGACGATTGTGATCGTGATGGTGATGGCGCATTGGTGGATGCGAAATACCAGTGTCTTGAGCCTGGCCAACCGGATTCCCTGGTGGGTATTATCTATTGTATGGGCACTGATGTTGTGTGCATTGGCTTTAAGCCAGGAGAGCAGCAGTTCGTTTATCTATTTCCAGTTTTAGGAAAGGAAATAATACATCAGGGTGATGAGTGCACTGCCAAAGACGATCTGACTGATCAGATAAAGAGCTTTGCTTCGGTCTTTGTGGAGTTGGTGTTCATCCTTGACTCTTGACTTCTTATGGGTAAAACTAAACAGGCCTAAAAGCCCAAAGAGAAAGCAAAACCGATTTCTGGCCTGGATAAAACCGGACAGGGCATAGACGGTCGGGGCAAACAGCGCAAGTTTCCAAATGGAAGGGATAGCAAAGACCTCAGCACTGACGATAAAGATGATCATCAGTGCGAGGCCGATATACCCTATGCGTAACCGTTTCCTGATTTCGGCAGGACCAATGTTGCATTGACCTGGTATGTATACTTCAGAGGTCTGCGTACTTTCCAATAGATGGTGGTTGAATCAATTAATTAGGTTTTGACCTTACCTGAAGTAATGTGTTGATATCATGCGGCATTAGAAGAGTCAAAACTCACTTTTCGTTATCAACTGCCCACTGCCCGCTGCTGACTGCTAACTCCCTAAACTAAAGTAGCCTCCAATACAATATTGATGCTTGCATTCAATGATTTGCTGATTGGACAGTTAGCTTTTGCGTCCGCGGCGCATTCCTGGAATTTCGCATCATCGATGCCGGGAACAGATGCATTGACGACCAGGTGGCTTTCAGTGATGACGCCGCCTTCCAGGGTGATATAGCATTTGGTATCAATGGAGGTTGGCGTAAAACCGGCTGCGCCAAGCACAAAGCTCAGCTTCATCGAATAGCAGCCGGCATGTGCGGCGGCAACGAGTTCTTCAGGATTGGTACCGATACCATCTTCAAAACGGGTTTTGTAGCTGTACTGATCGGTATTGAGTAATCCGGATTGAGTCGTCATTGTTCCTGATCCTTCTTTTCCGGAACCTTTCCAATTGGCTGATGCTGATCTTTTCATGATTTCGATTTAATGATTTGGTTTTTACATTAAAGCCAAATATAACCGGATACTGGCAGGAAAGTTGTGATTTTCAGGAACGAATTTTTTGCTAACCCATTTTCGCTAACGACCGTTAGCCCTAAGAAGGCAATGATGCTGCTTTCGCGATGATGGGGCCACCAACCAATTAGACAGTAATACCTCCTTGACTTTTTCAATTTTCAATTATCAATTACCTTTCCCCCTTGATCTATCAAACACGAGGCATAGTATTGCGCACGGTCAAATATGGCGAGACCAGCCTGATCGTGGATATGTACACCGAGCAGAAAGGACACCAGACCTTTATCATCAATAGTGTGCGAAAAGCCAAGGCTGTTACTCCAGCCTCATCGCTCCAGCTGCTCAGCCTGGTGGATATGGTAGCCTACCATCAGGATCATCGCAAGATCCATCGCATCAAGGAGCTGCGGCTCGAATATCCCTGGCAGAGCATTCCTTTTGATATGCGTAAGTCAGCTGTCATCACTTGCCTGGCAGAGATGTGTTCCAAGTGTATCACGACGGCAGATCCACAACCGGAATTATTTGCCTTCTTGCACACAGAGTTGACTGCCTATGATCATCCGGATCATTTTGACCGCGATTTTCTGATCCGTTTCCTGGTGGGACTATCCCATTATCTCGGTTTTGGGCTTGAGGTGCCACATCCTGATGCAGAAGGAAAATATTTTGATCTCCTGGAAGGCCATTTGATATCTGGCCGTCCCATGCATAATTACCTGATGGAACTGGTTGATCTCAGCATCCTCAGGAAAATCATGGAGGCAGGTCATTTGGAAAAAGTAGATGTGCCTCTTGAGGTCCGGCGCCGAATTGTAGATTTATTGATTCTTTATTATCAACTGCATGTAGAGTCGTTGCGGGAAGTACATAGCCTGCGAATCCTGCGGGAATTGCAGTAATCAAAAGGTAAATTTGAAATTTAGTTAAATGTGCTCCTAAGCCATAGACAATCAGCAAGTTGAGACCGTGTGGCACACCTAAGTGTGCCACACGGTCAAAAAGGGATATTTTTACACCCTCATGTCCAAAGACACTAAATCAAAAAAGCCCATACGCTTTAAGCGCGAAAAGCTCACAGACGAAGACCTCCTTCGGCTTTATAAGGGCATTCTCCTGCCCCGTATGATCGAAGAAAAAATGCTCAAACTCCTTCGCCAGGGCAAGGTCAGCAAATGGTTTTCAGGCATCGGACAGGAAGCCATTGCCGTAGGAGCAACACTCGCCCTCCAACCCAATGAACTCATCTTCCCCCTTCATCGCAACCTGGGTGTCTTTACCAATCGTAATATTCCATTGAGCAGACTGTTTGCACAGTGGCAGGGCAAACTCAATGGATTTTCAAAAGGCCGCGAAAGATCATTCCACTTCGGTACCCTCGATTATGGCATCGTTGGCATGATCTCTCATCTTGGTCCTCAACTCGCACTGGCATGCGGCGCTGCCCTGGCGTATAAACTCGATGGACGCCCCATGGTATCCGTCGCATTCTCCGGGGAAGGCGGCACCAGTGAAGGGGATTTCCACGAAGCCCTCAATATCGCCGCCGTCTGGTCCCTACCCGTCATTTTTATCATCGAAAACAATGGCTATGGCCTCTCCACCCCATCGTCCGATCAATTTATGTGCAAACATCTTTCGGACAAAGCCAAAGGCTACGGAATGGAAGGGATCACCATCGATGGCAACAACATCATCGAAGTCTACACGACCATCGACAAGTACGCAAAGAAGATGCGCCGCAAACCCGCTCCTGTCCTGATCGAATGTATGACCTTTCGCATGCGCGGCCATGAAGAAGCCTCAGGCGTAAAATATGTTCCACCTGAACTCATCGAAGCTTGGGATAAAAAGGACCCCGTGCGTAATTATGAACAATTTCTTCTCGACGAAGGGGTGCTGACGCAAGACGTTGCCGAACAAGCCAGGAAGGAAAATGAAACCCTGATCCAACAACATCTCGAAATCGCAGATGCCGAACCCGATCCCACACCAGACATCCAACTTGAGTTGGACGATATGTACAAACCCTGGGTTCAATCACAACATACACCAGGGACGGAGTCCAAAGAATTACGATTTGTAGATGCCATCACCGCAGGACTCGATGAAGCCATGCAGAAACACCCGAAGCTGGTGTTGATGGGCCAGGACATCGGTGATTATGGAGGTGTTTTTAAAATCACGGACGGCTTTGTGAAGAAATTTGGCAAAGACCGTGTCCGCAATACCCCACTATGCGAAAGCGGAGTCATCGGTACCGCGCTTGGCATGAGTCTCGAAGGGTACAAAGCCATGGTCGAAATGCAGTTTGCCGACTTTGTCACATGTGGTTTTAATCAGATCGTCAACAATCTCGCTAAGATCAATTACAGATGGGGTGGTACGGCAGATGTCGTAGTGCGTATGCCCACAGGCGCAGGCACCGGTGCCGGTCCTTTCCATAGCCAGAGCAATGAAGCATGGTTTTATCATACGCCAGGCCTAAAGATCGTGTATCCATCAACTCCTGAAGATGCCAAGGGGCTGCTGCTAGCCGCCTTCGAAGACCCTAATCCGGTCATGTATTTCGAACACAAGGCTTTGTATCGTGGCATTAGTGGAATGGTGCCGGACGGCTATTACACAACGCCAATCGGAAAAGCTCGCCAGGTGCGTATCGGCCAGCAAGCCAGTATCATCACGTACGGCATGGGGGTACACTGGGCGTCCCGGCTTGCCGGGGAGCAAGGATGGGACCTCGATATCATCGACCTCCGCACGCTGCTTCCGGTAGACTGGGATGCCGTCGCGGAGAGTGTTCGACGCACCCACAAGGTGTTGGTACTCCATGAGGATACCCTCACCGGGGGTATAGGCGGGGATATCGCAGCCTATATTGCCGAACATCTTTTTGAAGACCTTGACGCACCGGTCATGCGGGTGGGATCACTGGATACACCGGTACCTTTTGCCGGTATTCTTGAAAAACAATTTCTGCCCGTCGACCGACTCTACGAGCAGATGCTTAAACTTATCAATTACTAAATGAAACTCGAAAACATCATTTCGGTCAGCGGCATGCCCGGCCTGTACAAACTCATCGCCACGCGCCCAAACGGCCTGCTCATCGAAAGTTTTGACAACAACAAACGTCAGTTTGTTTCTGTGCGTAAACATCAATTCACACCCCTGGTGTCTATTGGAATCTATACCTACACCGACGTCGCCGGACTGGATGACGTACTTCAGAAAATAGAGAGCACCAGTGCGGATCAGCCGATTCCGGATCCAAATGACAAAGCTGATCAGCTCCGCGCCTGGTTTAAAACCATCGTTGCCGATCACGACGAAGACCGCGTACACATCAATGACATCCGCAAGGTGATCAAGTGGTACACTTTTATACGCCAGCATGCCTGGGATATGGTCCACGCCGGGGACGAAGCTGGAAAAGAGTAAGGAAACTATTTGCCCATCGCCCGGAGCTCAAATTCAAATTTTAATTCGGCCAGGGTTGGGGTCGTCTCTCTAAAGTCGAACCGGAACTCGAGACCGAAGAAATCCCGCTTGACCCATTCGGAGACATCCGTGATCCCCGGAAAGAGCCGGATACTGGTCTGATCTTTAAACGGAACCGGATCGAGGTAGAAAAACTCAATCTTGTCAGAAGGATTGAAGGGATCATAGATATACACCGAAATCCGCCTTATAAAATCAAGGTTAACATCCGCAAAGCGTGAGGAGATGTAGGCATCCCGCGCCTCAATCGTGCTGATCTCATCTGCTGTATGCCCGGAGGACGCCAGCACGATACTGTATTGGCTCGGGATAGGACTGATGGTGTAAATATGCGTATCTATAGTGTTGAGACCGGGCAGTATATCAAATTCAATAGGTGGGGGAGGATAGTTGAGCCTGAACAATTCTGGTCGGTTATCCTGGTGACACGACAGACCGATAACCACGATGAGCAACATACTCATCCATTTCCGATACTCCTTATAGCTTGACACCATGCCCCAAGGTAACGCAGGTTGCCTCTTTTTCAATATATCCCAACGAGCTTACTATCAGATTTACACGCTTTTGAGGCTTAGTTTATTAAAAAAGCGCTCTGATCCATATCCTTTTTCAAGATTCCAACACCAGGATAGGAACCTTCCTTTTTTTAATAAATAAGGCATGGAATTGGCTATACTCTGGAATTGTGTCTTATTTTTCACTTCTTATATCTAACCATCAGACAAACCGGGACCATGGGAGAGCAACGCGTATCGATCGTCAAATCACAAGACCAGATGCAGCAATTCGTCAAGTCATTGCTGGACGATGTCAAGGCACTGGAATACATGATCGACAATGACTGGTTTGAAAATGATGTCGTACGTATTGGCGCCGAGCAGGAAATGGTGCTGGTCGACAAGAAGACCTTCAAACCCGCATGCATCAATATGCAGGCCCTCCAGCAGATGGAAGAATGGCCCTGGGTAGAAACCGAACTCGCCAAGTTTAACCTCGAAATCAATCTACAGCCCCGCGAGTTTATGGCAAAAGCCTTGCGTGAACTTGAAGATGAATGCACCGGCAAACTGGAGAAAATCGAGCATGTCATCAATAAACTCGGCGCCACCATTGTTCTGACCGGTATCTTGCCCACCCTCAGGAAGTATGATCTTGAGATGAGTAACCTCACCCCCAAACAGCGCTACTTTGCCCTGATGGAGGCCATCAACCAGCAATTGGTCGGTAGCACCTACGAACTTAATCTCGTCGGGATCGATGAATTGCTGCTCAAACATGATTCCCCGCTGATCGAAGCCGTCAATACGAGTTTCCAGGTGCATCTCCAGGTGCATCCATCGCAGTTTGTGCACATGTACAACCTGGCCCAGGCCCTTGCGGCACCGGTCATGGCTCTTGGAGCTAATTCACCCATTGTCTTTGGCCGCCGGCTTTGGCATGAATCACGTATCGCCATGTTCCAGCAAGCCCTCGATACCCGGACCAGCCATGATCACATGCGGGAGCGCAGCCCACGGGTCAATTTTGGCCGGCAATGGCTCGACAAATCCATCCTCGAAATCTATCGCGAAGATATCGTCCGCTTCCGTGTACTCCTGAGTGGTGACGTTCAGGAAGATGCCCTCGAACTCATTAGTGCCGGACAAGTGCCTAAACTCCGCTCCTTACAGGTTCACAACAGTACAGTATATCGCTGGAACCGACCCTGCTATGGCATCAGCGATAATGGTAAGCCGCACCTCCGCATTGAAAACCGAGTGCTGCCCTCGGGTCCAACCGTACTCGATGAAGTCGCCAATGCGGCTTTCTGGTTGGGATGTATGGTGCAAATGCATGACGATGTAGGTGATATCCGAAACAAAATAGGCTTCGAAGATGTGTTTGACAATTTTGGAAAGGCCGCCAAGTTTGGGATCGACTCCAAATTCACCTGGATGTTTGATCAGAAGATTCCGGTGGTCAACCTGGCGCTTGATGAACTCATCCCACGTGCCCGAAAAGGCCTCGAAATGCGCAATGTAGATCCGGAAGATATCAGCCGCTATATGGATGTCATCGAATCCCGGGCCAGGGAACACATGAATGGGGCCCGTTGGGCACTACGTTCCTACACTAAACTTAAAAAGGAGACCACCGAAGACGAAGCCCTCACTGTGCTCACCTACGCCATGTGTGTCAATGAGAAAAGTGGAATCCCTGTCCATAAATGGAAGATGCCCGAGCTCAAGGACCTCAAAGAATACCTGCCCTCCGGCCTCAAGGTGAGTCAGTTTATGACCACCGACCTCTTTACCGTCCAAAAGGACGATATCCTTGATCTGGTCATTGATATGATGGACTGGAGAAAAATCCGATACACCCCTGTCGAAGACAAAGAAGGCAAACTAGTCGGACTCATCACCCTGCGGCTGGTCCTGCGCCATATGCTCAAATTGCGCAACCAGGATCCGGGCACCGAACCGGAAATCACTACGGCCAAGGATATCATGAATAAAAATCCGCACACTATCGGACCGAATGCCACGATCAACGAGGCCATGGCCATCATGCGGGAAAACACGATAGGCTGTCTGCCGGTGGTCCAGAATGGGGAATTGATTGGAATCATTACCGAAACCGACTTTCTCCGCATCGCAGGCCGCCTGATTGAACGACTTGAAGGATAATTCAGGCCTCACCACTAACGCTTATTCTTCTTTTCATGCTCATTACTTGGGCTGGAACCTTATTTTTGCGTTTTGGTTTAAAGCATAACGTTTAACGCAATTATACTATCATGATATTCGATTTTGAGATGATCAGCGCGGTTTATGCCGCCTTACCGGGAAAAGTGGACAAAGCGAGACAAGTCCTTGGCCGGCCATTGACCCTATCGGAAAAAATTTTATTCAGCCACCTTCATGCTGATTCTCCTATCCGTGATTTCGCGCGTGGAAAGGATTATGTGTTTTTTGCGCCTGACCGTGTCGCCATGCAGGATGCTACGGCACAGATGGCGTTGCTCCAGTTTATGATGTGTGGTATGGACAAAACCGCAGTGCCCAGTACTGTCCATTGTGACCACCTCATCCAGGCGAAGACAGGAGCAGATACAGACCTCAAGACGGCCATCGATATCAATTCGGAAGTGTATTCTTTCCTTTCTTCCGTATCGACCAAATATGGTATCGGTTTCTGGAAACCCGGAGCCGGGATTATTCACCAGACGGTTTTGGAAAACTATGCTTTTCCCGGTGCCATGATGATCGGAACGGACAGCCATACCCCCAATGCCGGTGGACTTGGCATGTTGGCGATTGGCGTGGGCGGCGCTGATGCAGTCGATGTCATGGTGGGTATGGGTTGGGAACTCAAAATGCCTAAACTCATCGGTATCCATCTCAAAGGGAAACTCAGTGGTTGGGCTTCTCCCAAAGATGTCATCCTCAAAGTCGCAGGCATCCTTACCGTAAAGGGAGGAACAGGCGCAATCGTTGAATATTTTGGTGAAGGAGCACGCTCTCTGTCCTGCAC
>JBGAWQ010000001.1:0-421240 GCA_044227555.1 Saprospiraceae bacterium | reverse complement strand
GTCTTGAAAACCGGCAAGGTGTAAAAGCCTTCGGGGGTTCGAATCCCTCCTCCTCCGCCAAAGCAAATGAGTGCCACCTTTTCGGTGGCATTTTTATTTTATGGCATGACCATCAAGCCCATTTCGGCTTGTATGGGCATGACAGAAAATAAAAAAAGCCCGGAGGGCGCACTCATTTGCGTTGAGTAGTTCCACCATCTAAGGGATCGGCGTAGCCAATCTCTCCGCCTTCGCTCGCCGAAGCCCCGACCGCATGAGAGCGAAGGCGAGTTGGCCCGCAATAAGTGAGCTCTCCGTTGAATCCCCTGGCTAAGAACAATTTTTTTTTTAAAAAATGTCAAAATACTTGCACCCTATTATATAATTATCGTAATATTGCAATATAATAATCAATTATGGGAGCTACCAAAACAGACCTCTTTAACGAAAAACAAAACACCATCGCCAATATGGCCAAGGCCTTCGGGCATCCCGCCAGGGTAGCCATCATGGAATATCTGATGAAAACCAATGCCTGTATCTGCGGGGATATCGTAGATGCCCTCCCTCTGGCCCAGCCTACTGTATCCCAACACCTCAAAGAGTTGAAAAGCGCAGGCCTCATCAAAGGCAATATCGAAGGCACAGCCATTTGCTACTGCATTGATGATAAAGCGATCGATAAACTACAGAACTACTTTGCCGGCATGTCGGCCAAGCTCCAACAGAAAGGATCAGATTGTTGCTAACCATAAATCATTTCTAACATGGATAACTCCTCACAACTCAAAGACCTCGTTCGCCGGAAGTACAGCGAAATCGCCCTCCAGGATAAGGATACCAATCAAGCCTCTTGCTGCGGCTCAGGCTGCTGCTCAACAGACGTATACAACATCATGACCGATGACTATACGAATATGGAAGGCTATCAGCCCGATGCAGACCTTGGCCTGGGCTGTGGCTTGCCCACTCAATTTGCCAAAATTAAAAAGGGAGATACCGTCATCGATCTGGGCAGTGGCGCCGGCAATGATTGCTTCGTAGCCCGGCACGAAACCGGAGAAGATGGCCGAGTCATTGGCATAGACTTTACCCCGGCGATGATCGAAAAAGCAAGAGCCAATGCCACAAAATTGGGCTACGCCAATGTGGAATTCCGACAAGGCGACATCGAACATATGCCCATCACCTCCAATATTGCCGATGTCATCGTCAGCAATTGCGTACTCAATCTGGTGCCGGACAAAAACCAGGTGATCAGTGAAATATTCCGGGTCCTTAAACCAGGCGGTCACTTCAGCATTTCAGATATCGTGTTAGTGGGTCAGCTCCCGGACCACATCCGCAATGCCGCTGAAATGTATGCCGGTTGCGTAGCAGGTGCCATTCAAAAATCCGAATACCTGGACATGATCGTAGCAAATGGATTCACGTCTATAACAATACAAAAGGAAAAGCCCATTGTAGTGCCGGATGATATATTAAAAAATTATCTGAATGAAATCGAACTCCAACAATTCAAAGACAGTAACACCGGAATCTATAGCATTACCGTTTACGCTGAAAAACCAAAACCCTGCGGTTGCGGACCGGATTGCTGCAATTAAAGCTTTTCTAAAGCATAACAAGAGATTTATTGTAATCACCAGTTCAGTAGTGGTATTACAATGGATCCTTGGATTGGATCCGAAGTTCTGTATCATCAATATGGCCTGGCTCCTTGTCTGATCATGAAAACTAAAAAGATTCTTGTCCTTTGCACGGGTAATAGCTGCCGTAGTCAGATCGCCCAAGGTTACCTCAGTTATTTCGCCGGAGATCAAGCGGAAGTCTACAGCGCTGGTATTGAGACACACGGAGTCAATCCCCTGGCCGTAAAGGTGATGGAAGAGGATGGCATAGATATCTCGCATCAAACCTCAAATCACATTGATGAATACCAGAATGTCGATTTTGATATCATCATCACAGTATGCGACCATGCCCGCGAGCGTTGCCCCTACTTTCCATCAAAGGCAAAGAAATTTCACCACAATTTTCCTGATCCCGCCAAGGCTACAGGTACTCATGAGGAAATCATGCAGCGCTTTCGGGAAGTCAGAGATGAAATCAAGAAGTACTGCAAACAGTTTGTAATTCAACAGGTATAATCGCCAATATCTTTTTCCTTTAACCAGGTTTCAGCATGGCCTTTAAATTGAGGGACAGAATATAGAGGAAGTTATATTCTCCCTGAAGAATCTTTTAATTTCACGTTTCTATAACCAAAGTCTGATTTCAATTTATGAGCCTTATTCCTCCAATTCATGCCGTACTGATCGGCGCCGGCCCTCTGGGGATCAATATCTACCGCTACGCTTTGAAGAGAAAAGATATCGTCATCGCTCACGTTGTAGATATCGACCCGAGCCTGAAGGGAAAAGATATGGGCGTACATGCCGGACTTGAATCTTCAGGAGTTCTGATCACAGACCATATTGGGAATATATCCAAGGCAGACGTTGCTATCCTGGCCACCGTGTCTGATCTATCGGGCATTGGACCCCAGGTGATAGCCCTGATCGAAGCCGGTTATTCAGTGGTGTCGACTTGCGAAGAATTATTCTATCCATGGAAAAGTGCCACAGACTGGTCTTCCAGGATAGATCAGGCTGCCAAAGCAAAAGATGTTGCAGTATTAGGCACCGGGGTCAATCCTGGTTTTCTGATGGATGCTCTGCCTTCCATGCTTACCGGAATCTGTAACCAGGTGGAAAGGGTAGAGGTACGTCGCTATCAGGATGCGCAGTTCCGGAGAATCCCTTTCCAAAAGAAAATCGGTGCCGGCCTCACGTTTGATGAATTTGAAAGAAGAAAAAATGAAGGTACATTGCGTCACGTTGGATTGTCTGAATCCATGCACTTCATTGCCAACCAGCTTGGATGGCATTTGGAACGAACAGAAGATCGGATCGAACCAGTCATCGCAGATCGCACGATAACCTCTGAGGCCATGACAATCATTTCCGGACAAGTGGCAGGGGTGCGACAAACCGGCATCGGATGGGTCGCTGGAGAAGAAAAAATTAAACTTGCCTTTCAAGCCTCTGTCGGCGAACCCGATTCCTATGACGAGATTGAGATTTTTGGTACGCCTCACATCCGCTCCAGAATTATGAAAGGGGTTCACGGCGATATCGCAACGTGTGCCATCATCCTCAATGCCTGCAAGTCAATCCTTAAGGCTACTCCCGGGCTTCGCACCATGGCCGATATCCCAATGATTACGAGCATAGGTGTTTGAGTTTCGGATAGTATGAAAACGTTCCATTTACACATCACCGGCAAAGTGCAAGGTGTATGGTACAGGGCTTCGGCTAAGGATAAAGCAATCGCGCTGGGCCTCAGAGGCATGGTGTGGAACCTACCTGACGGTTCTGTGGCGGCATTGGTTCAGGGTGCAGATCAAGATGTAGCTTCCTTCATTGAATGGTGCAAAGAGGGCCCTCTTCTGGCCGAAGTAAATGATGTGTTCGTCCATGAAGAAATATCTACACAGGTATTTTCTTCCTTTGAAATCACCCGAGGGTAATGGTACGATCGTTTTATGATGGGATTATTTAAAACCGAGGGTACATTCCAACCGACAAGGATAGTTTCCATTTTTACATATCCATCCGCTGCTGTTTTTGAGTAGCCGCAAGGCCTCCGCTTTGTATTGATCAGGTGCAGAACTTTTCATGGCTTCCACACGGATTGGTTTTCCATCTTCTCCGGTATAAAAAACAAGTGTGACAAGCTTGGAGGACGATTCCAAAGTTTCATCAATCGGGTAACGTGAATTGGCTTTCAGATAAGCAATAAATCCCTCGGGCCACTCAGGTTCAGATGGATTCGCTTTCGCACCAGGTGCATCGCTTTGCACGCGTCCTTCCGATGCCTCAGCAACGGATGGAGGAGCTTGAGGTGCGCTTTTAGCCTTCGTTTGGTCAGCAGTCTTTGCAAGTGCAGGCTCCTCAGCAAGGTCATCATGGCTGGAGGAAGCAGAGATGATCGTTTCCGGAGAGGGCTTCTCCACATGAGGCTGTTCCATAGCAACTCCAAACGAATCATTCTCATGGATGCCCAGTGAATCCGGTGATACAAAGACAAATGTGGTCTCCTTTTCTGTATGATCAATCCGATACAGGACTGCGTATGTAGCCAGGATGATCAGCAGACTGGCAGCAATAGCAGTAATGGTAAGATTCGGAATCAGCCAACGACGACGCTCGCGTTTACGGTAGGTGATTTTTTCGGCTAGATATTCCAGATATTCAGCGTGCTCACCATCCGGATGCGTGGTATACCCTTCAAGGGCATCAGCCACAAAAGGATCATGCTCCGCGATCTCCATCAGCCGACGCAGGTCCTCCTCGGACAAGGTTCCGCTGTGAAGCTGCCGCAGCCGCTCCTGGATCCACTTATAGGTCTGTTCCTGCTCCACGACGTTGACTGTTTTCAATACATTTTTTTAGGTTCCTTCTCCCATTCTGAATCTGTGACCTGACCAGATCCAGCGGTTGCGAAGTCAGCTGACTGATCTCTGCGTAAGATTTCTTTTCAAAATATAGCATCCGTATACAGACCTGCTGTCGCTCCGGTAATCCGTCCAAACAATCATGCAACTGATCCGCAACATCCGCCGTCAGATCCAGGTCAAAACCGTCATCTTCCTGATGCAATTCACGGCCCTTTTGCATATCCGGATCATCAAGGGAAACCGTTAATAAATTGCTTTTTTTACGAAGCTGCTGCAGACAATGATTTTTACTGACCATATATAACCATGCACTGAAATTCTCAACTTCATGAGCTGGTAACTTCCGATTGAGGTGCTCATAGATATCCATGACAGCATCCTTGGCTGATTCAGGGTCACCCAGATATTTGAGGCAAACACCATATACGAGTTCCATGTACCGCAAAAAAAGCTGACCCAGCGCCTCCTTATCGCCACTGTGGCGAAAGCGCTCGATCAGAACCGTATCGGGTACATGGGTGGATCTCAAAATCTATTATTGTTTAGTACTATCCGGCACACTCTGCTGCCGATGCTGAATGGTTTCATCGATCAGTTTCCAATATCCGTTAAATATCGGTCGCGTTTTTTCAGCCATTTTCTTCGCGCTACCCGGGACTGCGATCAGCGTGGAATAACTGATACTGGATTGTCGGGCCTTTTCGCCGACCATCCTAAAACTATTTAATGTATTTACCACCAGACCATAGAAAACCATAAACACCAAACACAATACCAGACCACCGAAAACTTTACTTACCGCCGGAGGTTTTGTTTTGGTAAAGTAGTGATCAATACGTCTGGCCAGGAAATGAACCAGAAAAATAAAAAGGACCAGGACCAGTATCGTTCCAAAAATCAGGGCTAGTACCTTCTCCAGATTGATGGTCCTGACTAAAAAACCAACCAGCCACGGAGTTATTTTTAGCGTGATGAGCAGCGCGATCACATAGCCTGCCACAACTAAAAGGGTGCCGGCGATTCCCCGGGTATATCCCACCCAAAAACCTGCAATGGCAAACATAATGAGTATGATATCTATAATCATTTTATGTAATATTAGGCATACTGAATCCTGGTATGTGGAAGAATTTTACCAGATTTTAATGCACCCGGACGCCCAGGCAGCGTATAAATTTAACCTTTCGCCCGAGTTGCAGGTATTGATTTCCTGGAACTTCCCTATATTCGAAGCATTAAACAGATCACTAGGTTTAAGAGCCGCGAACCTTGAAGTATCTAATACGCATAACATTCACCCTTTTTCTGGTCAGCGCTCATTTGCAGACGTATGCCCAGACCCCAGGTGCCACCCAGATGCCTGAGGTATTCCTCATTGGAGAATATGAAGATCAATATCTCCAACTCTCAGAAGCATTTCCTCAATCCTTCATGTCTTTATACGCCAATAATATTGATCTGGCCTACAAAGGGTGGAGTGGTTTTATGATGGATATCGAAGACTACGCTACGGACTTAAAATTTGATATCCGCGGTGTGAAGCTTTGGATCAATATCTATTTTAATCCCGATGGCACCGTCGCGCATCTGGCCCTTTATCCCAAGCCCAATAGCCGCAATATCCCCGAAGAACAATTGGTGGCGTTCTTTAAAAATTTTGCTCGCCAATACCATTTTACCGAGACGGCAGAGCAAGGTTTCCGTCACAGCGCCAGCGTCTCTTTCCCAACGTTTTTCCATCGGACAACGCCCGAGACGGCACGCAGTAATTAATCCTGGTTATCTGATTTTTTTCCATCTAATCACCTTTTTAGGGTGATGTCTCCTCTGCGAATGATAGTTGACTCTGTATTCCAGGTCGCATTGATTACATATGTGTAAACACCAACGGGTAGGGGCTTATCCCGAAATCGACCATTCCACATAAAATCAAACTGAGAAGTTTCAAAAACGGTATTACCCCAACGATCATAAATCTTTAATTCGAAAGATGTTGGAGGGGTACCGTCCCGAAAAACAGAAAAGATATCATTGACACCGTCGTCATTGGGGGAGAACGTATTCGGGATATACATGGCTTCCGCACAATCTCCGTAGACCACCAAAAAACGCTCATCCAATTGCTGACATTCACTACTCAAGGTCACCGCATATTCACCGGGGCTTGTAACCTGAATCGTAGGTTCGATACTGCCATCATCCCAGGTATACGCGACCTGATCTTCTTGCCGCACATTTAACCTCAAGGTATCCCCGGGGCAGATCTGATAATGGTTGGGAAATAGTTCACTCAAATGCACGGTATCCGCAAAAATGTTAATCATAGCCGAAGTCAAACCACAATTATTGCTGACCGAAACCGAATATGTACCAGGTTGATCAACCACGATAGATGAGGTATCCTCCCCTGTGCTCCAGGTAAAGACGTATTCTAAGGCAGATAATGGTACATTAAGACTAAGTCCAGCTCCTGCACATATAAATGTATCACGGCCCAGATCAATCTCAGGAGGCATATCACTATACGTCACTAAAATCGAATCAGTGTATTGCCCACACGTATTCGTTAGCGTCAGAGCGTATATGCCTGCTGTTGTAACCACAAGTGTAGAGTCGGTGGATCCATCTTGCCACTTTGCGTCTGCACCCACAGGATGCGCATAGAGCAAGAGAGTTTCGGATGCGCACAATGCGGTGTCAGCGCCAAGATTAAACTGAGGAGCATGACCAGCAGAAAGTAATTGCACCGTATCGATAGACTGACCACAAGCAGTAGAGATCTCCAGGATTACAACCATGGGCGCAAAAGCAGTCAATTGACTATTATGACTGCCGTCCTGCCATAAATAGTTTACGCCGGAAAGCCCCGGTGCTATAGTCACGGGTATGTCTTCACACACTACAAGGTCCGCGCCGAGATTCAGGTTGGGGGGCGATGAAACTGCTTCAACAATCAAGGTGTCCGATCTCACTTCACAATCATTGGAAATGGTAAGGACAATCATTTCAGAAGATGTAGCTATGTATGTGGTATCGGAAGAACCATCCTGCCACAAAAGATCAACATCGGTCCATCCAGCATGGAGGATTATGCTGTCACCTACACAAAAGGATAGATCTGCTCCAAGGTTAAGCGAAGGCAATGGAAGTATCTGATCGATAAACATAGAATCAGTATCTGTTCCACAATTATTTTGAATGGTAAGAACGATCGTGCCGCCTGCTGAAATTTCGTAGGATGTCGCTGTCGATCCATCGTTCCACAAGTAATTTCCTGATATACCCGGGCTGATGGTAATTGTATCTCCTGAACAAAGCGTTTGATCCGAACCAAGATCTACCACCGGTGCGGAACCTAAATCATTTACAATCGTCGTATCCGTATCCGTGCCGCACGAATTGGTAACGGTAAGAATATAGGTTCCTGGAGACTGTGCAAATAGTATTGGAGTAGTATCGCCCGTGTTCCACAAATACTGCGCACCGGCAACACCAGTTTGAATCGCAACACTATCCT
Organism: Saprospiraceae bacterium; assembly: GCA_044227555.1. Taxonomy (GTDB): domain Bacteria; phylum Bacteroidota; class Bacteroidia; order Chitinophagales; family Saprospiraceae; genus Opimibacter. Next base: position 413,243 of record JBGAWQ010000001.1, on the reverse strand, counting down.
GGCGGCACAAGCCAATGTACTCCGGCAGATTGGCATCGGGTGGCGTTGCATCAACATACACCAACATAGTATCTGATTTAGTAATACACATATTGGAGACCGTAAGTATAATTGTATCTGCTCCACTGATCACAATACTATCATTGGTGCTTCCGTCTTGCCACAAGTAATTGACCGCTTGCACACCTGCAGTTAAGATAACCTGATCCCCGGGACACAAATTCAGGTCCGGGCCAAGATCAGGACGAGGTAGCTGATCATCAAACACCACCTCCATGGTATCCGTTCCTGAGCCACAGGTATTGGAAATACTTACACTATAGCTACCGGATTCAACCACTATCAATTGCTGAGTCGTGCTACTGTCTTGCCACGTATATTGACCCTGAAGACCACCGGCATCGATCCATAATGTATCCCCCGGACAGACTATGGTATCATGAGGTAGGTGCACCTCGAATACAGAATCCTGTACAGTAACAGTTACTGAATCAGAAATACTGAAGCACGCATTGGAGACGGTAACACTATATATCCCTGCACTTGTGATGGACGATGTGCTTTGTGTTGTGCCATTGTTCCAAACATACTCTTGCGCAAAGGCAAGACCTGTCAAGTCGATGAGGTAAGGGACCTCGCTGGCACACAGGATGGTGTCAGGCCCAAGATCCGGTACAGGGGCATTTTCAAATTCGACGACAACCGAACTGAAATCGCTGCCACATGGATTGGTCACTATCACTGAATACGTACCTGATTGATTGACTGTATAATCCGAACCTTCACTACCATCTTGCCAGAAATAATCACCGATCAAAGGATCAAATTGAAAATGTACCGGGACCCCGGTGCAGCCACGAACTGTATCTGCCATGAAATCCACTATTGGATCCTGGTAATAGCTGACCAATAGTTGGTCTTCAGTCGTACCACAGGCATTGGTTAACGTGACAGCATAGATACCCTCCTGCGTGATAGTATAACTGGCCTCGGTAAAGCCATCTTGCCAAACATAATCACCAATACCGGGGTCAAAATCAAACCAGAGATAGTCAGAAGAACAAATGGTAGTATCAGATCCTAGCGAAATGGGATCAGGTGGTGCGAGGGCAGTAATGGTTACTTCATCTACCACACTAAAACAATCATGGGTCAGTGTGACTGCATAGGTTCCAGGGTTCGATACGGTATAGGTGGCCGAGGTGCTATTATCCTGCCATAGATAATCACCAGCCATCGGATCAAACGAATAGGTGATGACTTCCCCATCACACAGGAACTGTTGAGCATCCCCGAGATCAATGGGGTCAGGGGGAACTGCTGCCTGGATACTGACATCATCGATGTAAAGGTAAGAACCGGTATAGCCATTGATGGGTGGACATCCGGTCCCGAAATTTGTCTGTGCATCTGGATAAAAATTGCCGATTACGATGTATTGTTCTCCACCATCAGCGACATAACATTTGCTGAATAACTTCCACTCCGCGTTGTTGATCGGCACATCATCGAGTTCAAGCTGAGGCGTGTAGGGAAGGGTAGTATAAATAGATGGAACCGTAACCTGGACATTATTTAGCACAACGCCCAGGCGATCACTGGTACAGGAATATCCTGACAAGCTATACCAAAAACTGACAACGTAAGTAGTCCCTGCAATCAACGGAGAAGTCAATTTGACTTCAGGATATTCCCGGTAATCACCGATGATGGTATAATACAGCATAGTGCCGAGATATGCATCTCCGCTATGCGCCGGTTGGATACCACATATATTGTTGGGTACACCTACTATGCCGGACGAATGACAGGCATTGAAATAGTCCGGCGTCCCTCCGGTAGCTCTAAACCAGGGCTTACATTCCAAAGGCCCACCCGTATTATAAAAAGTAGGACAGAGCGTATATGTTTCAAAATCACCATTAGGTACCAGGTTCTGCGCGTGTAGTATCCCGAACAGCACAGGTATGAAAAATCCCATCCACAGAACCCTTTTCAATAACATAGTTGGTAAGCCCTTTTTCAATGGTCTAAACTGAATTCAGGTTATCCGGGATCTGAGTAATTGCGCATTCCTATCTGGCATCCTTACTGCCGATGCCAGAATTCTAGAGGACTGAAGGTATTCAAAAGATAAGATAAGACTAAATTCCATTTTCTCCGTGTTCTCCGTGCCTCCGTGTGCCATTTCTCCTTTTTCTCCATTCCCTCCGTGTTGTCCGTGCCTCCGTACGCATATTTTAGATCATCCGGTTATACGGAGAACTCCCTCGCTTCTACTTACGTAGAACCGATCCCTATTGAAGAGAGGGATCACATATTCAGTTTTTCCACCATATCTTTGCCTTTTAGCGTTGTTACTTATGAGCCAATACACCGAAGAAAACATTTTAACCCTCGACTGGAAAGAGCACATCCGGATGCGCCCCGGTATGTATATTGGTAAACTGGGCGACGGCTCCACCCCGGACGATGGGATCTACGTATTGCTTAAAGAAGTCATCGACAACTCCATCGACGAATATGTCATGGGCCATGGCAAACAGATCGATGTGGAGATCAAAGACAACAAAGTCACTGTCCGGGATTACGGTCGTGGCATACCTTTAGGCAAGGTGGTCGAATGTGTTTCGAAAATCAACACCGGTGGTAAATACGATTCCAAAGCCTTTAAAAAGTCGGTCGGTCTCAACGGCGTAGGTACCAAAGCCGTCAACGCGCTCTCCGATTACTTCCTGGTTCGCGCAGTCCGCGAAGGCAAATCCAAAGAAGCTGTCTTTCACCAGGGAGAAATCACCGCTGAATCCAAAATCATCAAATCCACGGAAGAGCAAGGCACGATCCTCTCATTTGTTCCGGATGAAACGATCTTCAAAAATTATGAATATAGAGATGAGTTCGTCGAACAACAACTCTGGAATTATGCCTGGCTCAATGCCGGATTAAAAGTCAGGTACAACGGAAAGATCTTTCACTCGAAAGACGGCCTTCTCGATCTCCTCACCCGCAAGACCTCCAGCGAAGAAATCCGATATCCCATCATCCACCTCAAAGGGGAGGATATTGAAATCGCCCTGACCCACGGTCAGCATTATGGTGAGCAGTATTACTCCTTTGTGAATGGCCAACATACCACACAAGGGGGTACTCATCTCAACGCTTTTAAAGAAGCAATCGTCAAAACCCTGCGGGATCACTTCAATAAAAATTTCGACCCAAAGGATGTCCGTACGTCAGTCATCGGAGCCATCAGTATCCGCGTCGAAGAACCGGTATTCGAATCTCAGACCAAAACCAAACTGGGATCTAATAACATCGCACCTGATGGACCAACCGTTCGGACGTTTATCAATGACTTTGTTACCCAACAACTCGACAACTACCTCCACAAGCATCCTGATGTCGCCAAAGAAGTACTCAAACGCATCCAGCAATCCGAACGGGAGCGCAAGGAAATCGCCGGCATTAAAAAACTAGCTAATCAACGCGCCAAGTCTGCCAACTTGCACAACAAGAAATTGCGCGATTGCAGAGTACATTACAATGACAACACCAGGGTGGACGGTGAGTTGAAGGACAATAGCACGATCTTTATTACGGAAGGAGACTCAGCCTCCGGATCATTGACCAAAGCTCGTGATGTTCAAACTCAGGCCGTGTTTTCGCTCCGGGGTAAGCCGCTCAACTGTTATGGGATGACTAAAAAGGTCGTCTATCAGAATGAAGAGTTCAACCTGCTGCAACATGCGCTCAATATCGAAGATGGCCTTGAAGATCTTCGGTACAATAGGGTAGTGATCGCCACCGATGCCGATGTGGATGGCATGCATATCCGTCTGCTGCTCCTGACCTTCTTCCTTCAGTTTTTTCCGGACCTGGTACGCGAAGGGCATCTTTTCATTCTGGAGACACCTCTCTTCCGGGTTAGAGACAAGCAACAGACGTTTTATTGTTACAACGAAAAGGAAAAACAAGCAGCCATCAGTAAGTTGAGAGGCAAACCGGAGATTACCCGATTTAAGGGCCTCGGCGAAATTTCACCTGACGAGTTTGGTGCCTTTATCGGCGAGAAGATTCATCTGGAGCCTGTCTTGATCCAAGACAATACCAGCATTGATGAGATCCTGGAATACTACATGGGCAAAAACACCCAGGAACGGCAGGAATTTATCATCGAAAACCTTCGGTTCGAGATTGATGAAGCACAAACAGTTTTGACTGACGCAGAGCCTGTTGAACAATAGTACGGGTCTAATTTAGGGATGATCGGATCCGATTTCACGATAGTATCTGCTATTCGAATGTGCCGGCTTTGACCTAAATCTGCCTGGCTTGGTTGGCAGACCACTCGCCATATCTATCGCATTCCATTGATTTTCTGCCTTTTTGGCAGCCTATTTTACCTCTTTGCCAGTATTTGGCAGAATTTTTCCCCGTGGAATGAAAATTGACCTTCCAGAACATATAATTTTCACACAAATCTGAATTTACCTCGAACGATATGTTTGAAGACCTTTTGCTGACGAATTCTGTGGTAGAAGATACCGAGTTTATGCCAATCATTTCAGTGGATGAGGATGATGAGCCCCATAATGGCGAGGATCTACCTGAACTTGTGCCTGTACTAGCCCTCAAAAACACCGTCCTCTATCCCGGGATTGTGATTCCCATCACAGTCGGCCGTGAAAAATCCATGAAGGCTGTCCGCAAGGCTCACGATACCAACAAACAAATCGCTGTTCTCGCACAAAGGGATGTCGAAAATGAAGATCCCGGTATCGCCGATCTTTTCCAGGTCGGAACGATGGCCCGGATCCTTAAAATTCTGAAGATGCCTGATGGTTCCATCACCGCTATACTTCAAGGCAGATCAAGATTCAACCTGATCCAGATGGATTCGGTCGATCCGTACATGATCGCCAGGATCAAGTCCCGTAACTATACCCAGCCGACCAGCAAGATCGAGTTTGAAGCGATTATGGGTTCGATCCGCGATCTCGCTGAAAAAATTATCAAGCTATCCCCTAACATTCCATCAGAGGCCGTGGTGATGATTCGCAATATCAAAAGCGATGTTCACCTTCTGGGCTTTATTTCCTCCAACCTGGCCATCGATCACATCCGCAAACAGGAGTTACTCGAAATCGAACAATTGGATACCCTGGCTAATGAAGTGTTCAAGATGATGCACAATGAGATGCAAATGCTGGAACTTAAAAGCCAACTGGAATCAAAGGTGCGGGTGGATATTGAAAAACAACAACGCGATTATTTTCTTAATCAGCAACTCAAGACGATCCAGGAAGAACTCGGACAAAATCCACAGGAGTCTGAAATCCGTAATCTGGTAGAGCGCAGCAAGAAAAAGAAATGGACCAAGACCGTTCAGGATACCTTCGATCGTGAAATCGCCAAGATCCGCAGGATCAATCCGCAAGTGGCGGAATACAGCGTCCAACTTAATTACCTCGAGCTTTTGCTTGATCTGCCCTGGGAGCAAACCACGAAGGACAATTTTGATTTAAAAAATGTCCAGAAAGTCCTGGACGAAGATCATCATGGTCTGGAAGAAGTGAAGGATCGGATCCTGGAGCATCTCGCTGTACTCAAATTGAAAGGGGATATGAAAGCCCCCATCCTTTGCCTGGTGGGGCCTCCCGGAGTCGGTAAGACCTCTTTGGGTAAATCTATCGCCCGTGCACTCAAACGCAAATTTGTCCGCATGTCGCTTGGGGGTCTGCATGATGAATCAGAAATCCGCGGCCATCGGAAAACCTACATCGGGGCCATGCCCGGACGGATTATTCAGTCCGTTAAAAAGGCCGGTGCCTCAAACCCCGTCTTTATCCTCGATGAGATTGATAAGGTAGGAAAAGACTTCCGCGGCGACCCGTCATCTGCCTTACTCGAAGTACTCGACCCGGAACAGAATTCAACATTTTACGACAACTACCTTGAACTCGAGTATGATCTCTCGAAGGTGATGTTTATTGCAACGGCCAATTCGCTGCAGACTATCCAGCCCGCGTTGCTCGACCGGATGGAGATCATCAATATCAGTGGCTATTCAACAGAAGAAAAAATTGAAATTGCCAAGAAGCATCTGATTCCACGGCAACGCAAGGAGCATGGACTCAAACCAACCGATGTCAAACTCAAAGATGATGTCCTGCGTGAGATCGCCGAGAGTTACACCCGCGAATCCGGCGTACGTAGCATGGACCGCAGACTAGCCTCCGTAATGCGGTATGTCGCCAAGCGTGTGGCGATGGACGAAAAATATAATGCAACTATTTCCAAGTCGCAGCTGCCTGACATCCTGGGCCCGGAAAGATATGACCCAACACTTTACACCGAAGTACACAGCAGTGGAGTGGCAATAGGATTGGCCTGGACTAAAGTCGGTGGAGATATCCTCTTTATCGAATCCAGCCTCAGTCCTGGAAAGGGCAAGCTCACCCTCACCGGCAATCTCGGAGATGTTATGAAGGAGTCAGCGACCACGGCCCTGAGTTTTATCAAGGCGCATGGCGATGTCCTGGGGATCGATGCCGCCACCTTTGAAAACACGGACATACACATCCACGTTCCGGAAGGGGCTATACCAAAAGATGGACCTTCAGCAGGCATCACGATGCTGACCTCGCTGGCTTCCGCTTTCAAAAAGAAACCGGTAAAGAGCCACACGGCCATGACCGGAGAGATTACACTCCGGGGCAAGGTGCTTCCGGTAGGAGGTATCAAGGAGAAAGTGCTGGCCGCAAAACGAGCCGGTATCAAGCAGATCATCTTGTCTACAGCCAATAAACGCCATGTGGCCGAGATCAAACCGGAGTACATCGAGGGCATGACCTTTGTCTATGTGGATCGAATGGAGGAAGTGCTGCAACAAGCCCTGGATATCTGGTCATTTTGATACCGTGTCAATGGAGGCAGATATGGCATTTATAGGACATACCAAGGGGTGAGGAGCTTACGTTAATGATGAAATCAATCCCTACCTTTGCCCTATGACTCATGTTCATCATTGCTTTTTCGGGGCTGGTAGAAATGTGCTTTTGGTGGTTCTGACCACAATGTGCCTGGCTAATCGGTTACAAGCCCAGCAAGACAATCCTGAGTACGAAAAAGTAGTCCAGATTTCCGGAAAAGTAGTCACAGAAGAAAATAACCGCCTCATTTTCTTGCCTTATGCGGTAGTAGCCGTCAAAGGAACAAATCGGGGTACACTGACAGACATTTCCGGTTTCTTTTCCATCGTAGTCCGATCCGGAGAGACTTTGGCTTTTTCGGTCCTGGGATATAAGGATGCATTCTATACCGTCCCGGATACCCTTACACGGGATCGCTACACCATCTTTCAGATTTTGACGAAGGATACCATCCTGTTACCGGAAGCCGTAATCTATCCGTGGCCGGATCCCGATTTTTTCAACCAGGAATTTCTCGCCATGGATGTCCACGATGATCTGGAAGATATCGCCGCCGAGAATCTCTCTGAAAAATCCATGGAGCAGCTTCGACAATACCTGCCCTCAGACGGCATCGAAAATACCTCCATCTACCTCCGCCAGAAGTCACAGAACTACTACGCGGAAGGACAGTATAAACCCCAAAATATCTTCAATGCTTTCGCCTGGAAGCAATTTATTGAAGCCTGGAAGAGAGGAGATTTTAAAAAGAAAGACAATAAGTAACGATTACTCCAAAGTGGATGAGGCGGTCTCTTGCGGAAATTTTTCCCGCTGTTTGACAAAAAACTCATTGGCATAAATCCGTAGTAAGAGGATAAACAAGGAGATCAGCAAAGGGCCAAAGATCAATCCGATAAATCCAAAAAGCTGAAGCCCGATGATCACCCCAAAGACGGTGACAAGCGGATGTACATTTCCGATTTTTTGCGCCAGGGCAAACCGGAATATATTGTCTACAGTCCCGATCACACCAAAGCCGTACACCAACATAAACATGCCTTGCCAGACCTGATTGTTGGCAAAGAATATAATGGCCAATGGCACATAGGCCAGGGCAGCACCGACAACCGGTAGCATGGCTGTGATACAGGTGATCACAAACCAAAACCATGGCTCCTTCACACCTATGATGTAATACCCGATGATCGCCACTACCCCTTGCAGGAATCCAATTACCGGGATACCAATAGCATTGCTGAGGACCATGTTTTCAATTTCAAATCCAAGTTTGTCCACATTCTCATCTTTCAAAGGAATGTGCTCGTACAAAGCATGCTCCATCTTCTGGCCATTGACCAGCATAAAATACAGAATGAAATACATGAAGAATATAGTGGCCAGCGTGCTAAAGGTCGCGCTGAGCATCTGGGGTACGGTCTTGGCAACAAGGTTGCCGACTTTACCTATGTTTTCTTCACTCATCAGTTGGATACCAAATTGTGATTCAATCCGGTTGATCATTTGGTCAAGCGCCACAGACAATTCATTGGAATGGGCAATGGCATAGGAGATTTTGGAAGTCAGCATGCTGATCACCGCACCGATCGGGATCATGATCACCAGAAAGGAACCCAGCATCAGCATCCAGGCAGAAAGAGACCTCGACCATCCGCGTCGATCGACCAGGTGTTGCATTGCTTTTCGCATCAGGATATACAAGGTGATGGCTCCAAGCATGGCAGGTAAAAATCCCGAAAGCTCACGTGCCAGCAGGATGCCCAAGGCCACAATGCAAATCATGAAGAAAATCTGCTTGATCCGGTTCTGATGTATATAGGATTCTTCCATCGGGATGGCTTTGCCCTAAAGATAATCATTGCCTTTGCTATCCGCAGCCGTCTTTCAACCTGGTGATGTCAAAATCCTCAGGGATGGGAATGGTTTGAATGAATGTTTTCCATTCTGCCTCCAATTGGTTCAGGGTCATTCCATAGATGTCAAATACTCCTTCAAATCCCTTTTGCCACACCAGTATTTCACTGTTATGCAGCGTTAATTCTCCTTAAGGAATGTGATTCGGAAAAAGGCACCAACCAATGGTATATGATGTCAATCTGTTTCTTTCATCCCTATCTTTGCAGTCCATAGCATCTGTCCGGTTTATACCCTTTAGCAGGATAGGAAGGATAGATCAGATTTTACTTGACCATGGATATCAACACGGTTTTTAAGCGGACATTGCGTATTGCTTACCCAGCGGGAAAAGGAGAAATCACCCTGCGGACCGAACTTGATTGGGATCTGGATGTTCGGTCCACCGCGGTATCGGAAGACGGTACAATCTGGACGTTTACGGTGGAGACTCAAGCCCATTTCCTTTATTTCAAACCATGCCTGAAATCAAACGGTAAATTGCACTGGTCTGTAGGCCCGAATAAATTACTGCTGATGGGTGAAGAAGACCAGCGGATTGCCTACCCTTATTTTTTTGGATCAGACAAGGGTACGTTTTCTAAACTCATTAGTCTCAAATCATCCATTCTGGATCATGAGCATTTGGTGCGTGTGTATCTCCCGCCAGGGTATGCAGAAAACAACCTGAGTACGTTTCCGGTGGCCTTCATGCAAGATGGTCAAAATTTATTTTTCCCACGCGAAGCGTTTATGGGTCGGGAATGGGAAATCGATGAAGCCAGCATGGTATTGCGGGCCATGAGCGCCGTAGAAGAACTGGTGATCGTTGGCATTCATTCCAATGACCGGATGAAAGAATATACTTTGCCGGGGTATGAATTGTATGCTAAAGCACTAGTCGAAGAAATCGTACCTTCTATTCAATCCATGTATCGGGTCGGGGACAATCGCAGATGGCGATCGGTATGGGGCTCTTCTCTTGGTGGAGTAGTGTCATTCTATTCGGTTTGGCAATACCCTGAAGTCTTTGGTACGGCCATTTGCATGTCGAGTACGTTTTCTGAGAAAGACGATCTGATGGAGCGTGTCCTTCACGAAGATCCACCGGATGTAGCCTTTTACCTCGATAGCGGTTGGCCGGGAGACAATTACGAAGTCACATTGTCGATGGCGATGGCATTGGTCGCCAGAGGCTGGACGTATGGATTAAATCTCTTCCACCTGGGTATACCATTTGCAGAGCACAATGAAACGGCATGGGGATTACGTCTTCATCTGCCTATGCAGATTCTCAATGGCGCCGTTGCAAGAGCATCGAGGATCCATCATCCAGTGCTCAAAGAATATAATTGGAGAAGATAATCAATCCCGCAGGGGATTCGGGTCACCGCGTACCATTTTTAACAAATAATACTGCAGTCGAATAGGGTTGCACCATATAGGTGGTCCCAAGGTGCGATTTTGCTTTGGTCCAATAACAAATGTCATCGGGCGACGAAAGCGCAGTATCAATCCAACGCTTCCAGTGTTTGCGCGCATGCCCTGGAATGGAAGGAAGTTCAAACTCCAGGGGTTTTGAATAAGCATTGAACATGTAGTACAATGATAATTTTCCTCCAAGAGCCCTGACATTACAGGCGATAGAATGAGAATGCTCAGACCAGTCAGGTTGTTGGAGTTGGATGCCATGCCAGATTACATCTGATTTGCGCAGGAGTTCGTTAAGGCTTAGACCTTCATCCTCCTTTAATGCATCTCTTTGCAACCTTGTTCTGATCAGCAATTGCGTAAACCGCAATACATCAGGATGTCGTGATACATCATTCCAATCAAACCACGAGATCGGATTGTCCTGGCAATAGGCATTGTTATTGCCCTGCTGGGTGCGTCGTACTTCATCACCCATCAGCAGCATAGGCACGCCTACTGCCGTCAAGGTATAGGTCAGAAAATTTTTGATCTGGCGGTTGCGCAAGGATTCAAAGGCTGGATCGTTGGTAGGACCATCAACACCACAGTTCCAACTCAGGTCATCTGCAGCTCCATCCCGGTTGTCTTCAAGGTTGGCTTCGTTGTGCTTATGCGCAAAGGTGACCAAATCGTTTAGCGTAAAACCATCATGACAGGTCACGAAATTGATGCTTTGCTCAGGTTCGCGTTCCTGGTGACTATAGAGGTCTGGACTCCCCAACATCTTAGAGACAAATCCCGATAGCACACCTTGATCCCCTCTTGCAAAAGCCCGCACGCCATCGCGAAACTGACCATTCCATTCTTTCCAGCTGTCTCCTATAAACCGGCCAACCTGGTACAAGCCTCCCGCATCCCACGCTTCAGCGATCAGTTTGATGCCGGCAAATACTGGATCCGTCTCTATGTCCCACAACACCGGCGGATTGGCAATGGGATGTCCGGTTTCATCACGCGTAAGAATAGAAGCGAGATCAAAACGGAATCCATCTACATGCATCTCCCGAACCCAGTAATGCAAACTATCCAGGATCATCCTGCGTACGATTGGATGATTGGCATTGAGGGTGTTACCGGTACCGGCATAATTGGCATATTTGGATTTGTCCGTATCCAGGATGTAATAAATACTGTTGTCAATGCCTCGAAATGACAAGGTAGGACCTTCTTCGTCTCCTTCCGCGGTATGATTGTAGACTACGTCAAGAATGACTTCAATCCCGGCACGATGCAACGCCTTGACCATATCCCTGAATTCATTCAGTACGCCATCAGGTGAGGCGCCACGATAATAACCGAGATGAGGTGCGAAAAACGATACCGGACTATAACCCCAATAGTTAGTCAATCCCGGCGGACAATCCTGAGCATCAAACTGAAATACCGGGAGTAACTCCACCGCAGTAATTCCGAGTGATGTCAGATATGGGATTTTATCAACAAGACCTGCATAGGTACCTCGGTGTTCTGGGGCCACGCCGGAATTTGGGTTTTTTGTAAATCCACCTACATGCATTTCATAGATAATCGTCTTGGACCAGGGATGTCGCGGATGGATATCACCTTCCCAATCATATCCTTTGAGTTCAGTCACCATCCCCTTCATCGCAGGGGTTGGGAGCTGACCAAATGGCGCATTGGATTTACGGTTATATCCCTGAGGTACAACCACCAATTTGGCATATGGATCGATTAATGACTTGGAAGGATCATATCTGTGGCCTTGCCCGGTATCATATGGCCCATGGATCCGATACGTATAATACTGTCCATGTCCTATGCCACGAACAAAGACATGCCAATAGTGATAGGTTCGGTTGATGCTTGGATCTAAGGGGATGACACTCGAGGGTTGAGCAGCATCCGCATGATCAAAAAGCAGGAGTTCTACAAGGGTCGCATTTTTTGCAAACAGAGAAAAATTGACCCCGGTAGAATGAATCGTTGGCCCGATAGGGAAACTTTGTCCGGCGTCAGTTATTATTTTATCCATGACTTTGGTTCAACAATGGAATTTCAGTAGTCCAATGGATGCATTAAGTCTCTCATACCCCAACATTCCAAATGTCACGACAGTATTCCCGTATAGCCCGATCGGACGAAAACTTTCCCATGCCGGCCACATTCATTACAGACATCTTGGCCCACAACGAAGATTGTTTGTAGGTGTCACTCGCTGCTTGCTGGGCTAGAATATAGGAGGCATAATCTTCCATCAGGAAATAAGGGTCATAACTCAACAGCGATTGAATCAAGGGTTTAAACAAATCCGGATTCCCACCGGTAAAACTATCGGATTGCATCAAATCGATGACGTCCTTCAGCGCAGCGTTCTGTTGATAGAGGAGTTGCGGCTGATAACCATTTGCGCGAAGGGTTTCCAACTCTTCTACGGTGGCGCCAAACAGGAAAAAGTTCTGATGTCCCACTTGCTCGAGGATCTCCACATTGGCCCCATCAAGAGTGCCTATGGTAAGCGCGCCATTCATCGCAAATTTCATGTTTCCGGTACCTGACGCTTCTTTTCCCGCTGTAGATATTTGTTCGGACAGATCGGCAGCCCGATAGATCCATTCACTGTTCTTGACATTGAAATCCGGATAGAATACGACACGTAACAAATCGCGTACCTGGGGATCGTTGTTGACCAACTCAGCGGTCGTATTGATCAACTTGATCATGAGCTTGGCCATGAAATATCCTGGTGCCGCCTTACCTCCGAAAATAAAAGTACGCGGGGTGATGCTATAATCTCTTTGCTGCCGGATGCGGTTGTACAGCGTCAGAATGTGCAGGACATTGAGATGTTGCCGTTTGTACTCATGGATCCGTTTGACCTGGATATCATACAGCGATGATGGATTGACGATGAGTCCGACTTGTTGCTGTATGCGTAGCGCCAGTTCCTTTTTGTTTTCCAACTTAATCTGTTGCCACTGATCCAGAAATCCCTGGTCTTCGGAATGATTTCGGAGTTTATACAACTCATCTTCCAGGTGGGTAAGCCAGGATGCTGAAGTGACAGCACTGATGAGTTTGGAAAGATTAGGATTATAAAGCCTCATCCATCGTCTCGGGGTCACCCCATTAGTGACATTATAGAAACGGTCAGGATCTATTTGATAAAAATCCGCCATGACAGTTCGCTTCAACAGATCAGTATGCAATGCTGAAACGCCGTTGATCGCATGACTCCCAATCGTGGCAAGATGCGCCATCCGAACACTTTTCTGACCACTCTCATCTATGATTGAAATCCGTTGGATCAGCTGTGGATCATTAGGGAAATCTTTACTTACCTGGCGGATAAACCAATCATTGATTTCGTAGATGATCTCCAGGTGCCTGGGTAGTAAATCTTTAAACAAAGGCAATGACCAACGCTCCAATGCTTCGGGAAGCAAGGTATGATTGGTATACGCTAAAGTACGTTGGGTAATCGTCCAGGCTTTTTCCCACGATATACGATGCTCATCCACCAGCAGTCGCATCAATTCAGCGACCGCTATGGACGGATGGGTATCGTTGAGTTGTAAAGCCGTAACCTCCGGAAGGTCCTCCAGGCTTTGTTGCCTCAAGAGTTGGATGTGAAGTATATCTTGCAACGAACAGGATACAAAGAAATACTGCTGACTTAACCGGAGACGCTTGCCTTTTTCCAACTCATCGTTGGGATAGAGGACCTTGGTGAGCGTTTCAGAGAATATTTTTTTATCCACCGCTCCGTAATAGTCACCGGTGTTGAAGGCATTGAAGTTGAACGACTCGATGGCTTCGGACTTCCAGAGACGGAGCATGTTGACAGCACCATTGAGGTAGCCCGGTACAGGGGTGTCATGAGCGACGCCTTTGATTTCATAGTCCGCCGTCCACTGAGCCGCTTTACTATAGTCCAGGTCATCCGCATGATTGACCCGGCCTCCGAATTTGACCGTATAGGTCAACTCAGGTCGTGCGATTTCCCAGGGATTACCAAAATGAAGCCACTTGTCCGTAGTCTCCTCTTGCCATCCATCCTGAATACGCTGATCGAAGATCCCAAATTCATACCTTATACCATATCCAATGGCCGGAACACCAAGTGTAGACAAGGAGTCCAGATAGCAAGCTGCGAGACGGCCGAGACCACCATTGCCAAGGCCCGGCTCTTCTTCCTGGTAAATGATTTCCTTGGGGTCGAGGCCCAATTGAACCATGGCTTCTGTCACCTGCTGCTCGATGCCGAGGTTGATCAATGCATTGCCCAAATGCGGGCCCATCAGGAATTCAGCCGACAGGTAGCCCACTAGTTTTACATTACGGTTTTCAAGCCGCTCCAGGTTCTTTACCCAATTCGACATCAATCGATCGCGTACAGCATAGGCGACAGCCATGTACCAATCATTGCGCGTTGCAAGGTGTTCAGATTTTCCCTGGATAAAGAGCAGGTTTTCTAAAATGGCCTGCCGAATAGCGTCCGTTGTATTTGCAAATCGAACCGTGTCGAGATGTCCATTCATACTAATTCCACAATTTCTCCGGATAAACACCTGCCGCAATCAACTGCGACAAACGTTCACTGACATAAGGCTTGTCCTCCCGGTAGGTGACCCCAAACCACTCCGCATCACAATACAACACCCGGGTCTGACGCTCCCGGGTACGGATCAAATGGTCCACAAGGGTAGGGATATAAAATTCAGATTTGAGGTCCTGACCTTCTTTCTTCAAAAAGTCGGCAAACTGCGATTCGAAATACCTGAAATACGAAGGATAGAATCCCCACATATTCATCGATACCGGTGTGTCACCAGGAAGGATACGCCGGGTGCCATCTTCAAGCGGATAAGTTATCATCCCACTTCCATCACGACCGATCTGCTTACACTCTTCGATCAAACGGAGATACCCTTCAGCGTCACGTTCGCATACACCACGATTGACCGTTCCGTGTTCGGACAAAGTTTTGTCCAATCGGTAACTGACCACACCGTATTCTTCAGGTTGACGCTCAGTGGTCAGGAATGAATAGAGGGTCTTATAAGATTCAGGACCATAGTAGTCATCTGCATTGATGACCCCGAAAGGGCCATCAATCACATCATGCGCTACCCATATGGCATGTCCGGTACCCCAGGGCCGGTCACGTTCGGCTGGAATATCGTACGATCCAGGTATGTGGTGGAGTTCCTGAAAGACATATTCAGCCTGCATACGGCCTTTTAATTTGGGCTCAAAAACTTCTTTGAAAGCCTCCGCGAAATATTCCCGAATGATAAATACCACGCGGGTAAATCCTGCCCGGTGCGCATCATATAAGCTATAATCAATGATGGTCTCACCATGAGGGCCAAATGCATCCATTTGTTTCAACCCTCCATACCGGCTCCCCATTCCCGCCGCCAATACCACCAGGGTTACATTTTGCTTTTGATTCATTTCATTATTCATTACCTGTTGCGCTAATCGATGCCGATGAGTTTCTGATATTGCAAGTCGATCGCAGTGCCGAGCTGGATAGCTTTCACCGCATTGACCCGGGCGCCGGATATATCATTTTCCATATAATAGCATCTCGACAAGTTGAGATAATATGGGCCGCTGTCTGGCTTGATACGAATGGCTGCTTCAAAATCCTTTTTCGCTTCGGGAACATTCTTAAGCTTATTAAAATACAAGACCCCCCTGTTGTTGAGGTACTCCGCTTTGTCGGGAAACGCACTGATCAAACTATTGTAGGTGGCCATAGCCGCATCCGTCTGTCCGGTACCATCCTGGCATCTTGCCAGTAAGAATAAGGCCGTCTCTTTCTCCGGGAAAAGTTTTTGAAAAGCTACGGCATCTTGCATGGCTTTATCGGGCTGCTGGTTTTCCAGGTATGCCCTCGTACGCCATTCCAATGCATCGGCATAATTAGGATCTGTTTCCAACGCCTTGCTGAGATGTTCGATGACCTCAGGCCATTTCTTTTGATCAAAGAGATCAAGTCCTTTGTTGGTCCATGCCCGCTTGGAATCCGGATAATGTTTCAACACATCTTCCCACAATACCTGACTGTTGTTCCACACCGGTATACGATTCCAGGTCACCATAGCAAGTGCAGCGAGCCAGACTATGGCAATTCCATAGACCGTATTTCTGTAGGTATAAAGTACGCCCTTCAACGCAGCAGCTATTTGCATGCCCACCATGAAAAATAATCCGATATAAGGCACATAGGTATATCGTTCCGCAACGACGGCGTTACCAATGGATACGAGTTGCAAAACCAGAACAAGGTTGATTAAATAAAATCCAATACCAAACACAAGGTTACGCTGACGAACTTTTAAAGCGAAATAGACCAGTGCAGCGATAGCAACCACGATGGCGATGTAATATACAATGGTCAGGTGCTCCGGAAATGGATGCAACGCGGACAAAGGGTAGGGGACGATCGCTTTGATCAGGTACCAAATCAAACCAAATCCCGCAAAACAAATTCGCTCAAGGATACCATATAGTTCCACCGAGGCAACAGCCCTTTTGGCTTGAATGGCGAGTGTAGCATATGCCAGTATCCCGGATCCAATAAACAAGGGCAACTTTTCGGTTACCCACGTCCAGGACCATGTCCTTTGCAGGTAATAGTCAACAGCAATCAGGGTCAATGGCAATACAATCGCTGCGGGTTTACAGAGTAGGGACAAAACACCCAGCAGGGTTACTCCAACCAGGTATTTCATTTTTTGTGTTTGCACATACCTGACATAGATGATCATGGCCAGCACATAAAACAGAGTATAGAGGAGGTCCTTTCGCTCAGATATCCAGGCTACAGATTCCACATGCATAGGGTGGATGCCAAAAGCCAGGGCGACAAATGCACTGACCCAACGATTGCCGGCGGACAACAGCCAGATCAACCAAAAGACCAAACCCGTATTGATGGCATGCAGTACGATGCTGGTCAGATGATAACCAAGCGGTTGTAGTTCGGATACCTGGTAGTTCAAAGCCAGGCTCAGTATGGTCAGCGGATGAAAATTGGAAACGACAGGCGTTGTAAAGATGGCTTTCAGGCCTTCCGCATTCAGGGATTGAAGCAATGGATTTTGGGTGACATATAACACATCATCCCAATTGGTAAATCCATTCTTCAATGCCGGGGTAAACAGTATAAAGGTCACCGCAACAACGGGAAGAAGAAAAGCCCAGGGCACACCGGACGCGGAAGACTGAACAGGCTTCTTCTTCGGTTTTCCACCGGCCTTTGGATTGTTTTTCTTTGGTTTCTCTGCCATATTCCTGATTCGCCCAAAAATAGAAAGAAATATCCACCCCCGACCAGCCCTGTCCTATGTCTACTTTTGACCACCAACCCTGTGCCCAACATTCATTACTTTTGCACTGCCCCGCCAGATGTATATGATCCACGCGTCATTCAACGTTTGCCTCCTATGAAACGTACTCCCCACCTGATCGCCCCTTCTATCCTGGGCGCCGATTTTGGTCACCTCAATGCCACGATAGACCTGATCAATGACAGCGAAGCGGACTGGTTCCATGTCGATGTGATGGACGGCATGTTCGTACCCAATATCAGCTTTGGTTTTCCGGTGATGGAGGCCCTCCAACGCCGCGCCGCCAAACCCCTCGATGTACATCTGATGATCGAATCACCTGAACGGTACATCGAAAGGTTCAGGGCCCTGGGGGCCCATGTAATTACAGTACACATCGAAGCCTGCAGGCACCTCCATCGGGTCATCGCCCAAATCAAAGAATCCGGTGCTCTGGCCGGAGTCGCGCTCAATCCCCATACTCCAGTCACACAACTCGCAGATGTCCTGACCGACCTGGACCTCGCTCTCGTGATGTCTGTCAATCCCGGATTTGGAGGCCAAAAGTTCATATATCAGTCCATCCCTAAAGTGGCCCAACTCCGCCAGATGGCAAATGAACGCAACGTGAACCCCTATATCGAAGTGGATGGTGGTATCGGTCCTCACAATGCAGAACGTATCCTTCAGGCCGGAGCGAATGTGCTGGTTTCAGGTAATTCCGTACTCACCGCAGAAGACCCGGGGGCAGTCATCCATCAACTCAAAGCCATTGGCGCTGAAGGATTCAGCAGTATCGCGGTATAAGGTGAGCCTTACTATGCCCAAACCATTATTGTTTTGCTTATTTCTAATGCTAAGCGTTGCAGGGTCGGCCCAGCAACGGTCAACTATCTCTGGTACGATACGGGATGAACAGGACAACCAACCCATTGAGTTTGTAACCGTTGTCGCTAAAGGCCTTTCAGTCGAAGTCAACTCACTGGAGAATGGTCATTTTGAAATACCAATTCCCTCTGGTCAGGCCATTACCTTGATGTTTCGTCGAACCGGGTATGAGCATCAGGATTTAGTGGTGCCGGCCCAACAACCAGGCGTTACTTACGACCTGGATATCACACTCAAACCCATCAAGTCGGACCTGGAAGTTATCGTCACAGGACGTCAGACGGATGACGCAGGCATCGTCCGCGAAAACCTGCAGTCAATGAAACTCATTCCAAGCACTACCGGTAATCTCGAATCTGTGCTGCCTTACATCGCACTCGGAACAACAAGCGGTACGGGAGGAGAATTGACCTCACAATACAACGTCCGCGGAGGGAATTATGACGAAAACCTGGTCTACGTCAATGATTTCGAAATCTATCGCCCTTTGTTGGTGAGAAGCGGCAACCAGGAGGGGCTCACTTTGCCAAATCCGGATCTCATCCGTGACCTCAGTTTTTCATCCGGTGGTTTTGAAGCCCAGTATGGCGACAAGATGTCATCGGTGCTGGATGTCAGATACAAATTGCCCGACAGTCTCAGAGGTTCACTGATGGTGAGTCTGCTCGGAGCGTCAGGCCATATTGAAGGCAGTACACCCATAGGTAAAGACCAGTACCGGAAATGGCGCTATCTCGTTGGCGTACGATATAAAACCAGTCAATATCTTCTGGGATCATTAGATATCAAAGGCGAATACACACCTTCATTTGCCGATTATCAAATCTATACGACATTCGATTTGTCAAAGGACTGGCAAGTTGGACTGTTGGCCAACCTCAATAAAAGCATATATGATTTTATTCCGGTCAGCAGCCAGACGGCAACCGGATTGGTGAGCTACGCGTTGCGGCTGACAACTGATTTTGAAGGTGCGGAAAGCGATTTGTTCCTCAACGGAATGACAGGTCTTTCCCTTTCGTATGTGCCGGATCGCAAACGAAATCCTCTATTTCTGAAATTCCTGGTGTCGGGATATAAGAGCCTCGAACAGGAAAATCTTGATATCATCGGCCAATACCGGCTCAGCCAGATTGAGACCAGTTTGAATAATCCGGATGCCGGGGAAGAAATTGCATTGTTAGGCACAGGAACACAGCATGTATATGCCCGAAATGTCCTGCAGATGGGCATCATCAACGCAGAAGTAAAAGGCGGTATTGAATTGCAGCAAAACCCGGAGACTTCGAATTTCCTTCAGGCTGGTTTGAAACTGACGGGACAAAATGTGACAGATCAGATTCATGAATGGGAGCGTCTGGATTCCGCGGGATTTTCATTGCCCTATGACCCTGCCGCCTTGGAATTACGCTATGTACTTAATTCAGAACGAGACATCCAATCTCTGATCTATTCCGGATACGTTCAGAATACGTTTACAAAACAGTATAGCAGTGGAAAAGAACTGAGGTTGACCGGGGGTTTACGAGGTCAATATTCAGATGTCAATGATGAGTTTTTTCTGAGCCCCAGGGTACAATTCACGTATTCACCGATCTCACGAAAGGGGTATAGACTGTCTGCGGGGTGGTATTATCAACCCCCGTTTTATAAAGAACTCCGCATGCCGGATGGCGTCATCAATCCAAACGTGTTATCACAAAAATCCTTTCAGGTTCTTGCCGGATACACCACCTCTTTTGGGCCGGAAGGCACATACGGTCCGAAATACAAAATGATTATCGAAGCTTATTATAAATCCCTTTGGGACCTCGTTTCCTATGAGGTGAGCAATGTCCAGATTCGGTATGCAGGACTTAATAATGCCACCGGATATCTGACTGGAATCGATTTTAGAATCAACGGTGAATTGGTTCCTGGCGCTGAGTCCTGGGTCAACATTTCATTCCTCAGAGCCCGTGAAAAGCTGGATGGCATCCAGCATCTCACCCGCGAAGTGGGTCAGTCGGAAGGTGTGCCCGTCAATGACGTGCCCCGCCCAACCGACCAGTTCATGACCCTCAATATGTTCTTCCAGGACTACCTGCCGGATAATGAAAACTTCAGGGTGCATCTCAATCTCTCGGTAGGCACAGGACTCCCATTTGGCATCAAGGATAATAATATCATCTATCGCAACCCATATCGCTACAAAGCCTATCATCGGGTGGATATTGGGTTCTCGTTCAGGCTCTGGAGCAGGCTTTGGCAATCCGTGCACCCCAAAAGCATTTTTAGGGTGACACGCGACAGTTGGATGAGCCTGGAAGTACTCAATCTCCTGCAAGTCAGAAATGAAGCCAGCCGAACCTGGATCAAGACCATCTTCGAGCAGCAATATGCAATCCCTAACTACCTGAGCTCCAGGCGTATAAACTTAAAATTTCGTTTCGAATTTTAAACCCGCCTACTTTTTTAGCTCATTTCCTGCCATTCCGGCCAACAATGCCTATCTTTGCCGTCCGTTAAAAACCGGTGGTTCACTAGTGAAGTCAGCCGGCAAGGTATTTTAACCATTAAATTTTAACTGTAAAACATGTCAGTAAGAATCAGACTTCAGCGTCATGGACGCAAACAAGCTCCTCTGTATCACATCGTTATCGCTGATGCAAGGTCCCCAAGAGACGGTAGCTTTATCGAGCGCATCGGGGTATACAACCCAATGACCCGCCCAGCTACTATCGATATCGACCGGATGAAAGCCTATGAATGGCTCAATAACGGTGCACAACCTTCCGATACGGTTCGCGCAATTCTCCGTTTCAAAGGCATTATGTACTACAAGCACCTCCAGCGTGGTGTCAGCAAAGGCGCTATGACGCCTGAAGAGGCTGAAATCAAATTCAGAGCCTGGGTGGATGCTAAAGAAGCACGTATAGAAGAGCGTGTACGGAAGACTGCCGCAGAGCGTAAAGAACGTGCCGCTGAAATCTCCGGAACTAAAAAGACCGTCGTGAAGAGAAAGGTTGAGGAAACTCCGGTTGAAGATGAACTGATCAATGTCGATCTCGCAGAACAAGCTGCAGCTGAAACTGCTGAAGATGTTGAAACCACCGCTGAAGATACCAGCGCAGAAACTACCTCTGAAGCCTGATCATCATAGGCATCAGCGGAAAGAGATAATACCCGGGCTGCATAGAAAGCCCACAGTATATTGGGAAAATAATTTTGGTACACCTGGTAAGGCCTTTTGTGTCTTACCAGGTGTACATGTATTAACAGGATATTAATCATATCGACCTATGGAAAAACTGGATCAGAAATACCAGATCGAACTGGATTCCCTCAGAGGAGTGATTCAAAGTTCAGATGTATTGGCTACTTATCTCGAAGATGAAGAGGAAGCGAGCTACCAGGCCATCCGGGAGGCCTTCGAACCCCAGATCGAAGCACTTTATGAACGAGTGGCTGAACAACACCCTCTTCAACTCACTACGCTTGAGTCCGCGCTGCTCCATAGTGAGTTTGAAGGCCTTTACTTACCCCGCGTATTGGGTTTTAGTGTGCTACGCGGTGAGATCGACAGCGAGTATCACTATAAGCGCCCACAGGATCATTTTAAAAATGTCCTGCTGGCCATCGCGGATTCATCCAATTTTGAATGGATCAAAGCTAAGATTGGTCAAAGCGTCCAAATCGGGTTTTCCCTCTCCAGCGAAATTTGGGTCAGTAACCTCATCAATCAGGTAGAGAATAAAAAAGTGCGTCACTTTTTTGAATCCATGATCATGGATAAACTGCGCACCCTCACCGCACGCAAAGCAGCCTATGATGGATACTATCGCCAATTTACCCATCACAATTATCACTCGGCTGAATTTCCGAAAACCATTGGCGAACTGAAAACATTGTTTTCGTCCCTGGAGAAATTTATTCAATACCGGATTAAAACCGGTAAAGTCAACGAAAGTCTGCTTCCAAATTTCAAGGAGTTTCTCAACAATGACTCCTTTAGACAGGAAGAGGAATATATCCGGATGCTGATCCTCTTTGCCAGATATTTCCCGCATGATGGCCACGAAGCCTGGATCAAAGGTTTGTTTAATCAGGCCCGGTCAGCCAATCCTGAGTTCAGCGACATCTATTTTACCTACCTCCTAGAAATTGAAGAGAAAGGCCTGAAACTCGATAAGGATTCAGATATGCGTATTCAAAACCTTCTCGATACCGGAATCCAGGATGACTTGATGCGGTATTCGAATTTGATCGGAGTCATCCATCAAAAAGGATATATTCACGAAGATGCCATCGAGGCCACCAGAAATTTTTATGAAAACCACCTGGGCCTTTCCAACATAAACGAAACACTGCGTCATACGATATACGGACATTTCGAACAACTCCTTCGCAACCTGCCCGAAGAAGACTACAAAGTGCTGACAGGCTCAGACCACCGCAAATCTGAAGAGGAAGCCCTCAAGGACGATAGTATGGCCAAATACATCAAGCTGTACATGGATATCTTCTCTAACCAGGAGTTTAATATTCGTCTGCGCGACCTGTGCATGGGCTATGTCAATCAATGCCTGAAGAAATTTACCGACAAGCGCAGTGCACCTTACCAGGATGTCAAACACTTTGTTATGGATAAATTTCCGGAGTGGGCTTTTATGAAGGAAAAGGAAGTCACCGAACTCTTCAAGACCCGCCGCAAACGTAAGGGTAAAGCATAAAACCGATTGAGGATGGTGCCAGCATCATCCTCTTTTTTTTGGATGCCTGCCGCCGTCGACCGCTGGCATCCTCCATCACTTGTCCGTTTCCAGCGGGCAATTCGTTAAATTGTGCCGTGCTTTCAGACCAGGTGCCATATTATATCCTTGATTTCCTCCAACAGGTCCCTTCAGTGTATGTGGAGGGACTTGGCAGGTTTGAAGCCATATTCCATCCGGCCCTCATGGACCCGGTACAAGCCAGCATCAAGCCCCCATACGTCGAACCTAATTTCAAGGATGAAACCGAGCTTCCGGCAGAAACACTTGCTTCCTACATTCATTATGCTTCCGGATTGGACATAACCTCTGCCAGTGAAGCCATCGATGAGTTTGTCCGCAAAGTCCATCTCCAAACCATGGATGGATCACTCTTTACCATTGAAAAGTTCGGAACGTTTTCAAGAAACGCTCAGGACAATCTTCGCTTTACTCCGGATTGGGATGCCTTTAACCTGGCATTCAGCGGACTTGAGGTCCTTGATCTGCGCCCCGTAGCAGAGACAATCACCACTCATCCTGTTCCTCCACCTCCGCCAGTTGAAATACCGCTGCAATCCAGCTGGCCAACTTCCACTTCCGAGGCTCAGGCAACTATTACAACAGAACATCCAGAACACACGGAGACCAACGTCGCTCAGGCTATTGAAGAAATCCGCCAGCACCAGGATCGTATTGATGAATCTACCTCGAGGTTGTGGTGGATCATTCTTTCTTCCGCCCTCGTACTTATTGCCGTCCTATGCGCATACCTGGCCTGGGATATTATCAGCAACCGGCATCGGCTCAATGACCTTAAACAAGTTTATCCTGATACCAGTGCATCCACCCGTGTTCCCGAAATTGGATTGCCATCGGATACGACCCAATTGGAAGTCACCAATCAACCACTTCCTGAAGACACAATCCAGGAAGCCCTGCCTGTGGCAAAGGAAAATCAGTCTAATGAAAATGCTTGCTACGTGGTAGTAGGTGCATTCTCCGATCCTGAGAATATCAATCGCATGGTTGACCGTCTGACTTCACTGGGTTATGAAACACATAAGATCAGCGGTCGGACACTCACACGCGTGGCGATTACCACTTCATGCGAAACATCCAATCTCCAGAAAGTCCTGAATGATGCCAGATCTACCATCAATCCCGAAGCCTGGATTTACTGATGCAGGAAGTAGAAATCAGGATCGCACCTGAAGATTTTGAGAATCCGCTTCTCCTTAAAAATGACCTGGCCAAAGCTGCCCGGCTAACCCCATCCAGACTTCATGATTTTCGAATTATACGCAGGTCACTTGACGCGCGTTTCAGGCCACCAGTATATCTCGTCAGAGCATTAATCACTGACGGGGACCCTTTACCCGCGATTCCTCACGAATTGGATCAATTACCGGATGTATCCAATGCACCCACCGTACATATCATTGGTGCAGGACCTGCAGGTTACTTTGCCGCCCTGGAGTGTATCCGTGAAGGATTGCGCCCGGTCATCCTCGAAAGAGGCAAAGATGTCCAATCCCGCCGCAAAGACCTCAGAGCGATTCAACAAGACGGTATCGTCAATCCGCATTCGAACTATTGTTTTGGAGAAGGAGGCGCCGGGACCTACTCTGATGGAAAACTATATACAAGATCTGGTAAACGAGGTAACATCGATTATGTCTTGCGTATCCTGGTCGAATGCGGCGCTAACCCTGAGATTCTCATGGATGCCCACCCACATATCGGCTCCAACAAATTGCCCGGCATCATTGCCACTATGCGTCAAACGATTGAATCGCGGGGTGGTGAGGTCCGCTTCAACACCCACGTCTCAGGATTCCGCTTTGAAGGCACCTCCCCACGTCGGATAACAGGTCTTGAACTCAATGGGGTAGAGGTGATTTCGGTTCAACAAGTCATCCTCGCTACAGGACATAGTGCACGAGATATTTTTGAACTCCTCCTGGAGCATCAGGTGCTTATTGAGCCCAAGCCTTTTGCCTTGGGGGTACGTATTGAACACGCACAAAATTTTGTTGACTTCTGCCAATATGGAACGGCCCCCAGGGGCCCACATCTGCCCGCGGCCAGTTATGCCCTCAACGCCCAGGCCGGTAATCGTGGAGTATTCTCATTCTGCATGTGCCCCGGAGGATTGATCGTGCCGGCAGCCACTGCTCCCGGAGAGATCGTTGTCAATGGAATGTCGCTATCCCGAAGGGATAGTCCTTACGCCAATTCAGGCGTGGTCACTTCGGTTGAACTTGAAGACATGCAACCTTTCAAGGAAGCAGGGGTATTAATGGGGGTTGCATTGCAAAAAGAAGTTGAACAGCGGATGTTTAATGCAGGTGATGGCTCACAGGCTGCTCCGGCACAACGCTTAACGGATTTTTTAGCCAGAAAAATATCACTTGATGTTCCGCCTTCCAGTTATATCCCGGGCTTATATTCAGCACCGCTTCATGAACTGCTTCCATCATGGATTTATGATCGACTGGCCTACGGAATCAAGGGATTTGATCATAAAATGAATGGGTATATCGACAAAGACGCTGTTGTCGTAGCCACAGAAAGCCGCACGTCCAGCCCGGTGCGCTTTCCACGTAATCCGGACACCGGCATGCATGTCCATATCGAAGGGCTCTTTCCATGTGGCGAAGGAGCAGGTTATGCCGGGGGTATCCTTTCAGCGGCTATGGACGGCCAATATATTGCAAGGGCAGTTAAAAAATATATCCAGGTAAAGTAACTTTACAAGACCAGCTATGTACCACGTTTTTGACCTAATCGGCCGCATCCTCATCAGCGCCATTTTTCTTTTCGAAGCAACAGACTCCATCCTCTTTGCAGATAAAACCAAGATGACGATGGCTGAGTATGGAATTACCTGGAATCCGGATTTCCTGCTCTATACTTCAATTATCGCACTTGCGGTTGGAGCCATGATGCTACTCATCGGGTATAGGATACGCTTTGGCGTATGGCTGCTCTTACTCTACTGGCTCCCGGTGACCTTTATCGTCTATTCGTTCTGGAATGATCCCCATGAAGTGCAGCGACTGCATGCGATCCTTTTTATGAAGAATATCGCGATCGCGGGAGGGCTGCTGATGATCGCAGCACATGGGGGAGGCAAATACAGCATCCAACGCCTGTTTGTGGTCAGTAAACTTCCTCCCAGAGAATAAATAATTTTAAAGCAGGCAAGGAGGTATTAAACCAGGTCCTGGTCTTTCCATGGCTTACTGACTTTACGATAATCAGCAAGATTTTCTAACTCTTTCTCACGACGGTGGAGTAACTCCCCACTGTAATCCTCTGTTTTTTCACCTTTAGATAATGTCGATTCACGCCTTGTATAGCCTCGGGCCTGCCTCTCTTCCCATTCCCTCTGTGTACGCTGTAGATACAGTATTTTGAAAAAATCGGCGGCCAGAAATATGCCCCAAAAGAAAACCGGAAATTTTGCCCAACTGATGTCACCAGACAGGAAGAGGTTCATCCCTAGGAGCATCACACTGGTTCCGGCCCAACTGGCTAGATTTTTATAAAATGACTTGATCTTACGAACCCGCTTCTCGGCAGCAATCGTTTCAGGATCATCCGCTTCCGGGGTAGGAGAGTAGGTTGGTTCAGTATACATGCTCGTTCTGATTTAAAAACTTGTGGTCTTTATATAGCTATGACAACACAATGCTACGTACAATGATTTCTGTGTAGTCCCAATTACGACCAATTTGCAATTCGTTATCGATCAACATCGGTAAATAAACGTTCATTTCATCGGGTTGTCACCACTTTGCCAAGGACACTTCCAAGCCACCCTGCCAAAACCCCGGTTACAATTCCGATCAAGGTGGTGACTATTATCAGCATAAAGGGTGAAATCCCACCAAGCATCAATCCGGTTTTTTCGAGAAGCCCCGAAGCATCTTTTGACCACTGCCAAACAGCAATCGTCTTGTAGATCAGCCCCATCACTATCCCACCGTACAAAATGCCTTGCCTGACGGTCAAGCCCATCAATCCTGCGAGAATAACCATAGCCCCTGCAGGACCCCACCACGGACCAAAATAACCGCATAGCACCAGGCAAACGGTGATCACGATCAGCCGAACATATATGTTGTTTCTCATGGTTGGATTGTAATTTGTCTGGTGGCGGTCCAACTATCGGGATGGTTCTGCAACACAACCTCATAATACGTCCCTTCAAAATAATGATCCAACATGTCCCTGAAATGCGGACTGGCTGGATTGCCTGATTCCCCTCCCGGGATATTAACCCAGGCCTTCGGAGGCGAAGTCAGTTCTACAACCATCCGCCAGGAAGGGCCATGCGATTTGTTCATGGCATTGACGATATGCCTTCCTCCGGAGGTGGAAATAAAATCAGCGCCAAAGTGTGGGAAACGAGCCAGGTGCGGAATGGCAGATGATTTATAAGCCCCCCAATTCATGGCTTGTTCATCCGGTAAATTGCGGTAGGCCTTATACATCGCGTCAAAGGAAGCACAGGCAATCTCTTTCAACGTTTCCTTCTGATCCCTGGTGATTAATCGGTCAAAATATTTACTATTCGGATCCGTCGTTACGATTTCTACCATTCGCCAATCTTCCGGCCGCATAATGTCCTGGTTATCGAGCTCATCCCAGATCATGTTGTCTAATTCTTTCACCCACAAGTCAAAGAACACCGGGGAAAGACTGTCTTTTTGGTTTTGATAATTCCATCCATGTAATAGATCCACAATATGCTTTGCATCCCCTGTCAGACAAGCGGCAGTGTCAAGCGCTGATAATAAAGCAGGCAACAACTCGGCAGCAAAAAGATTATAGTTGTTTTGCTGCAAAGCTTTCATGTCCTCCACCGTCATCGCTTTACTGGTATCCAACACCATATTGACGATTCGCCCGCGATAGTCCTCAAATGTGCGTTTGCCCAACAAAGGATAAGGATAGTCTGTTGCGGCAGGTGCCTGGTTAGCCGAACTCACAAAGCCCCGCTGCGGATTGATGATATAAGGGGCATGGGCAAATGGAATATATCCTTGCCAATCCAGTATCGTAGAATCTCCATCCGTAAGTGTCTCTCCCAAACCATCCGGCCTTAAAGGCATCACCCCCGCTACACTGATAGCAATATCTCCTTCGGTACTGGCAAATATTTTATTCTGCGCCGGATACTGAAACGAAGCCACTGCCTCGCGGTAATCACGGACATTTTGTGCCGTATTGATTTTTTCCAGATACTCGACATCATTGACCTCCGTCTGTTGATGACCAATCCATTTCATGGCCATATCCTTGTGTTCATCAGTATGCGTGACGGGCCCCCAATACGTATATCGGATAGTATCGATTTCAGCACGTGCTCCTCGTATCTTGATCTCCTCCGGACGTAATGTAGCATCCACGTATTTTCCATCCAGTTTGTATTGAAGCCTGGTACTGTCCTGCCAGGTAATGCGATACCAATCCAAAACATCTTGCCCGGAATTGGTCGATCCCCAGGCTATATGGTCATTGAAACCAATAACTATAAAAGGGAGCCCGGGTAAGGATACGCCATGGACATGCATATCCGGAGTATGGATTTCCATCTCATACCAGATATTAGGCAAGGTCAGATTGAGATGCGGATCATTGGCCAGGATCGGAAATCCATTTTTTGTTTTTGAAGCGGCTACCGCCCAGTTGTTACTTCCATTCAAATCGCCATTCAAGTTGTCCCGCGAATCTTTTCTACTCGGTGGTGCTGATCCAATAGGGCTTGATTCGCCAACATGCAAAGGGGTGAAATCCCATTTCTTTTCAGCCGGAATGACAGGGCTTTCTTTAGGATTGTGCTCGGGAAATAAATAGGCATAATCCTCCGGCGAAAGGTTGGCATGGGCTACCGAATATTCCAGATCGTCTTCTCCAAGGCTAAGAGCAATAGCCATATTGGTAAGGGTCAATGCACAATGCGTTGAAGTCCACTCTACAGGGGCGTGTGAAAGCACTTTGTATTCTACCGGCCAGTCTTTGTACGCCAAAGAATGGATATA
The DNA here is from genome assembly GCA_044227555.1 of Saprospiraceae bacterium. Lineage (GTDB taxonomy): Bacteria > Bacteroidota > Bacteroidia > Chitinophagales > Saprospiraceae > Opimibacter. The sequence goes on along the minus strand of JBGAWQ010000001.1, from coordinate 383,973 downwards.
GGCATTGACCCCATCGATATATGCCTGGAAGATCCCCTGGTTCGCCTGATCACTTTCCCATCGCTTTGCTTTCTGCTGTGCCGACCATTCGAATCCACGTTCACGCTGTTTGCGATCCAATTCAAGCGTCCGGACACCAATGAGCTCTGACAATCGGCCTGCAGCAGATCGCGTGCTCAAATCCATGGCAAATAGCCGGTGAGCAGCATGGAGATAACCTTGCGCATACAACGCATCTTCCAGTCGGTCCGCGTATATATGAGGTACATCCCGATCATCAAAAAGGATCCGAACCTTTTGCTTTACATCACCTTTTAAGGTATAGGTGCCTTCAGCAGGAACAACACTTTGCCATATGCCCTGAAAAGGACTGATAAACCGACCAAGAGCAGGAAGAAAATTGCCTTTAACCGGAAGGTCTGTAGTAAGAAGGGCCATCCAGCCCGAAAAAAGCAAAGCCGGAATGATCAATGATTTCATGCCCAAAAGCTAAAACATTTTACCGGACAAAAACCATCTTTTTCTGGTCAGAAAGCTCCCCGCGATAGGAATACCCTTGTTCATTAAATCCTTTAAGGGCGCTACTCTTCGAAATTTTATGGTTCACGATATAACGGGCCATCCAGCCTCGCGACCGCTTGGCATTGTAGGAAAGAAACTGCAGTTTACCATTCCGATCTTCCAGAAACTGAATGTCAACCACGGGGACCCCAAGTATCGCGGGATCTACCGCGGTCATATATTCCTGCGACGCCAGGTTAATCACTTCTTTTGACTTGCTGGCTACGATATCATCACGAAGCAGTTCGCTGATTTTCGTTCCCCAGAATGAATATAGGTTTTTAGCTTTCTTGATGGACAAGGTGGTTCCCATTTCAAGTCTGTAGGGCTGGATCAGATCCAATGGCCGCAAGACTCCATACAGACCTGAAAGTATCCGGATCTGTTTGTCAGCCTGCTCTGCCTGGGCCAGGGTCATGCTGTTGGCATCAAATCCCTGGTAAACTTCTCCGCGAAAAGTATAGATGGCCGCGGTAGCAGTATCCGGAGTGTGTGGCCATGCAAAGGCATGATATCGGTTGTAGTTGAGACGGGCCAGCTGTTCGTTGATGTCCATCAACTCACGAAGAGCGGCAGGGTTTAGCTTCTTTAATGACTGGATGAGCGCAACCGCTTCGGTCCCCATCCGGGGTTCACTGTAGCGATGGGCTTCGTGCGGGACATTGTGCAGGTTTTTGGAAGGGGATAGTAATACTAGCATAGCATCAATGTGGATGATCAGAAATAGACAGCCAAATAAATAAAAAAAGCCCGGACAGTTTTACCGTCCGGGCCTTTTTACGTTGTTGCTAACCAGGATTAGTTAGGCTTTTCAAAGATGGTCTCTTTTTCTGGAACACCCTCTTCCTGAGCTACAGCGTTGATCGTGCCGATGACACGAATCACTTTGTTGCCTGATGCATCATTAGAGGTCACAGTTACAGTCTTGTTGATAGCGCCAACACGCTTTGTGTCGTAGCGGATCTCAATCTGGCTGGTTTCGCCCGGCATGATTGGCTCTTTTGGCCAGTTAGGCACGGTGCAACCACAGCTTCCTTTAGCACCTGAAATGATCAGGGGCTCAGTACCGGTGTTTTTAAATTTGGCTACGCGCAGAGGCTCGCTGCCCTGATCGATAGTACCGTAATCAACTACGTCCGACTCCAGGGTCATGACGGCTTTAGAAGCAGGAGCAGCAGGAGTTACAGTCTCCTGTGCAGTCAGTTGGAAAGAAGCCAGGAAGGCGATGGAAAGAATACCAAGTAATTGTTTCATGTCGAGGACAATAATTGAAATGTGATTTGAATCAGATTATCGATGTCAAAAGTAGGGACATTCCCCATGCAGCGAAAGTTTACGGTCATAAATCGCTGTTAACCATACGTTAATCGAATTTGTAATAGGTATACACCAGGCCTGAAATCCCCGTATTTAAAGACTTATATGCGATAGGACTCAGCAAATCCTTTGAAATTTTTCATGATGATTTCGGATTGTTGCCGGAAGCTGTCCCTCATAAAATAAGCCACAATACGCATGATTCCCTTAAACCGGAATTCGTTTTCACATACCCATCGGGTAGCATGGTTTCCCAGGGGAATAAACCGGTTGATGACGCGATTATGCACCCCCTTCATTTCATAGGTGCCTTCGAAATAGGCAGGCAGCTCATTGCGAATAATGGTTTCCGTCATGGTCATCTTCCTTCGCCCAAAGGCAAACCGCAGTTTATATCTTGGAGATTCAGAACCTACAACCTGATCACTACTGAGCAGGCCCGGCTGCCACTTGAACATTAATTCACGATCCATAAAAAGCCGGACCACCTGGTCGGTCGGTTTCTGAATTTCTCTCTCAAGCGTGTATCGAATCATATCATGTATTTGCAGGCCCTAAAGTAGCCGCATTCCATCAATTTTAGGACGTTGATGACCGATTCAGTATTTTGCGTCCGGATGCGAATCTTCTTATTTGCGGTTAGATCTTTTACGGGTCCGTTATTACTCCTGGTCTTAAGTTTTTACGCTATGGAGGTACAGGCTCAGTCTGATTTTTGCAATGGAAATCTGGGCGACAATATCTTCACCGCCGGCGATTTTGGTTCCGGACCAGCCAATGTAGTACTTACCGATCCCGGTATTGCCCCTGGATTTCTATACACTACGCAAGTACCGCCAGACGATGGCGAATACACCCTGACCAATAATATCAACAAATGGTCCTCTGTCTATCCCACATGGCTCCGCATAGGAGATAACGATGTTGACCCAAACGGATACATGATGGTGGTCAATGCTTCATTTGCCCCCGGCATTTTCTACAACCAGATGATCGACAACTTATGCGAAAATACCCTGTATGAATTTACCGCTGATGTCATCAATCTCATTCGCAACGGAACGAATGGCCATATCCTCCCAAATGTGAGTTTCCTGATCGATGATGTCCTGGCGTATTCGTCCGGCCCGATTCCCCAGGACGAAGACTGGCATACCTATGGATTTACATTCATCACCGGCCCGGGCCAGTATTCGGTCAAACTTTCTCTGCGTAACAATTCCCCTGGAGGAACTGGCAATGACCTGGCCCTCGACAACATTAGCTTTAAAGCATGTGGCCCAAAGTCTTCGGTAACGATTGATCCTCCGGGAAAGATTTGTGAAAACTCGCTATATCCCCTTCTCACGGCCCACATCGAAGCGGATACCGGCGCAGTACAATGGCAGGTCAGTGTTGATGGCGGTCTCAGTTGGATAGACATTGCCGGAGCTACTGATCGAACCTATCAGGTTCAACAGGTCAACGCAGGCGGTTATTTCTTTCGCTATCTATACAGCAATACCTTGTCCAATATTACTAATCCTAAATGCCGTATTGTTTCGGATCCCATCCCGGTTGAAGTGGTTCCGGTCGCATTCATGATTCGTGATACCTTATGCGAAGGGATGACTGTAGCCCTTGGCGACAAGACCTATGGAGAAACAGGTATTTACCAGCAACTTTTTACGGCAACCAATGGCTGTGATAGCCTCGTTACCCTGGACTTGGTCGTCTTCCCGGATCCTCCGATCATCGCCGATTTCGGTTCGAAACCCACTTCATGTGAAGGCGCATCAGATGGAGCGGTATATGTGGCCTCAGTATCTGGTACCCGGCCACCGTATATTTTCATCGTTGATGACAGCATCATCCCACCACCAGGTACCTTGATCAACCTGCCGGCAGGAGAACACCTTGCACGAATTGAAAACGAATATGGCTGCTTTACCGAATCTATTGTGGTTGTAGAAGAGGGTCCCAGGTTTGATATCCAGACCAATGCTGATACGACGATCATACTGGGCCATTCCGTATTTCTGACTACACAAAGTAATATCATGGCTTCCAGTGCCGCATGGGCGCCTCCCGAATTCGCGAGTTGTCCGCTTTGCCTTTCCACCTACGTAACCCCATTTGAGGATCAGACTTTTGTGGTGACGGCTACAACCGCTGAGGGATGCACCGACACGGATTCTGTGCGGATTCGTGTAGACAGGACACCGATCATCTACCTGCCCAATGTGTTTTCTCCAAATGACGATCAGGTCAATGATGAATTTACGGCCTCAATGGATCCATTCAATATTTCTGCGATTGATGAAGTATTAATTTATGATCGATGGGGTGGAATCATCGCCCGCAAAGCAGGGTTACTTTCAGGTCCCTCTGTGGTGCTTTGGGACGGTCAGACCAAGCGCGGACCGGCACAGGCCGGGATATATGTTTATATGCTCAGGTACTCTCAGGCAGACGGTGCATCCGGCACCCTCCATGGAGATGTGACTTTATTGCGTTGACCTAGACTGCAAAGAATTTTTTCAGCAGATGGGCATCCACAAGGTGGGGTAGGGTGATCCCTAATCGTGGTTCAGTCTTCATGGCCTCCTGTGCTGTAGCCATGGCATGTGGATTCCTGGCCCATGCACGACGGGCGATTCCATTGTTGACATCCCAGTGCAGCATGGATTGCAATGCCTCCTCACTTCGATCACTTCCATCAAGGACGAGTCCAAAACCACCATTGATGGCTTCCCCCCAGCCAGTGCCTCCTCCATTGTGAATGCTCACCCAGGTGGCACCCCGCATGGCATCACCGATGACATTATGAATGGCCATATCCGCGGTGAATTTAGATCCATCATAAATATTGGCCGTCTCGCGCCACGGACTGTCTGTGCCACTGACGTCATGATGGTCCCGCCCCAATACCACAGGCCCTTTCAATACACCATCCCGGATCGCTTGGTTGAAGCGTCGGGCTATAAGAATTCTACCTTCTGCATCAGCATACAGGATCCTGGATTTACTGCCTACAGGCGGAATATTGGAGCCTGCCTCTTCGATCCAATGCAGATTGTCAGTCCACTGGCTTTGGATATCCTTCGGGCAATGCTTCAGAATTTCGCGGATGGTCTCTGCAGCAAGTTGATCCGTTGTCCGAAGGTCATGATCCGATCCCGAAGTACACACCCATCTGAAGGGTCCGAATCCATAATCAAAACATAATGGTCCCATGATGTCCTCCACATAGGATGGATAGCGGAATCCGGAGGGCTTGGTATGATCCAGGATCTCCGCCCCTGCTTTAGCAGCTTCAAAGAGAAAAGCATTTCCATAATCCCAGAAATACATCCCCCGGCTACACATGATGTTGATCGCATCCACATGTCTGCGCAATGAATTGCGAACGGCATGGTCAAAAGCCCCTTTGTCTTCATCCAGTAAGGCCTTGGCCTCGACAAAGGTGTATTCTACCGGACAATAGCCAAGGTGATCCATGTTGTGACAGGACGTTTGATCAGAGCCGAGTTCGATAAAAATATGTCGGGTCACCAGTCGCTCCCACACGTCCACAATATTGCCATGATACACAAAGCAACGAGCCTGACCAGCCTCTCTCGCTTTAAGGAAATCATCCAGCATAGCGTCCAGATGAGAATACACATCTACTTGACGGATATAATGATCCGCTAACCGTTGGTCGATCGCATCCTGATCAACTTCAGCAATAATACCTGTGGCGCCAGTGACAATCATGGCCCGGGCTTGTGCACCGGACATCCCACCAAGGCCGGAGGTTACAAATGCTTTTCCTTTGAGTTGATCAGCTCCTAATCCTTTGAGCCGCCCCGCATTGAGCAGGGTGATAGTCGTTCCATGCACGATACCCTGTGGTCCGATATACATAAAGGAGCCGGCTGTCATCTGACCATATTGCGTGACCCCAAGGGCATTGAATTTATTCCAGTCTTCTTTGGAACTATAATTGGGCACCATCATCCCATTGGTCACGACCACTCTAGGTGCTTTGGGATGGGATGGAAATAAGCCCAACGGATGACCCGAATACATCACCAGGGTTTGCTCATCTGACATCTGACTGAGGTATTGCATGGTCAGGAGGTACTGAGCCCAGTTTTGAAAAACAGCCCCATTACCACCATACGTGATCAATTCATGCGGATATTTGGCGACCAGGGGATCCAGGTTGTTCTGGATCATCAGCATGATTGCAGCTGCCTGCTTCGATTTTGCTGGATAAGCATCAATCGGCCTGGAATGCATGGCATACGAAGGTCTGAATCTGTACATATAGATCCGGCCATAGTGGATCAACTCATCTGCAAATTCAGGCGCCAAAACCGGATGCATGGATTCAGGGAAGTACCGTAAAGCATTGGACAGGGCTAGGCGTCGCTCTTCAATACTCAACCCGCTGATACTTCGAACAGGAGCATGATGGACTTTTATATCCCTTCCGCTATAATCGGGTAAATCAGATGGAATGCCTTGTTGAATCGATTGGTGAAATGTACTCAGGTCCATAGCTTACAAAGGTACGTGCTGTGCCACAATAACGGATACTTGGGATAACAAAGAAAGCCCCTTGGTTACGAGAGTTTTGACACATTTTTTGGGAATCCGGATAAACATATTCCATTTGGTATAAACTTTTAAGATCGGATGCTGAGATCATATTTTCAATGACAAGAATCATTTTACTGGATAAGAAATATCAGTCAGATTCTCTTGTGTGAATGATAAATTTTGCATGACGAAGTTTGAATGTCAAGGTGGCTATTGAATAAAATTTTAAAATTATACCTGATGAAAAAGCTAAGTTTTTCGATCGTAATAATTTTCCTGTCTCTCCTTACCTCTGTTGATGGCCAAGGGGAATGGACTACAGAAATAATGAATGCCAAAAAACTAGGTATGGGAGTTGCTCAATTGGGAGCAAAAGTATATTTCGGGGGTGGTCTAACTGTGGAAGGAGTTACAAATCTCGTCGAAGTGTACGATGTCAATACAAACACATGGTCCTATTCGCATCTGCCGACAGCCAGAAATTTTTGTGCAGCGGTAGCTAGTGGGAGTAAAGTGTTCTTTGCAGGCGGAATGGACGTTAGTGGCTCGACATTGAATAGTATAGACATCTTGGATGTCAATACCTACCAATGGAATACCACACAACTCGAATCACCAGTCTTTAGCCTGAGTGCTGTCGCCTATGACAGCATAGTCCTGTTTGCAGGAGGTGGTGATTTTACAACGAATACCGAATCCAATGTCGTAAAAGTTTATAATACGGCTACAGGCGAATGGTCTTCCACGTTCCTTTCTGAAGCCCGAGCTTCCATGGGTGCGACGGTAGGAGGGGATTTGGCTTTTTTTGCTGGCGGACTTTTGTTTTCAAATAATAATACCACTGATAAAGTGGATATATACAATTTCACCACCGGAACGTGGACAACGGATAAGCTCTCCGAAGCCAGGTTTTCTGTAGCTGCCACTACAGTTGGAAACAAAGTGCTCTTCGCAGGAGGACAGCATGCTGATGGTAGCCTCAGCAAAAGGGTAGATATCTATGATTTGGGTACCCGGGAATGGTCGATAGACTCACTGTCAGTGGCAAGACCTGCAGCCGGGGCAGCCACCGTATGCAATAAGGCCTATTTTGTTGGTGGCATGCAAGTCAATACTACCACAAACCAGATCGTGGGGGACTATGATGAGATCGATATTTACAACGAGGAAACGGGTGACTGGTCTTTAGAATTTCTCCCCTTCAACCTTTTTGGGCACACCACTTCATCTTTGGGGGATCACTTGCTGATTGGCGGTGGAGGAACCATTTCGGGTGAATTTATTCAATTGCGTGACGAGGTGAGGATTTTTACTTGCATTCCGGTAAGTACTAGCCTCCTGAACCATTCTCCGAATCTTCTGGTATATCCAAATCCAACATCCGGAATGCTGTACCTCGATTTTCAGGACAATCAACCGAAAATCAAAGTATCTATCATCGATGTAGCCGGAAAAGTTTTGAACTCAAGTTCGGTCGTCAACGCTGATTTAGTTTCAATCAACACTGATGATTTGAATGAGGGAGTTTACATCGTACAGGTTCAAACGAAAAATGAAATTGGAGCATTCAGATTTGTTGTTGTTAAGTAAATCATCCGTTCGGGTGTTCTGCCCACTGCAGTGTAAGTAGGTATCAGCTTCTCGATAGATGATTTGAAAATATTTTCTTTGAAGTCAACGCAAGTTAGAAAGTCGGAAAGTGAATTGGGGTATTCCCAATCCGCACTAAACCACTAATAGGTTTATCTTTGCCCGCCTATGGAGCAAAAGCGAGTACTTGTCACCGGCGCCGCAGGCTTTATCGGCCGCTTCCTTCAAGCAGAGGGATTGAAAAGAGGATATGAAGTATACGGAGGCTTTCGAAACGAAGCAGAAGAAGCCCTTCTGGAAGATGCCACTAAAGGTTTTTTTCTCGAGTTCTCAGAACGCGAGCTACTGCACAAACGACTGCTTAATTTTGCTAAGGAAACCGGTGGGTTTGAATATGTAATCCATTGCGCTGGGGTCACCCGGCCTGAAAAAATCGAAGAGTTTCATAAAGGCAATGTTGAATTCACCGACTACTTCATCAAGATCCTGCTGGAAACCCAGCCGTCCTTCAAGAAGTTCGTCTTCATCAGCAGCTTGCAAGCGATGGGTCCCGGAGATCCGATGACCATGGAACCCATCAATGAAGATTCGCCCGCAAAACCATTTACGCCATACGGCATCAGCAAGTTTGAAGCAGAAAAGCGTATCACGGCATATCCGGAACTCGATTGGATTATTTTCCGCCCTACCTCTGTCTATGGACCCCGTGATACAAAATTTATACGTGTCATCGCCAATGCCGTCAAAAAGGGGATTGCAGTGCGCGTAGGCCCCAAAGGCCAATTGGTGAGTTTTGTTTATGTCAAAGACCTGGCCCGTGCGTTATGGGATGCAATAGATAAAAATGTGCACCGCCAGGTGTACGTGATATCCGATGGAAAAGATTACGATCCTTCCCTCGTCAATGAGTATTTAGCCAAACACCTCGGTGTAAAAACACGCAAGGTCAAAATCCCCAGAAGCCTGCTTCTCGGGATAGCCAATGTAAGACTTGTCGTTTCCCGTATACTCAGCAAACCCCTCCATGTCAGCCCTTTTAAAATCAAAGAAATTACCGCCCGCAACTGGCGCGTTGACAATTCTAAAATAGTCCGAGAGCTGGATTTCAAACCACAATACTCTCTGGAGCAAGGAATAAGGGAGGCCCTTATCGAAGACGGAGAAATCAGCGGGTGAGTATGAGTAGTAAATAGTAAGTGGTGAGTAGTCACTTGTAAATGGTCAATAAAAAAGGGCTTGCAATCGCAAGCCCTTTTTTATCTATTCACTATTCACTATTCACTCCTCACTCCTCACTCCTCACTCCTCAGTCCTCACTCCTATCCAAGCACCGGATTGAGCACCTCATTGGTATATGCTCCGGCCTTCAGCTTGTCTGCTACAGCAGTAAAGGCATTTAAGGTCTGTTCTACGTCCGCATCAGTATGTACCGCTGTCGGGATCATCCGCAACAGGATCATGCCTTTCGGAATGACAGGATACATGATCATAGAGGTAAATACACCATAGTTTTCACGCATATCGTGGACCAACTGGGTAGCTTCAAATGGAGTTCCGTTGAGATACACCGGAGTCACTACGGTGTTGGTCTCTCCGATATTAAAACCTCTGGCCTTGAGTCCGTTCTGCAGGGATGTTGCAATATGCCAGAGTTGCTCTTTGTATTCCGGATGGTTGATCATCAGTTCCAGGCGCTTGAGGTTTCCTTCGACGATAGGCATCGGAAGACTCTTGGCATGGATCTGTGAACGCATCGCATATTGCAGGTACTGGATGATGTCCGCAGGACCTGCCAGAAATCCACCTGTACAGGCAAAGGACTTGGCAAAGGTGGAGAAGTAGATATCAATATCATCCTGGCAGCCTTGCTCCACACCGGCACCACGTCCTCCTTCACCCAGCGTGCCATAGCCATGCGCATCATCCACAAAAAATCTGAAATTGTATTTCTTTTTGAGAGCTGCAATCTCTTTCAGGATACCCTGATCACCTCGCATACCAAACACGCCTTCAGTGACGACAAGGATTCCACCACCTTTTTCATCAGCGTACTTCTTCGCACGCTCCAGGTTTTGTTCTACACTATGGATATCGTTGTGCTTGTATGAAAAACGTTCTCCGATATGGAGACGAGTACCGTCAATAATGCAACCATGACTGTCAGAGTCATAGACTACCGCATCTCTGCGGCTGAGCAAAGCATCAATGGCAGATACAACGCCAGGATAGCCATAGTTAACCACAGCAGCAGCTTCCTTGTAGACATGGGCTGCCAGTTTGCGCTCGAGCTCCTTATGCAGGGAGGTTTCACCCGTCATGAGACGTGCCCCCATAGGGTAAGCAAGTCCCCATTTCTTGGCCGCCTCCGCATCCGTCTTACGCACTTCAGGATGATTGGCCAGTCCAAGGTAGTTGTTGATACTCCAGACGATAACTTCCTTGCCATTGAAGATCATGCGGGACCCGACCTCACCATGGAGCTCGGGAAACATATAATAACCTTCTCCCAGGTGGGCATATTGGCCTAATGGTCCACGCTGATGACGGATTCTTTCAAATATTTCCATAGTTTTTAATGTATTTGTTAAAGACGTGTTCTAATCGACGCTGGATCTGGTAGCTCGGAGCATAATCGGCGATCTTGCGGATAAAGCCCTGCTTCTGCATCCATCCATTACTGTATATTTTACTGAGGTATTTGCTGCCGTGGTCTGAAAACAATAACACCACGACATCATTGGGCTTAAACTCTCTGCGCATCCGCATCAGAGCTTCAATAACCGCACCACTGCTATATCCCACAAAAATGCCCTCACTCTTGGTCAACTGCCGCGCCCGGAAAGCACTGCTGCGGTCATCCACTTTGATAAACCGATCTATCGTATCAAACTCGACATTGGATGGAATAATGTTCTTTCCAACACCCTCCAATTGATAAGAATGTATTTCACTCTTATCCAATATACCGGTCTGATGAAATTTAGTCAGTACCGAACCTTCTGCATCAACGCCAATGACCTTGACATCCGGATTCATCTCCTTCAGATATTTACCTGCACCTGAAATGGTACCGCCGGTACCTACTGTAGCCAGGTAATGCGTAATCTGACCACCCGTCTGTTTCCAAAGCTCCGGTCCGGTGCTATGGTAGTGGGCTTCTACATTGGTATGATTGTAATACTGATTGACGTAAAACGAATTCGGAATCTCCCGGGCCAGACGTTCTGCCTGACTGTAATAAGATTGAGGATCGTCAGAAGGAACGTGGTTAGGGCAAACCAAAACCTCTGCGCCGAGCGCCTTCAATTGGGCGATCTTTTCTTCTGCGCTCTTGTCGGTGGTCGTCAGGATACAATTATAGCCCTTGACGATACAAGCCATGGCAATCGAATATCCGGTGTTTCCTGAAGTGGATTCAATAATAGTGCCTCCCGGTTTGATCAGGCCCTGCTTCTCGGCCGCCTCGATGACGGCAAGCCCAATTCGGTCTTTAGCGCTCAGGCCTGGATTGAAAGACTCCAGTTTGCCAAGGACGAGACATCCGGCAAGTTTGGAAAGACCATGCAGTTTGACCATCGGCGTATTGCCTACCGTCTGCATGATGTTGTCGTACCATTGGGGTTGCAGTTGGGATGATTCCTGGGTCATAAGAATATCACTTCCGGTTACCAAAGCCACACACCAGGCTATGGATGACAAAGATACAAAGTCAATCGGTATAGCGAAAGGACACCATCCAAAAGCCGCCCCTCCTGCGCGTTTTATTTGTTAACCAAAAGATAATCAGTCGTTTGGATTGATTCTAAAGGAGTGGGTGTCCATTGGCAGGCAATAAAAAAGCCGGCATGAAAGCCGGCTTTTTTATAAGGTATAAGGCTGTTATTAGCCTTTGGAAGTCTTACCTGATTTGCCTTTTTCAGCGCAACAAGCTTTAGAGCCGGTAGCAGAAGCACCGCCGCTGCAGCAACTCTTTCCACTGGTAGAAGTAGCCTTGGTACCACAACCTTCGTGAGCCTGCATCTGAGATGGAGCTACATTGACAAAAGTATTGGTAGCAGCATCATAGTTTACATTGACAAAGGAAACGGATCCGTCCGCTGTGTTCGTTTCTTTTCTGACGTAGGAAACAGTACCGCTTACAGGGCAGGTTCTGGATTCAATAGTCGCATCCATGGAAGCCAACTTAGCAGCAGCTTCCGCAGTAGAGGTAGAGGCAGCACCGCCCTGGCATGAAGCGCTTGCAGCAGCAGGTTTAGCTGTGCAGGATTTGCTGCAGGTCTGTGCCTGAGCACCAAATGCAATGGCGGAAAAAACAAATAGGGAGAAAAGGACTTTTTTCATTGTATAATGCTTTTTAGTTATTCAATTATTGTGATTCCAAAGATAAGGCTCGAATACCATACCAAAACGACAAAATGCCTAATTTCGGATTTGCTTAACGAAATTTTAACGCCATTTCGGTCCCAATGTTCACCAGACGCTCTCTTTTTCTTACCTCACTGACAGGAGTATTCCTTTTATCCTGTGCACCGGCAAAGGAATTTCCAAAACCATTCCATGGCCAGCAACTTCAGTTTGGCCAGGGAGGCGGTTTCACAGGTGGCCTCGATTTCTTCGTGCTGTTGGACGATGGCCGTCTCTTTAAAAGAGCACCAATGGACAGCTCTTTTACCTTGATCACTACTTGGGAAAAACCATTTGTACAACAGATGTTTTCCAATTATCATACGCTACGTCTGGACGAAGTCAATCACTATGAACCAGGGGATAAGTACTATTTCATCCAATATCAAAAAGGTACGGAACCCTTACACCGAATAGCCTGGGGCAAACCCGGCTTTGTTCCTGACCCAAATACAGTCACGTTTTATAATTTGCTCTTTAAATCCACAAAATCTAAATCATGAGGACATTATACGCTATCCTGTTCAACACCATCCTGATGGTGAGTATGCAGGCCCAGACCCCAATGAAACAATTGACGGATAAGCCATACGTGCAACCACAGCCACTTCAGATTTCCAAAACGCCAAATGTCATCAGCGGATCCAACCGCCTTGGAGGTCAGTGGCATCCGAATACTTTATCGGGTCTGCAATCACAATCGGAAACCGTGAGCAAGTATTCAATATCTACCTCAGGTAGTTTCTGGATCGAACTCAAGCCTAATCAACTTTGGTCCACAAGGAATTCTGTCAAAGCACTCATGTCAGACCTGATCCCGGTAAAAGATCAATCCGAACCTTTATCGCTGGATTGGAATATAGTCAGCGATCAAACGGATGCTCATCACGTCCAACACATCCGCCTGCAGCAGACTCTGGCAAACATGCCTATTTATGGACAAGACATGATCCTCCATGTCGACCAGGGCAATTTACGTGACCTCAATGGCTTTTGCTGGACCTCAAGTCTGCCTGAAAAGTTACCGGCACCCGCTTCGGTTGAAGCTGCCATTACTTCAGCAAAAGACTTCCTGCTCAGTAAAGGTGTCCGCTTTCAGGACAACGCAAAATTTCCCGGACTCAACGAGCAAAAGGATCATGCTGACTTGATCTGGTTTCCACAAAATGGTAAGTTGATTCTTTGCTATGAAATCGAAATGCATCCCAATGCCATGGATCATTGGACCCTTTTTGTCAATGCAACCACACTCGAGATGCTTAAATCTTTCTCTGAATTATGTTCATTCGCACCAGTCAATCTCTATGATTTGTCTGGATATGCCAAATCCGCCGCACCTCCTGCAGATGGCGCTACTGTCACCACCGATCAGGACCTGAAAAACACCAACAGGACAGTCAATGGCTATCAGGTCGGAAATACATTCTACATGATCGATGCCAGCAGGCCCGGAATGTACAAACCCGCACAGTCTGTGATGCCCAACGAACCTGTCGGCACCATTTGGACCGTCGACGCCCAAAATACTTCACCGCAACAATCCAACTTTGAAGTCATCCATGTGTCCAACAGCAACAACAACTGGAAGAACCTTGAAGTCTCCGCACATTACAATGGGGGAGAAGCATATGAGTACTTCAGACAGAAATTTAACCGCAATTCAATCAATGGCAGCGGAGGCAACATCATCTCCATTATCAATGTGACCGATGAGAATGACAATGATATGGATAATGCCTTCTGGAATGGAGCCGCCATGTTCTATGGCAATGGTGATGTGGCGTTTAGTTCCCCGCTTGCAAAAGCCCTTGATGTAGCAGGCCATGAAATGTCACATGGGGTGATTCAAAATACAGCCAATCTTGAATACGTCGGTCAATCCGGAGCACTCAATGAATCCTATGCGGATATTTTCGGCGCCATGATCGATCGCGACGACTGGCAGATGGGTGAAGATGTGACCAACGCGTCAATCTTTCCAACAGGTGCAATTCGCGATCTCTCCAATCCCAACAATGGAGGCAGTGGTCCAAATAGCCCGGGATGGCAACCTAAACACATGAACGAATTCCAAAATCTGCCCAATACGCCTGAAGGGGACAATGGCGGCGTTCACGTAAACAGTGGCATTGCGAATAAAGCTTTTTTCAACCTGGCCAATGCTATTGGAAAAGACAAAGCCGAACAGATTTACTACAAAGCGTTAACGGATTACCTCGTAAAGTCCTCCCAATTTGTAGACATGCGCAATGCAGCGGAAAAGGCAGCCAAGGATCTGCATGGCAACAATAGTGCGGAAGTTATTGCTGTCCAGAATGCATTTGCTGCTGTCGGTATTGGCTCCGGAGCAGGCGGAGATTATGAAGGCGATATTGAAACCAATGCAGGCGATGATTTTATCCTGGCCACAGATGAAACCTCTTCCGATCTCTACTGGATTCCTCCAACCAATCCAAATCAATTTGTCAAGATGGAAGTGCCTGCACCAATCAGCCGGCCAAGTTTTACAGATGATGGAATGGCCTGCGTCTATGTGGATGTGGACAACAATATGATCCTTATCAATTTCGATTGGTCGCAAGGGCTGAGCTATGGTGCTTTCTATCTGGAAGACAATCCGCAAGGCATCTGGCGCAATGTGGTGGTCTCCAAGGACGGCTCCAAAATCGCGTACACCACGAGCAACCTGAGGAACGAAATCAATGTCTATGATTTTAACGCAGGAGGTAATGAATCGTTCCTGTTATACAATCCAACAACTGCTGCTGGAGGCGCAGAAACTGGTGATGTGCTCTATTGCGATATCATGGAATGGGATTATTCCGGGGAATATATTATGTACGATGCGCTCAACAGGATCGAAAGTACCTTCGGCGATGGCATTGAATACTGGGATATCGGATTTATCAATGCATGGGACAATGCATCCAATAATTTCCCTATAGGCCAGATCGGAAAACTGTTTTCAGGCCTGCCGGAAAATATCAGCATAGGCAATCCGTCTTTCGCCAAAAACTCTCCATACATCATCGTTTTCGATTTCCTGGAGACCTATCTGGACAACTTTGGGCAGGAACAAACGGATTACCGGATCAAAGCCGCAAACATTGAGCGCGGAGATGTCAATGATATCTATCTCAACACCACGCTCGGATATCCCAATTACTCGAGGCAGGATGACAAGGTGCTTTTCACGTACGACAACAATGGAACCTTGTTGCTGGCCACCATCGATATCCAAAATAGCAATAAGACACTCCCAGTTGCGGGCACCGATGTGATTCTGATCAATGGCGCGCAGAAAGGCGTTTGGTTTACCACAGGCGACCGTGACTTTACCGCCACCGAAGAGACCAATGCCAATTCAAATAGCTTAATGGTTCGGCCACAACCCGCAATAGAAGTGATTTGGTTGTCAGGGGCCATCGAGCCAGGAAATCCATACTCCATTTATGATCTTACAGGTCGGACCATTCTCCAGGGTGAAGTAAATGCTGATCGTTCGGTTCCGACCAGCACCCTGTTGCCAGGAAGCTACCTGATCCAGGTAGTTACCGGCAATGGATCTCTTCACAATGCAAGGTTTGTAAAGCAATAGTATCGTTTGGCGCTCAAAATACTCGTTATACGTTTTAGCTCGATAGGAGATATCGTGTTGACGACACCTGTGTTACGGGTGTTACACATGCAATTAGGTGCGGAAGTTCACTTTTTGACTAAAGCGGCTTTCGCACCTATTGTTTCTGTCAATCCTCATGTCACCAGAGTGATCACCCTGGGCGAGGATTTCGGATCAATGTTGGGTGAGTTGCGTGAGCAACAGTACGATCATGTTCTGGATCTTCATCACAACCTGCGGACCCAGCGGATCAGACTGGCATTGCATAGGCCATTCACGGCATTTAGTAAGTTGAATTTTGAAAAGTGGTTGCTGACCCGATTTGGAATCAATCGCCTCCCGGATCAGCATATCGTGGATCGATATCTCGCTGCAGCGTCCTCCCTCAACGTCAGAAATGATGGTGAGGGACTTGATTTTTATATCCCCCGGGACCAGCAGGTTGACACCTCTGCACTTTGGGCCCTCCAGCCGGATCATTATGTCAGCATAGTCATCGGTGCGGCTCATCAAACCAAATGCCTGACGGTTTCTCAAATTGCAGGCATCTGTGATCAACTTCATCTGCCCGTCATCTTATTAGGTGGAAAAGCGGAAGCGGAAAAAGCACAGGCCATTCAGGAAAAAACCAATAACTCCCAGGTCATCAATGCATGCGGTCAACTCAATATTTTACAATCAGCCTCCGTCCTGGATCAATCCGGACCTATCATCACGCATGACACAGGCCTGATGCACATTGCCGCCGCCCTCCGCAAACCCCAGGTTGTGGTGTGGGGCAATACGATTCCAGGTTTCGGCATGTACCCATACTACGGATCCCATCCTGTCCAATGGATCAACATCGAATCCAACAACCTCAAATGCCGCCCCTGCAGCAAACTGGGCCACGATATTTGCCCCAAAGGACATTTCAAATGCATCCTCAATCACGATCCCGCCCACATCGCTTCATCAGCGCTTTCACTGATCGAATCACAATAGGTCGGCTTCGACTTCCTTGCTTTGGTCGCCGAAGCGCATTTCCGCGCGAAGGAGATCCTTTCCGCCTTTTACATTCCTCTCATCCTCTCCTCCTTCGCCTTACATTCCTCCGCCTTCGCGGTATTGCCTATCTCCTGGTATAATCCGGCAAGATCACCGTATAACAAACCATAATAATACACAACGTCCTTCTCGGTAGTAGTTTTCAAGGTTCTCCATTGGGACTCATCCCGAACGTAATCAGGCATGGTGGTTAAAAAAGATTCAAACAATTCAATGCATTCCGCAATTTGTTGTTCACCCCGCAGTTTTTCCAACTTCGGCAGGTAGTAGGCGTGAAACATCGTCGCAAGATCTCCCCGGGTATACCTTGCTCCGATATACGGTTCAGGTCGCAGAATGATCAACCAAAGGGCTATCGCGCAAACAATAGTCGTACCCGTGCGCCACGTGACAGGCCCGGCAAACAAGTGGTATAAAGTATATCCTGCATACACACACAACATCGCCGTCATCGGGACTCTAAACCTACACAAGACATAAAACAACACCATGACCGCCACTTGGGAAATAATTCCGATGATCAGGTTGATCGATTTTTTATTTTTTATACTAATCAATAATCCGGTCAGACCTAATCCCGCAATAAGGGAATAGGGAATAAATAGAAATTTCAAGGTTGTACTGAACACCGTCGCCAGGTACGTATTGACATTATTGGAAATCTCATACCAGTGGAAAACAAATGCAAACTTTTTCAATTGCAGCCACATCCATTTTAAAACTGATCCATTCTGATCTATCATCAACTGCACAGCATCCATCATTTTTCCGTGAGATTGCTCCAATATTTTTCCACCTTGCTGGAACCAAACAAATCCAAGTTCAGGTTTAAACTCCTTAAAATTGGAGAGGATATAGGTGATTGGACCAACACTCGAAGAAGACAACAATGGCGAACCGGTAATGCTATTACGAATCATTAAAAAAGATAGGAACAGGCAAAAGACTACTACAACCTGCCATGCCTTACGAAGATCTTCACGGCGACAATACAACCAACGAATCACTAGAGGCAACCACAAAAGGATAGACGTAGTCATCAACAAATAACCCGCTCCGCCGAGTAACCCCATCAGCCAGGGTTTGCCCTTGCCTTGCATGAGTTGTTCTGCCACCACCAGATATCCCAGGAATAGGCTAGTGCTAAAACTGGTCCTCAGTAATGTGGCATCAAATATCAAGGAAGGCGCATAAAGTGTAAACAACAACCCACCCAATATTCCGGCCATTGGATGAAAATAATGCCGTCCCAGCCAGATCACCATCCAGATGCTCACTACACTGAGCAACATTTGAAGCAGATAGATGATTTGTCGCCCATGGTCAGAAATCACTTTGGCCGCGCCAATAAGTAGCGGATAGAGAGGTTCCTGATGATAACGTTTGCCACCGTACCATTCTCCCCATTTGACTTTTGCTGCTGTTTCATCCGTGATTCCGAAACCTTTGGCCAATTCCATATGCCAGGAATGAAATGGATGCCAGATGGTATCCGTCCACACATCACCCTTTGCAATCCGGTCCCCCCACTGATCAAAAAACTCCATATCTAGATCCTTGGCGTGATGTAGTTCACTGATCGGCATTTTAGGCATCTCCAGCCAAAAAAGTACCCTAAGGATCACCGCGATCCCCAGCGTACTATAGGTTAGCCAACGGTCGTGTGTACTAAACCACATTGCTATAGCAGAGGCTTTGGTAGACTTTGCTCCTTTTCCTTTGGTTGGCTTAGCAGGTCCTTTCATTTTGCTCATCTCCGGATCATTTTTGGGTCTCGTATTTTATGGCTCCACCTACCATAGTGAAAAGAATTTTGGCATGCGGGAGGCTATCCTCAGGACATAAAAACAGGTTTTGTGACACCATAATGATATCGGCCCATTTGCCGGGTTCCAGGCTGCCTTTGATGTCTTCTTCAAAAGCAGCATATGCATTACCTGCCGTATATGAATACAAAGCTTCCTGTCGGGTCATCGCTTGCTCATGAAAAAATTCCTGGCCATTGTCAAGCCGCTTCCGCGTAACAGAGGCATACAGGTTAGGAAAAGGATCCACGCGCTCCACCGGCGCGTCAGTTCCATTAGCAACCCTTACGCCCAGGTCAAGAAGGCTCCTCCAGGCATAGGCTCCATGCCTGGCTCGCTCCACCCCAAGTCGCTTGACCACGAAGGGTGCATCGGATGTGCAATGGATACCCTGCATGGATGCAATGACTCCCAATTCCTTAAACCTCGGCATGTCCGCTGGATCAAGATGCTGCGCATGTTCGATTCTCCAGCGTAAGTCCTTTTGGTCGGGATGTTCATTCATTACTTTTTCAAATACATTTAATACCTCACGATTGCCCCGGTCCCCGATCGCATGAACACACATTTGCAAATGATGGTCCATCGCGAGATTCGCTGTTTTTTCAATGTCGCTTACAGGTGTAGTATTCTGCCCGGTATATCCTGGCTTATCTGCATATGGCGCCAACAGCCATGCTCCAAAAGATCCAAGGGCCCCATCCATGTAAGCCTTAATCGCGCGACAAGTAAACATATCTTTTCCTGACCGAATGATCGGGAGGCGCAGAAGAGCTTCCGGGTCATCTGCCAAATTTTGCCCAAGCATAACCCACAGGCGCATGTCCAGACTATCATGTTTGGCCATAGCATCATACCGATCGATTTCTTTCGGAGTGGAGCCCGCATCTTCAAAAGTTGTGATTCCATATGAGAGGCAATGCCGTTGGGCCAACCTGACCGCTTCATACCATTTTTTACGCTCACTGTCCGAAGGCAGGGTAGCCAGGTATTCACTGTATGGCTTCTGTACAAGATCCATGGCATTTTCTTCAAAAACACCTATCGCCACACCCGAACCATCACGGACAATACGGCCACCTGTAGGATCCGGGGTTTCTCTGGTAATGCCCGCCATATCCATGGCTGCCTGATTGGCCATCACAGCATGTCCGCTGGCATGAAACAACAATACCGGATGATCCGGTGCCGCACGACTCAGACCATCGTTATATGGATAACCATTGACATTTTTATCCAACGGCTCTGTCCATTTTTCCTGATGCCATCCTCGTCCAATGATCCATTCTCCCGCAGCTGCTTTTTTAGTCCGCAAAGCAACACTGTCAGTGATCTCATTCCAACTATGCGTAGCCAGCAGATCCAATTCCATCAGGTTCTTCCCCAGGCTGCTGAAATGCCCATGACCTTCAATAAATCCAGGCATAATGAAAGCACCGAAACAATCCCGCTGCGAGGCCGCATGCTTTCCCCAGTCATTCAGTATTTGTTCGCTATTACCTAACGCCATGATCTTTCCCCCACCAATGACCACCGCCCCGTTTTCAATCGGGTCTCCAACCACGGGATACACATAAGCATTGTATAGAATTAAATCGGCTTCTTTGGAGACAGATGATCCAGTGTTTGAGCAGCTCTTCAGGATACCCACCGCCAAAATCAACGGTAGGTAAAGAAGTAAAGTCCATTTATTTTGCATCTTTACTGATATTGGGCCAAACTTAGAAAGTGCTCCGGAACCGTCAACAGAAAGAATGAAATTAATATTCCGGTACGAAAGGACCAACAAGATAAAGACCATTTCACAATGAGCCAGTTAGACTATGAGGTATTGACCGGACAGTTTGAAGCCTACCTGTCAGCACATCAACCCTATGGCTCCCCGGATTCCCTTTACGAACCGTTTAGATATATCAATGAGTTGGGGGGTAAGCGAATCCGGCCGGTCCTGCTTCTAATGGCCTACAACCTTTGGCACGATGACATCACACCGGCCCTCCCGGCAGCCCTGGCGATAGAGTACTTTCACAACTTCAGCCTGATGCACGATGACATCATGGATGAAGCTCCGATTCGCCGGGGGAAAAAAACAGTACATACGCTTTATAGCACGAACAGAGCCATCCTGAGCGGGGACGCCATGCTGATCCGATGCTTTGACCTCTTATTGGAAGCCGGCAAGCCCAACGATGTAGGTGCAGAACTCTGCAGCCTCATGGCCAAAACAGCCATGGAAATCTGCGAAGGCCAACAGTTGGATATGGATTTTGAACAAATGGAATCCCCGACAGAGACGGCCTATCTGGAAATGATCAGGAAAAAAACTGCAGTGCTGCTGGGGACGAGTTTGAAACTCGGTGCTATTCTAGCGGAAGCATCCCGCACAGAACAAGAAAGTCTATCTGATTTTGGTGAAATGATGGGCCTGGGATTCCAGATTCAGGATGATTACCTCGATCTCTTTGGGCATGCCGGTCTCACCGGTAAAATTCAAGGCGGGGATATACTTAGAGGAAAGAAAAACTTTCCCTATGTGCATACTTATAATACGTTGAATCCTACTGACCGAAAGATATTCATTGACGCATATAACCAGGTGGCGCTGTCACGCGATGTTTCCGCGGTGATGGAATATTACCAAAGGTTGGGTACAGAAGCACATGTGCGGGCAGTGATGTCACAATATGTGCAACGTAGTAACCTTTGCCTGGAAGCACTTACGGACCGCGACATAAATGCTGTGAAAAACTTGATCAACATCTTGGCAGCCCGTTCCGGTTGAGGAAGTTTCGTCATAAGCCAGTATGAGCGATTAGTAAAATAGATTTCATCAAGGCACAAAACCGGGATTGTAACAATTGTCACCAAGCCCCGGGCTCAAGGCCCTCAATTTTGTCCATCAAATGGAAGTTATGGAGATTGTAGGATATATTTCATCGATCATCATTGGGATATCCCTGGGCCTTATCGGTGGTGGTGGCAGTATCTTGACGGTCCCTGTTTTAGTATACCTGTTCCAGGTGGATGCCGTATTGGCCACAGGGTACTCCTTGTTTATTGTAGGACTCACAAGCGCGGTGGGTTCAGTGACATATTTCCGGAAAGGATTGGTCAACATGCGCACCGCCATTATTTTCGGAATACCCTCCATTATTGCTGTTTTCAGTACCAGGGCGTTTATTGTCCCGGCCATTCCTGATGAAGTGTTTACGATCGGAACATTCATAGTCACCAAACGACTATTGCTGCTCCTGCTTTTTGCCATATTGATGATTGCAGCTTCGTATAGTATGATCAGGAAACACAAGAATCCGGAGGAGAATAGCGAAGGAGAACAGAAATTCAATTACCCGCTGATCCTGTTGGAAGGAGCCATCGTTGGAGTGATTACAGGGCTGGTTGGCGCCGGAGGTGGATTTTTAATCATCCCGGCACTTGTTGTCCTCAGCCGTTTGCCCATGAAGGAAGCAGTAGGTACCTCTTTACTCATCATTGCCGCTAAATCCCTGATTGGGTTTATGGGAGAAAGCAGCGACACCCCAATCGACTGGATATTCCTGGGCACCATTTCCCTGTTTGCTATAATAGGTATCTTTATTGGATCAGCTTTGTCCCATAAAATTGATGGCGAAAAACTAAAACCTGCGTTCGGTTGGTTTGTTCTGGTCATGGGTGCCTTTATCATCATCCGGGAAACCATGCTTTGAAATCAGGGACTTTACTGTGTAACCTTAGTCACAATCGATTTCCGGTTACTGGTTTATTTTTGAAGACTTAAATAGATTAAACCATATGAATGTAGAACAAATCTATACCGGCTGCCTTGCCCAGGGAGCCTATTATATTACCTCCAATGGAGAAGCTGCCATTATTGACCCGCTGCGTGAGGTGCAACCCTATCTGGATCGCCTGGAAAGGGATGGAGTAAAGCTCAAGTATATTTTTGAAACCCACTTCCATGCCGATTTCGTTTCCGGTCACCTGGATTTAAGCCGAAAGACCGGGGCACCGATTGTATACGGACCTACAGCTAAGGCCGGCTTTGATATCATTGTCGCCGAAGACGGACAGGAGTTTCATGTGGGTAACCTCACCTTCAAAGTGTTACACACCCCCGGCCATACGATGGAAAGTACCACCTACCTGCTGAAGGATGAAATTGGAATGGATTACGCCATATTCAGCGGGGACACCCTTTTTATCGGTGATGTAGGCCGCCCTGACCTCGCGCAAAAGGCGGCAAGCCTGACGATGGAGCAATTGGCTGCCACACTTTATCATTCCCTGAGGGATAAAATCATGACCCTTGGTGATGACGTCATCGTATATCCTGCGCATGGTGCCGGAAGTGCTTGTGGAAAAAATATGAGCAAAGAGACCGTCTCTACCATTGGCAATCAAAAGAAATTCAATTATGCCCTTCGGGCAGATATGACCGAAGCTGAGTTTGTCAAGGAAGTCACCGAAGGCCTTACACCTCCTCCAGGATACTTCGGCATGAATGTAGCGATGAACAAACAAGGCTATGAAAGCTTTGACAATGTGCTCAATCAAGGCATGCGGGCACTGACGCCCAAGGAATTCGAAGTCGTTGCGGAAGAAACCGGAGCACTAATTCTGGATACACGCGGCAACGCCGACTTCGCCACGGCACATATTCCACAGGCGATCAATATCGGACTCACCGGGGAATTCGCACCTTGGGTCGGTGCAATGATCGTTGATGTAAAACAACCTATTCTCCTGATTACTGAAGTCGGTCGTGAAGCAGAAGCAGTCACTCGCCTGAGCAGGGTAGGCTTTGACAACGTCATTGGCCATCTGAAGGGAGGATTCCAGTCCTGGGTGGTCGAGGGTCATGAAACGGAAAGCGTAAAAAGAATGACCGCCAATGAATTTGCCAAAGCCGTGAAAATTGGCGAAGACGTAGTTATCGATGTCCGTAAAGAAAGTGAATACGCTGCCGAACATGTTGAAGATGCTTACAGTAAACCTTTGGCCTATATCAATGACTGGATCAAGGATATCAATCCTGACCAACACTTCTATATGCATTGCTTAGGCGGATACAGAAGTATGATTGCCGCCAGTATTCTCCAGGCACGGGGTTATCATAATTTTACAGAGATAGAAGGTGGATTTAATGCCATAACTAAAACCGAGTTGCCAAGGACAGATTACATCTGCCAGAGTAAGGTCATGAAATCTTAATCCGGGCAGAAGGCTTGAAATGATTTGCAAGGTTGCCTTCTGAAAAGGCAACCTTGTTTTTTTTTATATTCCTTTTCGATTCACTTAACCACTTCAGATGATGATTGACCTCCTTAAAAATCCATGGCCCTGGTATGTCGCGGGCCCCTTGATCGGATTGACCGTGCCTGTCCTGTTGATCATTGGCAATAAGGCCTTTGGAATTTCTTCCTCCCTTCGACACATTTGCGCTGCATGTATTCCCGCCAATATTCCATTCTTTAAATACGAATGGACCAAGGAAGTCTGGAATCTCTTTTTTGTCGGCGGCATTGCCGTAGGAGGTTTGATCGCCGTGACCCTTCTGGCTGATCCTAACCCCGTAGTCATACATCCTGATCTGGCCACAGAGCTTTCAGGATATGGCATTACAAACTATGATTCCATGGTGCCCACCGATCTGTTCAACTGGTCTTCATTGTTGTCCCTGAGAGGATGTATCATGATGGTAGTCGGAGGATTCATGATCGGATTCGGAACCCGATATGCCGGGGGATGCACCAGCGGCCATTCGATCATGGGACTATCGATGCTGCAGTGGCCTTCATTGATCGCAACCTGTTGTTTTATGATAGGCGGTATCATCATGGCCAATTTCCTTTTACCCCTTATCCTCAACCTCTAATCGCAGACACCATGTCAACAACGAATAATTCAAATATCGTCATCGACGGCATTGAAACCGCCGAGGAGTTCGAAGTACGGGCCCTCGATGCCATGTGTATTAATGAAAGCCACCTAACCCACAAGTGGTACTATAATCTCAAATACGCTGGAGTGGGGATTGCTTTCGGGATCGTATTCCTCAAAGCTGAAATCATCAGCTGGTTCCGAATCCAGGAAATGTTCCGGTTCCAGTCCTTCCATATGTACGGTGTTATCGGTAGCGCGGTCATGGTGGGTGTGATCTCTGTATGGCTCATAAAGAAGACCGGAATCAAAACGATTTATGGTGAGAAGATCGAGTTCCATCCTAAGAAATTTAATAAAGGTCAGATCTATGGTGGACTGATGTTCGGTTTAGGTTGGGCGATTACAGGAGCCTGCCCGGGTCCCTTGTTTGCGCTCATTGGATCTGGCGCGACGGTCATCCTGGTTACCCTGCTCAGCGCTATTGCCGGGACATGGACCTATGGTCTTTTGCGTGAAAAATTACCTCATTGATATCTTCTGACGCTCAGGTGGAAAAGGCAAATCCTAAAGTTGAATCACTGGCAAGACTGATCCGGGTCTTGACCATCGCCTTCAACCTCCTGGTCGTTTTGATTGTCGGTTTTATATTGGTCGTGACCTATGGGGATAAGATGGAAAATCATATTCAGGATTTTTTCTCCACATCATCACGCATTCAACCCCAGGCTAATCCGGATTCACCCGAGTCTGGCGAAATATTCTGGCATGCCCCGGAATTACCTAAGACCGGTGATCTCGCGACGTTAGCGCAGATTGAATATGGTCGCGAATTAATCATGCATACATCACGCTATCTGGGCCCCAAAGGCATCGTGCAGGCTTCAAGTAATGGAATGAATTGCCAGAATTGTCACCTGGAAGCCGGAACCAAAGTCTTTGGCAACAACTATGGATCTGTGGCATCCACCTATCCTAAGTTCAGGGCGCGAAGTGGAAGCAATGAAGACATTGTCAAGCGGGTCAATGATTGCTTTGAGCGAAGTCTCAACGGTAAAGCACTGGATAGTACAAGCCGTGAAATGAACGCCATAAAGGCATACATCACTTTCGTGGGATCAAATGTGCCGAAAGGAGAAAAGGCAAACGGTAGTGGCTTGAAAGCACTGGCATACTTGGATAGAGCTGCTGATCCCGAAAAGGGAAAGATCGTCTTCACGACCAAATGCGTGAGTTGTCATCAACCGGATGGCCAGGGACAATTCAATCCGGATGGCACCGAGTATATCTACCCTCCTTTGTGGGGAAAGCATAGCTATAATGATGGTGCCGGATTATACAGGGTATCTACGTTTGCAAAGTATGTCAAGTACAATATGCCCCAGGGCGTAACCCACCTCAGCCCCCAACTCACCGATGAGGAAGCCTGGGATGTGGCCGCTTACGTCAATTCACAACCACGACCACACAAGGATGTGCCTAAAGACTGGCCGGATATAGCTAAAAAACCGGCAGACCATCCCTTCGGCCCATTTGTCGATACGTTTTCCGAACAACAACATAAATACGGACCCTATAAGCCCATCATCAGCTATATGGACAGTATTGCTAAATCAGTTTCTAAATAATTATGACTGCTGACAGAAGATCATTTATAAAAAAAATGGGGGCCATTGGGGTCACAGCCGTAAGCCCATCATTGCCTGCTTTCCATTCATCTGCCAGCCTTGAGGTGAGTGGAGGTTTTGAACCCGGAAAGACCTATACCATTAACATTCTCCAAACCACGGATGTACATTGCCAGGTGCACCCACATGACGAACTCTTTTGGGAAAATGACCAGGCGGTGTTTCGCAAGACAGCAGGATATGCACAACTAGCAACCTATTTTAAGAAGGAAAGAAAAAGCAATCCGGATACCTTTATCATCGACACTGGTGATATGTTCCAGGGCAGTGAATTATCCGTAAAAACTACGGGCAAAGCATTCGTGCCGGTACTCAATGAATTGGGGTATGACCTTTACCTCCCGGGCAATTGGGAAGTCATCTATGGTAAAAGGAATATGCAGACGTTGCTGGGTGCGTTGGATGCCTCCAAGATCTGCGCCAATATGTACCATGATCTGGGCGAAGGGAAGAAAGGAGAGCTGATCTTTCTTCCATATTATATCTGGAATGTACGGGGCGTTAAAATTGGCTTCCTGGGTTATACGGACCCATTAGTGCCGATACGTCAGTCACCCAATTACAGTAAGGGAATACTTTATACGCCGCCGGAAGAAAATCTAGCGCATTATGTCAGTGTACTCAGACAGGATGAAAAGTGTGATTATGTGATCATCATTGCTCATTTGGGACTTTCCCAACAGATTTATCTTGCCAATCTTCCGCAATGCGAAGGCGTCGATTATATTCTTGGTGGAGATACGCATGAAAGAGTGCGTGTGCCGATCCAGTGTAAATATGCAAAGGTTGTTGAACCGGGCGCTTTTGGGTCCTTCGTGGGCAGTCTGAAGTTGACTGTAAAAGATGGGGCGGTGGTAAAAGATTCCTACGAACTGGTGGAGATCGATGCGAATGCACTCAAACCGGATCGCGAAATGGCTGCACTTATTGATTCCACCGAGATGCCATTTGACAGCGACATCAATAAGATCGTAGGGTATAGCACCTTGCCATTGTATAGGTACTTTGTCATCGAAAACACAATTGACACCATGGTTCTTCAGGCGCTGCATTGGCAGGTTCCTGAAGTGGATATCGTGTTGTCGAATGGATTTAGATTTTGTCCTCCGCGGGCAACACCGGATGAAACCGGCCATATTCCCATTACGGAAGGTTATATTTATGACATGTTACCTGTTGACAGTGTTGTCCGGAAAGCAAAGGCCTCCGGATCACAGATTAAGGAATGGCTGGAAAAGGAACTCAACAATGTATTTGCTAAAAATGCAGCCGAGCGTTTCGGGGGATGGGTGGTCAAATTTTATGGCATGCAGATCACCTTTAATGCTTTCGGAGAAAAGGGTAAGCGGGTTCAGTCCATACAGATAGGCGGAGCGCCTATGGATGAGACCAGGATGTATAGTATCTGCGCTTGTGAGCGTGATGGAGATCCAGCGGATATGTTGTGTAGAATAAAGGGGGTTAAGGATGCAGTCAATACCCCTTACACTTTACATGGGGTGATGAGGAGTTACCTGAAGGACAATTCTCCGGTTACACCAACGCCTCCCATGTCAGCGAAGATCCTGGATGGCCCACAATCCTTGCTGACGCAGGTGACAGGAGTAGATTATGTATTTCGTTAAACCACATCCATATGAAACAGATTTTCTTTTTGCTCGTACTTACCCTTTGGACACTGCCATCCATCGCTCAGCAGGATGCTCCAAAGCCCGACCTGGCCAAGCATAAAATCGTTATCCAGTTGACTACAGCGGATACCAACGTCCATAAAATGGTTGTCAAGCAGATTGGTAATGTCCTGGCTGCTGCCCCCAATGCTCAAATCGAAATCGTCTGCCATGCAGCAGGCATCAGTATGTTGATGTCCGCTCAGACCCATGTTCAACCTAAGATCATTGAACTCAAGGACAAAGGCGTCCATTTCCTCGCCTGCGAGAATACCCTCCGCGAGCGAAAAATTGCAAAAGAGGAGATCATCCCTCAGGCCGAGTACGTTCCGGTAGGACTCCTGGAGATCGTCCGTAAACAAGAGAAGGGTTGGAGTTATATACGTGCGGCGTTGTAGGGCATCTTGTTTTACTTCTGGCATTTTTAAATTTATACAGCTCAATCTCTGTTTACTCAGTAAACAAGGGATGAGATATATAGTCTTTTATAGTAATTATTAAAAGCAGAGAAGACAGAAGTATATCTCTTTAAGCCCATTCACCTCACCCACTCAATACTTTCGCCTTTCGCCTTTCGCCTCACGCCTCACGAAATAGAATCTTACAATCCACCCACTCTCCATCGAACTCCACCCCGGGATATTTTCGGTAAAAGTTGATCCCCGGCTCATTCCATTCCAGCACTTGCCACTTGACCAGGGCTACATCCTGTTTTCTGGCCTCTTCCAGAAAGGCGTCAAAAAGTAACTTTCCGATTCCAGCCCCTCGCATCGACTCCCGGACAATAAAATCCTCCAGGTACAACATCCGCCCCCTCCAGGTACTGAATGCCATGAAGTAAAGGGCCATACCCACTATTTCCCCATCCGATTCAGCGACATAAGCATCAAATATCCCATCTTCAAAATCCCCGAGGTACGATTCCGGAGTAGTCGTGACCTTGTGCAACCCCCGCTCATATGCTGCCAACTCCCTCACCAGGGTATGGATGCCGGGGATGTCCGACGCTGTCATTTTTCGAATCTTAACAGTCATATGATGAAAGGTAGTAACATTTAAGGGATTGAGAGACCAACGGGCGAAGGGACCAAGGGTGAAAGACATAGAACATACGGCAGAGGCTCAGATCATCTGCTTTCGCCAAGACTTCGGCGGACATGGAAAGCCGAAAATTCCAACAGGAGTAGAACCCCGGAAAGCCCCATAAACTCATATACTCATATGCTATATAAGCTTATAAGCCATATAAGCCCCTTGCTCCCTTCGCCCCTTGCTCCCTTTTACCCGAATAAATTCAAACAGATATACCATCTATCCGAAGAAATAGTCATATCTTTGCATTCGCTTTTGAAAAAGGCGTCTAAATCAATGAGTAAAATTAACGTATGCCTACTATAAATCAATTAGTTAGGAAAGGCCGCGAGCAGGTTGTTTATAAGAGCAAGGCTCGCGCATTGGATGCCTGCCCTCAGAAGAGAGGAGTCTGCACCCGTGTATATACCACTACCCCCAAGAAGCCGAACTCGGCTCTTCGGAAGGTAGCGAAGGTAAGGTTGACAAACAGCATTGAGGTCATCGCCTATATCCCGGGAGAAGGCCACAACCTGCAGGAACACTCCATCGTACTCCTCCGCGGAGGAAGGGTGAAGGACCTGCCGGGCGTTCGTTATACCATCGTACGTGGTGCACTCGATACAGCTGGTGTAAACAACCGCCTGAAATCAAGATCACGCTACGGAACAAAAAGACCTAAGAAATAGTAGTTAGCAACCATGAGGAAAAGAAAACCAAAACTGAGGGTAATCCAACCCGATCCAAGATATGGTGACCCGGTCGTAACCCGCTTCGTCAATAATATGATGTGGGAAGGCAAGAAAAGCACCGCCTACCAATTGTTCTATGATGCCATGGACCTCATCTCCGAACGCTCAGGTCAGAATCCACACGAGATGTTCAGCAAGGCCCTGGAAAATACCACCCCGTCCGTAGAGGTCAAAAGCCGCAGGATCGGTGGTGCTACCTTCCAGATCCCGACGGAGATCAACCCTAAGCGCAAAGTCGCTATCGGTATGAAGTGGCTTATTCGTTTTGCCCGCGAACGCAACGGCAAAGGCATGGCTGAAAAACTCGCCGCCGAAGTAATGGCCGCAAGCAAAGGCGAAGGCAACGCAGTGAAAAGAAAAGAAGACACCCATAAAATGGCCGAAGCCAACAGAGCTTTCGCCCATTTCAAATAATTACCCCCTAACGGTTACTCAACACCATGGCTAAGGATCTTAGATATACACGCAACATCGGTATCGCCGCCCACATCGACGCAGGGAAGACCACGACGACCGAACGTGTATTATATTATACCGGTATCTCCCACAAGATTGGTGAAGTTCACGATGGCGCCGCCACCATGGACTGGATGGAACAAGAGCAGGAGCGTGGTATCACCATCACCAGTGCTGCTACAGCCGCGCAGTGGAACTGGAAAGATCAGGACTACGCCCTCAATATCATCGACACTCCGGGACACGTAGACTTCACCGTTGAAGTCAACCGCTCCCTCCGCGTTCTCGATGGTCTGGTATTCCTCTTCTGCGCAGTATCCGGTGTAGAACCTCAGTCCGAAACCAACTGGCGCCTCGCCGATAACTATAAAGTACCCCGTATCGGGTTTGTCAATAAGATGGACCGCTCCGGTGCCAACTTCTACGAAGTGGTTAAGGACGTAGAAACCAAGCTTGGCTCCAAAGCGATTCCCCTCCAGGTGCCAATTGGCGAAGAAGAACGCTTCAAAGGCGTCGTCGACCTCATCACCGGCAAAGCCATGGTGTGGAACGAAGCCGATATGGGTATGACCTTCACCGAAATTCCCATCCCTGATGATCTCGTAGATGTAGTCAACGAATGGAGAGAAAAACTCCTTGAAGCCGTCGCCGAATACGATGATACTTTGATGGAAAAGTTTTTCGAAGATCCAAATTCCATCTCTCCTGATGAAATGCGCGTTGCTATCCGTCAGGCCGTTTGCGATATGAAGTTTGTCCCCATGATGTGTGGGTCAGCTTTCAAAAATAAAGGCGTTCAGGCAGTACTCGATGCCGTATGCGCGTTCCTGCCAAGTCCGGTGGATATAGATGCGATCAAGGGTATCAATCCAAAAACAGATGCAGAAGAAACCCGTAAGCCTGACGTAACCGAACCATTCGCTGCGCTGGCTTTCAAGATTGCCACCGACCCCTATGTAGGTCGTCTGGCGTTCATGCGCGTATACTCAGGTGCCCTCGATGCAGGGTCCTATGTACTCAATACCCGTTCAGGCAACAAAGAACGTATCTCCCGCCTCTATAAGATGCACGCCAACAAGCAAAACCCAATTGACAGGGTAGAAGCTGGTGACATCGCTGCAGGTGTTGGTTTTAAAGATATTCGCACCGGCGATACGCTGTGTGATGAAAATAAGCCCATCGTTCTGGAAAGCATGGTCTTCCCCGATCCGGTTATTGGTATCGCGGTAGAACCCAAAACCCAGAAGGATCTGGATAAGCTGGGTATGGCTCTTGCCAAACTCGCCGAAGAAGATCCAACCTTCCGCGTGAAGTATGATGAAGACACCAACCAAACCGTCATCAGCGGTATGGGCGAGTTGCACCTCGAAATCATCGTCGATCGTCTTCGCCGGGAATTCAAGGTTGAATGCAACGAAGGTCAACCACAGGTTAATTATAAGGAAGCCCTTACTGTAACCGTAGACCACACCGAAAGGCTCAAAAAGCAATCAGGTGGTTCTGGTCTCTTCGCTCAGTTGTCATTCGAACTCGGTCCAGCCGACGAAGAATTTCTTCAGAGTGAGGATTTCAAGAGCGGTAAGACCAAGCTTCAGTTTGTCAACGATATCTTCGGAGGTTCTGTACCCAAGGAGTTCTTCCCATCGATCATCAAGGGCTTTACAGCCATGATGGACAACGGGATCCTCGCGGGCTACAACATCGATAGCATGAAAGTCCGGATCTATGATGGTCAGACCCACGCGGTCGACTCCAAGCCGGTCGCTTTCGAACTTTGCGCTAAGGAAGGTTTCCGCGAAGCCGCTAAAAAGGCCAAGCCCATCCTCCTCGAGCCCATCATGAAGTTGGAGGTGGTGACCCCGGATGAATATGTCGGTCCGGTCATCGGTGACCTCAACCGTCGCCGCGGTTTGCCAAAGGGCCAGGATAGCCGCCCAGGTGCCATTGCGATCTCCGCCGAAGTACCACTGTCAGAAATGTTCGGATATGTTACACAACTGCGCACGATTACATCCGGACGCGCCAGTTCAACCATGGAATTCAGCCACTACGCTGCAGTGCCCAAGGGCATCGCGGATGACGTGATTGAAAAGGCCAAAGGCACCGTTAAAGCATAAACACATTCCTTAGCCCCCTTTAGGGGGTTGGGGGCAAAAGCCCAAACGAGGGTTCATAAATTAACTAACAAATTTTTTTGGTCGGGAAATGAATCAGAAAATTAGGATTAAACTTCGCTCTTATGACCACAACCTGGTCGATAAGTCAACGGAGAAAATCGTTAAGACTGTTCGCAATAGTGGAGCCGTAGTTACGGGTCCGATTCCGCTGCCCACCGAGAAAGAAATATTTACCGTCTTGCGCTCCCCGCACGTAAATAAGAAATCTCGAGAGCAGTTCCAGTTGCGTACACACAAACGTTTGATCGAGATTTACACACCTACCCCTAAGACGGTAGATGCACTCTCCAAACTCGAATTACCGAGTGGAGTGGATATCCAGGTCAAGCTTACATAGTATCGTCTGCAGCATGTTGCTGCGGACCCGAAATGACTAATAATGGATTTTTATTCTGCCGGCGGCAGGGTAAAATATAATTATCAATCAATCAAATCATCTAACGGTGAAAGGAATAATAGGCAAAAAGGTCGGCATGACCAGCATATTTGACCAGAATGGCCGCGCCATTGCCTGCACAGTCGTGCATGCGCAACCCAACGTGGTGACCCAGGTCAAAACTATGGACTCCGATGGCTACGATGCACTGCAGCTGGCCTACGGAGAGGCCAAAGCAAAGAATACGCCGCAATCCATGCTCGGCCACTTCGACAAAGCCAAGACAGCTCCGAAACGGAAACTGGCTGAATTCAGGAATTTTGAAATCAGTAAAAACCTCGGTGACCTGGTTTCCATTGATGAGATCTTTACGGAAGGCGAAAAAGTTTCTGCCATCGGTACCAGCAAAGGAAAAGGTTTCCAGGGTGTTGTCAAAAGACACCATTTCGGCGGTATTATGCAGTCCACGCACGGTCAGCACAACAGGTTGAGAGCTCCTGGTTCTATCGGTGCCTCTTCCTATCCATCCAAAGTCGTTAAAGGTCTTCGCATGGCCGGACGTATGGGCGGTGACCGCGTAAAAATCAAGAATCTCCGCGTGGCTAAACTGCTTCCGGATCAAAACCTGATCCTGATCAAAGGCGCTATCCCCGGACATAACGGATCATTTATCATCATCGAAAAGTAACGGACCATGAAGCTCGATATATTAAACGCAAAAGGGGAAAAGACCGGTCGCAGCATCGAACTGGCCGAAGAGGTATTTGGGATCAAACCCAATGACCACGTGGTCTATCTGGCCGTCAAAGCCTACCTCGCCAACCAACGGCAAGGAACCCACAAAACCAAAGAGCGTCGCGAAGTATGGCGCACGACCAAGAAATTCAAGAAACAAAAAGGTACAGGTGGAGCCCGCGCCGGTTCGCTGAAAAACCCTATGTTCAAAGGAGGTGGTCGCGCATTTGGTCCTCGCCCGCATGAATATGATCTGAAGGTCAATAAGAAAGTCAAATTGCTGGCCCGTCGTTCTGCACTCTCTTCTAAAGCCATGGGGGGGAACCTCATCGTGGTGGAAGAAATCAAGATGGAACAACCACGCACCAAAGATTTCGTGGCTGTACTTAAAAATTTGCAGATCGATAACAGCAAGGCTTTGTTCGTCACCTCAGAAGCCAACACCAATCTCTACCTGTCCGGCAGAAATCTGCAGAACACCAGGTTGGTCAGAGCTCAGGATCTCAATACATACGATATCCTCCGCTCCCAGAAGTTGGTCCTGTCCGAACAGTCTGTTGACCTGATCACCAAATCTCTGAAGTAATTGCTTCGCTCTAACTTATAAAGCGTAAAGAAAATGAACAACAAGATTATACTCGTCAAACCCTTGATCACGGAAAAGGCAGACACCTTGTCCGAGAGCAAAAGCCAATACAGCTTTATCGTGGACAAAGGGGCGAACAAAATTGAAATCAGGAAAGCAGTGGAGCAATTGTATACCGTCAATGTAGAGTCGGTCAATACAATGATTATTCCGGGCAAGCGTAAATCACGCAATACCAAGAAGGGTGTCCTTCATGGCCGCAAACCTTCTTTCAAGAAGGCCGTGATTACACTCGCCGCAGGCGAAACCATCGACTTCTTCGGAGATATCTAACAGACTTTATTTATTCAGACGTATAGAATAGGTTCATCATGGCCGTAAAGAAATTCAAACCCATTAGTCCTGGCACACGTTTCCGCGTAGGAAACAGCTATGACGAAGTGACAACCAACAAACCGGAAAAATCCTTGCTGGAACCGGTGAAGAAAAGCGGTGGTCGTAATGCCGATGGTAAAATGACCATGCGCCACAAGGGTGGAGGTCACAAGAGGCGTTATCGGATCATAGACTGGAAACGCGACAAAGAAAATGTCACCGGTACGGTCAACTCCATCGAGTATGATCCCAATCGCACTGCTTTTATCGCACTGATCGAATACACCGATGGTGAGAAAAGATATATCCTGGCTCCGCAGGGACTGAAAGTAGGAGACAAAGTGTTGTCCGGAAGCCAGGCCACGCCTGATACCGGCCACGCCCTCTTCCTCAAAGATGTGCCCCTGGGTTCTGCAATTCATAATGTTGAACTTCATCCGGGACAAGGTGGTGTCATCGTTCGTAGCGCCGGCGCTTCAGCAACCATGATGGGCCGCGAAGAACGGTACGCCGTGATTAAGTTGCCCTCTGGTGAAGTGAGAAGGGTGTTGCTCAATTGCAAAGCCACCATGGGTACGGTATCCAACCCTGACCACGCACTTACTGTTTTTGGTAAGGCAGGTCGGAAACGTTGGACCGGTCGCAGACCACGCGTGAGAGGTGTTGCCATGAACCCCGTCGATCACCCCATGGGTGGTGGTGAAGGTAAAGCTTCAGGTGGTCACCCGACTTCACGGACTGGAATCATGGCTAAGGGTCAGAAAACACGTAACCCACGGGCCAATTCCTCTAAGCTGATCATCTCCCGTCGGAAATCTAAAAACAAGTCATAAGTAGTTCTAACGCATCATGGCAAGATCAATAAAAAAAGGACCTTACGTATTCAATAAGCTGATGGCTAAAATTGAAAAAGCCAATTCAGCCAGTCGTAAATCGGTCATCAAGACCTGGTCACGCGCATCTATGATCGTACCGGACATGGTCGGCCATACGATTGCCGTCCATAATGGAAAAACATTTATCCCTGTATTCGTGACTGAAAACATGGTGGGCCACAAGTTGGGCGAGTTTGCTCCAACCCGGACCTTCCGTGGCCACGCCGGAAACAGGAAATAATAACATTCGAAGACGAATAAAATAAGTTATCAGACATGGAAGCTGTTGCTAAACTCAGAAACTGCCCGCTCTCCGCAAGGAAAATGAGACTCGTCGCTGACCTGGTCAGAGGCAAGAAAGTGGAGGATGCGGTCAATATCCTCAAGTTCACCAACAAAGAGGCTGCAGGATGGCTCGAAAAGCTGGTCTTGTCCGCAGTCACCAACTGGGAAAATAAAACCAATGGTACGCAGGATGTGGACGAACACGACCTCTTTATCAAGACCCTCATGGTTGATGATGCAGGACATCTCAAACGGATTCGCCCTGCACCCCAGGGTCGTGCGCACCGGATCCGCAAACACAGCAACCACGTGACACTCGTTATCGAAAACAGAATACCCTTCGACGGCGAAAACACCTCAGGAGACGAAGAAGAATAACCGTAAAGGCTAATATCAACAATAGAATAATTTAATCGAAGATTCTAATGGGTCAAAAGACAAATCCGATAGGCAACCGACTGGGCATCATCCGTGGATGGGAGTCCAACTGGTTTGGAGGCAATGACTATGGCGACAAAGTCGTGCAGGATGAGAAAATCCGCAATTACCTCCAGGCGAGGATTGAAAAGGGCGGTATCGCCCATATGGTGATCGAACGCACCCTGAAACGCGTCACCGTCACCATCCAGACCTCCAGGCCGGGGATCATTATCGGTAAAGGTGGCCAGGAAGTTGACCGTATCCGTGAAGAGCTCAAGAAGCTCACTAAAATGGATGTCCAGATCAACATCATGGAAATCCGTAAGCCGGAGCTGGATGCCAATATCGTAGCAGAATCTATCGCTAAACAGATCGAGGCACGTATCAACTATCGTCGTGCCATCAAGATGGCGATCCAGTCTACGATGCGTTCAGGAGCGGAAGGGATCAAGGTCAGAATCAGCGGTCGTCTCAACGGTGCGGAAATGGCCAGATCAGAAGAGTACAAGGACGGCAGAACACCGTTGCATACGTTCCGCGCTGATATCGATTACTCCCTGCGCGAAGCACAGACCGTATTTGGAAAGATCGGGATCAAGTGCTGGATTTGTAAAGGCGAAGTTTACGGAAAACGTGAACTCACCCTTAATGCGGGTGCAGATGCTACGGCAAAGACCCGGGGTGGCAAACCAGAGCGTGCAGGCGGTTATTCCCGTGAAGGCGGTTCTGACTTCCGTGAACGTGGTGAAAGAGGCGAAAGAGGCGGTCGCGGTGGCAATAGCCGCGGCGGTAACCGGGGTGGAGGTGGTGCCGGCAATCGCGGAGGCGGTGGCGGCAATCGTGGAGGAGGCGGAAGTCGCCCAGGCGGTGGAGCACCAAGGAAAAAATAGAATAGAATAACATCAGAGAGGAGTTGTTAAAAAGCGTACCTTTGCACAACTTTTCTAAAAAGTGACCAAAACAGGGTAATTCTTAAGGATCATGTTACAGCCAAAACGTACGAAGTACAGGAAACAGCAGAAAGGCAGAAACCGGGGCGTCGCCTGGAAAGGAAGCGATATTTCCTTTGGGAGCTATGCGCTCAAATCCCTTGATTTAGGGAGGATTACGAGCCGCCAGATTGAATCTGCACGTATCGCCATGACCCGTCACATGAAGAGGGAAGGGGTGGTCTGGATCCGTATTTTTCCGGACAAACCCGTTACCAAGAAGCCTCAGGAAGTGCGTATGGGTAAAGGAAAAGGTGCTCACGATCATTGGGTAGCACTCGTTCAACCAGGCAGAATCATGTTCGAACTGGATGGCGTCACCCCACAGGTGGCCCGCGAAGCACTCGCCCTGGCCGCCCAAAAATTGCCTGTTAAAACCGTAACGGTCGTCAGACACGATTTTATCGAATCATAAGCTAGGAGCAACCATGGCAACCAAGAAATATATAGAATTAAGCGAGATGTCAGATGCAGATCTGAAAACTGAACTGACCCAGATGAACGGGCAGTACCAAAAGCTTCGCTTTGATCATACCATCAAAGGTTTGGACAACCCGCTCACCATCCGCAATACCAAAAAGGATATTGCCCGTCTCCAGACTGAAATCCGCAGAAGGGAAGTAGCCGCGATGACCCCGGAACAAACCGCCAAAAGATCTAAAATCAGATTACGCCGTAAAAATGCCTAACGAAGTCATGAGTACGAACGAACATTCATTAAAAAAGCAACGGGTTGGTATCGTGACCAGCAACAAAAGCGATAAGACCATCACCGTGACAGTCGAGCGTAAACTTCGGCACCCGATTTACAGCAAATTCGTAAAACGGAATACCAAGTTCATGGCCCATGACGAGAAAAATGCCTGCGGTATCGGTGACCTGGTACGCATTGTAGAATCAAGGCCACTAAGCGCCCAAAAAAGATGGCGCCTCGTGGAAATTATAGAGAAAGCGAAGTAATCTATCGTTACGATCTAAAAGAGACAGACAACCATGATACAGCAAGAATCAAGACTCAATGTAGCGGACAACAGCGGGGCCAAACAGGTCCTCTGCATCCGTGTACTCGGTGGTTCCCACAGAAGATATGCATCCGTCGGCGATAAGATCGTCGTATCGGTGAAAGATGCAACCCCGGGAGCCCTTAAAAAAGGCCTCGTTTCCAAAGCCGTGGTCGTCCGCACGAAGAAGGAAATTCGCCGTAAGGACGGTTCCTATATCCGGTTTGATGACAACGCCGTCGTGCTGCTCAATGCAGCCGATGAGCCCAGAGGCACCCGTATTTTCGGCCCGGTCGCCCGCGAACTCCGCGAACGCGATTATATGCGTATCGTTTCCCTGGCCCCGGAAGTAATTTGATTGATATTAAGATAGCCATAAGCAAAAGCCATGAGCACGTACAAATCATCCAGCACCGCGAAAACACCAAAACCATTCCTCCGAAAAGGGGACAAGGTGATCGTCGTCGCCGGATCCGATAAAGGCAAAAAAGGAAATGTGGTGGAGGTGATCGCCGCTAAACAACGCGTGATCGTCGAAGACGTTAACATCGTCAAGAAGCACCGCAAGCCAACCCAAAATACTCCGGGTGGTATCGTGGAAATTCCAGCCCCCATCCATGTTTCGAATGTGATGCTGCTGGATCCTAAATCCGGTGAACCTACCCGCATCGGCCGCAAAGAAGTAGACGGCAAAACCGTACGCTATTCAAAGAAATCTGGAGAAATCATTAAGTGATGAGCTATACACCGAGACTTAAAGAATATTATGACACCGTTGTGGCCCCTAAGTTGCTGGAGCAATTTGGGTACTCCTCAGCAATGCAAATTCCTAAACTGGTCAAGATATCTATCAACCAGGGAATCGGGCAGGCCACACAAGACAAGAAACTGGTGGATGTTTACCAGGCAGAATTGACCACCATCGCGGGCCAGAAAGCCGTATCCACAATCGCCAAAACCTCCATTTCTAACTTCAAACTCAGGGAAGGAATGCCTATCGGTGTTCGCGTTACGCTACGCCGGGAAAGAATGTACGAATTCCTCGACCGCCTGATCACCGTGACCCTCCCACGGGTTCGTGACTTCCAGGGCATCAACGATAAAAGCTTTGATGGCCGTGGTAATTACTCCATGGGCGTTACTGAGCAAATTATCTTTCCGGAAATCGACCTCGATAAGATCACCAAGATCAATGGAATGGATATCACCATCGTAACCACCGCCAAGACCGATGCAGAGGCATTCGCCCTGTTGAAGGAAATGGGGATGCCATTTAAAAATCAGAAAAATTAATATACCCACGGCATGGCAAGAGAGTCATTAATCGCAAGAGAGAATAAGAAGATTAAGCTGGTCGCTAAGTACGCTGACCTGCGTAAACAACTGAAAGCAGAAGGCCGTTGGGATGAACTGGACAAACTCCCTAGGAATTCTTCTAAGAAACGTCTGCACAACCGTTGTAAACTGACCGGTCGCCCTAAAGGCTATATGCGTCGATTCGGATTGTGCCGCGTTAAATTCCGCGACATGGCCCTTGGTGGCAAATTACCAGGGGTAACCAAAGCAAGCTGGTAACCTAACATTGAAGAAATAGAATAACCTATCCATATTTAGAATTCATGGCAGTCACAGATCCTATAGCCGATTATCTTACCCGCATCCGCAATGCCCAGCAGGCCAGGCATCGGGTAGTGAGCATCCCTAACTCCAAGCTGAAAAGGAAGATCACGGAGATCCTGTATGAGCAGGGGTATATCCATAAGTATACTTTCCAGGGCGAAGGTCGGGATGCGGTAATTACGATCGCGATCAAGTATGATCCTGAAACCAAATTGCCAGTAATCCGTGAACTGGGCCGCATGAGTAAGCCTGGACTTCGGATGTTCGTTTCGCATTCCGAACTGCCACGCATCATCAATGGACTAGGAGTTGCTATCATCTCTACCTCTCATGGATTGATGACCGACAAGGAGGCCCGCAAGCAAAATCTCGGCGGAGAGTGTCTCTGCTATGTATATTAATCGATTGAAGTAATAAGCGATAATCATTAAAACACAAACATCGTGTCTCGAGTAGGTAATTTACCGGTCAGCATGCCCAAAGGAGTGGATATCCAATACACCAAGGGCAATTTGGTTACTGTCAAAGGACCAAAGGGATCTCTCAGCGAGCAGCTGGATCCGGATATCACAATCAAAATCGAAGATGGTGAAGTCACCTTTAGCCGTCCGACCGACCAAAACCGCCACAAAGCGCTCCACGGCCTTTCCAGGGCCCTGGTGAATAACATGGTTGTAGGCGTAACCGAAGGCTTCAGCAAGACCCTCGAACTCGTCGGTGTAGGTTATCGTGTAACCAATACCGGCAACCTGCTCGAAATTATTGTAGGGTATTCTCACCCGATCTACTTCTATGTTCCGGAAGAAATCAAGGTGGAGACCAAAACCGAAAAGGGCTCTAATCCAATGATTATGCTGAGCTCAACCGACAAGCAACTCCTGGGTCAGGTGGCCGCTAAAATCCGCGCTTACCGTAAGCCAGAGCCTTATAAAGGCAAGGGTATCAAGTATTCAACTGAAATATTAAGAAGAAAAGCCGGTAAGACTTCCGGTAAAAAATAACAAGGGCTAAACTGCTCTCATTATGGCACTATCAAAAACAGCACGTCGCAAGCGCATCCATATGCGCATCCGCAAAAAAATGGAGGGTAACAGCTCCAGGCCAAGGCTCTCTGTATTCCGTAGCAACAAGCAGATCTACTGCCAGTTGATCGACGATTCAAAAGGGACAACCCTGGCATCAGCCGCTTCAACGGATGAAAGCATCTCTGGTAGCAACAAATCCGATATTGCCAAGAAAGTTGGCGAACTGATCGGCTCCAGAGCCCAATCCCTTAATATCTCTGAAGTAGTGTTTGACCGCGGAGGGTATCTCTTCCACGGTCGCGTTAAAGCACTGGCCGAAGGAGCAAGAAGCGCAGGTCTTAAATTCTAATCCAATTTTCAACAGGGATATAACGTGAAAGAAACAGCATCCAGAGTAAAAGCTTCCGAAACGGAACTGAAGGATAAAATGGTCGCGCTCAACCGCGTAGCCAAAGTGACCAAAGGGGGTAGGACCTTTTCCTTCGCTGCCATCGTGGTCGTTGGTGATGGTCAGGGTACCGTAGGTCAGGGATTAGGCAAAGCCCGCGATGTGAGCGAAGCGATCGCCAAAGCCATTGACGATGCCAAGAAAAACCTTGTCAAGGTGCCTGTGCATAAGGGAACCATCCCACACATGCAATTAGGCAAGTATGGTGCCGGTCGGGTAATGATCAAGCCTGCTTCTGATGGTACCGGTGTTATCGCAGGTGGTGCTATGCGTGCAGTATTGGAAAGTGCCGGAATTCACAACGTATTGGCTAAATCCATGGGTTCTTCCAACCCGCATAACGTAGTCAAAGCCACCATCAATGCACTAACCCTGCTGAGAAGCCCACAAGCGGTCGCCAAACACCGCAAGGTGAGCGTGGAGACGGTTTTCGGCCAACCGGTCAATGAAAAAACTGAAGTAAACGGATAATACATACAGCCATGTCCAGTATTAAAGTAACACAGGTGAAAAGCCATATCGATCGGCCCAAAAGCCAGAAGGATACGATTGTCGCCTTGGGTTTGGGTAAAATCAACAAGTCCAAAGTACATACATCTAATCCTCAGATTGAAGGCATGCTCAAGAAAGTAGCCCATTTGATCAGGGTGGAAAATATAGGTTAAGACTCAACAAAGCATAATATGGATCTCCATAATCTGACACCTGCAGCCGGTTCGGTGCGGGATAATAAAAGAAAAGGTCGCGGACAAGGATCCGGTAGAGGGGGTACCTCTACACGTGGTCATAAAGGAGCAAAGGCCAGATCTGGTTTCAAGGAAAAAAGAGCTCATGAAGGGGGACAAATGCCTCTGCAAATGCGACTCCCAAAACGCGGATTTAAAAATCCTAACCGCGAAGCCTGCATCGCTATTAACCTGGATCAGATTCAGGCGATTACGGACAAACATCATGTTCATGAGTGGAATCTCGAAAACCTCCTGAAATATAACGTGATCAGCCGTGCCGATAAGATCAAAGTACTGGGCCGTGGTGCCCTCAACGCCAAGGTAAATCTGACAGCACATGCTGCCAGTGAGACCGCTCGTAAAGCCGTTGAAGCAGCCGGCGGAAGCATCACCATCGTGTAAGTTTCGTGTAAGATTATCAAGGAAGCCGAATGAAGAACTTTATCACCACCCTCCAACATATCTGGAAAATTAAAGAATTACGGAATCGTATTCTTTTTACATTGATGATGATTGCCGTGTACCGTCTCGGATCACGCATCGTCCTTCCAGGCGTGG
Source organism: Saprospiraceae bacterium (assembly GCA_044227555.1). GTDB lineage: Bacteria > Bacteroidota > Bacteroidia > Chitinophagales > Saprospiraceae > Opimibacter. The sequence goes on along the minus strand of JBGAWQ010000001.1, from coordinate 341,346 downwards.
TGCCTTCGGTGTTGGCCAACTTCAACAATAACAGGAACAGTAATGACCTGTTGGGCCTTATTAATGTATTTACCGGAGGAGCCTTTAATAATGCAGCCATTTTTGCACTCGGCATCATGCCGTATATCACGGCCTCTATTGTCATCCAGCTTCTTGGTTTTGCCGTTCCTTATTTCCAGCGGCTCCAGCAAAAGGAAGGAGAGTCTGGTCGTAAAAAGATCAATCAACTGACCCGCTTACTTACGGTTGCCATCACTCTAGTACAAGGCGGTGCATACCTCACCTATATCAAAAGTGTCGGAGCTATTTCTCCAAACATACCTGTCAGTATCTTCTGGTTCTCCAGTATCATCATCTTGTCAACAGGTACCGTTTTCGCCATGTGGCTCGGGGAGCGTATCACCGACAAGGGAATTGGAAATGGGATCTCTATGATCATCATGGTCGGTATCATTGCCAGGTTGCCCCAGGCCCTCATCTTTGAATTTACTTCTCAAGTAAATGAGGGTGGACTGCTGACGTTTGTAGTCGAACTGGCCGCCTTCTTCGGGGTCACCATGCTCTGTATTCTGATCGTCCAAGGCGTACGTCGCATTCCTATCCAGTTTGCCAAACGAATGGTAGGACGTGGAAATGCCAATATCCCGCAATCCGGAGCCAGGGATTACATCCCCCTCAAAGTCAATGCCGCTGGGGTTATGCCGATTATCTTCGCCCAGGCTATTCTGTTTCTGCCCATGACGATCTCCCAGTACTTCATGAGTAGCAATGGGTCATCAGCACAGCCAGGGAGCTTCCTCCAATCACTCAATGATCCTTTTTCGATGACCACAGCCGTGTTTTCATTTTTCATGGTTGTCGTTTTTACCTATATCTACACTGCATTGATCGTCAATCCGCAGCAGTACGCTGAATACCTCAAACGTCAAAATGCGTTTATCCCGGGGATCAAACCAGGGAAGGATACAGCAGACTTTATTGACAATATCACGACCCGCGTCACCCTGCCCGGAGCGCTGTTCCTCGGATTGATCACCATCCTTCCAAAATTTGCCCATAACGCAGGTGTAAATCAGGGTTTCGCCATATTTTTTGGTGGTACGTCTCTCCTGATTCTGGTAGGGGTAGTTTTGGATACGCTTCAGCAGGTGGAAAGCCATCTCCTCATGCGCAAGTATGATGGTCTGGTGAAATCCGGGAAACTCAAGGGACGCAGCAACACCGGCATGCAGATCGGAGCCAATATGTAGTCGAATATGGTTTTCTTGTTGTGCTTCTCCTCCCATACCCATTCATTCTGATCCACCCTGCATGTCTTTAGGACCACGTATTCTGTACAAGTCCCCGGAAGAAATAGAAATCATCAGGGTCAATTGCTTACTGGTCACTGCCACAATCGCCGAGGTCGCTAAACAAATCAGGCCAGGGGTAACTGGCAAATCCCTCGATACACTCGCCGAAACCTATATCAGGGACCACGGGGCTAAACCTGCTTTTAAAGGCTATCCGGGGAGTATGTTTGATTTTCCCGCTTCGCTTTGCATATCCTTTAATGAAGTCATTGTCCATGGTATTCCCGATGACCGCGAAGTCCGGGATGGAGATGTCGTATCCGTAGATTGCGGTGTGGAGATGAATGGATTCTTCGGCGACGCCGCATTTACGTTTGCGATTGGCGAGGTGCGTCCTGAAGTCATGAAACTCCTGGTCACCACAAGAGAATGTCTTGATCTTGCCATCGGACAAGCTGTAGCAGGCAATCGGGTAGGAGACATCGGCTATGCCGTTCAGAATCATGCGGAAACTATCCACGGCTACGGCGTTATTCGCGAAATGGTTGGACATGGCATCGGTAAAAATCTACACGAACCACCTGAAATCCCGAATTACGGCAAGCGAGGCAAAGGAACTATGCTCCATGAAGGACTGACCATCGCGATTGAGCCGATGATCAACCTGGGTACCCGGGAAGTCATGATGAAGAAGGACGGATGGACCCTGGTAACCAGAGATTCCCAGCCCTCCGCCCACTATGAACACACCATAGCCATCCAGAAGTCATCCGCTGACGTGCTTTCTGACCATAACATCATCGACGAAGCCATAAAAAATAATGTCAATTTGTCCGAAGTGTCGATAAAAAGATAGATATTTGCACTCCAAAATCAAAAAATGGCAAAACAACAGGTCATCAAACAGGATGGAATTATCGAGGAAGCCCTGTCAAATGCCATGTTCAGAGTTCGATTGGAAAATGACCATATGCTCATTGCCACCATCTCTGGAAAAATGAGAATGAACTACATCCGGATCCTGCCCGGAGACAAAGTTTCGGTGGAAATGTCGCCGTATGATTTGTCCAGGGGAAGGATTACGTACCGATACAAATAATTGACTTACAAGTCGTTAAATAATAAATAGAATGAAAGTAAGAGCATCCATCAAGAAGAGGTCAGCAGACTGCAAAATCGTGCGCAGGAAGGGCAGGCTCTATATCATCAACAAGAAGAATCCAAAATTTAAACAGCGCCAAGGCTGATCAAACCAATATAAATTATGGCCAGGATAGCAGGTATAGACCTTCCACGGAATAAGCGAGGCATCATCAGCCTCCAGTACATCTTTGGCATCGGCGCCAGCCGGGCTAAAAATATCCTTGAACAAGCGTCAATCAGTGAGGATGTCAAGGTACAAGATTGGTCTGATGACAATGTGATGAACATCTCAAGGATCATCCAGGAACAATTTAAAGTTGAAGGGGAACTCCGCTCTGAAGTACAGCTTCAGATCAAGCGCCTGATGGATATCGCCTGTTATCGCGGATTGCGCCACAGGAAAGGCCTTCCGGTTCGCGGTCAACGCACCAAGACCAACGCCCGCACCCGTAAAGGCAAGCGGAAGACGGTGGCCAACAAGAAGAAAGTAACGAAATAATCAGATTCCTGATCTTATACTCGATAGAGCATTATGGCTAAGACAATAAAGAAAGTAGCTAAAAAGCGCAAAGTAAAAGTAGAAGCAGATGGCAAAGCGTTCATCCAGGCTACCTTTAACAATATCATCGTGACCGTCACCAATCGTGCCGGCCATGTGATCTCCTGGGCCTCTGCCGGTAAAGCAGGGTTCAAAGGCTCCAAGAAAAACACTCCATATGCTGCCCAGGTGGCTGCTTCCAGCGCTGCCCAGGAAGCCTACGATGCAGGCATGCGTTCTGCAGAGGTGTTTGTCAAAGGCCCTGGCTCAGGTCGTGAAGCCGCCATCCGCGCTATTGATGCGGTAGGGGTTCGCGTGTCAAAAATCCAGGATCTCACACCGGTACCTCACAATGGTTGCCGTCCACCTAAAAGAAGAAGAGTCTGATCTGCCATACCCATGGCTGAATACCTTTTAATACCATCTAGTAGAAAAAATTATGGCAAGATATACCGGACCCACCACCAAGAAAGCCAGGGCACTCGGCGAAATGATTTTTGGTTTCGACAAGAGCTTCGAGCGTAAGAAATACCGCCCGGGCCAACATGGTAACTCCAAACGCCGCCGTCAGAAGTCAGAGTATGCTTTACAGTTGCTCGAAAAACAAAAGGCTAAATACACTTACGGTGTTCTCGAACGCCAATTCCGCAACATCTTTGAAAAGGCCACGTCTAAGAGTGGTGTTACCGGTACGGTATTGCTCCAACTGCTGGAATCACGCCTCGACAACACCGTATACAGGTTAGGCATCGCCCGCACGCGTAGGTCTGCACGCCAGCTGGTGTCACACAAGCATATTCTGGTCAATGGTGAACTTACATACGTTCCTTCTTATCAACTCAAACCAGGTGATGTAGTAAGTGTACGCGGTAAATCACAACATATCGAACTGATCTCCGACAACATAGCAGCTAAACCCGATGTCAGGAAATTCCCATGGTTGGAATGGAACATGGATCGGATGGAAGGCAAATTCCTCTCATATCCGGAACGCGATGACATCCCGGAAAAAATCAACGAACAGCTGATCGTCGAGTTGTATTCTAAGTAAAAAACAACAGTTCAATGGTTATACGTGAAAGAAAGCGTATAACCATTGTTCGCATGATATTATTTCATTCAGAAATCTTCTTTATGAGCATCTTGAATTTTCAAAAGCCGGATAAAATATTACTCCAGAAAGCCACGGACTTTCATGGGCAATTCGAGTTCAAACCCCTTGAACCGGGATTTGGCCAAACCATTGGAAATTCACTGCGCAGGGTACTGCTTTCTTCACTCGAAGGCTATGCAGTATCGGCCATCCGTATCGCCGGTGTTGATCATGAGTTTTCATCCATCCCGGGCGTTGTAGAAGATGTAGTGGACATCATTCTCAACATCAAACAGATCCGTCTCAAAAGCGCTATCAAAGGCGATAAAGCCACAGAACATCAGATCTATCTCACGATCAGCGGCCAGGATGAATTCCGGGCAAAAGATATCGAGTCCAGGACCAATATGTTTAAGGTCATGAACCCGGAATTGCTGATCTGCCGGATGGAACCTTCCGTCAATCTCGAACTGGAAATGACGATTACCAAAGGCAGAGGATATGTTCCCGCTGAAGATAATATGCCGGAAAATGCTCCTATTGGTGTCATTCCGGTAGATGCAATCTATACTCCAATGAAAAAGGTTTCCTACCACGTATCCAATACCCGGGTAGGTCAGCGCACGGACTACGAGAAACTCAGTATCGAAGTCGAAACCGATGGTACCATCCATCCGGAAGAAGCAATCAAAGAAGCCAGCCGTATCCTGATCCAGCATTTGATGCTGATCACGGACGAGCACATCACGTTTGATGATAAAGTGGGTAAAGAAGATGGCATCGTCAACGAGCATATCCTGAGCATGCGCAAACTGCTCAAGACCTCCCTCGAAGATCTGGATTTGTCAGTACGTGCTTACAACTGCCTTAAAGCGGCTAAAATCAATTCACTCGCTGAATTGGTGAAGTTCGACACCCACGAATTGCTGAAGTTTAGAAACTTTGGTAAGAAGTCCCTGGTGGAAATCGAAGAGTTGCTTCAGATCAAAGGCCTCACTTTTGGTATGGATCTCTCCAAATACAAACTGGACGAAGAATAATCAAATACATCATCCTGCAGTAACCTTGAGGCTTTTGCCGGGTGCTGCGAAGTCATCTTATCGTTAACCCAAACGCTTTAAAGCATGAGACACGGAAAAACAAACAATCACCTTGGCCGTAAAGCAGGCCACCGCGCCGCCTTGTTGATGAACCTTAGCCTTGCGCTGGTTCAACACAAACGGATTTTTACCACCGTAGCCAAAGCCAAAGCGCTCAAAAAGTACATTGAGCCTTTAATCACTAAATCAAAGAGCAATACAACCCACAATCGACGGGTGGTATTCTCTTATCTGAACAACAAGGATGCTGTAACCGAACTGTTTTCTACCATCGCTACTAAAGTTGGGGAACGTCCTGGAGGTTACACCCGTGTCATTAAGACCGGTTTCCGGAAGGGTGATGGAGCTGAGATGGCTATGATCGAACTGGTAGATTTCAATGAGATCTATACCAATACCAAGAAGCGCAGAAGCCAAAAATCAGCTGCTGCGGAAGGCAAAACCCGCCGGACACGTCGTGGTAAAGCAAAGACCACGGCTCAAACGGCTGCACCTGCTGCCGCCGCTGCCGCAACAGACGCTTCAGAAGAAGAATAAACGAATCATCATCGAAGGCCGGTTTATCCGGCCTTTTTTTTTGCCAGATAAGCTGGGATTTTCAAAGAACCGGGATAATCTAATCGGGACCTTCCGAATGTTTGAATCCCTTTCGGGCCAACCGATTATATTTTTTCCTATATATTTGTGCCCCTGAATGTAAGTGTTAATCACATGTCATCAGATATACCGGCCCCAAAGGCCATCCTCCTCTTAGAAGACGGTACCTGGTTTGAAGGAAAGGCAGCCGGACATCCGGGCACAGCTACCGGAGAAATCTGTTTCAATACCGGCATGACCGGCTATCAGGAGATTTTTACAGACCCTTCCTATGCCGGTCAGATCCTTGTGACCACCCACGTGCATATAGGGAACTACGGCATCAAGAATACTGAAGTAGAGAGCGGCCACATGCAGATCAATGCACTCGTCTGTAAAACCTTCATCGATGAGTACAGCAGGCTCCTTGGGGATAAGTCCATCCAGACCTATTTCGAAGAGCAACAAAAGCTTTGCATATATGGAGTAGACACCAGGGCCATCGTGAGACATATACGCAGTAAGGGCGCGATGAATGCTATCATCTCAAGTGAGGTCACAGACCTCAACGAACTGAAGAAGTTGCTGGCAGCCGTACCTTCTATGGAAGGCCTCGAACTCAGTTCACAAGTCACGACCTCCAAAGCATACATGGTAGGCAATGAGGATGCTCCGATGAGAGTATCAGCGATCGACTATGGCATCAAGACCAATATTCTTCGTTGCCTTACCGAAAGAGGTTGTCAGGTAAAAGTGTTTCCAGCGACCGCTACCTATGAAGAGGTGATGTCTTTTAATCCTGATGGGGTTTTCCTCTCGAATGGCCCTGGAGATCCGGCTGCCATGGCGTATACGCATGGAGTGATTGAAAAAATCGTGACTTCAGGCATGCCTGTATTTGGAATTTGCCTGGGACATCAATTACTGGCTTTGTCGCAAGGCATCCAGACCTACAAAATGCACCATGGCCATCGCGGGATCAACCATCCGGTGCTGAATACGAAGACTGGACGTGCCGAGATCACCAGCCAGAATCACGGATTCGGCGTTTCACCGGAAGCGATGGAAAAGAAAAAAGATACGGTGGAAGTCACCCACATCAATCTCAATGACCAGACCGTTGAAGGATTGAAAGTAAAAGGGAAACCCGCTTTTTCTGTGCAATACCATCCTGAGTCCTCTCCGGGTCCCCATGATTCCAGATATTTGTTTGATGAGTTTATTCGCCTGATGTCATCAGCCAATTAAAGCGATTGGGCTGAGCAAAAGAGTAAAGCAGGTTTTCGAAAAAGGCAATTTTATTTAGCATCTTCGTAAAGAACGGGAAGCATAAAACTGAAATTATCATGAGCGCTATCGTAGATATTATCGCCAGAGAAATTCTGGACAGCAGAGGGAATCCAACCGTTGAGGTAGAAGTGATCACCGAATCCGGCCATGCCGGACGTGCTGCCGTTCCATCAGGGGCATCAACAGGAAAACATGAAGCTGTGGAGTTGAGAGACGGAGATCCCACCCGGTATCTCGGGAAGGGTGTGCTGGATGCTTGCCGAAACGTAGAAGAGAAAATAGCGGAACAGATTATCGGTCTCGATGTCTCTGAGCAACTCGAAATTGATCAGGCTATGATCGACCTGGATATCAATGTCAATAAATCAGGCATCGGAGCCAATGCGATGTTAGGCGTAAGTCTCGCAGTTGCCAAAGCAGCTGCTTCAGAACATCGTCAACCTTTGTTTAGATATATCGGTGGAGTCAATGCGCATATCCTTCCGGTGCCGATGATGAACATCCTTAATGGTGGTTCACATGCGGACAACAGCATCGATTTCCAGGAATTTATGATCATGCCCGTAGGTGCGGATCATTTCAGAGATGGGTTGCGGATGGGGGCTGAAGTATTTCATCATCTCAAGAAAGTCCTGCATCAGGCAGGGTATTCCACCAACGTCGGCGATGAAGGGGGATTCGCTCCCAATATCAAATCCAATGAAGAAGCCATCGAGATTGTCCTTCGCGCCATCGAAAATGCGGGTTACCGGCCAGGTGATGATATCGTCATCGCTCTCGATGCTGCTGCCTCAGAGTTTTTTGATGAAGAACAACAATTGTATGTCTTCAAGAAATCCTCCGGGATGAAAAAGACGTCAGAGGAAATGGTAGAGTATTGGTCACAATGGTGCAATAAGTATCCTATTTTTTCGATTGAAGATGGCCTGCATGAAGACGACTGGGATGGATGGGGCAAACTGACTACTGCCTTGGGCCACCGGGTTCAATTGGTTGGTGATGATCTGTTTGTTACCAATGTGGATCGCCTGAGCCTGGGTATCGAAAAGCAAAGCGCAAATAGTATTCTGATCAAACTCAATCAGATAGGGACGCTATCAGAGACGATTGATGCAGTGCATCTGGCTACACGAAACGGATTTACCTCGATCATCAGCCACCGCAGTGGGGAAACGGAAGATGTGACCATCGCGGATCTGGCCGTCGCACTCAATACCGGGCAGATCAAGACCGGATCACTGTCCCGTTCAGACAGGGTCGCCAAATACAATCAGCTACTCCGTATTTCAGATTTGCTGGGAGATTCTGCCTTCTACCCAGGAAAATCACTGTTGGGCAAGTAATCAGTTTCTTTCCTAAACAGGTAAGGATAAGCCAGGTTCATTAGCTCCTTTACGGTGCTTAGGGGCGGATCTCAATTTTTGGATTGGGGTAGGGTTAAAGCCTTTGATTTTAGGCTCCCGGCGGTTTGGTCACATCAGCTAAATAAAGTATCTTTCGGACTTTACTACAAGGTCTCAACTACATGAAAAAGCTAATTCATCTTCGGCAGGTGATCACGGATATGATTGCCGCCGGCTGGCTCAACAAGTATTCTGTTTCTGCCGGATTGTTCGTAGTGTGGATGTTGTTTTTTGACAAGCATAATTTTTTCACCCAGTGGGCCCTTCGCCGTTCTGTCCATCAATTGGAGACTTCCATTGAAGACTACCGCGAACAGCTGGCAAACGCCGAACAAGCCCACCAGGATCTGATGAACAACAAGGAAAAATTTGCTCGGGAAAAATACCTCATGCACCGGCCCGATGAGGACATCTACTTGTTCCAGTAACCGATCCAGGAATCATTGACGTTTTATGAGTGTATTAGTAGGAAAGGATAGCCGTGTGATTGTGCAGGGCTTTACCGGTACGGAAGGAACCTTTCACGCCGGTCAAATGATTGAATATGGCACCAACGTCGTTGGTGGGGTCACGCCCGGAAAAGGCGGACAATCTCATCTGGATCGCCCGGTGTTCAACACGGTCTCCGAAGCGGTTGAAAAAGCCGGAGCCAACGTATCCATCATTTTCGTACCACCGGCTTTTGCCCCGGATGCCATTCTCGAAGCCGCAGAAGCAGGAATCAAGGTAATCGTTTGTATCACCGAAGGGATCCCCGTTCAGGATATGGTACGGGTCAAGGATTATATCAATAAATCTGGCGCCAGACTCATCGGTCCTAATTGCCCGGGTATCATAACTCCGGGTGAAGCCAAGATCGGCATCATGCCGGGATTTATCCACAAGCCCGGCACCATTGGTATCGTATCCCGATCTGGCACTTTGACCTACGAGGCTGTTGACCAGGTCACCAAGGCTGGCTTGGGCCAGTCCACATGTATTGGTATTGGCGGTGACCCGATTTGTGGTACTACAACCCTCGAAGCAGTTCAACTCCTCATGGCTGACCCCGGCACCGAAGGCATCATCATGATTGGTGAAATCGGAGGGAGCATGGAATCAGATGCGGCCTACTGGATTAAAGAACATGGCACCAAACCTGTCGTAGGGTTCATCGCCGGTAAGACCGCCCCTAAAGGCCGTAAAATGGGTCACGCAGGAGCCATCATCGGAGGCAAAGCCGATACAGCTGCCGCAAAAATGGAGATCATGGCCGCCTGTGGTATTCTTGTGGTAGAATCTCCGGCACAATTGGGAGCCACCATGGCCCGGGTGATGCAGAAAAAATAATACGGGTCAAGCCGGATTTCATTTAACAGACTTTTCAAGGCGATGATGCAACATCAGTTATTAGCAGGAAAAAGAGGCGTAATTTTCGGAGCCCTGGATGAAAATTCCATTGCGACGCATGTCGCCATCCAATGTGTAGCCGACGGCGCGAAGATCACCCTCACCAATGCTCCTGTAGCGATGCGGTTTGGGTCCATTCAGAAATTGGGCGAACAACTCAATGCAGAAGTCATTGGCGCGGATGCTACTTCAACAGAAGACCTGACCGCCCTCTTCCAAAAATCAGCTGAAGTACTTGGAGGTCCACTGGACTTTGTCCTGCATTCCATCGGCATGTCCCTCAATGTCCGCAAAGGGAAACAATATACGGAAGTGAATCACGAGTGGATGCTCAAAACGCTTGACATTAGTGCCATTTCATTTCATCGCATGATGCAGGTGCTGTATCAAACTGATTTGATGGCTGAAGGAGGATCGATACTGGCTTTGTCCTATATCGCCGCACAACGTGTATTTCCCGATTACAATGAAATGGCAGATGCCAAAGCACTCCTGGAATCCTACGGTCGTAGTTTTGGCTATCACTTTGGCGTGAAGAAAAAAGTAAGGGTCAATACCATTTCTCAATCACCCACCCGCACCACCGCAGGAAGCGGCGTCAAGGGATTCAATGATTTCTTTTCCTACGCCGATTCTATGGCCCCTTTGGGCAATGCCAGTGCAGAGGATTGTGCTAAATATTGCGCTGTGATGTTCTCTGACTATACCCGTGCTGTCACCATGCAGAACCTCTTCCACGACGGAGGATTCAGTTCGATGGGGGTCAATCCTACTTTTTTTGAAAAGGAATAGCACGGACCACCGATCATGCGTTATTCTTATTGCATGAGAGAGACGTTCCGTATTGGATTTTGCCTGCTCTTGTTAGGAAGCTTCTTAAGGACTCCTGTTCTGGCTCAACGTCCCGATCTGCAAAATCCCATTGGCAGCACCCGCCAGGATACTGTACAATCTGGCATTCTGCCACTCGACACCATAGTGCCGATGACCTACGTACTCATCGGTGATCCGGCCCATCCCTATGCAGTTTCAGATACATTCCAGTGGGAAGACAACAGACATTATCCAATGCCAGGGTACATGGCCCACCTTGGAAACTATGGGTCAGCAGCTAGATCTCTTGCACCTGAAAGCGATGCTCCTCTCGGATTTTCCACAGGATGGCTTCAATACGAACCGTATTTTCTGCATGAGGAATCCTTCCGGTACTACAATCAGGACGTACCGGTCAGTAATATAAAATATTCGCAGGCCGGCCAGGAGGATACCTATCTCACGCTTGATTTCGGAAGAAGTTTCGCCAAAGGGCTTAGTTTAAGTGTAGCCTATCGACGCATCAACCAGGTCGGAGAGTTTGCTCATCAACGTCAAAAGGATACAGGTTTTGGGGTAGGAGTGTGGCATCATGCTCCTTCAGGCAGGTATGATGCGTTTTACAATTATCTCAACAACGCAGTGGTCGCCGAAGAAAATGGAGGCATCTCTCAGCCAGATCTGATTGGGCAAACCAATGTCCCCGACGAAAGCGTGCCTGTCTACATATACAATGGGATCACCACCCACAAACACAGAATCTTCCTCACGCGACAGATATTACACTTGCTGCCCGACTCTACAGGGTTAGGGATGGACCTCTGGATGAAGGGGTCTTTCGCAACCGGCATCTATAAATACGTCGACGAACAGGCTCCATCATCAGCAGCATACTATGGAGATGATTTTCTGACTGATGACCGGGGTATCAGGCAGTATACCTATCTCCGTGAAAACAACTGGAGCTTTGGCATAGCCCTTCCCTGGCGTTCCGCACATTCTACCCTGAATGCCTCTTTGCGTTATCGGGGAATTAATCTGCAGCAGGAACCTACGCAACGCAACATCAATGAACTTTACTTCGATGCTTCGGCTGGTTTTCATTGGTTGGAACCTCTGGAATTAAAGGGAGATTTATCACTTGGATTAGGGCAGGCAGATGGAGTCATATCTTTCAAAGCCGGTGCAGATCTCGATCTTTCTAAAATGGGCCATCTGCTTGGGTATTGGTCACTATTGACCCGCAAGCCTTACATGGTTGAATCCTCATTCTATGTGAGTCAATTGCCTGTATACCAATTTGACTATCGCAATCCATTAGTGAATGAGATCGGAGTGACCTGGGATCTACGACGCCAGCAACTACAAGCAAGTGCCCGATGGCTCTTGTTTGACAACTACATCTATTTTGATTCGTCTGCCTTCCCACGGCAGATTGAAGGCTCCTTTTCCATTAAGCGATTATCACTTACCAAAGTCATTCATATAAAATCGATAGGATTAAAGGGAAGTGCCTTCTGGCAACCCGATGCACGGCCTGAACTTGCTATTCCAACATGGTGGTTTACGGCAGGATGCTTTGGTCAAATCGAGATCTTTGAAAAGAAGGTAACAATTATCCCCGGTGTAGATGTCAATTACAATGATGCCTTAACCGGAATTACCTATTTCCCGGTCAATGGCAGTTATCATCTTACGGATGGACCCGTGATCCCGGAGGCATTTCGGGTGGATGTGGGCCTGGGTCTGCAGATCAAATTCCTGAAAGCATTTGTTCGGTTCGAAGATTTTGTTGGACTCTTCAAAGATCGGGTGTTATATCAGGCGGATTTTTATCCGCATTACAGGGGATATTTCAGGCTGGGACTGGAAGCCAGTTTTTTCAATTAATATTCATGGTTTGCACATACTTGGTTCAGGATAGGGTAGCGATTGTGTGATCCAGTATTTCTTATTAATTTTAGATATAAAATCCTAAGGTTATGAAAACGTTGCTCTCCACCCTCCTGCTGTGTACTGCGTTTCTTTTTATGACAGTTTCCGCACAAGCGCAAACGGATAAATCTCAGCGTCCAAGTCCGCCTGCCCAGGCGAAGGGTACTATTCAAAACGCTGAGGTGACGATTGATTACTCTACGCCTTCCGTCAAAGGAAGAACCATTTGGGGAGACCTCGTGCCTTATGGAAAAGTATGGCGTACCGGAGCCAACGAAGCCACCACCATCGAAACGTCTGCGGATATCATGATCCAGGGGCAGAAACTGCCTGCAGGCAAATACGCCTTGTTTACTATACCCGGTAAGACGGAATGGGTGTGGATATTCAATTCAGTGTGGGATCAATGGGGCGCATTCAAGTATGATCAAAACAAAGATGTACTGCGAGTCAAAGCAGTGCCTCAAGGCAACCCGGTCTACAACGAATTGATGCGCTTTGAAATTAGAGACGATATGGTTTACCTCTATTGGGAAAACCTCCAGGTAAGTTTTTAAACAAATCTGGTCTATAGGGTGTAATTCGGACTGAGCAATCCATCGCGCTCTGCATAGAATTCATTGATGTATTTGACGATATCGTCAGGATCATCCATGATGGGCAAGAGATCCAGGTCCGCACGGTTGATGTTGTTTTCGCGTTCCAGCATCACTTCAGTGATCCATTGTTTCAGACCAGACCAGAATGAACTCCCGACCAGGATGACGGGTACGGCGGATATTTTTTTGGTCTGGATAAGCGTCAACACTTCAAAGGCTTCATCCAGTGTGCCGAAACCTCCCGGCAAGACCACAAATCCCTGGGCATATTTAACGAACATCACTTTACGGACGAAGAAATACCGGTGACTCAGGTTCTTATCAGGATCAATATAGGCGTTGTGTGATTGTTCGAAAGGAAGATCAATATTCAGTCCCACCGATACACCGCCTTGAAGACTTGCTCCTTTATTGGCCGCCTCCATGATACCTGGACCACCACCGGTGATAATTCCGTATCCGGCGTCAGTAAGTTTCTGCGCGATTCTGACCGCCAATTGATAATGTGGAGAGTCCGGATGTGTTCTGGCACTTCCGAATAATGAAATACAAGGACCGATCCGGTTGAGGGATTCAAAACCATCAACAAATTCGGCGATCACTTTAAACATGGTCCACGCATTCTCTCCTTTGATCTGCGTCCACTGTTTCATCAGGCGTGGCGGAAGGGCTTCTGACATAGCAAGTAGGTTTGGAGGGTGAGTCCGGAAAAAAAGTAATCAGGTCACACCAACGGGTTAATCAATGGACGCCTGGTAATTGGCATATTCCTGTTCGATATAACGTTGCAGATCCCGGAGGTCTGAAAACCTTGACAACACTTCTTTCATTTCCAGGGACGACTGGGCTGTTGGTAAAACAAAGCGATCAACATCCTGCGCTGAAATGGTTTTACCCCCAAGGATGATGAGTCGCTCCACCACATTCTTCAATTCGCGGATATTTCCGGTCCAGGGCAGGGTTTGCAATTTCTTGATGGCCTTGGCGTCAAACTGCTTTTCCGGTATGCCGTAATCTTTGCAGATTTCACCACAGAAATGTTGAACCAGCTGAGGGATATCATCTACCCGTTCTTTCAACGGCGGAACATCAATGATGATCACCGCGAGACGGTGATATAAATCTTCCCTGAATCGTCCGGCATCAATCAATTTCCGAAGGTCTTTGTTGGTCGCGGCAATCACCCGGACATCTACCCGGATCTGCTTGTCCCCACCTACACGAACGATCTTGTTTTCCTGGAGAGCACGTAATACTTTAGCCTGGGCAGATAGACTCATATCCCCGATTTCATCCAGGAATATCGTTCCTCCATTGGCCAGTTCAAACTTACCGGTCCGGGTTTTAATAGCAGAGGTAAAGGCTCCCTTTTCATGACCGAAGAGTTCACTCTCGATCAATTCTGAAGGGATCGCGGCACAGTTGACCTCGATCAACGGATTATCACGTCGATGACTTTTTTGGTGGATCCAATGCGCAACCAATTCCTTGCCGGTACCATTCTGGCCAGTGACGAGCACGCGGGCATCCGTAGGGGCGACCAGATCAATCGTGGACATGATCTGCCCTATGCACTTGGATTGGCCTACAATAGGCTGGAAACGCGTATTGGAGACTTTCGTCTGGAGGACTTTCCGCTCCGTGATCAATTCCGATTTGTCCATGGCGTTGCGTAGCGTGATCAGGAGCCGGTTGAGATCCGGTGGCTTGGAGATGAAATCAAATGCTCCTTTTTTTACGGCTTCCACCGCAGTGTCAATCGAGGCATGCCCTGAAATCATCACAACCGGGGTCTCACGTGCAATTTCCTGGATTTTATCCAGAGCATCCATACCATCCATCTTGGGCATCTTGATGTCCAGAATGATGACATCATAAGGATTTTGCTTGATTTTGACCAGTGCCTCCATTCCATCTGAGGCCTCATCTACATCATATTTTTCAAATTCAAGGATGTCCCGGAGGGTATGACGGATACTACGCTCATCGTCAACTATTAACACTTTTGACATAACCGGTAGGTATTGGTTTACAAGTATATATTATGAATTATTCTCAAAAATATAATATTGATTTAAAATAGTTTATAATTTATAAAAAATAATATATGTTAAATCGGGTCATTATAGCCTCATAGCCCATTATAAATTCCCTCAAGTCCTGAGCATGAACCAGTTGGAACATTGCAAGCGCTGCGCTAAGTCTTGAAATGCGAATCAGACAATTATGAAAATACCTTTGAAGAAGGCCGAATACCTGCTATCTGCAGGTAAATCCAAGGAAGGCCATAAGCCCCATCCCGGTTTCCAGGGCGGCTTCATTGATGTCAAACCTACTGGTATGTACCGGAAAGTTCCTGGACTCCTCTGGCCAGCCGGTACCTAACCGGTAGAAACAAGAAGGGACTTGCTGCGAATAAAAGGCAAAATCTTCTGAAGTCATTCGTTGTGGCAACTCATGGACTTTGTCCTCACCCAGGAAATGAACAGCGGCTTCCTGACAACGAATGGTAAGCCCTGGGTCATTACGCAGACAGGGATACCCTTTCATGATTTTGATTTCGGCCGTGGCACCAGAAGCTGAGCATATATGTTCCACCATCCGGGCCAGTTCAACATGGGTTTTCATTCTCCACGTTTCATCCATGGCCCTTAGGGTGCCTTCCAGATGAACCCTGTCCGGAATGACATTGGTAGCTCCCCCGTCTGTAAATATTTTTCCAAAAGATAATACAGCAGGGGAGAGTGGATCAATCGATCTACTGATCAACTCCTGCAGAGCCGTAATGACCCGTGCCGATATGACGATTGGATCAATGCACAAATGAGGGGTCGCGGCATGCCCGCCTTTTCCGATGATGGTCATGTAGATTTCATCAGCAGAGGCCATATACAACCCACCGCGAAATCCGACATGGCCTGCTTGCAAAGGTGGATGCACATGCTGACCAATCATCGCTTTCGGTTGGTCTTTGAGTAAGCCTTCTTCAATAAGAAGGGAGGCTCCACCAGGGAGTTTCTCTTCTCCGGGCTGAAACACCAATCGGATTTCCCCGGTAAGGAAAGCTCTGTGTTCCTGCAAAATGGCCGCTGCTCCCAATAAGCTACTGGTGTGGACATCATGACCACAGGCATGCATGATCCCTGGATGAGTAGAAGCATAAGGCACCTCATTGATCTCTGTGATCGGTAAAGCATCCATATCCGCACGCAGCATGGTCAGCGGCCCTTCAGATCCACCTTTAATGGTGGCCACTACTCCATGACCGCCCCAACCGGCAGAATAGCTGATCCCTTGACGGTCCAGGAATTGTTGCACCTGCTGACTCGTTCGTTGCTCTTCGAATGAAAGCTCAGGATAGCGGTGCAGATCGCGCCGCATATCCACAACGGCTGGTAACAGTCGATGTGCCGAATCTTTAATCCGTGCTATAAGGTCATTGGCCATTACCGGAAATGGTTTGTCCTGCTTTTTTCAACTGTGCCAGTAGGATGGACATATCTGTGGTCCAGTGATAATCGCGGGCATAAACATAGTGAATGTGTCGCAGTCGCCGCGCCACATCCGCTTCATCTGTTGGATAAGCAGGGTGAAGAATACCGGGCGGTAATTTGGGAAGCGAACTTACCAGAGGATCGGCGGGATGATATGAAACCCAGGTTTGCCGACCCACCAGCACTTGAAAGATATGTTTCAGGAAATCTAAAGGAGCGGATACTATGAAGATGAGTACTGGATAGCTACAGAGCAGTATGCAAGCAGAAAGAATATCGAAGAGCCTTTTGGTTCGTCGGGCCTGGGAGGTGGAAAGGTTGAAATGCACGTGTATAGCATAGGATTCACCTTCAGTGTCCTTGCTCATACTGCCTACAATATTCATCGTGGTGGATGCAGCAAGCATATATCTCAACGAAGATCCCATGCGGGTCATACTTCCCGTAAACAAGGAGAAAGGAACATCCTGCG
Source organism: Saprospiraceae bacterium (assembly GCA_044227555.1). Lineage (GTDB taxonomy): Bacteria > Bacteroidota > Bacteroidia > Chitinophagales > Saprospiraceae > Opimibacter. The sequence goes on along the minus strand of JBGAWQ010000001.1, from coordinate 324,209 downwards.
CAGAAAAGATGATTTCTCTGACTTCATAGATGCGAACGATATCCTCCAGTTGCCCGACATGTCCGAGGTAATCTGATGGAAGTTCAACATTTTGAGTATCCGGAGCGACGGTACCCACGATGTCAATATGATCTCTGGATCGGTTGATGAGTTCTTTGATACGTCCGGCTTCTTCTGTTCCGGCGATGATGATGGCACGTCGGTCATACAGATGATCAGTTTGGTTTTGCTGGTCTTTCCATGGTTTCAATCCGGAACGCGTCATCGCCATCAGGATGGCGTACAACACTGAACCCATGAGGATAACCATTCTGGACGAACGTAAAGTAGCTGGCAGTATAGCATAGATGACCAGGATCAGGACCAGTCCTGAAAACAAACCATACCATGAGGCCCTGCGTGAGAATGGCTTATCGTACGCGCCGTTGAGAAACATCGCTGTCACCAAGGCCAGGATGTAAAGTGGCAGGTTGATATAATAGAATGTCGGTTGAAAATAATCTGCAGTATGAAAGTAATAGAGTGCCCAGCCTTTACTCACGCTCCAAAAGGAGAGGCCTATCAATAAGGCATCCATCTTCAAGGGCCACCAGCGTTGGACGTTTTGGCGGAAAAATTGCAAAAGACCATGCACATAGATGGCTATGCGGATCAGCATTTTTTGACCGCGGAACTCAGGATGCTTTTGGGTAAAGATCAGCATCGCCTGGTAAAACGTGAGGATATAATTGAGACTCGATTTTCGAGTCGATTCTCCTTTGTAATGGATGATACTGGTCTCAGGCAAGTAATAGATCGAATAACCTGCTTTTATGATACGATACGACAGATCGATATCTTCACCATACATAAAAAAATCTTCGTCGAGCAAGCCTGCTTTATCCAGAGCTTCTTTCCGGATAAACATAAAGGCACCGCAAAGCACATCGACAGGAGCTGTTTCATATTCGGCAATCTGTCCGAGATAATACTTGTTCCATGACGCTGAGCGTGGAAACAACCGGTAGAGCCCACTCATTTTCATAAACGAGGCGGAGAGGGTAGGCATTCCCCGTTTAGATTCAGGTAAGTATCGTCCGCTCCCGTCAATCATCCGTACGCCGCTGGCACCACAATTCGGATGTGACTCCATAAACTGCACACAGGTCGATAGGGTATCCCCGGATACGACGGTATCCGGATTGAGCAGGAGGATATATTTTCCTCCGGCGATGTTGATGCCCTGATTATTGGCACGCGCAAATCCTCTGTTGTCTGGATTCGCAATCATCACTACATCTGGAAAATGTTGACGCACGAGTTGTGGAGTGCCATCCACTGAGGCATTGTCTACGACAATAATCTCGCCATCAATGCTTTCCATAGCCTGGCGGACAGACCTAAGGCAGTTGTCTAAAAACGGGTATACATTGTAACTGACGATGATAACGGAGAGGCGCACCAGAGCAGAGGATTAGGCGTTCTCTGTCAATTCAATGTTGGTCCTGGCTACGATTGACCTTCCGAGGGTCAGGCCATCCGCATATTCAAGTTCACCGCCGAAGGATACACCACGAGCGATAATGCTGATTTTTACAGGATAAGACTTTAGCAGTTTACTGAGGTAAAAGATAGTGGTTTCCCCTTCGATGGTAGGGCTGATGGCCATGATCAGCTCGGTGATTTCGTCTTGCTGAATACGATCCAGTAGAGATTGGATATTGAGGTCTTGTGGCCCTACGCCTTCAATGGGAGAAATGATACCACCCAACACATGATACAGGCCATGATACTGTCCGGTGTCTTCGATAGCCATGACATCGCGTTCCGATTCAACGATACAAATAGTAGTGCGTTGACGGGTGTGATCGTGACATATGCCACACTGATCAGTGTCCGCAAGGTTATGGCAGGTTTTGCAATACTGGATATGTTGTCCGATCCCATTCAGCCCGGAAAGCAATTCCGGGAGCACGGTGCTTTTATGTTTTAGCAAAAAGAGGGCTATACGCAATGCGCTTTTACGACCGATACCCGGCAGCTGGCCAATCGTACGGATGGCATATTCAAGATGACGGGAGGAGTATTGCGACATGGTGTATCGGATTGGGTCTCTTCAGCAAAGCTTCAGGTTAAACCAGCATGGAGACAGGATTTTCCAGATATTGTTTTAACGTTTGTAGAAACCTGGCGCCGGTGGCACCATCGATGACCCGATGATCGCAGGACAAGGTCACCTTCATTATTTTGGTCACCGTCACCTTGCCGTCATTTCCGAGTTTCAATTCATCCGTAATCGACCCTACAGCAAGTATAGCGGCATCCGGGGGATTAATGATACCAGTAAATTCATCGATGCCGAACATGCCCAGGTTGGAAACCGTAAAGGTGTTGCCTTGCATTTCCTGAGGTTGGATTTTTTTTGTTCGGGCTTTCTCCGCCAGGGTATTCACCTGGGAATTGATTTCCCGTAGTCCCATTCGATCTGCACCGAAAAGAACCGGGACCAGCAGGCCTTCTTCGACGGCGACGGCCACCCCGATATTGATGTCTTTGTTAATCCTGATTTTATCGCCCAGCCAGGATGAGTTAATGGCGGGGTGTTGGCGCAATGCAGCAGCACATGCTTTAATTACAAGATCATTGAACGAAATTCTTGTTTCAGGTTGTTCATTGATTAGCGTTCTTGCTTCAGCAGCGCTGTCCATACCGATCTTCATGGTCAGGTAAAAATGCGGTGCCGAAAATTTACTTTCCACTAAGCGACGGGCAATCGTTTTCCGCATTTGCGAAACCTGTACTTCACCATATTGGGGCGGGGCAACGGGAGCGGAGGTAGGCGCCGTTTTGGTTTCCTTCTGCGCAGCAAATTGTTCAACATCCCTTCGTATGATTCGGCCGCCTTCACCACTACCGGAAATGGAGCTAAGATCGATACCGGTTTTTGCAGCAATAGATTTAGCGAGGGGAGAAGACTTAACTCTTGAGGTTGTGTTTTCTCCGGAAGTGATCTCAACAGGATGGTTAGCTGATTGGACCACTGGTGGTGCAGGTGATTTGGGAGTATCGGTATGTCCGGCTTTACCGTTCTCGCCCGCAAGGATCGCCTTGTAGTCTTCGTCTTTTTTACCAATAACAGCAAGAATGTCATTGACTGGAACCGGGCCTTCTTTTACGCTGATGTAAAGCAGGTATCCATCATGAAAGCTCTCCAGTTCCATGGTGGCTTTGTCGGTCTCCACTTCTGCCAGGATGTCTCCGGGGGATACTTTATCGCCTATGTTTTTTAGCCAGCCGACAATATTGCCTTCTTCCATGGTGTCGCTTAGCCTGGGCATTCGAATGATCTCAGCCATTAGGTATCAGATGTTTAAGGTGCAAAATTAACGATATACAATTGTAGATTGGAGGTTTATGTCCCTAAAATTCAAAAGCTCCGGAACCGTTGCTGGCCTGGAGCTTTTGAATACACAAATATCTACTTCAAATAGCCTACTCTAAAGCGCCGTATTAGTAGCCTGAATTATAATTACCGGAATACTTTGCGCCCGGTCTTCCGGATCCAGGGGTATTCTTTCCAGCTTCTGGTCCGGCAGGCCGACTCATTTCCTTGTCCGTAGCGGTGGCCACCCGGAATTCTACACGACGATTCATATAATGTTTATACTCATCTGCATTGTCTGTATTGTAGGTGTCCTTAAGCCCTCCTACAAGAGGCATATCTTCTCCTCCATAGGAGAGGATAAAACGGTTTCTCGGAATGTTATAGGTATTCACCAGGTAGTTGATCGCTTCATTTGCCCGGTTATAAGAAAGGACATTGTTATATTCAGTTGAACTCCGGTTGTCAGAGAACCCGTTGGCGACGACCTTGATTTCCGGATGTGAACGCATCACAGAAGCGATGTTTTGCAGCGCACCATAGAACTCAGGTTTTACATAGTATTTGTCAAGATCAAAATGAATCATGGGCAGGAACCAATTGAGATTGGATTCCATAGCGGCTGAACGCTGATTGATGATATTGACTACATCATCTTCAGTCAGCGTTTCTACTGGAACTTGTGCGACCCCATGCGTATCCACCTCGTAGCCTGGAGGAGAGTATGGTTCTTCGTCTTTGCAGTCGACTACACCATCGCCATCACTATCCAGTGTTACTCCACGGGTATCTACCGGGCAACCGGCAGGCGTATTGACTTCCTGATCGGTCATGTCGATAACACCATCCCCATCTGTATCCGTCAGGTCAAATTTAGGACGCTGCTTCAGGTCAGCAATGTCACCCAAGGGTCCGTCGAGCGGATTCACCCAATAAAGCGGCTCGACGCGTTTGGACTTAGAGCCTATATTGAAACCGAGTCTGAGCGAGGTATAGTGAGCGATATCGTTGCTGGCGGTCTGATCGACATTGTTGCGATTTTCAAAACCGTCGAGAAGGTCATTGTCACTAAGCAAAATACGGTGCTCGATGCCCAAATTGATTCTCTTTGACAATTTCCGGGAAAGACCAATGCCAACACTAAGGTGAGGAATAACGGTTTTATAATCGCCGAAGGAAAGTACATCCTGCTCCACGCCTCCAGGGGTCTCAAAATCCCCATCCAAAAGGTTTTTCAGGTTGTCTCTTGCTTGATTTCGTCCCTCATTGGTCGTCAGATCCAGGCCTTCAGTTACGCCCGAAAAATCATATAGTTGTCCATTGGCATCCAGCAGATCAACCCCGACATCAGGCAAATTGACCCCGATCCCAATTGCGGTATAAAAATTCCATTTGTTGGATGGATTATGGAAAAGAATATTTCCCATGTTCAGCACACCCTCAAGGGTAAATGCCATGATGTTTGCTTCATAATTACGATGAATATCATCGTCATTGGTGGTCAGGTCCGTATATCCGGCCAGAATAGGGGTGGTGTTGATGTTTTGTTGGTATGTCCGCTCAGATTCGAGGTAATTAAATCCACGGGCATCATAACCCTGGCTGGATTGATAGGTAGCATCCAGTCTCAAAGAAAGGGTATAATTGATGGCCTTCCGGATGTGGAGACCAAATCCATATCCAGCCGGGAAAGGGGCTTCCACATCTCCCGATACAAAAGCAGTACCCCCATGCAATCCCAATTCCCACATACTCTTGGGCTTCGCGGAATATTTGCCCTGGCCGGTCCGCCAAAGCTGGTTTTGTTCTGGATTTACAGTCATTTCATCTGTAATTCCGGAGACTACCGGCTGCTCAGGGGCAGTTTGGGCTATAATGGGTGAAAAGAAAAGGAAGGGGAGACTAAATAACAGAACTTGGCGTACTCGTGTCATAGGGCTCAATTTTATTTGAAATAAGCTACTTGTGTTTTACAAATGTATTCCATTTCTCGCAGAAATAATAGTAGGTATCAGGATTTTCATAGTTCCTGGCCGGTATAGGGCCTACTGGAGATCATGCCTATAAGAACTTCGACACAAAGAAAGCAAAATTAATTACATATTAGCAAAAAAGTTAATATATTTACCACATGATTTCGCATTGGTTCTCTCCGGATGAAAAATCATCCATTCGCCCTGATCGGCTCAGTAAAAACTCGCTTTGGCATAAAGTCCGCTTTTTGGAGGAACTGGATTCGCCGATAAAGTCAGGAGACATGCTGGTCATCAGTTTTGACAGATCTATATCGCAAAAGATCAAGAAAAATCTATACCAATTTAGCGCAACCCCTTCTCAAGCCCTCAATCTCATTGATTGTGGCACCTTTGCACAGGCCCGTCAGGAAACCATTCTACCGGTGCTAAAGGAAGTGCAGGCCACAGGAGCAATGGTGCTCTTCCTTGCGCCCCCCTTTGGATTTATGGGGGTACAGGCGGATGGTTTACGTATGGTCTCCATCATCCGTGAATCCAATCTGGATGATGATATACACCTTCGGAATAGCCATCCTGGCACGGCATTTCAGTATGTAGGCACACAACGTCACCTGGTCTCAGAGACGCATCTCAATGTTGAAGGACATCTAAGGCTGAGTGACCTCAGGGAAGATCTGAGCCTTGCTGAACCCTGTATCCGCGATTCTGATGCCCTGATATTCAATAGTGACAGCATAAATGCTTCTGAAGCAGGGTATATGACAGGTATGTCGGGCAGTGGCCTGACCGTGATTGAGGCCTGTCAGTTGTTTCGATATGCAGGTGCGGCACAATCATTACATTCAGTAGGAATCTACGGATACTCGATGGAGTCAGATTCATCAGGAATGATGGCCAACGCCATAGCCCAGATGATCTGGTACCTCCTGGAAGGGTCTACACTGCGGGAAGACCCGGAGAAAACGATTCTCACACAATATCATGTGCAATCCAAAGACCAGGATCACGTACTCTTGTTTTATAAAAGCGAGGTATCCGGCCGATGGTGGATCCAAAATAAAGCAGGTCGCAAAGTCCCATGCTCCTACCAGGATTACCGCAAAGCTTGCGAAGAGGATTACAGCGAGTTAATCGTCAAGTCTGTTCTTGGTTGAATTTACAATGCTCCTCCGTTTTCCAATAAACGTTCCAAATGCATTGATCTTGACCCTTTGAGTAATACCGCGCTTCCCTTTATATCTTCCCAGGACCATTGATCTCTTACCTCTTCGATGTCCTTTGCTGTGGTTACGTTTTGTGGTGTATCCATAGCAGAATGGATGACTTTGGAAAATGTTGGACCTACAAAATACATGCGTTCAAAAGGCATCTGTAAAGCCAGTGCATAAATATGTTGATGCGCTGCATCCGCATCAGCTCCAAGTTCCTTCATATCCCCAAGAATGATCCAACCCTGAGGGTATTGCTCGTGGTACGCACGTAGCGCTAGCTCCATGCTTGAGGGATTGGCATTATATGCATCCTTCACTACCGTGCATCCATGCCATTGAATCACTTCAGAGCGGTTAGCCCCAGAAGAAAAACGAGCCAGAACATCAGCCATTTTTTGTTCTTCAATTTCAAAGTGTTGCCCTATCGTAAACGCAGCTAGCATGTTGCTGGCATTATACTGTCCAAACATGGAGGTATGAAACTCAAGTTTACTTTGGGTGTCATGCATAATAAATCCGGTGCTTCCTGGGGATGCGGTATACCGGAATAACACCTGAGGACTTTGGGAAGGATTAAACCCATACGTAATCTTCCGGGGTATGCTCTGGCCCAGGTTCACCAGCCGGGGATCGTCGGTATTGATAAAACAAAGTCCACCATGACTATTTAGGTAGTCAAACAATTCGCCTTTAGCTTTTTGAACCCCTTCGATAGAGCCAAATCCCTCAAGATGCGCTTTCCCGATATTCGTGATCAAGCCATGTGTGGGTTCGGCAATGGTGCATAATGCGGCAATCTCTCCTGGATGATTGGCCCCCATCTCACATACCACAAACTCTGTTTCCTTCTGGATCCCTAATAGTGTGATCGGGACACCGATATGATTGTTGAGATTGCCTTTTGTGGCATGCACCTTATATTGAATATTCAATACCGAAGTGACTAATTCTTTGGTGGTTGTCTTTCCATTGCTTCCCGTAATGGCCAAAACCGGTCCGTTAAATTGACGACGATGATGCGTGGCAAGTGACTGCAATGCAGCAAGGGTATCATCAACATAAATGATCTGATCTCCGGATAAGGAAGGATCTGACACAACTGCATAGGCGGCTCCTTGACGTAATGCATCATAGGCAAAAGCATTACCATCAAAATGTTCTCCTTTCAATGCGAAAAAAATACTGCCGACCTGGATATTCCGGGTGTCCGTAGAGATCTGTGGATTGGCGCAGAAAAGGGAATAGAGGGTATCAATATCCATGTTCGTATTTGATGTGTTTGCAAAAATAAATCATGGAAAATAAAGAAGCCCAACCGATACGATTGGGCTTCTCCTATAGCGTAAATGAAGAGTAGACTTATTTGTAACGACGGGATGATCCGCTGGATCTGCCACCGCCAAAATCATTACCACCGATTTCGCCACCTGGTTCTGAACCACCAATCTGGTGCATAGCACAACGGAAGCCGATGGTCGCATCACCTTTGGTTTGGTTTTTAAACCGGCGGGCAGCAGGAGAGAGCCAGAACAAACGATCCGCCCAGGATCCGCCTTTAATAACGCGTGAGCTATCGTTGATCAGCGTAGACTCACCATAGCCGTAGTAAACGGCTTCTTCATCGTCATCCCGATAATCCATCACATTTCCTTTCTGATAGTTTTCGCGAAGTGCGGCTACAGAATCCTCTACAATGGTATAACGTATACGGCCAAGGCTATCTTTTTCCACAGGTCTGCCATTTTCATCCAGCACACGCTGTTTGAAAATGTTACCACGATAAGGATTCAGGTCATGACCTTCAACATCCCTGAGGGTGGTGCTGGTCATCGGACGATACAAGTCAGCAGTCCACTCATTGACGTTGCCGGCCATGTTGTACAATCCAAAATCATTAGGGAAGAAGGCTTTAACCGGGGCAGGGAAAGGAGCATTATCATTTGGTTTTCCTGCAGTACCCATATAGTTACCTCTGGCTTCTTTAAAGTTGGCCAGCATTTTACCTTGATTCTTGTCGTGGATCTTGTAACGGGCGGTATTGCCATCCCAAGGATAGATCCTGCGGTCAGAGATCAACTCGTCTTTCTTAGAAAGATTATTCCCCTGGAGGGCGAGGGCGGCATATTCCCATTCAGCTTCGGTTGGGAGTCTGTAAGCAGGGAGAAGGATTCCATCCTCAAAACGAACAGGGCGTTCGCCACCGGTCTTAAGGTCAGGAAGGTTTTTCTTTACGCTACCCTGGTATTGTCCTACGAGATAAGCTTCAGTGTTAAAGTTATCAGCATCCTTTTGATCCACATTGAGGTTAAGGACGCCTTTTTCTACGAGCAACATTTCGTTCACCCGGTCTGTACGCCAGAGGCAGAATTTATTGGCTTGTTCCCAGGTGACACCGACTACGGGGTAGTCAGCATAGCTAGGGTGCCTGAAATACGTCTCCACCAGAGGCTCATTGAAGGATAATTCTTCTCTCCATACGAGGGTGTCCGGAAGGATACTGAGTACCTCCTGTGGGTAAGATTCGCCGTAAACGCGCTTGGTCCAATATTCAAATTCACGATAGTGTGAATTGGAAACTTCGGTTTCGTCCATCATAAAAGAAGAAACCGTCACTCTCCTGGGTACATTATTCCAGTCATACGTGACATCCTGGTCGGTCAAACCCATGGTAAAGGTACCGCCATCAATGGGTACAAGACCAGGGCCTACTTCAAGGTCTGCATGCGCACCTTTTTCGAATCCGCCCCATTCCTGGTCGTTGTACTTCCAGCCGGTGACCGATGATCTTTCCGATTTCTTGCAGGCGCCAAAACTCAGCAACAACAGTGCTCCTGCACTGATTAATAGGAATTTCTTCATTCTTAACTGAACATGTTTGTTATAAAGAGGGACAAATATACATTTTCTCAAACGTAACGAGGGGGTAAATATTGTTTGTTTTTTATCCGCTTCAACCCAACAAAAATTATGCCCCGGGACTTCTTTTACCTATCGGAAGATCTGCATACAGTCATTGTATCTCGATTCCCGCTCTCCATCATCCAGGCTAAATAGGATACCCACTTCATGGGTGCCACCGCTGAGCGGAAAGCCGGAAACGGTGTAATCAAAGCTATATCCAAGCCTTAATTGTTTGGTTCTGAGGCCAATAGTCGCAATCAGAGCCTCTGAGTGCCCGGAAGCTAATCTGAAATATCCACCAACACTTACGGGGCCGGCGTCCAGGGTGATCCCGCCATTCATCTGCTGAAATGGCCCCTGGCGGACAAAAATAATGGAAGGGGAAGCCAGTAATTTGGTTTTTGAATGGAACATTCCCTTCAATATCCGCCATGAAGCTCCCCCATGAAAAGTCCAGCGCATTGGGATACTCTCTGTTAATGAAGGATTTGCGTTAAGAAATTCCGGTTTAGGCCGGTTGAGATGACGGACAGAAACTCCACCATATAAGTTCTCGCCATACATCACCATCCCCAGGCCCAGATCCGGATACAACACCGTGTTCTTTTCCGGTGCAATTTCTTCGGTCGGGTAGGGTACGCCTCCCGGACTGACAGAGCCGAGGTAATCATCTATCTGATCCCCAAACAATAGCCGATCCCAGTTGAGGGTGGTCTGCACAATCCCGACTTCCGCCCCCATTTTCACAAACAAATCATCGTTGAATTGCAGCTGATATGAAAATATACCGGCACCCTTAATGGTCTTAAGGATGCCATCTCCTGCGTCATCAGATAGTAACCATAGTCCGACACCACTATTGAGGGACGAAAAAAACTGATCATAGGATATGGCGTAAGTCCGATAAGCCTGGTTAAAGCCCGGATATTGGTTACGGTAATTGGCTGAAAAACGGGGATTTTCATTTAATCCCGCAAGACCGGGATTGAGTTGAAGCGGTGCAAGATAAAATTGTGAAAACACCGGATCCTGTGACAATACCCGAGGCGCCCATGCACTTCCTGTGATCCAGAGCAGTGTAAAAGCTATCGATCTGGTTGGGATCAACATGCGAAATATCCATTCAGCCAAATTTAGCGGTAAATGTTTGGGCATAGCGGATTGCAATAATACTTCTTAATTGGGGAACGTATAGAACCGGTCTGACTATTGTGTCCAGGTCTTTCGGATGGAATACGATTTTGTCTTCTAAATGCCAAAAATGTCATTGATATTGCAATGGAATGGCATACCATGCCGTTTTATTAGCGATTTTTGACTCTCCACTTCAGGATTGACCAAAGGTATGACCAGACTTTTCACCCTGCTTATTTATTGTTGTATTTGGTTACCCTCACTGACCTTCGGCTCTGGACTTCTTCAGCAGGAGCCTTCACCTGATGGTCATGGTACGCGTTCAGGACCTGAATTCAAGACCTCCTCAGTACTCAACTCCGGCAGAATTTATAAAGTAGCCGTGAGCCAAACCGGTGTCTATAAATTGGATTATAATTTCTTTCGCGATAAACTCAAGATTGATCCCGCCACGCTAACGCCTTCGAGAATCAGCATATTTGGAAACGGTTCTGGTCGCATTCCACAATGGAATGCAGAACCTCGTATCGATGACCTGGAACAGACCACTTCGATGGGGGTAGGACTTGAAGATGGACAATTCAATTCTGGGGACTACCTCATGTGGTATGCAGAAGGACCCGACCGTTGGACGTATGACCCGGCAGAAAGGATCTACCAAATGGAACTTAACAATTACGACAACGTCAATCACTATTATATAATTATAGATGGTCCTGAGCGTATAGCTATGGCAAGCCGTCCTGATCAAGCCGGAGGCACATATACCTCTGCAGCGTCCCTTGACTTTCAACGCATGGAAGATGAGAAAGTCAATCTCTTGGGGCGCTATCGACCTCCTGGTTCCGGACAGGAATGGTACGGGGATGAAATGGCGGTCGTCAATGAATTGGATTACACCTCCAGATTTGATCTGCGTGATCTCGTCGCAACAGATACTTTTTATTATAAAGTCAGGTTTGCTGCACGCGCCGGAAACCTGACCAGGTTTTATATCCGGTTTGATCAAAACGAATCGAGCCGAAATGTCGGAGGTGTTGATCTGGTCAATTATGAATCTTCGTTCGCCAATGATGCTTTGTTGCAAAGTAAATTCGTGCCTGGCGATCCGATTGATCAGATTGTGGTTCGCTATCCTGCGGCCAATGGGGTCAATTCCAGGGCGTGGGTGGATTATATACAATTAAATTTTTGGAAGAATAATCTCTACCGTCAAGGTAATGCTTTGTTCATACGGGATCCGCGGGCTTCATACGCCGGGATTCCTACTTATGCAGTTGAAGGTACGTCACCAGGAAGCCTCGTATGGGATATTACTTCTCCCCTGGCTCCGGTACAACAGCAATATCAATCAGGAGCAACACTGACGTTTACCCATGCTTCCTCAGGTACATCACCTGATCAGTTTGTTTGCTTTCATCCTGCTCATGATCTTCGTACGCCTGAGTTTGAAAATGAGGTTCAGCATCAGAATCTGCATAGCCTCCAGACTGCAGATCTGGTTATCATTTATTATGCGGCATTTGAAGAAGCAGCGCAGCGTCTGGCCGATCATCGCAGGTCACATGATGGCCTCGAAGTTATTGCTGTGCCATCAACACAAGTCTTCGAAGAATTCGGCGGTGGTTCAGAAGACCCATCTGCTATTCGTGATTTTGCGCGGATGTTTTATCAGCGCGATCCGGCTTTCAGGTACCTCTGTTTTGTTGGTGATGCCACATATGATTATCTCAATCATTTTACGGATCTGCCGTATCAGAATTTTATGCCGGCATTTGAGACGGAAGAATCCCTTGATCCCATCCGGTCCTTTCCCTCTGATGATTTTTTCGCGTTGCTGGATGATGAGGAGGGTGACAATCTCATTGGGGCCCTGGATATAGCGGTAGGCAGGATTCCTGTCAGTACATCCGAAGAAGCCATGCAGATTGTTGAAAAGATCATTCATTACGATACCAGTCCGGCAACGCTCAACGACTGGCGTTCAAGAGCAGTCATGGTAGCAGATGATGAGGACAGCAATACCCATCTCAATCAAGCAGATGGTTTGGCGGTACAAACCTCACTTGAAAACCCCGTGCTCAATTTCCAAAAAATTTATCTCGACGCTTTTCCCCAGGAGTCCACCCCCGGTGGTGACCGTTATCCGGAAGTCAATGATGCCATTGACCTCAATATGAAAAAGGGAGCATTGACGGTAACCTATATGGGGCATGGTGGGCAAAATGGATGGACGCAAGAGCGTGTCCTGGGCATTAACCAGGCACAATCGTATGACAACCTTGACAACATGCCGCTCTTCATCACTGCCACGTGCTCATTTGCCGGTTATGATGAACCCGGATTTACCAGTGCCGGAGAGCATTTGTTACTGAATCCAAAGGGTGGGGCAGTGGCCTTGATGACCACAGTAAGAGCTGTTTATTCCGGATCCAATGAGCGATTGACCCGTGCCGTATTGAAAAGACTTTACAAGGAAGATGCCCCAGGAGTACATCCAACCTTCGCGGAAGTGTTGCGCAGAGCCAAAAATGACAATGCGATAGATACGCTCGATAATAACGCAAGAAAATTTACCCTGCTCGGTGATCCTGCTCAGCAATTGGCTATTCCGCAGTATAAAGTGGAAGTCACTCAGATCGGAGAACATCCAGTGGGATCAGGCATTCCTGATACGTTGAGAGCACTTGGAAAAACTGTTGTGTCAGGAAAAATCACAGGTTTTGATGGTGAGTTACTTTCCGGATTTAATGGAAAGTTGTTTATGACGGTGTTTGATAAAGTTCAGATCCGTAAAACATTGGCTAATGATTCGGACAGTGCTGAAAAACCGTTTACCACACAAACCAGGCAGGTATTTAAGGGTACGGCCACCATCGAGGCCGGAACATGGACCATTGAGTTTGTCGTGCCAAAGGATATTGATTATGCATTTGGTCCGGGCAAGATGAGTTTTTATGCCCAGGACGGAACCGTTGATGCTGAAGGCTATTTTACGGATTTCATCATCGGAGGTGTTTCTTCTGATGGGCTTGCGGATGATCTGCCACCGCTGATCAAACTGTACATGAATGACAGCCATTTTGTGTCCGGCGGTATCACCGATGCTGACCCTGATATTTATATTCAGTTGAGTGATGACAACGGCATCAATGTTACCGGTACCAGTATCGGGCATGATATTGAAGCGATTCTGGATGGAGATGACAGAAATAGTCTTATTCTTAATGACTTTTACCAGGCCTCGCTAAATGATTATACGAGCGGAGAAGTCAGGTATCCGCTTTCCGGGTTGGCCCCGGGTTTGCATACACTGAAGGTTACCGCCTGGGATCTGGCCAATAATCCGGCCGAAGCCTATATTGAGTTTAACGTTCTTGATTCGGACGCTCCTGTGGTTCAAAACCTTATGAATTACCCGAACCCGCTGCAAGATGTAACCCATTTTCAGTTTGAGCACAATCGACCAGGTGTGCCTATGGACCTGGATCTGGATATTTTTGACATTTCAGGGCGCCTGGTAAAGAATATTAACCGTCAGGATTACGTTTCTGATGGGTATCGCGTAGATGATCTGGATTGGGATGGAAAAGACCGGGTAGGGAATCGCATGGGTCCGGGGATCTATGTGTACCGGCTCAAAGTTTCCTTTTCAACCGAAACTGGCCAGGAAAATGTCCGGACGGATGCCGAAAAACTCGTCATCATCAATTGATAGCAATTAAAGTATCTTTGCACACAAATTTTTAAACAATACCAGATTACATGAAGTATTTTTCACTCCTTGCCCTGATGTTTTCGATGGTCAATCTGGCAGACGCTCAGTACTGCGATCCGAAGACAGAGAACTGTCCCAATGCAATCATCTCGGCTGTTCCCTTTCTCAGGATCGTTCCCGATGCCAGATCGGCAGCTATGGGTGACGGCGGTATCGGAATTTCTGCGGATGCCAACTCTATGCATTTCAATGCATCCAAACTGGCTTTCATCGATTCTGATTACGGACTATCTGCAAGCTATTCTCCATGGCTCCGTTCTCTCGGCCTCCAGGATGTATACCTTGCCTACTTGGCTGGGTACAAAAAGTTAGGGGATAACCAGACGCTCGGTGCTTCACTGCGCTTCTTTTCTTTGGGGGATCTTCAGTTTACTGATATTAACGGTCTTTCCCTGGGTCAGGGAAGTCCAAATGAATTTGAAGTAGCGCTGGCCTATGCCCGGAAACTTTCCGATAAATTTGGTGCAGCCCTCACCGGTAAATTCATATACTCCAATCTCGCCGGAGGCCAGCAAATAGACAATATCGATATCGTGGCCGCCACCTCAGGCGCCGTAGATATTTCCTTTACCTACGAAGATGATCTGGACATCGGTGCCGGTAGTATCCTCCGTATCGGTACAGCCTTTACTAACATCGGTTCGAAAGTATCCTATACCAAATCCGAGTTTAAAGACTTTATTCCTGGTAACCTTGGACTGGGAGCAGCCCTTGAAATGAACCTCGACGATTACAATCAATTGACTTTCCTCTTCGATTTGAACAAGATGCTGGTACCCACCCCGATCAGTCCTGACTCAGACGATTACGATAAAAATGCTAATGGCTATCCTGACTTCCGTGAGAAATCCTTGTTCTCCGGTATCTTCGGATCTTTTACGGATGCGCCTGGTGGTTTCAAGGAAGAGATGCGTGAAATTTCTTTTTCCCTTGGCGCTGAATACTGGTACAACCAGCAATTTGCTTTCAGAGCAGGATATTATTATGAGCATCCTACCAAGGGTAATCGCCAGTTTCTCACTGCCGGTCTTGGCCTGAAGTACAACGTATTTGGTTTGAATATTTCATACCTGGTGCCTACCTCCAACCAGCGTAGCCCGCTTGACAATACCCTGCGTTTTACCCTGATGTTCCACTTTGATGAGAAAAAGGGAGCAGCTCCAGCCACAAATTAAAAGGGCCTCGGTCAGGCCGCTTGATTAAAGAGAAAAGCCGGAAGTCGTCATTGACCACTTCCGGCTTTTCTCTTTTAAAATTGCACCTGTGATGGATAAGCCGGATTCTGTTGTCCCGCCGCAAGGCGGGATATCTATCATTTATCTGGGTCGTGCATTACTGCAAAACTCTAGCTGCCTACCCCCTTCAACTATTGCTATTCCGGCGAGCAGCCAGATACCCCTTGACCAGTGAAGGCGTTGGAGAATTGAAGTGTACATGGCATTTCAGCCCGCAAGGTTTATCCCACAGCCGGTCACCCGGACTGTGCGTGCGCTCTTACCACACGTTTTCACCCTTATCCCGTTTGACCGGGACGGTATCGTTTCTGTGACACTGTCTGTCCCCGCCTGGGCGGAGCCCATCCGTTAGATGGTACGGCGCTCTACGCTGTCCGGACTTTCCTCTTCCTCTTCAGGAAGCGATAGATACATCACAGATGCGAGGGGTTAACGGATAGACAGGCCTGGTAGTTTCCTGCAGCCATAAATTTATTCACTCCATTTCCGAAGCAATGGAGGCAGTATTTGCAAATCTATGATATATAGTAGTTTACTCATTATATATTATCTTTATGTGATTTTATGCGAGTTGCTTTCAGTCTCTACCGATATTTAGTACTGGCAGGTATATGCCTGATCCTGATAGGTGCCCTCATTGGATTTGATCATTTTTCTTACGATAGATCTCACTTTGCGCAGCAAATCGAAGACAATATTCAGACACTGGAGACTGAAGCTGTCTACCAACTCCGTGAAGGAGATTGGATTGACCAGATCAGGTCTGTACAAAAGTCTGATCGGATACTGTCCAATACGCTGATCAGCCAAATTGAGAAACTCAGTCAGCAACCCTACACCATTTATCTCTATCAGAAGGATAGTCTTGTCTTTTGGTCAAAGCCGGGTCCGATCGTGGATCCCACCTATCGGGAATTTATGCAGATGCCCTGTGTGATCAGAGATCATCGCCAGGATTATTATGTCAAGAAAACAGAAATTGCGGATGGCAATGATCTCCTGCAGGTCTATTTCAAGATCCCGATTTTACCGGATGAAGAGCAAGCCTATAGCATCGGAGTCACTCCCTACAAGTTTGGTTACCCCTCCCCGGATAACGCTACACTTATCCGTGGCGTAGATGGTTCGCCCGTTGCGCATATCCAGTTGCTCACAAAGGAATTTTCCTTTGGTATGCAGACGGCCATTCTACTACTCTGCCTTGTCATCATGTGGGCTTTGAGCATGGCCTGGATAGGTTGGATGAAAAGCCGGCCGGATGCAAAAGTGTCTCCAGTCAATAAAATTCTGATCCAAATGTGTGGAGTGTTGGGTCTCCGCATGGCCACCCTCTTCCTGCCATATCATGATTTTTTTGATCAGCTGACCCTGCTGAGCCCAATCATTCAAAATATTAGCTTTCCATACTCCACTGCGGATCTGCTCGTGGATAGTTCCATATTTCTTTGGCTGTGTACGCTTGCCAGCAATATTTACATAAAGGACCTTTCCGGAAGTACAACCACAGACGCAGCACCTGTCGCGTCCAGGAAGTGGACCGATCGCCTCATGACCACAGGTCATTATCTGGTCGTAATCATGATGTGTGGACTGACGGCGTGGATATTGCGCCAGGTCGTTGGTCAAAGTAATTTCAGGCTGGATTTGGGTGAAGTGTCGCTATTTGATATTCACCATTTTCTCTCGATCCTGGCATGTGGACTCATCGTGATGGGGGTCTTCACCTTTTCATTTCAGATCGTTACCCGGGCATTATTATATACTACCAATTTTTATGAGCGGATGATCGCGTTGCTCTTCGCCGGTGTGCTGAGCCTGCCCTTGATCCATCTGATAAAGATTGATTTACCATTTGTCGGATTCTATTTAGGCGTATTTATCCTCATGACCCTATTGGATTTGTACATCGAACAGGGTAATAAATCGGTCATATGGGTGATGAGTTGGTTGGTCGCCATTTCATCGCTTACGGCATTAGTCCTTTATAAATATCAAAAGGATTTTGAGAAAATCGCCAGAACCGACTATATACAAAGTGCACCAGCGGATTTCAAGCTTCGACAAAATTCAGAAGAAGCCATCATGGAATGGCTGCCCCATATTCCTCGCAAATACAGTCTGGGGATTTACCAGGAAGGTCAATTGGTATTTGCCAACAAATACGATTATCCATTAGTCCTCCCCGAATTTTCGGGCATGGAACCCGGGGTCTTCTATGAATTAAGGACCGGTAATGACCGAACCGATATAGCAATGCGGGATGCTGGTAAACGAGTCATCCTCATCGGTAAAAAGGTGGAGGGCGTCAACCAGGTTGTTTCCCTGTTTTCTTTGATTTTTACCGTATTCAGCTTTCTGCTTTTTATCCTGGCCGGACTCAATGCATGGTTTGGATTTCTACCTAAAAACATGGAGTTAACCATCTCCCCGAGGCCATCGCTCAAAAACAAGATCCAGTTGTCTGTCGTCATCATTATCATTCTGACGTTCATCATTGTGGGCTTGCTCACCGTATACTATATCCGATCCAACAGCAGGTCTGATGAAATCCGACGTTATGATGAGCGGCTGCGAAATATTGCAGGGTCTATTCGGCAGTCGCTTTCCCCCGACCTTAAAAGCTGGCGGGAAGATATGCGCAAGGCCTCACGAATTGCCGTGGCTAACAGTGCGTCCAACAAAATATATGATCCCGATGGCAACCTGATTCAACAGCCGGATAATTCGTCCAGTATTGAACATCAGATATCGTCCAAGATGGCGTTTCTGCCAAAACTGATTCTGGATGCGGGATCCAGGGATTATTACCTGACCGGGATACATGAAGAGGATGAAAACCCCCGGCGAATCAATGACGTTGGTTTTGTTGCCATTCATAATTCAGGTGCTCAATCCGGATATATTGAACTCACCGAATTATTCCCATCAGGAAGTGAAAGTGGTGATCCGGGCTCAGCCTTTTTTATGACGCTCCTCAATGCCTATGTATTTATTTTTTTGATTGCGATTGGTATTGCTGTATTCATGAGCAGGTCGATCACGGGACCAGTGGCACAACTCAGTGAAAAGTTGAAGAAGATCAGACTTGGCAAGAAGAATGAAACGATACATTGGTCTATTGATGATGAAGTAGGGGAATTGATCCGGGATTACAATTCGATGGTCACCAAGCTCGATGAGAGTGCTTTGTTGCTCGCCCAGACAGAACGCGACACCGCGTGGCGGGAAATGGCCAAACAGGTTGCCCATGAAATTAAAAACCCGCTGACCCCCATGAAACTCAGTATCCAGTACCTGCAGAATGCAGCAAGTCGGGAAGAGGATACGGATCTGCCCGCTATGATCAAAAGGGTCAGTAAAACACTAATTGAGCAAATCGACAATCTGACACATATCGCCTCCGAGTTTTCGAGTTACGCCAAAATGCCGACAGCCCTGAACGAAGTTTTTGTCATCAATGACATAATCGCTTCAGTACATGATCTTTTCCGAAAACGGGAGGATATGGATATACAACTGCAGGTGCCGATCAACGATCTCTACATATTTGCAGATAAAAGCCAAATCATTCGCGTACTGAACAACATCGTTAAAAATGCGATTCAATCGATCCCGAAATCCAGACGCGGATTGATCCATATCAAGTTGAGCTACACTGATGAACTCGTGATCATTTCGATTCATGACAATGGGGTAGGGATTGATGAGCATATGCGCGAAAAAGTGTTCTATCCCAATTTTACTACCAAGTCTTCGGGAATGGGGCTAGGGCTGGCGATTTGCTCTGATATCATCCAATCGTTTGATGGACGAATTTATTTTGAAACTGAAAAGGGGGTGGGGACCACTTTCATCATCGAGTTGCCTCGTCACGCACCACAGGATGAAGCCAGAGACGCTACAAGTACCGGAACTGTGCGCCATCTGGGCCAGCATTGACGAGGGAGTTATTTCTTCACAGCTTTTACCAATTCTTCCGCATTGGAGAGGGCTGCTTTAGAAGGGGGATCGCCACTGAGCATTTTAGCAAGTTCCGTGATACGTTGAGGCTCAGAAAGAAATTGAATGGAAGAGACGTCTTTTTCTCCCTGTGTCACTTTCGAAACATGGTATTGTATGGAGGCATGTGCGGCTATCTGAGGCGAATGCGTGATCATGAGCACCTGGTGCCCCTTGGCCAGCGTTCGTATCAGTTGGCCCATCCGCCAGGCAACCTCACCTGATATACCGGTATCGATCTCGTCAAAGATGATAGTGGGCAATAGGGCTTGAGCCGCATACATAGATTTGAGGGCCAGGCTCAACCTTGACAATTCGCCACCTGAGGCCACAGCTTGCAAGGGTTGCATGGCTATGCCTTTATTGGCGGAAAACATAAAGTTGATGTCATCAGTCCCCATGGGTCCGGGGGCAGGAAGTGGATTCACCTCAATACTGAAATGAGCATTCGACATTCCTAGTTCATGCAGCAGGGTTTCCGTTTTAGGGATTAATTTTTTCGCTCCGGTTTTCCTTTTCTGAGTCAATTGATCCCCGGTGGCAATAAGGGCATTCTGTATGTTCTCAATTTGATTTTCAAGGGCATTGATTTGTTCCTGCACAGACGATAGCGATGCAAATTCACTTCTGATTTGCTGATAGACATCAACGAGTTGCTGCTCATCCGCGCATTGATATTTCTTGATGAGACTGTACAATTGATTGAGTCGTGATTGTATTCTCGCAAGTTTGGCTGGATCTTTCTGGCCCGGGCCTTCCATCCTGCCGGCTTCCAGCGACAAATCCTGAATTTCCACCCGTACGGATTGGAGTCGGTCCCCAATTTCTGAGATAGGAGGGAACACCGATCGGATGCCTTCGATCTGTTTGATCAATCCTGTGAGTTGTGCAGTCATGGAATGGGTACCATCCTGAAGCACGACCTGCACTTGCCCTAGCACCTGGTCGATGGCTTCTGCATGTTCCAGCATGTTTTGAGATTCTTCCAGGGATGCCATCTCACCGGGCACCAGTTTGGCATTTTCCAATTCAGTGATCTGAAAGGATAGGAATTCCTTTTTACGCGCTGATGACTGCTCCAGCTCACGGAGTTTAAGCAGTTCATTTTTAGCCGCGGTCAGTGAGCGATACTTCGTGAAATATTCACGTTGCAGCGGAATGGCTTCACTGATCGTGTCCAGCAGATTAATTTGATAGTCCCGGGATTGCAATGCAAGATTGTCGTGCTGATGATGAAGCTCGATCAACTGCGAGGTAACTTCTTGAAGGACTTTTAAAGAAACAGGGGTATCGTTGATAAATGAGCGACTCCTTCCCCCCGGACTGATTTCTCTACGGCAGATGAGCAGTGAATCAAAGTCAAGTCCCTCTTCTGTAAAGTAGGTGCGAAGGGAATCGTCCGCCAGGGTAAAATGGGCTTCTACAATACATTTAACATCATCATCCGGAAGCACTTTGGCATCTGCTCTTCTTCCTAAAGCCAAGCCTAAAGCGCCTAACAAGATTGACTTCCCGGCGCCTGTCTCACCGGTGATGATGGTTAATCCCGGGCGAATATCAATATCCAGCTCCGGGATGATGGCGTAATTGCGAATAATAAGTCGACTGAGCATTTGTTTTCCTGGTGAGGAGTGAAAGGCGATTGAATTACTTGTTCAGTTCTGCTTGTACGTTGGGTTCAATAGGAACTCCAAATTGTTGCACTGTGGTATAGAGTTGTTTCGCATTGGCTTTCTGTCCCATCAGCAATAATGATTTCATTTTTTCATAGTAATACAAACCTTGTTTGTTATTGAGTTGAATGGCTTTGTCTAAATCCGGAACGGCTTCACTGGGCCGGCTGAGCACGTTTTTAATCCGACCGCTTTCATACCAGAGATCGGCATCTTCGGGATGCATGCCCAGGTATTTGGTGATATCTCCAAGCGAATTTTCCCACTGTCCCAGAGATTGATAGATCAGTGATCGGTTTTTATACCCGTTTGCATGATTGGGTTCGAGGGCAAGCCCTTTGTTGAAATCTGTGAGTGCCAAGGTAAGGTTATTGGTCAGCGCGTATACAGCGCCCCGGTTGATAAAGTATTCTCCTTTTGAGCTGTCCTGTACGATCGCCCGGTTGTAGTCTTCAAGGGCTGCGTCATATTTCTTTAAATTAAAATAAAGTTTGGCTCTGGAATTATACAGCGCACCATCGGGTTTGAGGGTGATAGCTGAATTGTAATCGGCCAGGGCTTCTTCGGTTCTACCCTGGTCACGGCGATAGTTTGCCCGGTTACGGTACGGAAGCGGTGTTTTGGTTTCATACTTTAGGACATGCGTCCATAAAGTGTCACTATTGGTCCAAACCTGATTTTGGCGGATGGTCATAAAAAGGAATAATGCCATGAGGCCTCCAAGCCCATAGACGGCTATCTTCCCGGTGGAAGCATTTTCTTTTTGTAACCACTGCAAGCCGTAAGCTACTATAAACATAAAACCGATGTAAGGGATATAGGTAAAACGGTCCGCCAGATAACCTTGGCCGGCACCTACTACCTGCAATACAAACATGACGTTAAAAAGGAAGAAGAGCGTACCAAAAAGGTAGGGTCTCCAATCTTTTTTAAAGGCGACGTACGAGAAAACGAGAATACCAATGATAGCAATCGGACCGATAATAAAGATCTCAACCGGCAGTTCGGCAGGGTAGGGGTAAAGCGGTGACATCCTGTAGGGGAAGATGAACTTGGCCACATAGATCCCGAGTGAATACCCACCGATCAATAGTCGCTCAAACAGAGAATAGGTGGTAGTATCGTTGATGGAGCCCTGATCTTTGAGGAAGTAGATTCCCACCAGACCGATCAACAAGGAGCCCAGGAAAAAGGTCCATTTTTCGAGCACGAGGTTTAAACGCAAAGGCCTTTTGTAATAATAATCTACCAGCAGCATGGTCAGAGGTAAACTCACCGCTTGAATTTTGGCAAAAAGCGCGATCACAAATAACCCCAGAGCGGTATAAAAATACTTTTTGGCATAACCTGATTTGACATATTGGATATAGTACCAAAGAGCAGACAGAAAAAACACACCGAAGAGTACGTCCTTTCTTTCTGTCACCCAAGCTACGGATTCAACCCTCATAGGATGGATTCCAAAGAGAAGGGCACCTATTGCCGAATACAGGGTGGTCAACTGCAGCGACCGGAATATCCGGTACACAAAAAACACACAGACCAGGTGGAGGATCACATTGTTAACATGGTATACCGTCGGATTCAACCCTACGATGGCCCGTTCGATCGTGAAGGTCAGAATTGGAAGAGGGTTATAGTTTCCGATGACCGGCTCGGTAAATATTTTAGAAATATGGGCCCAATCTAAAATGGCGGTATTAGGATTATTGGCCAGATTGTAGTCGTCATCCCAATTGACAAAATCATTGGTCAGGGCGGTAATGAAGGCGACAAAGGTTAGAGCCAGAACCCCAATCAGGTATTTCCAGTCCTGACTATCAAGCCTTTGGGTTAAAGACTTGGTGGATTTGGGGTGGGGCTTTGTGGACTTGCGGTTGGATTTCTTGTTGCTGGACATGGCTCAAAATTATGGATAGAACCTGATATATCAGATTTCAGCTTTATGTGTAGGCGATTCTATTTTGAATATTTAGGTGAATATATCGCTCTTGTGGTGGTACAGATACCCTGCGAATGTTAATTTTGCGGCATGATAATCAATGCTGCGCAATTGTGCGAGCTGCTCCAGGGTGAACTGACGGGTGATGGTGAGTCGAAGATCTACGGACCTTCACAGATTGACAAAGGAATTCCGGGTACAGTAACTTTTTTAGCCAATCCGAAATACGAGGAATACGCGTATACCACGGAGGCCAGCGTATTGATTGTGTCCAGGGATTTCAAGCCTAAAACGGAGCTAAAAGCGACCTTAATCCGGGTGGATGATGTATATGGCGCTATGATGCATCTGGTGGATAAGTTTGGTCAAAATGGCCGTCCTGCTCCGGGCATTTCCGAGTTGGCGGTTGTACCCTCATCATTTCATCTCTCACCTGATATTTCCATTGGGGCTTTTGCGGTCGTGGAAAAGGAGGTAGCCATCGGCGCCCGTTCGATTTTATATCCTCATGTATTCGTTGGACACGGAGTGCAAATAGGTGAGGATGTGGTAATCTATCCTGGCGCCAGGATATATCCCAATACTATAGTTGGTGACCGGTGTATTATCCATGCCAATGCCGTCATCGGTTGTGATGGTTTTGGTTACCGACCGGATGAAAATGGTCATTATATCAAGATCAATCATGTCGGAAGGGTCATTCTGGAAGAAGATGTTGAGATCGGCGCCAATACGGTCATTGATCGTGGGACGCTGGCAATGACCAAAATTGGACGCGGTACCAAAATTGATAATCTCGTACAAATTGCCCACAATGTGGTGGTTGGCGAAGATACCGTGATTGCGGCCCAGGCTGGAATTGCAGGCAGTGCCAGTGTCGGAAATCATGCACGTATAGGAGGACAAGTCGGTATCGCCGGTCATATCCATCTTGCCGATGGGGTAGAAATCCAGGCTCAGAGCGGTGTGCATACCGGAAAGTTTGCGGAGGGCACCCGGTTGTTCGGCTATCCCGCTATTCCATATAATGATTATCTAAAGTCTTACGCTGTATTTAAGCAGCTGCCAGAGTATATCAAGCGGATCGCTGAACTGGAAAAGCAGATTGCATCGTTAAAAAAGGAGAAGAACACATGAAACAACATACGCTAGCCAAGTCCTTCAGTCTTGAAGGTGTTGGACTACATACCGGTAAATCCGTCATCATTGAATTCGAACCTGCGGAGGACAATCACGGAATTCGTTTTATGCGGGTCGATATGAGTGATCAGCCAGTACTCAATGCAGATGTCAACCAGGTAGTTTCTACCAACCGCGGCACAACCATACGAAACGGAGAAGCCCAAATCAGCACCGTTGAGCATGTTTTGTCCGCACTTGCGGGATCAGGGGTGGACAACGTCCTGATCAAAGTCAATGGCCCGGAGATTCCTATTATGGATGGTAGTGCCTTGCATTTTGTAGAAGGAATTCAGCAAGCAGGGGTGGTCGCCCAGGCTTCTGATCGGGATTATTTTGAAATTGAGGAGCCTATATCCTTTCGGGATGAGGTGACGGGGACTGAACTGCTGGCGCTTCCCGGAGATTTTGAGATCACAGCCATGATTGATTTCAATTCCCAGATTCTTGGACATCAATATGCCAGTCTGCAGCATTTGGAGGACTATGCGACCCAGATAGCACCCTGCAGGACGTTTGTTTTTGTGCGTGAATTGGAACAATTGTTTGACCAGAACCTTATTAAAGGAGGTGATCTTGATAATGCTGTGGTCATCGCAGATCGGTTGATGGATCAGGACGAACTCGACCGGTTGTCTAAAAAACTTGGAAAGAATAGTATTAAGGTTGAGAAAACCGGAATCCTCAATACTACATCCCTGAAGTTTGAAAATGAACCTGCACGTCACAAGCTGCTTGATGTGTTGGGTGATCTGACCCTCTTGGGTAAACCCATTAAAGGGAAAATCGTAGCCCGCAAGCCGGGGCATACTGCCAATATTGAGTTTACCAAGCTGCTTAAAAAGAAATTGGTCGAGCAACGTAAAACCAAGGGCAGACCTCGAATTGATCCTGATCAGCCTCCAATTTATGATCTCGAAGGGATCAGGCGGTTGTTGCCTCACCGCTATCCATTTCTGTTGGTGGACAAGATCACAGAGATGACTGACAATTACATTGTGGGGGTCAAGAATGTCACCTTCAATGAGCCTTTTTTCCAGGGTCATTTTCCAGGCGTAGCCATCTTTCCCGGAGTGCTTCAGATTGAGGCGCTTGCCCAGGTTGGCGGGGTTTTTGTGTTGTCTAAAGTGGAAGATCCTGAAAACTGGAGTACCCTGCTCTTGAAAGTCGACAACGCCAAATTCAAGTATAAAGTGACCCCGGGAGATCAGCTCATCCTGAAAATGGAGTTACTGTCTGCAGTACGTCGGGGGATTTGCCTGATGTATGGTACGGCGTATGTGGGAAATAAACTGGTTTCAGAGACTGAATTAACTGCACAGATCGTGCGTAATATGCCTAGCAATGAATAATATCCATCGTAATGCCAGGATTGGTCGTAATGTCCAGGTCGGCCCATTTACCACGATAGAGGAGGATGTTGTTATCGGAGACGGTTGTAAGATCGGAGCCAATGCAAGTATTCTGAATGGAACCAGGATGGGAAATAATTGCCACATCTTTCCTGGAGCGATCATTGGGGCATCGCCCCAGGATCTCAAGTTTGAAGGGGAGAGTTCTACACTCGAAATTGGTAACAATGTCACTATCCGGGAATATTGTACCATTAACCGGGGGACCAAAGCCAGTTTTAAAACCTCGATTGGCGATCATTGCCTGCTGATGGCCTACGTCCATGTTGCGCATGACTGTATAGTGGGACCCCATACCATACTTGCAAATAACGTAAACCTGGCCGGTCATATTCACGTAGGCCATCACGTTGTTGTTGGTGGGCTGGTGGCCGTTCACCAGTTTGTTAAAATTGGTGATCACGTCATGGTAGGCGGCGGCTCCCTGGTACGTAAAGACATTCCACCTTTTGTCAAAGCTGCACGTGAACCCTTGTCATTCGTTGGGGTCAATGTCACCGGTCTCAAACGTCGCGGATTTACCCAGGATCAGATCCATCGGATCCAGGATATTTATCGGGTCTTATTTGTGCGTGGATACAATATCACTCAAGCGGTTTCAGTCATCCGGCAGACCATCCCTGCATCACCGGAAAAAGATATGATCCTAGAATTTGTGGATCAGGCAGAACGCGGAATCATGCGGGGTTTCAGGGCTCACAATCCGGTCAATGGATCTGTCTATACAAAAGCTGAGTAAAGCCTATAACCGGAAACCCATCTTTAAAGACCTGACGTTTACCATACCTTCAGGTACACGATTTGCTATTACCGGACCCAATGGATCGGGTAAGTCCACCTTACTTAAGTTACTTTCAGGCGGTTTATTACCTACTTCAGGTGTTATAAGTTATCAGATTGAGGGTCAAGTGATTGAAGAGGATGATCTCTATCGCCACTTGCACTTCGTTGCCCCCTACAATACAGTGATTGAAGAGCTCCGTCTTCCGGAATTATTTGCCCTTCACCGGCGCCTTGGACTATTGAGAGCTTACACTGGGTACGCTGATTGGGTGCAATGGCTTGAATATTCGTTTGACCCGGAAAAACAAATCAAAAGCTATTCATCAGGAATGAAGCAGCGAATCAAGTTAGGCCTTGCCCTGTTGGATGATCGCCCGTTGATTTTACTGGACGAACCCGGTTCCAATCTCGATGCTGCCGGAAAGTCGTGGATGTTTAGACTGATCGAACAAACCAGCCAGGCAAAGACAGTGGTCATTGCCTCTAATGAACCTTCAGAGATTGATATCTGTAGCGGGCAAATACGGGTGGGGTAACTTCCGGCTTTAGGTTGATAATTTATCTTCCAAGGCTTTTAGCTGACTGTATATAGATTTCAAACGATCGAGCAGATCAGCCTGTCCGGACAAGGTTCCTTTTTCCTTCTTCAATTCCTGCTTGGCCCCTTCCAGGGTGAAGCCACGCTCTTTAACCAGATTGTAGATGATCTGAATTTGTTGTATGTTTTCTTTGGTAAAAAGGCGGTCGCCCTTCTTATTCTTTCTTGGGGTCAGGAAAGCAAATTCATTTTCCCAATAACGAAGTAGGGAACGAGAGACACCAAACATCTCAGCCACCTCACCTATGGTGTAGTAAAGCTTGTCCAGGTTTTGGGTATCTATCGTTTTCATATCCATGCCTACTGGAAGGAAAACATGACCAGGTATTGGAGCGCCTGTTGCGCAGCCAAGGCCATGCCGGCTACCGGTTTGTGGCTTAAATATAAAGGTATTTTTTAATTCAGTTATCCTTAGTCCTTCACAACAAGGGATTTCTGTTCGCTTTCTTACAAAGATAATAGAGGTGAATTTTTTCATTCACCCATTCAGGGATGAAAGTAAAAAGGCCTCCCAAATGGAAAGCCTTTTAAAATCTATGGATGGGATAAATTAATCAAATGATTGGTTTTCAAGCGCAGCTCGTTCAACCAGGAGTTGATATTCCTGAGGATTGAGATCATCAAGCACATAGGTGATCGGATCTACGGGGTTGCCTTTCACCCGGACCTCATAATGGAGATGCGGGCCCGTAGATGTCCCGGTATTGCCAATATATCCAATGGTTTGCCCTTTGGTGACTACATCCCCGACCTTGACATTGTAGCTAGTCATATGTCCATAGAGTGTAGTATATCCAAATCCATGGTCAATAATGACATGGTTGCCGTAACCGACTCTTTCGTTTTCAGCCTTGATCACCCGGCCATTTCCGGTAGCTTGAATTGGAGTGCCTTTTGGGGCTGTAAAGTCAATGCCGGCATGCATACGATCCACTTTGTGTACGGGGTGGAGTCTGATTCCATACCCTGACATGGCATTTAAATTTTTGTTGAGCAGGTCGATCCGTACAGGCTTCATACTAGGGATGCTTGCAATCATGTCAGCCCTTGAATTCGCTTTTTCCAGGATGGTATCGAGCGAATTTTTCTGGATTTTCAACTGGAGCATCAGTTTGTCCACCTTTTGCTGTGTGGCAATCAATAAGTCTCCGGAATTGGGATATTTGGTCAGGCTCCCGTATTTGTCTGTACCACCGATACCTCCTTGCCATACGGCTTCATCAATTGGATCCATGCCGAGCATCACCCGATGTATGCCGGCATCCCGCTCCTGCACTACGGCTAGCTCGGACGACATTTGATCCACCTGTTCGGTAATGCTTTCAAAATGATATTTCATTTCGTTGAGCTCGCGCTTGAGCGCCAACTCCCGGGTGCTGGGAAAATAGGTATTGTGGAGAAAGAAAAATACAAATGAAGTCACCACGGTCGCACTCAAATACCCAAACAGCGACAGTAACCTGAACTTGCCAGGAGTCTTATATTCTTCAAATGACAGTGTGGATTCGTTATAAACGTACTTCTTTCCAGCCATGAAATAACCTGATTTGACTAATTTTGACCTCGCCTTTAGAAGGCGTTTCTCAAGATGTTCACGATGGGATCGTTTTGCGAAGATAGCTGTTGAAAATCCGTTTACAAAACATTTAACGATTTATTATATATCCTTTTTATCTGCAATATGTACTTGTCATCAGGCCAATGAATATATAGTAAATTATCATTAATTATAAAGAATACAAGATAAATCCATTATGGCCAAAACAGCCACAGAAATCCGGGAGGTTTTCCTGTCCTTTTTTAAAGAAAAGCAACACACCATCGTGCCTTCGGCTCCCATGGTCAATAAGGACGATCCTACCCTCATGTTTACAAATGCCGGGATGAACCCGTTCAAGGACTATTTCCTGGGGCATAAACCCGCGCTGCACAAACGAATAGCGGACACCCAGAAGTGCCTCAGAGTCAGTGGTAAACATAACGATCTTGAAGAAGTGGGACGTGATGGGTATCATCATACCATGTTTGAAATGTTGGGTAACTGGTCCTTCGGAGATTATTTCAAAAAAGAAGCCATAGCCTGGGCCTGGGAATTGTTGATCGACCGGTTGCAACTGCCTAAGGATCGAATCTATGTCAGTGTGTTTGGGGGCGACAAGGAAGATAATCTACCAGAAGACACAGAGGCCAGAGGTTATTGGCAGGAATGGATGCCCAACGACCGTATTCTTTCATTTGGGCGAAAAGACAATTTTTGGGAAATGGGGGATACCGGACCATGTGGTCCATGTTCTGAAATCCATGTGGACATGAGGAGTGATGAAGAACGTGCCGCTGTCCCTGGTGCACAACTCGTCAATAATGATCACCCCAGCGTCATTGAAATCTGGAATCTGGTGTTTATGCAATTCAACCGGAAGGCAGATGGTTCATTGGAGCCTCTGCCAGCCCAGCACGTGGACACCGGGATGGGATTCGAACGCCTTGTTCGGGTCATTCAGGGTAAGTCCTCCAATTATGATTCAGATATTTTTGCACCGCTGATCTATTTCGTGGAGCAGGCAACCGGAATCGCTTATCGGAATGACTATTCAGGGGCCGTGATGTCTGATATAGCTATGCGTGTTTTAGCCGATCACGTGCGTGCGGTCAGTTTTGGAATTGCCGATGGAGAGATGCCATCCAATACAGGTGCTGGGTATGTCCTCCGCCGTATTCTTCGCCGGGCCGTTCGGTATTATTACACCTTTCTTAATACCCGTGAGCCTTTAATGCATAGATTAGTTCCCGTACTGGCTGACTTCTTCAAGGATATCTTTCCCGATTTCTTTGGTCAGCGGGATTTTGTCAAAAGGGTGATCGAGCAGGAAGAGCTTTCCTTTCTCAGGACCCTGGAAGGAGGCATTAAACGATTTGAAGGGCTGAAAGCCACTAACCTGGTCATCGCAGGAAAGGATGCATTTGAACTTTATGATACCTATGGATTTCCAGTGGATCTCACGAGAATGATGGCCGCGGAAAAGGGGTGGTCTATTGATGAAAAGGGTTTTGACAAAGCACTGCAAGAGCAAAAACAAAGATCCAGGTCTGATGCCAGCGTGACCACAGGGGATTGGATGAATGTCCATCCTTCAGCCGTCAGCCCCATATTTGACGGCTATGATCAGGATCAATTGGAGGAGGTCGAGGTCATCAAATACAGGAGTATTGAAGACCGGGATGGTGTACGTTTCCAATTGGTGCTGAATCGAACTTCCTTTTACCCTGAAGGTGGCGGCCAGGTTGGAGATCGGGGGTATTTGCATTTTGGTGGAGAGGCCCTGGAAGTACTTGACGTCATCAAAGAAAATGACTTACCTATCCACATCACCAAACGTTTGCCTCTTCAGATTGACGCACCTGTCAAAACTGCCATCAATGCACAGCGCAGGAGGCTGATTGAAAACAATCATTCAGCTACTCATTTATTGCATGCAGCGCTGCGGGAAATCCTTGGAGATCACGTCCAACAACGCGGCTCACTGGTCAATGATGAGTACCTCCGGTTTGACTTTTCACACTTTGCCAAAATGACCCCGGAGGAAATCAGTAAAATTGAAACCCGGGTAAACCAAAAGATCAGGGAGGATATACGGTTGAAAGAAGATCGCAACCTCCCTATCAGCCAGGCAGAAAAGGCCGGAGCCAGAATGCTGTTTGGAGAGAAATACGGAGAGAGGGTTCGAATGATCACCTTTGATCCTTCATTCTCCATTGAATTGTGTGGCGGATGCCATGTTTCATCCACCGGGCACATTGGTTTCTTTAAAATCCTGTCCGAATCAGCGATTGCTGCCGGAGTCAGAAGAATTGAGGCTGTCACCGCAGATGCTGCCGAAAAGTATATCAATGATCAAATAGCACAACTCACAATGGTGAAGCAGGAACTTAAGAATCCCATTGATCCAGTCAAAGCCATCAGGGATTTAATGACTGAAGTCCGTGAACTGAAGCACCAGGTTGAAGCGATAGAATTGGAAAAAGCATCTTCTGTCAAATCCGAGCTGCTGAGCGCGGCTGAAAATATCAATGGGATCCGTTTTATCAGTCGTGAAGTAGCGATTTCGGACCAAAAGTTGTTGAAACAACTCATCTTCGAAATGGGTAAAGAACTCGGGACAGCAAGTTTCATTTTACTGGGTACTCGTGAAGATGGAAAGGCCCAGTTGATGTTGTATATCAGTGAAGAATTAGTGCAAAACCGGGGCCTTAACGCAGGTAAAATCATCAAAGATCTGGCTCAATCGATCCAGGGTGGAGGAGGAGGTCAACCCTTCTTCGCGTCTGCCGGTGGTACACTACCTGAAGGTCTTGAAGAAGCATTGACCAAAGCAAAATCGTTAATCGCTCAGTAAGCACTGAATTAGGTAGCACAGTATTTGTACCGAAACTGAATTTTGGATTTTTCTACTCTTTTATGCCGCAAAGTGAAAAAATAAACAAGGTGAGAGTCGGTGTCATAGGAGCTGGCCACCTGGGACGGTATCACATTGAGTGCATAAAGCGCATAGATGGATTCGATCTCGTAGGCTTTTATGATATTGACACGGTGCGCGCAGCGGAGATTTCAGCCAGATATGAAGTTCCATGTTATGCCTCTGAAAGCGCCCTGATGAATGAGGTTCATGCGCTGTGCATTGTGACACCCACGGTTTCTCATTTTGATTTGGCCCTGGCCGCTATAGAAGCGGGAAAGCATTTGTTTATTGAAAAGCCATTGACAGATAGACCGGAAACAAGCCGAATACTTGCTGAAAAAATGGCCTCGAAGCAACTCACAGGCAGGGTAGGCCATGTCGAACGATATAATCCGGCCTTCATCGCTGCACAAAAAATAGGTATTGACAAGCCGTTGTTTATCGAAGCACACCGCCTGGCCCCTTTTAATCCAAGGGGCATGGATGTGCCTGTCGTGATGGATCTTATGATCCATGATATTGATTTAGTGCTTTCGATGATTGATGCAGAAGTAGATCATATCGAAGCCAATGGGGTGGGTGTGGCCGGAACGTCCGCTGATATCTGCAATGCACGGATAACCTTTAAAAACCATGCGGTAGCCAATCTGACGGCGAGCCGGATCAGCTTGAAGCAAATGCGAAAGTTGAGATTATTTCAAAGAGACCAATACATGGCTATGGATTTCCTGCAGCATGAAGTACAGGTCGTCAAATTGTTCGCAGCCGAACCTCAAGATATGCTCACGATGAAACTCGAGCTGCCGGAAGGAGATCGTTGGATCGCCGCTGACAACCCAACCGTTGATAAACACAATGCCATAGAACTTGAATTAAGAGAGTTTTGTCAGGCCATAGTGGACGGGCATGGGAACGGAGTTACTTTTGATCAGGGCGCCAGGGCTGTTGAAGTGGCTTCCAGGATAATGGATCAAATAGTAAGTCATGAATAGGGCTCAGCGATTTGTGTTGAATGTTTGTTTAGGGATGATGTTAACCTTCCTGATAGTGGGCTGTGATATTATCAATCCGGCTGAGGAAATTCCTGCAACGATTCATGTAACTCCATTCACCTTTCAAGCCCAACCAGGACAAGGGTCAGCTCAAAATAAAATCACCGAAGTGTGGGTGTATGCCAATAATAGTTTTCAGGGAGCCTTTGCGCCTCCTGTAGACATGCATTACTACGGCGAAGGGACTACCCGGTTTACGTTTCGACCGGGTATTCGAAATAATGGTATAGCCACAGATGCCATTGTCTATCCTATGTTTACCGCCTATACGGCGGACATCAACCTTGTGTCAGGACAGGTTGTGGATGTAGACCCCGTCACTGGGTATGCTCAGGAGGCGGTGTTTGGTTTCCTCGCAGATTTTGAATTGGGCAATCCTTTTACGGAAAACAGAGATACGGTGTCAGCCAGTAACATGATCCAATCCACAGCCGATGTCTTTGAAGGGCAATATGCGGGAGAAATGGTGCTTTCCGAGCAGGCCTATTTTATCGAAGTAGGTCACACCATTCCTATCAGTGATCTGCCTTCGGATGGCACCCCGGTTTACCTGGAGTTCAGATATAAAAGCGAAGTGGAGATGAGCATCGGGCTGTTAGGTATAGACCTGACCGGCCAGAGTTTTTCCAACTTCTTCTATCTCGTGCGTCCGTCTGCAGATTGGAATATGCTGTATATCGATCTCACCGACCTGATCAGCGCGTCTGCATTACCTGGATACAAGATTCTATTCCGGTCCCTGTATCCAGCTGATGCGACAGAGCCTCAATATCATATTTATCTGGACAATATAAAGGTGGTTCACCTCTAAACATATGAAGCAGCTCAGGCGATTCCATATGTTCTTGTACGGTTGTGCAGACCTCCTTTCAGCCATGGCGGCCTGGGCACTCTTTTATTATTTCAGAGCGATAGGGGAGGGAAAGACTTTTGAACATGGAGTGATCAATGATCATAACTTCTGGTATGGACTGATCATCGTGCCCCTGGCCTGGATTATCTTTTATTGGATTTTTGACCGCTACCGGGATATCTACCGGTTGTCCAGGTTAACCACACTGGTACGGACATTTTTCTTATCCCTGGCTGGTGTTGTGATCCTCTTCTTTACCTTGCTGCTCGACGATCAGGCAGATGATATCTCTGATTATGTGCATTCTTTCTTCCGGTTGTTTATACTACATTTTAGCATTACGGCAACCGTCAGGATGATTGTTCTTACCATAGCCAGTCACAGGTTGAGATCGGGGAAAATCACCTATACCACCATAATTGTCGGAGGTAATCAAAAGGCCTTTGAGTTGTATGAAGAGATTCGTACCCGAAAGAAAAGTTTAGGTAACCGCCTGGTTGGTTTTGTAGGGAGTGAACCCAATGGTTCCAATGCGCTTGATGGTCATCTGCCCAGGCTGGGTGGATTGGATCAGCTGGCGGAGATCATCCAGGAATATGAAGTGGAAGAAGCGCTTATTGCGATTGAAACCTCTGAGCATGGCAAACTGAAAGGTATCCTGGATACTTTATTTGATTTTAATGAAGAGGTGCTCGTTAAGATCATTCCGGATATGTACGATATCCTGCTGGGGACGGTCAAGATGAATTATCTCTATGGTGCGGTTTTGATTGAAATCAGGCAGGGCCTGATGCTCAATTGGGAGAAGTTGGTCAAACGCCTGATGGATATTGTGATTAGTGCGATTGGGTTGATCCTTTTATCTCCTTTATATCTCTACATCATGGCGCGGGTGCGGATGTCTTCTGAGGGTCCTGTGTTTTATTCTCAAGAGCGGGTGGGTTTAAATGGTAAGCCATTTATGATTCACAAATTCAGGTCGATGTACATCGGTTCTGAAGGGGCGACTCCCCAGCTTTCTTTCGATGGAGATCAACGGTGTACGCCCTGGGGAGGGGTGATGCGCAAATGGAGGCTTGATGAATTACCTCAACTCTGGAATGTGCTGATCGGAGAAATGTCACTGGTAGGGCCGCGGCCGGAGAGGAAATACTTCATTGATAAAATCATGGAGCAGGCGCCGCACTACAAGCATTTGCTAAAGGTCAGGCCCGGGATTACGTCGTGGGGTCAGGTCAAATATGGCTATGCCAGTAATATCGACCAAATGCTCCAGCGATTAAAGTTCGACATCCTGTATATCGAAAATATGTCGATCAGTCTCGACATCAAAATCCTTTTTTATACCCTTTTGATTCTTATTCAGGGGAAAGGAAAATAAAAAAACGAATAAGGAATGGGTTGCACTCCTTATTCGTTTTCGTAGTATATCAATGGGATAATCCCGGATTAAATTCTCTTGCGACGTGGCTTGTCATCAAAGTCGTCATCATAGCGGCGACGTGGTCGATCGTTGTCCTGATAACGGTTGGAAGATCTATTGCGATCATCTCCTCCGCCTCCACCCCAGCGATCTCCACCTGGACGTGGGCCACTGCTTCTGCGATCACCACCACCTCCGCCGTAAGGTGGTCTTCCACCTGGACGTGGGCCGCGAGGACGGTCATTGCTGCGTGGTGCTGGATCAGATTCCTTGACCAGGACTTCTTTACCATCCATTTCTGTACCATTGAGCCTTTCGATGGCTTCTCTGGCCGCTTCATCAGAAGCCATTTCTACGAAACCATAGCACTTGGACATGCCGGTTTCGCGATCGGTAATAACCTTGGCATCCAATACGCTGCCATAGGATTCAAACATGGCCTTAAGACGTTCTGAAGTAACGTTTTGAGGAAGTTTAGCGACAAAAAGTTTCATTTATAAAAAAAGTTAATGTTTTGATATTCTTTGAAGTGTGTACAGCTGGTCGATGATAACAATGTAAAGTAAACAGGACAGGTCGCTGAACAGGCCCTCAATAAAGTGTCAAAGGTAAACTAAATATGTTGATTACACATATAGTACTTTTCTCAAATCTTAGTTACAAAACGTCAAATGGGTATTGGAGAAAAAGAAACACCGACGACCTGTCACCGACGTTTTTTGTCGAGCTCAGGGGAGTCGAACCCGTGACCTTGGCACGAAACGCGCCACGCACTAGCCGCTGAGCAAAAAAAAAGACCCCGAAAGGAGTCTTTGGTGGAGCTAAGGGGAGTCGAACCCCTGACCTCTTGCATGCCATGCAAGCGCTCTAGCCAGCTGAGCTATAGCCCCGTTTGGGAGTGCAAACATATACTTTTTTTACTATTTGCTCTGTGGCAAATCCGGTCGCAAAAATGAGAAGGACAGGAATAGGTGGCGAATGCATAGTTTTGCCTCCTCGAATAGAAATCAGATATATGAAAGAGGTTTTTATCATTTCCGCAAAACGGACTCCGATTGGCAGTTTTGGAGGATCCCTGGCCGGTCTGTCAGCTACAGAGCTTGGAGCACGGGCCATTTCCGGAGCATTATTGGCAGCAAATGTTCAGCCTGACCAGGTACAGGAAGTATTGATGGGTAATGTCGTCTCTGCCAATCTTGGGCAGGCTCCAGCCCGTCAGGCTTCTCTGGGCGCAGGATTACCTTACCATGTGCCATGTACTACAGTCAACAAAGTCTGTTCGTCAGGCATGAAGTCAGTGATGTTCGGTGCGCAGGCCATTGCTTTGGGCCAGGCCGACATCATAGTGGCAGGAGGTATGGAAAGTATGTCCAATATTCCATACTATGTTCCCGGTGCCAGATGGGGGCATAAGTTTGGAAACGGAGAATTGATAGATGGCTTATCCAGAGATGGTCTCACCGATGTGTACAATAAGACCGCTATGGGTGTGAGCGCAGATAAGACCGCTGAGAAATTTGGTATCAGTCGCGAGGCCCAGGACATTTTTGCAATTGAATCCTATAAGCGTTCTCAGCAAGCTACAAACGATGGACTTTTTAAAGATGAAATCGTTGCTGTTGAAATAGCACAGCGCAAAGGACCTGCTTTAGTAATTGATCAGGATGAAGAGTGCTTTAAAGTTGATTTCGCTAAAATTCCCACGCTTCGTCCGGCTTTCAATCCGGAGGGTACAGTTACGGCCGCCAATGCTTCAACATTGAATGACGGTGGTTCGGCCATGGTGCTTGCTAGTGCGGAAGCCGTCAAGCAATTTGGTTTGAAGCCAATAGCCCGGATCGTGTCCTATGCGGACGCGGAACAAGATCCTTTCTGGTTTACGACCTCTCCAACACTTGCCGCGCCTCTAGCATTGAAGAGAGCAGGATTGAACAAAGACCAGATAGACCTCTATGAAGTCAACGAAGCATTTGCGGTGGTGACCATGGCCTTTGAGCAGACCCTCGAAGTAGATCATAGTCGGGTCAATATTCATGGTGGCGCATGTGCTCTGGGTCATCCTCTTGGTGCCTCAGGTAATCGTATTATCACCACCCTGGTGCATAGCCTACAGCAACGCAATCAACAATATGGATTAGCCACCTTGTGCAATGGAGGTGGTGGGGCTTCAGCACTCATCATTGAAAGGCTCTGAGAGATGAGCATACGAGGTAATAAGATAAGGGGCTATTTCCGTCTTGTCTTTATCGTACTGGCTACGATTTGGGCATTCCTGTCGGTTTTTTTTATTGGCATTCTTCCGGTCAAACGGTATCCTTGGCGTCTTCGGGTAAGGAAGATATGGTCCAAATTGTTTGTGTTTATCCTAAACTACAAGGTGGAAGTACGGGGCTCTTTTCCTAAAGACAGAAACTATCTTTTTGTTGGCAACCATCGTTCATCTATGGATCCATTTGTCTGCCTGGCATATCTTGAAGCTAACCCGGTCAGTCGTGCGGATGTTCGTAATTATCCTTTTTTAGGAAAGGGAGCTGAATTGTCGGGCATTATATTTGTGGACAAGGAGAGCAGGACCAGTCGCACCGCGACGAAAGAAGCGATCCACAAAGCACTGGGAGAGGGTAAGTCTATTATGATCTATCCGGAGGGCAAGACCCACGCGGAGCCCTTAACGACAACCTTTCAGAAAGGTTCGTTTGACATGGCAGCAGACCTCGGCATCCCCGTTGTGCCTTTTGTGATCGAATACAAATCCATTGCGGATTATTGGGATCATACGGACACCATGGGTGTTCATTACTTTAAAAACCTCGCTAAGCCAAGAACCTACGTCCGTCTGTCCGTGGGTCAGGTGATTCAGGGGGATAATGCATTTAGTTTGCTACGGCAGTCACAGCAATGGATTAATGAGGAAATTGTTCGGTTGCGCGAGGATTGGGGAGGGTTGGCTCCGGCAAAAGCAGCACCAGCACTAAACAGTAAGGACACCGAAAGTGCAGATCAGGGATGAATTAGAGATTTATTTGATGCATCCTTGTCGGTATGGAAAAGTTGAGTACATTTGCGTCCCGTCTGGAAGAAGGAGGGAGTAAACATCGCGGGGTGGAGCAGTGGGTAGCTCGCCTGTACGGGAGGTCGTAGGATCAAGTCCGACGAAAAAAAAATAATCCTTAGAAGAAAGGATAAAGAAACATCGCGGGGTGGAGCAGTTGGTAGCTCGTCGGGCTCATAACCCGAAGGTCGTAGGTTCAAGTCCTGCCCCCGCTACTACCGAGCCGTTAACTCATGGATTGAGATAGCGGCTTTTTTATTTTATCGGCTTGTGTATTATCTAAAAAAGTTATTGATATGGATCCACATCAATCACAATCCTCACTGTGGAAAGCGATTGACGACGGATAAGGCCGGATTGAAAATCACGAAGCGCCTGTTTGATGGCTTGAATCATTTTTCCATCCCGTTCGATCTTAATATGCACCAGGTGAATAAACTGGTTACGGACTCTGGCGATGGAAGGCACGGAGGGTCCAAGAATTCGATAACCAAATTTATTTCGTAATTCAATCGCAAGTATTTCCGCGGCATCTCTGCTGAGCTCGACATTTTTGTGTCGAATGGCGACGGTAATCTGTCGGACAAATGGAGGGTAGGAAAAATCCTCGCGTTCTTTGATTTCACGTTTGTAAAACGACCAATAATCCCCATGGATGATGTCCCTGAATACCGGATGATCCGGCTGATACGTCTGGATCATCACCTGGCCTTGTTCAAATTTTCGGCCGGCTCGTCCACTGACTTGCACGAGGGATTGAAAGGTCCGTTCGGTTGCCCTGAAATCCGGATAATGCAACGCCTGATCCGCATGGATCACACCTACCAACCCGACATGATCAAAGTCTAATCCTTTGGTCACCATCT
Source organism: Saprospiraceae bacterium (assembly GCA_044227555.1). Lineage (GTDB taxonomy): Bacteria > Bacteroidota > Bacteroidia > Chitinophagales > Saprospiraceae > Opimibacter. Next base: position 285,324 of record JBGAWQ010000001.1, on the reverse strand, counting down.
GAGTCCCTACGAGTATATCTATTTTTCCTTGTTCAAACGCATAGATCAGGTTTTCCATATTGTGTTTCCCTCGAGTTGTATCCTGATCCATACGTTTAATCTGGGCCTCAGGAAAAATGACGGCCAATTCATCCTCTATTTTCTCAGTACCATATCCTTCGAGGGCGAGACGAGGAGAACCGCAAGCGGGACAAATGCTGATAATCCCTTTCGTCGTTCCGCAGAGGTGACAGATCAGTACGTTTCTTCCTTTGTGATACGTGAGCGCTACATCACACTGAGTGCATTCGGCCACCCATTCGCAGACATCACACTTCAATACCGGAGCATATCCACGCCGGTTTTTATAGATAATAACTTGTTTCTTATCCGCCAATGTTTTTTGAATGGCTTCCATCAGGCTATGGCTATACATCGATCCTGAGGAGGACTTGTCTTTTCGTCTGTCGATCAGTGTAACCTTAGGGAGTTCGAGACCCAGGTACCTTTCCCCCAATACTACTCGACCATACTTTCCTGCTTCACATTGATAATAGGTTTCCACCGATGGTGTCGCGGAGCCCAGCAACACTTTGGCTCCTTGCTCTTTTCCCAGGACCAGCGCCATATCCCTGGCATGATATCGTGGATTGGGATCCTGTTGTTTATAACTGCCATCATGCTCCTCATCTACAATAATGAGCCTGAGATTTTGAAAGGGCAAAAACATAGCTGAACGTACCCCGGCAACTAAAGGAATGCCTTCTATTACCTGGTTCCACACATCTACTCGTTCATGTTCGCTCAACCGTGAGTGAGATATCGTAATCTTCGAGCCAAACACCCCTTTTAGCCTGTTCAGTAATTGAACACTCATGCCGATCTCCGGCATTAGAAATAATACCTGGCCACCATCACGGAGTATATCCTGGATGATCTCGGTATAGATTAAAGTCTTACCACTACCTGTAACCCCGTGTAGCAATACCACATCTTTAGATTGCCATTGGCTACGGATTTCTTGAAGTGCTGTTTGTTGGATCGGGGTCAAAGTAAACGTCGATTCAGGTACGATACTTCCATATCTGTCCATACGATTGACTTGCCTGATCTCCTCTCTGAATATTCCCTTTTGGAGCAAGGCCTGGAGTATGCTCTTACTGGCTCCGGCCCGTTCCAATAATGGTTTTGGTTCAACCGGCTCGAGGGATTTACCGGCCATGGCGAGAAAACTGAGGAAAAGGTGGGTCTGTTTATCGGATGACGTAATCAGTTCGAGTGCTGCCTTGAGGCCGGACTCAGTTGCATACGTATCCTGAAGCGCAATAAGTTTTATTTTTTTAGGAATATATTTTTCCTCAAGGGTTTCGACGACGAGAATCATGCCCAGTTGATATAACCTGACAATGTGGGGATACAGAACCTTGAGATCACTGGCTTTTTGCAGGTCCTCCAAGGTAATGGATGTCCGTGGCTCTATCAGCCTGAACAGGGTATAGAGAGGGTCGGCGAGTTGGAGCACATCATCCTCTTCGACCGGCATGGCTTTGATGATCGTTTCGCTGGAGAGCAATAATGCGCCGGGCAAAGCAGCTTTCATGACTTCCCCCGTGGTACAGCAGTAATAGCGGGCCATCCATTGCCAAAAGGCATATTGCCAGGGTTGGATAATGGGATTTGGATCCAGAACGCTGATAATCGTCTTGGTTTTATATTCCGGAGCCGGCACATGAAGTTTTACAATTAGACCGGCGTACCGTTTACGGTTGCCAAACTGGACCTCTACCCGTTTACCCACGAAAGCCTCTGGTACCAATTCAGGGGGGACCAGGTAGGTGTAGGTATTTTCCAGGGCCAGGGGCAACAAAATCTCCGCGAAAACTCCAGGCGTCACTGACATAAGGGCTAAGGTCTGAAATTTAAAGTCTTTGGGATATATCGCCTTGTATCACCTCCAATTGCCAACTCCAATTATTTTTGCGGCTGATTGTTTCAAACCAAGGCTATGACCCAACTTTCAGAACAGGAAATCATCCGCAGACAGAACCTGCAAAAAATCATTGATCTGGGCATTGACCCATATCCTCCGGATCTGTATCCTGTCAATGCATTCGCCGCAGAAATCAAAAAATCATACGATCCTGAAATGGGTAATTTTAAGGATGTTGTTCTTGCCGGGCGAATGATGTCCAGCAGGATCATGGGAAAAGCATCCTTTGCTGAAATCCAGGATAGCTCTGGCCGGATCCAGGTGTATATCAACCGGGATCAGATCTGCCCGGGGGAAGACAAGTCGCTATATGATGAAGTATTCAGGCATCTCCTTGACCTGGGTGATTTTATCGGGGTCAAGGGATATGTATTTATTACCAGGACCGGGGAAATCTCCGTGCATGCCAGTGAGTTGGTCCTTTTGAGTAAGGCCCTCCGCCCATTACCTGTCGTCAAGATCGATGCGGACGGCAACGTACATGATGCCTTCACAGATCCTGAGCAACGATATCGCCAGCGCTACGTTGACCTGGTGGTCAATCCTGGCATAAAGAAAGTATTTGAAGACCGGACTAAAATGTACAATACCATTCGGTCATACCTCAATGAAAAAGGATACCTGGAAGTTGAGACCCCTATTCTTCAACCCCTATATGGTGGAGCAGCGGCACGTCCATTTAAGACCCACCATAATACTCTGGACATGACGCTGTACATGCGGATAGCCAATGAATTGTATCTCAAGCGCTTGATCGTCGGAGGGTTTGATGGGGTCTATGAGTTCAGTAAAGATTTCAGGAATGAAGGGATGAGCCGCTTTCACAATCCTGAATTTACCCAGATCGAATTGTACGTAGCGTATAAGGATTATGTTTGGATGATGGAGCTGGTGGAAGAAGTGATCGAACAAGTGGCACTGGCTATCCATGGCGACACTAAGGTTCGGGTAGGACAACATATTATTGATTTCAAGCGGCCATGGAAGCGATTCACCATGTTTGAAGCGATCGAACATTTTACCGGGATCGATATCAGTGCGATGGATGAAGCCGGTCTGAGGGAAGTGGCTAAGAAACTTCATATCCATATTGATCCTTCATTAGGAAAAGGAAAGATCATTGACGAGATATTTGGAGAGCAATGTGAAGGTCAGTTGATTCAACCGACGTTTATCACCGATTATCCTGTGGAGATGTCTCCATTGGCCAAAAAACATCGTAGTAAGCCCGGGTTGGTGGAGCGATTTGAAGCCATTTGCAATGGTAAAGAGATCTGCAATGCATTTTCTGAATTGAATGATCCGATTGATCAACGCCAGCGATTCGAAGATCAACTGGATCTTGGCAATCGCGGAGATGAAGAGGCCATGATGCTGGATGAAGATTTTCTTCGCGCACTGGAATATGGTATGCCGCCCACATCAGGTTTGGGCATTGGTATGGATCGACTTGCGATGATCATGACCAATTCCAATTCTATCCAGGACGTGTTGTTCTTTCCGCAGATGAAAGCGGAGGCTAAACCTGCCGCAGAAAAATAATCCTCAGGTAGGGTAGTAGGGATAGCGTAAAGGGGGATTTTCCCTTCCGATTCTTCTTAATGCCTGTCGGGAAGACCGTTTGGGTTTTAGTATTTATTCCGAATGTGGAAAGGAGGCAATATCTGTGATGCCACCCTGGACGAAATCTCCGATGCGGACCAGGGCTTCACATTCCAACGGCAGAAATACATCCACACGGCTCCCGAATTTAATAAAACCAAATTCTTCACCACGGCTAAGCAATTCACCGGTGCGGGCATAGCAAACAATTTTACGCGCTACTTTTCCTGCGATCTGACGAAGCAGGATTTGATATTGTTTTTTACGAATCACGACCGTGTTACGCTCATTGAGTTCAGAAGATTTAGGATGCCATGCAACCAGGTATTCACCAGGATGATATTGGACGTACACAACTTCTCCCGTGATCGGGCTCCGGTTTGAATGCACATTGAGTGGTGACATGAAAATTGAAATCTGCAGCACTTCCGATTTCAGATACTCAGGTTCGAATGTCTTTTCTATGACGACTACTTTGCCATCCGCAGGGGCAAGGATCAGATCCGTATTCTTAGTGCCATGGACTCTTGGCGGATTACGGAAAAAGATGAGGAAGAGCACCAGAAAGAATGTCGCGACGCCCAGTAATATACCGGTGATCCAGGACATGAAAAAGATAAAAAGAACCAGGGTCAGCACGAAACCCAGGAGGGCGTATAACAGATAGAATACACCTTCTCGATGCAATCGGTATATCATAGCACAAATATAAAATATGCCAGCGCAGCAATGGGTAAAACAAAGAGTAAAGAATCATATCGGTCTAAAATGCCTCCATGTCCGGGCAAGAGATTTCCGCTGTCTTTGACACCTGCGTTCCTCTTAAGTACCGATTCCCAAAGATCACCGGCCAATGCCGCGGGGGGAGTAAGCAGACTCAGACCGATCACATAGCCGGCAGGGATATCTTTGATCCATTGAAAAAGTAAGTACCCTCCAAGGAAAGTCATCAATGCGCCTCCAACGGTGCCCTCTATACTTTTTCCGGGGGAAATCGAAGGTGCTATTTTATGTTTTCCCCATGATGACCCAATAAGGTAAGCACCTATGTCATTGACCCAAATTAGGACTACAGCGATGAGGACATATTTCCAGTCATAAGGCTCAAGTAAGTAAACGCAACCAGCCAATGCAGGCAAGGCGATATACGCTGTGGCACTATACATAGCCTGGTTGGTTACAGCCAAACGGGAAATATCATTGACCATAAACATATCTGTTAACTGACGCAGGCTGATGATTACCGGCAATGCGAGTAATGCGATAAATGGAGATTCACCCTTGACACAGAGATAGCCTGTGGCTGCCACGATGATCGTAAGGAAGAATGGAAAAAGCAGTTGTTTTTTGTCTGATTGTGCATGCAGCACCAGGTGTAAAAACTCGCGGGTACCCAGGAAGGTGATCACGCAAATCCAGGCCAGATATGTCCAGGGTGAAAGGATGATGGCACCCAGGGAAACAGCCCCGATACATAGACCGGTGATCGTGCGGGTGATGAGTTCGGGCTTATTCAATCGACTGTCGGTTTTTCAGCATTGAATAGTAAATGATGTACATAGCCAGGATGCTCAGTGGGATCATCCACCATTGCAGTTGACCACTGCTTTCTTCATCAAATGCGTTTACATCCATGCCGGTTATGTAAATCAATGCAACCTGTATGCCATTATTGAAAGCGTGAACGATCATGGAGATCCAAAGGTTACCCGTCCAGTAATAAATATAACCCAGGACTGCCCCCAGCGCCATTCGGGGGAGGAAACCTTCAAACTGCAAATGGATGGCGCTAAAGATGAAAGCGGATATCCAGATACCGGCAATCGGGCTCCTGAGTATTTTTGCTGTTTCTTTTTGAATAATACCTCTGAAGATCAATTCTTCGCCAATACCTGGAAGTATGGCAATCAGGATGAGATTGGCTACAAAAATCAAAGGGTTGTCCATTTTTAGAATGGCCATCAAAGTGTCTTCCGCCTGGTCTTCAAATGCAGTGGCCCAGGAGGGAAGAGGAATGGCTTCATTGATCATGTAGGTCAGGTTGACCAATGGATAGGCAGCCATGAGAAACAGAATGCCGAGTGCCGAGAGCATCCATCCAGGTTGACGTTGCAAACTCAAACCGATTAAAGGGTTTGGTTTGTAAAAAAGATACCCGAAAGCCAGGCCGGGGAGAATAAAGGTCATCAGATGCTGAACCGCCAGCAATACGCGAGTAAGGCCCGGTGAAAAGTCTACTATCCCGGACTGTCCCATCTCCATCAACTCCTTAATGCTCATACCGCTCATCAACATCAGAATGGCCGAACAAAAAGCGGTGACGAAGAGGCCGCCCATAACAAAGCCAAACAAGGCAAGGAGCCTGATGAAATGATCGTACCTTGTCATGCAATAGTTTTGTGCAAAATAGGTATTCCTGCAAAGTTAGATACCTCCCAAACAAATTATGTGGTTTATGAATCCAGACCATGTGCGCCTGAGCGTAAATATCAACAAGGTGGCTTTGATCCGTAACAGTAGGGGAGGCGGTATGCCAGACCTTATTAAAGTGGCGAGGGATTGTGAAGCTTTTGGAGCGGAAGGGATTACTATACATCCCCGGCCGGATCAACGGCACATACGATATGCTGATATTGGTCCTTTAAAGGCCATCGTCAAGACAGAACTTAATATTGAAGGGAATCCCACGGATGAGTTCTTGAGCCATGTGCTGGAGCACCAGCCTCATCAATGCACCCTGGTGCCAGATAGTCCTGCTGCTCTCACCTCTGATCAGGGATGGGATACCATCCGTGAATCATCATTATTAACAGAAGTTATTAAGGAGCTCAAGGGGAAGGGCATTAGGGTTTCACTATTTGTCAATGCTGATCCCAGAATGGTGGAAGGGGCAGCAGCTGTAGGTGCAGACCGGGTGGAGTTTTACACGGGGCCATATGCTGCCGGATATGCAAGCCATCCTGCAGAGGCGATTCAACCGCATATAAAAGCTGCAGAAATGGCAAACCGGCTTGGGATCGGAATAAATGCGGGACATGACCTCAACTTGTTGAATCTGAGGTATTATGCCTGTATGATCCCTCACTTGCTGGAGGTGTCGATCGGACATGCGCTTATCAGTGATGCCCTTTATTATGGCCTTGCCAATGTGATTGGAATGTACCGACATCAGTTGAGGCCCCAGGAAGCGAAAAGCAGTGACTTAGGTGATTGGTAAGGGTATTAGAAAAAAAGTTAACTCCTTAACCGTTGATTTACATACGGTTAAAAGAGGGCTTTGCCCCAACGAAACAATGTTCGCTGATTTGAGGCAGCATTCATATTAATGGTGGCGTTTTTCCAATGTTCCGGAATATATCTCAGCTAAAACGCCTGTTCAAATTCTTTTTATGAACGGTGCACGGATAAGAAATATTTAAGACATTTGTTTGTATTACACTTTCTTTAACAAAACCAGAATTAGTATGAAAAGACTTTCATTACTCCTTGTAATGGTTTTTTGTGCTTTTGCATCCGCAATGGCACAGCGAGCCATCACTGGTACGGTTACAGGTCCTGACGGATCTCCCCTGATAGGGGCAAGCGTACTGGTTAAAGGTACCAGCGTTGGTACGGTTACTGACTTTGACGGACGGTACTCCTTGACCGTTCCGGAAGGACAGAACACCATTGTCATCAGTTATACGGGTTATGAATCCCAGGAACTCGAATTGGGAAGTTCAGCCGTCATCAATGCCGTACTGGCAGAAGGTGTGACCCTTGAGGCCGCGGTCGTCACCGGTCTAGGTATCAAGCGGGAATCCAAATCCCTTGGGTATGGGTTTGCGGAGGTATCCTCTGATGAAATTACCCAAACCTCCAACAACCGAACCTTTGATGCTCTTGCCGGGCGCGTACCTGGTCTGACTATCAACTCAAACGGACAGCCCGGCGGTAGTTCAGAAATCAACATCCGTGGATATGGTTCCGTCACCGGTAATAATACGGCCCTCATCGTTGTCGATGGAATCCCTATTAACAACCGGACCAATACTTCAGCCACAACCCAGGTCAATGCCAATGACAACTTCAACCGGTCACAGGACTTCGGTAACCAGGCCAATGATATCAATCCAAATGATATCGAAAGTATCACGGTATTGAAAGGTGCAGCGGCAACCGCGATCTACGGAAAACGCGGTGGTACCGGGGTCATCCTGATCACCACAAAGTCCGGCAAGAAAAACCAGGCATTGCGGGTTGATTATTCTGGCTCATTCGCCGGCTCTACAGTCAACCGTGTGCAGCATATGCAAAACAAATATGGCCAGGGATGGTCTGGTTTGTTTGCCTATGAAGAAAACGGAAGCTGGGGTCCTAAGTTTGACAATAAAGATCGTCTGTGGGGTAATGCTGTAGACAATTCTCAGTTGATCAAACCATTCTCTTTGGTAGAGGACAACCTGCGTGACTTCTATGATCCAGGAACCTCCATCTCCAACAACCTGACCCTGTCAGGCGGTACAGAGAATCTGACCTTCAGAGTTTCCTATGGTAACACTCAGGAGAACGGTATTGTACCAGGTGATAAGGACACCTACAACCGTAACAACTTCGGAGCAAGGACAGAATACAGCAGTGGCAAACTCACTATTGGTGCTGCCATGGAATATATCAATAAAAAGGCAGAGGTTATCGCTACCGGTCAGGGTGATGATGCTGGGGCCGGTGCCACCCTGGCACAGGAAATCATGCAGATCCCACGCGACCATGCTATTGTTGATTATGCCAACTTCAATGACAAATTCTACAATGCCGATAACTACTTTACGCCTTATGCTTCCAACCCTTATCTGGTATTGGATCGCGCAGGTAATGACTATCAGGAAAACAGATTCCTGCCTAGCGCCTGGGCAACCTATCAGTTTACAGAGAAGTTTGGTGTAACTGGTAAATTGGGAACAGACTTCAGTTCGGCCAACTTGTTGGACTGGGGTAATCCAATCCGTATTACACCTGGATCCCCTAACTCATCTGCAAATGATGTAGTAGGTAAGATCACAGAATCACAAACCAATACGGACCAGTTGGACTTCAACTTGTTCGGTCGTTACTATACAGGAGGAGGCTCATCAGCAGTTTCCCTTGATCTTATCGGTGGTTTGAATGTCAATCAGCGTTCACTCAAGTATGTTTCTACCTACGTAACCGATCTGACCATTCCTGAATTTTATAACCTGTCTAACACGTCTAATCCGCCTACATCCAATGATGCTCAGCGTAAGGAGCGTTCAGTGGGTATCTACGGATCTGCCAGCCTTGGTTTCAATGACTGGTTGTACCTGACCCTGACGGCACGTAATGACTGGTCTTCTACGCTGCCCATCGAAAATAACAGCTTCTTCTACCCATCTGCTTCTCTGTCAGCTATCCTGACCGAAAAGTTGATCCCATCCGGTTCCTTCCTTTCTTTCTGGAAGGTTAGGGCTGGTTATGCTCTTGCTGGTAATGATACCGGTCCGTACCTGATCAAACCAGTGTTTGTTCCTGGAGAAGCCAATGCTGGATTTGCTGCTGTTAAATTCCCGGTAGCTGGCCAGAATGGTTTTGAATCCGGCAACCGTCTTGGAAATCCAGAATTGCAGGCTGAGTTAACTTCAGAACTTGAATTTGGTACCGATATTCGTTTCTTCAACAATCGCCTTGGGTTTGATTTCTCCTGGTACGACCGGGTGACATCTGATCAGATTATTGATGTAGCTCTTCCTCCATCTACAGGCTATACCCGTCAGGTGACTAACCTCGGTGAAGTTGAGAACAAGGGTATCGAGCTTGGCATCAACATGGTTCCTTTGAAAGGACGCAACTGGTCCTGGGATGTATGGGTTAACTATACTAAAAACAAAAACAACGTTAACTCACTTGGAGATACAGATGCAACCCGTCTGGTCCTCAATAGTTCCTACAGTGTAAACCTGGTTGCTGAGGTTGACAAGCCGTTGGGTGCCATCTATTCTGCCGGACCACTTATGACTGATGACGGACGTCCGGTTGTTGATGGAAACGGTTTGCCAGTGGCAGATCCAAACCAGCACTACTTAGGGTCTATCAATCCTGATTATATCCTGGGTGTAGGTACAACCCTTACTATAGGCGCGTTCGCCCTGAGTGCTAATGGCGACTATCGCAGTGGTGGTGTGATGTATTCTTATACAGCTCGCCTGAACTACTTCGTAGGTAATGCATGGAATTCTGCTTATAATGATCGCGAGCCATTTATCGTTCCGAATTCTGTCGTAGATAATGGTGATGGTACATATAGCGAAAACATCAACCCGGTTTCACGTGCGGATGTATTCACCTACTGGGGTTCTATCCTGGCTGCTGAAGAAAATCACGTAGTGGATCGTAGCTATTTCAAGCTGCGTAACGTATCCCTCACGTACAATATCCCGACCAAGGTCAGTGATATCGTGAAAGTGAACAATGCAAGTCTTACTGTATTCGGCCGTAACCTGGCTTTGTGGACACCTGAAGAAAACAATTTCGTAGATCCTGAAGGATCGACCTATGGTACGGGTCTGGCCGGACAACTTGGTGAATTTGGCGGATTGCCAACTTCAGCCTCTTACGGTGTTGCCCTGAATCTTAGCTTTTAATTAATACAAAAACAGGAAATATGAAAAATATATTCGCATCGTTATTTGGCGTATTGCTTGTCATGAGCCTGGTCAGTTGTGACGATTATCTTGATATCAACGAGGATCCGAACAACCCCAGCAACGTGGATGCTACGCTGACGCTGCCCACCACTCAAATGACCATTGCCACTTCACTCAATGCAGATTATGCTGTGGTTGGTGGATTGTGGGCGCAGCACTGGACACAAAGTCACGTGGCCAGTCAATATCGGGATGAAGATCGTTATGCGCTCAATCGTCTCGATTATCAAAACGCATGGGCCGAGATGTATGCAGGTGCTCTTATTGATCTGAAAAAGATTGAAGCCCAGGCCGTAAGAGATGGCAACTGGAATCTCAACCTCCAGGCCGTATGTCTCTCTGCATTTACCTATCAGATTATGGCCGACTGGTATGATGCAGTTCCCTATTCTGAGTCACTGAATGGTGAGGAAGGAAATGCCGCTCCCGTGTATGAAAGTGGGGAAGTAATTTATGCTGACCTGATCCGCCGACTGGATGATGCCCTTGGCAAAGATTTCTCTGCCAGTGGTTCTGCTCAGATTCCTTCCGACTTCCTTTTCGGATCTCTTTCTGAAGAAGGTCAGGTAGCTGCATGGAAGGATTTTGCCAATACCTTAAAACTGAAACTATGGTTACGTCAGACCAAAGTCAACAATGCCGGAGCTGGAACAGCGATTACCGCCTTGTTGAGCAGTGGTGCTACTTTCCTGACCCAGGACGCCAAAGTGGATGTTTTTGTTGATCTTCCAGATAAGAGTAACCCACTGTATGAGTCAAACGTAAGACAACTTAACGTCAAGACTAATATTCGTGGTAGCCGTACCCTGATCTCCTGGCTGCAGGAGAATAATGACCCAAGATTGGATGCTTATTTTGCTCCAGGTTCAGGTGGTCATTATGGTTTGTGGCAAGGATGGTTTGACGCTCCTACGCAAACCGTAGGGATCAATCAACCTGACGTGGCTATTCTCTCAGCTACTCAACCAGTATATTTCTTCTCCGCTGATGAAGTTTCCTTTATGCTTGCAGAGGCCAATGCCCGTTATGGCAATGCAGCTGATGCAAAAGCATATTATGAGGCTGGTGTCTTGGGCGCTTGCACAAGAGTAGGTACTGATTGTTCTTCACTGGTAGCTGCCGGAGGAACTTACGAATATCCAAATGGAAGCCTTGATCAGAATCTGAAAGCGATTATCTACCAGAAATGGGCGTCACTCGTCTATCGTGGTTATGAGGCCTTCTGGGATCAGAACCGCACAGGGTATCCTGAGATTTCAGCATTCCCGGCATTTGATGATAATGTCATTCCGGGCACCTTTACCTATGCAGTAGCCGGTACCACCAATGGATTGTTCCCAAAACGCCTGGTGTATCCTGAGAGTGAAAGAAATACAAACCAGAATATTCCAGCCGAAGTCGCCATTACCGTACCGGTATGGTGGGCCCAATAATCATCTAAAAACATAAATCTTATGAAAAGGATTTTCAAACTAGCACAACTCACCTTAGCTCTTGCGGCATTGATCACCTTTGGAGGTTGCAACAATGAAGCAGAGATTTCAGATATATCCAGGATCACCTACTTCCCTACCTTTAATTACGAAGGTGGAGATTTCGCCCTGATTCCCTGTAGTTCCGACTTTCAGGTTCCTCCCATTACTGCTACTGAAGCTGGTGAGGAGTTGCCTCTGACCGTCAAGACCAAAGGGATTTCCGGTACGGTACCATCTGTAGATATCAATAAGCCAGACATCTATGTGGAATCTACTACAGCTGTTAACTCTGATGGTTTTCCAGCCAGCGTTGTCCGGACGTTTTGGGTAGCTTGTACCGGCGACCTGGTCAACAGTATTGAAGGATTGTATACCTCCACGGTCATCCGTAACAATGTCAACAATCCACAGTACTACGACCTCGAGTATGTTTTGATCCGTAAGGTGGGAGCCAATCAATATGAGGTTTCCTGCGCCATTGGAGGTTATTATGAGTTTGGCCGTGCCTACGGTGATGCATATCGGGCTCCTGGTGTGATCGTTACTGCTAATAACATTGGTGCTAATGATTTCAGTTTCAGCGGTCCTGTTCCGGTAGGTGCTTTTGGTGGTGCTTGTACCATGACAACGATGTCAGTAGATGCCGCTAACAAGACCATCACTTTCGAAAGTGATTGGGATGCAGGGTTCCATTTTGCTGTAACCCTGACGCAGGTAGCGCTTTAATTCATCCATAAATCAACAGACGTATGAAAAATAAAATATTGATATTCTTTGCTTTCGTAGCCCTTGGATTGATGTCCTGCGATTTGGGTGATGACCCGGCAGTTGGGGGAACAGCTACCCAGGCCATGGCCGGGGAATGGTGGGTTACATTTAGCATCGGTGGCGAAGACCTGACAGGGTACACCTTGACCACAACGTCCAATACTGCAGCTAATTCAACATCAGAATTCCTGGTGACAGATAATGCTAATGCATGGGACTATAAGGTTAAATGCCCGATCAATCTGGACGCTAAGACGTTTTCAGGTACTTCATTGGCCAACCTTACCTATGACATCACGGTCAATATCACGGATGGTAAAATCCTTCCTGGTGCAGCCACCACTACAGGGGGCAATGTCACGGACAGTATTTACTTCAAGGTTGAGTTCTCAGATGATCCCGGTAACCTGTATGAGGTTGCTGGTTATCGCAGGACGGGTTTCCTGGAAGATGAGCATTAATTTTACCTGAATTTTTATCGAAAAAGCCATCCGTTATCGGGTGGCTTTTTCTTTTAACCAAGGTATGGGTAAGTACTTTTTTATCAGTTCAATGCGTTTTTTACTTGACTTTGGTGCTAAAAGTTGGTACATTTCTGGATAGAAAACCACAAAGAACATCAAGCAAATAGATTGAACCAGGAAACACTATTGACGGGATTCAGGGATTATCTGCAATACGAGAGGAGATTTTCGCCGCATACGTTTGAAGGATACCTTAGCGATGTTTCCCAATTTGCGGAATATTTAAGTCTCCAGTACGGGATCACAGACTTTACACAGGTCAGACATCCGCACATTCGAAGTTGGGTTGTTACCCTTCTTAGCCATAAAAACAAGACAGTTACCGTTAGAAGGAAGTTATCTTCCCTGGCGCACTTGTATCGCTGGATGCGCAGAAAGGGGTGGATGGTGGATAATCCATTGCAGAAGGTGCATTTACCCAAAGTGCCTGAGCGACTCCCCAAGGCAATTACGGAGCAGGCTATGGCTCAGTTGTGGGATTCATTGAGGCAGGTTGAAGGAGGTTTAAGTTATTCGGGAGTGAGAGATCAGGTGATGATTTCCCTTTTATATGGTTGTGGTTTGCGGAGGAGTGAATTGATAAGTTTGCAGTGGCAGGATGTTGACTTCCGACGTGGTGTTATTCGGATCATTGGTAAGGGTCGAAAAGTTAGACAGGTACCTATTGGTCCTGAGGTGATCCGGATATTGGAAAAAGGAAAAGCCCTTCAGGGTGAAGTTGGAATTGCAGAATCCCAAGCTTTTGTGATCCTTACGGACACCGGTAAACCATGTTATCCCAAATTCGTTTATAACAGGGTGGTGGCTCTTTTGGGAACCGTCACTTCGGCGGAGAAAAGGAGTCCACACGTCCTGCGACACAGTATGGCCACCCATTTAATGGATCATGGGGCGGAGTTGAATGCGGTCAAGGAGATTCTGGGGCATTCCAGTCTGGCTGCCACTCAGGTGTACACCCACAATTCTATGGCCAGATTGAAAGAGGTGTACCGACAGGCTCACCCGACCTCAAGGCTTAAACCATAATCCATTGACATTGAACTTACATTAAACATATAAAATCAGTTATCATGAAGATTAGTCTAACAGCAGTGCATTTTGATGCTGACCAGAAACTGGTAGATTATATTGAGAAGAAAACGGCTAAACTGGGTTCGTTTTTTGACCGGATTACAGACGCGCAGGTCTTTCTGAAACTTGAGAATTCGGGTCAGGTGAGGGATAAGATTGTGGAGTTGAAGCTAGCCGTGCCGGGAGATATCCTGATTGCTAAGGAGACCAGCAAGACTTTTGAAGCCGCTACCGATGCGGTGGTAGATACCATGAAACGTCAGCTGACCAAGTATAAGGAGAAGGTTCAGGACAAATCTCATCCCTCCAAGTCATCTCCGGCATAGAAAATTATTGGTTGACTTCATATTAAAATCTTGGAATAGTTATATCTTTGCATTCGCTTTTGGGGAAAGCCCTGGAAAAGTATATATAATTCATTGATATACAGCTCGCTAACTTTGATAAAGGCAGGCTTTATACGAGGAATTGAATATTCAGTTTGAAAAGTGAATGTGACTTTCGCAGCGCTCTTGTTTGGGATTAAGGGAAAAGATCATCAATGAGGCTCAGGGATCAGGTAGGCACTCCGGCAGATTTGGAGGGGCTACATGACTTTGGAAATAAGCCAGTGTAGCTCAGTTGGTAGAGCAGCTGATTTGTAATCAGCTGGTCGGGGGTTCGAGTCCCTCTACTGGCTCAAGCCCTGCCTTACCGGAGGCTGACAGAAGAAATGAGCGGGGGTGCGCCGGAGTAGGAGAGCCGGGCCAGACTGTAAATCTGGTGTCTCAGACTGAATAGGTTCGAATCCTATCACCCCCACGAATTCGAGTGGGTGTCTGTTAGATCATTGAAGTCATCAGGCATACTTGAAAGCATGTATGTGCGGGCGTAGCTCAGTTGGTAGAGCATCAGCCTTCCAAGCTGAGGGTCGTGGGTTCGAGTCTCATCGCCCGCTCCAAATACCGCGACGAAGGTTGTGGTACCAGCCGATGTAGCTCAGGGGTAGAGCACTTCCATGGTAAGGAAGGGGTCAAGGGTTCAATTCCCTTCATTGGCTCAAGTGCTAAATCATTGCATCACCATAGTAATAGAAATCAGTATTTCGTTCATTAATATCTTTTAAAAACAACATCAATGGCAAAAGAAACCTTTCAGCGGACCAAGCCTCACGTAAACATCGGCACGATTGGTCACGTAGATCACGGGAAGACGACTCTGACAGCAGCAATTACCTATGTACTGGCAGAGCAGGGACTGGCACAAAAGAAGAGCTACGATTCAATCGATGCAGCTCCTGAAGAAAAAGAAAGAGGTATCACGATCAACACTGCTCACGTAGAGTATGAGACCCTCAAGCGTCACTATGCGCACGTAGACTGTCCAGGTCACGCTGACTATGTGAAGAACATGGTTACCGGTGCTGCCCAGATGGATGGTGCCATCCTGGTGGTTGCTGCTACTGATGGTCCGATGCCACAGACCCGCGAGCACATCCTCCTCGCCCGTCAGGTAGGTGTACCCAAGATCGTTGTATTCATGAACAAGGTTGACCTTGTGGATGATGCTGAGATGCTTGAGCTGGTGGAAATGGAAGTTCGTGAACTGCTCGACCAGTACGGCTTCGATGGCAATCATTCTGCTATTATCAAAGGTTCTGCCCTGAAGGCACTCGAAGGAGATGCCAAGGGTGTAGCTGCGATCATGGAACTCATGGATGCTGTAGATACGCAAATTCCTGAGCCTGTTCGTGAGATCGACAAGCCATTCCTGATGCCGGTAGAGGACGTATTCTCTATCACAGGTCGTGGTACGGTTGCTACAGGTCGTATCGAGCGTGGTGTGATCAACACCAGCGACAACGTACAGATCATCGGTATGATGAAGGATGGTGAGAAGCCATTGACCTCTACCGTAACCGGGGTTGAAATGTTCCGTAAGATCCTTGACCGTGGAGAAGCTGGTGACAACGCCGGTCTGCTCCTGCGCGGTATTGAAAAGGATCAGATCCACCGTGGTATGGTTATCTGCAAGCCAGACTCCGTAAAGCCACACAAGAAATTCAAGTGCGAGGTGTATGTACTTGGTAAGGATGAAGGTGGTCGTCATACCCCATTCTTCAATGGTTACCGTCCACAGTTTTACTTCCGTACAACAGACGTAACCGGAGATTGCAAGTTGCCTGAGGGCGTTGAAATGGTTATGCCAGGTGACAACGTTGCCCTGGAAGTAACTTTGATCAACACTATCGCTATGGAGAAAGGTCTTCGTTTCGCGATTCGCGAAGGTGGCCGTACCGTAGGTGCCGGTCAGGTGACTGAGATCCTCGACTAATATAGTTGATGATAGAATACTGATTGGTATTCCGGCAGGCTTGTAGCCGAAGGGAAATAAGCCTGCCGGAATCTTTAAATAAAATTCCGGTTTAACTCCGGGGCGCCTTGACATAAGGACACCCGGAGATAAATGTGTTTAGGGAGGTAGCTCAATTGGTAGAGCGGCGGTCTCCAAAACCGTAGGCTGCGGGTTCGATTCCTGTCCTCCCTGCCAAAAAAAGGTAGACCGCAGGAAATGTAATCGTGTGGTCAAAAACGAAAACGATGGAGCAGATTAAATTATATCTCATCGAGAGTTACAATGAGTTGGTCAATAAAGTGACCTGGCCAACCTGGGCTAACCTGCTGGGCAGTACCAGGGTGGTGTTGATCGGTTCGTTGATTATTGCCGTGATTGTGCTCCTGATGGATGCAGTCAGCAAACAATTGACAGAACTGCTTTATAATATATAATTCGGCACAGGATGTCTGAAGGCAAGAGGTGGTATTCATTACGGGTGATTTCCGGAAAGGAGCGCAAGATCAAAGAGCGCATTGAACTGGAGGTCAAAAGAGCAGGCTGGGACGATGTCGTCACCCAGGTGCTTGTGCCTTCGGAGAAAGTGTACAAGATCAGGAATGGCAAAAAAGTTATTCTTGAGCGCAACATCCTCCCTGGATATATCCTGTTGGAAGCTGATCCCATTCGCTTTTCTGCGGAAATCGTACAAGGGATATCCAATATGCCGAATGTGATCCATTTTCTTGGCCGGCAGACGCCTATTCCGATGCAGGAAAGTGAGGCTAACCGTATGCTGGGTAAAGTGGATGATTCCCAGGGGTTGGTAGAATCCATGGTGGAACCATTTATCGAAGGAGAAATGGTCAAAATCATTGATGGTCCGTTTAACGACTTTGTCGGTGATATCAAGGAAATCAATGAAGAAAAGAAGAAACTAAAAGTAATTGTCAAAATATTCGGCCGGGGCACGGAGGTAGAGCTCAACTTTATGCAGGTTGAGAAAACTTCTTGATCCACAGCTCATTAGATAATAAGATCTGAAGTCCATTATGGCAAAGGAAATCGAAACATTCATCAAGTTGCAAGTAAAGGGAGGAGCTGCAAATCCTGCACCTCCTGTAGGTCCTGCTTTGGGTTCTAAAGGGGTAAACATCATGGAGTTTTGCAAGCGTTTCAACGCCCGGACCCAGGATACCCCAGGTAAGTTGGTGCCAGTGATCATCACAGTGTATAAGGATAAGTCATTCGAGTTTGAACTCAAGACGGTTCCTGCTGCGGTGCAGTTGCTCGAAGCATCAAAAGTTAAGTCAGGTTCTGCCGAGCCAAACCGTAAGAAAGTAGGCTCAGTATCCTGGGATCAGGTGACCGTGATTGCTAAAGACAAAATGGCGGATCTCAATGCCTTTACCCTGGAATCGGCCATCAGTATGGTTGCCGGCACAGCCAGGAGCATGGGATTGACCGTCACCGGTACACCTCCTGAGGGTATCGTGGTCAAATCGTAGAGCATCCCGTTTTGCACCCTCTTATAGTGGAGGGTGTTGACCGATAGAATTATAATTATTTAAAAGGGAGTATCCCTCCTTAAGATCAGGGATGCGCCAAAACCTTTAAACAAATTTTGAATGGCTAAGCTTAGCAAAAAAATGGCTATCGCTACCAAGAAAGTCGATAGCTCCAAACTTTATGACCTCCAGGAGGCCATGAAGTTGGTCAAGGAAGTCAATGTGACCAAATTTGATTCTTCCGTTGACCTTCACATCCGTCTTGGGGTTGATCCAAGAAAAGCCGATCAGGCCATCCGCGGAACAGTAAGTCTTCCACACGGAACTGGTAAAACAAAGAAAGTATTGGTGCTCTGTACACCCGATAAGGTACAAGAGGCGATCAATGCCGGAGCGGACTATGCAGGTCTGGATGAGTATATCACCAAGATCGCTGAAGGCTGGACGGACATTGACGTGATTGTGGCTATGCCATCCGTAATGGCTCAGGTTGGTAAAGTGGGTAGAATTCTCGGTCCTCGTGGATTGATGCCCAACCCCAAATCAGGCACGGTGACCATGGATATCGCAGGTGCGGTACAGGAGGTGAAAGCCGGTAAAATCGCGTTCCGCGTTGATAAATTTGGGATCATCCACTCCCCAGTAGGTCGGGTTTCATTCTCAGCAGAAAAACTGCAGGAGAATGCATTAGAATTGCTGCATACCATTCAGCGATTGAAACCCAGCAGTGCAAAGGGTGCATATATGAAGACCATTTCAGTGGCTTCCACGATGAGCCCGGGTATCAACATTGATCCTAAAGTCGTATAAATCGCTCCCGCATATCCTAACGAGTACATCATCTAAAACCAAAGCACGATGAACAAACAAGAAAAAGATCAGGCCATCCAGGAGTTGCGCGAGAAATTCGACAATACCTCCTTTATATATTTTACCGATGCTTCTGCTATGACTGTTGCCCAGGTCAACAAACTGAGGCGGCTTTGTTATCAGCAAGGCATTGAAATGACCGTGGTAAAGAATACGCTTGCCCGCAAGGCCATGGAGAGTCTTGGGGAAGAGCGTGGATTTGCTCCGGTTTTCAAGGCCCTCGAGGGACCAACAGCGATCATGCTTACGGACAACGCCAGTGCTCCGGCTAAGTTGATCAAAGAATTCCGTAAGGACGGTACCAAGCCACAATTAAAGGCTGCTTATATCGACAGTGACGTGTATTTCGGGGATGATCAGCTTGAAGCGCTGATCTCCATCAAGTCCAAAGAGGATCTCCTTGGTGATGTTATCATGTTGCTGCAATCTCCGGCCAAGAATGTCATCTCCGCCCTCAAGTCGGGTGGTGGCACGATTGCCGGCCTGGTTAAGACGCTCGAAGAGCGTGCTTCTTAAGGCTTCCAAGTTTTCTATCATATTAATCTATTCTGACAATTTCTAAAACACAAAAACATGGCAGACGTTAAATCATTAGCCGAGCAGTTAGTCAACCTTACCGTTAAGGAGGTGACCGAACTCGCAAGTATCCTGAAATCTGAATACGGTATTGAACCTGCAGCCGCTGCAGTTGCAGTTGCTGCCGCTCCGGGTGCCGGAGGTGGTGAAGCAGCAGCTCCCGCTGAAAAGACTGAATTCGATATCTTCCTGAAAAACGCCGGTGGTAACAAACTTCAGGTGGTAAAGGAAGTGAAGACACTCCTGGGCCTTGGGCTGAAAGAAGCCAAAGACCTCGTTGATGGTGCCCCAGCTATGCTGAAGACAGGTGCTCCAAAAGACGAAGCCAACTCTGTAAAGGCTGCTCTCGAAGCTGCCGGTGCAGAAGTGGAGTTGAAGTAAGCACATTGCCGGGCACAGGCCCGTATTTGTTCATCTTAAACTGATATCACCAACCCTAAAGGTGCATCATTGAGATATAACGTTGTATTGATACAAGGCTTAGCCGGAGGGTGTATTCCACCTTCCGGCTCAGCTATTTATGCCAGCAGGAATTTGGCGCAAGAGCATTCATTCTAAATCGTAACCATCCATGGCCGGTAACGCAGTCGTTAAGTCGCATACAAAAGAAAGGGTCAACTTTGGAAAAATTGACCTCAATACACAATATCCAGACTTCCTGGAGATCCAATTGAAGTCCTTTCAGGAGTTCTTCCAATTGGAAACCACTCCGGAAAACAGGAATAGTGAAGGATTATACAAAGTATTCCAGGAGAACTTTCCAATCTCTGATGCCAGGAGCATTTTTGTTCTGGAGTTTCTCGACTATTTCATCGATCCGCCCAGGTATAAGATCGAAGAATGTATGCACCGGGGACTGACCTACAGTGTGCCGCTCAAGGCCAAACTCAGGTTGTCCTGTAACGATGAAGAACATATCGATTTTGAAACGATTGTTCAGGATGTATTCCTTGGCAATATTCCTTACATGACCCCTAAGGGCACCTTTGTCATCAATGGTGCCGAGCGTGTGATTGTCTCTCAGCTCCATCGTTCGCCTGGCGTATTTTTCAGTCAATCGTTCCACCCTAATGGAACCAAGATTTATTCCGCCCGGGTCATCCCTTTCAAGGGGGCCTGGATGGAATTTGCAACAGACATCAACAATGTCATGTATGCCTACATTGACCGGAAGAAGAAGTTCCCCGTCACCACCTTGTTGCGGGCTATCGGCTTTGACTCTGACCGTGAAATCCTGAGTTTATTCGAACTCGCGGAGGAAGTCAAGGTGAGCAAAGCTTCTTTGAAGAAAGCTATCGGCCGTAAGCTGGCTGCCCGTATTCTCCGCAAATGGACAGAAGATTTCGTGGATGAGGATACCGCTGAGGTGGTCACCATCGAACGTAATGAAATCATCCTCGAGCGTGATGTTATCCTCGATGAAGATCACATAGATATGATCCTCGAGGCCAACGAATCTACCATCATCCTCCAACGGGAAGATATCGGAGAAGATTACTCGATCATCTACAATACCCTCCAGAAAGACCCGACCAGTTCGGAAATGGAAGCGGTTCAATATATCTATCGTCAATTGCGGGGATCAGATCCCCCCGATGAAGAGACGGCACGTGGCATCATCGATAAACTGTTCTTTTCAGACAAACGATATAACCTTGGTGATGTAGGTCGGTACAAAATCAACCGTAAGCTGGGTATCGATATTGATCGTGAGACCCTCGTGTTGACCAAAGAGGACATTATTTCTATCGTCAAATATCTGGTCAGTCTGACCAATCAGAAAGCTGAGCTTGATGATATCGACCATTTGTCAAATCGTCGTGTCAGAACCGTGGGAGAGCAGTTATACGCTCAGTTTGGCGTAGGTCTGGCGCGTATGGCCCGGACGATCCGCGAGCGTATGAATGTACGCGACAACGAAGTTTTTACGCCGATTGATCTGATCAATGCGCGTACGCTTTCTTCGGTGATCAATTCCTTCTTTGGGACAAGCCAATTATCACAGTTCCTTGATCAGACGAATCCATTGTCTGAAATCACCCACAAGCGCAGGATTTCCGCGTTGGGCCCAGGTGGTCTCTCCCGTGAGCGTGCGGGCTTTGAGGTTCGTGACGTACACTACTCTCACTATGGTCGTCTCTGCACCATTGAGACACCTGAAGGTCCAAACATTGGTTTGATCTCTACACTCTGTGTGCATGCCAAAATCAATAAAATGGGATTCCTTGAAACGCCTTACCGTAGGGTAGCCGATGGTAAAGTAGTATTGAAGGGGAATGCAGAGTATCTGACCGCAGAGGGAGAAGACTATTTGAAAATCGCACAGGCCAATACGCCTATCGATAAAGGCGGTCTGTTTATGACCGATCGTATCAAATCCAGAGAGCATGGTGATTTTCCAATGCTGACTCCGGATGAAATTGAATATATGGATGTTGCCCCAAATCAGATTGTTGGGGTATCCGCATCCCTCATTCCATTCCTCGAGAACGATGACGCTAACCGGGCATTGATGGGATCTAACATGCAACGTCAGGCCGTACCGCTCATCAAACCGGCTTCCCCGATTGTGGGTACTGGTCTTGAGGCCAAGGTGGCGTTGGACAGCCGCATGTTGATCAATGCTGAAGGACCTGGTGTAGTACAGTATGTAGATTCGACCCGAATCACCATTCGCTATGACCGGTCTGAAGAAGATCAATTAGTCAGTTTTGAAGATGATTTCAAGACCTATTACCTCACCAAATTCCAACGGACCAATCAGGGTACTTGTATCAACCTGAAACCGATTGTGAAGAAAGGGGACCGGGTCAAAGAAGGAACCATTCTTTGCGACGGATATGCCACAGAGAAAGGCGAATTGGCCCTGGGTCAGAACCTCAAAGTAGCCTTCATGCCATGGAAGGGATACAACTTTGAGGATGCCATCGTGGTCTCTGAGCGGATCGTGAAGGAAGATATTTTCACCTCTGTCCACATTGAGAGTTTTGAACTAGAAGTACGTGATACTAAGCTTGGAGAAGAAGAACTCACCAATGATATTCCAAATGTCAGCGAAGAAGCCACGAAGGATCTCGATGAGAACGGTATCATCCGTGTGGGTGCTGCGGTTAAGGAAGGTGATATCCTGATTGGTAAGATCACACCAAAAGGGGAAACGGATCCTACTCCGGAAGAGAAACTCCTCCGCGCCATCTTCGGTGACAAAGCCGGTGATGTCAAGGATGCTTCATTTACTGCACCTCCTTCAACGGATGGTGTGGTCATCGATAAGCAATTATTTGCCAGGGCCAAAAAGGATAAATTCCAAAAGGCTCAGGAGAAGAAGCTCATCGACCAACTGGATGACAAGCATGCAGTCGCTGTAAATGAATTAAAGACCCTGCTGATTGATAAGCTCTCTGTCCTGATCAAAGGTCAGACCTCTAATGGCGTTAAATCCATTTATGGAGAAGTAATTATCAATAAGGGTAACAAGTTTACACCGAAGGTGCTGAAGACCATTGATTTCAGCCAGATTGATTATACAGGCTGGACGGGTGACAAGCACACCGATGGATTGATCTCAAGATTGCTGCACAATTACAGCATCAAGGTCAATGAAGAAATCGGACGCTACAAGCGCGAGAGTTTCAATATCAGCATCGGTGACGAGTTGCCTCCGGGTGTATTGAAGCTGGCCAAAGTGTACCTGGCCCGCAAGCGTAAATTGAAAGTAGGGGATAAAATCGCCGGACGCCACGGTAACAAGGGAATTGTATCCAAGATTGTTCGCGCAGAAGACATGCCGTTCCTTGAGGATGGCACGCCGGTGGATATAGTACTCAACCCGCTAGGTGTACCTTCTCGTATGAACCTGGGTCAGATCTTTGAAACTGTTTTGGGTTGGGCTGGAGAAAAGTTGGGTGTCAAATACGCTACTCCGATTTTCGATGGTGCTGCTTTGGATGAAATCCAGGGTCAGATCAATGATGCCGGATTGCCTGAATTGGGTCAAACCTATCTCTACGATGGGAATACCGGTGATCGTTTCCACCAGCGCGCTACAGTGGGTGTGATCTACATGCTCAAACTGTCTCACATGGTGGATGATAAGATGCACGCTCGTTCGATTGGTCCATACTCTCTGATCACGCAGCAACCTCTCGGCGGTAAAGCCCAGTTTGGTGGTCAGCGTTTTGGTGAGATGGAGGTTTGGGCACTTGAAGCCTATGGTGCTTCCAACATTCTGCAAGAATTACTTACTGTCAAATCAGATGATATCATAGGAAGAGCCAAAGCATATGAAGCCATTGTCAAGGGTGACAATATGCCTGAACCTCATATCCCGGAAAGTTTCAATGTATTGGTGCATGAGCTTCGTGGCCTTGCCCTTGATGTAAAATTTGATTGATTTAAAAACTGATCCTTAACCCGTATAGACTATGTCTCTTAAAAAGAAGCACGTCAAACAAAAGCAGTTCTTCCGCAGCATCTCGCTGAGTCTTTCTTCTCCGGATGATATCCTGGAGCGTTCGTACGGAGAGGTGTTGAAGCCTGAAACCATCAATTACCGATCCTATAAGCCGGAGCGTGACGGGTTGTTTTGTGAGCGCATCTTTGGCCCTGTCAAGGATTTTGAATGCTATTGCGGAAAGTATAAGCGTATCCGGTACAAGGGAATCGTTTGCGACCGTTGTGGTGTTGAGGTGACTGAAAAGAAAGTTCGCCGTGAGCGTATGGGGCACATCAAACTGGTGGTTCCTGTAGTGCATATCTGGTTTTTCAAATCGCTGCCAAATAAGATTGGTTATATCCTTGGATTGTCTTCCAAAAACCTGGAGTCTATCATTTACTATGAAAGGTATGTGGTCATTCGTCCTGGAGTGAAGGCGGATGACGGTGTAGATCAAATGGACCTCCTCACCGAAGAGGAATATTTTGATGTACTCGACACCTTACCTGAAGGCAATCAAATGCTGGATGATGCGGATCCGAATAAGTTTGTCGCCAAGATGGGCGCGGAGGCTATTTTCGATCTGCTGGCCAATATTGACTTAAAGAAACTCTCTGACAACCTTCGTCATCAGTCCGCTACGGAGACTTCACAACAGCGCAAATCTGAAGCGTTGAAGAGGTTACGTGTGGTAGAGGCTATTCGTGAAGGAAATCTGCTGACTGAAAACCGGCCAGAGTGGATGGTTATTCAGTATCTGCCTGTGATTCCACCTGAGCTTCGTCCATTGGTACCATTGGATGGTGGTCGTTTTGCCAGTTCGGATCTCAATGATTTGTATCGCCGCGTTATCATCCGTAACAATCGTCTGAAACGTCTGCTTGAGATCAAGGCTCCTGAGGTCATCCTTCGTAATGAGAAGCGGATGCTCCAGGAAGCGGTTGACTCTTTGTTTGACAACAGTCGTAAATCCAATGCTGTAAAAGCAGAAGGTGGTCGCGCCCTGAAGTCCCTCAGTGATATTCTGAAGGGTAAGCAAGGTCGTTTCCGTCAGAACTTGCTTGGTAAGCGTGTGGATTATAGTGGTCGTTCTGTGATCGTGGTAGGGCCAACCTTGAAACTGCATGAGTGTGGTATTCCTAAGGGGATGGCTGCGGAGTTATTTAAGCCATTTATTATTCGAAAACTGATTGAGCGAGGTATCGTCAAGACCGTCAAATCGGCCAAGAAACTGGTAGATCGTAAAGAGCCGGTGATCTGGGATATCCTCGAAAATATTCTGAAGGGCCATCCTGTGTTGCTTAACCGTGCTCCAACATTGCACCGTTTGTCTATTCAGGCATTCCAACCGCAGCTTGTGGAAGGAAAGGCGATTCAGTTGCACCCGTTGGTGTGTACAGCTTTTAACGCCGACTTTGACGGTGACCAGATGGCTGTCCACGTGCCATTAGGTCAAGCGGCTATTCTGGAAGCCCAACTTTTGATGCTGGCTTCACATAACATGTTGAATCCCCAGGATGGATCCCCGGTTACCCTGCCATCACAGGACATGGTTCTTGGACTTTACTATCTGACCAAGGAAAAAAGGTCTGACAAGGATGTGAAAGTGTTAGGTGAAGGCAAGACTTTCTATAGTGCTGAAGAAGTTGTGATAGCACACAATGAAGGCCAACTTGATCTGCATGCTATGATCAAAGTCCGTGCAACTGTTGAAGATGAAAACGGTAAGCTGGTCAAACGCTTGATTGAGACTACAACGGGTAAGGTGCTCTTCAATGAAGTGGTGCCTGAAACCGTTCCTTACATCAATATACTGTTGACCAAAAAGAATCTTCGCAAAGTCATTGGCGATATTCTGACCCGGACCAATTTCCCAAGAACTGCTCAATTCCTGGACGACATCAAAGATCTTGGATTTAGTTGGGCCTTTAAAGCAGGTCTTTCCTTTAAGTTGGGTGATCTTATCACTCCATCCATTAAGGAGGAGACCCTCAAGGCTGCTCAGGAAGATGTGGATGAGGTATTCATGAACTACAATATGGGTCTGATCACCGAAAATGAACGGTACAACCAGACCATTGATAAATGGACATATGCTGACAATAAGATTACAGAGAGCCTGATGAAGGAGTTGTCACAGCACAACCAGGGATTTAACTCTGTATTTATGATGCTTGATTCCGGTGCGCGTGGATCTAAAAACCAGATCAAGCAGCTCTGTGGTCTGCGGGGATTGATGGCTAAGCCGAGGAAATCTGGGGATACCGGAAGAGCGGTTATTGAAAACCCGATCCTTTCCAACTTCCTTGATGGACTGAGTGTACAAGAATACTTTATTTCTACACACGGTGCCCGTAAAGGTCTTGCGGATACTGCTTTGAAGACAGCGGATGCCGGTTACCTCACCCGTCGTTTGGTGGACGTAGCGCAGGATGTTGTCGTTATGGAGGAGGACTGTGAGACACTTCGTGGTATTGAAACATCTGCATTGAAGGATAATGAGAAGGTGATTGAAAGTCTTTCTTCCAGGATCCAGGGCCGGTACTCATTGTATGATATAACCCATCCTGTTACCGATGAATTAATTGTTGGTGCCGGTGAATATATTACTGAAAGCATTGGTGACCGGATTGAAGAAATCGGGATTGAAAGAGTTACCATTCGTTCGGTGCTCACTTGCGAAAGCAAGCGCGGTACTTGTGCAAAATGTTATGGTAAGAATCTGGCCACTGGCCGGATTGCCGAGATGGGTGATGCTGTGGGGATCATTTCTGCGCAGAGTATTGGTGAGCCTGGTACACAGCTGACTCTTCGTACTTTCCACGTGGGTGGTATTGCTTCACTTTCCAAAAAGGAATCTGAGCTGGCTGCCAAGTTTGATGGGGTCCTTGAGTTTGAGGATATCCGTACTGTGAAATTTGAAGATGAGGAAGGCAAACAGGAGGTCGTCATTTCCAGGTCTGGAGAGGTGCGGATTACTGATCCTGAGGGTGGACGGGTGTATGTATCTCACCACATCCCTTATGGCGCTAAAATTATGGTTCAGGACAAACAGAAAATCCGTAAGGGTGATCTGATCTGTCATTGGGACATTTTCAATGCGGTGATCATTTCTGAGTTCCCGGGTATCGTGCGTTATGACTCTGTAGAAGAAGGTGTCACCTTTAGAACAGAGCGTGATGACCAGACTGGATATGAAGAGAAGGTGATTATCGAATCCAAGAACAAGAAGAAAATCCCTTCCATCAGTATTGTGAGTAAGGATGGAGAGGAGTTACGTAATTATAACTTACCGGTTGGATCTTACATCAGCGTTTCTGATGGTGACGAGATCAATGCAGGTAAAATCATTGTCAAAATTCCACGCAAGACCAGTCAGATCCAGGATATTACCGGGGGTCTGCCCCGTGTCACGGAATTGTTTGAAGCCCGTAACCCATCCAATCCTGCAGTGGTATCGGAGATTGACGGTGTAGTTAAATTTGGCAGCATCAAGCGTGGTAATCGCGAGATGTATGTTGTAGATGAGAAGACGGATCAAAGTCGCAAATACCTCATCGGGCTCTCCAAGCACTTGCTGGTGCAGGAAGGTGACTTTGTTCGGGCTGGAATGCCATTGTCAGATGGTTCTGTTTCGCCTGGAGATATCCTTGCGATTAAGGGTCCATTTGCCGTACAGTCTTATCTGGTCAACGGTATCCAGGAAGTGTATCGCTCACAGGGTATCGCTATCAATGACAAGCACATTGAGGTTATCGTGCGCCAGATGATGCGCCGGGTGTTGATCGTGGATCCTGGAGACACAAGTTTCCTCCAGGGTGAATCAGTGGATCGCCATGATTTCTTCGAAGAAAATGACAGGATTTTTGACCGCAAGGTGATTACTGATCCAGGTGATTCCAAGAAATACAATGCAGGCGGTGTAGTTACCCTGCGACAGATTCGTGAGGAAAATTCATTCCTCAAGCGTAATGACCAACGGTCTATGGAGTACAGAGATGCAGTGGCTGCGACTTCAAGCACGATGCTTCAGGGTATCACCAGGTCTTCACTTGGAACGAAAAGCTGGATCTCAGCAGCTTCTTTCCAGGAGACTACAAAAGTACTCAGTACAGCAGCGATTGCGGCGAAGCGTGATGATCTCCAGGGTTTGAAGGAGAATGTTATCGTAGGTAAGCGGATTCCTGCAGGTACAGGCGCGTTTTCATATGAAAACCTTCTTGTTAAATCCAAGGATGGCGAGGAGTTTATAGAGCGTCTGTATGATGATGAAAACTAAACCGAATGGGGTTTGAAAATAAAAGGCGGGTCCATGTGGATCCGCCTTTTTTATTTAGAGTCTGCGATAGTTTTTTGACGGAGGATGTATTTGCCGATCAGATCGAATTCTACATTGACAAAACTTCCCGGGCGAAGTTGTTGGAAGTTGGTGTTATGGAAGGTATATGGAATCACTGCAATCTCAAAAGTGTTATCGTACAATTGAGCAACAGTCAGACTGACTCCATTCAGACAAATTGAACCATGTAAAATCACTAATTGAGCATATTCAGCTGGTAAGTCAAATCGCATCAGCCAACTTCCTTCCAGGTCTTTGATATCGAGACATTTTAGAGTGGTGTCTACATGACCCTGAACGATATGGCCATCGAGAAGGGTGGAAAGGGAAATGGAGGTTTCAAGATTGATAATGTGGCCTACCTGTAGAAATTGGAAAGTAGTCTTGGTCAATGTTTCATGCACGACTTCTACAATATAGTGATCAGCCATTATTGCTACCACGGTCAGGCATACGCCATCATGGGCTACACTCTGATCAATGGATAAGGTATCGGTTAGCGGGGAGGCAATGCTCAATCGCCGGGTCGTACCTGACGCTACAATTGACGTGATCATTCCGGTGGATTTGATGATGCCTGAAAACATATCTGCCTATTATACTTCGGATCAAAGATACTGGTTACGCATTGGCTGGCAGATTAGCCTCTGATCAATTCGATATATCCAGAGAGGAGTATCGGTGGTTGGCTGACGTTTTCATAGGCTTCGCAAGTGTAATAGTAAACGCCATCGGACACGGATTTGCCAGAGTTGTTGCTCCCGTTCCAGTTAATTTGCGGATCACTTGTCGAGAAGACCACCTGCCCCCAACGGTTATATACCTGGAAACGGATGGTCTCAATAAACCTTGCGCTATAGGGTCTGAACACATCGTTTTGACCATCTCCGTTTGGCGTAAATGCGTTAGGCAATTCGTATACAGGACAGTTTTCAACACAGTATTCCTCGGAGGGGGGGCTTTCATTGTTATTAAAATCAACAGCAACGATGGAGTAGCAACCTGCGATCTTTTCGCCCGGCTTATGTTCAAAAGTATTTCCAGGGGCATCTACACGGCCAACTTCGGATGCAGGAGCTCCAGGTTCAGGACTATAGTAGATGATGTAAAAGGCGACGTCCGTATCACCGCATGGTTGTGACCAGGAGACATAATTGACAAATGCGTCTGCCGGTGTGCCTGGCGATGCTTCATCACATATGTTGGTGACCTGGGCTATAGGTGAACATGGTGCTACGTTGTCGAATGGTACGACACATGCTTCCTGTGATGCATTACGCAAGGGAGCTGGCACCATATCGAGCCCGTAGTCACCGAGGGCAATCACTTTGTAGCAGTAGTCTAATCCATTTTCAATTCCGTCTTCATCTTTAAAGCTATCCTCAGAAGTTGTACCCACCATTTGGAATGGAGCGCCCTGATCACTTCGCCAGATTTCAAACTCATAATTGTCCCAGGGTACATGATACGTCCATGAGAGCAGGCTTGCATGGTCAGAAGGCAGAGCGGTCAGGAAAACGGTGGAGGCTTCCTGTGACGCACCATATGCTTGAGCAGAGCTGCCGGTAAAAAATTCCACCCGATAGGTATAGGGCTGAGACTTTGTATCCAGGCCCGGTTCGGTAAACATTGTGTCTTTTAGACCCGCGAAGGTTGGTGAAGAAAATGAGGCACCTGCTACATCCAAAAACGTACTTCCTGTCAAGCGTTGCAATTGGTATCGGTAAGGGCCGCTGTGAAGCAGAGTGTCGATGGCATTCGGATCAGGGGCTATCCATTTAAGCAATACTTGTCCGTTGGATACATCCGTGGTTTCAACTGAAGTATTGATGATTAAGGGTAAATCAGCTTTTGCGCGCAGGCATACCTCTTCTGAAGGTTTGCTTTCCACTCTTAGGTAGGGTTGACCGGAAGGTGTGGTCTGGGCAAATTCCGCGAGAATGCGATAGCAATAGCTACCCTCTTCATCGATATCGGCATCTTCGTAAAAATAGCGTCCGTTCTTTGTGCCTTTCCAGTTGGCCGCAATCTTGGTGTAGCCTCTGCCGTCCAAACCGGTTTCACACGTGTCTGGTTCGAACTGATTACTGCCGTTTCTCTTCCAAATGGAGAAGCCTCTGAAGTAATCGTCGAGTGCCGCGTCACATTGATAGGGTAGATCCCAGGTCAATTGGAAAGCATCTGCGGTGTTATCCAGCGCCAATCCCTTTGGAGGAGGGCCGATAACGCGTATCCGGATGGTATGCAAATCAACAAGGCCTGTGGTATCATAGAAATTATCAACCGCTTTGATGATGACTGTGTAAGGTTGATCTCTGATTTGTTCGCATTGAGGCGTCCATGACAATTTCGCTACGAATGGTTGTTCTTGAAAACCACCTGGGCCATCCTCCAGTTGGGCCATGTTGCCTTCTATCTCAAAAGGGCCACCCGAGGCAGAGACTTGAACTAATTGGCCTACATCCGGATCTGAGATATTGATATCCAGGTTAAGCGTTTGGCCTGCTTCCAGACATAAATCTTCAACAGCCATGATGTCTGGTGGACTATTTTCGCACACGAGTACCAGAATTTGCATATCCCGGATAAAGGAGCTGATCAGTACACCGCCCCTGTATTCCTTGACGAGAAAGGCAATATTGTATTCTCCTGCAATTTGTGGTGAATTCCAGATCAGGTCTCCTGTCACCGGATCAAGGGTCATGACATTGTCAGGTCCGGGTTCGATTTGAGACGGAAAGATAAAATTCGGCACATTGACACCACTGTCCTGAAGGGGGACAATGAATTCAAAAGCGAGGCTGTCCCCATCGACATCATACGCATTGGGGTTATGGATATATCGTTTTCCAACGCAAGCAAAATCAATCGGGGGCTGGAGCAGGGTGGCCGTATTGTTATATCCCTGAAACTGGGGGTTGAGAAAAGTGTACGTGGCTTCGATATAAAAGGGTACGCCTTCGGAGTTGGGAGGATTTACATTCAGGATGCCTCCATTCCGATTGGGGTCCATCATGGAGATATTGTAGGTGGCCCGGCCCGGATAGGTGTGGCTCGCTACGTAATAGTTTAGTTTACGGTTGTTGGAGAGGGGAGTGCCTTCTCCATTGATGCGAAAAACGTATTCTGAACTTCCGTCGCCCCAAAAAACCTTGACCGAGTCCCGGTCTGCCTGGGTACTGCTGGTTTTGGTGTACGTGGTCACCGTCACCTCTATGGTGAGATCACCTGTCTGGCGAATCGTGATTTCGCCGGCACGGTTGTGGGTAGCAAAAGATACCCTGGTAAAACACCCGGTTAGTAAAAAAAAGAGTAATAGCCTCTTGCCCATAGAGATACCTAAATATATAAAATAACGGCAACTTAAGGCGGAAAGTTGGGTAAAAGCGCTATTTCGCGCGTACAAGGATCATATTCTTCTTGGTCGATACTTCCTTGAAGCGATAGAGTGTATCTACTTCAAGGGGCAAAGCCTGACCTTCGAAAGCGAGGTAGTTTCTATTGGATATCATTTTATCTTCAAACGCCATGATTTCCCCGGTTTTCAGGTAATGATAATATGGAATAATGTAAGAAATGTCCGGAGGGATATTCATTTGTGTATCCAATGATCCCAAAGGGCCAAAAGAAACCTTTGTTTGCGTGGAAACCGGTAGCCCAGTCAAAGCGAATTTCTCCCCATTCGTAGCCTGAAAGAGATCTTCTATGACATTCATATTTTTCTGAACATTACTATGTGATTCGATCGAAGGCAGGATGCAAAGGTTGTAGGAGATCCTCACCAAGACCAGATTAAGCATGAATAAGTAGATCAGGGCAGCACGATTCTTTACGGCGTTCCGGGCCACAATGCCAGACAGGATAGCCAGTAAGGCAGAGATTAATTTAACACCAGGGAATATTGCATCTTTGAAAATCCATGGGGCCATCAGAATAAATGGCGGGGCCAAAAAAGTAAGGATGGAAAAGGCTATCCGGATGACCCTATCAGCGCGGACCCATTCTTTTTTATGAAGATTCCATGCACTGATCAAAAGCAGGATCAGAAATGGGATGAAAATAAGCACATAACGGGGTTTGGTTTCATGCGTAATCCAATACAAAGGGATGTTGGCACTAATAAAGACGATGCAGAATTTTAGTAGTGGCTGATCCATGAAATAATGCCAGGTCTTTTTTGAAAAGAGGTATATGCTCAAAAGGGACCAGGGGAGCAACACAGATATCAAACGAATTGGAAAATAGATGACATTGCCAGCAATAGCAAGTCCTTTACTTTCCAGTGCGGATCGCTGAGAGGACTCTTTAATCAGATTTACGAGGAAGGGTCTGACATCTGCATGTATGGCGTACCAGCCAAAGTATCCGCCCGTAATTAGGCCGAACAATAATATTCCAGCGAAATGTTCCCATCTGAGGAGTAAGCGCCAGTGGCCGGAAATCAGCAGCCAGGGAAGAAGCGTGAGCCCCTGGAAAGCAATGGCAGGAAGTCCTTTGGTAAGCACACCTATGGCTGCCAGGCTATAGGATACCATGAAAAGTACTTTTGCATTTTGGTTGATGGTTCCCCAAAAGATAGCGGATACCTGAAGGAAAACCAGACCTACGAAGAAGAGGTCAATTTCCCCGCTTACGAGAGTTTGAAAAAAGAGAATATCCCCAGAAGTAAGCAGAAATAACGAAGCCAATATCGCCAGTTGGTTTCCTAGAAGTGATCTTGAAAGATAATAAAGGCTTATACTCGTCAGTAGTAAGCCCAAAAGGGATGGAAGTCTGATCACCCAAGGGGCATACGATCCTGTGAGTCTGGCAACGCCAATAATGGCCCAGTTAAATACTGGTGGTTTATTATAGTAATTCCATCCCAGCAGATGAGGAACAACATATTGGCCAGACTGATCCATTTCAATAGAAACTACTGCTCTTCGAGGTTCTTCTCCCCGAAGCATGCTTCTGTTTAAAGGCATACATAGCGCAATGATAAGCGCGATGAAGATCAGGATTTGAAGTTTTGTAATGCCTGACGTCTCCATGTTATTGAATATCCGTTATCTGATAGCCTTGGTCACGTACTGGTGCAATCATTTTCGCCATCCGGACAAAGTAAGATAATTTTGAAGCGCGGTGTCCCAATGAGGTATGGGGCGCTCAAGCAGTGAGGATATCCTGGAGCAATCCAATACACTATAGGCCGGTCGGGGTGCCGGTGCTCCATACTCTTCGGTAGAAATTTTGTCTACCGTGACGTTCATGCCTGTCAGGGTAAAAATCCTTTGTGCAAAATCGGCCCAGGTCACTTCTCCGGCATTGGCGAAATTAAAAAGGCCATGAATGTCAAGCGAAGGATTCATTTGATGTTTTAGCATCAGGGTTTTAACCGCTTCCACGATGTCATAGGTAAATGTAGGGGCTCCTACCTGGTCGCTGACTATCCGCAATTTTGGATGCGTTGGTCCCAGGCGAATCATGGTGTTGACGAAGTTGTTTCCGCCGGGTCCATATACCCATGAAGTGCGAAGGATCGAAAAGCTTGCTCCTGACGCTCGGATGGCTGTTTCACCGGCGAGTTTGGATTTAGCATAAATGCCTTTCGGTTCCGTCGGATCCGATTCCAACAATGGTCGGCGCAGCAGATTGTGGTACACATAATCTGAAGAGAAATCAAAATAGTGAACATTGGCATCTCTGCATGCCTCTGCGATATATCCGGGGGCGACCGCATTGTACAGGAAGGCTGTGTCCGGATGCGATTCTGCATCATCAACCCGCGTGTAGGCGGCACAATTGATCCAGTATTTGGTTTTAGGGATGGTTCTGAGGACTCCGATAACTTTTTCCCGGTCAGAGATGTCTAATTGCCGTTTATCAAAAGAATAAACATTGAAGCCTTCTGCAAACTTCAGGATTTCAAGAAAGGCCTTACCTAATTGACCACCTGCACCCGTGACAATGACTGGTATCATAGGTCAAGATCTGCCAATGAACCAAGTGCGAGGTCTTTAGCTGAAAGGGTAAAAGGACGATCCATGGAAGGCCAGGCAATGCTTAGGTCAGGATCATCATAGCGGATTCCGCTTTCAGCCGGTTGATGATAATAATTATCGCATTTGTAGCTAAATATGGTGTTGTCTTCGAGCACGAGATAGCCATGGGCAAATCCCCTGGGCACCCAAAGTTGTCGCTTATTTTCTCCGGAAAGAACAATGCCAAAACAGGATCCGCAAGTCGGTGAGTTTGGACGCAAGTCTACCGCTACATCGTAGACCGCTCCGGTTACGACTCGTACGAGTTTGCCCTGCGCATGTTCATTCTTTTGAAAGTGCAGACCTCTCAATACCCCGGCTTCCGACCTGGCTTCATTGTCCTGGACAAAGGGAAATGCGCCTGGTAGTGAATAACGTTGTTGATTGTAGGTCTCCAGGAAGTAGCCCCTTTCATCCTTGAACACGCCGGGTTCGATAATCCACAATCCGTCTATTTCCGTTTTGATGATGTTCATGTTGATGGAAAGCCGGTTTTATTTCTGTCTGAAATAGATCTTCATGGGAGAGCCTGTGAATTGAAAAGCGTCCCTGATCTGGTTTTCGAGAAAATTTCTGTAATTGGTTTTGACTTCATCCGGGTAATTGCAAAACATGGCGAAGGCCGGGTACGCTACAGGCAACTGTGTGCTGTATTTGATCTTTATTTCATGACCTCTGAAACTTGGGTGAGGTTGTTTTTGGATCGCCGCTTCGATGAGTTCATTGAGTTGGGCTGTTGGAATTTTTCGGGCACGGTTTTCCGCAACTTGCAATGCCGATTCGATGGCCTTGTAAATGCGTTGTTTGTCATGCACGGAGATAAAGAGGATGGGGACGTCTGTAAAGGGTGCCATTTTTTGACGAATGGCCTGTTCGAAATCCCTCGCAGTGTTAGTTTCCTTTTCGATAAGGTCCCATTTATTTACGGCGACGAGGATTCCTTTGTTTCGGCGTAGTACCAGTTGCAGTATACTGAGGTCCTGGCCTTCCAATCCTGTCGTAGCATCCAGCATCAGAATGCAAACATCAGCATCCTCGATGGCTTTTACGGTTCGGATGACGCTGTAGAATTCAAGGTTTTCTTCGACCATCCTTTTCTTGCGCATACCGGCAGTGTCGATGATCAGGAAGTCTTTACCAAACTTGGTATAGCGGGTATGTATGGAGTCCCGGGTAGTGCCAGCGATATCGGTTACGATGTGCCTGGTTTCTCCCATCAGTGCATTGATAAAGGAGGATTTACCCACATTCGGCCGGCCAATCACTGCGATTTTTGGAATTTCTGGTGCGCTTTCTTCTTCTGCGCTCAATTCAATGGCTACAGCATCCAGTAACTCGCCGGTGCCACTGCCGGAAATAGAGGAAAGAAAAAAGGTCTCTTCAAATCCGAGTCCCCAAAATTCGTTTGCGGCCAAGTGACGTTCTGGGTTATCCACTTTATTGACAGCCAGCACCACTTTCTTTTTGGACTTGCGCAATTTATCTGCGATTTCTGCATCGAGATCTGTGATGCCGGTCATCACGTCGGTCATGAAGATGATGACGGTAGCTTCTTCGATGGCGATGTCGACCTGATCGCGGATGGCTACTTCAAATATATCATCAGAATGCTCTACGAAACCACCGGTATCAATGATCGTAAAGCTTTTACCATTCCAGAACCCCGTGCCATATTGACGGTCGCGAGTGACACCGCTGATATTATCAGTGATGGCTTGTCGCTGGCCAACCATTCGGTTGAACAGGGTTGATTTGCCCACATTAGGCCTTCCTACAATCGCTACAATATTGGACATAATCAGTTTTGGTATCCGAATGATTTTAATGCTTTCTCGTCATCACGCCAGTTGTCCCTGACCTTGACGACTAATTCTAAAAATACGCGCTTACCCAGGAACGCTTCAATTTCGTGTCTAGCTGCTGTACCAAGGGATTTAATGGCAGACCCACCCTTACCCAGGATGATCGTTTTTTTGCGTTCATCGAGGGTGTAAATTACTGCGGAGATGCGGGTGATTGGCCCGGAATTACTTTCGCCTTCTGAAAAGGAATCAATAGTGATCTCACAGGAATAGGGAATTTCGTCCCTATAGAGTTCGAGTAATTGGCCACGGATGATTTCGCTAACAAAAAACCGTTCAGGTCGATCGGTGAGTTGGTCCTTTGGATAGAATACTGGTCCGGGAGGTAATTGTGCAATGATATCTTGCATGACTTCCTGCACACCGTCACCTTTTAATGCTGAAAGGGCGTAGACCTTACGACCTGGGATGAGTTCATGGAGTTCTTGCAGTCTGGCATCCAATTCTTCAGGGGTCATCAGGTCTTTTTTATTCAGGACAACCATTACGCTACCTTCATGGGTGGTGATTCGGTTGATGAGTGCATTCTGATCTTTAAGTGATTCGTAGGGATCAGTGACAAAGAGGATAATATCCGCATCGTCGAACGAGAGATGGATATAGGCATTCATCATCTGGTGCATCCGGTACGCCGGTTCATCAATGAAGCCCGGGGTGTCTGAAAACACAATTTGAAAATCCTCTCCGCTTACAATGCCAAGAATACGATGGCGTGTGGTTTGTGGTTTGGCGGTGATGATGGACATCTTTTCTCCGACCAGTGCATTCAGCAGTGTGGATTTGCCCATATTAGGGCGGCCCAGGATATTGACAAATCCAGACCGATGGGTGTTGGGCTCAGCCGACATGAAGTAAGTTTTGTGAAAAGATCTGTGCTTCAGCCCACTTGAGTAAGGCGCGTGGTTTACGACCCCGCCAGGCAGCATCAGTTAAGATATGGACATAATGATGGAGTTCAAAAGCAAACATTTCAGAAGCTACATGTTGTAACGGATTGACGATTGCAATCCAGCCATTTTCGCCACGCACTTCATCCAGCCACTCTTCATAATACGCATTGTCTTCTGCCGCATGGTAGTTCAGTACATTCTCCACCAGGAGGATGAATTTTGAAATGCCTTCCTTCTGCATCAGGTCGGTAATTTCCCGGCGAAGGGTCATGATATCATTATAGATGCAATCGTTCCATTCACCGATCAGTTCGATAATGGCATAGCGTAAATCATAATCGGTATAAAGAATTTTGAGGTACAGTGTGGAGCTGCCAAACTCATCCCACTGAGGATGGATATAATAATTGTAAATCGCATTGGTAAAATAGAATTCATCGTAGTCCCGGCCATACAATGGGGACCGCGGATCTTCGGAAGCGACATAGGCATCTCTCCACTGAAAATACGGCTCGATATCGTGCATGGTGCAAAAATACGAGTTTCAAGCGTAGGGATTGGCAGAAACCTGAGTATGGCTAACTTTGTTGAGATGTACTGATGATGCATAAACCATTTGTAATCACCATAGTAGGCCCCGAGAGTAGTGGGAAATCCACTCTTGCTGAGGCATGGGCCTTTACTTTAGGTTGTCCCTGGGTGCCTGAGTTTGCTCGCGAATACCTTCAATTGAATGGTCCGACCTATACGGAAGAGGATTTGACCTTTATTGCGGAAGGACAGCGTCAACGTATCCAACATCATTTAGATTCCGGATTATTCCCTTTGATTTCACCAGATCAGTTTCAGGGATTGACTTTTGGAGAAAAGTCAGCGATATTTTACCCATTGGAGTCTTTTGGTGAAGTGAATCGACCCGTATTGATTGTGGATAGTGGGATGATCAGCATTCGATTATGGGCTAAGATTAAATATGGGAAATCCATACCTGTTTTGGACGAATTGCTGTATGAGGATCCCACCTCGCTATATGTTGTATGCAGACCTGTTTTACCCTGGGAGGCGGATCCTTTGCGTGAAGCACCGGATATATTGGACAGGGCCTGGATCTATAACCTGTATCTGAAGGAGTTAGGGATTATTCAAAGGTTGTAATCCAGTCGAGTACGGCCTGGATAAGTACTTCTATGGATTTTGCGGAAGTACCGCTAAATTTTCCTTCCAGTCGTTGAGCCAGGATGTCATTAAAAGAAATCGCTTTATGTCCCAGCATTTCAGCAAAAAGATAGATCGCGGATGATTCCATTTCG
Organism: Saprospiraceae bacterium; assembly: GCA_044227555.1. Classification (GTDB taxonomy): domain Bacteria; phylum Bacteroidota; class Bacteroidia; order Chitinophagales; family Saprospiraceae; genus Opimibacter. Next base: position 247,088 of record JBGAWQ010000001.1, on the reverse strand, counting down.
AGATTGACAAAGGGAAGTCCATCAATTTCGATTTCGTGCAGATCATCGATGGGGACTGTGTATGTCACCGGGGCGCGTAATACTCTGCCCTGTGGCCCATAGAAGCCAGGGCAAGTGAGGGTAATACCTTCTTTGTAAGGTTGGGGAAAGGTTTCCAGGTCAAAAGGATAGCGTCTCGTCAAATAGGACCATGCAGGGAGCAGGCGGTGGTCAAAATGTTGATGTTCATAATACATTCCAATGGCATCGGTGCCTACTGCAAGTCCCGAAACGACGATGTCATCGACATGGGCATCAGGATGAATAGAGCCGGAGGTGCCAATGCGGATGAGGTTTAGGGAGGTCAGTTCTGTTTTAGGCAAGCGTGTACGCAGATCGATATTGACCAGTGCATCCAGTTCATTGACCACGATATCAATGTTGTCTGTGCCGATACCTGTGGAGATCACCGTGATCCTTTTGTTATTGTACCATCCGGTATGGGTTATGAATTCCCTTTTTTGTTTGATGACATCAATGGTGTTGAAGAAGTTCGACACTTTCGCGACTCGTCCGGGATCACCAACCAATATTACGGTAGGGGCAATATCTTCTGGAAGCAGGTTGAGATGATAAATGGAGCCGTCGGGATTGAGGATTAGTTCAGCAGGATTCATAAGCATGAATATAAGTATTTCTGTTGTCGCGTCCGGGAGGGCAAAAGGGAAATTGTTTTTCCACAATGCTTTAGAAACGTAAAGGGCCTGCACGTAAATTTGGATGATGAAAAAAATATATTATTTGTCAACTTGTGATACCTGTGCCCGAATTATCCGGCGGCTTGGGGGCATGGAGGAATTTGAAAAGCAGGATATTAAGACTGATCGGATTACTGCAGGGCAATTAGATGAGATGAAGAAACTGGCAGGTTCCTTCGAAAGCTTGTTCAGCAGGCGTGCATTACTCTATAAGGAAAGGAACCTGAAAGAGGTGAATCTTGAGGAGGAGGATTATAGACGGCTGATCCTTGAGGAATATACTTTCCTTAAGCGGCCGGTGATTATTATCGGTCGAAAGATATTTGTAGGTAATGACGAAAAAACGGTTGCTGCGGCTGAGTTGGCATTGGGATTGAAATAAGTCTTCTTTTAACTTGTTGCCAATGCATGAATTTATAGTTGAGTGAACATGGGAATGGAGGAACAAGTTGTTCTGGTCAGGTAGAAATTAGTCAATTGCAGCGAAGGATAATGGGATCCGTTAAGATCTCATTGCTTTTATGTCCGGCCCTATCGACGATATAAATGCGATATTGGACGGTATCCAGGGGTGAATTGGGATTGGGTAAGCAGGGGTCTGAACCATCCGAATAGATGCAGCAGGTTGAAAATAACAGGATTTTTACATCTCCTTCTACACCGTTGCCAGCGCCGTCCTCAGGGAGGGTAGGAATGCCAAATGTATTGTCAAGTGTCCCGGTGCGTTCGTCAATAAAGAATATGTTGTTTTCCGGATCCTGATCTGTCCGACCAATATCACCATCGCCATCTTCAAAGCGGAACCGAACCGTCAGTGAATCCTCCTGGAATATACCCTGGTCAAGCGTGTCTTTAGAAATGCTGAGGAATTCGATATAGGGTTCATCCGGATAATTGGGGGAGTCAAGGCATTGCCATCCTGTAAGGGAGAGCAGGAGTAAAAGGAGTAATTTTGACGCTGATGACCCGTCCGGATGAAATACGTGAATCATTACTTGCCCGAATATACGATATAAACGTTGAGGGCTTTGAGCAAGTTGCGATGGAGGTATGGAAATTTCAATTTGCTAACAATGATTTGTATCAATCTTTCTGCCACTTGCTCCATAAGGATCCGTCCAATGTGACAGCGATTTCTGATATCCCATTCTTACCCGTATCTGTCTTTAAGGAGCATCTGGTGAAGACTGGAACATGGGATCCTCAGTGTCGGTTTGAAAGTAGCGGAACCACGGGAAGTCAAAGAAGTCAGCATTTGGTCCGGGATCGTTCCTGGTATCATGCAGTAGCACAGAAGGGGTTTTCAACCTTTCTTGGTTCTCCGGGAGATTTTATCTGGGTAGGCTTGTTGCCCTCCTATCTTGATCGACCTGATTCCAGTCTGGTCGATATGGTTGATCATTTTATGACGGTAGGAGGTCATGAAAAAAGTGGATTTTTTCCCGCCATTAATGATCAGCTAGTTGAGCTTTTGAATGCATTGTTCAGGGAAAATGAAGCAGTCGTTTTGATAGGAGTGAGTTTTGCCTTGTTGGATTTGTTCGACCATGCCGGGATTCCCGTCTGGGATCGTTTGTTGGTGATTGAAACCGGGGGCATGAAGGGTAGGGGGAAGGAGTTGACGCGTGAAGAACTCTATGATCGGATGAGAGCTCGGTATCCTGCACTCCGAATTGCAAGTGAATACGGGATGACTGAATTATTGTCTCAGGCGTATCGGATTGGAGGGCGATTTCTGCCCGGTCCTACGATGGGAGTGTTTATCAGGGATGTCAGTGATCCATTACGTTTGATCGGCCAGGGTCAGCGGGGAGCCATCAACATTATTGATCTTGCCAACATTGATACCTGTGCCTTCATAGCGACGGAAGATGTAGGTGTCAGTTATGTTGATGGTAGCTTTGAAGTTTTAGGGCGATTGGATTTGAGTGATATGCGAGGCTGTAATCTGATGTATACGTCTGCATCATAAGGTCAAATGCCTAGGATTTAATTAATCCTTCGTAAAGCCAGTTGGCGATTGCCTGTCTGTTGCTCGAGGGAAGTATCCGCTTCCGATCAGCTTCATTTTTAATGTTAGCCAATTCTACATATAACGTTGTTGGATAGGGGACTCTGAGCATGTATAGGTTGCGCGTAGAGACAGATCCTTCGTATTCACTTCCGGGCCTGTAGCGGGCATATTTTTGGGCAAAGACCTCCTGGACATTTTCGGCAAGTTTTTTACCTGACTTGGAGTTTTCGAAATGGTAAAAAAAGACATCCTGGCGCTGATGTTCGGATCTGGAATCGACGTGGATGCAGACCAGGATTTGTTCCTTCACGCCTGCTTTGGCATACTTCGTGTACAGTTCGTTTATAGCGTCTGTTCGTTGTTTCAGGCGGGCGAGTTGGTTGATAGGGATGGTTTGTGTGCCCATGGTTTTTTCATCGTGATCGCAGACCAGGATATCATCATTGCGTATGCCATCATTTTCGTCCTGGATGACGATGTGGACTTTGGCGCCGTTTTCCATTAAGTTTTTGGCCAGCCGCAGGGATACATCATAGGCATATTCATCTTCACAGATGTTGTGGCTACCCATCTTTGCCATGGCGCCCGGATCGGGTCCGCCGTGACCCGAGGAGATATAGTATACTTTGCCTTTGAGGCGATCACTTTTGTGGGTGATGACTCCGTATTCTTTGCCGAAAATAGAGACGGTTTCGCTGGTTACCGGTGTAGTGGATTTTTCGGATTTATCAATATTATCTGTGATGGCAATAGGTGGATTGATATTGCCTGGACAATTGAGTTCGTGATAAGGCACCCAGAGTATTTTACTCGTTTCGTAATCAGATTTCCGGAGATTGCGGTTGAGGATAATCCGGTTATAGTTAGCTATTCGTTTTGCGGTTTCCATATCGGAAATCCCTAAGGTGCTCCGGATACTTTGGCCGTTGTAGTCATAGATCATTACCGGAAGTTGGTATTCTTTGCCGGCGAGTAATTGGTCATTTTTCTTCAGATGATTGAGTTCCAGGAATTTATCCAGGTTACAATCGTATTCGTCCAGTTCGTAGCGGTTGAGTAGGATAGAGATGCCGTCTCCAGATTTAGCGGTGATGGTGTAGAAATAAGGGGAATTGCCAGGTAGGGCGGTGAGGGTCAGGGGGAGGAGGAATAGTGAAAAAATGGGGGTGAGGAGATGGTGCATTTTTAATAAATCATTGATTATGACAAAGGTAATACATTATTCAAATATTTAATATAGACGTATATTTTGAATATAAGTTTGACCACGCAGGCGGCGCTCTTTTCTCCCTGTATACCCTCTTCACCGACCCTAAACCAAGTATCTTTGCCCACCATGAACCGTATCCTGACGCTCGTCACTACCGAAGCCCGAATTGAGCTCAGAGAACGCTATGCGCTATCCGGTATACTCTTATATGTCCTTTCCGCTTCCTTTATTGTGTTCTCGATTTGGCGACAACTTCCCCCAAAGGAATGGGGGCTGACCTTCTGGATTATTTTCCTTTTTTCCGCCCTCATGGCTGTCCTCAAGTCTTTCGGACGGGAAAGTGAAAGCCGTTATTTTTATTACTATACCTTGTATCATCCCCTCCAGCTTTTCATTGCCAAGGTGTTTTATAACCTGCTACTTCTCCTTTTTATTTTTCTCGTTTTGTGGTTTGTATTATTTGTGATGGCGGGCGACCATATCATCCGGAAAGGCTGGTTTTTGACGACCGGATTGCTGGCATGTACAGGGTTGTCCTTTCTTCTGACCTTGATCACCTCCATTGCCATCAAGACCCAACAAAATGCTTCCCTGACCTCGGTCATGGCCCTTCCATTGATGATCCCATTGTTGATCAATATCCTCAGACTGACGGCCTATGCTGCCGGCACGACTCCAGATGATAATCCATGGAATGAATTGACACTGCTGGCCAGCATAATATCCCTGGTCGTAGGACTCTCTCTATGGTTGTTTCCCTATCTTTGGCGCTCCTGATCATGCAACAACCCACCAGGATTTCTCTGCCGAACCTCGCACTTTGGAAATGGGCATCAATCGTCCTCCTGGTATACGTCTTTATTGCCGGCTGGCTGGTACCCTTGAAGCCAGGCATCATTCGGGTTGCCCCTGAAAGAGCTATAGCCGGTGAAAATCTGGTTTTGGATATTACCGGATACAATTCCTCCTATTCCCTCGATCCATCCACCTTGCGTATCTGGTTAAGTCTGTCCGGCGATACTGTATTGCAGGCCACGCAGGTTAAAACCCTGGATGACCGGCACCTACAGGCAAGCTTTTATATCCCTTCGGTTTTTCCTCAAAGACAGGATGCTTATCCTTTAGCCCTGGTGATCGATCATAGCGTGGATGGCTCCAGCGTCCTTCCCAATGCTGTATTTGTCACTCCCTCTTCCACCCAGGATACTGCCGAAATGGCGCTCTGGTTTAAAGACAAAATCACCCAGATTCACCAACAGGCGGGGGTACAATACCCTTTCAGAAATATATTGGCGGAGACGATAAGGAATACTTATTTCCATGTGCCGATGTGGTTTTCAATGATTATCCTTTTCGGGGTGAGCGCCTGGTATAGCCTGCGATATTACCGATATGGTGAAATGAATGATGACCTCAAGAGTGTCGCTCATATACAGGTCGGACTCGTTTTTGGATGCCTCGGGCTGATCACCGGAATGTTATGGGCGAAAAATACCTGGAATGCCTATTGGAGTTGGGACGTAAAACAAAATATGTCGGCTATTTCCCTCCTGATCTATGCCGCCTTGATGGTGATGCGTTCCTCCATAGAAGATGATATGCAGCGAGCCAGACTTTCAGCAGGTTACAATATGTTTGCATTCACCCTTCTGATCCCATTACTTTTTATCATACCACGGATGACCGATAGCCTTCATCCGGGCAATGGCGGTAATCCGGCTATGGGTGGTGAAGACCTCGACAATACAATGCGAATGGTGTTTTATCCGGCCGTCCTGGGATTTATTCTATTAGGACTTTGGATCAGTCAACTGGTGTATCGAACCGATAAGCTAAAAGGAAACCTGTGAAGTTGAATAAATCTTATCATATTTATGGGCTTTTTCAGTGCATGACGAGTCTCAGAAGCATATTGACTATACTATTGATCGCCGGGTTCGAAGCCGCCAGGGCGGAGGGTGAAGTCGGGCCTGATTTTATGCGTAGTGTTGGTAAAATCTATGTAGTGGCCGGAGTATGCCTGATCATTCTGATCACTCTCCTCCTCTACATGGTTCGGGTCGATCAAAGAATTTCAAAACTTGAAAAACGGCAAAAAAATGAGTAATACAAGCAAACATTTGAGTTTTTTCGAAAGCGTCAATCGGAATTTTGACCGTGCGGCCGCTCACACGTCCATCCCAAAAGGGCTTTTAGAGCAAATCAAAGTCTGCAACGCAGTCTATGAGATGACCTTCCCGGTAAAAATCGGGAATACCTATCAGGTGATTGAAGCATTCCGGGTACAACACAGCCACCACCGTCTACCCACTAAAGGGGGGATCCGCTTTAGTCATATGGTCAATCGGGATGAAGTCATGGCACTTGCCGCTCTGATGAGTTACAAATGTGCATTGGTCGATGTGCCATTCGGTGGTGCAAAAGGAGGCGTAAAAATCAGCCCGAGAAAATATTCTGAGGAGCAATTGGAAAAAATCACCCGTCGATATACCACGGAGTTGATCCGTAAAAATTTTATTGGTCCGGGCCTTGATGTTCCTGCTCCTGATTATGGTACTGGTAGCCGCGAAATGGCCTGGATACTCGATACGTATCAGACCTTCAATCACGGGGAGATCGATGCAGCAGCGTGTGTAACAGGTAAGCCTGAGAGCCAAAATGGAATCAAAGGCAGAACGGAAGCCACAGGACGTGGCGTGTATTATGGTGTCCGCCAGTTTTTATCCTATGCCGATGATGCGAAAGCCCTTGGACTTACTCCAGGCATCGGCGGCAAGACCATGGTGATCCAGGGATTGGGTAATGTAGGTTCTTATTCCGGAAGCATCTCACAGGATGAGGGCGATGTAAAAATCATCGGCATCTCTGAGATCGAAGGGACCATCGTCAGCGATAAAGGCATCAATATTGAAAAACTGCTGAAATACCGTAAGGATAAGGGCTCGATCCTCGGATTCCCCGGTACTAAAACACTTCCTGACCGAAATGACTGGGTCGCTATTGAATGCGATATCCTTGTGCCAGCCGCACTCGAAAACCAGATCACTACTGAAAACGCTAAAAAAGTAAAAGCCAAAATCATAGCTGAGGCAGCTAATGGCCCTGTTACTTCAGAGGCTGCCGATATTCTGGCCAAGAAAGGCGTTGTAATTATTCCCGATATGTACCTGAATGCCGGTGGAGTGACGGTATCCTATTTCGAATGGCTTAAAAATCTTTCTCACATGCGCTTTGGTCGCATGGAGAAGAGATTCCAGGAAAATTCGTTGAGTAATCTTCTTTCCACAGTAGAAAGACTTACGGGAAAGAATGTAGGTACCCGCGAGAAAGACGTGTTGACCCACGGCGCGGATGAAATTGACCTGGTTCGTTCGGGACTGGAAGACACCATGGTCAATGCCTATGACGAGATTCGTGAAATCCTGAAGCGTAAAAAGAATATTGAGGACTTGCGTTCAGCAGCATTTGTTTGCGCGCTCAATAAAATCTCTGGTGATTATATCCGTTTGGGTATTTTCCCATAATCGGACCTTAAAGACTTAATATTTTAGAGCATAAATCGTACTTCCATGATTGAGGATCTTGATAAAATTGATTTTCAGATTTTACAGTTACTGCAGGAAAACAGTAACATTACTAATTTAAGCTTGTCGAAGAAAATCGGTTTGTCCCCGGCGCCGACGCTGGAACGAGTCAAGAAGCTGGAAAAAAATGGTATCATCAAAAGTTACCATGCTGAGGTAGATCCTCTGGCGCTTGGCCTTACGGTCAAGACCTTTATTCTGGTCAATATCGGCTGGCATAAAGAAAAAGCATCCGAAAATTTCCTGCGGAAAGTCAACGAGATTGATGAAGTCGCCGAATGCAATATCATCACCGGCGATGGGGATTTCCTGCTCAAAGTGATCTGCAAAGATCTCCAGGCCTACCAGAACCTGCTCTTTAATGTATTGTCTCAGATTCCTGAAGTCGAGCGGCTCAAGACCCTTATGACTTTATCCACAGTCAAAAACCGTAAAGTGCTCCCGTTGGATTACAACGGGAAGCACGGATGACGGTACACCCTGGTTTACTCTTGGGTGCATCTTCTTTGGCATGGTCTGTTAAACCCCCACAGGGCAAGGCCTCTATATTGTTTGGGACAATGCATGTACGTGACGAACGCGCATACCAGTTTTGTGATGCATGGTATCCTTATATCCTAAACGCTGATGTTTATTTCGGGGAAATGGATTTAAGCACCCCGGCTCCATTCTATCCATCGCCTGTGTATAGTCTGCATCAGCATTTTTCACCTGCCGCATATGCCAAAATGCGAAAACAGCTTCAAACGTCTTTTGGTCTGGATATTGACCGCTATGCTCATCTGCATCCCCTGATGATTCTTAGTGCAGTTTCTCAACACCTGATGACGAATGATCATACCGTATCACTCGACGAACACTTGTGGACTTTTGCCAGGAACCATCACAAGGAAGTCAGAGGTTTGGAGTCCGTTGAAGAACAACTGCAATTGCTCCATTCAGTTCCAGTTGAGCCCCTTTACCGCCAGATGATGAATATCAGCAGAAATCCATCCAAGGTCAGGCGATTTACATTAAAGACTCTTGATCTTTATTCCAGAGGTGAAATCCATGCCCTTTATCAAATGACTAAGTCGTCGATGCATAGCCTGCGACGCACTATAATCTACGACAGAAACCGATTGATGGCGAAACGCATTTTGTCACTTGATACGGAATGGTCCTATTTTATCAGTGTCGGTGTAGGTCATTTCAGCGGGCGGGCTGGAATACTATCTCTGATCCGGCAAGGTGGATGGTCCGTCAGGCCGGTTTTGTAGATCAATCCTGACAGCTCATCTAAATGATCAAAGTACCCTTTCCTTTTTTGTGATTTTGCTGTAACAACATGGCCCTAAAAACGTTTTGACATTTTACAATGCGCATGCGACTAGTACGTTATTTATTGTCAATAGCCTTATGTCTGACAGGTTCAGGCCTCTCTGCACAAGGCAAACACACCATCAGCGGTTATGTCAAAGATCTTGGCACCGGAGAAACATTGATAGGCGTCAATATTTTCCTGGAACACGACCCGACCACCGGTACAGTCACCAATACCTATGGATTTTATTCCCTCACCTTACCGGATGGACCCCAAAGGATCGTCTTTTCTTTCCTTGGGTATCAATTGCATTCTGAAGATATCGTGCTGCAAACCAATACGGATTTGAATGTAAGTCTTCAGCAAGGCCTCGAAATGCAGGAGGTAGTCATCTCCGCAACTCGTGAAGAGGAAGATGAAAACGTCCAAAGTACTTCCATGGGCAGGGTCAACCTTCCTGTTGAACAAATAAAAGTTTTGCCTGCATTACTTGGTGAAATTGATGTCCTGAAAACACTTCAATTGCTTCCGGGTGTTTCCTCTGCCGGAGAAGGAAGTTCAGGATTTTATGTGCGGGGAGGAGGTGCTGATCAAAACCTCGTCTTGCTCGACGAAGCGGTCGTCTATAATAGCGGCCATTTCCTTGGTTTTTTTAGCGTTTTCAACGCCGATGCTATAAAGAATACCACCCTGATCAAAGGGGGTATTCCCGCGGTCTATGGAGGCAGATTGTCTTCGGTCCTTGACATCCAGATGAAAGAAGGGAATAATCAATCCTTTCAAGGAGAAGGCGGAATTGGTTTGATTTCTTCCCGGTTGACCCTCGAAGGGCCGATCGTAAAGAATAAAAGCAGTTTCCTGATCAGTGGCAGGCGAACCTACGGTTTTGACCTTGCCCAACCGCTGATCCGGCAGACCGATTTTGCGGGGACCAATTATTTTTTCTACGATCTCAATGCCAAGGCGAATTACCAGTTCTCGCAGAATGACCGAATTTACCTCAGTGGATATTTTGGAAGGGATGTATTGAACTTTGAGCAACCGGGTCGCAATTTTCAATTCCGGTTACCCTATGGCAATGGTACCGCTACCTTGCGGTGGAACCACTTATTCAATGATAAATTATTTTTCAACCTGTCGGCGATCTACAATGATTACAATTTCAGCGCCGGCTTTGAACAAGATGAGTTCAGGTTTGATGTCTTTTCAGGGGTCAGAGATTATACCGGCAAATTTGATTTTGAATACTATGCTTCTGATGACCACCAGGTCAAAACAGGACTTCATGTTACCAATCATAAACTGACCCCAAATATTATCACCGGCAATTCTGGTGATGTAGAGTTTGAATCGACGGCCACGGCCAAGTTCGCCAATGAATATGCATTATATGTGCAAGATGACTGGAAAATCAATCCCTGGCTAAGGGTCAATTTGGGTTTGCGCGGCACCTTGTTTCAACAGATTGGACCATACACTTCTGGAATGGATGGACAGGTCTATAAACAAGGAGAGGTGGTGAAAACGTACAATTCTTTCGAACCTCGATTGTTTGTCAATACCGCACTCAATCCCGATGCTTCATTGAAGGCAGGGATTACCTCGACTACCCAATATCTGCACCTGGTCAGCAATAGTTCATCTACCTTGCCGGCAGATGTGTGGGTACCCAGTTCAGAGCAAGTGAAGCCCCAGCGCGGATGGCAATATGCTGCCGGATATTTCCAGAATATCCGTGGTAATGAATTTGAAGCTTCTGTCGAGGCCTACTATAAATCCCTCAAAGATCAAATTGATTACCGGGAAAGCTATGTGGACAATAGTGTAGACCAGGTTGAAAATGAATTTGTCTTTGGTAGTGGGGAAGCGTATGGCTTAGAATTGTTTGTCCGTAAAAATAAAGGAGCGCTGAATGGATGGATAGGCTACACGCTGAGCCGTACCGAGCGAACGTTTCCGGATATTGAAAACGGCAGGACCTATCCTGCTACGTATGATCGCACACATGATCTGAGTATCGTGGCCAATTATAATTTCAACCCTAAACTGATAGGAGGTGTTGTCTTTGTATATGCAACAGGTAAATCGTATACGCCTCCGGAAAAAGTTTATCTGATCGATGGTGAGTTACAAACCGAATATGGACCTCGCAATAGTCAACGCCTTGAACCCTATCACAGGATGGATATTTCTCTGACGTATATCCCGAACCCCACAAGCCAGAAAAACTTCCGTTCCGAATGGGTGTTCTCGATATACAATGTGTACAACAGAAAGAACACTTTTTTCACCTATACCGATTATGAGACCGATCTTCAGGAAGGCACGGCCCAGGTCAAAGCGTACAAAGTGTCCATCTTTCCGATTATCCCCTCCGTCACCTGGAACTTCAAATTCAAATGAGATCACACTTCATTTTTCTGATATCTATAGCGTTCGTCGTCAGTCTCATCTCCTGCGAGCAGGAATATACGCCGGTCCCTTCAGGTGAGGTGCCTGACTATGTAGTGGAAGGCTATCTTGAAGCAGGCCCGGGAGCACTACCTCCATATTTGTTGCTGACGAGGACGTTCGATTTTTACGGAGATATCTCCGCAGACCAATTTACATCTTCGTTTGTGCATGATGCTGATGTAAGAGTTTCTGATGGGCAACTGGAGGTAGTTTTGACAGAGGTATGTTTTTCAGAGTTGGATTCAACGGCATTGGAGCAAGTGGCTGACTTGTTCGGTTTCGATCCGGATAGTTTAAATGTGGATTTCTGTGTATATCTGGATTTGCTTAACCAATTGCAACCACAGACTGGCCGAAGCTATGATTTGAAAATCGCAGTGGATGGAGATACGATAACCTCTACGACCCGAATCCCTACGTTTGTACCCATTGACAGTATGATGTTCTTGCCACCACCCGGGGAGCCGAATGATTCATTAGCTCAACTTAAATGTTATGTTTCTGATCCTCCTGGCGAATTGAATTTTTACAGATACCTAGGTTCTACTAATGGGGGAGCCCTGGAACCTGCATTTTCCAGTGTTACTGAAGATCTTTTTTTTGATGGCAAAAGTTTTGGGTTTCAACTTTTCAATCCGCAAACAGACACCGGGGATGTTGACCCGGAAGAATTTGGGTTGTATTTTGTTGGCGATACCATTACTGTAAAATGGTGCGCTATTGATGAAGCTACCTTCAATTTCTGGAATACGCTTGAATATGCGAAATCCAATCAAGGTCCGTTTTCAGGATATACCCGGATTCAATCCAATATCCAGGGGGGCCTTGGAACCTGGGGTGGTTATAATGTGCGTTATTATACTCAGGTAGTGGAATATTGATTCAAGATGGCCAAGCAATTACTTGATACGGACAGTTCTGCCATGGAGATCAAGCAACACTCCAAAGGCGCGGTGTTGTTTGGCGCTACCGGTTTGATAGGCAATTGTTGCCTCCGTCGGCTACTCGTTCATCAAGCATATGACCGGGTTATATCAATAGGGAGAGGCCCTATTCAGGCCAGTCATCCCAAATTGATTCACTACGAGGTAGACATGTCGCACCCGGATCATTACCGTCATCTGATGAGAGGTGAGGATTTGTTTATCGCGTTGGGGACCACCATGAAAAAGGCAGGTAGCCGGGATAGGTTCTATGCTGTAGATCACGATCTGATTTTCAATATTGCCAAGACAGGCACCCTCCAGAATATGAATCAATTAGTCGTTGTTTCATCGATCGGTGCGGATAGCCGTTCATGGGTGTATTACCTCAAAGTGAAAGGGGAGCTGGAAGACGATGTTCGTCGCCTCCCGTATTGGAGTGTTCATATCATGAGACCTTCTGTTTTATTAGGTCCCAGGGAAGAAAAGCGAACGGCCGAAAAGCTGGCTGGGCAGTTTAGCAAAGGACTGCAGTATTTTTCTGGAAGCATTATTGGAGATATGGCGCCGATAGAAGCGGATGATGTCGCTAAAGCTATGGTGCAGGCTGCCCAGAGCTTTCGTCAGGGGACGCACATCCATCATGGCAGTGAAATCATTCAATTGGCCCGTTTGTTTAACCAATAGTTCACCGGCCCATCAAATCCCTTTGTAGGTGGGTAGTCAGAATCTGGTTAGTTTTGCTTCAATCATCTAAAACTTATGGCTTCCAAAATTTCTGATATTTCTATACGCATCCAGTTGGATGAAAATCGTGTGCCTGAAAAGATTGAATGGCAGGCTTCTGATGCCGGCCAATCACATCCTATGGAAAGCAAATCCATCTTTTTAGCTCTTCTAGACAAGGATTCGTTGGATACGTCCACCCTGTTCCTCTGGACAAAAGACTGCCAGGTAGCGGAAATGGACCGTAAACTCTTTTATGCCTTATCTGCCATCACCGATGGGTATTTCAAGTCGACCCAGAATACGGCACTTGCCAATGAGATGCGACGGTTCGTTCAGTATTTCGGTGAAAAAACCGGTATCCTGACGCCTGAAGAGTAGCCATGGAACCGGTTTTATTTTCCAATACACAGCCAGGTCGTGAAGCGTTTGCGGCATTGGCACATCGTGCGGTGAATTGGATCGTCCAATACTACAGCCAATTAGAATCATTTCCGGTCCGCAGCCAAGTCGCTCCAGGTGAAGTGTATGCAAAGTTTCCATCGCAGCCACCTGCTCAGCCAGTGTCGGATGAAGACGTATTTAAGATGCTGGATGAAGTCATCATCCCCGGGATGACCCATTGGCAACATCCAAATTTCTATGCTTTTTTTCCTGGCAATACGAGTTTTCCATCTATTGCCGCTGAAATCCTCACTTCCGGAATCTCAGCACAATGCATGTTGTGGGAGAGTTCTCCTGCTGCCGCAGAATTGGAGCAACGGTGTATGGAATGGTGCAGGGACTTGCTGGGACTGCCATCAGGTTGGGAAGGTGTTATTCAGGATACCGCTTCTTCTGCCACACTCACAGCGCTCCTGACAGCCAGGGAATGGAAGTCCGGTTTCAGGATTTCCAAGCGTGGATTTGACGGAACCATATACAGGATTTACACTTCTGCCCAGGCTCATTCGTCCGTGGAAAAAGCCGTGCGATTGGCTGGATTCGGAACGGATAACCTGGTACATATTGCGGTAGATGATAACCTGGCGATGCAACCATCCATGCTGGTTGATGCTATCAAGCATGATCTCAAAGTCGGGTATATGCCGGTCTGTGTGATTTCTACCATAGGGACCACGGGCACCGGTGCAGTAGACCCAGTTGGTGCCATTGGTGAGATCGCCGCCCATTACGGCCTTTGGCATCATGTCGATGCAGCCTATGCGGGCACGGCCCTGATGCTCGATGAATACAGACATCTTCGTTGTGAACTCGAAGGAGCAGACAGCTATGTTTTTAATCCACACAAATGGATGTTTGTCCAGTTCGATTGCAGTGCCTATTACGTCAGAGATCCTGAATTGCTCATTCGAACAATGAGTATCAATCCTTCTTACCTCATGACTACCCATGGTGATCGTGTCCACGACTACAGAGACTGGGGAATCCCTTTGGGTAGGCGGTTCAGGGCGTTAAAACTATGGATGACTCTTCAATTGTTAGGCACCGATGCCATACAGTCCAGGCTAAGACACCATCTGTCATTGGCACAACAAATTGAAAACTGGCTCAAGGAGGATGATCGTTTTGAAATGCCTTATGCAAGGTCATTCAACATCCTCACGTTCAGATTTAATTCAGACCTCGATCCATCCGGGGATCTCACCAGACAGCTATACAGGGCTATTAATTCCAGTGGCAGAGCCTATATGACACATGCCCTTATTTCGGGGCGGAGCCTGATCAGATGGGTTCCGGGTCAGACCAACACCGAAGTGCATCATATCACCGAAACATACAAGCTGGTAATACAACTGGCGGAGCAAATCCTTTCCTCATGAGCATACCCTCCAAACAGGACCTTGTTGATGCCTTCGAAAGGATCAGGGATATTGTGCATCATACACCTGTCTTTTCATCAACGACTTTCAATACACTCACCGGAGCAGAAGTCTTTTTTAAGTGTGAAAACTTCCAGCGAATGGGTGCATACAAAATGCGTGGAGCCTCCCATGCCATTTCAAGGTTGGACACCGTCGCCTTGGAGAAAGGGGTTGTAACCCATTCCTCCGGCAATTTTGCGCAGGCCCTGGCATTATCAGCCCGCATTCAATCAATTCCTGCTATCATCGTCATGCCTGAGAATGCACCTGCTGTCAAAGTAGATGCGGTGCGTAGCTACGGCGCTACAATTGCCTTTAGTGGCTCCAGGCCAATCGATCGTGAAAAGCTCGTGGAAGAAATCATTAGAACTACCGGTATGACTTTTATCCATCCCTCCAATGATTTGCAGGTCATATTGGGCAATAGTACCTGCGCACTGGAACTCATCAAAGAACAGCCAGGTCTGGATATCATCATTGCCCCCGTAGGTGGTGGAGGACTGCTGGCAGGTACGGCGTTGGCCGCTCATTGGTTTTCTCCAGGCACCAAGGTGTGGGCAGCTGAACCCAAGAACGTTGACGATGCCTATCGATCGATGCTATCCGGCAAGATTGAAACCAATGAACGCACAGACACTATTGCTGATGGTCTGCGTACCCAACTCGGGGATATCAATTTTCCGATCATTAGACAACTGGTATCAGGGGTATGGTGTGTGACAGAAGAAGAAATCAAGTCTGCTCTTTTGTGGGTGTGGGAGCGCATGAAAATCGTCATTGAACCCAGTAGTGCTGTAGCCGCTGCCGCCGTGTTGCGATACAAGGAGCAGATGAAAGGAAAGCGGGTAGGTGTGATTATATCCGGCGGAAATGCAGATATACATGGATTATGCAAGGATATCTTCAGTAAAGAAAGCCGATGAATTGTTCCCAATCCTATTTTGCGATATAGATCAGCGATGAAGCTTTGTCCCTGTCCCCTAAGGTAGCTAAGTAGGTGCCGAAGCCTGAAATACTTCCCAGCAACGTAGCCAGAAAGGAGTGCCCCCGGTATTTTTCACTCAGCATGCTCACATAAAATGCATCGAGATGCATTGGGATTTTACCGGAAAGCGTAAACAGGTGCTTTTGCAATATCCTTTCCATAGAAGAGGGACTGAAATGCCAAAGATGTCTTGGTACATCGTATGCCGCCCAGCCGGTTTTGTAGATAGATCCGTCTCTTGAGGTGTAGTTGGGAACCGCGATAATCAATGCCCCCCCGGGTTTGAGGAGTTCCCTGAATCGCCTCAAATAATGTCCCGGATCATGGACATGTTCGAGTACATGCCACAAGGTGATGGCATCATATGAATAGGATGGCAAATGGTCGAGTAGGTCGATAGGCTGCATTTGCATAGCCAGCTTTTCTGCTCCCAATTGTCGCGCTTTTTCATCTGGTTCGAGAGCGGTCACTGTCCATCCATGGGATTGCATATAATGGGCAAAATGACCGGTACCGGCACCCACCTCAAGTAAGCTTCCTTTTCCTTTATCGCATGCATTTATGACCCATGACTTCTTTCTCTTCAGCATAAATGTCCGGGCTGCATGGTATATCTGGTTGATCAGGCCGGCTCGACTATCGCTGTGAGAAATATAGGCCTCAGATGCATAATATCGTCCTATTTCGTTGGGGGCTGGCATTGGGGAAGTGGCTCTAAGATGGCAACCTGGGCATTCCATGAGGTCAAACCACTCTCCGGTGACACTGTCATCTTTCACCTTGCCGGAAGGTATCCAAGTGGCTGATCCACAGGCAGGACAGTTGCCTAAAGGTTTGTTCGGGGCGTCGGGTAGTGTCACCATGGATGCAAATGTAGGATTCAGCCGTTTAATCTGCGTTTTGAAGTCCTTTCTTCGCTCTAAGTATGTTATTTTTGCCGCCCTATGATCAAAAGCCAGATGATCCGTGCTATCCTATGGATAGTGGGTATGTGTATACTTCAGGCTGTCTCTGTTTCAGACGCGTTGGGACAGACGGCCATTCTCAGAGGAAATATTTATGATGAAGCGACAGGAGAGGCGGTGTCCTTCTGCAATGTCAGCCTGGTAGGTACAGACATTAGAGCAGTGACGGATCTGGATGGTTTTTTCATTTTCTCCGAGGTTCCAGTTGGTAGCTACACGGTTTTATCTTCTTTTATCGGTTATGATACCCTTCGTACCGAAGTGACCCTACAGGCTGACCAGGTCAAGTACCTGAAGCTGTTTATGGCGGAGGGATCAATCGAATTGCAAACCATTAATGTTAGCGCCAGCCTTGAACAACGGCGCAACGAAGTCAATGTCTCCCGCATCACCGTCACACCAAAGCAAATTAAAGCCCTTCCTTCTACAGGCGGTGAAGCAGATATAGCCCAATATCTGATGGTATTGCCAGGCGTCATTTCCACCGGTGACCAGGGCGGACAGATTTATATCCGCGGAGGTTCTCCGGTGCAAAACAAGGTTTTACTTGATGGGATGACCATCTATAATCCTATCCATAGTATCGGTTTCTTTAGCGTATTTGAAACGGAAGCCATCAAATCAGCAGAGGTGCTTAGTGGCGCTTTCGGTGCTGAATACGGGGGCAGGATTTCCGCCGTCGTGGACTTAAAGACCAGGGATGGAGATAAAACGCGTTTTGGCGGACTGGTTTCAGCAAGCCCTTTTCAGGTCAAAGGATTGTTGGAAGGGCCTATTACACCGTTTCGCCCGGAAAACCGGGGAAGTTCTTCTTTTCTGATTACAGGAAAGCATTCTTATCTGGATAAAACTTCTCCAGTGTTGTATGATTATGCCACCGAGGATTCTCTTGGGTTACCATACTCCTATACGGATTTATATGGCAAGATGTCTTTTCTATCCGGTGATGGAAGTAAAGTAGATTTCTTCGGATTCAGTTTCAATGATGGAGTCAACTTTGAAGACGTAGCAAAATTGGATTGGAAATCCGGTGGGGGAGGTATGAGTTTCAAACTGATCCCGAATTCATCCAACCTGATTATCTCAGGTACGCTGGCGTACTCGAAATATGATATTGAGATCAAGGAGTTTGATGATGAGCCAAGGAAAAATTCTATCGGCGGATTTAATGCCTTGTTTGATTTTAAATCTTTCGGAAAGAACAGTACGTTCAATTATGGTTTTGAACTCAATGGTATTTCTACTTTACTCAAATTCCGCAATTTCGTGGGCATTACTTTTGAACAGGATGAGAATACTACGGAGCTTGCCGGATATGTTGCGTGGCGCCAAAAAACAAATGCAATCATTATCGAGCCAGGTTTGCGGGCTCAGTTTTATGCCTCTCTTGGAGACTTCTCCCTTGAGCCTCGTCTCGCCATCAAGAGCAATTTCTCTGATAAATTCAGGATCAAATTTGCCGCCGGTAAATACTCTCAAAACCTGATTTCTACGGTCAACGAACAAGATGTAGTCAACCTTTTTGTTGGATTCCTATCCGGACCCGAAGAGCAGATCTACGAACCCGGTAGTGAGACCGTAGAGACCAAGGATAAGTTGCAAAAAGCCTGGCACATGCTGGGCGGTTTTGAATTTGAGTTGGGTTCAGGATGGGAAGCAAATGTAGAAAGCTATTACAAGCGTTTTGGACAATTGATTGGGGTCAACCGGAATAAGTTGAGCGAGCAGGATCCTGATTTTGCCACCGAAACCGGAAACGCGTATGGGATCGATTTTACCCTGAGCCGCCAGACTAAACACCTCTACATGTGGGCTACATATTCCCTCGGACATGTCAATCGTGACGATGGAGAGCAGGTCTATCCGACCCACTTTGACAGAAGACATAATGTCAATTTTCTGGTCAACTATTCTTTTGGACATAATTGGGAGCTAGGGGTCAGATGGAACTACGGTTCTGGATTTCCTTTCACACTTACACAAGGATTTTATGGACAACAGGATATCCTCGGAGGTATAGATTCAGATGTCCTGACCGAAAATCCTGACCTGGGCATTATCTACAGCGATAAGCGCAATAATGGTCAATTGCCCGACTATCATAGATTGGATATGTCTCTAAAGAAGACGCTGGAGATAAGTAAAAACCTCAGGATGGAGATTCTTGCCAGTGTCACCAACGTATACAACCGGTCCAATATCTTTTATTTCGACAGGGTCACCTATACACGTAAGGATCAGTTACCCATCTTGCCCGCTCTTACTGTTACTGTTGATTTCTAGGACATTTCAAGGCCTTCGTTGCCCATTTTTCAAGACTGCTCGCAACTAGAGAATGCCAGCGGATTAGCCTAATTTTGGGGCCTACATACGATCAGGATTCACCTCTGAGTTTTATTACTGTGAAGAAGGCTTGGTACGACATAGGATATCAGATTGACCGATTGCTGATCAGCAGTTTTATCCCGCCATTTATGATGTCCTTCTTCATGGCACTGTTTGTACTCATCATGCAGTTCCTCTGGAAGTTTATTGAGGATATCATCGGTAAAGGGGTCGGCGCACTGGTTATTATGGAAATGTTTTTTTACAAATCTGTATCCCTTTTTCCTTTGGCTCTACCTATTGCCGTCTTGTTGGCTTCGGTCATGGTGATGGGCAATCTGGCTGAACGATATGAATTATCCAGCTTCAAGTCTGCGGGTGTTTCATTGACCCGGATATTGGCCCCTCTCTTGGGGATCAGCTCAGTCATCGCGGTTTTTTCGTTCTATTGTTCCAATACGATTATTCCTATTGCCAACCTCAAGTATCAGTCACGGCTTTATGATATCCGTAATCAAAAGCCAACTTTGAGTATTGAAGCCGGGGTATTCAATGAAGATTTTCATGGCTATTCTATTCGGGTAGGAAAGAAATACAATGATAAGGAGACGATTGAGGACATCATGGTGTATGACGACTCGCAGAAGAGTCGGGGTAAGCTCAATGTAGTCACAGCGCAAAAGGGCCGTATGTATGTTGACAAGGCAGATGGCGCATTTGTCATGACACTCTATGACGGGTATCAGTATTCTGAAGGTGATGCTCAAGGCAGACCCAATTCGTTGCCATTCATGATTTCCCATTTCAATGAGTGGACCCGTCGTTTTGACCTTGGGGAGTTTGATCTCGACCGGACCGAGGAGGAGCAGTTTAAATCCCATCAGACCATGAAGAGCGCGCGCCAGATCGCCGTTGAAATTGATACGATGAACGAGCAGATCGAGATTGCCCGTGCCGCCAATCACATGCGTTATGTTCTGATGGCAGATTCCGCCAATCGTGGGGAACCTTTGAAGGATGCAGTATCTGTGGATACAAACAGGGTTAGCATGCTGGAAAACACACTCAAGGGCAGCAGGATGTATATTGAGAACGCTAAAGCGACCTCCCGCTATGGACAATTGATGGCGTTTTTGGATACCTTTCCAATAGCTAATGTCAACTCCATCGTTGAAGCTTTGCCTTCGGTTATTTTAAATGAATATCGAGGCCAACTTAAAAGCAAAGTTTCTGTCATCCGATCTACCATTGATCGTAACGACCGAACGATCAAGCGGCTTGAACTGAGTAAGCGAAAATACACCTATGAACTGCATTGGAAATTTTCTCTTGCCGTTGCATGTATCATTATGCTCTTGATTGGCGGCCCTATGGGGACGATCGTTCGTAAGGGCGGATTTGGATATCCGTTGCTGGTCTCTATTTTCTTTTTTACGTTTTTTCTGATGGCCAATATCAGCTGCAAGAAACTGAATGATGCTGAAAAATTACCTCCTGTGCTCGCCGCCTGGATGCCGGTCATGTTGTTGTTTATCATATCGATAGTGTTGACCTACAAAGCCTTGCAGGACGCCAAGATGATGGATCTGGATCGGTTGAAGGCAAGATGGCAAAGGTGGAGGACTAGCTTTAAATGGAAACCCGCATGAATGCCTGGCGGATCTTCATTTTTGGGGCCCTCCTCCTGATGGTCATCGGAGTGGCAGCGACGACATTGGGGGATAAGGGACATTTGTTGATCTGGCTCACCGGTCACCGCCATACAGTATTCGACTATTATTTCTATCACGTAACCAAATTGGGTGAAGAGTATGGATTCATTGTGATCGGATTACTGCTTTGGTTGAGATCATGGCGAAAAATGATTCTCATTCCAAGCCTGGGATTGTTGGTCATGCTGGTGAGTTATATGCTTAAGAATATGTTTTCACAGGAACGTCCTTTGTCCTATCTGCGGCGTTTGGGTTGGGATGGACCTATGGCGGTGATGGATTATCATATATTTTCCGGCCACACCAGTTTTCCTTCCGGACATTCCATGGCGGCCTGGGCCTTGTTTACACTGACCGCAGGGCTCATTCGAAAGAACTGGGTTTCTTTTTTATGCTTGTTTCTGGCCGCTTCTGTCTCCATCTCCAGGGTATACCTGATGGCTCACTTCCTCCGGGATGTCGTAGCCGGTGCAGCCATTGGGTTTGCACTAGGCTATGCGATTTGGTATGCCTATGATAACTATTTAAAAAAGAAAGAGTTAGAAGATATGTTTGCTTCGCCTCCCGTAGCTTCTGCCCAGGACGCCGGCGATTAGCTATGGCATATATCCGGAAATGCCTTTGGGGAAACAATAGGGTAGTATATTTGGCCCTTCATATCCATTTTGCCATGAAAAAATTCAGTTTCTACGTATTGGTTTCCGTTGCCCTTCTGGTGGCATATAGTTGCAAAGAAAAGAGTGGTGTGGAGTCAGCACCAGCTGCAACCAGAGCCGGATTGAAGATCGCCTATGTCAACGGTGATTCCATCCTGTTGCACTATAAGGACTTCAGAAAGGAATCTGAAGCTATGGAGGCCAAGCAAAAGAAGGCGGAAGAAGAATTGCAGAGCAAAGGGGCGGCGCTGGAAAAGGAAATCATGGCCTATCAGCAAAAGGCACAGACGGGAACGATGACCGGCAAGGAAATGGAAGCCCGGGAAAAGTATCTGGGTGCCCGCCAGGAAGCGCTCCTTGGTGAAAGAGACCGAATGGCCCAGGAAATCATGAAAGAGACCGCAGAGATCAATAAGCGGCTTCAAACGGTCCTGCATGAGAAACTGAAAGCGATCAAGGATGCAGAAGGGTATGATTTTATCCTGAGCTATGTCGAAGGTGGTCCACTGCTTGTAGCGGATGAAAAATATGATATCACGGAACGGATCATCAAAGACCTCAACGAAGGCACATCAGCTTCTGCTCCCGCTGATACTACCGGGAAGAAATAAATAGGCTGGTTTCAGTCCAAAGTAATCATCAGACTTTTAGCACTACGTTTTTAAACTGCGATGTGATTTGTTCACGCAGTTGGAGATATTCATTGTGCATCCGCATATGGATGATCATGTCTTCTTCATTTCCTTCTTCCTGAAACCGGGCGATCAGGGCCATGTTTTCCTGTATATGATCCATCAGGATTTTGAGCTTTAACCGCAGAATGGCATTGAGTGCATCTTTTTTGTAATTGTCATCAGGATGCAATTGGATTTGCAAAGGGATGTCATGTTCTTCCCAGCTGGCATATTCAAATGGGGTGGAAAGTAGTTCGATAGCCAGATTATGAATGTCCTGGTCAGGATGAGAAGTAAAGTAATCTGTTCCGGGGGATATGCCTTGTTCAAGCAGTCGTTGATATTCCTTGATGATTTTGCGATAGGTCTCATGTTGGAAGGCATCCAGGATATCGAGTAAGCTTACAATGATATATCGGCTTAAAGGTGACAGGGTCGAGTCGGGGACAGGTTTATCACCATAGTTCAGCAAGATGCGGACTATGTCTCTTTCCTGGTATTGATCGGTGAGATAATCCAGTTGAGTGATGCGGGCTTCATGTTGCCTGGCTTCCTGGTCAAACCGTTGGGCTTGAATTTCCCTTTCGGCCTGGTCTGTATCCCGCGGAACGCCTTGCTGCTTTTGTCGCAGGAATTCATCAAATGCTTTGTTGGTTTCACGAACCAGGATGTGTTCATCGATCTTCATCAAGTGAGCACATTCGGTGATGAAAGAGGATCGCTTGATCGCCTCCGGAATTCGGGCTAATGTTTCTACCAGGTCTTTGACCAGGGTGGCCTTGCGCATCGGATCTCCTGCGGCTTCTTTCATCAGAAGCTGCGTCTTGAAGAGTACAAAATCTTTTCCATGGTTGAGGATATAGTCCTGGAAACCTGCTAGCCCTGATTTCCGCACAAACGAATCCGGATCCTCACCTTCCGGTAAAAGCGCAAGGCGCACATCCATATTTTCTTCGAGGATGAGATCCAGGCCGCGCATGGCCGCCTTAATACCGGCAGGGTCACTGTCATAGAGGACGGTAATCCGTGACGTGTACCTTCGGATCAACCGGATCTGTTCGGGTGTAAGGGCCGTACCCGAAGAGGCCACTACGTTTTCAACTCCGGATTGGTATAGGCTGATCACATCTGTGTATCCTTCGACCAGGTAACAATTGTCCTGATCACGCATGGCTTTTTTAGCTTGTGAGATGCCATATAGCACTTTCCTTTTGAGATAGATCTCAGATTCCGGAGAGTTTATGTATTTCGGTCCCCGCTTCGACGCAGCCATTTGTCGTCCTGCAAAGGCGATCACCTTGCCGGATATGTTGAAAATGGGGAACATCACCCGGTGACGGAAAAAATCTGTGTTGGATTGCGTCGCCAGGCCAGCGCGTTGAAGGATTTCTGTCGTAAAACCTGCATTTCTTGCTTCTATGACTAAAGCGTCGGTTTGGTCTGGGGCGTAACCCAGCCCGAAAGCTTCTATGGTTTTGGATCGGAAACCCCTCTCTTTGAAGTAGTTAAGTCCTGCCATTTGGCCTTCTTCCGTCTTATGGAGTTGGTCTTTGAAAAATTGCCACGCAAAATCCAGGACTTTATATAAGGATTCCCGCTCTCTTTCGGCTTGCAGGCTTTCCGCATCAGCCTGTGTTTCTTCAAGCTGGATGCCGTATTTCCCGGCCAGGTAGCGGATCGCTTCCGGGTAGTCATACCCTTCATGCTCCATGACAAACTTGACGGAATCGCCTCCTTTACCACAACCGAAACACTTGAAAATGTTCCTGGTAGGCGATACGGAGAAAGAAGGGGTCTTTTCATGGTGGAAGGGGCATAAGCCCGTCAAATTGCTTCCACGGCGCTTTAAATTGACAAAATCGCCCACGACCTCCTCGATCCGGGACCTGTCCATAACTTCCTCAATACTTTTTCGGCTGATCATCAGGGGGTAAAACTAAATGTTTGAACGATTTAACATAAATATCAGAATATTCTCTTGCGGATACAATTTAAGGATGCTATATTTGTTTTGCTGTTGTTTCTTAAGAAGCGAATGGCCACTACAAACTTGAATTCTTGATACGTTTTTAGGGTGTTCTCATAGTGTGTTCTTACCCGCTTTCCGATGGGGAGGCGGGTTTTTTTATGCTTGGTAATAGGATTATTAAACGGCTGTATATCAGCATTTTAAATATTGTATTATGGCTAAAATAGGCGTTGTTGGACTGGGGAAAATGGGACAAGCGATTTTATCCCTTCTCGAGACGCGAAATGACCTCCAGGGCGTTGCCTTGCAACGTCTTTCGGATGCTCAGGATAACCTCCTTCGCGAATGCAGTGTAGTCATTGAGTTTACCACCCCGGATGCCGCACCCGGCGTTATTCGTCATTGCCTGGAGAGGAATATTCCAATCGTATCTGGTACAACAGGATGGCATGAATATCATCTTGAATCGATTCTTTCCTATTGCCGTCAACAGCAACATACGTTTCTGTATGCGACTAATTTCAGCATTGGAATGAATATCGTATTTGGTCTGAACAGAAAATTGGCAGAAGTGATGGATGGTCTCCCGCAATTCAAACCGTCCGTAAAAGAAATACATCATATCCATAAAAAGGATGCGCCAAGTGGTACGGCTTATACCTTGATCGGAGACATTATAAAACATCACTCTGGCTATTCAGACTTTGCACTCAATCCAACATCCATGTCACTTCCTGAAGATAAATTTCCAGTGGAAGCCATTCGGGAAGGTGAAGTCAAAGGCTTTCACCAGGTCCGTTGGAATTCCGGAGTTGAAGAAATCACCATTACTCATGAAGCTTATGATCGGAAGATTTTCGCTGAAGGTGCTGTACTCGCAGCAGTGTGGTTGACTCAACAACCTAAGGGTATCTATACCATGAAGGATGTGCTGGGGATGTAAAAAGGAAAAGGGCTTTCCGGTGGAAAGCCCAACTTAAAAGAATGAAGTCTATCTCAAAAGATTTGCTGGTCAGTGGGGAGTTTAGCACTGTATTTGCTTATTCAGTCATGAGCGAAACGGCGAGATCAAATTCGTCATAGATGGTGCTGTCCCCCAGGCCTTCAAAAAACTTTCCAGAACCATACTTGACGTTGAAAAGACTACGGTCAATAGTGATGTTGGCAGAGGCTTTGTATTTTTTTCCGTCTGGTGTGATTTGGGTAGTAAAACTGATAGGTTGTGTGACATCGCGAATGGTGAGATCACCCTTGACCTCAAAGGTGCCATTTCCTTTGGCATTAGCCTGACGGATGGTCAGTTTAGCGGTTGGGTATGTACTCACACCAAAGAAGTCATCAGATTTCAGGTGACCTTCCAGTTTACCTTTGTATTCCCCGGTAAGGTCTGTGACCACTATAGAGGTCATATCTACGGTGAAGTTGCCTCCAAGGAGAATGCCGTCTTTAATTTTCAACGTACCTTCTTTGATACCAACCGTACCGTTGTGTTTTCCGGTCACCTTGCGGGCTGTCCATTCGATTTTAGAGGCGGTAGGGTTTACTTTGAGTTCCCCTTTTTCAGGGTCACCGGCGTGTGCATTGAGGATCATGCCAGCCGCGAACGCGAGAGAGAAAATGAGTTTTTTCATACTGTGTTTTTTTGTTGAATGAATATGAGGAAGAAACGCCCTGCTCATTCCTTTGTTCGCGGTAATGTTGATTCTTGCCGCTATCATGGAGTATAGCAGCAATTAGGAAAGCTTGTGTTTGGCTTATCCAACAGGCATTAGCAGGCCCGTTATCAGGAGAATTAAAATAAGCTTAAGGTCCTCTGACGGGTTATTGTATGGGTTCGATGCCCCAGGGCAGCCTGGCTTGTGGTTCACCCGACTGTGCGGCTTGCCAGAAACGCATGATCTGTGGCAACGGCGAATGCAATGCCACAGAGGCGCCTGTGCTGTGCGGATCCATAAGGTCCGTAAGCATCTTTTGTAATGGATTTTGAAACACCGGGTATTCCTTAACGCGATACTCTTCGATGCCTGCAAGGGCGGCGGCAGATTCGATAGCATCGTCAAGTGTACCTAGTTTGTCCACCAGACCGATTTCAACGGCTTTTCTGCCAGACCAAATGCGGCCCTGAGCAATCGCATGGACTTCATCACGGGTCATATGCCGGCCTTCAGCGACAATATTCAGGAACAACTCATAATATGCATCCGTGCGTTGTTGCAGATACGTACCTTCTCGTTCTGTCCATGGAAACATAACCGTAAAATCGGCGCTATACGGTCCCGTACGCACGGTATCGAATTTAACGCCTAATTTTTCATCCAAAGCCCTCGCAGGATTAGGGATAAGAGAGAAGACACCGATACTACCTGTCAGGGTATTGGGCTGGGCAAAAATGCTGTCTGCCGGGGCCGACAAATAATAGCCACCTGATGCTGCAAGGTCGCCCATCGAAATCACAATTTTCTTCCCATCGGCTTTGAGTGCGGTCAATTGGCGGTAGATATTTTCAGCACTAAGCACACTGCCTCCAGGGCTGTTGATTCGTAATACAACCGCTTTAATATCATCCTGCCGGCGGATGTCTTTCAACAATTTCACATATCGGCCATCATCAATTACTCCATATTCGTCATTTCCACTGACGATTTCTCCTTCTGCGTAGATGACAGCGATTTTGTCTTTCGCTTTGAAGTTGGTCTTGGAGACAGGTGTGGCTGCAGCATACTCATCAATGGTGACATAATGGATTCGATCATTTTTACCTTTGGCCATCTGCTCATTCATCCAGCTCTCACAGTCTGCTTTAGCGCCAATTTCATCCACCAGCTTATACCGCAGGGCATCTTCAGCGTTTTTGATTTCAAATTGCCACGCCATCTTCCGGAGCGAATCGACTGGAATATGTCGCATTTCAGCGATGTCTTCCAGATACATGGAATACGTGTCCTCGAGGTATTCACGCGTCTGCAATTTGTTTTCAGGACTCATCTCAGTCCGGCGAAATGGCTCAGTGGCACTTTTGAAATTGCCTGCGTAATAAATCTGCATGTCAATCCCAATCTTGTCCAATAATCCTTTAAAAAATGGGACATAGCTTGCAAAACCACGAAAATCGACAGTTCCTACCGGGTGCACGGTGATATGGTCCGCAGGGCTCACCAGATAATAACCTTGTTGTGTATAGAAGTCCCCGTAAGCGGCGAGAAATTTGTCAGAATCCGTAAAGTCTTTGAGTGCATCCAGGATGACGTGGGCAGAACTTGCACCAAGGGCACTGTTTCCGTTTTCGATCAGGATCCCTTTTATTTTTTTATCTTCTGCAGCATGTCGGATCAACGCAGCCACATCATGCAACCCAGGAACATCATGTTCGTCAAAATCAAATGTCCGAGTGGACAGGTTGTTGGTTTGTTCAGGAATATCCTGAGAGAAATCAAGTGTTAATACACTTTCCGCGGGAATCGTACCGCTTCCACCAGATCCACCTGCCGCCGCAATAGCCGCTGCCACGATACCTGCAAAAACAAGAAATACCAGGAAGATGGCGATAAAAACACCCAGGCAACTGGCAAGAGTATATTTGAAAAAATCTTTCATAGTCCATTCATTTATTCCTGATGATCAGGATAACGTATTAAACACAAAGGTCAGGATAATCGGCAAGATCGCGTAGAATCAAGGAGTCCAATTGGACTAATAAAAGACCGCATTTATCGAAAAAGTCAACACTTTTACTCTGCTTCAGGGAGGCTTGGGCAATTTATTTCCTGAGATCTATTAGGTGGGGTAGTGGGGAGATTTTTTAATCTGATCATATGGCCATTTTTCCGCGCCGCACTAAAAAGGCCTGCAGCACAGGCGTAAATCCGGCTTTCTGATCTGCGGCCACAAAGTCAATCTGATACTGCAGACATTTCATTTTGAGTCGTTCGTAAAAACCGGTCATGTGTTCGAGATAGGCTTTGCGAACTTCCTGTGGACGCAATTTGATCTGTTCATTGGTCTCCATGTCAATAAAGAGATAAGGCCGGTTGTCAAACGCAAAATCCAGCTCTTTGTCATGATCCAATACGTGGAACAGGACTACCTCATGTTTATTATGTTTCAAATGTTGAAGAGCGGCAAAAATCTCGTCTTCTAAGCCACTCTCCAGCATATCACTGAATACAATGACCATGGATCGTTTGTGAATGCTATCTGCGATTTGGTGCAGTGCCTGTGCCGCGGAGGTGGTCTTCTGCAACTTGGGTTGCTGTACCAATTGCTCCAGGTGGGTTAGCATCAGGCTGTAGTGCGTATGGCTACTTTTGCAGGGGGTATGTACACGCAACTGCTCGTCAAAAATGCTCAAGCCGAAAGAATCCCGTTGCTTGCGTAAAAGATTCATCAGCGATGCTGCCGCTAAGACACTAAACCGCATTTTATTCCATCCCGGCTCGTCGGGTGTGAGCATGGGGTATTGCATGGAGGAGGAAGCATCAATGACGATCTGGCACCGGAGATTCGTTTCTTCTTCAAACTTCTTGGAATACAGCCGGTCTGTTCTGGCGTAGATTTTCCAGTCAATGTTTCGGATGGATTCACCGGGATTGTAGAGTCGGTGTTCTGCAAATTCAACCGAAAACCCATGAAACGGACTCTTATGAAGGCCTATGATAAAGCCTTCAACCACCTGCCTGGCCAGCAGTTCGAGATGGTCAAATGAACGGAGTTGGTGCTGATCAAAAAAAGATGTCATCGGGCCGAAAATAAGGATTTATAGGTTGGTTGGCTATGAAATGAATGGATCCAGGGGTTGGGTGAAGGGAATGAATGCTCCTATGTTGGATTAAATAAAAAAGCCTTCGGAAAAGAAATCCGAAGGCTTAAACGTGTTCTTACGCGTTGAAAGTCTTTGATCAGGACAGGATAGCATCCAGTTTGTCGCTGAGGACTTTTTTACTCGTTGCCCCAACTTGTTTGTCCACCACTTCTCCGTTTTTGAGATAGAGGACAGTCGGGATGGAACGAACCCCATATTTATAGGAAATCTCTGGGTTGTTGTCCACATTAACCTTGGCAATCAAGGCTTTACCATCGTATTCCTTGGCCATTTCTTCAATGTGGGGGCCAATCATCCGGCAGGGGCCACACCATTCTGCCCAAAAGTCAACCACAGCTACGCCTTCCTGGTCCATGACTTTTTCTTTGAAATTGCTGTCTGTAAGTTCGAATGCCATTGTATACTAAATTATGTTTTGTGTAAGTTGATTCATCTTAAAATCAGGACTAAAACACCCGATGTCGCCGCAAAGTTGCAAATTTATCCTCATGTGATCGCGTATGAGCTTTTTTAAGAAAAATATAACAACGGACGCAGATATGGATGCAAAACAGGGTTTGAAATGGCATCGAAGATCGGTGCTTTGGATAGCCTCGGCCCTTGTCGTACTTGTTTTGAAATCGATGCTTCCTGCTTCGATATGGGATCGATGGTATTACCAGGGTGTATTCATTGGTTTCCGTCAGGTGTATGATTGGCTGTTAGGGTGGTCGCCATTACCCATGGTGTACCTTGTCTTCCTGATCATTATCCTCAGGTTTGCTAGCTGGTTAGGCCAATTTCATAAGGGTTTTGGCTACCAATTCACCAGAGCTTTGGGAGGTATAGCGGCTATGGTCACCATCTTCTATCTGGCCTGGGGATTCAATTATGGGCAGGTACCCCTTCAGACCCGTTTAGGGACCGATTTTTCAAAAGCTGACCAGGCCGGAATGGAAGCGGAGTTCAACAGAGCCACAAATGTATTGATGGCAGAAGCGGGACGGTTGCCGGGGCAACTCACCACAGATGAATCTATTCGCAACCTCAGTATAAGGGACCGTGATCTCAGGCCAGATGTCGAGCAAGCCTTGTTGACGTTGGGGTTACCGCACCAGGGGAAGGTGAGAGTAAGGCAGTTGTGGCCTAAAGGCTTTTTGTTACGTTGGAATACAGCAGGAATATACATTCCACAGGCCGGCGAAGGTCATATTGATAAGGGATTGCTATCCGTGCAAAAACCATTTACGATAGCCCACGAGATGGCTCATGGGTATGGGGTGGCAGATGAAGGGGCTTGTAACTTTGTAGCCTGGCTGGCCTGCAGTCGGTCCCGCGACCAATGGGTACGTTTCGGTGGGGCTCTGACGTATTGGCGATATACTGCATCTGCCATGCCTTGGGAAAGTGTAAAGGCAGTTATCCAGCAATTTCCGCCAGTATTGCAGCGAACGGTCGATCTCATCAATGAGAATGATAGAAAATATCCGGACCTGCTGCCAAAGGTCAGAGATGCTATCTACTCCTCCTACCTCAAGGGCAACGGTATCCATCACGGACTAAAGAGCTACAATGAAGTAGTGGTGATGGTACAACAATACCTTGACCGGGATTCAACCCAAACCGGTATTCATTAATTCTGGCGTTTTAAAACGGGCACCTTCGAGCATAGTAATCAACGATGCTGAAAGTTGTTCAATGGCGAGATCCATTCTCCAGCGGTCCTTGTTTCGCTCTTCGACCAAATTGGAGATGGATCGCAGGCTGATAAACGGAATTTTATGGAGCAAGCTGACATAGAAAAAGGCTGCTCCTTCCATATTTTCTATTTGTCCATGTTCCTGATTTCGAAGTGCGTCTATGTTTCCTTGATGACCATGTGCGTAGAAGGTCGTCATTCCGGAGGCAAATGAAAATGGATGGGCAGGTTTATAGGGACATATTAATCTGCCGGCGGTATAGGGGTATCCATCCGGGTCGCTCCATCCCAGGGTGAAAGGATCCATGATCTTTCCATTCGCATCTTCTGCACCAAATCCGGAGAGGATTTCACTCTCGATGGCATAGACGCTTCCTGGCTCTAGTGAATGATCGAATGCCCCGCCAATACCCGCCTGTATCCAAACATCAGGATGTCGATGGCTCAAATAATCCATTATGGTGTAGGTCGTCTGCAGGATGCCAATTCCACTTCGAATGACGTCAATCGTCAAGCCATGCAATCGATAAGTCTGAAAGGTATGCTGGGTGGCTTCCTTATCAAGATATTGAAGGAAAGCGTCAATTTCTTGTTCGGTCGCGCTGACGATAGCCAGGTGGTTTTTCATTTCGCATGGTATTGGGATACAGATGCGCTCAGGCTGCTGCCCAGTCGGGAATGATATCGCCATCCTCCGGAGATAGCCATGTTATTGAATATGTTCCAGGTGATACCGGCATGCACCAGCGAAGGTTTGGTCCCCATGCCCCATCGCACACTGATCCGGGGATGAACCTGATAATTCAATCCTGCTTTCAGTCGTAAGGCATGCCTCCAATCTTTTTCAGCTTCGACTGCAACACCGATTTTATCGGAAGGCTTGTACAGGATTCCGATCCGGGCCATGGAGGGCAGATCCAGGATACTCTCAGTCCCCAAAGGATTGTAGATCCAGGCAGACATCGATAATTGTTCCATCAAAGGAGCATGAAAGCAAACTGCCCAGGAGGCGACATAAACATCACCTGTCTCCTCAGCTTCATTTCGATTGAGGTCGAATTGGATACCGGCGTTTAATT
Organism: Saprospiraceae bacterium; assembly: GCA_044227555.1. Taxonomy (GTDB): domain Bacteria; phylum Bacteroidota; class Bacteroidia; order Chitinophagales; family Saprospiraceae; genus Opimibacter. Next base: position 215,410 of record JBGAWQ010000001.1, on the reverse strand, counting down.
TTTCAAATAGACGTCGTGCATAGCCAAACGTCACGCGTTGTTCGGCGTATCCTTCGATGCCGGTATGTTGAATGCCGATGGCAATCTGATCTTTCCAGGGAAGCTTGATATGAGCAGCGCCTGCAACTTCAGTGAGGTCATTGACTCCGGTACGGGTAGCAGCGCCGACGGACCAGCCTCCATAATCTCTCGAGGCAAGCAATGCAGGCAACACGATGGCCGCTTCTGCGTCAGTGGTCAACAAACCAATCTGGCCATTGCCCTGATATCCGGCACCTGAAAATAGATAGGGTCCGGATTGTGCCTGGCCAGAGGTGATGAAACATAAGATGAGCAGAGGGGCTAAAAGTGTTTTCATCCGGGCGTATGATTCCGTTGTTTACTGCAAGATAGGGGTTGTCCCTGATTTTCATTTATACCTTTGGATTTCTTATGAACGAATTTCGCATTCCTACACAAAACAAGATACCAACAGGACAATAGCCTATTTATCTGCGCTGGTACCAACAACGGATAGAGATTAAAGAACATTGAGGTTATCCTTTGGTTAAAATCCAAACATCTTGTGAAATATAAGACGCTGTCACCTTTTGCCCCGGAAGGTGTGAAGCGATATGTAATCCATTTTTTATAAAGAGTTCGCGGACAAATGCAGGTGGATGAAACGATCCATAGGTGCGGTGCCCCTCTTTGGTTTTGTGCCGTGTGACTATTTTTTGGCTATGATACATTTGTGTTTCCTCCGCAGTCAGTTTTTCCAAAAAGGCATCTCCATGGGTGGTCAGAATTAACACGCCTGACGGTGAGAGTATGCGATGCAATTCCTTAACCCAGGAAAGATGATTTTCTTCCGAGAGATGCGTGAGTATGGATATGCCATAAATCAGATCAAATTGGCTGTCCGCCAATGGGAGGGGAGGAAAGAGATGGTTTTCAGAAAAGCTGATATTTGGAATATTTGATTTGCACCAGGCTATCGTACCCGCATTGTAGTCAGTTCCGAAATATTGGTGTTGTTCGCCCAGTAAGGCAGGCAAGTGCCTGATGATCCTTGCCGGCCCACATCCCCAATCCAGAATGGATAAAAGTCTGTTTTGCAGAAACGGTTTTGCCAATGAAGCTATCCACTCTGCATCTTCCCGCCCACCTTCAAAATACTTGCGATAATCGATCTGGAAGGATTCATAGACCATGTAAGCCGGAGGTAATGCGACCCCGGGGTATTCCTGATTAAACGCTCGATTACGCTTGAAATTCTTAATACTTAGAGCGGCAAACCTCAGGTCATCCGCAACTTTAGAAAGCCCGGATCCCCGAATGATGGATAAAATTTGCTTTTTGAGTTGGGCCATAAATCTCAAGTAAGAAGATCTTTGTCTGACTAAAATAGAGTAGGGAGATACAAGGTTGGCGCAAGCACGTTTATTGTCCCGTCTTTGCCATCAACCAATGATCAGCGACCACTATCGCTGCGAGCGCCTCTACGATGGGTACTGCCCTGGGGACGACACATGGATCATGTCGCCCTTTGCCTTCAAGTAGTATTTGATTTCCATCTTTATCTAATGTCATTTGATCTGACATCAAAGTAGACACAGGTTTGAATGCTGCGCGAAAATAAATGGGCATCCCATTTGTAATGCCACCCTGGATTCCGCCGGAGTTGTTAGTTTCTGTTTTTATGGATTCCCCTTCTTTCGTCCATCGGTCATTATGTTCCCGGCCGGTCATTCGTGCTCCTGCAAATCCGGAGCCGTATTCAAATCCTTTGCAGGCATTGATGGAAAGTATGGCATGCCCCAGGTCAGACTGCAGCTTATGGAAAACCGGTTCACCAAGACCTGGTGGACATCCTGTAATCGCACAGGTAATGACCCCGCCTAAGGTATCACCGGTATCTCTTGCATGCTCAATGCAAGCTTTCATTTGATCAGCTAATTCTGGATCAGGGCAACGTACGTCATTTTGTGATGTATACAACCAATTAAAATGGTCGATCGGAATCAGCGTTTCCACATGGCCTACTGAAGTAACAGCGGCGTGGATCGATATCCCTTCTTTAATAAGGATTTGTTTCGCAATGGCTCCTGCCGCCACCCAATTGGACGTCTCGCGTGCTGAAGATCTCCCTCCACCGCGATGATCACGGGCACCGTATTTTTTATGGTACGTATAATCTGCATGTGAAGGCCGGAATGCCTGCGCGTTTTGATCGTAGTCTACGGAGCGGGCATCTTCATTTTGGATGAGAAGGAGGATGGGTGCGCCAGTCGTCAGACCTTCATAGATACCGGATTGAATCTTAACCTGGTCTGGTTCGCGGCGTTGTGTCGTAATGGACGATTGGCCTGGACGACGTCTGTCAAGTTCTTCCTGGATTTGCTTTTCCTGGATTGGGATTCCGGGGGGACACCCATCAATGATCACGCCCATGCCAGGGCCATGTGATTCACCGGACGTAGTGATTCTGAATATCTGTCCTAAACTATTGGAAGCCATGTGTGTTATCCCTTTTCCTGCTCGAAAGATAGCGGATTTCAGGCAGGTCATCGTTTGCTAGTAGCCTACCAGACAATACGCCTTTCTGAAGGCAATATCCTAATTTTGCGATCCCATGTCCAAACTGGTTGACATTAGCTCCTCTGCAGAGGAACAACTCGAGTTTCATAAAGTCCGTGAATTACTGGCAGGTCATGCCCGTGGTGAACATGGTCGTCAGGCATGCCTCTTGTTGCACCCGATGGCAGATATTCAGGATATTCAGGATCGGGTCGACCAGGTCTATGAGTATGCAGAGATGCTGGCCCTTTCCGTAAGGCCTCAATTAAGTAGCTACGAGGATATCGGTACCTCGCTCGAACATCTGCCTATTGATGGCTATGTGTTGCCACAGGAAGATTTGCATGAAATAGGGAGGCAGATGGAGCAGGTTCAGCTGATTCATAAATTTTATGAGAAGCCGGACCATCGTCGGGATTATCCGGTCATCTACCAATGGACTCATCGGGCATCCGATCCTTCCAAACTCATCAAATCGATCAGGGCAATCCTCGATGAGAAGGGTGATGTTCGCCCGGATGCCTCGCCTGAATTGCTTTCGATCACAAGGTCCATAGAAGCGGAAGCCGGTCGACTCAATCGTGAGTTTGTCCGTTTGATTTCGAAATACAAGGCGGACGGATTTTTAGCGGATACCATTGAGTCGGTCAGATCAGGACGCAGAGTGCTGTGTGTTCAGGCAGAGCATAAGAGGAAAATCAAAGGGATTATCCATGACGAATCGACAACAGGTCGGACGGTATTCCTGGAACCGGAATTGATTGTAGAGATCAACAATCATATCATTGAACTGGAGGGTGAGTTCAAGAAGGAAGTATTAAGGCTGCTGAAAGAATTGTGTCACACCTTAAGGCCGCACAAGGAGGATATTGACTCGGTGTGTAATCTTATTCACCACTGGGATTTGATACAATCCATGGCGTTGTTAGGAATGAGTTACAGAGGTCAGCGTCCGAAACTTCAAGAAGCGGCAACATTGCACCTGATCCAGGGCCGCCATCCTTTATTATATCTCAAAAATAAGGCAAGGCAGAAGACGGTCATCCCATTCGATCTTATACTCAATCCACCCAACCGGCTTTTGATTCTCAGCGGACCCAATGCAGGTGGGAAATCCATCCTCATGAAGGCCACAGGCCTCATCCAGGTGATTGCCCAATGTGGGATGCTGATCCCCGCAGATGGAAGCACAGTGATTGGCGTCGTCAGCCGTATTTGTGTGGATATCGGTGATCAGCAATCGATAGAGGAAGATTTGTCAACCTATAGCTCCCGGCTTAAAAACATGAAGGAAACCCTTGATGCGGCAGACGACTCCACGATGATCCTGGTGGATGAATTTGGTTCAGGTACAGACCCCAAAATTGGTGGAGCAATTGCGGAGGCTATTCTCGATGCCCTGGTACGTCGTAAGACATATGGTGTACTGACCACCCACTATCCCAACATCAAGATGTATGCACATCATACCAAAGGCGTGGTGAATGGTGCGATGATGTTTGACAAGGAAAAAATTCAACCGACCTATCAACTTAAGATTGGCAAGCCAGGAAGTTCATTTGCATTTGAAATTGCAGAACGGACCGGCTTACCTGAAGATGTAATAGCCTATGCGCGGAAGAGAGCGGGTAGTCAGGCTATGGAATTGGAGGATCTGATTCATGACCTGGATGACAAAACAATACAACTGAGTACAGAGGTCCAGGCACTAAAGGACAAACAAAAGGAACTGGACCGGTTGATTTCCAACTATGAGCAACTTCGGCTAGACCTTGAAATCAAGCGCAAGAAATTTAAGCTGGATCAGAAGAAGGCATCGCTCAATGAGGTCAGTCAATACAGCCAGGAAATGGCCAGGCTTCTGAAAGACCTCAAGAAAGAAAAGGATGCCGACAAAGCCCGGGAGCAAATCGAAAAGATAAAAGCGCGTCAATCCCAGGTGAACAGTGAAATCAGGAACCTGGCTGAAGAGTTGATTGATGCAGATCACACACGAAGGGAATTCCTGGTGGGTGATCATGTACGACTCAAATCTACCCAGCAGTTTGGCATAGTGGAAAGGGTCACCAAAAATGCTGCTGTGGTGATTGTCGGTCAATTGCGTATGACGCTTCCATTAAGCGAATTGGTGGCATCCAATGCACCGGTAGAAGTAAAAGCCCATCGGAGTCTGAGTACGGATGTCGGAGATTACAGTCGCTTTGAAAATGAGCTTGACATCCGAGGTATGCTGCCCGAAGAAGCCACGCATTACCTCGAACGATTTATTGATGCTGCGTTTATGAGTCAGCGGGATCAGATCCGGATCGTGCATGGAAAGGGAACCGGCACACTGCGTCAATTGGTGGCCAGGACAATGAAAGGATATCCATTCGTTCAAGTGATGCACCCGGATAAAAAACAGGGCGGAGACGGGGTAACGATTGGTATGTTGAAGTAGCCTTATTAGTTTGTAAAAATCAGTTGATTCTAAAAACAAGCCATCGGGGCAAGTGCTTCCAGGGCTGTGCGGTCACTTCAGCCAATCCAATCGACCTTCGTAAATAAAGTAGAAGAGCGTTCCGATCAGTAATGGGGTCAATATGGAAACAATCATGAGGCCATAATACCATTTAGGAATTCGGGACGGTTCGATAAGATCGGCAAGAGTCGCGATAATCAGGACAGCCAGAATCAGCCCCGGGAAAATAAGCGAGAGGTAGCTGGCCACATACTCATCCCAAAGCCATATACCGCAATACACCACAGCCTGAATCAGAATCACTATAACCAGATTGGCGGGTGTTGATTGCGGGTCTGATTGCTTACTCATCCTGGTTTATCATTTAGGATACAATATATTGAACTCAAACATGGTTTATCTTTCCGGAATGAAAGGAATTCGGTTTTTACTCCTTTTTGGTCTATTCGCCGGCCTGGCGTATACTGCTTTGGGTCAAACTCCTGCTGAATACCAGGCAAATTATGCAAAGCGAATCAAGTTGGAGGTGATCAATGGGGTCTATATCCCATATGACCTGGATGATGCTTTTTCTGAGTTGGAGCGCCTTTCAGATCCATCAGGATTAGCTGAGTTTAAGGCCGCTCCGGAAGATTCAATCCGGCGTAAACTTCATTTTGGACTGGGGCGGTGGATGATGATCAATTGGGGTCTGGAAGAAGGTTCACGGATTTCTCATTACATGAAGGGGCGGGGAGTTTCATTGCCCGACGATATGGTCGATGTCATTATTATTACCTGGCATAGACATCTCAATCAACTGCCAATTCGTTTTGAGGATGAGGTGGCGATTATTGAAAAACGTCAGGCAGCAGAAAAGGCCAAAAGAGATGCCCAATCAGAGATCAGGGTGATTGAAAAAAGGCCGCACAAAGAATAGGTATTTGCTCAGACAACTTTGTCCGCACAATACGAACTCGCAAAAGCATCAGGCTTGGCCTTGAATACAAAGCCCATCCCCAGGATATAGCCCATAGCTTCCCGCAAAGCTTCGTTGGATTTGAAATGCGGATCTGTATTGATGTCGGCATGGACTTCAAGTCCTATATCATATTCATCCAATAGATCGCAGAGTTTGTAGGCGATATCCACAGACTTCCAGACCTCGGTAATCATGCGTTCGCGGAGACTGATCACCTTTTCTGATTTTTCATTGTGGATAAACATGAACCCGCCCTTTTTCTCACGTAGAAAAACAATGACTGTCGCATACTCAGTAATCGTTCCGCGAACCTGCGAATCGGTGCCGATGCAGACTTTAAGCCGGTATCCATCCGATATTTCGCGCTCTACCGTTGAGCGGACAGCATCAAGGATATTTTCTTCTATCCGGTCACCATTAAATCTCCTCCAGGCCATAAACAAGGATTTTGGTTTAGGTGAAGTTAGGAATTATAATATATAAGTGGTTGCTGGTCAGGTAAATTTAATGTTAATGGTAGATCCTGGCCGCAAGGGGATATGACCACTACGGATGGAGTTGACCCCCAGCCACCTTCCTCCTGGACGTTACGCCCGGAACAATGAAATTTGAAAAGAGATTAAATGTATGGCCGTAAATCAATTCTGAAGGGCCAGCACGTCTGTTTCATCAAATTCCCTGAAATCAACCTGGCTCAGCCCGGAGACACCTTGCTCTTCCATATAGACCCCATAAATAGTGTCTACGGCAGCCATGGTGGTCTTGTTGTGCGTCACAATGATAAACTGTGACTGGGAAGAGAACTTCTTGATGATCCTGTTAAACTTCTGAATATTGGCATCATCCAGTGGCGCATCTACCTCATCAAATACGCAGAAGGGTGCCGGCTTCATCAGGTACAGTGCGAAGAGCAAGGCAATGGCCGTAAGTGTTTTCTCTCCTCCAGACAGTTGGGACAATGATTTTGGGCGTTTGCCTTTAGGCTTGGCAATAATATCGATATCTGATTCAAGCGGATCGTCAGGATTGAGGAGGATCAAATCGCAGGTATCATCATCGGTAAACAAGCTGCGAAATACCTCAATAAAGTTCTCGCGCACTTTATCAAAGGATTCAAGAAACTGACCGGTAGCAGTATCCTCGATCTCGGTGATGGTGGTTAATAACGAATCTTTAGCAAGGAGTATGTCCTGACGCTGTGTATTGATGTTGTCAAATCGAACCTTGATTTCTTCGTGGGCTTCGATAGCCATGGGGTTAATCTCCCCATAATTTTCAAGTCGGTTACGCAGGCGCTGGACTTTGTATTCGAGATCCTCTAACGGCATCTCTTCATTTAGATGCTCGGCGGTAATATCTTCCAGGCGTACGCCAAACTCCACTTCCATTCGTTCGGAGATCGCCACCAGACGGAATTTGAGATTGTTGTGCTGGTCTTTTAGTTCATTGATCAGGTACTGCAGGGTACTGCGCTGTTTTTCTACAACTTTGATTTTTTCGTCTGCATGGCTGATTTCATTTCGCTGCTGGTAGTAGCTCTGCTCGGCCTCTGTAAGTTGCGCTTCCTTTGACTTTTTCTCCTGGTATTGATGATGCAGAGAGGCGGTCATTTCTTCAGCGAACCGGACCATGGTTTCCAGTTCACCGGATTCTGTACCGATCTGCTGGGTATGCTGATCTCTGTTCAGGATGATCTGTTGCTCCTGATCGGTATGATACTTCAGTTCCCGACTCAGGCTTTCCAGCTTATTAGCCAGGTGGATTTCCTGGAGTTTCAATTCATTAGCAGATGATTCAGCGTCATTGAGCTGTCGCTGGATACTTTGATACTGCTCTTCAGTTTGTTCCATGGATTGGGCATAGTCCTTGTGTTTGGCTTTCTTTTCTTCCAATTCCACTGAAGTAGTTTGCACTTTTGATTCAATATCGCGTAGTGCTTCGATATTCTTTTCTTTCCTCCGATGGCAGTCAGCAATTCTTTCGGATACGTGATTGAGCCTGGAGTTGATCTCCGCCCATGACTGCATCAATTGTACCGACTGAGAGCGTAATGCCTGGAGTTGACTACTGATATCTACTGCCTGCAATGAAGTGAGCTTGCCCTGGGTAGCCTGTACTTTAGCCTGCATCTGATGCCAGGATTGGCGAAGTTCAATGATTTCCTGCTCAAGATGCTCCAGGTGTTTCTTGCGTCCAAGTTTTTTACCTTCAAACAAGCCTACGCTACCACCGGTCAGTTGGCCGGCGCGACGGATCATTTGGGCTTGTTTGTCTATGATAGTAACCCGGTTGAGATCAACGCTTGCTTCATGGATTTCCAGAGGAGAACCATCCGTGACGTATACCTGGTACAACAGGCGTCGAACAAGATTTTCGTAACCGGGTTCGATCTCCAGATTATGGAGTAAAGGAGTCAGGCCTGGATGACTATCCGTGGAGGGGCTGGCATCAAACTCGGAGAGGATAAAAAAGTTAGCCCTTCCTTTTTGCGCAAAACTGAGCAGCTTGACCGCACGGGATGCCTCATCCCAGGAATGGACTACGTAGTAGTTGAGGTATGGCTCCAGAATCTGTTCTACAATCACACGATATTGCTGATCACAATAGATGACGTCAGACAGTAAGGGCGCTGTGACATTCCAATCCTGGGCTTTATTGAGAAACTTAATTGATTCCGGAAATCCTTCCAGATTAGAGATCATGTCTTTGAGCAAGTCGGCTTCATGGGTGCGGGCATCCAAGGTGCGTTGGGTCTGTCGCAATTGATCGAGTTCTCCGGTCAGACTTACTTCCAACTCACGGATAGAGCGTAACCTGGCGAGTTCTTGCTCTTCAAGGGCTGCGAGTTCGGCGGCTGCTTGTTCTTTACGTTCTCCTTCGGATTTTAACTGATGATGTAAGGTCGCGGACTCTTCATCAAACCGATGTTGATCGTCTGTGAGGATTTTATTTTCGTTACGGATGATATCTGCGTTGTTGAGCAGCACCGCAATGTTCTTTTCGAGATCAAATACTTCTTTCTCAAATTGCTGATGGAGTTGGTTGACAGCGTCGCGGTTTTCCATCATCTCCTGGTATTGCCTGGAGACTTCATCCCTTCGTCCCTGTGCTTCAAGCAGCACGGCCTGGTGGTCGTGGAGTAGGGTGGTCTGCTGTTCATGTTGTGCCCGGAGCGAGGTGATTTCTTCCTGCAATTTGGTCAGTCGTTCATTGGCCTTTGAGATCTGGGTCTCCAGATTTTGTTTGTTCTGCCGGATGAAGATGATTTTCTGTTCCGCGAGATTCTTCTCATTCTCTGTGGCGCGAATCCGACCGACAAGTTCATTGAGTTCCTTCTGGAATGCGCTGACCGAAATTTCATCACCAAGATGATTTTTCTTCAGATGTTCAAGGTCGGCATGCATGAGGTCAAGATCCGCTTCGAGCCTGGTGTATTGATCGGTTTCTTCCTGAATCTTCTTTTCAGAAAGAGCAAATTGCTCCCGTAATTCGACATTGTTTCTTGCGCCGAGCGTAAGACTCAGTTCTTTGTATTCTTTTTTGAGTTCAAAATACCTGGCTGTCCTTTTGGCTTGTTTTTCAAGGGCCTCAAGGTTGGTTTGAATTTCTTTCAGGATATCATCAATACGCGTCAGATCTTCGGTGGTCAACTTAAGCTTGAGCATCGTCTCATGCTTCCGCTTTTTGTATTTAGAGATCCCGGCAGCTTGTTCAAACATCTTACGACGGGCATTATCCTTGTCATAGAGGATATCATCTACCATGCCCAACGCAATGATGGCGTAAGAATTGGATCCGATACCGGTATCAATCAGGAGGGATTGGATATCCTTCAGACGGCAGGTGACGCCATTGAGTTTGTATTCACTTTCACCACTCCGATACAGATGGCGGGACAGGACAACTTCCGAATATTCAGAGGGTAGCAACCCCAGATTGTTGTCAAACGTAATGGCGACCTGGGCTACGGGGCTGGGTTTCCTTTTTTTGGTGCCATTAAAGATGACATCCGACATATTCTCCAGACGGAGTTCCTTTCCTTTCTGTTCACCTAATACCCAACGAATGGCATCAACCACATTCGATTTGCCGGATCCATTTGGCCCGACAACGCCAATGACGTTCTCATCAAAATGAAGGACCGTATCGTTGGCAAAACTTTTAAATCCCTTTAATTCCAGACTCTTCAGACGCATTGGCCAAAGATATGTTTTTCGTCTATAAGAATTTTTGAGATATGTGAGGGTTATTCACATTACAACAAACCCCTATTTATTAGGTTCTGGATCTTAGATCAATCAGCCGCCGCCTGGCTTTTCATTTTGTGGGAAATATCTGATCCCAGGTACCGTTCGATCAGGAAATGGCCCCCGTAGATGACGGGAGTCAGAAGAATAGCCATGGTAAACTTGTAGATATAATTGACCACGCCTATGGCCAGCACCCTCACCAGATCCCAGTCCGCTCCAATATAGAAAGCGATGATCAGCACCACAAAACTGTCGATGAGCTGCGAGATCAGGGTTGAACCGGTCGATCGTAGCCAGATTTTATGTTCGCCTGTCCATCGTCTGATTTTATGAAAGATAATAACGTCGATAAACTGACCGGCCAAAAACGCGATGACCGAACCAGCAATGATCCAGAGGCCCTGGCCAAATATCCTGGAGAATGCCAGGTTCATATCTGGCAGACTTTGTGATGTCTCCGGTCGTACTCCGCTGGTGAATTGCCACCAGTCGTTGGGAGGCATCTTCATCGCCAGGAAAGCCATGATAAATGCATAGATAATCAAGCCGACGGCCAGCCAGGAAAGAAATCGGACGCCACGAACACCATAGTATTCATTGATAATATCAGTCATCACAAAGACCACCGGCCAAAGCAATACGCCTGCCGTCAGGTTAAAACCCAGGTCATGAACGCCAAAAAGAGTCATCGACAAAGGAGCGAAACCAAAAAGTTTTTCGAGGGAAAAAATCTTTATCCCAATAAACTCTGCCAGCATGGCATTGGCAATAAAAAAGCCTCCCAGAAACAGGAACAGCCTTGTGGGTTTGGATGATAATATCTCTGAAGTCATAACGTGATGCGTAAGCCAAGATACCAAACAACCAGAATGTGTACTCTATTCTTGATAACTTGGTCCTGATAACTTACACGGATGGTCCTGATCAACCAATGCAGACATCGCATTTTCCTCTTGTGCATTTCTTTTGTATTGTTCTATACGCCAACCCTGACGGGGCAACGGGAGCAACTCGAAAGAGAAATAGGGAAACTTATCCGATATGAAACCAGGATAGACTTTTCGTTAGTACCCGGTATCCTGGTCGGCGTCATCGATGGAGATAGTATGTACATATGTTCCTTCGGACAGCGGTTGTCTGCAGATTCTGCCTACGAACTTGGATCGGTTTCACAACCAGTGGTAGCCTGGCTTGCTATGCTGGCATGTGATTCACTAGGCTTTGGTTTAGAGGAATCAGTTTGTTCATATTTACCCGATTCGCTTTGTCACGATCAATGGACATTACTGACTACTGATCAGATCTTATCTCAACAATCCGGTCTGAATCGTTTTCCACCATCAGTTGGAGGCGGGCAAGAAGATGGGCAGGCTCCTTATGCAATGTATGACAGAGCCAAACTTGCGGAGGATATGAGGCGCGCTAATCCTCATCCTGACGCCTATGCCTACAGTCATTTCGGGTACAGTGTTCTCAATTGGTTATTTGATTCGGTCGGAGGAATGGAGGTATTTGCACAGCGTAGATGTTTTGTACCCATGAAGTTGGAACAAACCTCGTGGAATGTTGACGATCATGATGTGGCCACTGGACATGGCCTGAATGGAAGTACTTTTTCCCCGTGGCATGTCAACAGTTTAAATCCATCCCTGGGTTTGAAATCAAGCATGAATGATCTGCTCACCCTTACAGATTTTTTCTGCGACAGGATAGCAAATCAACTGCCTCCATGGAATAAAATGCAAGTGCGGGAGACTAAAAAAGCCGAAACGGATCGTACACCCCAGGTGGTAATGGGATGGTATCTGACCCCATCAAAAAAGGAATGGATCTGCTATCACGAAGGTCGGACAGGAGGTCATCATGTCAGCATTTCATTTCAACCGATGAGCCACAAGGCAGTGATAGTGATATCGAATGGAGCTTTGGGTTCCGGCCAACTCTGTTTTTTAGTCCTGGATATGATCAGTCGGGTTTAATTTTACCGCTATGAAACCAGACCCACTCAAGGATCTCCATCAATTGAAAAGCCTTTTTCCGGATATGGAGGATTATAAAGCAGATCCTCAGGAATCTGCTTCAGAATTGCCAACCCACGCCATTACGGATAAGGAAAAAGCGTCGATGAAGCTCTATGTGTCCCGTGATAAAAAGCACCGTGGAGGTAAGCAAGTTACTCTTGTACAAGGGCACGAAGGTTCTGAAGAGGTGATGCGGCAATTGCTGTCTAAATTAAAATCTTTGTGCTCAGCAGGGGGCAGCCTAAAGGATGGAGAATTGATCATCCAGGGAGATCATGTCAAGAAAGTCCTGGATTATCTCCTTAAAGCCGGATATAAGCAGACCAAGCAAAAAGGGGGATAAAATAAAAAGGGGGCATAATCACTTGCCCCCTTTTTATTTTATTGGTGAACCGCCTTAAGGACGGTTGTTGATTTATTATCCTGGATCATGATCAGGATTAAACCCTGGGGTAAATGGCCTTCATCAAACTGTTTTAATACAGGTCCGGATGAATAGGTCCAGTCTTGTCTGGTGATGAGTCTTCCATGCATATCCATCAGTGAAACGGTGACAGCCCCATCGGTCGATGGTTCACCATACACTGCAAAATTGTCTTTGAAAGGACTTGGCCTCACTTGCCATCCGGCGGCATTGGCAAAAGGCTGATGTGTCGCCGTGATATCGATCGTTACCCAAATGTATGAGGTATCTGTGCCGCACGGATTGTACACAATCAGAGAGATCTGATACTGGCCGGAAGTGTCGTAGGTAACCGTTGGATTGAGGCTATGGTCTGTACGTCCATCTCCAAAACTCCAAAGCAGGCTATCATAGTCTATTCCAGGATATTCAAGGGCTACGATATTCTCAATTTGTTGATAGTTAAATGTCGCATCAGGCGTACCACCGACTTCAATCAGTCCAGCCAATAATATGGCATCGGTGCCCTGGGCATTGGATACTTCAAGGGATACGGAATATGTCCCGGGGGTTGAATAAACTACAGTTGGGTTCTGTAACGAGGATGTTGAAGGATTGCCGCCCTCAAATGACCAGGTCCATGAAGTAGGATTGTTTTGCGACTGATCTATAAAGGTTACTTCGAAAGGAGCGCAACCGCTATGATCACTATAGGTAAAGAAAGCATTGGGGACGGTAGATAGTACGATTTCAACATTCTGTGTGTCATTTCCGCACGAATTCATAGCCACGAGACTAATCGTGTAAGTTCCAAAATCGCTATAGGTATGGACAGGGCTGGTTTCATTGGAGGTCTGTCCATCACCAAACATCCACAGATAGCTGCCTGCACCTGCACTTTGGTTGTCCAGGGTCACAGTTGTGCCGCTAGTGGACAATAAGAAAGCGGCATCAGGAGGTGCACCTATGTTGATATAGCTGGCAAAGGATAACGTGTCTGAGCCTCCGGCAGAGTGGGCGATCAGTGTCACATCATAGGCTCCGGCCGAATTATAGGTCACTGTTGGATTGGCCAGATTTGAATTCATTGGATTTCCTCCGGGGAAAGACCATTCAAAGGAAGTAGCATTTGGGCTGCTTTGATTGGTGAAGACCACGCTTACAGGCACACAGTCCCCTGAAACCTGGTAAGAATAGGCTGCCTGGGGAGGTGTTTGGATAGTCACCTGGGCTGTGCTGGTATCATTGCCACATACACCGGAGGAGATCAAGGTGACAGTATACACGCCATCAGCCAGGTAGGTATGCACTGGATTAGTCTCAACTGAAGTTTGCCCGTCACCAAACGTCCATGCAGATGAGTTAGCGTTGGCAGACTGGTTGTTAAATGAGGCCTGCGAGCCATTTACATTATAATTGAAATTACTGGTTGGAGGAGGCGCGATGGTGATATAATCCGTGAGTAAAAGCACATCACTTCCTGTATTATTGGTTACGGTCAGCTGAACATCAAAGGATCCGGGGACATTATAGGTTACCGTTGGATTGGCGATCGTACTCGTAGCAGGATTGCCACCCTCAAAAATCCAGTTAAATGATGTTGGCGAACCGCCAGATTGATTGGTATACTGAACGACCAGTGGCGCACAACCGGACTGAACATTGGATACGAACAAGGCTTCAGGAGCCCCGGTCACATTGACGGTAAGTTGTAGTACATCTGTTCCACATGAATTAGTTACAGCCAGGCTGACCTGGTACGATCCGCCTGTGGCATAGGTATGACTTGGATTTGGCAGATTACTGGTGCCTCCATCTCCGAAATTCCAGGAATAAGTGCTTCCATTACTTCCGGTCGAATTGAAATTGACTTGCAAACCATTGATAGTAAAGTTGAATTCAGCATTCGGTTGCGGGAAAACTTCAATGTAATTAGTGAATGTCACGACATCATCTCCAGCCTGGTTGGACGCTGTTAGAGTTACCGGATACGTGCCGGGTGTTTCGTAGACTACAGTAGGTTCGTATGCAAATGAAGTTGGGGGAGATCCTCCGGGAAAAGACCAACTGAAATTCTCTGCGTTTGGAGACGAAAGATTGATAAAATTAACTTCAATCGGGTCGCAGCCTTCAGTGACATCGGAGGAGAAGTCCGCAAATGGCAAGGTGATAATTTCGATGACCTGCTGATACACATCGGTTCCGCATTCATTAGTAGCCGTCAGCGTGACGGTATAAATTCCATCCTGGGCATATACATGTATCGGATTTGCGTTGGTGGAAGTGCCGCCGTCACCAAAAGCCCACATATAGCTGTTGGCATTGCTGCTGTTGTTCGTAAAATCAACGGTTAGCTCATCTATGAAGTAATCAAAATCTGCAAAAGGTGCTTCTCCGACAATAATGTAGTTCGTAAAGGTGACTGAATTTGAGCCCTGGGCATTGGTAGCCATCAGAGTCACGTTAAAACTACCCGGGGAGTTATATGTCACCACCGGGTTTTGATTTGTACTTGTAGCCGGTGTGCCACCTTCGAAGGTCCACAACCAGGAGGTGGGGTTGTTTGTGCTGAGATCATCATAGGCAACGACAAGCGGTGTGCAACCTTCGGTTGGATCAGCAGTGAAATTGGCTACCGGAGGCTGAGGAGCGCCACAAGGTCCAAGGCAACCCACTGAATTGATTTTGTTGTCAATAGCATTGATGGATGCGGTTGACCATTGATTAGTATTCTGAAGGACAGGAGCCATGATGAAAGGAGAACCATTGGCATCATGATCTGCGCCAAAGTTGTGCCCCATTTCATGGGCCTGGAGAACCCTAAGGAAATCTGCATTGGTGCTGAAATCCTGAAGAACATTATAACGAAGTCCGGAACATACTGTACTGAGCCATGCCAGTCCGATGACATCGCCATTGAAGTCACGGTTACTCCACAAGCTGGCATTGTCATGGGTATTGTTAAAACCAGATGGCCCCCAGTTGGTAAAATCGTCCAGTAAAGCACCTGGATCTGTACTGTTGGTCCAGGGATCATTGCCGCTACTGGTGGCTACAAATATTTCCACCAGGCTGAATTGAAGATCAACGGCAAATTCAAAATCGTAATTGGTCTCCACATTATTAAGCACTGTCATATTGTGGTTTTCAACCGCGACGATACTGCCATATTCGTTAAACATGAGGTGATCATCTGCCAGTGCGATCTCCACCTCCTTACATACCCGTAATGAGTTCGGATCTGTGGATGAGTTGTGTTGATCATTTTCAGGGTCAAACTGTTGTGTCTGACCGGCATGCACTCCGCAAGCTCCCAGATTGAATTTTTTCAGGTTGTCGCTGCCTTTGTAGATCACATATTTGTTGGAAGCAGCTCCGGGAACCAGACCCTTTGCCTGTTCAACATATAATTCGTCATCTCCAAGTATGATCATACAAGCAAAATAGTCTACATCGGAGGTGATCCGGACGTCTTTTCCCCCTGGAGTGAATCCAAAGAACGTCTTGTTAGGAGATCGCGGCAATTCGACCACACCGTTGTCGGTAGCCATCCTCAGCTTGTAATGTGGAGCCCGTATATCCCTGGCACGAAGGCTGAAGGTATATATCTGGTCGTTGACTTTGATCTCTGCCGTGTTATGATACTCCTGTGTCCTCAGCAGTTGATAGACTTCTGCTGTATTCAAAGTGGCTAAGGTGTAGGCTTTAAAATCCTGATCCAGCAAAGACGCTTCTTCCGCATTTGGAAGAATAGTCTTAAACCGAATGGAAGTTTGGCCAAAAGCCGCTGAAAGGGTGAGAAAAAGGAAGCAGGTGATGGTAAAGGGTGTACTCGGAACTTTGTTGCTCATACTTTGTCAGTGTTGTCTTAAAACAATATGGAGATCAGAATCGTTAATTCTCAGTCAATTAGCTTATCGATCAGGTGGGGATTTAGCCGCAAAATAAGCAAATAAAAAGCGGATTATTTCCATATAAGAGGAAAAAGTTATCTATTTGTAACCGCTTAACAAACAATAACAAAACAAAATTTCAGGATGAGACTACTAGTTAGAATATTGTTTGTCCTGGCCATGATAGGTTTCAGTGCCCAGGCATCCACGGCGCAAACCACCGGCCACAAGAAATTTCCGGATCCTAAGAAGGAAGAACCTAAGAAATCTGCCCCTGAGGAGGAAGAGAAATCCACTGCAGGCAATGCTCCAAAAGCTGCGGAGCCAACCAAATGGGGCTTCGGGATCAACCTTGGCAACATGGGTTTTAGCAATAGCACCGTCCAGATTGGCCTGGACCCTAATGTGGCCTATAAGCTGGATGAAGCCTTTGCCGTGGGGTTCATGATGAAATTGTTCTATTACTACGCCAAGTACCAAACCAACACCGGCGATTTTGTATCCTATAATTCCTTTGATTTCGGACCCACCCTGTTTGCCCGGTGGAAACCCCTGATGAAAGTGAATGAAGCCACACCTTTCATGAAAGGACTTTTTTTGCAGGCTGAGTATGAGCGAGCCTATATAGCCAGGGAAAAGACGGATGAATTTGGCAACCTCATCCTTAATGATGAAGGCACGAAGATTCTTTCAGAAACCAATCTTGAACATTACCTATACATCGGTGGCGGTATTTCCAGTGGTTATCCGTTTTCCACCTTCTTTTCCCTGCATTACAATCTTCTCAATAGTGTAGAATCGAGCCGCGTACCGCTGACCTATCGGATTGGATTTACCTGGAATTACTAGTTAGAAACTGAATCCAATCTGGATCAGCAGATATCTTCCAGCCTGAGGAAAATATCCTTTGAGATGGTAAGCATTCCCGCCCTCTGAGCCTGCATAGGGATCGTCAGGAACAGGATTGTACCCTTCGGAGTTGAACCGATAAATCCACCCATTGGACTCATAGGAGGCATCGAATGCGTTTCGTATGATTACACCCACTTCAATTTGTTGTTGACCCTTACCAAACCAGGTCCAGTGCGCGCCCAGATCGGAGACGAAATAGGGGTCGAGGGAAGAAGCCTCCCGGGATGTATTGTCCACAAATTGCTTTCCTACATATCGTCCATCCAAATCCGCAGTGATCTCATGTTTCTCATTAGACAGGATGGTGTACTTCAATCCCAGGCCAGCCAGGAGGTCAGGAGAAAATGCGAGGTCTGTATTTTTCAGCACAGCCGATTCCTGCACCCCTGTGTCCCAGTTGTCTATATACTCCGTAAAAGATTCAATTTTATTACTGCTTACCGTAGCCTGGGCTTCAAATTCGAGATTTTTTAAAAGGGTGTAGCCGATCATGGCCTCAAAACCTAATCTGTAACTGTCCTCAACGTTGACACGGGTATATGCCCCTACGTCATTAAGCCGGCCGGTGGGAACGAGTTGATCCTTGTATCTCATGTAATAACCAGTCATGTCCACATTGAGTTTACCTTTTTGATAACGGTATCCAAGTTCAGTGTCCCACATCCTTTCAGCTCCTGGCCGACTCGCTGGAGTAGAACTGACGTAATCATCACGATTCGGTTCTTTGTGGATGACTCCGGTCAAGCCATAGATCGAACCTGATGATCCGACGGTATAGCTTAAGCCGATCTTTGGATTAAAAAAATTATGACTGACCTCCTGGGTCAGAGGGATACCCTGCGCATCAGGGCCAACAAATTCATACCGGATCCATCGCCCTTGCAGGTCAAGTGTCAAATCCAGATGGTTAGAGATTTTATTATTGCTGCGGGCAAAGACATTCCAGTCGGTTTTGGTCGCATCATCCTGGTAATAAGGTTCCGGATACTGGTCAGGTGCAGCACTCTCCGTCCATACCACTTTGCCGAAATGGTCGCCTTTATAACGGTTCCATCCACCGCCCATCACAAAATAGCGTTCGCCGGGAGTTCCAATATGTAAGGTGGAAATGAATCCATAAAAGTCATTGTCTAGCCATAGTTGACGAACCAGGTCTGAAGGTTCAACGAAACCATTTATCCCATAGTCGGCCAGGTTCTGGTCTGCCTTGTATTGTTCAAAATAACCGGATCCATGGGTGTAATGCAAAGCCGTATTCCACCTCGCAAAAGGAGTTATTGCCTGGTCAATATGCAGTTGATAATGAGATTGGGTGTAATCATCTACCTCATTATCATAAGGCTCTCCCGGCTTTTCCGTCCCTGCGCTATTGTAAGTTCTGAGCACCGGATCATTGATATATTGTTCCGGAACTCCATTCCAAGCCTGGTAGGTGAGTTCATCACCCAATGCATAGACCAACCTTACGTTGGTCTGGTCATGATGATACCCGGCAGCGCCATAAAGTGAATAAAGGGTATTGTTAGCGCGATCTATGTAGCCTCCGGATGAAATATAGCTGGCCCGTCCGTCGAACGTAAATCGCCCATTGATCAGGCCTGTGCCGCCGGAAAGGGTTATCCGTTTGGTATCAAAACTTCCACCACTAAGTTTTAGACTTCCATACGGTTCATATTTGAAACCCAGGGTATTGATATGGATACCTCCTCCCAGGTCTCCGGTTCCGGGTTGACTCCAGCCAAGTCCCCGGGTGATTTGAATATTGGTAGTTGAACTTGCCAGGTCGGGCAGATCCACCCAAAATACATTCTGGGATTCTGCATCGTTGACCGGAATTCCGTTGAGGGTCACATTGATCCGCGTGGGATCGGTTCCCCGGATTCTAAGACCTGAATAACCAATCCCATGGCCGGCATCCGAAGTCGCCACGAGTGAAGGCGTCCCCTCCAGTAAGTAGGGCATGTCCTGGGCAAAGTCTTTTTTCTTCAGTTCTGTAGCCGTGATATTCTCATGTGTTACCGGCTCCTGGTCCCCTGCTTTGCTGGCTACAACACTGATCTCATCAATCATGATATTTCGCGGGACATGTAAGGTGATATCGATACTGCCTCGCAGATCAATCTTCTTACGTCGTATACCATAGGCGGTGATGAGCACAAGTTCATAAGAGCCGGATGGAAGATTTTCAAACCGGAATACGCCTTGTTCGGTACAAATCTGTTGGGTGAAATAATCCTTACCCCTCAACTCCGCCGTGGCATGAGCATAGGGCTGTTCGGCATCATCAAGCCCCCGGCCCAGGATATAATATTGGGCGGAAACAAAGGTGGAAAGTGCCATCAGGCCTGACATCAACAATAAACGAATACTACATTGTAGCTCCATACAGCAGATAACTTGACAGGCTTAATAATAATTCTTCACGCTTTCCCTTTCTGGCATTACCCGGACAGGTTCGATGGGTATGATCTCAGCCTGTACTTTAAGGCACCCCATTGGAATCGAAAGTCCACAAAAGTAATCCAATTTTATATTCCCCGGACGTCCCGATTCACTCCCTATATTTGTCCCTTCATTCGATTTTAAACTCATTCGATACATGAAATACAATGTGTTAGTTATAGGTAGTGGCCCCGGCGGTTATGTAGCCGCAATCCGGGCCAGTCAGCTTGGTTTGAAGACCGCAATCATTGAAAAAGAGTCACTTGGAGGGATTTGCCTCAACTGGGGCTGTATACCCACGAAAGCATTGCTCAAGAGCGCAGAAGTCATGAAATACCTGGGGCATGCCAAGGATTACGGCATTGAAGTCAAGGATGCCTCGGCTGATCTGGGAGCCGTCATCAAACGTTCAAGAGGGGTAGCAGAAGGGATGAGCAAGGGCGTCCAGTTCCTGATGAAGAAAAACAAGATTGATGTCATCATGGGCACCGGCAAACTGGCCAGAGGCAGAAAGGTAGAGGTAACAGATGATAAAGGTGCGGTGACGACCTATGAAGCTGACCATATCATTCTGGCTACTGGAGCACGGGCCAAAGCATTGCCCAATATCCCGATTGACGGAGTTAAAGTCATTGACTATCGTAAAGCCATGGTGCCCGAAAAGCAACCCAAATCACTGGTGGTGATCGGAGCCGGAGCTATCGGTGTGGAGTTCGCCTATTTCTACAATGCCATGGGCACCAAAGTGACGGTCATCGAATTTCTCGAGCAAGGTCTTGTGCCCAGGGAAGATCCGGAAGTCTCCAAGGAACTTACACGCCATTTCACCAGGAGTGGAATTGATGTTTTAGCCAACACTGCCGTAGAAAAGGTGGATACCAGCGGTAAGACCATCAAAGTGACCGCCAAAGACCGGAAGTCAGGCAATGTCTCAGAAATCGAATGCGACCTGGTACTTTCCGCTGCCGGTGTCCAATCTAATCTTGAAAACATCGGGCTTGAAACGCTCGGTATTAAAACAGACAAAGGGAAAGTAGTGGTCAATCAGTGGTATGAAACCAACGTCAGTGGCGTGTATGCCATTGGTGATATCACCGATGGTCCTGCCCTGGCTCACGTGGCATCTGCAGAAGGTATAATCTGTGTAGAAAAGATTGCCGGCCACCATCCACAGCCGTTGGATTATGGCAATATTCCTTCCTGTACCTATTGCCAGCCTGAAGTGGCTTCGGTGGGGCTGACGGAACAACAAGCTAAAGAGGCAGGGTATGAATTGAAAATTGGAAAATTCCCATTTACGGCCAGTGGAAAAGCCAAAGCTGCCGGACATCCGGAGGGATTTATCAAAGTCATCTTTGATGCCAAGTATGGAGAGATCCTTGGAGCGCACATGATCGGCCATGGGGTAACGGACATGATTGCTGAAATCGTTCTTGCCCGTAAACTAGAGTCTACCGGGATGGAATTGGTGAAAACAGTGCATCCTCACCCAACGATGAGTGAAGCTGTCATGGAAGCCGCAGCTGCTGCGTATGGTGAAGTCATTCATATTTGATCTAAGAGATATCAGCGCCTAGATCATGACCACCACGAGTCGACCCTTGATCCTTGTCACCAATGATGATGGCATGTTTGCCCCCGGCATTCGGCGTTTGGTGGAGATCTCCAGACATCTGGGGGAGGTGATCGTGGTGGCCCCGGATTCTCCGCAATCAGCCAAAGGGCATGCAGTCACATTATCTGATCCACTGCGGCTCAACCGGGTAGATGTCTTCGAGGGGATCGAGGCATATGAGTGTTCCGGAACTCCGGTGGATTGCGTCAAATTGGCTAAAAACATTCTACTTAAGCATCGAAGAATAGACCTTTGCGTTTCCGGAATCAATCATGGATCTAATGCATCCATCAATATCCTTTACAGCGGAACCATCTCTGCTGCGATGGAAGCTTCTATTGAAGGTATTGACTCCATAGGTTTTAGCCTGGAAGATTATTCATTGAAAGCAGACTTCAATCCGGCGACACCCTGGATTCGGTCCATCATGGAGCATGTGCTTAGCAATGGGATGGGCGGTTCAAAACTTTTAAATGTCAATATCCCTCATCCGAGTCTTGGCCCGATTCGGGGGATGAAAGTGTGTCGCCAGGCGGAGGGTCGATGGGAAGAAGAATTTGTGGAAGGTGTAGATCCCCGGGGAGAAAAGTTCTATTGGCTTACCGGAAATTTTTCAACGCGAGATACCGGGGCAGAAACCGATATTAGCGCACTTCGGGAAGGTTATATTTCAATTGTACCTTCACATCATGACCTTACTCATCATCGTACCATACCTGCTTTAAAATCTCTCGAACATCTCAATCCGCCAACATGATATCATGGATGAATAGAAATTCAGTTTGGTTTGGATTGACGATTGGTATCATCCTGCCTGCCGCGGTGTATGGCATCTTGTTTTTGATTTACGAATGGATGGATATGATAGGGGTGTTTACAGATGTAACATTTGCAGAGGACTTTCGCACACGAACCTTGACTTTAGTATCCATATGCTCCAATCTGCTTGTAATGCAATTCTATCGAAAGTCAAGTTTTCATCACGAGAGTACCCGTGGTATGCTTATGGCCACAATGATTCTCGTCATTTTTTGGTTTTTCACATTCGGCATTAAAATCCTTAAGTTTTGAAATACTTCATCCTGGCGGGTGAGGCAAGCGGCGACAAACAAGGGGCCTTGTTGTGCGATGCGCTGGTGCGCCTTGATACATCTTCCGAGATCACAGGGTGGGGTGGAGAGGCCATGGGCGAAGCTGGGGCCAGGATTACCAGGCATTACCGTGAATTGGCTTATATGGGCTTTGTCGAAGTGGTAAAACACCTGCCTGCTATTCTGCAAAATTTCAAGAAATGTAAAGCAGAAATTAAGAAGGTCCAGCCAGATGCTTTGATCCTCATTGATTACCCGGGCTTTAATCTGCGTATCGCCCGCTGGGCACATCAGGAAGGAATCAAAGTCTATTACTACATCTCTCCACAACTCTGGGCCTGGCATACATCAAGAGTGCACGGTATAAAAATGGCTGTGCGTAAGATGTATGTGATCCTGCCTTTTGAAAAGGAATTCTACCGGCGCTATGGAATGGAGGTTATGTACATAGGTCATCCTCTTGCTGTGGAAATCAGTAAGCAAACTGATTTTGTATACCAGCCTGTTGCAGGTAAAATTGCATTATTACCAGGGAGCCGAAAGCATGAAGTGGAAAGGATCCTTCCTGAAATGGCCGGATTGATTCGGCAGATGCCAGACAAAACATTTCTAGTTGCAGCTGTACCACATTTGCCGGTTGCCTTATATGAAAACTGGTTGAAGGGTTTGCCCAACGTAAAGATGATTATAGGTGACATGAAAGCCGTATTGCATCAGAGTGAAGCGGCTATAGTGACATCAGGAACGGCCACGCTGGAGACAGCATTGTTGGGTGTTCCTCAGATTGTAGTGTACCGGGGAAGTCCACTGTCCTACCAAATTGCAAAACGTCTGATCAAGGTTAAATATATTTCGCTGGTCAATCTGATCATGGACAAACCCTTGGTCCCGGAATTGATCCAGGGAGATTTTAATACTGCATCCATGGTTGCCGCACTCTCCCATATCCTCGAACCGGAGGTAAAGAAGAATATGATCAAGGAGTATCAAATATTAAAAGAGCGTCTCATCCAGGGAGGAGGCGCCGAAGCCGCTGCAATAGATATCATTTCCGATCTTTCGACCACAAACGCATCATATGGCCTGGTATAAACCGGAACAGCGGGAAGAAGAATTCAGAGCTTGTGCCAACGCTCTTGACTGGACCTTCAAACCCGAAGATCAGAGTGGCATGATCAATTGGCTCCGTGACTTTAAATTATTCAAGACTGGGATGCGTCATCGCATCATGCCAATGATCATTACGCGGGAAGAGGAACTTGAGTTTACCTCACTTTTTGATTATTCGTACACTATTTCCAATGGAAAGACCAGTGTTACCTACAGACAGACGGTGTATTTCAGATATTCCAAAGCATTGGCTTTACCCGAGTTCGTGATGGTGCCTGAAAAATGGTACCATCGTATTGGAACGTATTTTGGCATGCAGGACATTGATTTTGTGGAGTATCCCGAATTCAGTCAGAATTATCTGTTGCGGGGTGCGGACGAGCCCTACATACGTCATCACTTCAATCATCCGGATATGATTCGGTTCTTTGACAACCAGGGGTTCTACAGCCTCGAAGGGAGCAACTATCTGATGATTCTGTATGTGCACAATGTCGTATTACCACAAGAACAGTCATTACAGTTGGTCCATATAGGTAATGCACTGCATGATTTTTTCGTACGCAAGACCCCTTCTATCGAATTGCCTCCAATGTCGGAACCTCTGGAATAAAAAAGGACAGCATCACTGCTGTCCTTTTTTTGTTATTTATTTTCCATTTTCTTCTTGACCGATTCTGGTATGCTGCCTTCGATGATTTCTTTGACTTCGTCCAGGGTCAGCTGACCGGCTATCTCCGCGCTCATACGTTCACCTTCGATCTTAGGGATATTGATCGCTTTTTTCCCTTTACGGATAAAGGGTCCCCAACGCCCATTTTCGATAGTGATTTTTTCCTTCTCCCATTGTTGAATATATCGATTGGCTTCTTTCTCCAGTTTAGCCGCCAGCAATTCATAAACCTGGGTTTCTGTCAGGTGATCCGGATCGTATTTTTTAGGAATGTTGACAAAGATTCCTTCCCATTTGATAAACGGTCCGAAGCGGCCATTTCCTTTGCTGACTGGTTTACCCTGATACGTGGCAATAGGACGGTCTTCATGCAATTTGGCATCGATTATTTCATGCGCTCTTTGATCACTTAACGTCAATGGATCCTCGCCTTTAGGCAAAGAAATAAACTGATCACCATGCTTGACGTATGGGCCGAAACGACCGGTGCCAATTAATACATCCTTTCCTTGATAGGACGCCATGGTACGTGGTAGTTTGAATAATTCTTTGGCCTCCTCAAGGGTTATGGTTTCGATGGATTGTCCAGGACGGAGATTGGCAAATCGTGGCTTTTCATCTTCTCCCATTTCTTCCCGGGTACCTATTTGTACGACAGGACCAAAACGGGTCATTTGGGTTAAAATGGTCAAACCTGAATCCGGATCTGTGCCTAGATCTCTTCGGCCGCGAACACGACCTGCATTATCGAGGGTTTCTTCGACCGTTTGATGGAAGGGTCCGTAAAAATCCGCAATCATTTTGTTCCAGACCAAATCACCTTCCGCGATAATATCAAATTGCTTTTCAATATCCGCGGTAAAATTGTAATCAAGGATAGTCGGGAAATTCTCGTTAAGAAAATCGGTTACCAGCAGTCCCATATCTGTTGAAATGAGACGATTCGAGATCGCCCCGGTGATTTCAGTTTTGGTTTCCTCAGCAACCTTTTTGTTGGCCAGACGAATCACCGCGTAGGCACGTTCTACACCAGGGCGATTCTCACGGACGACATAGCCTCGATCTTCTTCCATGATCTTGCTGATGGTCGGAGCGTAGGTAGAAGGTCGGCCAATACCAAGTTCTTCCAGTTTCTTTACCAATCCGGCTTCAGTATAACGTGCCGGTGGTTTAGTATATCGCTCAGTACCAGTGAGTTCATGCAGATCCAGTTTCTGACCTTCCTTCAGTGGAGGCAATATGGTGCTGCCTTCTTCTTCCGGTTCGTCATCCAGATTTTCAATGTAGAGTTTAAGAAATCCATCGAACTTAATGACTTCACCTTTAGCCATCAGGTAATCTCCGGGATGGGCAGACACCGAAATGCTGACCTGGGTGCGCTCCAGTTTGGCATCCGCCATTTGTGATGCAACCGCTCGCTTCCAGATCAGGTCATACAGTTTTTCCATATCCCGGTCACCATCAGGGATCGAAGAATTTTCAGGATATGAAGGACGGATCGCTTCGTGTGCCTCCTGCGCATTGGCTGATTTAGAAGCATATTGACGGGGCTGAGCATATTTGTCACCAAACTCCTTATGGATCTGTGCCAGAATAGCCTGCTGCGCGGTTTCACTCAGTGTGGTACTGTCCGTACGCATGTAGCTGATATACCCTGATTCATAGAGCTTCTGGGCCGCAGACATCGTGCGCTTGACATTGAAGCCCAGTTTGCGGCTGGCTTCCTGCTGCAACGTAGAGGTGGTAAATGGAGGAGCCGGTTTACGCGTAGCTGGTTTGACATCAATGTTATCCACCTTAAACGTGGCATCTACGCAGGCATCAATCCATTTTCTAGCGGCTGGTTGAGTGTCAATTTTGGCAGGCAACTCGGCTTTAAGATCGTAGATTCTTCCGGCATCATCCTTGACTTTAAAGAGGGCCTGAATTTTAAAAAATGCTTCGGGGATAAAGTTGTTGATTTCACGTTCGCGTTCTGCTACAAGCTTCACAGCCACAGATTGAACGCGTCCTGCGGATAGTTTTCCTTTGATCTTGCGCCATAGCGTTTCAGACAATTCGAAACCGACCAATCGGTCGAGTACGCGTCGGGCTTGTTGCGCATTGACGAGGTTGATATCTACACGACGTGGTTCTTTAATGGCCTTCTGAATTGCGGGTTTCGTGATTTCATGAAAAACAATCCGCTTGGTATGTTCAGGATCCAATCCGAGCACCTCACATAAGTGCCAGGAGATCGCTTCCCCTTCGCGGTCCTCGTCCGTCGCGAGCCATACTTCTTCAGCTGACTTGGCCGCTTCTTTCAGGTCCTTGACGGTTTTCTTTTTTTCAGGTGAAACAATGTATTTCGGAACGAAGCCATTGGCAACATCAATGGCATTATTGCCTTTCTCCAGGTCACGGATGTGACCGAAGCTGGATTTAACTTTGAAGTCCTTGCCTAGAAACTTTTCAATAGTCTTGGCTTTGGCCGGGGACTCAACGATTAAAAGGTTTTTTGCCATAAATGTGTGTTGGGTGAAGTGTGTGCCTCACTGATCAAGGCCGCAAAAGTAAAAAGATTTGGCTTTTTACCCGTTTTATACGGATCCGGACCGCGGGTTAGTTGATTTGGGTCAGGTATTTTCTGAGGTTAAATTTTTCCAGCAAACGTCCTGCAATCCAATAAAGTTCATTGCTTCAAACAAATCTGCCATGCTCGGTGCATGGCAGAAAAGCGAAATTAGCGTGATAAAATATGTCTGCTAGTCTAGGATTCAAACAGATTGTCGTATCCACTTTTGCCAGATGCAGAACGTGTTTCCTGTTGTTTGACCGGTGCATTCAGATCCAGTTTTTCTTCTTTGCTGCCACCCATGAGCATCAGGGTGCTGTTCTTTTCCCATTCTTCAAGCATCTGGAGACCTTGTTCTTCAAAGACTCCATTCTGCAAGTCAACGGAATCCATAAAGCTGCTGGACATTTCCATAAATCGTTCCATCTCGCCGACCTTCATGGCCACATCATCTGCGATGACCTCCAGCGCCTGATCAAACATGGCGCGCTTGTCCGCATTTCCTGAAATGATACTCATGGCCGATTTCATTGCGCTATGACTTGCCCGGATGGCTTTACGCTCTTCTTCCTTCATCTTGACCTGATCCTTAGTGTCTTCAAGGAGGATCTCACTGTTGGAATACATCTTGGTCAGCACGCGGTAGAGAATACTCATTTTGTTCTCCAACACGGCGTACTTATCATTGGATTCTTTCAGCCGTGCTGCCTTGCGGCTTGACAACAGCATCTGTTTTTCAACCCCTTGCTCCTGCGCTTTCTTGGCAAGTTTCATGTTGTATTCAATCTCAGCACTGTTTTCTTCCTGGATGGTTTTAAGCTTGCGGATCTGACCCCTAAGGATGCCGATTTGTTCCCCCATTTTCTTGAGGTTGTCCTGCAAATCTTCCACGTAGTTTTTCAAAATGCCAATAGGGTCGATCGTGATAAACATACTGGTGATCTTTCGCATTGCACTCTTATACATGTAGCCCACCAATGTTCGAACTTTTGGATCGAGGACCATGTAAATGATGGCCCCAAGGACCAGTAGAGTGACCACCAGGCCCAGAAGGGAGGAGGCAAAAGCTAAAATTTGGGGCAAGTATTTGACCAGCACAAAGCCAAGCCCGGCAAGGATGGCGAGCATGAATAGTAATCCGGTCTTCCCTTCCGGCCGTCCCCAAAAGGATTTAGGTTTGGACAGGTTACCGCTGAAATCTTGCGCAGGAGTCGTCATGATGAGATTTTTATAGGTTTTGCTGAATAGCAGTAATGTCTACTTCGATAGCGGACACAAACTGCTGGTATGTGTTTTCAAATTTCATTTTAGTTTGCTCGATCGAGGTTTTCGCTTCAGCGACTTCTTCATCAGAGCGGGCTATTTTGTCCTGGAATTCCAGGATTTGCTTTTCCAATTTGCTGATCTGGCGTTTGTGTTCTTCAATCTGTTCTTGTA
This sequence comes from Saprospiraceae bacterium, assembly GCA_044227555.1. Classification (GTDB taxonomy): domain Bacteria; phylum Bacteroidota; class Bacteroidia; order Chitinophagales; family Saprospiraceae; genus Opimibacter. The sequence goes on along the minus strand of JBGAWQ010000001.1, from coordinate 187,028 downwards.
GTTTTTGCAATTCTTCTTTGCGGGAAGCAATCCGTTGTTGGACCTGATTGTTGAGCGCCTGGTCAAACTGTTTTTTCTCCTCGCCCAATATCGTCAGGTAATGGCGGGCAGACTGGATCAGAGAATCTTTAGTGACGCCCATGGTGGAGGCTGTAGCAAAGGCGGATTTGAAAGAGGTAGCCGTATCCAACTTCAGACCGGCGAGTTGATCAATAGACTGCTTAAACTTGAGGTAGTCAAATCCGGCTTGGGTGGATTTGATCATCGCATTTTCAAGGAAGTCGACACTTTTCTGATCTACCGCGCTCCCCAGTCCAAGTAATTGTGAAATCTTCATATATACAGACTGAATATGGTGTCAAATATAGAGTAACCACCGTATAGATCGACCAAATATATGGAATGATACGACCGGATGTCCTTTTTTGACGAAGGAGGTGGGCAAGAAACGGATCATCTCAGAGGTTAAAGGTGGATAGAAACGTCCTTGGAATAGGGGTAACGCATCAGGAAATCCAGCGCAACTTCAAATGGAAGATTCTCATAGACGATTTTATACAGCGTCTCAATGATGGGTAGCCGGGTGCGTTCAGCCTTCGCCAGGTGATAGGCTATCTTTAGCGTTCTGACCCCTTCTGCCAACTCCTCAGAGGTCGCGAGCACCTCATGGAGTTGTCGGCCCTGTCCTAATTGAAATCCAAAGTTAAAGTTCCGGCTGCTCGAACTTGTCGCGGTGGCGATGAGATCCCCAATACCTGCAGTACCCAAAAAAGCCGACTTGTCAGCACCCAACAGGCCACCAAAATAGGCGATCTCGTGGAGGCCCCGGGTAATGAATAGCCCTTGCACATTTTTTCCAAGGCCTTTGCCACTGAGATATCCGGAACCCAAGGCAATTATATTTTTAAAAGCGCCTGCCAGTTCTGCGCCCAGGATATCGGAGGAACCAAACACAAATATTTTTTTACTGGACAATACCTCAATGCCGATGCTGATCACCTCGTCATATTCACTGGCGATCACAGTTGCGGTGGGTTGACCTTCAAGAATTTCCTTGCTTAGATTAGGTCCTGACAGGCATCCAACGCGGAGTACATTACTTTCCTGCACGATGACTTTGGACATGGTGCAGACATCTTCGCGGGTCAGCGAACCACTAAATGTCATCACATCCTTCACCTTGGCTGTATCCAGTCCTTTTGTGCCATGGATCAGGATATGCCGGGGCGATAATAGGGGCCCGAGAGAACGCATCATATTACGAAAGTCATCAGAGGGAACCACCGGAAAGATAACTTCACATTTCTCCGCTAGTGCTGTCGTAGATGAAATCGCGGTAATCCGGGGAGATAATGGGATGCCCATCAGTGTCCGGGTTTCATTTATACGCCGGACGACTTCTGCATCCCGTGCATAAAGTAATACGTCATTGTTGACCGCCAATAGCTGTGCTACCGTCAGTCCGAAACTGCCTGCCCCGACTACCCCTACCGGGGCTTGATGTGGATGATGACTTTTATTCATCGGATGCCGTTATTCAACGGCCTTCTGGGGTTCCCCGTTATTTGTTTTTCTTCTTTACTGGGGTCGTGGCGGGCTGATTTTTTCGCAATTCAGCCTGGCGTTGCTGCTCTTTCATGGCTTGCTCCAACCTGGCCTGAAAACCTCCTTCCTTCTTGGGCTTCTCCTTGTTTTTATTGAGCTCCGCCATGATTTTGTTTTCATCAAACAAAAATCGCTTGGCACCAAGTGTTTGCCCGATGTTAAGCAAGTTGGAATAGAGCAAGTACAGGGTTAGACCCGAGGCATAACTATTAAAGAAGACCAGGAACATCACCGGCATGAAATACTGCATGTACTTAAGGGCAGGATTCATGTTGGCCATGTCCATGTTTTGCATATTGTAATAGGTATAGGCAATCGTACTGGCAGCCCATAGCAGGGTCAACATACTGATGTGACCTCCAAAAAATGGGATGTCAAATGGTAAATTGAAAAAGACATCGTAGGATGATAAATCTGTAGCCCAGAGAAACGAGGCTTGCCTGAATTCAATAGAAGCCGGGAAGAAGCGGTACAACGCAAACCAAACAGGCATCTGGAGCAGGACAGGAAAGCAACCGCCCAGAGGATTGACTCCATATTCACGGTATACTTTCATGGTTTCCATCTGCTGCTTTTGCATGTCGTCTTTATACTTCTCCCGCAATCCGGCGAGGGAAGGTTTGAGAGCAGACATTTTGGCCTGACTGTGCAACATTTTATAGGATAATGGGAAAAGTGCAAACTTGACGAGGAACGTAAGCAGCAATATCACCAGGCCTTTACTTCCAATGAGGCTGATGAGGAAATTGAAAACCGGACGAATAACCCAGCGATTGATGGTCCCGAATATGCTGCGACCGAATGGGATGATGTCTTCAAGCGCCACTTGATAGCTCCTGAGATTTTCAAAGTCATTAGGGCCGATGTACATGGTCATTTTCATGGCCGTTCCATCCGCACGTATTGGAATGCCAACAATAGCAGAGGTTTTTTTCAGATTGTTGTCCGTGATATCCAGCATCTTGGTCTCAAACTGACCACCACTGAATGTCTCTTCAGCAATGAGAGAACTATTGAAAAACTGGTTGGAATGAGAGAACCATTTTATGGGTTTTGCGGCCAGATCTTCTTTGGCGTCAGCGCGACAATTACAATAGTCCACCGTCTCGGTTCCTTCTTTGTAGTAGACGGTAGACATGGTTTTTTCAAAGTTGCTGTTCTTCTCAATTTTATCCAGCAGATTTACCCAGGTCAATGTTGCTTTTTCATTGGAAGACTTGAGAAGGCCGGCAGCATTTTGAACGCTTAGATTGTATTTAACCTCGTAGGGTTTGTCGGTAAGGGTATATTCCTGAATGATCTGTTCACCATTAGAGCCAATGGCCCGGAAAGTGATTTTCTGTCCCTCCACAGTGGGTTGAAAAATGAGATCCGCGGTATGCAGATCACCACTTTGGGCAGGAATGGAAATGTCCCAAACATTGTCGGGATCTTCGAGCAAGTGAAGAGGGACTTTGTATTCTTTCTTTTTATCATCCACCAGTACCTTCTTGTACTGTTTGAGTTCTACATTTGAAATCTTTCCCCCTTTGGTATTAAACTCAACAACAAAGTATTGATTTTCAAGCTTTACAACCTCATTTGTTCCAGTGGCTGCTGAAGCGAAAGTGCCAAACTGCCTGGCCAGCGCGGCGGAGTCGGGTAGGGCGGCTGCCAGAGGGGTGGATTGAACGGTCTCTGCGATTGAATCTTTAAGGATTTCGACCCGGTTGAGACTGTCCTGGCGCTCTTTCATGGCCGCTACCTGCTCCTTGGAAGGAGAGTTGACAAAGGTCCAAACCAGAAGGAGACCAAAAATGAGAACAAAGCCAATAATATGATTACGTTCCATGTGTTGCTATGCCTGTATAGAAAGATTGCAAAGGTATCAGGTATTCGTAAAGCACCAAATACGAATCTACGAGTGGTCGTCAGCCTCCTGACAGACTAATAGTCGTCACCTACGAGCACCAATACCGGTATGGTGGTGTTGAATTTGTCAGCAGGGGTTCGGGTGGGGCCAAGGGTCTTTTCAAGGAATCCCCGTTTCCGACGTATAACACACAGAAGGTCAGCGTGAAATTGGCTCAGATATTCATGTATACTTTCATTGAAGTTGTCATTGCCATACCGGGTGATGTCATCGATCACTCTAAGGATGCTGACGCTTTTTTCAGGAGTAGGCTCCTGATCTACACCAAGGTGCAATAACTGGATATGAGGATCAAACATCCGCTCGATATCCAGGATAGGTTCGAGCGTGTCAGGATCCTGGACGAAGGTATTTTTGACAGCAAACACAACACGGTCTATACCGTTGTATTTAAACCTAGGCGGCACAACCAGCACCGGGATGTTGGTCGTCTTGATGATCGCCCCTGAAGTAGAACCCAGGAAAGTTTCAATGTTTTCACCTGCACCCTGGCTACCCATGACTACCAGATCAGCATCTGTGGTATCCACAAGGCGGCGTAAACTATCCACCACATCCCCTTTGATAATCTTATAGTCGACTTCGATGTCAACATCCTTGCGGCGTATATTGGCTATTCGCTTACGGATCCATTTCTCAGGATCTTTTTCGGTATATCCTTTTTTAGTTGTGTAGATGACCGCCTTCAGGAGCAAACTGTAGCAATGGACGATAGTCAGCTGAGCCTTAGCTTTTTGGGCCAGATGCACCGCATAGCGAAGGGCCTCCTTTGAGTTTTTAGACAGATCAACAGGTACAATAATATGCTTCATGTGGGCTAAGCTCGTAATTAACTAATTCTTCTTCCATCATACATCCCCGATCCGGGAGCCCGCTGGTATCACAACTGACTTTTTAAGGACTACGATGCCATCCACGATGGAATATGTTTCAGTTTCGGTGTCTTCAAGATGAGTACCTCCCTTAATGACTACATTATTGCCAATGCGGCAGTTGATGTCCAGAATCGCATTTTCGATATGGCAGTCTTCTCCGATCCCCATCGCAATGACTTTGCTGGAGAGTACATCTTCCAGATTTTCATATTGATCCATGCCCATCATGATGACCCGTCGGACCACGGTGCCACGACCAATTCTCGACCGGATCCCAATCACAGACTGGCTGACCTCTTTGGCATTGATGATACATCCATCACCGATCAACACATGCGTACAGGCTGTGCCAAGCAGTTTAGATGGCGAAAGCATCCGGGATCGGGTAAACACGGGGTTGTGTGCATCGTACAAATTAAATCTTGGCAAAGGCATGGCCAGCTCAAGGTTGGCATCAAAGAACGAACGAATGGTTCCGATATCCGTCCAGTATCCTTCGTAGGAATAGCTGTGGACTTTGTAAAACTTATTGATGGCAAAAGGAATAATTCCTTTTCCAAAATCTACTTCATTGGGATTGAGCGCGAAAAGTTGTTTGAGCGTTTCCTTTTTGAAAAGATAAATACCCATTGAGGCGAGGTAATGTTTCTTTTCTGCGGCATAGGACTCCGGCACATCCGATTTCCACTCTTCTAAAAGTTCATGGGATGGTTTTTCAATAAATTTTTCAATTTCCTTCCCTTGGTTGACCTTCATGATGCCAAATCCGGTAGCTTCTTCCGCCACTACGGGAATGGTGGCTATAGTCAGTTCAGATTCCTTTTCCAGATGCTGCTGTACAAACGCGGCCAGATCCATCTGATAGAGTTGATCGCCGGAGAGGATAAGCACATAATTGTAATCATATTCATCCAGTCGGGTCATGACTTGTCTTACCGCATCCGCTGTGCCCTGAAACCAGTCTTTATTGGTTGGCGTCTGTTCGGCGGCCAGAATGTCTACAAAGCCCTGGCCAAAGGCGTCGAAGTGGTAGCAGTTTTTTATGTGGCGATTCAGGGAGGCGGAATTGTATTGCGTGAGGACAAAAATCCTGTTGTATCCTGAGTTGAGGCAATTGGAGATAGGAATGTCGATGAGACGATATTTCCCGGCCAGGGGAACGGCGGGCTTTGAGCGGCGCGCGGTCAGTGGATATAATCGGGATCCCGCTCCTCCTCCGAGGATGACGCATAGTACTTCACGGTTAAGGTTGCGCATGTGACTTGGCTGGAATTATTTCGTGAAATATATCAAGATATCTTGAAGCGGAGTGCTCCCAGCTGAGATCTTTCTTCATTATTTTTTGGCGGATCTCTGCGTGTAATGATGCGTTTTGATAAAGCGATGCGGCACTTTCGATCCCCCACATGCCCTGGAAGTCCTGCAGGTCCCGGAATAGAAACCCATCCCCGTCTTTGCCATCAAAAGGTTCAATGGTGTCCAGCAGTCCTCCGGTAGCCCGGGCGATCGGTACGGTTCCATATCTCATTGCATACATCTGGTTGAGTCCACAAGGTTCTGTCCGCGATGGCATCCAGAGGAAATCCGCGGCGGCGTATAAGCGATGAGCCACACCTTCATTATACATAATGAGTGACCTGACATGGGGTCCAAAATTGCGTTCGAGCATCCTGCATTGATCCTCAATTTGGCCATCGCCGGTACCCAGGATGATGAAGCAGGCATCGCGGCGATAGATATTGTACTTATAGATTAAACTGGCGAGAAAATCAATGCCCTTGTCCTGTACCATCCGGCCTATGAAAATATGGAGTGGGAGATCCGTAGGCATGTTAAGCTCTGAAAGTAAACTCGTTTTGTTCTCCTTTTTCCATTTGTCAACACTCTTTTTGAGTTTGATCTTCAGGTACGGATCAGTGGCCGGATCCCAATAATCATAGTCTATTCCATTGATGACGCCTCTGCATTTGTGCCACTCAGAACGAAGCAGCGATTGAAGGCCAAAGCCGGAGGTCTCCATCAATTCACGCAAATAATTTTGAGAAACGGTGGTCACCCGCCAGGCACATTTAATGCCGCAGGCCAGAGAATTGACGATGTGACCCCAGTCCAAAAGTCCGGACCGGTCTCTCGAAAATTCAGGGAGAAGTTGGACTTTGTCCCAGCTAAACATCCCCTGGTAGGCAGCATTGTGAATGGTGAGCACAGTGGGTGTCGTACCAAGCCGCCAATATTCAGGACACTGCGTCATCATGAAAGGCATCAGGGCCGTATGATGATCATGACAATGGACCACATCCGGTAAAATTGCCCACTGATGTACCCATTGAAGCACGGACCGCTGGAAAGCAATATTTCGCTCAATTTCATCCCTGTAAAAGGGTTGGTCATGGTCACCATATACTCCCGGACGGTCAAATTTGCCGGGGATATCCGCTACATAGAGGTCATACCCCAAATCCTCATGAAGGATCTGGCAGATTCGGTATTCGATATACTGATGCCCCATATGGAAACTACCGGCATGGGCCTCGCGGTATTCCTGTTGGGTCAGCCAGGCATTATGGTAGCCAGGAATAATTACAGCCACACGGGCATGACCAGATTTATTTAGATAGCGCGGCAGGGAACCAACGACATCTGCCAGCCCCCCAACTTTCGCTGCCGGGTAGCATTCAGCGCTGACCATAAGTATATGTGGGGTATTGAACTTCGTAGTTTCCATGGTAGTGGTTTTAGTTCTGCATGACACGGATATGCAACTGTTGGCACAATATACGATAGGGGAAAGAAAGGTTGTACAGGGGCGGTTTTACAAGGTTTAGACCGGAAGGAATGATCCACCACAAAGGACTTCAAGGTTCAGTTCCGGAAGCGATGTTGCTTACCTATTCTCGGTTTACCTTTAGGCCATGGATACAAAGTATAGGGAAATCACTTTCGATGAATTTGTTTGGATTGATATCTGTGACCCGGACAAAGCTGATCTTGACCGTATTGCTCACCAATATCACCTGGATTATTACCAGGTATTGGACAGCCTTGAGCACGGGCACTTGCCAAAATTTGAAAAACAGGAGGCCTACACCTTTTTTATTTTGCGGGCCTTCACCGCAGATCCGGATGAGGGCAACAGCAACATCAGTGACCTGTCCAATAAAGTCGCCTTTTTCTACAATGACAAGAAGATGATCACAGTGCATCGTGCGGCTTTTCCATTTTTGGATTGCGGAGACAAACGGTTTGACGCAACCGAGGAGTTGGTGATCTACTTTATTCATAAAATACTGGATACGTATTCATCCCCGGCCCAGTTTTTAGCTGATAAAAACGACGAATTTGAAAGCGTCATTTTCTTAAAGGATTCCTCTCGTATTTCCCTTGAGGATCTGTATTACCTAAAGACGGAAACCCGAATTACTAAAAAGCTTCTGGTCCTTATGCAAGGGGTAATCCACCATATTGAAGTCAGAGATAAATACAAAACGGCTTTGCAGGACGTGAAGGATAAATTGGTGAGTCTCATCCTTACCTATGAAGAAGTCCTGGAGACATCTGGCAATTTGCTGAATACCTATTTATCCGTGAATACCCAGAAAAGCAATGATGTCATGAAGCTCCTGACTATATTCTCTGCTTTCTTCCTGCCACTCACTTTTATTGCAGGCATTTATGGGATGAATTTTGAAAATATGCCGGAATTAAAATGGCCTACAGGATATTTCCTGGTGTTGGGTCTGATGGCAGGTATCGCATTGATCATCTATACCTGGTTTAGGCGCAGAAAAATTATATAATACTACCAGGAAGCGCAAACTGTAGGATTAAAAATCCTTTTTCTCAAGACTTAGGAGGCAAAGGAATCAGTACAGACACTTCTTCCTTATATCTGGAAAAATCCTTTCTGGATTCCAGCAGTCTTTTCTCTTTCATAGGGATGGAAGCCAATAGAAACATCATGATCATAGCCACAGCCCCTGCAAGTGTCCAGACTGGAGCCCCCGCGCCCTGTCCGATTTGAGCCATTCCAATCCAGAACAGCATTTCGCCTAAATAATTTGGATTTCGGGAGTATTTCCACAACCCCTTACGGATACAGGTTCCGGCAACCCGCTCAGGATTTCGGCGTTCACGAAACAATGTGTTGTCTGCAAACAACTCCAGAAGCGTGCCGGTTACCGCGACCAGACATCCAATACCTATTTTGAAATTGAAATCTTGTGGATGTCCATCGTACAACCAAAACAAACCAGCCATGCCCAAAAAAACAATCAATGTTGGAAACAGATGGATTCCGGAAAAATTGACCCATTGAAAGTGTTTGCCAAACTGCTTCCGAAAGTTGACATACCTCCAGTCTTCATGATGCCAGCCAGGAAACCCCCTGGACCAGTTGTGTGTCAATCGCCATGACCAGAATGAAATCACTATAGCTACTCCATACTGGGCCGTGCCCCAACCTGAAGGGTAGAGGATCCACCACATCACCACGAAAAAAAACGGGATCACGGTCCAGTAAGGGTCATAGACACTGCTGTTCTTTTTGTAAAGCGAAAATCCGTAGGCCACCACGGTCATCACAAGATCCGCGATGAGGAACCTGACCATGGGGATGAAACCATCGGACCATTGATAGGCCACCCATCCAGACAAGCCAATCGCCAGATAGAAAAATATAACTTCCGGAAGGTAAGATTTTGATGTACTCATAAGATCACAGGTTGATAATCTGGTATATCCACGATCAGGCCGGCAAGTTCTTCGATAGCATTCAGATCTGCCAGTGGAGTGCGACGGATTTTGGCCAGTTTGCTCACCAGACCCCTGGCGTGTTTGTCCTCATCATGGGTTGCTACTACAAATCGGGGACGTATTTTTTTTGTTAATTGAACCAGGCCCTCAATGCCCGGTGAAACAATGCCACCGAGTAGGGCTGGCAATTCATAATGGTTGAAGGGGCTAATTAACAACTTGACCGGATGATCTGGCCAGGCATAGGTTGTATCGGAAGCATATCCATGGGGCGCCAGAAATAGGGCTTCTGTATCATCTCGGATAAGGTATGCGTCGTAAATAGGGTCTATACGGCGTTGTGTTGGAAAAAATTGAATTTGCGTATCGTTGATGGTGCAGCTGGTACTCTTTTTACTTAAACCTATGATTTCAGAGTCAGGGAAAAGTTTCGTGAGCTTGTGCTCAATGGAAGCAGGGGCAATGATGCGTTTCGGAGCCAGACGTTTAAGAGTTGCCCGGTGGAAGTGGTCAGGATATTTTTGGGTGATGAGGACGGCATCAAAATATGGCAGTTGATCAAAAGGCAATGGTTGGGTTTTATGCCATTGCATGTTGAACCATCTGAAAAAATCTATTTCCACACCTTCGAGCCATGGATCCACAAGGAGACGGAGTCCCTTCAATTGAAGAAACCAGGAATTGTCCATATTCAGGCGTTGGATTTGCATGTTTTATTGACCGGGATGGATATAGAAAATCAAATATAAGCACAGGCATCCTATTCTCCCGTTTTGGCCGGAAGGGCACTGGGATGGAAGGGCAAAGTGCCTTAAATCCTGCCCCGGGTTGTGGCAAACCAGCTATTCCCATCGCCCGGGATGAGACTATTTCGCCTACCTTTGCACTCTCAAATGAAGCAGAATAAAGGAAGAATCCTGGTAGCCATGAGCGGGGGCATTGACTCCACCGTCACGGCTATGATCCTTCAGGATCAAGGCTATGAAATTGTCGGGATCACCATGAAGACCTGGGATTATGCCACCAGCGGAGGCGATCGCAAGGAAACCGGTTGTTGCAGCCTGGATAGCATTAATGACGCCCGGCAGGTTGCAGTTGAGCGGGGGTTTCATCATTTTATTGTTGATATCCGTGAAGAATTTGGTGATTATGTCATTGATAACTTTGTCGATGAATATCTCGCGGGCCGGACACCCAATCCATGTGTACTGTGCAATACTCACATCAAATGGGAAGCCCTGATTAAGCGTGCGGACGCTCTTGGGTGTGAGTACATCGCCACCGGGCATTATGCCAGGATAGGTAAGGAAGGTGACCGTTATTTTGTCCGCCGATCCGTGGATCTCAATAAAGATCAGTCCTATGTCTTATGGGGTCTAAGCCAGGAATGCCTGAGCCGGAGTTTATTTCCTCTGGGAGGTATGACAAAACCCGAAGTCCGTCAACTCGCTGCGGATTATGGATACGAAGAACTATCCAAAAAGGCAGAGAGCTATGAGATCTGTTTCGTTCCTGACAATGATTACCGGGGTTTTCTAAAACGTCGTTTACCGGATCTTGCGGATAAAGTCAAAGGGGGGCCCTATGTCAACACTGAAGGAAAAGTCATCGGCCAGCATGAAGGTTATCCTTTCTATACCGTAGGTCAACGTAAAGGATTGGGCAAGGCTTTTCTCGAGCCCATGTTTGTCACGGCCATTATCCCTGAGACCAACACGATCGTATTGGGCCGCGAAGAGGATTTGATCCGCAATACGATGCAGGTAGGCGGCGTCAATCTGCAGAAATACGACAAGATCATTCCTGGTATGGAAGCTGTTACCAAAATCCGTTATCGGGATCCCGGTACGTTAAGTGAATTGACTCAAGTTGGAACTCAACAGGTCGAAGTCTCATTTCTCGCTAATGTCAAAGGTATTGCTCCGGGGCAGTCCGCTGTTTTCTATGAGCAGGACGACATCATAGGGGGTGGCATTATTCAAGGCAGTTTAAAAAACGTCGGTTTGTCATGATACGACAGGTACTAGGTGCATTGGTGTTGATCTCCTTTTTGGCTTGCGGTAATGATGACCCGATCAATATGCAGGGGGTGGAAAACAGCCGGGCCTATTTTCCTTTGGCTCTCGGCCGGTTTGTTGACTACCAGGTCGACTCTGTAGTTTTTGATGATGCTCCGGGTGGCAATAAGAAAGACACCATTTCCTTTCAAGTCAGAGAAGAAGTGGTCCACCTGGACTTGACTCAGTTAGGGGACACCCTGTATTATATTCACAGGTTTAGAAGGGATTCCGCCGCTATGCCTTGGTCACTGACAGATGTGTGGACTGCGAGGTATGAAGAAAATAACGTTTTGCGCACAGAAGAAAATCTCACCTTTCGGAAGATGACCCTCCCTCTGTATAAAGGATTGGAATGGATATCAACAGCTTACATCAATCCGCAGACACCGGTTAAAATTGGTACCGAGGTGCTTGAGCCTTATCAGTATTGGGAGTCTCGGGTGACGGCAATTGATGATTCAATGCAGGTTGGGGATTACCGGTTTCCTCCTGGTACCATCATGCAGGTCATACAGACAGATACTGACGATCAATTGACGAAGCGATATGTTCACGAGGTCTATGCGCGGGGTATTGGCCTGGTGTCACGCAGGGATACCATTCTGGACAGCAGATGTATAGATCTCGGGGATTTCACACCATGTATAGATAAGGCCTGGAGCGAACATGCCAGCAAGGGATATATACTATCACAGTTGATCCTGGATCACAATTGACATGATGGCCTATCCACCAGTCACGTCCTACTTTCGGATCGGACAAGCCCTCAAATCTCATGGTACAGGCGGCCAACTTCGTCTCTTGGTTGAGGATAGATTGAAAGGATATATACACCCAGGTACTTATGTCTTTTTTGATCTCAACGGTTCCAAAGTGCCCTATCTGGTCAATGAGGTTGACGATCATCAGCATTTTGTGGTACGCCTGGTTGATGTCGAAGCAAAACAACTATCCGATCTATTAGCTGGAAAAGAACTTTGGATTCCAAGCGATCAGATCAAGGAACGTCATCGTAATTCACCACGCCATGTCAACGAAAAGTGGGATGATTATGCCATTGAGGATGAATTTACGGGAGTTATCTATCCCATTCTGCGCACAGAAGAATTTCCACAACAATTGATTGCGGTCATCGAAGTGGAAGGTCGGGAGGTGATGGTGCCTCTTCATGATCAACTCATCAGCGATATCGATAAGGTAGAAAAGCGGATCCGGATGCAGATTCCCGAAGGCCTCCTTGATTTGTAAATCAGCCCGTGTTAAAACTCAACGATGATTCCGATCCCCGGTATTATCGTTCCGGCAGTATTGTCAATGGATTTCGGAATATAATAGTCTGGATGATCAGGATTCGTAATAGGAACGCCATTGGCATCTCTTTCGACCGAGAAATAAGGTTGTTCCTCCGTGATGTTGTTTGTAATATTCTGTACATCCAGATAAACATCCAATGCCCAATTTTTAAAGTTGTATTTCTTATCTACCCGAACATCTAATTGATAAAAAGGCTCAATACGTTGCGCATTGAGTTGAGATGCGTCCGGGATGCCCGCCTGAAGAACATCATAATTGCTTTTCAAGGAGGAGGCAGCAATGTCATAGGGCGTATATGGGCTTCCACTGTTGTATCGCAGTTTTAATCCGGTCTCCCAGCCCCGCTTGAATATTTTGCCCCCTGTCAGGCTCAGCATATGCCGGTAATCCCATGAGGATGCGATCAGCGTATTGTTGATATCCTCAAATTCACTGCGAACAAACGTATAGGAGATTAATCCATAAAAGTTGTTCCATAGTTTTTGCTGAAAAAATAACTCCAGTCCATATGACCTGCCCTCGTTGGTGAAGCTCACCGGAACATTTCCGATCACCCCAAAGTCACTGCCTTTATTAGCCAATGATATAGAGTCCAGCAAGTCCATGGGATAATGATCATAGATTTTATAAAACGCTTCTATGGTAAATTTTGAGTTCTTCTGAGTGTTGTATTCCAGGCCGGCTACAAAATGAGTGGCTGAAATGTACGTCGCATCGGTATTGACCAATACCCCTTGGTTGTTTCGGTAGCCTAGTGTCGTATACGCTGGCAACTGCTTGAATATACCTGTACTAAAGTTGAACGACAACGCATCTGTTATAGCATAGGAGCCACTGAGACGGGGTGAAAACTGGTTTAATGGATTAGCCATGTGCGTATTGAAATCGTTGCCATCCAGACGCATACCAAACGAAAGTTCAAGGCGGTCCTGGAAAAGGCTTTTACTGGCCTGGCCAAACAAGGCATATTTGAAGACATGGAGTAATGATTCATAATCCTGTGTCACTTCATTAGCCAGTTTTTGATACGTGGTGGTGGAGTATTGAGCATATTCGAGTCCTCCGCCATAATTCACTTTCCAACCATTGACCCTAAGGGTTTCCTCCAGCCGGAGTTTGTTTTCTACTTCGGTAGAATTGTAATCCAGGATTTTTTTTGCAGGATCGGAGGTGTCATTATCGAGGTACTTTTCAGCGGAGTTGTCAAGTGCATTTCTGCTGAGCACGAACGTAGTATAGGCGTTTTTTCTGAAGTGTCGCCAACTGCCACCAATGGTATAGTTCCACTGGTCATTGGTAGGGATTTGCGACAGTATATATTCGCTTTCTTCAGATGGGGTCACCTCAAAGTTGAGATCGACATGATCAATAGCCCCTAGCCCGATGATATCAATGATATTGTTGTCATCGATTTTGATTTCACTCTTGATCTGGAAGTCGTCGTATTTCGGCAAAAAAGGGAGGTCCAGCGCTTTGAACAGAAATTGAAGATAGCTGCGACGCCAGGAAGCAATCAGGGTGGACTTTGGAGTTAGCGGTGTCTCAATGGTAGCCGCAAGGTCATTTGAACCGAGTGTCACACTATAAGCGGGCCTGTCGGTCCGGGCATCCTTAAATTTAAAATCCAGCACGGAACTCAACGCATTTCCCCGGTTGGCAGGAAATGCGCTGGAATAGAATTCAAGATTCTGGATAAAATCGACATTGATCAAACCCACAGGACCTCCGGATGCTCCCTGCGTACTGAAATGATTGATGGTAGGGACTTCAATGCCATCCAGATAAAACCGGTTTTCATTTGGAGAACCTCCACGAACAATGATGTCATTCCTGAAACTGGAGGTGATAGCTACGCCTGGAAGCGATTGGATCACCCTGGAGATATCACGGTTGCCTCCGGGATTACGCCGGATCTCCGCGACACCAATATTCCGCAGGCTGAGTGGGCTTTCCTCTTTTCGGGTAAAGGGTTGTGCCCTTACTACAGCTTCTTCCATTTCGAGAGGCATTTCCACCATTTCAATGTTGACGAATGCAGGATTGATGGTACTGACCTGGATTTCGTAGATAGTGACCGGCGTAAAACCGATCATACTTACTTTGAGATTGTAGATTCCGGGCTTGACCCCTGTGATGGTATAAGCACCGGATTCATCGCTGGTAGTGCCCAGATTGGTACCTTCCACGCCAATGACAGCATAGGCAATTGGCTCTTTATTGATACTGTTGGTGACCACGCCACGGATGGCACCGGTTTGTCCAATAACTGCCGGAAGAGATAGAATAATGAGAAGAATGGCTCCGTAATACCTGTTCATAATCAACACTTCAACCAAAGGCAGGTAAACACGCTTTGGTCAAAAAGGTTTATCCGAAAAAGCTCAATGGCCAGGCAGGATACACATACTTGTTTCGGGGATCTACTTCATGACTTTCCCGGGCACAGGTTGAAGTCCCTGGGCGGTGATGATCGAGGCATAAGGTGAGGTGCCTTCCTCGGACATAATGGAAGCAACACCTACATCACCATCTTTATTGAATGCCACCATTTTGACGTTGAAGTTGACCTGGTCTTTTCCTTTATTAACGTAAAAGATGCGCTCGATAACTTCTTCGCATGCGACTTGAGGTGATTTGCCTGCCCTCATTTTTTCAACCAAAAGAAATGAACCGCATGTGCGGATCAATTCCTCGCCCCGTCCTGTTGCCCCTGCAGCGCCAACTTCATTGTCAACATACAGACCGGCACCAATGATTGGTGAATCCCCAACGCGTCCATGGATTTTTCCAAACAAACCACTTGTGGTCGTAAGACCCGCCACTTCTCCTTCGTTGCCCATGCCCAGTACATTAATGGTACCTCTCTTGCGAAGTTTTTTATAATAATCCTTATCTGCCGGAGGAAGCCAGTCATCTTCATTACTCAGATTTTCTTTCCATTCCAGCCAGGTCAGACGGGATTGTTCGGTGAGCAGATTTTCTTCCGGAAAACCATGGGCTTTTGCAAACGAAAGCGCACCGGCACCAACGATCATCGCATGATCCGTACGTTCCATGACGAGTCGGGCGACAGAACAGGCTTTCTTGATATTTTCCAGAGCGGCAACACTTCCACACTTATGCGTGGGGCCATACATCATCGACGCATCCAGCGTCACTATTCCATTTTCATCCGGCAGGCCACCATAGCCAACCGAAGTATCTTCCGGATCCAGCTCACACACATTCCCACCCACTTCAATTCCATCGAGGATATTGCCGGATGCAGAAAATGCAGCCCATGCCGGTGGGAGGACTTTCTTGGCCCAATATTCATCGCGGCTGCAGAGGATCAGCGGTTGACCGGCACCAGATGGTGTGTACGACTGCTGACGCGCTAATGCTTTACTGATCACCGGGAGACTGAGACCAAAGAGGCCCAGGGTATGCATAAATTCTCTACGAGCTGCCATGATGGATAAGATGTAAAAGGGTGAGTAGTTATTAATGTGTTTATTGTTTATCAGGGGACATTCCTGGCTGATAGATTTTATATCCTGTGGCCTCTTTTTCCTTCGCAACCATGGCCTTGACGTCTTCCAACAACTGATGAGCATCATAGATGATACCATCCTTGATCGTGTACTTTACCCCACCTACGCGTTGAACCGTCTGATCTTCCATCAATTTGATAGCGCCTGTGCCGTAAAGGCATTGCAAGTTTTGCAGCGGATTTTGGTCGATGATCACAAGGTCAGCCAATTTGCCTACTTCCACGCTCCCCAGGTCTTTATCAGCGCCCAGGGCTTGAGCACCATAGAGTGTCGCCGATCGTATTACTTCGAGCGGATGAAAACCGGCTTCACGCAACAATTCCAATTCGCGGATATACGCAAACCCGTAGAGTTCAAAAATATATCCTGAATCTGACCCGGTGGTAACGCGTCCACCTCGATTTTTATATTCATTGATGAAAGTCATCCACAACCTGTAGTTTTCTTTCCAGGCGACTTCTTCTTCTGTGCCCCAATAATGCCAGTAAGAGCCATGGGAGACCCGGCTGGGCTGATAAAACTCCCACAGTTTGGGCATAGTGTATTCCTCATGCCACTCCAGTCTGCGGGCCCGGTGCAAATCACGACTGGCCTCATAAATATTAAACGTAGGGTCAATGGTAAAGTCCAGGGCCAGTAGCGTATCCATCACTTCATTCCATCGCTCAGAGTAGGGTGGAGCGGCCTGCTTCCACAATTTACCAGCTTCTGAAAAGCGATCTTGCTCATCCTGATAGTTGTAGTCCAACGGATAATTCTGCACTGTACGATCATCAAACATAGCCTCCGGGAGACCATACCAATGTTCCATAGTGGTCAGCCCTGCGCGTGCAGATCGTACCACATTCCATCGGGCTACATTCAATTGCGCGTGATGACAGGCTGAGCGTAAACCCAGTTTTTTATTTTCATCCAGTGCGGCGGCCATAATCTCAGGGGCAGCGCCGAATAACTTGATTCCATCAGCGCCGTTCTTTGCATTTTGACGCACCCAGGCTCTGGCTCCTTCCGCATCCGAGATGGGATTTTCAGCGCCTGCGCCAAAGAAGGTGTATGCAAAAATCCGGGGGGCTGTGATTTCGTTTAGGGCACTGCGTTTCTTTTCATGCAAAACCCAGTCTAAGCCATTTCCAGATCCCGGATCACGAATGGTGGTGATACCGTGCGCCATCCACAATTTGAAGACATACTCAGCATCCGCTCCTTGCTCTTCCCCCCCAATGTGGCCATGCATATCAATAAAGCCAGGAAGGATATACATTCCATTTGCATCCAATTCATATCCATTCGCCTTCAACACCGGGCGGTCCTCAGGTGGGGGGATAACCCCTGGTGAACCTATTATTTTAATCGCTGTGATTCGATTATTTTCAATGACGATGTCAACAGGGCCATAAGGTGGTGAACCTGTGCCATTGATCAAGGTCGCACCCCGGATAATCAATTGAGCATATGGACCACTTCCTTCAGTGCGGTCAGGGGCCGGTTTGACCTGTCCAGTAGCAAAGGACCAAGCCATCACGGCAAGCAGGGTCAGTATAGAAGGTCGGTACATCGTCCTGATGATATTGTTGGTGTAAGGTAAAAAAAAGAGCCCGGAGTAGTCCGGGCTCAACTGTAATCAATTGATTTGGGAAAAATCTTATTTGCCGGTCAATTCAGCCACCAGGCGATCGGCTTTGTAAATGTAACGCAAAGCTGCAACAATTCCACCAGCATGCACAGCAACCGTACGATTATCTTTTTCGTCAAAAATGAATTTGCCGGGCAGGGACTCAATGTTTCCATCAAAAATAAGGCCGACACACTCTCTCTTCACGTTGATCATCGGACTACCGGAGTTGCCTCCGATGATGTCAGTAGTAGCTACAAAATTCATCGGAGATTTGAGCAGTTCCATGGAAGGATTCGTCCAACGTTCCGGTAATGACCAGGGAAATTTTCCATCATTGGAATAATACCGCTCATATAGGCCATAATAAGTGGTTTTGATCGGAGCGATTGTACCATTATACTCATAGCCCTTGACGACACCGTCAGAAATACGGAGGGTAAACGTGGCATCAGGAGGCAAAGCATCACCATACACTTTGAAAACTTCGCCGGCTACTTTCTGTTCGATGTTTTTACGGGCTACACCAGTTGACTGGAATGCTTTTACGGCTTTGTTATATTCTGGTACTAAAAGGTTTGCGGTTTCGATCAGCGGGTCTTTGCTCTTCAAAAACTTCTTGGTGTTTTTGTCCAGTAGTTTAGATAGGTCTTTTTCATCCGCAAACACAGAGGAAGCACATATTTCCTTGGCCGCCATTTCAGGGGTGCGTCCATCCAGGACGGTGTTGATATAGGCATCATCAGCCTGAGCGAATTTTTTCACTTCACCGAGCACCATGCCAAAGGTCTTTACCTCTTTTGGATCAGCGACCACATGGGCCATTTCGGTCAACTGTTTCTGCAGGCCTTCGAGCTCAGGGCTCTCCGGATTCTCGGTGGCCAGCGTAGTGTATTGATTGATGGTATGGAGCATGGCCAATACACTGCCTGACATTGGAGACGGAGCCAGGAAACGTAATTCTGAACCGTACTTGGAGAGATCAACGTAGTACTTAGCCATATCATCCCAATAGGTCTTGCCTACCGCATTAGCCTTGATTTTCTGTTCCATTTTCACCTTGCGGTCAAATAGCGCAGGATCCTTCAGACCCGCTTCAGTACCCTTGATGGCTTTCAGCGAGTTAGACAGGCTAAAGATGGTATTCTTGGTGTCATCATTTGGATTGGCCGCATATTCGTCCTCCAGCATTTTCATGCGATTGGTGAAGAATTCAATATCCACGGGATAACGATAATCACGGTCATATTCCAATTGAGCAACCGTCCGGTACCGTTCGGTAGAACCTGGGTTACCAATAACGAAAAGTGGTGTGCCTTCCTGAATGCCATCCGTATTGAATGGGAAATAATTCGCAGAGGTGTTTAAGGGCTGGCCTTTTTCATCATACACCCTCCAGAAGGTACAATCGAGATTGTAGCGGGGATAGGTGAAGTTGTCAGGATCGCCACCGAAAAAGCCCAATTGAGCTTCAGGGATGAAGACCAGGCGCACATCATCATAACGCTTATAGCCATACAATGAGAATTTAGCGCCACTGTAGAAAGGCACGGTTTGCAGGCGGAGATTTTCCCATCCCGGTTTGGAGGTGTATTCTTTATTGATGGCAGTAATCGCTTCCTGGGTTTTTGCCTGACGCTCTTCATCCGTGGTGGCGTTGCCTATGATACTCTTGATTTTGTCAGTGACATCGGCCACTTTAATTAGTTGTTCAACAAACAACTCAGGATTGCGACGCTCATCGGCAAGCGTAGCTGCATAAAAACCGTTTTTGTCAAAATTCTCACCTTCTTTTTGCAGATCGGAGACCACGGGTTGAGAACAGTGATGATTGGTCATCACGAGACCATTTGGCGATACAAAGGAGGCTGAGCACCAGGTCGCGAAACGAAGGGCTGATACGCGGGCTTCGTCGAACCACTCCTGGTCCAGATCATAATTGTAGGCTTCTTTGAACCATGCTTTTGGCGGGTTTTCGAAGGTCCACATTTTACCAAAGTCATGTGGGCCAGGCTCCTGTTGACCAAAGGCGGTAGCACAAGTAAAAGCCACCAGCAGGCTGAGGAACCACTGTTTTTTGAAACTGTTCATATCGGTTAGATGATTTTATTGGATAATATCGAATCCCCAATGCTCAGGGGATACGGTTGAAAAACGGTGCAAAATTAGGAATTTAACCTTAGAAAAACGGCCCTCCGACTAATAGAGCTATTTATTAGACAAGGAGTCTTAACTTTTCGCTTTCAAACGTGTTCTTGACTCTATTATGCTGATAAAAACCGTCCTTTTCGCCGTTGGTCTGCTAGGCCTGACCACTTCCTGCACCTCCCAGAAGTCCACCGAACCGGTCAGCTCCAGGACGCCAGCCAAAGACCAGTCTAATCCTCAAACTATGAATACAGAAATAGCCACTTTCGGCGCCGGATGTTTTTGGTGCGTTGAAGCCGTTTTCCAGGAACTCCGCGGAGTGATCAAAGTGGAATCAGGATACATGGGAGGTACGCTCTCCAATCCCACCTACCGGGAGGTGTGTACCGGCAACACCGGACACGCTGAGGTCGCCAGAATAACCTTCGATCCAACCGTGATTACATATGCTGAGTTGCTTGAAATACTTTGGACTACGCACGACCCGACCACCCTTAATCGGCAGGGTGCCGATGCCGGGACACAATACCGATCTGCTATATTTTATTACTCCGACAAGCAAAAGGCACTTGCAGAGCAATCTAAGCGTGAAGTAGCTCCAACCATATGGGACAATCCGATCGTCACAGAAATCGTACCCGCGACTGCATTCTATCCTGCTGAAGATTACCACCAGGATTACTACGCAAGTAATCCCAATGCAGGCTATTGCCGGGTAGTGATTTCCCCAAAAGTTGAGAAAGTAAGGGCGAAGTTTGCAGACAAGCTTAAAGATTAATCTTTAAAACTTGAGTCCAACCGTAGCCGCGATAGTATGTCTGTCGGTTTCGGTAACCACCAAAGGTTGTGGTGCGTCTGTCGTCTCATAGGGCAGGTACCCTTCTTCCGCTTTTGTCCAACGATAGCCAAAGTCTATATAAAACACGTCAGTGCGATATCCTAACCCAGCATGGAAGGAAGGATCGAATCCCTCGTCATTGGCATATGGTGATTGATTGAAAGAAACACCTCCACGCAGACGAAATGCATTCATCACAATTTCACCTCCTGCGTTGATATCAAAAGCGGAGTTATAGGTTCTTCGAATATCTGCATTGACTTCTTGCTCTTCCTGCTCATAATAATAGCCGTTTCCATTGACGCTATAGTCGTAATGCATCGCGCCATAGTCAGTCCATTTGGCACTGAAACCAATAAATCCTTCCTGGTTGATGATGAATCCCAATCCGCCCATCAATGACCAGGGCGAAACAATGGCATAGTTGAAACTGCCATAAGGAGAATAGGAAGTGATGGGGCCATCGTGCTCGCCATCCGTATAATCGTAAGTGAGGGTGGTACTATAGTCATCGGTCATGAAGTATTTGGTAGGCGTGTGAACCGCAAATGAAATATTGGTCACTTTGGAGGGTTTAACCGTTAAACCAAATTTTCCATTGATTCCGTACCCGGTCGAATTGACGAAACTCGTGTAATTGAGGTCATTGAAATAGGGAACACCGTCCTGCACCCCATCGACCTCGCTATAATCCCTGTATTCGGTCGAATTGATAATGGGCATGTTGAATGTCGCGCCGAAAAGGATCTGGTTATTGATATTGGCGCCATACCCCAAAAAAAATTCAGATTTACCTCCCTCAATGGTAGAATGCTCTATTTTCAATAAACGGTATTCAGGACTGAGGAGGTAATCGGATTCATAGGTGCGGTCTTCTTCAAAATCATAGATGGCACCTGAATTCCAGGCTAATCCTTCTTCGAATCCATTCAGGTCCTCTGGCAACTTTCCAAGCGCATTTTCTCGCCACGAATCCGTCACGGAGCCAAGGGTCGAACCTGAATAACTGATCTCACGCCGATAATCCGCCATGCGGTTCAATCCTACTGCGAAATTGGAAGTCAGGGTTTGACCATGTCTGGGTTGGTTGACCAGCACAAAACCTACATTGGGTAAAGTCCCAAAGTTGTATTGACCATCCGTTTTGGAAGCACCATCTTCAGGAAAAGCAGAACTAAAGGAATTGAATATTCCGCCACCTGTGATTGTAAATTCACTTTTCCAATAGGCACCAATTCCTGCCGGATTAGATCCGATGGCTGAGAAGTCCGGCCCAATGGCAAACATGCTATTTCCGGTTCCAAGATTACGTCCTGTACCTAAGGGTTCAGATATCGAAAACCGATAAGCCTCAGTAGCCGTTTGCGCCTGCAGATTGACAACATTCAGGAGAACCAATAAAGTGAAGAGGGTATATTTAATTTTCATGGGTTGATCGTTTAGGAGGTTGCAGACCGCAACTGGACGGCCTGCAACTGTATGATAAGGATGGAAGAAACGCTTTATTATCCTTTGCCTCTGGGAGAGGAAGACCCACCGGTGTGGCCTGATCCGGAGCTACCTCCACCAGACCGTGATCCGCCTCCGGAACTACTACCACCAGAAGATCGGTAACCGCCTCCAGAATTTCCAGAACTGGGAGAAGAATGTGATGGTGGAGAATAACTTGGCCTGTCCGAACTCCTCGGGCTATCGCTGCGGGAAGAAGGAGTGTATCCTGATCGTTCATTGTGGTTAGACTCATTTGATGAGCCGGAAGGTCTGTAGGAAGGCGTGTTACCCTGGCCTGAAGAACCGGAGGAAGGTCTGGTCTCTTGGTTAGAGCGCGGAGGCGGCGTGTACCTCGGACGATCTTGAGTAGCGCGATCAGATGGGCTCATGCCCGGTGTCTGTGTTCCTTTAGCCTGGGTTTGTTCCTGCCGTTGTGTGTGTGGATAAGGGGTGTAGCCACTTGTCGGAGCGCCTGGTCGTTCTTGTCCGGCCCCGGGCTGATTACCTGCATTTCCTGATGGTGCACTACCTGAAGGTGGAGTGGACCTTTGAGAGGTAGGATAAGGCTGATATTTCTGTGCATCAGGTTTGAAAACCGGACGTTGATTTTTTGGAGGTTGATATTGATCACGTGGTAATTCCCGATCGACAGGGGTTTGTGTGACCACGCCCTTACCGGCTTCCTCTCTTGTAGATGGAGGTGTCGCAGGACTATGTTCAGTGCCAGAGGTCACAGGATTACCTGATGGAGTGACCCTGCCTGGAGTGCCAGGTTCGGGCAGTCCTCTGGGCTTATCATTGCCGACGGCTACATCTGCATCATGCTCTTTGACCGTAGGACTTCCTATGCCAGGATTGACAGGTGGATTTCGTGGGGATGAGCCAGTATTACCTGCCACACGCGGACCATAATAATAGTCACCGTGGCCACCATAATGATCGTCGTGGTGATCCCAATGGTTGTCATAATGCCCCCAATTATTTCCGCAGCCACCATAGTAGTATCCACCGCCGCAACCATAGGTGGGATAATAGCCACATCCATAGCCACCGTAACCATAATAGGGTGGGTAGTAGCCATAGTAGGATGGATAGCCATAGTATGGATAATAGCCACCGTACCAACTGCCCCAGCCAAAACCAAATCCTATACTAAAGCTGAAACCGCTGGCCGGATAGTAGTAGTCCCATGGATCATAATAGAAGCCTGCATATACTGGCGCGTAGAAATCAAAACCAATGTAAGGATGATAAAACCGCTGAATCCGGTTGGTATAATAATACCCGTCATCTTCATAATAGCCGTACTCATCATCATCGTAGTACTGAACTCCTTCTTCTTGCTGCGATGCTGGTGGAATTGATTCCTGATAGGCGTTTCCTCCTACGGGTACATAGACGTCAGGGTCATAGTAGACATCGTCAAACTGAGCCTGAAGACCGGTGATGGTCAGGAGCATGACCACAGGTACCCAAATCGTTTTCAACATGTAAAATTTCATAGCCTGCATTTGTTTAATGCCGCGTGACAGAAACTCTCAACATCCAAGGTTAAAAGTAGTACTTTTGACCCTTCGATATAGTTAACATGAGCTTAAATAACTGTCACCGCGTTGTTAATTAAAATCAGTTTCGAAAACATTACCCATTTCCGGGCATGTATACTTATATGACGCCTGGTTTGTAGGATTAGTTTCCTGTATACCCTGATTTTAAGTGGAATTTAACGCATGGCATAAATGGGCCTTTTTAGGACAATTGAATTATGGCAAAAGAGATAACCCCCAGGGCTGAAGATTATTCACAGTGGTACCTGGATATTGTGAAGAAAGCCGGACTGGCAGATAATTCCGCCGTCCGGGGCTGTATGGTGATCAAGCCATATGGTTATGCTATTTGGGAAAAATTGCGTGATGTCCTTGATGCGGAATTTAAGCGCACTGGTCACGTCAATGCGTACTTCCCGCTATTCATCCCAAAGAGTTTTCTGAGCCGTGAAGCACAGCATGTGGAAGGTTTTGCCAAAGAGTGCGCCGTGGTCACACACCATCGTCTCAAGGCGGATCCCAATGGCAACGGCCTGATCGTCGATCCTGAAGCAAAACTGGAAGAAGAACTCATCGTTCGCCCTACCTCAGAAACCATCATCTGGAGTACGTACAAAGATTGGATCCAGTCTTACCGTGACCTTCCATTATTGATCAATCAGTGGGCAAATGTTGTACGGTGGGAAATGCGTACACGTCCATTCCTCCGCACGACAGAGTTTCTTTGGCAGGAAGGGCATACCGCACATGCGTCCAGAGAAGAAGCTGTTCGGGAAGCCCGCATGATCCACGACATCTACGCTGATTTTGCAGAGTCATGGATGGCTATGCCCGTGATCAAAGGCTCCAAAACCGCCAACGAACGTTTCGCAGGTGCTGAAGACACCTATACCATCGAAGCATTGATGCAGGATGGTAAAAGCCTCCAGGCTGGAACTTCTCATTTTCTTGGGCAGAATTTTGCGCGGGCTTTTGATGTGACATTCCTTAATGAAAGCAACCAGCAAGAATTGGTTTGGGCCACCTCATGGGGAGTATCCACCCGATTGATCGGCGGCCTCATCATGACCCACAGCGATGATGAGGGACTCGTGCTGCCACCCAAAATTGCTCCGCTGCAAGTGGTTATTATTCCGGTACCAAAGACAGATCCAGCCATCAATGCTGTTGCTGAGCAATTGATCCGCGAATTGACCGCAAAGGGTATTTCTGTCAAATATGATACGGATGAAAAGAATCGTCCCGGATTCAAGTACGCCGAATACGAATTGAAAGGAGTCCCTGTACGCGTGGCGATTGGTCAGCGGGATCTTGAAAAAGGACAAGCCGAAGTGGCCCGCAGAGATACCCGGGAAAAGGAATTTGTGCCACTGGAAGGCCTGGGCCGGCATGTAGAACAATTGTTGGATGACATCCAGCAAAACCTCTTGCTCAAAGCACTGCGGTACCGGCAGGAAAATACCCGCGAAGCCAATGACTTCGAGACCTTTACCCGGATACTTGAAGAGCAAGGTGGTTTTGTCTCCGCGCACTGGGACGGAACTACGGAAACGGAACTGAAGATCAAGGAACTGACGAAGGCAACTATTCGTTGTATTCCTCTTGACCAGAAAGAAGAAGCGGGTAAATGCATCCTGACGGGTGCCCCTTCCTATGGGCGGGTACTTTTTGCTAAAGCATATTAATCACTTAAAAATTTCACCATATGTCATTTGAAATCGAAGGAAAACTTCATAAGAAATTTGATAAGGAACAGAAATCCGGCACGTTTACTACACGGGAATTCGTACTGTTGGATGAGTCCACCCAATACGCACAATACGTCAAGTTTCAACTGGTACAAGACCGTTGTGAAATCATCGACAATATCGATGAGGGCACCAATGTCAAAGTTTATTTTGATCTGCGCGGACGGGAATGGCAAGGAAAATATTTCACCAACCTCCAGGCCTGGAGAGTGGAAGCTGCCGGACAAACTTCAAGACCTAAAGCCGGCGGTAATGAGTTTCCTTCCGCCCCACCAGTCAATGCTGAAGAAGGTTCCTCCTACGACGACCTTCCGTTCTAAAATCCCAGGATTCAATTGAATAGTCTTGCTATGATCGTGACCCGAAGTGTATCCTTGACCGTTCTGATCCTTTCGGCCGTACTTATTTTCGGCTGTAAAGAAGATGGGGCAACAGCCGCTGCTCAGGCGAAGAAACAACAGGAGCAGTCACTTCAGGAACTGGAGAAATCATTTCGTGCACTGAAGGCCGATTCCAGTCATGTTGTGGATTTTCGGATTCTCAAAGAGGCTATGCCAGAGCAATTGGCCGGCATGAAGCGAACCGCTTCCGAAGGTCAGAAGTCTGGCTTTGCCGGATTGACCGTCTCCACAGCAGAAGCCACGTACGAGGACGGTGATCGAAAGATGACCATAAGCCTCATGGATACCGGGGGGTTGGGCAGCGTCATTGCCGGTATTGCATCATGGTCCCAGATCGAGATCGATAAGGAAGATGATAACGGGTATGAGCGGACCACGATGATCGATGGCAGTAAAGCGTATGAAAAGTATGACCGGACCAATAAATCCGGAACATTGTCCCTCATTTCTGCGGATCGTTTTGTAGTCAGCATCAATGGTGACCAAATCGAGGAATCTGATCTACGCATTGCATTGAGTAAAATCAAAGTCAGAAATTGATCACCCCAGGACGATCGGGTATAACATGGATTGGCGTATGCCTGCTCATCCTGATGACTTTGCCAGGTGCCAGGGCACAAAAGATCATCGGAGTTGAAACTCGCTACAGCAATTCATTTAAGGAATGGAATCTGGTTACCGATGACCCGGATCTGATCGGGCAATTGTGGATGCGATGGCCATTTCAGAATGACTGGACCTCCTGGGATCTGCAAGTAGGGGATACCCATGCATCAATACAACAAGAAAGACCTGATGATCCAAACTTTTGGGTGATCCGCTGTCAAGGTGTTATAGTGAATGCAAAGACGGCATGGAGTGGGGAGTATTATCGATGGAAGCTCAATGACGGCAACCACCAGATCAATTGGGAAGCCAGGTATGCCAATCAAAGGGACACCTGGGCCACTGATCGACTCAAGGAATTCAACTTCCAGATGCATTCAGACTGGAAAGGTGATCCAAGGCAATGGACCATTGAGGATCAATTGCCAGAAGACGTAAGTTTGGCTATGCGAGTGGCAATGGTTTTTATTACGCTTCACTTTAGCACCCCTCACCGTTAGCATCATCATCAAGATCATTTGGTTCAAACCCTTTGTTAATCCCCACTTAGGAGGCCGGCCGGATTCCGGAACACATACGAAAGCGAAATTGGGGTTCGTTTTACCAATAATTTTAACCGGCATGGTTATCCCGGTTTATTGGGTATCAAAACAATAACGCGCAAATGAAAAAACACACTCTTCTTCTGATTACCCTCTGGGCCTGCTTTTTGGGCGGCGCTTCAGCCCAGGAACTCGATCTGCCTAAGCTAAGCCCAAAAGCGTCCACCTCCTGGACCATAGGGTACACCGAAGTCACGATACATTATAGCTCACCGGCTACCAAAGGCAGAGTCATCTGGGGCTCGTTGGTCCCTTACGATACCATCTGGCGTGCTGGTGCGGATGAAGCGACTACGGTAGAGTTTAGCACAGATGTCAATGTCGAAGGACAAAATCTCAAAGCCGGAAAATATGCCCTCTTCCTCATCCCGGGCGAAAGGGAGTGGACCGTGATCTTCAATAAAAAATGGGACCAATGGGGTGCCTACAAATATGACGAAGCAGAAGACGCCGCACGATTTACGGTAGAGCCCAAAATGAATGAAGGCATGCAGGAACGCCTCATCTACACCATCCACGATATGAAGGTGGATATGGGGTATATCAAACTGTCCTGGGAAAAGATGCGTCTCTACATCCGGTTTAAATCTAATGTGATGGAGCAAGCCATGTCTAATATTATTGCCGCTCTTGGATCAACTCCGGAAGAAAAGAAATGGACGATTTACGCCCAGGGCGCGCAGTTTCTGGTTGATGCAGACGGCAATATGGACCAGGCACTGGAATGGGCCAAACTCTCCACAGATCAATATAGTAGCAGCTGGAATTGGTATGTCCGCGCAAAAGTGGAAGCTAAGAAAGGAGACATGGCTGCGGCCGTAGCCAGTGGTACCAAATGTGCTGAACTCGGTTTAGCCAGTGACACGGACAATTATTACGAAGATCACAAAGAAGAAATCAACTCAGCCATCCAGGGATGGGCGGCGAAAATGAATTAGTAAAAAAGAAAAGGCGATGATCATCATCGCCTTTTCTTTTTCTATCCGGGATTAGAACTTCCGTTTACATCCCCTTTCTTAATGCCAATAAAGTTAGGTTGCCTTAATCCATCCAGAATATCCTGCAGTGGTATGCTGTAAGATGGAATCACCGGAGGATGCTGTGTAGGCGGGCCAAAATCAGTATCTGCCGGAATAAATATCCAGGATTGTCCATCAGGAAAATTGCTCGTCACGCCAAGTAATAATTTGAGCAGCGTCACGATATCCAGCGATGATATCGTTCCAGACCGATTGGCATCGGCAGCAATTTTTGGAAGCGGACTATCAAAGGGATCCACAAATAATAAATGCTTTTGGATAAGGATCAAATCTATGGCACTCACCCCATTGGATGCATTTCCATCTTTGGCGACTTTGAGTTGCCACCCGGGCTGCACTTCACTGAGCAGAATGTCCAGGCTATAGCTTCCATTCGCGTTGGAGGTTACTTCATTGATGATCGTGCCGTTAGCGTCAACGACCTGTACCCGTGCATTACCTACACCGGAGGATCCTTCAAAAAACTGCAATTGACCACTGACCTGAACGGGTTGTTCAATAGTAGGTTTGACAGCGCCAGTAGCAGCTAATGCTGCATCGATAGCTTCAATCGTAGCGTTGTCATTAGGGCCGTCGACATCATATTGCACCGAACCATCCGGGGCAATGACCACAAAAGTGGGTGTGCCTGACCAGGGACCAAAAGATCCGTTTTTATATGGTTGTACGGCATCAAGACTTCCGCCGCTTTTACTGATGGCAGGAAAGGTTTCATTATAGGTGTTATGAAAAGCAGAAACCAATGGGTTAGTATCAGCGTTTTTGTCCGTCATCAGGAAGAACTCCACATCGTAATCCCCCGCACCCCATTCCTGATATAAAGGTTCCACCAGAGGAGCAATCGCATTGCATGGCGGGCAGGTGGTATAGAAAACTTCCAGCATAACCGTTTTGCCTTGATTTAAATAATCCGCATAGAGGTGATGAGCCTGGCCATTGATATCCGTTACCGTAAAATCAGGAGCAAGTGTTAAAGGAGAAGGATTGGAAGCCCCGGTGGCAGCTATCGCTGTGTTTAATGCGGCAATGGTAGCTTGATTATTGGCGCCCTTGACATCGTACTGGACGGTGCCATTAGGCGCTATGACCACAAATGTTGGCGTGCCTACCCATGGGCCAAATGTTCCATCTTTATAAGGAGCCACCGCAGCTACACTTCCTCCGGTATTACTAACACCAAAAAATGAATGATTATGATCTTCCTGAAAGGCCTGGACTAAGGGATCCGTATCCCCATTCTGGTCAGACATTTCAAAAAAGGCGACATCAGCATCACCGCCGCCCCAATCTTCATTCAGGGTTTGGACCAAAGGGGCAATGGAGTTAGATCCAGGGTTGGTGGTATTGAAAACTTCAAGTACTACCGTTTTCCCCTGGTTGAGATAATCTGAATAGAGATGATGTACCTGGCTATTGATATCCGTGACCGTAAAATCAGGTGCGCTGGGTACTTGCCCGGGTTTCAGAGCACCGGTAGCCGCAATAGCGACATCCAGAGCATCGATCGTGGCCTGGTTGCCATTGCCATCCACATCATACTGCACCGTCCCATCAGGAGCAATCACAACAAAAGTTGGCGTGCCGAACCATGGACCGAAGGTTCCATTTTTATATGGCTGAACAGCAGTAATACTGCCGCCTTCCATGCTGATGGCCGGAAAAGTCTCTCCATAGTTTTGAGCATAGGCAGAGACCAGACTGTTGACATCAAACGTTTTATCCGACATTTCGAAAAACTCGACATCATTTTGTCCGGCACCCCATTCCTGGTAAAAAGGCTCCATCAATGGGGCAATCGAATTGCATGGGGGACAAGTAGTAAAGAATATCTTAATCATCACCGTCTTTCCCTGGTTGAGGTAGTCGGCATACAAATGATGCACCTGGCCTTCAATGTCTGTAACCGTAAAATCAGGCGCCAATTGGGCTCTCAGGTGAAGACTTGTAAAAAAGGAAAGAAAAACGAGGAGACTTGTTCTCATAGTACAAGTAGGTTTGAATTAGAAAATCAGGATTCGGGGTGCTTGGAAGAGGACAGGAGATAAACCACAAATAAGGTGCCACCTTCGAACTGTAAGTGGTCCATTCTCTTTTTGGAACTGCACGGGGCAACACATATCCATATTATATGCCATTTGAAATCGGAACATTCCAGCATCTTTAATAACCGTAAATGAAGGAGTGAATATCCCAATGGGGACCAGGTTGGCCGTATAAAGTTAAACATATTAAATATATGTTGGTTATTGGTGCGTAGTCCGGGCAGCACTCCCGGCCAGAAATTATCTTTACAGCATGCAATCAGGGCAAAGGGGAATTGTACAAGTGATCGATGTTGGCATGATTCCTTATAAGGAAGCCTGGGATTTGCAGACAGCCATCCACAAGCAACTTGTGGACAACAAACGGGCCGGGTATCCTGTGCCCCAGCAGCATTATTTCCTGCTATGTGAGCATCCCCCTGTTTTTACCCTGGGAAAGAGCGGTTCAGAAGACCATCTCAAGATCAATGAGGAGGAGTTAGATGCCTACAATATTGAGTATTTCAAAATCAACAGGGGAGGCGATATAACCTTTCATGGCCCCGGCCAGCTGGTGGGGTATCCCATTCTGGACCTGGATCTGATTTTTACAGATGTTCACCGGTATGTCCGAAGCCTCGAAGAAGTGATCATCAGGGTACTCAAGTATTATCAGATCCAAGGGGGGAGAAATGACAGATACACAGGGGTTTGGGTCCAGTCACCGAATGCCGGGCAAGAGTTGCAGAAGATCTGTGCTATCGGTGTCCATCTGAGCCGTTGGGTGACGATGCATGGATTTGCGTTCAATATCAACACCAACCTCTCTTATTTCAATCATATTATTCCCTGCGGTATAGCGGATCCGGACAAAAGTGTCTGTTCCTTGAGTGGGCTTCTGGGGAAAGATGTAGATTTGCAACAGATTAAAAATCAGGTGGTAGCTGAGTTCGGACAGGTATTTGAAATAGAAATGCAAAATGCTGTACGGAACCAATTACTTCCTTTCATCCAACAAATTTTATCCTCATGAAGGTTACCAGATTTTTCATTTTGACATTGGTTGTGCTAGCATCTTATGCAGCTAAAGGCCAGGCCGTCATCAATCCAGCCATCGAAGAGACTCTTAACCAGTTTATTACATATTCAAATCAGCACGATTGGGATAAAGCATTTGATTTGTTGTATCCCAAGCTTTTTACCAAAGTGCCAAAACAAGACCTGCTTGATATCATGAAGAGCACAGAAGCAGATGGCCTGAATCTTCAGATGACGAATACCAGGATTACCTCGACCTCCGTACCCGTACTGGACGGCGAAGAAACCTTTGTCAAAGTTCAATATATCTCTGATCTCTCAGTGACGATACAGCCAGGTGGAAAATATGATTATCCTAAGTCCATACAAGCCATGGATGAACAGTTTAAAATCATTTACGGGCCAAACAATGTCAAATGGGATGATTCGGCAAAACAATATAAAATCATTGCCAACAAGAGTATGATGGCCATTCAGTCTAAACAAGGAGATTGGAAACTGGTCGAAATCAACATGGATCAACCCGAACTGATGGAGTCCTTGTTCCCCGGATCCGTTATGCAGACCCTCATACGGGTGGACTAAATTATAGTTTCGATTATCTTTTTTCAACATGAACAAGCAAACTCCACGGCCGGTTAGTTATAGCCGGACGATGATGACGGAATTGGTAATGCCCAACGATACCAATCCTTTAGGTCACCTGATGGGTGGCAACCTGATGCGTTGGATGGACATTGCAGGTGGGATATGTGCGGCAAGACATTGCGGAGCCCATGCGGTCACAGCCTCCGTTGATAATGTTTCCTTTGCAAAGCCAATTCATCTCGGCGACGTCATTACGATCAAAGCCTCTGTGACCAGAGCATTCCATACTTCTGTTGAGATTTATCTCGAAGTGTTTACGACGTCCTCCTTTGGAGCTGATCTTGAAAAGTCAAATCATGCATATATGACTTTTGTGGCCCTCGATTCGAGGACGTCCAGGCCAAAGGAAGTGCCTGAGGTGGTGCCCGAGACAGATGAAGAGAAGGCCTTGTTTAATGGCGCGGCACGGCGCAGGGAAGTCCGATTGGTCCTGGCCGGCAGATTGAAACCGGAGGATGCCGTTGGCCTTAAAGCACTTTTCGCTGAATTGGAAGAATCCGCTCAGAAATAATCTATGCCCAACGTCAGTCTGAAGTCTATCCTCAAAACCCTGTCTTCGCGTTTCCAAACGTTGCAACTGGAGTATCCGGTGGATATGTCACCAAGATATGGTTTCGGTAAACCTCCTCATGCACAATTGAACGCCATCATTGACGCCAATCGGGAGGTGTATGCCTACCGACTTGGACGAGCGTTGGCCTATATCCATGAATTTGTGCAATGGCCGGGTACGAATGATGATACAGCATCAGCTATCCCTGCATGGAACAATGGATTTTTACCAGGGTTAGATATTGTCATGCTCTACACCATGATCGCCGAGGGTAAGCCGGAAACCTATATTGAGATCGGATCCGGCAATTCCACTAAAGTAGCAGCCAGGGCAAAGGCAGATCTGCAATTGTCTACAAGGATGATCTCTATAGACCCTTATCCAAGAGCCGAGATTGACCCTTTGGCAGATACCATTATAAGGCAGCCTTTCGAAAAGACGGATCTAAGTGTTTTTAGTTCGTTGAAAAGCGGGGATATCGTATTTGTCGACAACTCACATCGGGTATTTCCTAATTCGGATGCCACCGTATTTTTTCTGGATGTGCTTCCTTACCTGCCGGCAGGTGTTATCGTGCACATGCACGACATATATCTCCCGTTTGATTATCCAAAGGAAGTCTGTGACCGGTATTATTCCGAGCAATATGTGCTGGCTGCTTTTCTTCTTGCCAATCCTGTGAGATATTATACCCTGATGCCAAATTACTTTGTCTCCGAAGATGAATCGCTGAGCCGGATCCTGCTGCCATTGTGGGATCATCCTGATATGCCCGCCGCAGAGCGGCATGGCGCATCCTATTGGATACAGATCAGAGGGTAGTGCACGCTTTACTTTAGCAGGATGACATCGCCCTTAGCTACTTCTTTTCGGCCGTCAGGGTAAATTAGGGTTGCTGTGTACACGTACGTGTCTGAAGCTGCAGGTTCGCCTTTAAAAGTGCCATTCCACCCATCACCACTTCCATCACCGGCTTCAAATACCTTTTGGCCCCAGCGGTTGAAAACCAGGAATTTTTCAATGACAATATTGCCGTTGATGATAATGTCAAAATTGTCATTCAGGTCATCACCATTCGGCGTAAATGCATTGGGGATCTGATAGCTCGGAGGCACAGTGACAAAGGAAATGGTGTCAATCTGCTCACAGCCCAGGCTGTTGATAAAGGTAGCCACCACAAAGTTGACTTCCTCTTCGGCATTGAATGAAATCGAGGTTGCTGTTGCAGGAATATTCACCCCATTAATGGTCCACATGACTGTAGCCGGGGTAGGATTGGCATTGAGCATGGCTGTGACTTCGCCACCCTGGCCAACTGGCGTAACGTTAGGATCAGGGATGATCAACAAGTTAGATACATCGCCACCATATACCGAAACAGCAACGGTCCCGGATACACGGCAGATATTAGGGTCATCGACTTGTGCGAAAAAACGCAGCAATCCAGTGGAGTTGACGGTAACTTCAGGAAACTCGCAATTTGTACAACTAAGTATGAGGTCTCCGCTGATCACATCCCACTGGAGATTGGTATATTCTGTGCTTCCCGCATTGACGGTTACTTTGCCACCGAGGCATGCGAAAAACGATGGGCCTGTAACCTGAGGTTGATCCCCGGGTTGAAGCTGATAGAATCCTTGTGCACCGCAGAAATTTGGATTTGAGGTATTAGCAGTCACCAGTACATTGATAGGGCCGGTTTCGTTTACAGTCACCATAGGGTTAGGGCAGTCGCTGCAACTCAGTGTTGCATTGCCAAATTCTATGGTCCAGTGATAACCTGAAAGGCCTTCAGGGTTGCTGATACCAAGTTGTACCGTTTCCCCGGCACAAACGATATTGTCGCCGGTGATACCGATCAGTTGCAATGGTGGTATTTGAATTGGAAGGAGGGCGCCAACAGGACAGTCGTTGATTTTACCCGAAAACTGATAGGCGATGGATGAACCAGGGCTACCCATGACCGTGACTTTGGTTTCAAGACATTTGGTGCAGCTCAATCCGGTCTCAGGTGTCCATTCCGGTTCAGTGACCTGATCAGATAGAACACGCACGATAAACATCTCGCCTGGACATAGTACCGTATCTGTAACGGAAAGGGGCACAGCGGGTGGAACTACGTTGATCAGGATAGAGTCTTTCCAGTTACACGCGTTGTTAAAGATTTCACGCATGTACAAGGTGGTGTCCTGAAGCGTAAGAGCCGCATTGTAAAAACTGAGATCGGATTCGAAAGTGCCGTTATCCGGAAGCCAGTTGAATTGAATATCCGGAAAATCCAGCGAATCAAACGCAGGGGAGAAAAGGGCAACCACTTCGCCCGCGCAATAGTAGGCTTTGAGAGGAGCAATATCAATATGGGTATCAAAAGGAATCGAGTCAACCCGAACAACAACGGTATCCGCTGCGATACAAACACCAAAATCAGATTGAAGAATGTAAGTCGCTGTTTCTACAGGATTAACAGTTGGAGTCAGGCTCAATGGATCACTGAGTGTGGAGTCAGTGGTAATCCAGGTAAAGTTTGTGGCCAGCCCATCAAGATTGCCGTTGAGTACGATGCCCTGCGCATCCAGGCAAATGAAGACGGTATCAGGATCATTGATTTCTGCAATGGCCAGATCGAGATATACACTGTCCTTGGCACCACACGTGTCCGTTCCAACAGTGGCATAATACCAACCTGGTAAAAATGGGCGAACGGTTACTTCTGGACCAACGGATGATTCAAACGCAAAAGTTGGTGACCAATGAATTTCTGCATTGGAAGAAGCCGTCAAGGTCAGTGGGGCATATCGGCACCATTCGATGGTATCGGCTGAGGTCAGTATTTCGACATCATAGTCATCCGTAATTCCGCTTTCTACGGTAACGAACCCGGAATTTTCACCGGACAAAAAGGCAATTTCCCAGGATATGCTTTCGAGGCCTTCAGGCAGTCCATCCTGGACGATCGTAACCGGTATGACGGCTACATTTTCACTTGGCAGCAGTTGTAATGGAAAAGCACCTGGAGGAAAGTTGTAATCCACACCTAGTTGGGCCACCCCATTGTCGCTGATGAATATGAGGATGGTGTCCACATTGTCTGGATCACGCTCGATCACCAGGAAGTATTGACTGCCACAAGTTTCAGACATGATTCCGGCGTTGGCGGGGATATCAAGCGTCGCCTTGATATAAGATATGTCCTGGGCCTGTGAGTGGGAGAAAAATCCAAACAGAAGGAACGCAATGCAGAGTGTACGTAGGGGGAGTCTTGACATGGTATCAGTCATCAGAAGTTTTGCATTTCTAGGGGTGGTAAAAATAACCAATTTTAGACACCATCAAGCCCGGAATTAACGGGATTGACAGCCATCCAACATCTTTTTTATCTGGTCGACCTGGATGGTCTGCGGATTGGAGGCATAAATGGACCCCAGGTAATTGACCAGATTGGCCAGTTCTACATCATTCAACTTCTTGTTTGCCGGCATTTGCTGGCCGGTCATTTTATTGACAGGCAGTCCGTTATGAATCAGGCATACCAGTTTTTGAGGATCGGAAAGGGTCAGTCTGGAGGCATCCAGCGAGGGAATGAGTTTACCAAGTCCGGAACCATCTGCCATATGGCAGTTTTCGCAATGGTAGGTGTAAAGTAATTGTCCCTGGCTATAAGGATGGGGTTGACAGGCTGCCATGTACAGAAATGTAATACCCACCAGGAAAAAGTGCTTCATGTCCAGCTTGCTTTGCGATCGCCCGTTCCCTGACAAAATCATCAGTTTTTCAGCGCACCGACATTGCCGTATTCTTCCTTGAGTAAACGGTCGATCGTCGCAAAAAATGCAGTTACAGATTCCGGATCCGTGCCTTCACAATACCCCCGGACACGTCTGTCGCGGTCCATCATAATAATTCGCCCACTGTGATCAAAACCCTTTGGGGCAAGGGGATCCTCGACGACGCTCACGAAGTATTGATCGGCGAGATAATAAATGGAATCTTTTTCTCCGGTGACAAATTTCCACTTTTCCGTGTCAACCCCCAGGTTGTGCGCATACCGGTTTAGAACAGCGACTGAATCATTGCGCTGGTCAATGGTATGTGAGATAAACAACACCCGGTCATCGTCCTTATAGCGATCATACAATCGTAACATCTGTTTCTTGACTTTTGGGCAGATGCTTGGACAAGACGTGAAAAAGAAATCAGCCAGGATCACTTTGTTCTTGAACGCTGAAACATGCAGAGTCAGGCTATCCTGATCGATCAGAGTGATGTCCGGTACAGTATGGTACACCGTATCATTTCCTACGATCTCCATATTGCCCAGGTAAGGTAGCCGTTCTGTTTTTTTACTACAGGATGTCCATACCAGGCCTACAATACCCATTGATATTATATAGGGCAATAGTTTCATTTTCAATCGATTACTGATTAGGATGGGCAGCTATCCAGGCCTGGGCCTTTTCCATGGCAGAGAGCATGTCTGTTTTGACTTTGGTGACCAGGCCAAGTTGCTCCGTATAAAAGCTTTTCAACTGGTCTTCCTTCAATGTTGATTTAACATCATTGTATTGTTTCATCCAGTCCCACATGCCTTGTTCTGCGAGTTTCAGCGATCCGATCGCTTCTTCCAGACCTTCAGGGGCTACGATTTTTCCTTCCTGCGTTTCCTGGAGGTTTTTCTTGTAAGCTCTCAACTGAGCGTTGATCGTGTTGATGTCGGTCATTTTGGGCATGATCTCATCATGAATGGCCAACACCTGTGCTTCAAGGGTTTGAAGGTCATCAGCCGGGACAATGGCTTGGTTGTCAGCATTGGAACCTGATTTGCATGCAAAAAGCAGAAGGCTGATCAGGAAGGCAAATATTCGGATGCTCATGTTCATGGTATGAATTTTAAGAACGACAAAGATACATTTCAGATACTATGGAATGACCGCATGACAAGTGTGTTCTTGGAGGATTAACATGTACATCACAAAAACAATAGGAAAGCTAACACATGTGTTGACTTGCCCCAAGGTTCCTCAATTGCCAACTCTTGGATTGAGTTTAACTTAAATCGTTAAAAGGGGTTTCAGGTTTAACCCGCGGAAGTCAGTACGCCATCCTTCATTTCATAGATCTGATCGCTCAAGGCCGCCAGGTCTGTATTGTGGGTGACAATGACCAGGCTTTTGCCCATGTCTGTGGTGATACTGCGTAATAGCTGATGCACCTGAATAGAAGTCTCGGTATCAAGATTGCCTGAAGGTTCATCAGCGAGAATGATATCCGGTTCATTCATCAAAGCACGGCCGATCGCCACCCGCTGCTGCTCACCGCCCGAAAGCTGATTGGGCTTATGATCTGAACGGTCTGAAAGATGCAGATAGCCGAGGAGTTCAGCGGCCCGTTGAAGTGCTTCCTTTTTCCGCATCCCGGTGATAAGCGCCGGCATGGCAATGTTTTCCAATGCGGTAAATTCAGGCAGCAGATGGTGAAACTGGAAGACAAACCCCAGGTGTTTACTACGTAAAGAGGCCAGTGATTTGCTTTTCAACCCTAGAACTGGAATGTCGCAGATCGAAACCTTTCCAGAATCCGGGGCATCCAACGTGCCGAGGATATGTAGCAGGGTACTTTTGCCTGAGCCGGACTTGCCGATGATGGATACCATTTTTCCCCGCTCCACAGAGATGCTGACCCCCTTCAATACCTGCAAGGTGCCGTATTGACGGTGCAAGTCCGTAGCTTCTATTGCCCACTTCGTTGTTAGCTGCGCATCCATTCAGGCTCAAATTTGCAAAATAAGTGGGATTCAGGCCGGATGACTTTAGGAAGACATACTGCCGGACAACGTCCTTTTAACACCTGAAAATAACTAACTTTGCCTCCCCTCCTGATCTGAGCCATGAAGATCCTGTTCCTCTGCAAAAAGTTTCCCTACCCACTCAAGGATGGTGAATCCATTGCGGTAAGTAACCTGTGCCGCGATCTCAAGGCTCTTGGGTGCGATCTTTCCCTGCTGTGCATGAATACCAGCAAACATTACAGCGATCCCGGGGCACTGCCATCATGGTATAACTATTTTACTAAAATCCATACGATCGACCTGGACAATTCGATCCGGCCTTTCAAGGCACTGGCCAGCATGATGAATGGCGAATCCTACCATGTGAGTCG
Organism: Saprospiraceae bacterium; assembly: GCA_044227555.1. Taxonomy (GTDB): domain Bacteria; phylum Bacteroidota; class Bacteroidia; order Chitinophagales; family Saprospiraceae; genus Opimibacter. The sequence continues at coordinate 148,528 of JBGAWQ010000001.1, read as the reverse complement.
TTTCAATTCAAAGCTGTTCAGAGCAAAACTAGAAGAGGTCTTAAAGGAGGATCATTTTGACATCATCCAGTTAGAGACGCTTTATGTAGCGCCCTATATTGACACTATACGCCAATATTCTGAAGCCAGGATTGTCATGCGGGCTCACAATGTCGAACATGAAATCTGGGAGCGCATCACCCGTAATACCAGTTCCCATGTTCGCCGGCTTTACCTGGCCTACCTGACCCGGAAATTGAAAGAATATGAAATCGGTCAGTTTCCAGCCTATGATTATCTGGTGACCTTGACGGACAGGGATCTCCAACTCTTCCGGGATAAAGGCTATACCAATGGAGCCTCTTCGGCGCCGATAGGATTTGATACGGAATCCTATACGTTTGCTCGCCCGGAATTCGGTCCTAACATGTCCATTTGCTTTATTGGATCGTTGGATTGGTTGCCTAACCTCAATGGGTTGGAATGGTTTCTGAGTCAATGCTGGCCGGAGATCAACCGCCGGTGGCCCGGAATAACTTTTCATATCGCTGGACGGAATACGCCGGTCTCGTTGTTAGAACGAAAACTGCCTAATGTGATTGTGCATGGAGAGGTGGCAGATGCAGCTGAGTTTATCAACAAGCATGCTGTCATGGTGGTACCTCTGTTTTCCGGTAGTGGTATGAGGGTAAAGATCGTCGAAGGGATGATGATGGGAAAAGTCATCATAACCACTTCTGTCGGTAAGGAGGGGATTGATGGAAAGGATCATCAGCATTTTTTAGTGGCGGATGATGCCCAGGCGTTTATAGATGCCATTGGGTATTGTGTGGATCATCCGGAGGCCGCTGTACGGCTTTGTGAACAGGCCAGAGACAATGCAGGACATCAGTTTGACAGCAGTCTTGCCGCCCGCAAAATCCTGGACATCTATTACAGATTATTAGGCCACGATCTGCCTCTGCCAATGCATACTACTGAATCCACTCTGACCTCTTAAAGATATTTCAGCAGCGTGCGGATCGTATTTGTAACATCACGTTTTCCTTACCCGGTTGAAAAGGGAGACAAACTGAGAGCATTCCATCAGATCAGGGGCCTCAGCCAGCATCATGAAATCCATCTTGTAGCTATTTCACACCGACCGGTTCCCAAAAAGGATTTGGAGGCCATGTCACCGTATTGCAAGACGATCAAAGTGTTTCAAATCCGCAATTGGTTACTTCCGTTTCATCTCACATGGGGTTGGCTCGAAGGATTGCCATTACAGGTCAGTTATTTTCTGGATCGTACGATCAAACGAAGTGTTCAGTATCATATCATCCAACTCGAACCGGATCATGTCTATTGTCAACTGATCAGAGCGTCAACCTATGTAAGAGCATTGCCATTTAAGAAAACACTGGATTACATGGATGTGTTTTCTGAAGGCATGTATCAGCTTGCCGCAAAATATAAACCCTTCGGATTTTTGTTTCGATGGGAAGCGCAGCGACTTGCTGCATTTGAGCGAACCATTTATAAAGATTTTGACAAGCACACTATAATATCCGCTCAAGATCGTGACCGCTTGAAACTCGCCACACATGATCAGATCAAGGTCATTCCTAATGGTGTAGATCAAAGATTCCTGGACTATTCCGGGGAGCGGAACCCCGAATATGATTTGGTATTTGTCGGGAATCTTGGCTATGGCCCTAATACGGCTGCGGCGATCTACCTGGTGCGCGAACTTTTACCGGCCCTGAGTGCAAAAGGGTTAAGCCTGAAGTTACTGCTTGCCGGTGCAAGGCCTGGCCGACGAGTCAAAGCTTTGCAGCATATACCTGATGTTACGGTCACCGGATGGATGGATGACATCCGTGATGCCTATGCCAATGGACGTATCTTTGTGGCGCCAATGTTTACCGGACTCGGATTACAAAACAAGATTCTGGAAGCCATGGCGATGGGATTGCCTTGTGTGACAACAACGATGGTCAATAACGCGATAGGTGCTGTTGCCGGAAAGGAGATCCTGGTGGCAGATACCGCTGAGGAATTCGCCAACCACATCAGCAAACTGATACGGGATTCATCTTGGCATGAGGACGTAGCCAGTGCAGGAAAGAACTTTGTGAAATCCAGCTACCGATGGGAGGAGCAGGTCGGAAAACTGGAAAATTTTATAGCTTCAAGAAATGTATACGCAGGAACATGATACCTACTGAAACAAACCTACTCGACAGAAAAATCCAGTTGGACACCATAGCCGATGCGATCGCGGATATCCGGCAGGGCAAAGTGATCATCGTAGTAGATGATGAAGACCGCGAAAATGAAGGAGACTTTATTTGCGCCGCTGAATGTGTGACCCCGGAGATCATCAATTTTATGGCCACCCATGGCCGGGGATTAATCTGTGCTCCGCTCAATGAAAAGCGTGCTGATGAACTGAAGCTCCAAATGATGGTGAGAGACAATACCGCTCTTCACGAAACAGCATTCACGGTGTCCATTGACCTGATAGGACACGGATGTACAACCGGGATCTCCGCACATGACCGGGCCACCGGTATCCGTGCATTGACCGATGCCCGTATTAAAGCAGAAGATTATGCAAGACCGGGTCATATTTTTCCACTCAGAGCTAAGACAGGTGGCGTCCTTAGACGTAGCGGTCATACAGAAGCAGCAATTGACCTGGCTCGCTTAGCCGGATATTATCCTGCAGGGGTATTGGTCGAAATCCTCAATCAGGATGGATCTATGGCTCGATTACCTCAACTGGTTGAGATTGCCAGGCTCCATGATCTCAGGATTATCTCTATCCAGGATTTGATTGCTTACCGGATGGAGCGGGAACGGCTTGTGGAACGGATGGCCTCTTATACTATTTCTTCCCGCTATGGAGAGTGGGTGGTAGTGCCTTTCCGTCAGTTGATCACAGATGATATCCACCTCGCCCTCGTCAAAGGAAATCCGGCCCAGGAATCTTCCACCATGGTTCGGGTGCATAGCATGTCCAGAACAGGAGATATGCTGGGGCTGATCTTTGGAAACACCGGGAATGAAATTGATGCGGCTTTGTCCCGTATTACCGATGCGGGCAATGGGGTATTTCTGCTGATGCGTCACACCGAAATGGCTGACAATGTGCTGGACGTACTCAAGTCGTTGTCCGTGCATGAACCCATCACCAGTACAGAGCATCGGGATATTGGCGTTGGAGCCCAGATCCTTCGCGAATTGGGGATGACCAAACTCAAATTACTGACCAACTCATCAGTTCAACGTGTGGGTCTGATAGGATTTGGATTAGAGATTGTGGAAACGATCAAATTGTAGTTGGACCTAAGCTTCTCCTGCATTAGGTTCGCTCCTGGCCTAGAAACTCGGACAGAGGGATTCCTCATTTTCATAGAGCCCGGTAAAGCTGATCGACAATTCAAAGGCGCCTTTACCTGGTGACAATGAACTCAGATTGCTCGTGGTAATATCATGACTGAGTCCGATCTGTAATCCATTGACTTCATACGCCGTCATCACATAGAGGGCGGAAGGCTTAAGGCTTGTTGTTGATGTTTGATTCAAACGCACCCCACCACCAAAATGAAGTGCTTGAGTGTCATAGTTGGTGATATCAAATTTAACCACTGCCGCTGCGGCTACCATTTTGTGAGATCCCTGGGATTGATACAACAGTCGAGGTAACACGGAAAAATATTCATTGGAAGCCAGCTCCATGGAGAGGAAGGTGGTAAACTTACGATCTAGCGTGGCATCCGGATATTCTACATCCTGATTAAAGGAATGACTGTAGAATGAAATGGAACTACCGGGTATATGATCCATCGCAATTCCAAAAGACAATCCGGAATACTCGCCAAGACCTGTCATATAATTGATTCCTAAACCGAGATCAGCATACCCAAAATTGTTGAAAGGTAGATTCTCGGATGTGCTCAGCGAATACTCATCCAGACCGTTGAATTGATCATTGAAATAAATGCTCTGATAGTTCATACTGCGCTGTGCCACCCCAAAGCTGAAGCCCGCAGACAGATATTGCTTTTGGTCCGCATTGAGCGCTTTATGGTAACTGCCGTATAGGGAGATAAGATTCTGGTTAATATTCAGCACGGCAGTCCGATCTCCTGCAAACGCAAAACCTCCGCCAAAGAAATCATCTGTTTCCCCAAAAGGGATTTTGATGTCGCCATACACACCAAAGGTCGTAAACGGGCTTTCGATAAAACTTTGCCATTGATCACGATAGGCTATGGAAACCCGATACCGGCCGTCGATGGCACCGGCAAGTGCCGGATTAAGGTCAGTTGGATGGGCAAAGGCCTGCGTAAAAAGTTTGTCCTGCGCGGTAGCGACAATACTGGAAAGAAGGAATGAGAAAAAAAGGAGATAGCGGATAGGTTGCTTCATAGGTCAGATCATTTGCAGGATGTCATACTTGGTGAGGATGTGCATATTTCCTGCTTTGTCCCTGGCCATGACGGCCGGAATTTTTTTGGAGATGTATCTATTGAGTTGGCTGACGGGAAGTTCCTCTTCGACCATTGGAAACGGTTCATCCATGATTTCAGACACCGGCTTTTCGGCATGGCTCAATGGATTTTCCAGGATATAGGTAAGTACAGCGTTTTCCGACAAGGATCCCACGATCTCGTTTTCTTTCATAACGGGCATTTGGGAAATATCGTATTCCTTCATGAGTTGAAGGGCCTTTCGGACTTTGTCTCCGGCACCCACAGTAATCAAGGGCTTGTTGGCATGAACCCGCAGCAGATCCCTGACCATCAGTTCCTTGTCGAGGAAACCTCGTTCACGCATCCAGTCGTCATTATAGATTTTACCGACATACCGACTTCCATGATCATGGAAGATGATCACGACCACATCATCGTCTTTGAGGCGGTCCTTGAGTTGAAGCAGTCCGGCTAAAGCACTTCCGGCTGAATAGCCCAATAACAAACCTTCTTCGCGAGCCAGCCGGCGTGCGGCAATAGCACCATCGGCATCAGATACTTTTTCGAAATGATCGATCAGTGAAAAATCAACATTGGCCGGCAGGATATCCTCTCCAATACCTTCGGTGATATAGGGATAGATTTCTTTTTCGTCAAAGACACCGGTTTCATGATATTTCTTGAAAACGCTTCCATAGGTATCAATGCCCCAGACCTTAATATTGGGGTTTTTCTCCTTGAGATATTTTGCAGTTCCAGATACTGTGCCTCCAGTACCTACGCCAACAACAAGATGTGTGATTTTACCATCCGTTTGTTCCCATATTTCCGGACCTGTAGTTTGATAGTGGGCTTTGGTATTGGATAAGTTGTCGTATTGATTGGCCCAATACGAATTTGGGATTTGCTTGCTCAGGCGTTCCGCGACGGAGTAATAGGATCTTGGATCTTTGGGTTCGACGTTAGTAGGACATACGATCACTTCCGCGCCCAACGCTTTGAGCATGTCCATTTTCTCCTTGCTCTGCTTGTCACTCGTCGTGAAGATGCATTTATATCCGCGAACTGCGGCAACGAGCGCGATACCCATTCCGGTATTTCCGGAGGTGCATTCTATGATAGTGCCTCCGGGTTTGAGGAGTCCGTTGGCTTCCGCGTCATCGATCATCTGGAGGGCCATCCGGTCTTTAATCGAGTGCCCGGGGTTGAAGGTTTCTACTTTAGCGAGGACCTGGGCTTTGATGCCTTTGACCACTTTGTGGAGTCTGACCATCGGGGTATGGCCGATGGTTTCCAGGATATTGTCACATACATTCATCAGCGGCAAAGATGCGAAAAATGGGCCTTACTCCACGAAACGCCATTTCGCAAAAAACTGCTGATCCAGCACCCCCAGGGCTCGCGCTACGGAGGGGGAAACGACCAAACCGACCTGGGCAGGGTAGAGGCCCGGAGGAATATTGCCGGCGACTTTGGCCGTTAATGTTCTATGTAACATAGGGTTGGTCACCTCCATGTAGGTGCCGACTTTGGCCGTAGGATGAAGGACATAATAATGGGACTGCATGTTTCCCGGTTTCCAGAACGCCAGGCCTTTTTGTTCGCGGATGACTTTGCCTTCGGATGCGTATTCATTGGAAAAATCCTTGACGGTGGAGTCTTCGATGGTAGGCGTGCCGGCGCTGGCAGGGTTGTACATATTGGAAGCCGGTACATACCATCCCAGCAGGATGACCTGGCCAATGGCCAACCCATCTTTGATGCGTGGATTGAGGGTGATCAAGGTTTCAGGGGTTGTTCCAAGGTAAACTCTCGAAATTCTGTATAGGGTTTCTTTAGGCTGGACCCGATAAAACACAGGCAGGCTGTCATCCGCACCACCAGGAGGCGCATACGTAATGGCATGGGCATCGATAGGAATGTTGACCGGATAACCGAGGGGAACTGCACCAGGGTTGAGATCAGGATTGGCCGCAAGAATGGAGTCCACACTGATATTATATTTTTGGGAGAGGCTGTAGAGCGTGACTCCGTGTTCCATTTTTTCAATGATGACCAGGCCTACGGGGTCGATGTAGTGTATAAACTTCTGGTGTGCTTCGTTCGGAGAAGGAGCTTGTCCGAACGCCCGGATAAACGGACTCAGGAGCAGAAGAACAATAAGAGGTGTACGCATGGTCATGGCGGATTGTAAGACAAATGTAATTACATATTAAATAAAATTGTAATATTTAATAAAATTTGCTGACTTTTGCCCTGCATCAAGACGAAAAGTATGAGCGGTTATTGTACCATGGCCATTATTCCCGCGAGATATGGCTCCCAGCGACTCCCCGGCAAACCCCTGTTGATGATCAAAGGCAAAAGCCTTATCCAACGCGTCTGTGAACGGGTTGCCCAGGCCCGTGTGATCGACCATTTTTGTGTGGCGACAGACGATATCCTCATCTACAATCACGTCAAGAAGCTAGGCTATGATGTGGTCATGACGCGGTATGAACAGCCTTCCGGCACCTTCCGTTGCGCGGAAGTGTTGAGTCAATTTCCTATGGTCACGCATGTTGTCAATGTACAGGGGGACGAGCCCTTGATTGATCCACTCATGATTGATTTCATGGCCACCCAGATCATTGAGCAGTCCGGTCTTAAGATTGCCACATTGATCCACCGTATTGAAGATCCCGCTGATCTCACCAACCCTAATGTGGTCAAAGTGGTGGTCAATCGGGCAGGGGAAGCGATGTACTTCAGCCGCCAGGCTATTCCATTTGTCCGCGATGTGCCTGTCGAAAACTGGCTTGGACATGGACCCTATTTCAAGCATATCGGGATGTATGCCTATACCTCACAAGCTTTGCTGGCCATTGAAAAACTGAGCTTGCATCCGTATGAAGACATGGAACGTTTGGAGCAACTGACCTGGTTGTCCAATGGCCTGTCTATTCAATGTCTGGAGACGCAATCAGAAACGCGCGGCATTGATACTGAGGATGACCTGAAGGTCGTCTCGGCCATGATTGCCGAAATCGAAGATTAGGACGCAACTCCAGGGCCGGTTTGGTTGTTTTAAGATACGTACTTTTACAAATGGCTTTTTGCTTTGCAGAAGCATCATCTGTGATTGCTCTTTAGAGCACTAAAGGTCTTTCATCACAGTGTTCTGCAAAGTGTATCAAGGCCAATGAAGTATATCATGAATTCAACTCACTTAGTTTACACTGCAGGATGCGTAATCTTTTAGCTTTTCCGGACGAATCCAGGGTCTGGATTTACCAGGCTGACCGGCCATTTGATGAAGCCGATATTCAGGCCGTCAATGAGGATATTGAAAGGTTTTGTGAGCAGTGGACCAGTCACAACCGGGCCCTGCGGGCATTGGGCGGTGTGATGCATGATCTCTTTGTGGTCCTGGTGGTCGATGAGACCAGATCCGAGGCCAGCGGTTGTTCTATCGATAAATCCGTGGCGTTCGTCAAAAGCCTGGAACAGAAGTATGGCAGACGCTTGTTGGATCGGCATACGATTGCCTACCTTGACGAACGGGAGCAAATAGGCTTGTTGCCTTTGAACGAATTGCGATCGGCTGTTAGTGAAGGTCGGATTGGGATGAACACCAGGGTCTTTGACAATCTGGTGGCTGATCGAAAGGCCTACATCAGGCAGTGGGTCGTACCACTCGAACAATCATGGATGAAACGCTTTGTTTAACACCATGATGAGGGATTGGTGGGATCAAAGTAGTTTAATAAATAGCGAAACGTATGTTTGGGAAAGTTAAAAGATGGCTGGGTATCGAAGGCGTAAAGATCGAAATGCTGGTGCCTGGAGAAATTCATGCGGAAGCCGGTGTCATTGAAGGCCGCCTCAAATTCGAATCCATGCATACGCAGACCGTCACGATGGTTCGTATCTCACTGACTGAAAAGTATATCCGTGGCCGTTGGAAAAACAAACTGACCGATCAATACAAGATCGGGGAGATTGAGTTGGAAGAGGACATTGAAGTGCCGGCGCATGAACCCATATTCCTGGATTTCGAACTTCCATTCACCATCGTCAAATCAGAAATGGATGAGTTGGCCGATAAGAATTTTGTGCTAAAGAAGATCGTGAATGCCGCCAAGACCTTGAAGAATGTCAAGTCTGAATTTTACATCGAAGTCAACGCAGAAGTACAAGGCACCGCTTTGAGTCCATTTGATCGTCAACAGGTCAACATCATCTAAAACCTACCCTAAGTCTAAGGCATTACTGGACATTGTCCTTGGATTTTGCCTCCAGCATTTTCTTCAGTTCCTCTTCCGATTTCCCCAGGTTATCGAGCAGAAACTTGGCGGATTCGGCGAATTCGTCGTTCGGATATTTGGCGAGGAACTCATGATAGAATGTACCGGCCTGTTCATAATTTTTGAGATCATTGTCATAGGTGAATGCCTTGAGAAACAATGACGTCGATGCGCGGGCATGGGTGGGATATTGATCGATGATCCAGTCATAGAGTTCAATGGCTTTTGGAATCTCACGCAGGGTACGAGCTGTTTCCGCGGCACGGTGCAGATATTCCGGAGCATTTGGAAGTCCTGCATTTGCCATTACGGCAGCTTCACAAGCCGTGATATACAGGCCTGCTTTTTCTTCATTAAGTCGGAAGGTCGAGTCATTAAACATATTCATCCCGATATACCGAAGGGTTGAATCCACAGCTACATCTTTGTTTTGAATTTTAGATGCAAACGCAGCGGTGCGGACGTCGTCGGGAAAGCGCGCCACAAATGATTTGTAAAGGATCTGATCCAGGTCGGGTTGGTTAAACCTGGCGGTCAGGGCCATGGCCTCATTGAGTTTGTCTGCCTGGTCAGGACGGTTGGCATACTGTACGAGATAATCCTTGTAGTAGCCGAAGGCTTGTTCGGGTTTCAGGTGATCAGACGAAATACGGGCCGCCTGAATCACATACCGGGCAGAGGTAGAGTCAGCATAACCTTTGACTTCGATGTAGTGATCCATTGCGCTGATCAGAGCCGTTGCGGAACTATCGGAAGGCTGCTGTTTGTAGCGTTCTGCTGCGGCATCTACGGCTTGTTCTTCCGGAGAGGTATTGGATTTGCAAGCGATGAGCAGGAGGAAGGAGAGGAAATAAATTGTTTTCATGGGCGTGACCTAATTTTTCGGGGCAAATGTAGTGGGATTTTAGCGGACAGCAAGAGAGAAGGGTGGCATTACCAAAGTGTTATATATTTTCAGTTCATGTCAGCCCGAGGATTGTCATGGATTCAAAGTTTCTACAATAAAAAACTCCTTCCCCGGGAGTTGATTCCAAGGGAAGGAGTGGAAAATCTCACGAAGAAATAAAATAGTAGCTGAGATCAAATTTCTCATGCGTAGAGGTCAAAAACCTTCAGCATCTTCTTCGATAATCTGTCCACCGGAGATGGTGAAATACACAAAACCGTCATTATTGATCGGGATGGTGCAGTTGTATTTAAACCGGCCATCGATGAGCTGGCAGCAATAGACGGCCGTGACCTGGGAGACCGGGACATGGTAGGTTTCGGACAGCAGATCTTTAGCTTGCTGAGCTAGTTGGGTACCATCCACATCCACGGTACACTTGAGGCTTGTTACAGTGGTTTGCATGGCCGGGCTTGTGCTCGGATGGGCACTGGTCAAAGCGATGACAAATAAGCATGCGAGTCCGAAAAGGACGGTTCTGCTTTGCAGCAGTTGAAAATACGTTTTCATGTTTGTGATTATTAAAAGGTAAAATCAATAGAACCCAGGACTGCGCCATGATAGATCGTCATGAGCCACAGGTGTGCTGAGGTCATTGAAGAAAAAAAAGTAAAATCATATTCTGTCGGGCATGACGATCGCCGCTCCACGGGGAGCAGGATGAAGTGGACAGAAAAATTACGGTAGGAGCCTCAGGGTTATTTGAGGATGGCAACAATTCCGAGTACCCATAGTGGTAAATACATCCGAAAGACAGTACGAAATAAAGAAGAGAGCGGAAGCTGTGATTAGCTTAGCGGGAAAAATAGCTGAACGGATACTTCATATGCTCCATATTTGATGACAGACATTTACTCCTATCCCGGCGAAAGATAAAAGACTAAAACCAGTAAGAAGCAGAGGAAAGATGAAACAATAATAGGGGATCTGCACTTGGTATTTTGTTAAGGCCGCAACTTTAACATTTTTATTTTTACTACGACCCGAAAATCTAAAACAAATTCGGGCTGTGAGGGTACTGCCGGGCGTCCCTGTAGAGGGCTAGTTTAGCGGATAGCACTATTTGAGGGATTGAAGTTTTTCAAGGATCCAGTTTTTGCTGACTACACCTTGAGTGGTTTCTACCTCTAGAATGAGATTGCCAACTGTTTGGCTATCGCCGGGTTGAAGTTTTGATAATTTCCTAACTAAACGTATTGTATTGAGATAGTGTTTCCTTCGGGCTGAAGGCAGTTCTTTATTGCGGTTTAAGTAAACCCTGAACGTGTCCAGTAAGGAATCGAGGGCTTCAATCTCATCCAATTCGTAATAGCTGGCCATCAACAGTGTTTTGGAATTAAGATTATAAGTCATATCGTCATACTCAACTTTACTGAGCAGGTGGATGACTTTCTCATATTGTTTTTTATAGAAATATAACTGAGCCATATTAAAAGTCACAGCATTTTCACGATGCTTATCATCAAGGTAGGGACTGTATTCTGTAATAAAATTCTCTATCCAATCGAATTCACTTAATCTCAAACCTGCGGTTACGATATTCTTAAAATGGTAAGGTGTTAACCGTCCACGCACGAAAAGTAATCCTTTAGGTATCCAATCTTGAAATAGTTGAAATGCTTCCTGTATGAATTCTGATTCACCCGCGTTCATTCGTTTGATGCAGTAATTAAGAGCTGAATCCAAAATTTCTGCAACTTCATTTTCAGGAAAAATGTGAATGTGCTTTTTTATAAGTACTTTAAGATCGTCAAAATGTTCGCGCTCAAAAGGCTGTTTGTAACATTGCAAAATCACAAAATAGATAGTAATAGGTGGGGTATCAGAATAATCATTTTGCTTTACATGATCGATAATTTCATCAATGAATAGCATTTTGTAATTTACTTCAACCAAGTTTTGGTGATCTAGAATCGTGCAATAATATCTTAGCTTTTCAGCCAAATAAAACCGGTCAAGGTTCTCGGCAATGACCTCAATGTTTGATTTCGTACTTCTTTCGGTTTGAAGACGATTAAGTTTGAAAATACTTTGTTCTATCTCGTATCGGTAGTAATAATAGAAAGCCGGTTTTAAGGTCTGCGCTTCAATAAATTTATTTGCGCTTCTAAGTGCCCCGGATTGTAATTCATTCAGGTTGCGGTTATACACAGATTCGAGCAGATACTTACCCTTGTGAATAGGATTGGCCACATACTCTTCCTGGGCATAAAACTCTTCAATTAGTTTCAATAGATCGCTTTGGAGTTTCCGAAATCTGCCATCATTAAATTTTTCACCTTTTCCAAAACAAATCGACCAGAGGTCTTCCTTTGTTATCTCATCTTTTTGATCTCCCTTGAGGTCAGATTTTATCCATTCGAAGAGATGTAGGATGGCATCATTTCGATTGAAATACGGGCTTAGAATAAACCGGTGGAGTCTGTTCAGTTCATGTCCACTGAGACGAATGATGGCCTGGTAAAGTTTACTTTGACGCATACCGGACATTAGTTATATAAAATTGTGTGTTTTGTAAGGGGCTGATATTCTTGCTCAAAAATATATGTTTTTCTGTAAATTGATCTGGCATCTTATATCAAATTTAAGTTATAAATTGTTGTAAATCAGCACAAAATGGAAGTTTTAACAAATTTAACATAAATATTTTGCATCAGGAGTTGCCAGATCACCATTGTTGCAGTATCTTGCAGACGTGTTTTTCTGTGATTCCAACCTGAAGGAACCAAAAATGAAGAATCTGTACCATATGCAGTTCATTTTCGGTGTGATATTTTCACTCCTGTCACTGCCTTTGGCATTCGCTCAAATCCCTGACCCCATTCAGGTCAACGTTAAAAATTCAGGCTCCAGTTACGTAGATGAGTTTCCCGCTTCCACCAACTATTCTTTTGGAATTGTAGAAGATGTAAGCCCTCAATTAGGTCTTGCCAGTATCTCTGTGGGGTCTGCCACTACTTTGAAAGTCATGTTTACCCCATCACCTGGTGCAGTGGGTACGTCAGACCTTATCGTCACTTTCTATTCAGATGGTAATCCAGCCCTTCCACGTACCAAATGGTATCGGTTTAATGTGGGCAATGAAATTGTAACGGCATCCAATGATCAATATGTAGTGGATCTTGGTGGAATGGATATTCCGCTGGATGTTTTGGTCAACGACTCAGCCTCTGCGGGTTCGCTGACGATTACAACGGTTTCTGTGCTGAACAATGGTACCGCTACCATCAGTAGCTCCGGAGATAGCATCCTTTTCACGCCTGAAGCTGATTTTACAGGGGACACCTGGATTCAATACATTGCCTGTGATGATGATGGTAATTGCGGTCAGGGAAATGCGCATGTGTTAGTGCGTGACCCGGGTGCTCAAGACCAATTGTCTTTTCACAAATATCTCCTCAACCAGGAGCCTTTAGAGGTACTCACTCCATTCGAAGATTTTGCACTTGAGGTAACCCCAACTCACGGCACCCTGGATTCTATCAATACTGTCACGTGGATCTATACCCCCGAAACTGGGTATGCCGGAAATGACACCTTCCAGCTCGGACTTGCAGGATTGATTACCCGGGAGTATGTCATCACCGTGTACACCAAACCAGTCAATGTCCAGGCCCGAAATGATAAATTCTATGTTCGCCCGGGTCTAACCGTAAGTTTTAATGTACTCAACAATGACCTGCTTGACTTTGACATGGTATCCCATACCAACCCTACAAAGGGTGTACTGAATGATACAGGCAATGGCAACTTCACCTATTCATCAAATGGAAGTTTTCGCGGAGTTGATAAATTTACCTACACCACATGTTATCAGGATACGGTATACTGTGAAACAGCGACTGTTCTTATTCATGTGACTGACCTCGAACCTGAAAACACTTTCAGTTATAAATTGCAGACCTCACGTGATCTACCATTGACACTGGATTACCCGATTATTTACACCGATTTCTCCTACATCATTTCCAGTCAGCCGGATCACGGACAATTGATTTATTATGCAGGGCTGCAAAATATTGAGTTGCCCTGTGATACGATCGAAAGTTACAATATGATCGTTTATGAGCCTGATGCCGGATATACGGGCCTTGATCACTTCGAATATTACTATTGCATTCAGCCTACCAATCTATGTTATCTGGTCAAGGTAGATATGAATGTGATTGAAGCCCCAGAGACAGAATCCTGTGCGTGTATAGTGGATTGTGTTTGGCCTGGTGATACAGACCAGGATGGTAGGGTGGATATGACCGACCTGCTGACCTTAGGGTACAAGCTAGGTGAATCAGGCCCGGCTCGTGGGTACACTGAGCCCGGTACTTGGTTTGGCCAACATGCCGATCCCTGGAATTTCTCTGGAAATGGACCGGGGTATCAATATCTTGATGCCAATGGTGATGGAGCCATAACTGCTTCTGATGTTGAAGTTATAGATACCCAATATTACCGAGCTCATGACATAGTAGTCAAAGATGTACAGCAGAAATTACCTTATCAGTTTTCTCTTATCCCTGTACAGTTTTCTCTCGACTCCGGTGATGTTGTTATATTAGATGTTTCCTTGGGCAACGCCAATGTTCCGGTATATGACATGAAAGGGGTTAAATTCAGTATAAATATTCCTGCTGCTTGGATGGATTCTTCTTCTGTAACCGTAGATTTTCATCAAAACTCTTGGTTGGCTGAAGGTACCCCATACATTTCCCTAGGTAAAGTTCCTTGGAATGGGCGTATTGATGCTGGCTTTGCGAAGGCGAATGGCAATGGTTCAAGTGGTTATGGGGTGATTGGAACAATTACGTTCATTATCACAGATGATATAGAAGGCTTCAAATCAGGAGGAGGTAAAATCAAGATTCCGGTGAGTCTGCAAGGCGGTACTGCACTTGGTGGTGATGGGATCCTTTATGAGATAGATGGTACTGAGATTGTACTTGATTATGATCTGCACGGAGCATCCAAAAAGCAATTCAATTTGGTCGTCTATCCTAATCCAGCTCAGGATATTGTTGATATTCATCTAAATGGTAAATCAGCCATCTCCTCCGTCAATGTCGTAGATCCTCAGGGTAGAGTCATTCGCTCTTACCCGGATATTGAAGACAAGCATTTCCAATTGGATGTTTCGTCTTTCCCTGTCGGACTGTATTATCTGCAGGTCAATCATACCCATGGCATGATGACCGAGCTCTTGTCTGTCATCCGGTAATATCTCAGACTCTTATCCTTCAAGCAGCCTTTAAAAGCATTTCCATTGCCTTTGCGGCCCCTATCCCCTAAAGGGCGAATAAAAGATACACAATAGGTATAAAGGGACCCATACGCGTTGCATGTGGGTTGATTGATTTCTTTGCCGTTCGAAATACCTACCGGGTTGTAGCAACTAAAAGGTAAGTATTTACAAACCTATAGAGCAGGATGAATCAAAGTTTATTCTTGTTGACGATCTCCAGGATTTCATCCCGGTAGTTCTTGCCAATAGGTAATTGTTTGATCTGGCCTTTCTCATAGACATCTACAGAGGTACCATCAACCGCATGGATCTTGTCTATGGAGACGATGTATGATCGGTGGATCCGTTTGAAGCGCGTCAGCGGCAATTTGTCCTCAAGGCTCTTCATCGTCTGGAGCGTGACTACACGTCCTTGTTCAAGGCGTATGATCACATAATCCTTTAGCCCTTCGATATACAGGATATCATCGTATTTGATCTTGACCAGCTTTTTATCGGCTTTGACGAAGAAGAATTCTACACCTTCACCGGCTGTGGTGCTCTCACCACTTTCATCTTTCTTTCTGAGTTCAAATTGTTCCATCGCTTTATTGACGGCTTTCATAAAGCGGTCTATAGAGATCGGCTTGAGTAGATAGTCGATGGCATTGAGTTCATAGCCCTCCAGCGCATATTCACTATAGGCAGTGGTGAAAATGAACATCGGTGGGCTGGCCAGGGTCTTTATAAAGTCAACCCCGGACAAGCGGGGCATCTGGATATCAAGGAAGATGAGATCCACCTGGTTTTTCCGGAGAAATTCGTTGGCCTCCAGTGCATTGGAGCAACGACCAACGAGCTGAAGTTCCGGCATTTGCTCGATGTAGGTTTCCAGGACGTCAAGTGCCAGGGGTTCGTCATCGATGATCAGGGTCTTAATCATAAGGGAAGGATTTAGAGATTAACTCGTTAAGGCTAAAGATAGTTCAACAATATGCTCCTTGTCATTGTCCTCAATATCCAGTTTGTATTGCGTAGGGTAGAGGAGATTCAATCGTCGCCGGACATTGGTCAGGCCTATTCCACCGGTAGATTTTTCGGAAGGCAATGGAGGATGTGCCGGTTTGCTATTGAGGATGCGGAGTAAAAGTTTATTGCCCAACACTTTCATCGTGACATGTACATAGCCATCACTGATCTGGTGATTGAGTCCGTGCTTAAAGCTGTTTTCCAGGAATGGAATAAAGATGAGCGGTGCTATGGTTTGATCCGCGATCTGGCCCTCTACGGTAAACTGAATATCCGCATGGCCGCCTTGCCGCAGGGATTCCAGCGCCAGGTAGTTTTCAATGTAATTGACTTCCTTCTGTAGCGGTACCCGTCGTTCATTACTCTCATAAAGCATATAGCGCATCATTTCGGAGAGCTTGATGACGATCTCAGGCGCCTTGTCTGATTTTTTCAGCGTCAACGCATACAGGCTGTTGAGGGTATTAAAAAGGAAATGGGGATTGATCTGTGATTTGAGAAACTTGATTTCGGACTGCATCCGTTGGGTTTCCAGGTCCTTGCGGTCGCGCTGGTGACGCTGCCAGTCGGAGATGATTTTGATCACGGTGGAGCCTCCGGCCATCATAAAGAGAAGGAGGAAGACCGTATGTTGATTCATCACCAGAAACTCCCTCGGATCTACTTCGTCATAAGTGATATAGAGGAGTAACACCTTAATCGGGGTAAACACAGCAACCATGGCCAGCAGGAGCAGGACGTAGGTCATGAAGTTTTTCTGGTTGAGGAATTTGGGAACCAGGTAGCCCAGGTTGATATAGACTACAAGGATATAAAACGCCAGGTTGATGAGTTTCCGGACGATTTCCATCAGGGTGACTTCGTGGTCGGAACCGGCCATCAACATCAGGCCGAAGACCATGATCCAGACCAGGACATGCAGCACCCAGGGCTTCTGCACAAACTGAAGCAGTCGGAAAAATCGGTTACGGTTTAGGGTGTCTGACACGACACAAATGTAGGTACGGACTGTCTCTTATAGGTGGGTTTATAGATCGGCAGCCTCAGATATAGATGAAAGCGGGAGATTGGCATACAAATGCTTAATCAGAAGGCTTCTGCGAATGTAATTCCTGCTAAACCATCGCTGCATTTTCGTTGTTTGGTGACCAAAGACCCGGATAGCAAATCGGATCAGTTTTAGATACATTTCATACGTAAACCCTTTATCTTTCCACAACCTAATACCAGATCATGGCCAAGTACAGTAAGGACGAGAAATATCACCAGGATTCGACCGAGGCGATCCAGAAGTTGTATGCGGAAATGATAGGGCAAATTGGTGAGGATCCTTCACGGGATGGCCTCCTGAAGACCCCGGAGAGGGCCGCCAAGGCCATGCAGTACCTGACCCATGGCTATGACCTTAATCCGGCCAAGGTGTTGATGTCGGCCATGTTTGCGGAAGAGTATAGCGAGATGGTGATTGTCAAAGACATTGAATTGTATTCGCTTTGCGAGCATCATATGTTGCCCTTCTTTGGCAAAGCGCATATTGCCTACATTCCTAACGGGCATATTGTGGGGTTGAGTAAAATCCCCCGCGTGGTTGATATTTTTTCCCGCAGACTGCAAGTACAGGAACGTCTGACCCACGAGATATTGCACTGCATAGATGAGACCCTGAAGCCTCAGGGATGTGCCGTGGTGATTGAAGCCCGTCACATGTGCATGATGATGCGTGGGGTACAGAAACAAAACTCCAGGACCACTACTTCGGCTTTTACCGGGCAATTCAATAAGGTCGAGACACGAAATGAATTTCTACAATTGATATCATCTGACTTAAGCTAATGGGAACTAGACGAGCATTTATTTTTCCGGGCCAGGGATCACAACTGTCCGGTATGGGATCAGCACTTTATGAGCAAACACCTTCGGTGCGGCATATTTTTGATCAGGCGGATGACATTCTGGGCTATGGATTGAAGAACCTGATGTTTCATGGGGCAGAAGAGGAGTTGAAGCGTACTGAAATCACTCAGCCTGCGGTATTCATTTATAGTTATGCCACTTTCCTGGCCAAGGGGGAAGGGTTGCCGGATGCTGTTGCAGGACATTCCCTTGGGGAGTTGACCGCCTTGGTGGCGGCTAAGGCATTGGATTTTGAATCTGGCCTGAGGTTGGTCTCTGCCCGGGCATCTGCCATGCAGGCGGCTTGTGAGATCACTGCCAGTACGATGGCGGCTATCCTTGGTTTGGATGACCAGGTGATCCAGCAGGTTTGTAATGATACTCCGGGCATCGTGGTTGCTGCCAACTATAATTGCCCGGGGCAAGTCGTGATCTCTGGAGAATCTGCAGCGGTGGAAACGGCTATGGAGAGCTGTAAAAGAGCCGGAGCCAAACGCGCTATACTTTTACCTGTTGGAGGTGCGTTTCATTCTCCATTGATGACACCGGCCAGGGATATGTTTGCCGAAGCAATCGGGAGGACGACCTTTCATACGCCGATATGTCCGGTGTATCAGAATGTAGATGCAGAACCTTCCACACATCCTGATACGATTCAGCATAAACTACTCCACCAACTCACCTCCTCCGTGCGGTGGACGTATACTATAGAGCGGATGAAAGAAGATGGAATCACAGAGTATGTAGAATACGGCAGCAAAGTGCTGGGAGGCTTCGTTAAAAAAATAGACAAAGAAGCGATTATAACTTCATTTGAGTAAATGACGCATCACGACGTTCATATTGGCAGTTTGTTGGTGGCCGAACCTTTTATGCAGGATACCAACTTTCACAGATCCGTCATCCTGGTGACGGATCATTCGGATGAAGAAGGTACCGTGGGCTTCATCCTCAATAAGCCGTTAACCATTAAAGTACCTGATTTGGTAGAAGATTTTCCGGATATCGAGGCCGTTGCCTATTTCGGAGGACCGGTGTCTACCAATACGATTCACTACATCCACAATGTCGGGATGCTGCTCGATGGTAGTACGGAGATTGCACCTGGTATATTCTGGGGAGGTGAGTTTGATAAATTGAAATTTCTGATCAATCATGAGATGATCCGCAGTGAGAATATCCGGTTTTTTGTCGGTTATGCGGGTTGGTCTTCGGGGCAGTTGGCGGAGGAGATGGATGCCCGGTCCTGGATTACGGCTGATGCTCACGCCAATTATATCTTCAAATCCAAGCCTTCCCGATTGTGGAATCAGGTGATGCATCACAAGGGGGATGTATATGGAGTTTTGGCTCAATTGCCGGAGCAGCAGATATTCAATTGATCGCGAATTTGAAAAAGTGTTAATACCAGGGATAAGCCCCTGCTATACAATAGGTTAAGACAGTGTGGCACACCTAAGTGTGCCACACTGTCTTTTTTAAGGTGTTTCATTGGCTATTTTTGCGCCCGCTATGCTTTTATTAAAGGACATCACCACCAAATTCGGGGACCGGACACTTCTGGATAGTGTATCATTTTCGCTCCGGATGGGAGAAAAAGTGGGTCTCATCGGCCGGAACGGAACCGGTAAATCAACCTTGCTTAAGATCATTGCCGGTTTGGTTGAAGCAGACTCCGGCATCATCGATCGCCCCGCTAACATGGCTTATTTGCGGCAAGAGATTTCCATTGACCCCGGGCTCACGGTGATGGAAGCTGCCTATACGGCTTTTGACCGCGTTAGGGAAATCAATGCGGATCTTGAGAAAACCACGTATGATCTTGAGCATAGCAAGGATGATGACCACATCATGCATCTAAGTCAACACATCAGCGAGCTATACGCAGAGCTGGACCATCTTGGAGCGGGCACCATCGAGGGAGACATCCAGAAAGTCCTTAAAGGGCTCGGGTTTGAAGATGAAGCCTTTCAAAAGACTATCGGGCAGCTCTCCGGAGGCTGGCAGATGCGCGTGGAGTTGGCCAAACTTCTGCTCAGTCGACCAGACTATTTGCTCCTCGATGAGCCTACCAATCACCTGGATATGCCGTCTATCATCTGGTTGGAGCGTTATCTCAAAGCGTCTTCGACCGGTATTCTGTTGGTGTCGCATGACAAGCGTTTCCTGGATGTGCTCACGGATCGCACGATTGAGATCTCTCTGGGCCGAGTCTATGATATGCCGCTTCCGTACTCTAAGTTTATGGAGGAACGTAAAAAGCTGAAGGAAATCCAGCAGGCTTCCTATGCCAATCAACAGAAGGAAATTGAGCGAAAAGAAAAATTGATTGATAGGTTCAGAGCCAAAGCTTCGAAGGCCAGTATGGCAAAATCACTGGAGAAGCAGTTAGAGAAAGTGGAGATTATCGAAGTGGAGGAAGAAGATACGTCGGTGATGAAAGTCCGTTTTCCGGTATTGGATCGGGCTCCCAGGACGATGGTTCAGGCAAAAGGGCTGTGCAAGTCCTACGGAGCTAAAGAGGTACTGCATCACGTGGATTTTGAATTGGAGCGCAATGAAAAGATTGCTTTTGTAGGTCAGAACGGACAGGGTAAATCAACATTGGCTAAGCTGGTAGCCGGCCAGATCATCCCGACTTCGGGCCAGCTGGAAGTCAAGGATAATGTGCTAATGGGATATTATGCCCAGGATCAAACTGAGCGATTTGATACCAGCAAGACCGTTCTGCAGACGATCGAAGATCTCGCTGCTCCTGAGGTACGACCACGCGTCAGGGCTATCCTGGGTTCATTCCTGTTTAGCGGCGAGGATTCCGGTAAGAAGGTCTCCGTGCTGTCCGGAGGAGAGCGAGCCCGCCTTGCGTTGGCGTGTATGATTCTTTCGCAGACCAATCTGCTGATTATGGATGAGCCTACACACCACCTTGATATCCAGGCTAAACAAAGGCTCAAAGATGCGCTTATGGAGTATCCAGGTGCGCTGATTATTATTTCGCACGACCGGGATTTTCTGACCGGCCTGACTTCGAGGACGCTCGAATTCGCGGGAGGACAGATTAAAGAATATCTCGGAGATATCGATGAGATGTTGAGTAAGAAGGGTGTGGAGACCCTGGATGCATTGGCCCTTGCACCAACTCAAAAGGCTGTCCCGCAGAAAACAGTTATTGAGCAAACCCAAACCATTCAGCCCGGTAAACCCGCCTTATCAGATCAGGAAAAGAAGACCCTGCAGCGGCGCTTTTCGCAGGTGGAGAAGGAAATCAACGCTTGCGAATCAACGTTAAAGGATAAGGAAGTTCAACTGGCCGATCCTGCGTTCTATCAATCCCCTGATTTCAAGAAAGAGGTGGCTCTTTATGAATCCAGGAAGAATGATCTTGAGAAACTCATGGTGGAATGGGAAATGCTGGCGGATAAACTCTCCTAGTTTGGCTGCATTCTCAGTTTAATCGAAGGGAAGAATCCGTATTGGTGGATTTCTGATGGCGCAAGTCTCATTGCGAATTCGTTGGTCAATTCATTGTTGGGCTTTAGGCAAAAAAAAATGCCGGTGTCACCCTTTGACGACCCCGGCAAGTCTCACCCCTTTATTATCTTCTGCATTTGCGGATTTGAACCCGGTCCTGCTTTTATTTTTCTTTTTTCTTGTTGAACTTTCTTTCTGATCAACGATGTAAAGGTCTTCCAATATTTAGTTCCATATATGGACGAAAACACCGAATTTTTATTTTCAGGGTTTTCCCCTACTGCAGGGCAATAGACCGATGGATCGACTGATCCCCATCCTCGATTTGGAGGTAAAACATGCCGGTCAGAAAGGCCGGTAGTTTGATCTCAATACCAAAGGCATCCGCAGAAAGAACCGGTAATTTAAACCTGATGCCTGAATCCTGACGATTGGACAAGACCGCATGGATATCACCTTGCTTGTTGATTCTGGGATAAGTAATGGATAGTGACTTCATGTGAGGATGATGCCGTACCAGAAAAGCTTCGGCTTTGTTGAAGAGTTTCATATTCGTGTTCATTCGAGATTACAGAGGTAAAGATGCAGGTTCTCCTAATCGCCATGCTACGGGGTTAACCCTGAAAATTTTATGTAAACAGCGAAGAAAGAATGGTGAGTGGTGAGTAGTGAGTGGTGAATGGTGAGTAGTACAGAAGGATTCAGCAAGGATGAGTTCTCGATTGAAAGATTGGATGGGCAGTGGAAAAATGGATTAATGGAAAGTCAGGAGAGATTCGATTTTTGTTTGATGATTTGCTCTTCATATTTCCGTTTCAGGTAGAAATAGGTTTCATGTTGTGAGCGTATGGCGAGATCAGCATCATTGAGCAGATATTCATTGATGTGCCGGTAAGCCAATGAGCGGGCTTTAACGTTGTCACTGCGCTGTATGGCGAGGATATCCTTGATTTCCGCCACTAACCGGGGATCATAAACGGGGAAGGCGGTTTCAATGCGGAAGGAGAGATTGCGTTCCATCCAATCGGCCGAGGACAGATACATTTTCTCATGACCCGCATGATGAAAGACAAAGATCCTGCTGTGTTCGAGGAAGCGATCTACAATGCTGAAGGCCCGGATATTTTCGCTCAGGTTTTTCTTGCCAGCTACGAGGGAGCAGATTCCCCGAATATTGAGTTCGATCTTGACGCCAGCCTGGCTGGCGGTGTAGAGTTTTTCAATCATTTCTTCATCCTGAAGGCTATTGACTTTGAGTAGGATGGACGCGGTTCGTCCCGCCTGGGCTTCGGCGATTTCAAAGTCAATGAGCTGGATCAGGGTTTTCCGGAGATTGAATTGGCCCACCAGGAGATGCTTGAACTCTTCATTGGGCAGTTTGACGGTTTCCAGGAAGGAGAATATCCTGGCGACCTCACTGGTCAATCGTTTATCTGCTGTAAAAAGCCCCTGGTCACTATAGATTCTGGCCGTCACTTCATGAAAATTGCCCGTGCTCAGGTAGGAGTATAATTGAGGGCCATCATGTTCAAGCCGACGGACCAGGGCCAGTTTACTGTGGACTTTCAGTCCCGGGAAACTGTAACGAACTACAATACCTGCTTTCTCCAATTGCTCTCCCCAGCGAAGATTGGCCTCTTCATCAAACCGGGCTTTGACTTCGATAAAGGCATAGACCTGCTTGCCTGATTTGACCGCATTGACGAGAGCTTCCATGATCCGGCTATTTGGAGCTACCCGATATTGGATAATCTTGATATGGGTGACCTGAGGATCTTTAGCGGCATGTTCAAAGAATTTGATCACAGGCTCATATTTGTGATAGGGCACATGAATGAGATGATCGGAGGCTTTGATAGGATCGAAGATGGAGTCTGCATCAGCGAGCGGCAGATAGTCCATTGGAGGCAAAGGTTGATCCTTGAGATGGTCCATCCCGAAGGAAGGAAATTTGAAAAAGTCAAAATTGTTATGAAACCGGCCTTCAGGGAAAAGTCCAAGTTTTTCAACCCCGAGTACATTCATCAGGTATTGAAGGAAGTGCAGGGGTATCGTCTTATCATAGACTAACCTGGACGCGGGACCCACATCCCGTTTGAGCAAACTGCTCTTGATCTTTTTGACCAGGTCGCCCTGATACTCATCATCGATATAGAGTTCGCCATCCCTGGTCAGCTTGATCGAATAAGTATTGATAATCTGGTAGCCCGGGAATAGCCACATGACACTATGTCTCACGATTTCATCCAGCATGATGAGCTCATGGCCAGGACGTTTGGTAGGCAACTCAATGAACCGAGGAAGGTGATCCGAAGGGATTTTGATGATGCCGTATTGTTCTTCCGCCACCGGATTCTCTTTATCCTTCATCAGGATGGCGAGATAGAGTGCCTTGTTGTTGAGGAAGGGGCGGATCTTGTCCTTGACCAGGAGAACGGGTTGCACGAAAGGCAGAAGGTGCTCCTGGAAATAGGTATCGATAAAGGCTTCCTGTTCCTGTGATAGTTCTTCCCGCTGCAGCAGGTGGATATCGTGTCTTTTAAGTTCAGGGACGATCTGGTGCTTGAATATTTCTCCGAATTCAACCGCCTGATCACTTACGATTTTCTGGATTTTCTGGAGAACCGCTGCGGGGTCATAATCCAGTTGTTTGATGGTTTTCTTTCCGGCTTGCAGAAGATTGCGATGATTGGCTACCCGCACCCTGAAGAATTCATCCAGATTGCTCGAATAGATGGCCAGGAATTTAATGCGCTCCATCAAGGGTACATTAGGGTCTTTGGCTTCCTGTAACACGGCTTCCTGTAACACCCGGTAATTAAAATCAAGCCAGCTCAGGTCACGGTGAATCAGTCGGTTTCCTTTCGTGTTATTTTCCTTGGCCATGGATCATTACTTATGTTGGACGCCTGACTGGCTTTGCAATCAGAATTAATGTATTGATAATCAATTTTTTAAAAATATAAATTTACGTCAATGCGTTTGGGGTCGCCTGACGCTATAACGAGTGCAACGTTTGTGCCAGTATCACCAACTTGCATTGATTCAACGGCTTTTCTTTGTAAAATTATCCAACGAGGAGAGTATGTAAAATGGGAGTTGAACCCGCATCCCGGCACAAAGGAGATGATGGTTTATAGTTTGGAAGGGGTGTTGGAATGATCTGCAAGTTATCTTTGACGAAATCAACCATGAAAAGTAAACGAGATGAGTATCAGACGAAAAATAGTTGCGGCCAACTGGAAGATGAATCTGTTGTTAGACGAAGGCAAAGGGCTTGTGAGTGATTTGCTTAACAATTTGGGCAAAGAACTTTCGTGCGATGTAATCATCGCGCCACCTCTGCCTTACATAAGTGTACTTAGGGATATCGCTTCCGGATCGGCCTTGAGGTTTGCCGCTCAGAACTGTTATTTTGAAAAGTCAGGCGCGTTTACCGGGGAGGTGTCTGCAGAAATGATCGGTAGTGTGGGTGCAATGTATTGCATTACTGGGCATTCAGAGCGGCGGCAATATTTTCAGGAATCCAATGAAGTGGTAAAGCGCAAGGTGGATGCTATTCTTGCTTTCGGATTGACCCCGATCTTTTGTTGCGGGGAATCCCTTGATATACGCGAAGCCGGCGAACAGAATGATTTTGTGCGCAGGCAATTGGAAGAGAGTATATTTCATCTGGATTCAGTCTCATTTTCGAGGTTGGTGATAGCGTATGAACCCATTTGGGCTATTGGCACCGGGGTGACGGCGACACCAGAACAGGCGCAGGAGATGCATGCATTTATCCGCAATTCAATCAGGGCTGCCTATGGAGATGAAATCAGTGACCAGGTCCAAATCCTGTATGGTGGGAGTGTCAAGGGGGACAATGCCGCGAGTATTTTCTCACAGCCGGATGTCGATGGTGGGTTAGTGGGCGGAGCTTCTTTGCAAAGCAAGGGGTTTATGGATATTGTACGTGCGGCATGTGGATAACCCTGTTGAAAAGTTCAACCCAAAAAACTTGCTTTGAGGCCTGGGTCTTTTTACATTTATAAGGTTGATCAAGGGATCAACCATGGAAAGATAATCGTCCTTTTATCACATCTCTGCTTTGCGATTTCAGGCGTACTGGAACGCAATATGTAATGGTTCAAAATGATGACCTCGGGTTAAAATGAGTGGCCATACACAGCCTGGATAAAAAGGACCTGGGATAGCCTAGTGGCTATATCCTCGTTGCCGGTCGACATAGAACGTCACTAAGACCGGTACCGTGCTTTGACATCCAACCTGTGTCTGTCCTCAGCAGAGGCTGACCGATCCAACTTGAGATGAAAAAGGCACATTAGGAAAAGGGATTCATGGATCAGCGATGATCACATGGATCCCTTACCTTTTTATAAGATATTACTACACTTATTGACTCAGGATCACCTTGGCCCATAGGTTACGTTGATCCACGGTAGACATCCTCAACAGATACAATCCAGGGCTTAGCGCAACTGGCACGTCAATGCTTGCCGTCGATCCCGCTGTCAATTCAAGAGATACCTGTATAGGGAGGCATTGGCCATCAATCGAGTACCATACTAATTGGTTTAGCCCTATTGATTCTTTCCCCGTATTGACGAGGCTGATTTTTTCTCCGGCGGTACTGATGGTGGGCCATACCTGCAGATCGTTACTTTCAAACATTAAATCTTTTGTTCCTGATATAAAGGGCACTTCGAACTCAAAGGTTTGATCACAGCCCAGCCTGTCCGTTACGGTTAGCGTGTATGTGCCATGTTTGATGTTAAACAAACTTTCTGAAGTGGCTCCGGTATTCCACAGGTATTGGAATGGGGGAGATCCTCCTTTGATTTCAACCAGGATAGCTCCAGTGTTGGAGCCATCATCAGCAATGACTTGGAGGTCATTTATAAAAATAGCCGGAAGGAGGGAAAGGTTAAGGATTGTTTCCTGATAGCATCCAGGCTGAACTTCTTCGACAAAGGAATATGAGCCTTCCTCATATACTTCTATACCTCCGAATACAAGTGTGTCACCATAACAGATGGTTTGATTGATCGCAGTTGAAAAAGTGTCCTTAACCACCAGGTGGAGTTCGATATAATTAGGACACCCTTCCGGCCCTGTATATTCTATGACTTCCTCTGTAGACTCTGTATAGGGTACACCCAATACATAGATAGTATCCCCGTTACAAATGGTTTCGTTGATGGTTTCGGTAAGGGTGGGTGCGATATTCAAACTGAGTGTCACGACGCTGTCGCAGTTGTTTTCGGCGGCATTGTCGAGGGTAACAGTATAACTGCCGGGTTCTGTAAATTCTTCAGTGCCAATAAAAATGGATTGCCCTTCACAGAGGGTCGTATCGATATTGGAAGAAGCGATGGGTTTGACCGTTACATTGACAAAACCGGTACCTGATCCATCACAGGAAGCGTCGCTCAGGGTACCTATTCTGAAGTTGCCACTGAATACGGGGTCAATCGGAATAGAGAGGAATTTCGTTTCACTGAGTATGTTGGCAAATAGTTCATTGTTTCTAAATAGTCCAATGGCGAATGGAGGCGTACCATTGCTTTCAAAATTGAAAGTGACCGTAGAGCCACTGCAAACGATATTGGGACCTGAGATAGAAATCTTACAGGTAGGTCGGGGAAGAACGGTCACTTCAAAATTTTCAATTTCTGTTTGACAGTCTTCGCCCTGTGCCCGGATGCTGTAGCGGACTTTGAAAGGTATGGCAGCTTCGTTGTTTAATATTTGGTAGAATTGATTTTGATTCGTTCCCGGCGTGGCCCCTGTAATAAACGGATCCGCGCTTGCTACCCAGGTATAGGTTACAGGAGGTAAAAGGTTGGTTTCCGGCTGGAAGGCTATGGTGTCACCGCTGCAAATGGTAAAATCCTGAATGGTTTCAATGCTTGGGTTGACGCAACAAACCATATTAGCGACAAAGACTTCATCCTGGTCATATGCGCATGCAAGACTTGGATCAATCCCTAGCTCGCCGTCAGAAAATGTCTTCATGGAAACACTGCAGTCGAGGTTGGTTTCACATTCATCGACGACCTTAAGGGTGAAACATACCTTCCATTTATCCGGAGTGGGCAGGCAATCATTGATATCTCCTGTGGTCTGGTCCGGGTTGTTGGCCGGGGGCGGGTCAGCTGTGTTTGTGAAATACCAGCCCGCGGGCATTCCCTGGCCACCGTCATAGCCATTGATGGGATTGGAAACATTGTAATGCACCTGACCGACTTGATACCACTGCCAGAATCCTTCAGTCACTGTAGTAAGCATAGAATCGGTCTGAATCGGTTCCCCAAACAAGTCGAAGGAAGAAGCATCCCATCCGGGTCCGAAGGACGGGACGAGGCCTTGAAAACCATTGCATTCAAGTTTACTCCAGTCTCTGAGCTCATAGCAAAGTGTTACTTCTTCGCCTGGCTTATAGGGGCCTTTAAGTGGGCTGTTTAAAGAAGTGTGCGTCGCATAAATTCGATCATCTTCATTGCAGAATTCCACATCTATCGCGGTGGCGCAAAACTCAAACGTTCCGATATTGCCTTCAGCATCTGTGACAGCCACCACATAGGTGGTTTGGGGGTCGATATCCACATATGACAATATTACTGAACCTCCTGAGCCAATCGCACATTCGACTTGTTGAAACGTAGTACAGTTGACCGACTTGAGTAACGCAATCTGGGGTTGATTGAATTCAAAGGAGTTGACACTTATGGTGAGCAGATCTGCGTTGGCATCCGTGGTGACAAAGAAGTAGGCAGTTGGATTGACAAAGTCCGGGCAATTGCCATTTGTGAAATCCGGTCCGGGTCCGAAGCCGGCATTACATCCATTGACACAAAGTAATGCATCATTGGATGGAGGAAATAAATGGTTGGTAAGCATGGAATCCGGCAGGCAAAGAAACTGGTCTGAGCAGGTGTCAGGATCCGGATTGAGGGTGAAGTACCACATATCCTGCTGGGCTATATTGTTGAACGGGACATTTTTGTCCAGCGAGGTGGAGGATGCGAGCATATATAATACACTGTCAATATTGACCACATCAGCGGCCAGGTCATTTTGTGAACCTCCATAGTTCATTTGATGCAAGAGGTTACCGTTGAGGTCTGTCGTGAAAGTCCAAACATCTCCAAAGCCTTTGTTGCCGGTCAGATCAATATCTGAGCTGGTAGAGGTCGCAGAGAAAAACAATTGATTTTGACCAAACAGATCAATATGTCCGCTGAAGTCATTTCCGCTACCTCCATAATGATAGATGCCTTCCGTATCGCCGTTGACCGCATTGAGTTTAATTACCCAAAGATCATTCAGGCCCTGGTTGATACTAAAGTCGCCATCAGAAGATTTGGAATGGGTGATTACATAGACATAGCCATCATCATGATATACAATATCACTGGATTCTTCATCGTCTGAGCCCCCAAAATTTTTCTGCCAGAGGGTTTGACCCGTCGCATCGATCTTAATGATCCAGACGTCCTTGCCTCCATGGTTCATTCCCAGGCCAGGAAGGTTTGAAGTACTGGTAGCTGCAACGTAAATATTGCCGTTGATATCGGAGGTGATGGCTTCGGGTACATCGGTACCGGTACCGCCCAGCAGGGACGTCCAATTAATAGCAAAAGAAGCATTGACCTGAACAATCCACACATCGAGGATGCCATTGTTGGTCTGGCCGTTGAGCAATGGAGACCCGGCTTCCATGGCCATGGTGACATCGCCGTTGATATGCCTGTAAGCATCTACAGCGGTTTCGGTGATTGTTCCCCCAAAGATTTTTCCATCAGTAATGCTGCCATTGGCATTGGTTCGCATCAGCCAGCCACCAGCCAATCCATTGATATCCCCAAACAAACCCTGATCAGTCCTGGTGGTACCGAAACCGATCACTCCTCCGTCGGGATGAGGCATGACGGTCTCCAGATCATCGTTACTCGCACCCCCATAGGTCTTGCTCCAGAGAAGGGTTCCGTCAATATTCCGCTTCATGATCCAGAAATCACTACCTCCCGCATTGGAAGGAATGTTGCCATCATTGGAAAAGGTTCTGGCGCCGAAAAACAAAGCGGTCTTGGAAGCATTGACCGAGAGGTCTTTTGCTTCATCAAGGGAATTACCTCCAAAAACCATATTGGTTTCGAGATTGGTCTGGCTGAAGACCGGTATGGCAAGCAACCATAAAATGCTTAGTATTTGTATTCTTTGCATGAGTATACCGTTGATCTTTAAGTCGTTGGAAGTGAAAAATTACGGAATATTGTGGGAAGTGACAAAAATCGTTCCTTACCGTTAGATATTAGCCGGAAGATCACCGATTGTTCCGGTGATTCATTGGAAGGCACTGAGGATCAATGAGAGTCCAATGGCCAGGTAGTTTGATATTTGTAATGACAGAAAATAGTATTCATTTGGAAGACGGGCATTGCTTATCGCCAAGCAACAGACTGATGGGGCTCTTATGGTCTGTGATCACTTTGATAGGGTGCAATGCGTCCGGGGCCTCTCAGCAGCAAGGCAATGTTGTTGAGACTGAGCCTGTTATCGTTCATGATAGCATGGCGGTTCCTTCATCGCCCTCATTTGACACCTTGGGTTACCGGCAGTTGTTTGACCATCTGGTACGGTTGGACACTGGAAAATTTTGGATTTCGGATCCGGTTATCCCGAAACCTGGCGCTATTCTTCCGTATCAACGAATCATCGCTTATTATGGCAATTTGTATTCTAAAGGCATGGGTATCCTGGGCGCCTTGCCGGAAGATGAGATGCTGGAAAGGTTACAAGGTGAAGTAGAAAAATGGGCAAAGGCCGATACGTTGATTGATGCCAGGCCTGCGCTCCATTACATAGCTGTCACCGCGCAGCGAGATCCGGGCAAGGATGCCAAATATCGTCTGCGGATGCCCTTTAAGGAGATTGATAAGGTTCTGGCTATGGCTTCACGAATAGATGCTTTGGTTTTTCTGGATATACAGGTTGGACATAGCACAGTGGAGGCGGAAATTCCGCTTTTAAGGGAATATCTCCGGTTACCAAATGTTCATCTGGGTGTCGATCCTGAATATTCAATGAAGGATGGCTCGGTGCCGGGAAAGCGGGTAGGGACCATGTATGCAGCGGATATCAATTATGCTGCTGATTATCTCGCTCAATTGGTACGTGAATATAATCTGCCGCCCAAGGTGCTCATCATACATCGGTTTAAGAAATCGATGATGACGATGTATCAGGATATAAAACTCATACCGGAGGTACAATTGGTGGTCAATATGGATGGTTTTGGAAGCCGGGGGAAAAAACTCACGACCTACAGGCAATGCATTACCGCGGAGCCTGTTCAATTTTCAGGTTTCAAGTTGTTCTATAAAAATGACACTATCGATCCGAAAATGCCATTCGTCATGCAGCCTGAAGAAATCCTGAAGTTGCATCCGGTACCGATCTACATTCAATATCAATAAACCGGGACCCATGAAAAACCCGCTTCTTAGGGAAGCGGGTGGTCTGTAAGTATAGGGTCGGGATGACTGGATTTGAACCAGCGACCCCTACGTCCCGAACGTAGTACGCTACCGGGCTGCGCTACATCCCGAATTCAGAGTGGGGGTGGGTGTGAGTGTGGGGGTTGATGCTAAGATTAAAAAGTACAAATGCTCAGGCATTTATACTTTTTTTTTATTAGAGCCACCAAGCGGGCTCGAACCGCTGACCTACGCATTACGAATGCGTTGCTCTACCAACTGAGCTACGGTGGCTTAAAAACAGAGGGGCAATATCGGGATTTCGCCTGATTATTGAAGGGTAATTGCAATAGATTTTATTAGGGCAATACCCTGTTATGCGATACATAAGAATTTCAGGCAAGCTGTCATTCGCGCATTAGATGAAAATAGCTTAACCTGCAGGATAATGAAACTACGGGTCAGGTATTGATCAATCCTATGGGTTATTTCCGTCCGAAAAGGGTAACGTCGGAGGTGCCTTTGAAGATCCCTTTCGTACTATACCAGAAATCAACTCTTCGCAAGTTACGGGAGCCACCGACCAGGTCAATGATCCTGCTTTCTCCGCCTTGTGGAATGCTAAACCGCGTGTCGATTTTTTGGATCTGCCCGTTATCGTAGGTGACCGTAAAGTGGAGGATGTCAAGGGGTGCATCTGTCACCTTGAACTTCAGTGCACGAAAATTGTCTGCGGGTCCGGAGATGATGATAGCGTCATGGTCTGCACCCAGGTTGGCATGCGTAGTACCTAGGAGTCTCCACTGGCCAGGTGCGCCTGGTCGTGGTTGAGTGACCTTTTGGGCACCGGCAGATTGAACTATGCAAAAAGAGATCAAAGTAATTGCTGATAAATGGAGTAACCATTTCATAGTGGCCTGGATTGATGTAGTGAGTGATGATCAAAGATAAATCAGACCAAAGGGATAATTGGGATTTGTAGAATAAATCGGACATCCCCGGACAAGGAGAGCCGGCCACTCAAAAAGAAAGGAGCCATGACCGCAATGGTCATGGCTCCTGGAGAATGGAGTCGGGACGACAAGATTTGAACTTGCGACCACACGCCCCCCAGACGTGTACTCTACCGAGCTGAGCTACGTCCCGAATTCAGCGTGAGTGTGGGTGTGAGTGTGCGTGTGAGGGATATGAATTTTGGTGTGTGTAATGGTGTAAAGGATAGGAGTACGAGTGAGTGAGTGTGTGTAAGTATGTACTATTTGCTCCGGTATAATCCAAGCAGCATCTTTGATACTGTCTCATACTGGGCATAAAAATCATCATATACAGATGGGGTGATTTGGTCCAGGTCTTGAACCGTTTGCATCAGAGCCACACTTTCAAAAACACATCCTCTGGAAATGGTAAAGAAATGTTTTTTGTCGGCATCGGAAATACGTCCTACTCCTTCTGCCAGATTTACGGCTGCACCAATTGTGGCTCTTTTCCACTGGTCTTTTAAATAAGGGTCAATTTTGTCGTTTGAAAAAAGGAACCGTAATACTTCCTTATTCAAAGTTCTTAAATGATTATAAACGTCAAGTTTCTCAAAATCAAACATTGTCAATACACTTTAAGCGTTGTTCTCAAAGAAATTTGACGCTAAAACGTAAAACGAACTCTTACTCTTACGCCCACACCATCACACCTTCACACCATCACACTCACACTCACACTCACTCTGAATTGTGGGTGATAGCAGGCTCGAACTGCTGACCTCTGCCCTGTCAAGGCAGCGCTCTGAACCAACTGAGCTAATCACCCGTTTCGGGGGAGCAAATGTACATATTTTCAAAATTCCGAAGTAGCCAGAATCAGGGAATCCTGCAAACCCCCAATTTGCATTCCTGATAGCTCCCGATTATGAGTCTTTGATTTATCTTTAAATGGTTTGTTATCAGGCTTTTGGATGGACCAACTTCATTTCCTTGACCAGATGTCCTGCACCTGCAAATTTGTCGATAATAAACAGGATATAGCGGGCATCGACCATGATGTTTCGGCAGATGGATTTGTCATAATACAGGTCGCTCATGGTGCCTTCCCAAACCCGGTCAAAATTGAGCCCGATCAGATTGCCATAGGCATCTATAGCCGGGCTGCCACTATTTCCTCCGGTGGTATGATTACTGGCAATAAAGCATACCGGCATTTTACCGTGATCACTATAAGGTCCATAATCCTTCTTCTCATATAATTCGATGAGTTTAGGATGGACATCGAATTCATAATCACCTGGAATGTATTTTTCCATAATCCCCTCCAGGTACGTTTGGGTTTTGTACGTCATTCCATCTTTCGGAGCATACGGTTCTACCTGTCCATAAGCAACCCGTAAGGTGCTATTGGCATCCGGCCAGAATCGCCGGTCAGGATAGACGGCCATTAAGGCGGCCACATACTCTTTTTGCTTCGGAAGGATTTGTTGATTAATCATGTTGAAGGGAGCGGACAATTGGTCATCCATTACTTTTTTTAAGGCCATGAAGACTTGATAGGCCTTATCCGCATCCATGGATTTGGTCAGTGAATCTCCGCCCTGTTCTATCAAGTCAACAAATGACGACTGGTCAGTAAGCCGTGTGTTGGCAAATACTTCATTGGTCCATTGGCTAAAGTCCATTTCAGTGCTCATACCTTTCAATGCTTCAGGACGATATTGGGGAGATAAATTTTCGCTCAGATGTGACGTGAGCGCAGCGAAGAGTTGTAGGTCGACCTCCTTCCTGTATTCTTTGTAGAAGCCTTCCAGGGTGGGAACCAACCGTTGAACGGCTTCTGAGTAGCCCTTTTCCCCATTACTTTGATAAGCCTTGATCAAACGGTCGGCATAGGCAGCCATCAGGAAGATTTCAACATTACTGCCGGAAATGACTTCAGCCAGCATCGTTCTGTTCTTTACGATGGTGTCCATCTGACTATACAGGGCTTTCATTTCGGGGAGCAGGGATCCGTATTTGTCATTGAGCTTTTTATCCCTGGCAAGGGCCTTTGCAAATTCAGATTCTTGTTTTTCTTTGACAGGTACTGCGTGTTTTGAATGCAATCCCTGGACTTCTCCGATCCATTTTTTCCAGGCGTTGGCCAGGCTGGCATATTTAGCTGCATAGGCCAGTCTGACATCTTCACTGGCCCGCATGTTTTTGTCCATGATCCCCAGGGAGATGTTCCTGACTTCTATTCTGGCGGGATCAATGATGTCCGCGGTTTGTTGCACGGCGAATGAAGGGAGGTATTGATTGGTTCGACCCGGGAAGCCAAATACCAGGGTAAAATCACCGTCTTGTACGCCATCCATGGAGACCGGAAAAAAATGCTTTGGTTTGAGTGGCTTATTGTCCGGTGAATACTCTGCAGGTTTGTTGTCGGGACCCGCATAGATTCTGAAGAGGGAAAAGTCGCCAGTATGCCTTGGCCAAACCCAGTTGTCGGTGTCAGCGCCAAATTTTCCGATAGACTCCGGGGGCGAGCCTACATAGCGCACATCCCGGTAGGTTTCGGTGATAAACAGGTAGTATTGATTGCCTTCAAAAAAAGAACGGGTCATGGCTTCTTGCCACGTTTCTCTTTGGGCCGAGTTTCTGACCGCAAGCAGGTTTTTATCAATCTGCGCCTGGCGTTCGGCTGGTGTCATCGCATCCGTGAGTCCTTCAAAAGCCTGATCGGACACATTTTCCATCCGGACGATAAAGGTCGCGTAGAGACCGGGGTTGGGCAATTCTTCCTGGTGGTTTCGTGCCCAGTACCCATCTTTCAGATAGTTTTTTTCAAGCGTAGAATGCGATTGAATAGCATCATAGCCACAGTGGTGGTTGGTCAGCAGTAAGCCTTCATCTGAGATCAATTCGCCGGTGCAGAATCCGCCAAAAAGCACTACGGCATCTTTTAAGCTTCCGTGATTGACGCTATAAATATCCTCCGCGCTCATTTTCATTCCCATGGCCTTCATTTCAGCCTCATTGAGCGATTTCAGGAGCAATGGAAGCCACATTCCCTCTCCAGCCAACACAGGCGCTGCAGAGAGTAACAAAGCCATAGATATGGCCAGCGATTTGCGAAAGTTATGTATTGACGAAACCATCCTCATAAGTAAACTACGTTTGGTCCGACCAATATATGTAAATTGGAATACTCCAATTCAGGTATCAGATCAATGGTTACATTTGACAGACAGGCAGGTTATCTCCCTTGATGATGGAACACGGATTTCAGTCCTTTTCTGCTCAGCATTTTGTGACCCTCTTTGCATTAGGGGGCATTACCTATGCGGCTATCCGAAGAGGGAAAATGGTGGATGAACCCTGGAAAACGGATATTGGACTGATCATCGCGGGGTTGACGTTTTCGACGGTCCTCATCGACACGATTTATAAACTTTGGGTCGGCACATATGATATTCTTGTGGATTTGCCCTTCTTCCTGTGTGACCTTGTCGCTCTATTGCTTCCTGTCATCCTGTATCGTCAAAACCGTAAATGGATCGGTATTCTGTACTTCTGGGCTTTGGCGGGCACCATGCAAGCGCTACTCACCCCGGATATTGAAGACGGGTTTCCCTCCTTTCACTATTTCCGGTATTTCCTTGGCCATGCCGGTATAATCGCGGCGGTCCTGTATACCATCGTCATTCATCGCATCCGGATTACATGGCAGGATTTCGTCAATGCCATCCTTTATGCCCAGGGCTATCTCGTCATAGTCCATATCATCAACCAGGGGTTGGGCAGCAACTATGCTTATACCATGCAAAAGCCTCCCGGACCCAGTATTCTGGATTTCCTTGGGGCCTGGCCATGGTATATTCTATGGGCAGAGGTGGTGATGATCGTGATGTTTCTGTTGTTGATGATTCCCTTTGCAATATCTTCCAAGGGGGCAAATAAAGGCGAGTCTTCAGACTACTGATTTATCCACGGGAAGGTGTGATATTTGTGTTGCTTTTACACAAAATTCAGGCGTATGCATACCAGGCGAAAAGCTGTATTTCCAGGCTCCTTTGATCCGATCACAACCGGACATGTCGACCTGGTCAAACGCGCATTGGAGGTCTTTGATGAGATCATCGTGGCGATAGGGGTCAATTCTCAAAAGCAAACCTTGTTTCCTGTGGATGACCGTAAACGATGGATTGAAAATGTGTTTAAAGGAGATCCAAGGGTGAGTGTAGATGTTTTTGAAGGCTTAACCGTTCATTATTGCAAAAAAGTGGATGCTCATTTTCTGCTCCGTGGACTGCGCAATGCTTCTGATTTCGATTACGAAAAAACGATCAGCCAACTCAATCATATTGTTGGCGAGGACGTTGAAACCGTCTTTCTGATCAGTCGCCCAGAGTTTTCACACATCAGTTCTACGATCGTTCGGGAAATCATCAAAGGGCATGGCAACGCCAAACCATTCTTACCGGATGGTGTTCAGTTTTAATAAAGCACAATCATTATTCTCACAGACTCAATTTTATAGATTATGGCAAATGCAGTATTTCATCTTCCTCAGATTCATAATGAACCGGTATTGTCTTATGTCAAGGGCTCCCCGGAGCGGAACAACCTGATCGAGGCCATTAAGGAATGTAAAGGGAAGTCTATAGATATCCCGATGTATATCGGAGGCAAGCGTGTCACCACGGATCAAAAGGTGGACATTCGTCCGCCGCATGAGCTTAGGCACCTGCTGGGTAAGTATCATAAAGGAACCAATGTCCATGTGCGTCAGGCTATCCAGGCTGCATTGCGCGCCAAGCCGGCGTGGGAAGCAATGGATTGGCAGGATCGTGCGGCCATTTTTCTGAAAGCTGCTGATTTGTTGTCCGGACCCTATCGGGCAAAGATGAATGCCGCAACCATGCTGGGTCAAAGTAAGAATGTGTTCCAGGCAGAAATCGATGCGGTGGCAGAATGGTGTGATTTTCTCAGGTTTAATGCGCTGTTTATGATGGAAATTTACAGCCAGCAACCCATCAGTGCACCACTCACCTGGAACCGAATGGAATATCGTCCACTGGAGGGGTTTGTATTTGCGCTTACCCCATTCAATTTCACCTCTATTGCGGGCAATTTACCCTGTGCGCCTGCTTTAATGGGCAATACGGTGGTGTGGAAACCTGCTGAAACCCAGATCTATTCAGCCCGATTGATCATGGATATCCTGATCGAGGCTGGCTTGCCTGATGGGGTGATCAATCTTGTCTTCGTATCCGGCCAGGTTGCCGGCGATGTCATTTTCAATCATCCTGATTTTGCGGGGTTACATTTTACAGGGAGTACCGGGGTGTTTCAACGTTTGTGGCAAACCATTGGCAACAATTTGCCCAAGTATAAATCGTATCCAAGGATCGTTGGAGAGACTGGCGGAAAGGATTTTGTCATTGCTCATCCTTCCGCGGATGCAGAGGCAGTGGCTGTCGCCCTGGCTCGTGGTGCTTTTGAATACCAGGGCCAGAAGTGTAGTGCTGCCAGCCGTGCCTATATTCCCGCATCCCTTTGGCCAGCCATTAAAAAGCGTCTCGTGTCTGATCTTCAATCCATGAAAATGGGGAGCCCGGAAAATTTTGAAAACTTCATCAATGCGGTCATCGATGAAAAGGCTTTCGATAAAATTACCTCCTATATCACTCGGGCTAAAAAAGATAAGGGTGCAAAAATAGTAGCCGGTGGTCAATTCGATAAAAGTCAGGGTTATTTCATTGAGCCGACAGTCATCCAGGTTACAGATCCGCAGTATGTGACGATGTGTGAAGAGTTGTTTGGTCCGGTCCTGACGGTTTATGTATATGCCGATGAAGATTATCGTAAGGTGTTGGGCATCCTGGATTCCACATCACCATATGCGCTGACAGGTGCAGTCTTTGCCAAAGACAGGGCTGCGATCAGCATGACGACCGATAAGCTGAGACATGCCGCTGGCAATTTCTACATTAATGACAAGCCGACCGGTGCAGTGGTAGGACAGCAACCGTTTGGTGGAGCAAGGGCATCTGGTACAAACGATAAAGCAGGATCCGTGTTGAATCTTTACCGTTGGGTTTCTCCGAGAACGATTAAAGAAAACTTCAATCCTCCGAAAGATTACCGCTATCCGTTTTTGGGATAATCCAAGCTGGACTTATAGCGGGAAATCATGAATGAGCCGGAATAGGAAGTCGGAAATGATTTCTTTTTTCAGCAGGATGATCATCAGCATTCCGGAAAGTGCGCCGGCAAAGTGTGCGGAATGGTCCAGGCGGCCATGCCCTTTATTGGCTGCCCATGATGAGTACGCCAGGTATCCGATGCCGGCTATAATGGCCGGGACAGGTATCATGAAAAACAGATAGAGCCTGGCCCATGGTTGTAATAGAATAAAGATAAAGATGATCCCGCTCACGGCTCCGGAAGCACCAATGCTGGAGAAGGAAGGATTGTGCCTTTCCCTTATGGCCGTTGGCAGATTGGCCAGGATGATATTGAGCAGATACAGCACCAGATAAATCACTCGGCCTTGTATCACCCCGAATTCATTGATGATGTAGGATTCGATGATCATTCCGAAACTATAAAGCACAAACATATTGACCAACAGGTGTGTCCAGTCTGCATGGACAAAGCCGGAGGTAAGCATACGATAGTATTCTCCACCTGATCCCTCCCGGGCCGGGTAGTGTTTGAGTCGATCAATAACCGCATACTTTGAAAATCCCTGCACGGAAATCAGTGCTGTAAAGGCAATAATCAAAAGCGTAATGGAAATTTCCATGATATTATTTTGGATAGATGAGGTTATGCGTGATGGTAGGACTCGCCCCTGAGAATGGTGCAGGCCCTGTAGAGTTGCTCAAGCATCATCAATCGGCACAATTGATGGGGCAGTGTCATCGCTGAAAGACCTATCAGGCCATCAGCACGATCATACATTTTCTGATCAAATCCATATGCTGAACCAATCACAAACACTAATCGTTTGTGACTGCCTTGCCTCCATGTTTCGAGACGTGAAGAAAAAGCAACCGAGGTAAGCTGAGGTCCCCTCTCATCCAGTAGGATCACTTTGGTGGGCGTGTTGTCAAATTGCTGTAACAGCCATTTTGCTTCATCGGCCAGGACCAGGTGGCCCTGATTATTTTTTGAAGCCTGAATGCATTTATATTCAAAAGGCAAATAGCGTTCGATTCGCTTTCGGTACAGGTCTTCACCCTGGGCGACCCATGGATCGGAAGAGGCTCCCATGGCCCACAGATGTACCTTCATGCATTAGCGGTTTGAAAACACGAGATATTCCCAGGGACCCAGGTTAATGGTCTTTCCTTTTTCAATCGTACGTTTCTCATGACTAAACACTTCATTGGCATCCTGTACAGGTACCTTAAGGGTGGTCTTTTGTGCCTTGGGGGTGAGGTTGAAGACTCCGATCAGGGTGTCCCCGTCCTTCTCCCGCATAAAGGCATAGACTTCTTTCGATGTATTGATACGGCTGGAGGTTCCACCACGGTCTCCATTCCACAACGCGTGGTTTTTATGTTTGAGATCATTGAGTGTCCGATAGAAATCCTGGTAGGCGTAATCCTTGAAGGGGATGGTATCTTTTTCAAAAAAGGCGAGACGTTTTTTTAGCGGCTCTTCCTGCCCGCTATAGACCAGTGGCATGCCATCCAGTGTATAGCACAAAGCGGCAAAGGTCTTGTGGCCTTCACCCATTCTTTCAAATTCGGTACCCGCCCAGCTGTTTTCATCATGGTTACTGGTGAAGTAAATATTATAACCGTAGGTATAGGCTTTACGATCTGCCATCAAAAGGGTATCCAGTTTATTGACGTTTTCTTTGCCTGCCGCAATGTCATTCATCATGTGATGGATTTTCCAGGCATATCCCGCTACAAAGCAGGAGTCGTTTCGCAGATACGTTTCTTCCCCTTCGGCAAGCATAAACAAAGGTTTGTTGAGTGCGGCGAGAGCTACACTGACTTCATCCCAGTAATCTGCGGGAACGCCATGGGCATGGTCTACCCTGAAACCATCGACCTGGTAGTCCTGGATCCAGTAGATCATGTCACTCGTGATTTGCTTTCGCATGTCCGGGTTGTCGAGGTTGAGTTCAGCCACGTCCGTCCAACCCCAGGGTTCACCGGTGGCTTCATTGATAGGATCCCGGATTTCCCCTTTTTCATTTTTATTGTAGTAATCAGGGTGTTCTTTGATCCATGGGTGGTCCCATCCGGTATGGTGAGGAACCCAGTCAAGGATGACATGCATGCCGAGGGCATGGATCGAATCTACCAGTGATTTAAAATCATCATGCGTGCCGTAGAGCGGGTTGACCGCGCGGAAATCGGAAACAGCATAGTAGCTGCCTAATGTCCCTTTGCGCTCCGGTACAGAGATGGGGTGGATGGGCATGAGCCAAAGGATATCCACGCCCATATTTTTCAGTCGCGGCAGTTGATGGCGCAAAGCTTCGAAGGTACCTTCGGGAGTGTATTGCCGGATATTGACTTCGTAGATGTTTGCGGAGTAGGACCAATCGGGTGGGGTGATCCTATGCGCTTTGGCTGGTTCAGGTTGAGCAACGGCAGGTGCTTTTTTACAGGCCAATAGAAAAGCCAATAGGGCAATGATGGCAATGGATATCAGGGAAAGGACGAGTGTTGTCTTCATATCAATAACTAATAGGTGATAAACATATATAAAATATACCACTATTTAAGGACACTTGAGTATTGCCTTAGTTTAGCCAGGGCAACAGATAAGTCTTTTGGAAGCGGACTGTTGATGGTTATGGACTCTCCGCTGTCAAACCCTTTTAGGGTAATGGATGAAGCATGTAGTGCCAGGCGATTGAGCAGAGGGTTTTCTGTTTCTGCATCCTTCGACAGGCGGTATTGCTTTTTCCCTTTCAAGTCGGAAAGTAGCAATGGTCTGCCCGAGCCATATACTGAATCGACAGCAACCGGGTATCCAATGGAGGCAAGATGTACTCTGATCTGATGGGTCCTTCCTGTGAGTGGATGAACTTCGAGAAAGGAATGGTGAAGAAATTTTTCCAAAAGCGTCCAATGCGTTTGACTTGATTTTCCTCGCTTTGAAATCAAGACTTTTCCAATGTTTTGCGTATACAAAGGCTGGTCGATCCATCCGTCTTCCGTGGAACAGCGACCTTCCGTGATAACCATATATTTTTTAATGATTTGCCTGGTTTCGAATTGATCGCTGTAAAACCCAAATGCTTCAGGTTGAAGGCAAAAGAGTAATACACCACTGGTTTCAAAATCGATCCGGTGCAATGGTCTTGCAGTGGGAAAATGGGCCAGGACCATGGCGGCCAGGGAAGGTTTGTCATCGTGATGCCGGTCTGGCACACTGAGCAATCCGGGGGGCTTGTCCATGGCCAGAAGCGTATCATTCTGAAACAGGATGCCGGGTTTTATTTTCATGGGGTAAAGAGGTCGCTGTACTTACGCTTCCAACGCAGGTAATAATCCATGATGATACTTCCCTGGTATACCCCGGGGAGTTTGGCGAGCGGTTGCAGAATGAAATTATCGGATGTGTTTTTCCTTTTCTGACGGATGGTTCGCACATGGCCATAGATATAATAGTGGGCCCGGATGATAGCGAAGGCATTACCAAATTGTCCCTTGGCCAAATAGCGCATGCCGGCTAATCCATCCAAAAGCCAACGGAGCGATACCACCGGAATCAGATCCGTTTTGGGCAGGTACTTGAAGAGCGTAATCAGGTTGTTGCGAAAATTGAGATACACCTTTTGTGGACTGTTGTAACTCAGGGTGCCACCGCCAACGTGATAGACGACGGACTCGGGGCAGGACATGATCTTGTGGTTTTTAAGTAGGAGTCTCCAGGCCAGATCGATCTCTTCCTGGTGGGCGAAATAATCCGTGTCAAATCCTCCAAGTTCATGGAACACTTCGCTACGGATGACAAATGCGGCACCTGAGGCCCAGAAAATGGGCATTGGTGTTTCGTATTGTCCGGTATCCCGCTCGACTTTTTGCAATACACGTCCCCGGCAAAATGGATAACCTAATGCATCCATGCAACCACCTGCGGCACCGGCATATTCATAGTACCCTTTGCGGGCTTCGGCCAATATTTTGGGTTGTACGGCAGCTATACCCGAATCCTCTTCCATGAGACGGATCACAGGATCCAGCCAGCCGGGAGTGATTTCTATATCGCTATTGACGATCGCGTAGTACCTGGCATCAATTTGTGAAAGGGCTTCGTTATAACCACCGGCATAACCTGAATTTTTTGCCAGGGCTATGCATTGGACGTTCGGGTATTGAGACTTGAGCCATTTTACCGAGCCATCCGTTGAGGCATTGTCAACGACGTAGATTTTTTCGTAAGGATATCGGCTGGATTTGAAAAAGGGTAGAAATTTTTCCAGATACGATTTGCCATTATAATTCAGGATCACGGTGGCCACCGTGGCCTGGGTGGACATCGTGCCTTTGAAGAATTGTCTTACTGCAATTTCATCTTCAGCCATGGCGGCTTTTAGGCCTTCCATAGATGGGAACTTGCGATCGCCGCGGATAAATTTGTGAATCTCCACCGCAATATCCTGATCATAGACTTGTCGGTCAAAATCAAAGAGATGGATCTCCACCCGATGTTCCATGGCGGATTCGATGGACGGCCGGAGACCGATATATAGCATCCCTTTGTACTCAATCCCTCCAATGGTCGCTGTAGCCGCGAAAATACCATCCCGCGGAAAGAGTTTTTTGTTGTCTGTTACCTTAACATTGGCGGTAGGATAGCCGATATGATGTCCCAGTCGATTGCCGGTCACGACCTTTCCCTTGATCATGTAGGGATGGCCGAGCAGGTGATTGGCCAGGTCAATATCATTGTTGAGCAGCGCCTGACGGATCTTGGTAGAACTTACCGTGATATTCCTGATCTCCTCTTCTTCAATCTGCACCACTTCATACCCATATTCTTCCCCGTACATTTTCAGGAGATTAACATTGCCGGCGCGGTTGAGCCCAAAGCGATGATCATAACCAATCACTACATACCGGGGATGGAATCTGGATACAATAAATTTTTCAATATACTCCTGGGCAGGTTGCTGCGAAAATTCAATGGTAAAGGGGACAATGACTACATTGGAGACGCCGGCACGCCTGAAGTATTCAAGTTTTTCGTCGAGTGAGGTGAGGATATGTAAATCATCGTCCTTGGGGTAAACGATCTCTCTGGGGTGGGGATGGAAGGTGATGACGACATCAATACCTTCGGTGGCCTCAGCCAGTTGTTGGATGTGTTTAAGGATTTTGTGGTGACCCTGGTGCACGCCATCAAAGCTGCCAATGGTAATGACAGAATTGCTGAACTCCGGCAGTGCTGAAAGTCCCCTAAAAATGTTCATGGACTACAAAAGTATTCAATTTGATTGTAATATATAGCCGTAATGCTTTTTCATTATGATCCTTAGTATTTTGAGGAACTAAGCTGTCGCAGAAAGGTTTATACAAAAATAGGGCAGGCAATGGTTTGAAGAAAAATACGTTAGTAGCAACATGAAGCAATTACTATCCCTCCTCTTGTTTTCGATGGGTCAGGTTGTCGTCCTTTCGGCCCAATCCCCGGAAGCCAGACATTTGAAGGAGGAGATTTCCTTTTATATGGATGTGACCGTACATGCTGAGTCGGGGGATCACCGGGTCAGGGCGAATGAGCATTTGACGGCTTGCCTCGATAGTTTTATCAATCTGCCCGGTTCGTTTAGGTTTTCTCTCGACAGTATACCCGGGTTGTCCGTGTTGTATGGTGATGATTTCCGGGTGATCTCATGGCAGATTAAAATTTCTGAGGAGGAGTACAAATATGGCTGCCTGATGCAATGGCCTGACCATTTCGTCAAATTCAAAGATGCCCGTCCTTTTCTTAATGGTGCGGCGTACGCGACCTTTACTCCAGGTACTTGGTATGGGTGCCTGTACTACGAAATCATTCCCTTTGAGTATGACAAGGTG
Source organism: Saprospiraceae bacterium (assembly GCA_044227555.1). Taxonomy (GTDB): domain Bacteria; phylum Bacteroidota; class Bacteroidia; order Chitinophagales; family Saprospiraceae; genus Opimibacter. The sequence goes on along the minus strand of JBGAWQ010000001.1, from coordinate 104,743 downwards.
AAATACTATATGCTTCTCGGATTTAACGCCGAAACCAGTCTGCTCAATACCAAAGTGGCTGATATCCTGGATGTGACCGGGCCTGAGCCTAAATTGGGGGTGCCCTTGTTTTTTGGACCTGACGCCACCCAATCGCGTATTATCTTTACGTATGCGGATGTTTCCTCTGCACATCTGGCATATGACAAGGAGTTGAAGGGGATCGTATACGATCATCTGATTCAAATGCCAGGTGTAGGTCCGGAAGGAGAGGCACTTCCGGTTTCCGATGGAAGCCTCGAGGCGTGGATATTAAAAAAGGGGAGTTGGAATTATGAAGCTGAGGTGTATGACGTCAAGGTTAAAGATCCGCCGATGACGGATGAGCGGAAAAACAGAAAGGAAGACAAGGACATCATGGGCCGGCCCAAGAAAGAGTAATCTCTAAATGCTGATGGGAGCGCATTATAAAATCAGGACAGAAAAGACCGGCCATTACTTTACCCATGGGCAGCTGACCGGTGAAACGAAATTTGTCTGGATATGCCTTCACGGTTATGGTCAGTTAGGAAAGCATTTCATACAGCGATTTGAGTTTTTATCTCCGCGGAAACATTTTGTGGTGGTTCCGGAAGGACTCAACCGTTTTTACTATGAAGGCACCAACGAGAGGCCAGTGGCCAACTGGATGACGCGGGAAGACCGTTTGGATGAAATTGCTGACTTTATAGGTTTTCTCGAATCTCTTAGGGATAAAATCGGTTGGGATAAAAATCCTTCTGTGAAACTCATCTACCTTGGTTTTTCACAAGGCGTCACGACGATGTTGCGTTGGTTGCATGATGTCATGCCGAGAGCAGATTATCTATTGATGTGGGCGGGTGGCTTACCGGATGATTTGCTTTTTTCGTATCGTAAGCCCTATTTCAGCCAGATTCCTTCTTATTTTTTTATTGGGGACAAAGATCCCTATTTCACTCCCGATACGCTTGAACAATACCAGGGACTGGTTGACGCGATTGGTTTTGATTTGAAAGTCCAACAATTTTGCGGCACCCACAAAGTCGATGAGAAAACATTAGGACAATGGGTTGCGGCTCACTTGAGCAATGGATAGGATAGGTGCTAAGCACCTGAACATGATCAATGCACGATGATGATGGGCTGCACAGACAGTATCTGCTCAGCAGTATCCCACAGGCGAATCGTATAGAATCCGGAAGGCAGTTGATCAGTTAAATAACTGTTCGCATTTCGCGTCGTTTCCCAAGACCTGCCATAGGCATCCATAAATTCAACTTTTCCGATTTGATCTCCGGGCAATATTTGGAGCGATTGATTAGCAGGGTTAGGATAGAGCAAATATTTGCTCTGTGCAGCCGGGTCGCCCGTCGCGGTGATAACCTCGGTCACTGTATTGTTTTTGGAAAGAAGCCATAGGTCCGGGTCAATGGCTATTGAAGTGACCTCCTGGTTATCTGTATAGAAGGCAAAGCGCTGGTCCTGGGAGGAGTGTTCAAGGACGAATGTTTGGGGGATTCCATTCAAGCCAACAACTACCGGAACCGGCATTTCGAAAAATGAAACAGAGGTATGAGAGGTGGTTTGATTGAGCCAGAAGATTAAAGAGTCGGCTTGTTGGGTCCACTTCAAATTGTAGGAAGGATAACCCTGGCCGTAAAACCAATCCTTGAAAAACTCCGTTAGATCCTTTCCTGAATTAGCTTCCAGATAAGCTTGAAGTTCTTCCGTATGCCCGAAATCATAAGCGGTGCCGGGAGAGTTGAGATATTCCTGGCATGCGGCAAAGAAGGCTTCATCCCCAATGGTCCAACGAAGCATGTGTAATAAGTATGCGCCCTTGTTGTACGTTAGCCGGCCACTAAAAATCCGGTTCACGCTGGTAGTGTCATCCACATAGACTGATCCTCCGGGTTGGCTCATAGCTGAATTCGAAGTTGATGTCTTCCATTGTGGCCAGTATTGATCCGGGCTGTAGCGCTGATAGGTGAGGCCGGTCAGGTAGGTGGCAAATCCTTCATTGAGCCAGATGTCAGCCCAGGAGCCACAGGTGACCTTGTCCCCAAACCATTGATGAGCCATTTCATGGGCGATGAGGCCAAAGCTAAAACCACCCATAAAGCTCATGGTCTGATGCTCCATACCTCCTCCCCAGCCAAACTGAGCATGTCCATATTTTTCGTCTGCGAAAGGATAGGTGCCAAACAATTCATTGTACAGGGACATAATGTCGAGAGCACTTTCAGTTTGGGTCTGGCTTTGGCTCAAGGTTTCCGGATACACATAATTAAGGATTTCGATCGTGTCTCCATTGTCAAGGGGGAGATAGTGACTATAAGCGGCATAGTTAGTCACCGCGAGGGCTACCAGGTAAGATGCGATCGGATGACGGTGCTTCCAATGGTGGACGAGTTGTCCATTGTGCTCAGTGATATCCACAAGCACGCCGTTGCTTGCTGCCAGTTGACCGGCAGGGGTCGTGATGAATACATCCAGGGAATCGATTTTATCTACCAGATCCTGCTTCCCTGGCCACCAATCTCTGACGCCGTAAGGTTCGGAGAGCGTCCAGATGATCGGGTCATTATTGTGTGTGCCTTGTTCAAAAGAACCGAAGCCATTGGAAGGAGGTACACCTTCATAGGAGACGGTCAAAGAATCGGATTGACCGGATGGCAAGGTTAATCCTAATTCAATGGTCAGCAGTTGATCGTCTGAATGGACGAATGAAAGCGGGGATCCATTGCTCTGCACTGAAGTCACCTGTAATGAATTGCTGAGATCCAAATGGAGTTGGGTGAGATCAGCGGTTTTGCTTTTAAAATAGTAGGTGATATCTCCTTTAACATAATTGATAGCGGGATCGATTTCCCATCGCATGACCTGGTAGTAGATGTCGGTCTGGTCTGAGAATGCATTGCCAAAATCCTGTTGCTGGATTCGGAAATTTGCGCGTTCCTGTTCTTTGCAAATGAGTTCTTCCATATCCCGGTCGAAATGGATTTCTTCCTGGGCGGTAAGGCGGAGAGTGGAGGCTAGTATCAGGAGGGATAGGATGGAAAGGCGATTGGTATTCATATTGTAAAATTAGCTGAAAATCATGAGCGGGTGCAATTCATCTGTTTCCGAAAGGTTAAGTCGGGATGTATTGCAAAGGGTAGACACGGATAGTTGGGAGATTCCCTTATGGGATCAGGGATAAAAAGAAAGCCGGACTCGTATCACGGGTCCGGCTTTACTAAAAAACGATATACTCTATTCGGTAGAATACCGGGGCTTAGGCTTCAGCGCCGCCTTCAGCAATAACGTTTACAAACGTACGGTCGAATTTCTTGGTTTGAAAGCTGATGATGCCGTCCGTAAGGGCATATAAGGTAAAATCCTTACCGATGCCTACATTCCTTCCCGGGTGGAATTTGGTGCCACGCTGACGAATGATGATATTTCCTGCAATGGCGGTCTGGCCACCATAAAGTTTGACGCCCAGTCTTTTGCTCTTACTGTCGCGTCCGTTATCACTACTACCTACACCTTTCTTATGTGCCATTGTATCAGTATTTTATCGTGGGTTTGCTAATGTTAAAGAGTAATGCTGTCAATCCTGACTTTAGTGAATTGCTGACGGTGGCCTTTTTTCAGCCTGTAACCTTTCCTTCTCTTCTTTTTGAAGATGATCACCTTGTCGCCCTTTACATGATCGAGCACCTCAGCGGAAACGCTGGCATTCGGCAAATTCGGGGTGCCTACACGCACAGTGCCTTCATTATCAGCCAGTAAGATCTTACTGAACGTGAGTTTAGCACCTACTTCTGCGGACTGGAGATCTACATATATCTCTTGTCCTTGCTTTACCTTGTATTGTCTGTTATTGACATCCAAAATTGCGTACATACCTATGCAAATTGTTAGTATTAAGCCTAAATGGCGGGCAAAGGTAGGATTATATAGGTGATTTCCAAAATATTTTTCAAGGATTTATCAGGTGCCGGATTGGGTAGAAGGATTTCCAGGATGTCAGATCAGGTCCCTGAGGGTGATCTCACGACGGATGGTATCCTTTCCGCGGAGCAATTGAAGGCGTATTCGGGTCCCCGGTTTTTTCTGAAGGATCTGATTGATGCCATCCAGGGTAAAATATTTGGTAGAGGTACCCCTGACCTTGGTGACGATATCATCAATCCGGATGTCCGCATCCTGCGCCGGACTTTGATCAATCACTTCTCTGACGACAAACCGATTGAATTCCGGGCCATAGGCAAATAGAACTATTCCACTTCGGTCCATAGTGAAGGCCTCCGGTTTGGAACGATAGGATTTCAGGTACATATAACCATGTATGTAATCAAAGTAGACGTCAAACCTGCTCAGCAATTCATTACCAAGAATACCATTCCTGAATTTTTCCGGATCCGCCAACCAGGCTGGCTCCACATCCTGGAAACTGGTCAAAACATCGGGGAAACGAAGGTTGCCAACGGTCAACTCAGCAATTCTCCCCACATAGCCTTCCAGGTAACCGCCGAGGCCCATACCTAATTTCCCCTTGATATATTGATCCGGCAGGTGTAGGGTCGGATGCGAATTGGTATGCAGCAGTAGCGGAACCCCTGCCCCGGTATCGACTAGGAGATCAACCTGCACCACTGTGCCATCGCTCAGGCTGGCTTCGCCGTTGATATAGGGTTTGTTGATCTTCATCCGGATCGGCAAAGAGATATAATCATCAGGGGCCTCGAAATCCGCCGGGTCGAACAACTGAATCTGATGTTTTCGGTAATCAATATGGATAATCAGGTTTTTAAAAAATCCACCACCGATCAATCCGGCGATTGGAGTTCCGATCATTTCATCCAGGTTGAAATAATCCTGCTCCAGCACCAACATGTCGTGTGGTTTCGGGGGTAATCCATTGACTTCAATGACCCCATTGCGTGCAATAAGCGCATACACTTCCTGACTCAGATCAGAGCCCAGTATGGGAATTCTTTTGTCATAAGGAACCTGCAGCAGGTCAGTGTATTCTTTTTTAAAGAGTATGACGTGCTCCGCGCCGGTATCAAAAATGAATTGCAGCGGAAGAATCCCATATATACGCGCTTCGACGACGATAAAGTTGTGGACATACTTGAAGGGAATGACTGCTTTTCGTTTCCCTTGCAATAGATCCATCTGATTGTAAAATGACGTCTGACTAAATCCTGGTGTGAGGAGAAACAAGCAAACCCCCAGCATGATACTGCAGATCCTTAAGCATTTAATTTGGCGCCAATCCAACAAACGTGTCATTTGTACAAGGTCCTCCTGATGCAGGATTTTGTTCGTCTACAAGATAACGTCTTCGGAGGATTGTTTGCTGGCCGCCTGGTTTTTGGCTTTTGATAATGGTGGGCTTTGTTGGTCACAACCAGATAAATTTTATCTTACTACCGTTTGATAACCCAATGTCGATGGCTGAACCACTGAAGAAATCCATATCATATTTCGCACTGACCATGATCGCGGTAGGCTCATGTATTGGGTCCGGGATATTCATTTCTCCTTCTGATGTGGCGGCCCAACTCACTGATGGTGGTCAGATCATCTGGGTCTGGCTTATTGGCGGAATCGTAGCTATGACCGGCGCATTGAGTTTTGCTGAATTGGCTTCAAAGTATCCTGGAACTGGTGGTGTCTATTTGTATCTGCGGGAAGCGTATGGTGATCTCATGGCTTTCCTTTATGGCTGGTCTATTCTGACTGTGATTACGTCAGGAGCCATTGCTGCTTTATGTCTTGCGTTTGCGAGATATGCAGCGTTGTTATTTGGGATGGACATTTCGTATCAAGTCCCTATTGGCCTAGCTGCTTTGTTCTTTGTTACGCTGGTCAACATTACGGGCGTAAGGTGGTCCGCTCTTTTTTCAAGCTCAATGACCATGATGAAGGTGGTTGGTATCGCAGTCATTGTGATAGTCTGTTTGCTCTTTGGTCATGATCTACTCGCTCATATTGATCATCCGGCTTCATCATCACATCCGATATCCATGGGGCTTGCGTTGATAGGGGTGTTGTGGTCATATGGGGGCTGGCATCACGCCTCCTATGTGGGAGGGGAAGTACACGACGCTAAAAAGATATTACCGAGGGCTTTGATAAGTGGGGCGCTGATTGTTACCATCGTCTACATCCTCGTTAACGTAGCGTATTTGTCCGTCCTGACCATTGATGAGATTTCAGGTTCTCCAGCGGTGGCCTCTGATGCCATGAGCAAGATCACACCCTTTGGTGGTATGCTTGTGGCTATCCTGATTGCGGTGTCTACATTTGGGACTGCCGGGATATATACCTTGTCGGCCCCCAGGATTTATTATACCATGGGTGCTGATAAAGTGTTTTTCCCCTGGCTGGCGGACATCCATCCCAAATTTGGGACTCCGCTCAAAGCGATTGTGCTCCAGAGTGCCTGGGCAGGCGTATTGCTTCTGTTCTGGGGTACTTTTGAAAGCCTTGCGACGTATGTGGTCTTTATGGACTGGATCTTCATGACCCTGGCTGCCGTGGGTTTATTTGTGTTTCGAAAAAGAAGTAAAGCAAAAGATCCAGATGGATATAAAGTGCCTTTGTATCCTGTCGTTCCGTTGATCTTTATCGGGATTTCGATCTGGTTCCTTTTTAGCACCTTAATTGGACGGCCTGTGCAGGCGGTTGCGGGCATCGTTCTGATGCTGATTGGGCTACCTGTATACTATTATTTCACCCGGTCAAAAGCTACCTGAAGTTTGCCTGATCTTATTTTTTACTGACGCAAACTTCTACCCGTCTGTTCCTGGCACGGCCTTCTTCTGTATCGTTTGAGGCAATGGGATTTTCTCCGCCCCAGCCCTTGATATTGATTCGGCCCGGAGCGATGTTATGATCGGTCAGCCAGGTTTTGATCACTTTTGCGCGCTCTCGGGACAACGATTTATTTTTCCCATCGTCACCTGCATTGTCGGTGTAGGCTTCAATACTAATATTCAGACGGGAATAGGCTTGCATTAAGGTGGCCAATTCGCCAAGTTGAATTTCTGAACCTGTAGTCAGTTGAAATGAACTGTTTTCAAAACTCACTTTATCAAAGGCCAGACATTTGTCACCAGTCTCCTGGCTGCCCAGGAATGCTGCCATTTTTCCTGAAAAGGAACCTCTGCGGACACTTAATTTACCTCCACCCGGCATGTCAAAGGATATATACTCATCCGCCTGCGGGGCAGCTTGTTTAGCAGTAGTGTCTGCCGTAATAGAAGGGTCTTCTGTTGCGGATGTTTTCGGGCCACATCCTTTCTGAACAAAATAAAACAAGCCAAGGGCCGTGAGTCCCAGGACGATCCACGGCAGCAGTTTGGACAAGCTAAACATGCCTGCATCTTTTCCGCTGGTTGCTTCCTGGCTTCCTGGGGTGGAACTGTTGTTGCCCGAAACGGCTTCCGGATAGATGAGCCCTGCCATAGCGGCAGGGAGGCTGCTTTTGATGAATTCCTTTTGGCCCTGCAATAAAGTTTTCAACCCGGCTGCATCCAGTGATTTTTCCTGCATTTGCCTTGCGACAATGCCCATGACTATAGGGGCAGCGAGTTTGAACAAGGAGGTCGCAGAGGACGTCTTTAATTTGCTGCTTCCGGAAATGATATCCACGGCGGGAAGCAACTTGTTGTCCAGTAAAAAGCGAAGGATGCCGGCACCGCTATACATCAGTTTTTCAGTCTCAATGCCCCCGCTCAACATGGTTCCTAATTGAGAAATGACTGAGCCATCAATTTCCTGTTCACCCATAAATCGAATCAGATCAGAGGTCCCCGAATCTGTCGTACTTTTTTGAACAAGAGATCCAAGTAAAGTCGGTACAATAGCCTGCAGTGCAGATGATGTGCCTTCAGCAGATTCACCCACGATATTACTGGCTTGCCGGGTCAATACGTCCCCGGTAACATTTTGAAAGGTTTCGATAAGGTTGGATGCCATGGCTGTAAAATTTATGTTTTTGAGGAAGTTGTACGTAGGGTACAATGATAAGAAAAGTATGAGAATCAGGTTTATCCGCTTATATATCTAAACCCCTTACTTTTAGCTTTCATTTGCTTCACCACATATGCATCCCAGGCTTCACGAGATTGAAAAACTCTACCGGAGGATTGTGCACGACCCCGCACCACCTGCCGAGATGTGTCGATATCTCCTGGGGATGTACAACGACCTGGTGATCTTGTTGAGTGAGGCATCTTCCCTGCATTTCAATACGCTCTTTGCCCGTGTAAGTTTTATTGCGGCGCGCTATGGCCTGAGCAAGCCATGGGCCTATGCCCTGCAAGTCCTTCGCCGTGAAATGCACCACCGTGAAATGACGGATGACGAATTATTGCCCGTATTAAAGTCCTGCATTCCCTATCTTATCTTATTGTCGCATCGGGAGTTCAATCCTGAGGAGGACGCTGCCCTCCAGGCAGAACCCAAATGGCCGACCTTGCCCTTTCAGAAGAAGTCAGGAAAGGCCCGGAAGAAATATGCCAGAGTAGTTGCGGTAGAGTGGGATCCGGACCAAAAGCAATTGACGGTGCTGGATGAAAATGAACCAGACACTTCTACTACACTGCAGTATTGTATCCCAGGGACTAATGATCTTTTTGCCGATACGCTCGAAATGGCCCTCCGGGAGATTGGGATGCCGTTGATCCTGGGCCTGGTGGATATTGAGACTACCGATGAAGGCGTGTATATTCCGTCCTATATCGTCATCCTTCCCGATCTGCTGCTGGATGTCACGTCGATCACGCAAATGATGACGGATGGCCCGGATCCGCTGGCCTACAATGTCATCGATATATTTTTGCCCTCGGATCCTACAGGTGCTATCATGACCGGAAATATTGCCAACTTCCTGTTGGATGAACTGGTCCGAGATACAGATCAGGCCTTTTCCGAACTTTTCTCTGCTTCATTCAAGGTGTATCCCATTGAATTTGTGCGGATGTCCGATGACCAGGTCAGAAGTATGCAACAAAACCTGGAAGTACATTATAAAAATATCCGGCATGTGATCAACGAACGATTCCCTGCATTGGGTATCGATCGGAAGCTTTGTGTGATCGAGCCGAGCTATTTCAGTCCGCGCTTTGGCATCAAAGGGAGGTTGGATCTTTATTATGAGCAGCCGGCGACACATGCTGCATCGATTATCGAATTGAAGAGTAATAAGCCTTTCCGGCCCAATAGTTACGGGCTGAGCAGTGCCAACTATCATCAGACCCTGTTGTATGATCTTTTACTCCGTTCGGGCCATGGCGGTGACTATAAGAGATCGAACTATATCCTGTATTCCGCGGAAAACCAGGAATCACTTCGATACGCGGTGTCCATCGAAGCACTCCAGAAGGAGACCATACATAACCGAAATCAATTGGTATTGCTGCAGTTCAGGCAGATGAAATTGGATGTCGAAGGCGCGCGGGATTTGTTTGCAGAAGTGAATCCGACACGGTATGAATCGGTCAAAGGCTATGTCAAGCGGAATATTGAGTATTGGGAGAACGTGTATTCTGCACTCTCTCCCGGAGAAAAAAATTATTTCAAATCCTTTACGGCTTTCATTACGCGGGAGCATACGTTGGCCCGTATTGGAAGTGACCGTGGGGATGGTTCTGGAGGGCTTGCTGGTCTTTGGTTGGATTCGCAGCAAACAAAGGAAGAACGATATCAGATATTGCAGGGCCTCGAATTGATGGCCATTGAAAAGGACCCACAGCAGACCATCATTACTTTTCATAAAAGTGCCCGCACCAATCCGTTGGCAAATTTCCGGGTTGGGGATATCGCCGTTATGTATCCCTATACGGATGAGCCAGATCTGGACCCAACGATGTATCAGTTGTACCGGGCCAATGTGACCTATGTAGGTCAGGATCGGGTGACCATAAGGCTTCGAAATAAGCAAGTGCATACGGCCCTAATCGAACAAAGCAGGTATTGGAATCTGGAGCATGATCTGCTGGACAGCAGTTTCAGATCCCTTTATCAATCCCTTTGGGCATTAATGACTGCCGATGTACTCAACCGGCAGGTGATCCTTGGTCTTACGCCACCAATGGGTGTTCATACAGATCTGAAAGCTCATCTTCCGCCTGGACTTACGCTATCGCAGGAGAAGATATATCATGAAGCCATACAGGCTGGTTCGTTATACTTATTGTGGGGTCCTCCGGGGACCGGCAAGACGAGTATGATGCTCAGGAGTTGGGTGTGGTATTATTTTACGCAGACGACCTCGAGAATCATTTTGCTGGCCTATACCAATCGGGCAGTAGACGAGATATGTGAAGCGTTGCACCGGTCCGGCCAGGGCATCCAGGATCATTACATACGGATAGGTTCTCGTGCCGCCACCGGCGAACTGTACCGGCATAGATTACTGGACCAGGTGATAGAGCCAATGAAGCGACGTGCGGATATCAGAAACCTGCTGGAGTCCACGCGGATCTATGTAGCTACAGTCGCTTCGCTGCAGGGTAAAAGTGAATTGTTTCAATTGATTCCTTTTGAGGTGGCCATCATTGATGAGGCCTCTCAATTGCTTGAGCCTTCACTCGCCGGACTCTTGACAAAGTTTAAAAAAACCATCCTGATAGGCGATCATATGCAGTTGCCTGCGGTGTCGGTGCAACCGGCCGCGATGAGCAAGATAAAGCCCGGCAAGGAATGGTGTCAGCGGATTGGGTTGACGGATATGAGCATGTCCTACTTCGAAAGGATGTATAGATTGTACCAGGACCGGGGATGGCATCATCTGATCGGTATACTCCATGAGCAAGGGCGTATGCATCAGGATATCATGCGGTGCGTTAATGAAGAGGTGTATCGGGGAGAACTAAGATTAGTGGATCCCACCCGGCAAGGGGTTTCGATGGACCAGGTTTTTGTGGAGGCATCTGCACCACTGTTCAAAAACAGATTAATATTTGTTGCAGCCCAACCCACGCTGGCTGAAACGTATCTCAAGACCAACCAGGAAGAAGCAGAGATTACTATAGCCCTGATCGATCAATGGGTCAGGCAAATCAAGGCTAATCATCTGGATTGGAACATTGGTGTCATCACCCCTTTCAGAGCGCAGATTGCAGCAATATCTTATCTCGCCCATGTCCGGAATATTGATTTGTCCCAGGTGACTATTGATACCGTAGAGCGTTATCAGGGCGGAGCGAGGGATATCATCATCATGTCATGCGCGGTCAATTCCAGTCAGGCCATGAGTAAGATCACTTCCGTCAATAGTGATGGGGTAGATCGCAAACTGAATGTGGCCATTACCCGGGCAAGGCAACAATTTATTTTGGTGGGTGATGAGGCGATCCTGGGAAATGAACCGGCATATCACTCCCTCATAGAGCGATGCACAAGGTTAGATGTGACTTCCTGGAAGGCAAATTGAATGGTATGCATTACCAACCTGCGGCATGATCATCAACGCCACGTGCGTCAGCGACTCCGTGCAATAAGCCCTGATCGTCACGTTGGATCAGTTCAACATCTCCAAGATTGTCGATCCACTTGCAGGAATGTCCCATCGATTCCAGCTGTTGGATCAGCGTGGGTGAAAATCCATTTTTTTCAAACAGAATTTCCTCCGGTAACCATTGATGATGAAATCTGGGTCCGCGGACAGCAGCTTCCGGATCCATGCCATAGGCCACGATGTTGACCAGCACTTGAGCTACTGTAGTGATGATGGTTGACCCTCCCGGACTTCCCAGGACCAGCCATACTTCATTATTTTTTTCCACAATCGTTGGTGACATCGAACTGAGCATTCGTTTGCCGGGAGCGATGGCATTAGCTTCTCCTCCGATCAGTCCGAAAATATTGGGAACACCGGGTTTGATGCTGAAATCATCCATTTCATTATTTAAAAAATATCCTCCACCAGGCACCCAGACTTTGCATCCATAGTTGTCGTTGAGCGTAGTGGTCACGGCGGCGGCATTGCCCCATTGATCGATGATAGACAGGTGCGTAGTTTCGAAGTGGTCCCGTGCGAATTCAATTTTTTCGGCACTGATAGATTTACTTTCGGAGGCTTTTTTGGGATCGAAATCTGAAAATTTTGCAGCGAGATATTGCCTTTCCAGCAAGCTGTCTGTCATGACCGGATAGAAGTCAGTATCTCCAAGATATTTAGCGCGATCAGCATAAGCGCGTCGTTCAGCTTCAATCAGCAGGTGGATGTTGGACGATGACAGATTTCCAAGGCTATCGACAAGTTTATTTTCGATCATGCCCAGTATTTCACCCAGGATAATCCCTCCACTTGATGGTGGACCCATGCTATGAATCTCGAGGTCTCTCCAATGGATAGTTACGGGTGGCCGCCATTTCGCCTGATAGGACTGAAGGTCTTTTTCGGTAAACAATCCATTCTTTTGGACGGAATGAGTAACCAGGGCCCTGGCATTTTCTCCGGCATAAAAACCATCCTTGCCTTCATTGGCGATGTGGCGAAGGGTTGCAGCCAATTCCTTTTGGACCAGCAGATCTCCTGCTTTCCATAAGCTATCGGCAAGGAAAGGCATACCCGGAGCGTTGAATTCCCGAAACTGTGATTGGTATGCATTGAGTCGTTCAGCTTCGTTAGCCGTCAATCTGAAACCTTCTTCAGCCAGCCGGATCGCAGGCTCTACCAGCCGGGACCAGGGTTGAATGGAACCAAATCTTTTGTGGGTTTCCACCAGGCCCGCAACAGTTCCAGGTATACCAGCGGCAAAAATCCCTGAAGTGCTGCGATTAGGTATCACCTGGCCCGCAGAATCCAGGAACATATCCCGACTGGCCGCAATGGGTGCTTGTTCCCTGTAATCAAGCGAAATCACCTCACCAGACTTATCCCTGTACATCAGGAATCCACCACCCCCAAGGTTACCTGCACGGGGATAGACCACCGCCAGGGCAAATTGCACCGCAATAGCGGCATCGGCAGCATTCCCACCTTGTCTTAAGATTTCCAACCCGACCTCACTGGCTATAGGGTGGGCAGTGACTACCATTCCTTTGTCGGAAACAGCTGATTTGACGGGGTTTGGATCGATTTCAGGGGCGGTCCGGCAATTCCAACCCGAGAGGCTGACACCCAGGGCCACTAACAGGTATCTGTAAAAGATCGGTGTCATCATTTCGCTTGTAACATTAGGCGGTGGTCCATCGTTTATACTGCATCACGCACCAAAATACGGAATCAGCATGCTCTCAGTGCTGTTATTGATGTATAACCTGTCGGTCTCCGTCCAGTCCGGATGGACATGGAGCGTGCATCCGGAATCAGGCTTCAAAGTACTTTCCCCGGTCGAACTCATCCATGAGGAAAAGTTAGTTCCAACAGAAATGGACGTGATCCGTTTTCATCAATATCATGGAGGTTCCGTGACCGATTCTCTTTCCCCGCTGGCATTTGTGATTGATCATTACCTGGTGCCTACTCCCGCGGAAGCGGTGGATGATGCTTATCTAAAGGACTTTTTTGAAAATACAGTGGATGAGTTATTGACCACATTGGATGGAACCCTTACCTATATGGATATACTTCATCAGCCGGGCCAGGATGTTTGCATCTGGAAGGGCAAGTACCAGAAGGGTCGGGGAGAGGTGCGTGGACAATGTATTCTGGCGGGCCAGCGCTATTATGGTTTGCAGGTATTCGGACTGGAAAAAAATAAACCGGACGCCCAAATGACCAAATTCCTTGAATCCTTTAGATTGCTCAATACGACTTCACCCTGACATAAACTGATACCCTGAACCTTTTAGACCTTATGAAATGAAAATACTACTCCTGCTTTGTTCAACACTAATGTTTTTTCTTTTACACGCCGACGTGTATGCAGTAGGGGATCAGTGGGAGCTTGAATTTGACCGGGATGGGATCAGGGTGTATACACAGATAGAAGGAGAGTCCCCGTTTAAACAAATCAAAGTCACTACTACGATCAATGCGCCTGTCGAAAAAGTCATGGAGATCCTTCTGGCGTTTGGAGAATACAACCAATGGATGAACCAGGTGCAGGAAAGTTACCTGGTCAACCAGGCGGACTCATCGTATTATGTTTTTATCCTGGAGGATGCCGCGTGGCCAGTACAGGATCGGTACCAGGTCTCCAAACTCAATGTCCGGCAAAGTGTCTCCAAGTCAAAGGTGCAGTTCAAGACCGTTCCCAATTTTATTGAAAAGCGAAAGGATGCGATTCAAATCAAGCAGTTTGAAGGATATTGGGAGTTGGAAGATCGTGCTGACCATCAATGTAGCCTCGAGTATGTATTAATTCAAAATCCAGGTGGTTATGTTCCGGCATGGTTGGCCAATTTTCAAGCCGTTGACAGCCCATTTCAAAGTATATATAAGCTTAGGGAACTTGCAGAAAATGCCAGGATCAGGCCGTAATCTCATTTTCCTTTAGCATCCTCTCCCTAATGTTTCGGGAAGCCACTTTTCTCGTAGGGGCAAAACATGCCCGGTGGTCATTATTTTTTCCCTATTGGTCGTTTTAGGGTAACATTTTGAGCTTTTCGGACACTACATTGGTAGCAACTTGATAGTTGGAAGATTGAAGTCATTACCATGATCCATTTTCATCTCTATGCACGATTGGACGATACTCCGGTATTTTCTGCTCCCGACGATGGTCTGCGGCCTATTTGCTCAGTCAGAAAGGGATGTTGGTTTGGAGTGACCGATCGCCAGGGCGAATGGGTAAGGGTCATCACGGTCAAATGCCAGGGATGGGTGAAAGCATCAGAGATGGAGTCTAAATCTCCACTGGACCTTCATGCTCATGTGGATCACGACGCTCATTTGAGTTTCTTCAATGGCGGGATTTCAGCATGACGTCAATCCTTAGGGTCTACACTAAATTTCTGTTTTATCGTGTTATCCCTGTCTCCAGGTGGGTAATAATTATTGCAGCCCAAGATCTTTACGCAGTGCCTGATCGGACGCCTGATCATGCTTCCAGAAAGCAGATCTGATGGTGTTTATCCGTTTTCCGTTTGTAAAATCCTTTCCGTTGACGGTCTCCTGCCAACCCAGGATGTGGTAGGGGAAATTGGATTCGAAAGCTATAGAGAGCTTTCGATGAAGTTCAGGGTATTCGATGACGTAAGCGTAATGGTCACCTGTTTTTGTCAAAGCAGCATTGGCCTCGTACATTTTGTTTTCCACGGCGGCATGATATCGAAGGTAGAGCATACCCGGAATCATTTTCATTTTACCTGCGGGGAGACTATTGGGGGCCAATCTGATTTTAGTCCATACCTCATCTTCGAGCCAACCCATCGCCAGACTGTACTGACCTGCCCTGTCAGGTTCGGTGTAGGACATTTGCTGAAAGTCATATCTATTGTTTTTCCAATCCGCCTGAATGTACGTCTGGCCGTTCCATTCTTGCACGGCGCAGGTTAGTTTCAGACTATGCGGCTCTTCCGTTACCTCTACCGGCGTATAAACAGAGGTCATGGCAGAATGCTTGTACAATCCAGTGATCCACTCGCTGATGGTATGAAGTTTCATCACCCGGATGACATCGGCCTTATGTTTTTCCGGGGCTTCTAGTTTTACATGCTTTGACCGGCTGAAATCTTCGGTATCACAGATCAAAAGAGTGGTACCCGTGTACGTGGAGTTATGGATATTAAGGGTTGCTTCATATCCTGTGATTTCAGCTTCGCCTGTATCCCAATAAGAGGCAAAGTCTTTAGTGCTTGTCTCCGGAAAGACATGGGGCTTGTCCTTGCATCCTGCCCATAAAAGCAGGGCAAATAGAAAGGGGAGGATACATGGATGTCCCGGCTTCATGTCAAGAGGATATTCAAGCCCATCCGGGATAAGGTTACTTTTTGGTGACCTGAGAAAACCGGATTACTGTTTATTGATCTTTGGCTGTGTTCCATTCCTGGTATCCACCTTTAAGGACATACACGTTTTTAAAATCGTTGTCCTGCATAAACTTCATGGACATCTTGGATCTGGTTTCGTTTTTACAGTAGAGGTAGTACGTTTTTTTTCGGTCGAGTTCGAGGAGTTTGTATTTAAACTGGGGGTCGAAAAAGTTGATATTGATGGCATTTTCAATATGGCCTTGTTCGAATTCTTCCGGCATCCGGACATCGACTACAACCGCATCGGATTTTTTTATGGCGGAGGCAAATTTTTCTTTGTCCAGGAACCGGGCTTCGGGGTTGTCTGCTGAGGTGCCGGCATTTGCCTGGGTGTCGGAGGAGGCAGAAGATTGGCAGGAAATGGCCAGGATGCCGATGGTCATTAGGCAGCAGAGGAGGGTGAGGTGTCTGAAGAAAGTCATATGGGAAATATTTATTATCTATCGAGTGCCGAAATTATTATTTTTCTGACAAACATGGACTTTCATCAGCAAGATATACGTCAATTCCTCCTGGAGTGGATCCCCTTGAAGTTTGATCAGTTGAGCCCACCTGAGTTTGCTGATTTCATCCGATATCTCTTTGAAGTCGATGGATATGATCTTTTGCCTACGGAACCGTCCGGTGAGTTTTCGGGTGTCGTCAGGGTTCAGAAGGAGGACCTCCAATTGGCCATCATTCCGACTCAAATCAACCCGGAGGGATTGGAGACAAAGGATATCATCTTAAAAGCAGTTCAGGCCCGTACTTTTTTTGAAGCTGATCAAGCCTGGGTCATTACGACCGGAACATTGGACCCTGACATCAGGCAGCAAGCGGAAGAAGAGGATATTGAAATGTGGGATTGGGATGCGCTGTATGAAGCTTTGTGCCAATTGTTTTTTGAAGGGCAAAGTCATCTTGAATATCTCGAGAAACATCCTCTTCAACATGTGACCATGGATCGGGCTACTGAGTTGCGCCTGAAAGTCAAATGGCAAGCTGTTGAGGGCGTAGGTACTGAATGGTTCAATCTTGGACTCACCATCACCAATCCATCGGAACGCAATGTTTACCTGCATCTTGAGTTGCCTGCACTGATCGACCTCAATCTTAATCAGGTTATGGCTGAGGAATGGGTACAAGGTGAGTTTGTAGCCGGTCTCATCTATGCGGGAGCTTCTGTTCGCACCAATGCTTTGTTTAGTGCGGCCCGACTTGGCGACCGGCCTCCCGGTGGCAGGATCATGTTGACCTGCCATGAACGGTTGGACGTGCCCGTGACCTATCATTTACAAGCCAGACTGCAGGGTCAGGCTTGTTTTGTAGTGACCTATTGTTATTCAACGCAAAGCCCGGAGTATAGCGTTATGACAGCATTTCGGGACCAGGTGCTGTCTACTCATTTGGCAGGACGAATTTTTATAAGGATGTATTATGCGCTGTCGCCGGTATTGGTGAGTTGGGCATCAAGTAATCGTTTAATAGATAAAATATTGCGTCGCATGGCTTCCGGTATCATGCCCTGGTTGATGCGCTATGCCCACGGCAGAATCATTCAATTGAATCCTCAAAAAGTAATCTAATGACTCAGCTCAAATATCCCTTTCATCTGGCCATTCCGGTTGATGATCTTGCAGCAGCAAGGCATTTTTATAGCGATATTCTGCAATGTCGGGAGGGGAGAACCTCGGAACTCTGGACAGATTACGATCTGTATGGGCATCAGTTGGTCATTCATTACCAGCCGCGGGAAAAGCGGGATTTGCACCACAATCCGGTAGACGGTCACGATGTGCCAGTGCCGCACTTTGGGGTTGTCCTGCCATGGGATGAGTGGGAGCAACTCGCACGAAGAATGCGGGCTGCCGGTATAACATTTGTCATAGAGCCTTATATCCGGTTTGCCGGACAGACTGGTGAGCAGGCCACGATGTTTTTCCTGGACCCTTGTGGCAACGCCCTCGAGTTTAAGGCCTTCAAGGACATTGATCAATTATTTGCAAAGTGAGTTTGGGTCAAGTCCGCGATATCCGCTTACTTTTGCAGTCGTTTTTTAACCGATTTCAAACGGGTATGCCTCATCGTTCTTTCTGTCTGATCCTGATCCTCAGCGTATTGTCTCTTTGGGGCAGTGTTTTGTCCGGACAGATTGATGCCCGTGTTGAGATGAATCGTCCCCAAGGGGATTCCGCGGTCTTGATACAGGTGCAGTGGACGTCTCAAGAGGAGCAGGCCTGGCATATGGCCAATGATGGCCGTCTGGATATACTTGGTCTTCGAACGGCCATTACTTCAACCACGCTTCAAAAATCACTCGCGGGCACTACTACCTATACTTTCCATTGGCCGGGAGCAGGTATGGTGGAATGGTTGATCGAAGTGGAAGAGATCACTTCCGGTGAATCAGTCTATCTGCTGGATAACAGCACGCAATTAATTGTTTACGATTTTGCTTCGCAAAAACGTCCATCCGCTTTGAGTCCTGCAATGGACCCTGCGAACATTACTTTAGTATGGACATGCAGGGAAGGACCAACATATAGGAGTAGGTTTTCATTAAAACAGGCCTTCTATCAACGTGATGAGCCAGGACGAGGACGTGGAATCGGATTTGGAACCGCGCTGGCCTGTCATCCGAATACTGCCTGTAAACAAGATTCGTTGTTACAACTCATTGCCGCAAGTACCGTTAGGATCCGGTTGGTGATGGAAGAGGGTATCGGATGGTGTACAGGTTCATTCGTCAACAATACACGTAATGACAAGACGCCATATCTATTGACAGCTTTCCATTGTCAATACGATTTTACTCCGCTTTATGACATGTGGCGGTTTGATTTTGATTATCAATCGCCGACTTGTGAAAATCCTCCTACTGAGCCTCAGCTATTTTCTCTCACCGGATGCGAGTTGATCTCCCTGGGGCAAGCCTCTGATTTTTTATTGGTGAAGTTGGATGACCAGATCCCCTCAGGGAAGGAAGTTACATTTGCCGGGTGGAATCGGGATGATACAGCCAAGCCGGATACCAGTTATCTCATCCATGATCCGAATGCGGATATCCGCAAAATTTCAACCAGCGTTAACCAGGCCACAATCCATCCTAATTCCATCGGATGGACAGAAGGATATACCACACCGGCTTTTCATCATTTCCGCCTCAAGTTTACAGAGGGTGGGCATGAACATGGATCTTCTGGTGGCCCATTGTTCAATCAGGATGGTTACCTGGTCGGACAATTGCATGGAGGCACTGGCGGATGTGAGAACGATAACAATGCCTATGTCGGACGATTTGCCAAATCATGGAATCTTGGAAGCACACCCCAGGAGCGTCTCAGGGATTGGCTCGATCCTGATGCAACCGGCCTGACTCAACTGCCATGTTTGCCCAATGTCAATACTGCAGAGATCATGAATATTCACGGTCGGCTTACTGATCCTAAAGGCAGGCCATTAAAGAACGCAGTCATTCAAGTTACAGGGGCTATAACACAGTCCCTGACGACTGGAGCTGATGGAAGTTTTGAGCTTCAGGAGGTTGCCAGATCCGGGCAATACATCCTTACTCCGGAAAAGACAGATAGTCCAGGCAATGGAGTTAATGCCATTGACCTCATCGCTATGCAGAAACATTTATTGGGTAAGGACACCTTTGATTTTGGCTGGCAATATATTGCTGCTGACGCCACCAATAACAATCTTCTGTCTGTCGGGGATATAGTCGTATTGCAGCGATTGCTGTTGGGTAAAATTCTGGCCTTACCCTCATCGCCCTCCTGGCGATTTGATCCTCCCCAGGTCACTATTGATCCCCTGCCGGAAGGAGTGCCTGCCGAAGTCGGGTTCATGGGTATTAAGATCGGCGATGTCAATGCCTCCGCTGATCCCCAGAAGTAGGAAAAGCCAAAAAACGGTATAATTTTGGTGTTTAGCCCATGGTGGAGCATCCCGATATCATCACCGCTGCTGAGGATTTTGTCAGGCACATTTTCGATGAGAAGATTCCATCGGACTTGTATATGTACCACAATTGGGTGCATACCTGTCAGGTTAGGGATGAAGCCATTCTTTTGGCCAGACAGGCGGGGATAAAACCCGAAGAGCTGGAAATGCTCAATCTGGCTGCCATATTTCATGATGCCGGTTTTTCAACGGCCTATACAGGGCATGAAGAGCATGGAGCGCGAATGGCCCGCGAATTTCTAACCCAGGCCGGTTATCCAGAGGAGAAAATTCAAACCATCGAAGACCTGATTCAGGCCACGCGTGTAGACATCAAGCCCCGGACTACTCTGGAAGCTTTACTTAAAGACGCAGATACCAGTTCAGTAGGTCGGTCACACTTTCATATTTATACCAATCATCTCCGGAAAGAACTCAATGCGGTTCAGAACGCATTGCTGACCAAACGGGATTGGGCCCTGGCGAATCTTCAGTTTCTGGATGAGCATGAATATTACACCGGGGTCGCAAGAGAGCGATATGGCCAGACTAAAGAAGTAAATAAAAAACTGCTTCTGAATGAACTGGCGCTGATCGATGCCAAACTGGAAGCCAAGCGGAACGAAAACAATAAGTCCCAGGAGCCGGACACCATTGGAACTAGTAAATCCGCCCAGAATATGTTTAAGACCGCGCTACGAAATCATATCGACCTGAGTTCGATTGCAGATAATAAAGCCAACATCATGTTGTCCGTCAATGCCCTGATCATCACTTTCGCATTGCCACTGCTGGGAAAGGAAATCGCGGCCAACCGCATGATTCTCTATCCCACGATCATGTTGCTGAGTGTGTGTGTCGTCTCCATGATCTTTGCGACCATGGCTACACGCCCTATTCCCATGAAAGGGTATAGTAGTATGGAGAGTATCCTGGCCAGAAAATCCAACTTGTTTTTCTTTGGCAATTTTTACCGGATGACCTTTGAAGAGTATGAACAGGGGATGAACGCCACGGTGGCTGATGGTACCATTTTGGATACCACAATCATGAGGGATCTCTTTTTCCTAGGTCGAACCCTGGGATCAAAGTATTCCTATCTGCGCAAATGCTATACGATATTCATGTATGGCATCATCCTGACGGTTATTTGTTTTGTCGTCGTATTTGTTTTCTTCTAAACCCTACTTTCCTGGTGACCAGATGAGCCGGTAGATAAATTGATCCTCCGGTCTGATCCGGGACCGGTGATCCAGTCGCCTTCCAATGACCCAAAGGACATGGTGGGCGTTACACAAAACCAACTGTCTTTCCTTTTCAAATTTTTCCAATTTGAGATCAACCATAAAATCCTGGAGCTTTTTATTTTTTCCATCCATGCCAATGGGCTGAAAAGAATCTCCGGGTGAAATCGAACGGATATGCAAGGGCCATTGAATCGCCTTTGCGTTGATATACTCTTGGTCTTGTCGGGTCATCCGTTGAAAATTAGCTCCAGGGATGGCTTCGATGGTCAACACCATCGTTCCAATACGGTGTGTTCCAACATGCGGGATGATGTAGTGCACTTCCGGTTGAATTTCCTCAAGAAAAAATCCGGTGCTGGTCCTGCTCAGGCGTAAACCTTCATGATCCAGATATTTTCCAGATCCTCCTTCAGGTGCAGTTACAAAGTCATAGGAGAGACTCCAGGGCATGCCTTTTTCTTCCAGCCATCTTAGAATGAATCCGGTATGGTTAGCATCATTGATGATCCAACCATCATGTTGAAAGGATACATATTGATTCGACCAATGATCAAGAGATAGCTCCCAGGTTTCCCATTCCAGGCGGGAACGCAGTAAAGTATGTTGCATTGAGGCATGGAAACCGGGATGGAGGTCTTGCAGGAGCGGCAAGATATCAAGACGGAGTTTATTACGGCGATAGTGGTCGGTCAGATTGGAAGCATCGGTTCGAAATGGAATCTCGTGTTCAGTGGCAAAGGATTCAATCGCGGATCGTTGATAATCCAATAGCGGACGGATGTACATTTCTCTTTTTGGGGGAATACCTAACAGGCCTTTCAGGCCAGTACCTCTCAGGAGATTGAGAAAAACCGTTTCGATCGTATCATCCAAATGATGGGCAGTGGCTATTATATCAAATTGACCCGCGTGTACGAGGTGTTCCCACCATTGATACCTGATTTCACGTGCGGCTTCCTGGATACTTAATTTATTTTTCTCAGCATACGTCAAGGTATCTTCCTGTAGCTCCAAGTGTGGGATGCCCTTGTCCATGCACCACTTGCGCACAAACAAGGCATCATTGGTGGATTCAGCACCACGCAGGTTGAAATTGACATGAGCAGCCGTGACGCGGTAGCCAAGATGATGGAGGATAAATAGCATAGTCATGCTGTCTACGCCACCACTGACGCCTGCCAGTATCCTGGTTTCAGGATCGACACCTAGTCGCAGGAGATTGGTCCTGACAGCTGCAAATAATGGAGATGTCCATTTGTCGTGCATAATTAACAATTAGTTGAGATAAGCCGATACACCTGTCTGTGCAGGTTTGACTGACGTTCCATACTTTTGCCGCATTAAAATTAAGCCTTATGCGCCCAATTCATCTGCTTTATCTATTGGTATTGTTCGTGACCATCCCCTCTGTTGCCTGCAAGCAGGAACAAGCTAATGTGCAACAGGAGCCAGAGACTGCTGCCCAACCACAGACTGAATCCGCTGCACCTGCCCAGCCTCAAGACAACAACCAAACTTCAGCAGAC
Organism: Saprospiraceae bacterium; assembly: GCA_044227555.1. Classification (GTDB taxonomy): domain Bacteria; phylum Bacteroidota; class Bacteroidia; order Chitinophagales; family Saprospiraceae; genus Opimibacter. The sequence goes on along the minus strand of JBGAWQ010000001.1, from coordinate 82,113 downwards.
CCTGCCGCACAAGGTCATGACTACACGTTCCTGACCGACAAGATCCTTATTTATGAGGCAGCGTTCGGCGGAAAAACAGGTGCAGACCAACCTTACAAAGATGAGTGGATTGACTTGTCTTCGGATGGAACGTTCAAGGCAGGTAAGCATCAGAATCAAACCCATACGGGCAAATGGTCTTATAATCACGACACCCAAACTTTGTTTTTGCGCCCCGATGTCAGAGAATACAAAATGAGTGAATGGAAGGTGATGCATAACGACCAGATGATGGTATGGGTAGGCACACAGACCTATGGGGATAACAACGTCCAGCTTAAACTCGGTCGCAGCACCCAATTGCCTCAATGATTGCAGGCAGGAAGTAACATTCTATCAGTGTTATCAATGAATCCGGTCCCCACGGAGCGACATCATCGTCATGACTTCTGATTCATAATCGAGGTATTCCTGCCACCTTTTTTTTACCCTTGCAGGGTCCGCATACCGATTGGCCAGTTCAATAAACAGGCGGTAGTGTCCGGCTTCCGATACCATAAATCCATGATAAAATTCTTTGAGGACATCCTCGGAGATATGCAGGGAGAGTAATCGGAATCGCTCGCAACTCCGTGCTTCGATCAATGCGCAGACGAGCAGTCTTTCGAGGAGACGATCATCCCTGGAGCCCCCTTTCTTTTCAAATGCCATGAGTGCATTGACATATTCATCTTTGCGCTGTCTGCCGAGTGCAAGGCCTCTTTTTTTAAGTTCGTTCAGCACGAGCCGGAAATGTCCCCATTCCTCAGTCACTATTGGAGCGAGCTCGGTGACCAGTTCTTCTTTGTCCGGGAAAGACTGGATCAAGGTGATGCACGAAGTCGCTGCTTTTTGTTCACAGTAGGCATGGTCGGTGAGAATGTCCTCAATGGATTTTTCGGCAAGGTTGACCCAACGAGGATCGGTCGGTAATTTAAGGCCAAGCATGAACTTACTTCTTGGTGGTGAGGCAATGAATCTGACGTATCAGGAAATCCACATTGTACACATCGTAGTCTTCATAGCCTGTGGTCCAGAGAACCCGTATGGTATCCAATTCACTTGTACCGAGTTTTTTGAGATCGGTTTTACCCAATGCATACTGACCGGTAAATACAGTGTTACCGGTATACGCATCAATACGACCAGTACTGGCTTTAAGGTTATGTAAGGAAATCTGTTCGCCATTCATGAGTTTAAGGCGAAGGAGGCTGCCATTGTCGAGGGCCCCAAAATTGTTTTGTGTATGCGTAGTCGCTATCTGAAATTCGACCGACAGATACGTGTATGAATCTATTCGGGACAACATGGCACGACAAGTCATGAATTCTTTATCCCTAAAATAAGGTCGGAGATCAGGATCCGTGTATGTAAACAGAAGATCAGGTTGTAATTCCAATCTTCGGCTTTTTGTAGTGTACTCGATGGAATCCGTTACGAAAACACAGGCATAAGGTTGTGCAACGTATGGCTTGGTCCGATAATCCGCAGGTCGATTACCACTGATAGTTGGTTCAGCAGGAAGTGGTGATGAGGAGGTATTATCTAAGGCTTCGATGGTAATCACCTCAGGAACTGGATCGGGAGCCGGAGGTGTCGCTGTTATGACCAATTCTTCTGCAGGTTCAGCATCTGTGGAAATAACCGGCTTACTGCCCGGCTGATAAGTTTTTATAAAAACATTATAATCAGCCAGTACATGGGTGTACTTTTTCTCAGAAAGGGTGGAGATATTCGCATTGATGGTCCTGGAGACATCCACTAGCTTTTTAACTTCATTTTGCTCCCTTTTGGCCATACGCAGAGCGGAGACACATTGGTCATATTCCTTTTGCAGCCGGATTAATTGCTCAGGGGGGATGCCATTTTTATTGGCTTTAGCCAGACTGAGTTGTTCCGAGGCTTTAAACTGGGCATTGGTGGCATCCCTGAAGTCTTTTTGAACTTTCTTTTCTTCTTCGAGAATGACCAAAACCAACTCATTCCACCGGGAGTTAAGGCCTGTTTCGTTTAGATGTACAGTTGTATCAGATGAGGATACCTTGTTTTCTTCCTTGTTTTTTTGGGCTTGCGGTGTTGTGTCGGTGGTCTTTTTGCCTTTTGTGGGCGGATTCTGGAGGTAATATTGTCGAACCAGCAAGGAATCTGATGGTTTGACCGGGCGCCAGGAGCCATCCCGCATGGTGATAATGAGATCGCCCTTTTTATTGGCCGAAACCTGCTGAGCCATCAATGACGATATAAGGCACGTAAACAAGAGGGTGAGGGCAAATCCTAATGGAAGGTGGTATGCTGTGTATTTCATGCGATGTTTCAGCCATAAAATTAAAATTTTGTACCGAAGCATCCGCCTGTTTTCAGGAATATGGCTGGTGACCGTATGTCCTCGAATGTGTACCTTGCAGCCGCTATAGCATGGGGCAAAAATTAAAATTTAGCCCTAAAATATTGACTACTAAATCCTTGTTTAAAAAATGGAAGCTGTACAAAATTACATTCAGGCCAATCGTCAGCGGTTTCTGAATGAATTGCTTGATTTTCTGCGCATTCCCTCCATCAGTGCCGACACTCGTTATAAGGACGATGTGCTTCGCGCGGCCACGTGGCTGAGTGCTGAACTTACCCGAGTCGGTATGGAAGGGGTTGAAATCGTATCCACCAAAGGCCACCCAATCATCTATGGTGAAAAGATGGTATCCGACCAGGTTCCGACCATATTGATTTATGGGCATTACGATGTGCAGCCACCAGATCCTTTGGATTTGTGGACGTCGCCACCCTTTGAGCCTGTGATCAAGAATGATAAAATCTATGCCCGGGGCGCTTGTGATGATAAAGGACAGCTCTACATGCATGTCAAGGCTATCGAATCCATGCTATCCGAGGGCCAGCTTCCATGTAATGTGAAAGTCATGTTTGAAGGGGAAGAGGAAGTGGGCTCAGTCCATCTCGGGCATTTTCTGGAAACGCATAAAGCTCGTTTGGGAGCGGATGTTATCTTGGTTTCCGACACCAGCATTATTGCCAATGATGTCCCTTCGATCACTACCGGTCTTCGCGGCCTGAGTTATGTAGAAGTAGAAGTAACCGGACCAAACAAAGATTTGCATTCCGGGGTATTTGGGGGCGCAGTGGCCAATCCTGCCAATATTCTGTGCACAATGATTGCCTCATTACATGATGCAAATCGTCATATCACCATCCCTGGGTTCTACGATGATGTTGAAATCGTGTCAGACGAAGAACGGAGGCAGATGAACATGGCGCCATTTAATGAAAGCGATTACAAGCGGACCCTTCAGGTGGATGACCTGATGGGTGAAAAGGGATACACCACGCTGGAAAGGACTTCTATTCGGCCTACGGTCGAAGTCAATGGGATATGGGGAGGTTACATCGGTGAAGGTGCAAAGACAGTGCTGCCCTCGAAAGCTTTTGCCAAGATCAGCATGCGTCTCGTTCCTAACCAGGATCCTGATAAAATAACCGCCCTTTTTACCGAACACTTTACACGCATGGCCCCACCATCCGTTCGGGTGAAAGTCACTCCACATCATGGGGGTCAACCGGCTGTAACCCCAACGGACACTGTCGAATATCAAGCGGCATCCAAAGCGATGTTGCAAACTTTTGGCAAAGCACCGCTACCACAACGGTCAGGCGGCAGCATCCCCATTGTGGCTTTGTTTGAGTCCATCCTGGGCATTAAAACCGTTCTTCTTGGTTTCGGCCTGGACACCGATGATATTCATTCCCCAAATGAACATTATGGGCTCTTCAACTTTTACAAGGGGATTGAGACCATTCCATATTATTTCAAGTATTACGCAGAAATGAAAAAATCATGAAAAAACTAATTGCCTTTATCCTATTACTTCAACTTATAAACAACACCGTGGAAGCACAGAAATTCAAGACGGCTGAAGACAGCCTGGCGTATAGTATCGGCGTTCTTATTGCAGGCAATCTCAAGCAGGAAGGCTTCGGGCAACTTGATCCGGATCTGATTGCAGCAGGGATGAAAGCTTCCCTTAAAGGGGAGAAAACACTTTTGACCCCCGAGCAATGCAATACCATGGTGCAGGAAGGTGCAAACCGGATGAAAGCCAAGCAACATGATTCCAATAAGGCTGCAGGCGAGCAGTTTCTGGCCACCAATAAAACACGTGCCGGTGTGACTACCCTGGATGACGGACTCCAGTATGAGGTCCTCACCATGGGCACTGGGGCCAAACCAAAGGCCACGGACAAAGTATTGGTTCACTACCACGGCACACTGATTGATGGTACGGTATTCGATAGTTCAGTTGAACGCGGGGAGCCTATTTCTTTTCCGCTCAATCAAGTGATCAAAGGTTGGACAGAAGTATTGCAACTCATGCCGATCGGTTCGAAATGGAAAGTTTTTATTCCATATCAACTGGCTTATGGAGACCGTGGTGCAGGACCAACAATACAACCATACTCCACCCTCATTTTCGAGATTGAGTTGCTTGGCATCGAATAGTCCATTAAACCATTTTTCGCATGTTGGAGATTGATATCCTTGCGGTAGTCCCCGGACTTTTGGAAGGACCATTCTCCCATTCCATTCTGCGTCGTGCGGCTGACAAGGATCTGTTGAAGGTCAGGGTTCATGATCTGCGGACTTTTGGGATTGGTAGTTACAAGCAGATTGACGATTACGCCTTCGGTGGTGGTGCAGGCATGGTGCTCATGGCGCAGCCATTGGCGGAGGCTATCCGAAGTTTGCAGGCAGAGGGCCCTTATGATGAAGTGATTTATCTGACCCCGGACGGCTCTACGCTCAACCAATCACTGGCTAATCAATTATCTTTAAAATCAAGGCTGCTGCTGATCTGTGGGCATTACAAAGGAATTGATGAGCGAATTCGCGAAAGATTCGTTACCCGTGAAATTTCGATTGGAGATTATGTGCTCAGTGGCGGTGAACTTGCTGCAGCAGTGCTTGTCGATGCTATTGGCAGGCTGATTCCTGGCGTGCTTTCGGATGAAACCTCCGCGCTGACGGATTCTTTCCAGGATCATCTTCTTGCCCCTCCTGTGTATACCCGGCCGGCAGAGTGGGAGGGGATGAAGGTGCCCGATATACTCCTCAGTGGCCATGAAGCAAAAATTGATGAATGGCGCTATGAACAATCGGTAGAGCGTACCCGCTTACGGCGGCCGGATCTGCTGAGCGGAGAGGATATGGCTTAATCAGGAATTCTTTAATTCTTATTACTTTGGAATCTTAAACCAACACCTATGTCTCAATTCTATTACACCGACGGTAAAGAACGATTTGGTCCTTTCAGCCTGGAGCAGTTGCGGGAAAGGAATATCACCACGGAAACGCTGGTTTGGAAAGAAGGACTGCCGGATTGGGTGCCTGCACGTAATCTTAGTGAGTTGATTTCATTGTTTCCGGAATCAGCCAGCATGCCCCCGCCTGTTGGGATGCAACAGCCTAAAATGTCGATTGAGCCACCCCCCAAAAACTGGTTGATAGAATCCATTCTCGTGACCTTGCTTTGTTGTCTTCCTTTAGGTATCGTTGGTATTGTATATGCCACCAAGGTCGATACCCTTTGGACAACGGGTCAGCGCGATGCTGCTCTAAAGGCTAGTCAGGAAGCCGGAAAGTGGGTTAAGATTGGAGCCATCTCTGGTTTTGTCATCATCATTCTCTATATCATCCTCATGATATTTGGGGTATTCGCAAGTCTGGGCTCAGGCCTCGAAGTATAATTGAAAAGATCATCACTGGCATTTGGATTGTTAGGATTGACGGCCATTCTCCTGTATGGTTGGTTTGATCCGCAACGTTTTCCATTTCCCAGGTGTCCTTTCAGAACCATTACCGGATGGCTTTGTCCGGGATGTGGATCTCAACGTGCTATTCACCAATTGATTCATGGCCATATAGCAGAGGCATTCGGGCTTAATCTGCTTTTTATACCCGCCCTGGTGTATGGGTTGTCCGGCATATTCATTTCAGTATTTTTTCCCGGAATATGGCCTGAAGTCCGTTTGAAATGGTTTGGCGCCACAGCTGCCCGTATCTCTGTGGTCCTCATTTTGGGTTTTTGGATAGGACGAAACCTGTTTTGATGTGGCATCTTGCCTATATCATTTTCCGAACTACCCATTTTGAACCTATTCCTGACCATTCACAGATCGGCAAATGCTGGATGGAGTTGACTATTTTTGCACCATGAAAACATACGAGACCCTTCAGACAGAAGCCAGGGATCATGTGCTCATCCTCCGTCTTAATCGGCCGGATGCGATGAATGCGTTGAATGCTAAAATGTTCGACGAACTCCATTCCTTCTTTTCGGAAGATTACGCATCACATCAGATGGGATGTATCATCATCACCGGAACAGGAGAGAAAGCCTTTGCCGCCGGCGCTGACATCAAAGAACTGCATGGACTTACACCCTCACAAGCGGAGAACTTAAGCAGCAAAGGACAACGGATTTTTCGATTGATCGAAGAGTTCCATATGCCTGTTGTCGCTGCAGTCAATGGCTTTGCTTTGGGGGGTGGATGTGAACTTGCCATGGCCTGTCATTTCAGAGTATCATCTGTAAAAGCCCGTTTTGGTCAGCCTGAAGTAGGTCTGGGCATTATTCCGGGATACGGTGGGACACAGCGATTGGTTCAATTGATTGGGAAAGGCAAGGCAGTAGAACTCTTGCTTACCGGTGATATGATCCAGGCGGAAGAAGCTTTAAGGTTAGGGCTCGTCAATTATGTGACAGAACCGGATCAGTTACTTGACAAGGCGTTGGAGCTTTGTGGAAAAATGAATTCCCGTGGTCCATTAGCGCTGAAGGGGGTGATCAAATGTGTCAATGGGTATTTTATTCCAGGCGTTGATGGTTACGCCCTCGAGGCAAGAACGTTTGGTGAGATCGCCGGATCATCAGATTTTGAAGAGGGAACCAGCGCGTTTATTGAAAAGCGCAAGCCGGCGTTCAAAGGAAACTGATGTACGAGTTTCACGCTGACAAAGACCGGTATTTCGATATGCAGTACCGGGTGACCCGGGAATATATCCTTCCGTTTCTACAGCAGGCACTGCCTGGAAAAAAATGGACCCGGGTACTCGAAATTGGATGCGCCGAAGCAGGCGTCCTCAAATGCTTTGTGGAAGAAGGGGCTTTCTGTACGGGTATCGAATTGTCATCCTATCGTATCGAACGCGCGGTTCAGTATCATCAGGAAGCACTGCAACAAGGCCGGATTGAATTTGTCAACCGCAATATTTTTGATATTGATCCCGAACATGATCTGGGAGGACGCTACGACCTGGTTATTTTAAAAGATGTCATTGAACATATTCCGGGTCAACGGGAATTTATAGCACAACTGCCTTTATTTCTACTGGAGGGTGGGGTGATCTTTTTTGCGTTTCCGCCATGGCAGATGCCGTATGGAGGACATCAGCAAGTGTGTAAAAACAAATGGTTGAGTAAGTTGCCCTACTTTCATTTGCTTCCCGGATTCGTATACCGGAGTGTATTGAAAATAGCCGGCGAACCTCAGTTGACTATTGATGATCTCATGGAGGTTAAGTCCACCGGAATCAGTATCGAACGATTTGAAAAATGCTTAAGACAAAATCGTCTTAATGTAGTCGCGAAAAGACATTATTTGTTTAACCCGATCTATACCTACAAATTTGGTGTGCGACCCAGGATCCAATCAGCCGTAATAAGTCATATCCCATTGCTGAGAAACTTCCTTACGACAGGCGTCTATTATATCGTCAAACCTTAACCAAGGATTCACTCTTGAGATATATCTGGTTAATCGTTGGCCGCGCTCACGATTTTCTCAATCGTATTGCGGGCTACGCTATGATAGTTCGGCTTAGCTTCTTCATAGATACTCTTGGCTTCAGCTTTCATGCCTGATTCTACCATTGCGGTATAGAGCGGGGTGAGAAACTTACGACGTCCTACTTCGACCAGGAAGTGACGGATCGCTGGAAGAATCTCCTTTCCATACCCTTGTTTGATCGCCAGCTTATACCATGCATCCTGGATCTCACTGTTGCCTGACTGCGTGAAACCAAAAGCCTGATCCAGATCTTTCATTTGATCCGTAGAAAGGGTGTCCGGCAGCGCAAGTATAAAATGCAGCCACTCATGTGTGGTCCAATCTGCCGTATTCAAGGCTTTGGCCTCGGAACCTTTAATAAAGGCCGAAGACTGCGCATCCACATTGGTAAAGCGCTCAGCGACGACAACAGGACAATTGGAAGGTAGCCCGGGTCCATAGATCCATTCATCCACATTTACATCGAGGTGATTGGGCTCAATCAGATTCGTATTGAGATAATCAACAAACGCGGCGGTGGTCATGGACTGGAATTGGTGGTCTTTGAAGTAAGATTTAAGGAAAGCATCAAACGTAGGTCGTCCTGCTTTGAGTTCCAGCATCCGCAAAAAGTGAGCACCTTTTTCATAAGCAATATCATTCATGCCGTCATCCGGATTCCTTCCATTCAATTGAAGAAACAGATGGGTGTCATCGGGACTCAGTTCTTTGACAGTGTTGGTCAGGCTTTGATAGCCAAGACTGGTCAGCATATCAGTATAGGATGCTCCATAGAGTGCTTCCATGATGCGGGTCTCGAAGTACACCGTAAATCCTTCATTGAGCCAGAAGTCATTCCAGGTGGCATTAGTGACCAGGTTGCCTGACCAGCTATGCGCCAATTCATGTGCGATGAGGGCGACCAGTGATTTGTCTCCGGCGAGGATAGTAGGCGTGGCAAAGGTGAGTCTTGGGTTTTCCATTCCACCAAATGGGAAGGATGGTGGCAGTACGATGACATCGTAGCGTTCCCATTGATAGGGGCCATATAATGCTTCTGCGGCCTCCACCATTTTTTGCATATCTGTAAACTCCGAAGCAGCTTTATCGATGACGGATGGTTCAGCATATACCCCGGTACGATCACCGATAGCTCTGAACGTGAGGTCCCCAACAGCAAGCGCAATAAGATAGCCTGGAATGGGTTGCGCCATAGTAAAGGAATATACCCCCGTATTATTCTTTGCCTGAGGATTGGAAGCACTCATGACCGCCATAAGTTCTTTCGGTACGGTGATCTGAGCATCATATGTAATCCGTATGCCCGGGCTATCCTGAATGGGAATCCAGGTCCTCGTGAGGATGGCCTGGCCCTGGGTAAACAAGTAAGGACTCTTTTTGCCTGCGGTTTGCGATGGTTCAAGCCATTGGAGTGCTTCCGCGCCAGGGCGGGTAGCATAGGTGATGACTACTTTCTTTGACGATGGCAGGACAGGAACAGCGAGAGGCTGGCCTAGCCATTCTTGGGCAACACCCAAGGTAAAAGGGGTGTCTGTACCGTCAACCGTTACTTTGACAACATCAAGGTCACGCGTGTCAAAGACGATGCTGTCCCCTCCTTCATGCACGATGATATCATAACTGGCCGTGCCTGCTATTTTTTTCTGCGTAAAATCAACAGACAGATCCAGGGACAAATGCGTGATGACCGCTTTGTCAGGCCGGGCGTATGAATGTACATCAGAGACGGTTTGTTTCTCCCCCTGGAGCATCACAGGTGTTTTTTGGTCCTTTTTACATTGGCTCATTGAAAAGGCCAGAATAAAAAGGAGGATGATGTTGAATATGGATTTCATCTGTACTTTGATTTCAAAGTGTGTAAGTTGTTAATCATTCTGTTGTCAAGTCGGCGGGTCAAACTTGCGTCCTGAACGGTCGACCATCATGCTGCCTGCCTGCTGTGTGCCCATCATCAGGATATCCTGAATATTGACGTGTGCTGGTCTTGATGCTATAAAGTAGATGGCCTCTGCTACATCCCTCGATGTGAGTGGATTGAAATCAGAGTAGATATTCGCTTTTTGTTGATCCCAGTCAAAACGGACACGCGCAAATTCTGTTTCTTCCACATGTCCAGGTGCTACTTGTGATACGCGGATGCCATGCGTGTAAAGGTCAGCACGGATTGCCTTAGTCAAGGCATCAACGGCAAATTTTGTCGCGCAGTATACATTTCCCTTGGGATAAATCTCCTTGCCCGCGGTGGAGCAGAGATTGATGATATGTCCTGACTTACGGGCTACCATCCCGGGGGAGATCAACCGGGTCATGTAGAGCAGCCCTTTAACGTTGGTATCTATCATTTGTTCCCAATGCGCCAGGTCACCTTCATGAATGAAATCGAGTCCTCGCGCCAGACCTGCATTGTTGATCAGGATATCAACCGGTTTGCTGATGGTGGAAACCGCGGAGGCACATTGGTCGTGATGTTGAACATCAAAAGCAAGGATGTCTACTGCTACCGGGTAGCCGGCCGTCAATTCTTGCTGCATAAATTTCAGGCGGTCTTCGCGACGTGCGGTAAGGATGAGATCATAGCCATGCATGGCAAATTCCCGAGCGGTGGCCTGGCCTATACCACTGGTAGCACCGGTGATCAAAACACATTTATTCATTGAGTGGATATCATTTTGGATACCAGGTCATCAAATTCTTTAACGAACAGAGGGAATTCAGAGGTTGCAGGTCCGGCAAATCCGGTGTGAATGGCGACAACCTGGTTGGCTTGGTTTAGAAAAATAAGAGTTGGATAAGCGACTACTTTGTCCAACATTGGAAAGACTTCACTCGCTTTGGTTTTATCATTCGGTCCACCGTAGAGGAGTGTATATGGAATATTCAATTTTTCCTTGTACGTGCGTATCGCAGCCATCGCTTTGAGGGTATCAGTATGTCGCTCAAAGGAAACACCCAGGATTTCAAAACCCGGGTCAGGGTGTTTCTTGAGGTAGTCAAGTAAAAAGGATGTTTCATCACGACAATTGGGACACCAGGTGCCCATGATCTGAATGATTTTCGGTTTGCCTGCGTAAAGTCCGGAACTAATGTCCACCATTTGCCCATCCAGTCCGGGCAGCGCCAATTGGAAGGCATCCTTGCTCTTCATCCTTGTCAATTGAAGTGGATCACCTAACTGTGAGAGATGAATAGAATCTGAACGCTTTGCCTCCCAATAGGTTTTGTAGTGACTTCCGGAGCGGTAGATACCGGTCAGTTGTCCATCCGGTAAAATCTTGGCTTCATAGAGGTAAGCGTGGCTACCATCAAATACAGAGAGATGGAGACGATCGCCATTGACAGTGCCTTCAAGAAAGCGGTCATCGCCGGTGGAAGATAAAAACGTGCCCGTGATGCTATTGCTGTCTTGTTTAAACTCCCCAATGGCCCGGATGGGATGGTCAGTATCCAATTCGAAGGTGCAATCCCAGGTGCCCGTCAGATCAGCTGCAGGAGGATCGGGTAGTTGGAAAAATCGATAGGGTTGACCATGGAGTGCTTTAAACTTGATGCGATAGTCTTTGCGGTTGTGTACCACCCACCAACCTTCGATAGCATCTTCTTCGCATTGGGCTTCGATATGAGAATCGTAAACCGGGAAATCTATCCGAATGGTATCTCTTGCCGTACGACGGTCCACACCCATATGGATGTCATTGATCACGATGCGTTCTTCACCATTATGGATGACGATATGAAATGAATCCGGTCGGTCATAGATCACTTCAAAGTTGAATGGAAGTTGCCCTCCGGTTTTTTCATCAAAGTCATCGGTCTGACTGCTGAGTTCCAGCACCCCGCGCCATATGCCCGGAGGAATGCCCTGGTAGGTATCACCAAATTGGATGCAGGAAGTGATGCCAAGTAAACAGATCGATAAGGTTAGCCATTTGGCCATGGGATTATGATTTTTCACCTACAAAATGGTGGTCTTTGTCCCGGAAGAGGACGTTGAATGTAGTGAGGCTGCCATAGATGCGAGTGATGTATTGTTGCATATCTATTTTATCCTCGTCCGTCAGTTTGGGATGGCTGTTGATTTTTTGTTCCAACACCCGCAAGCGATCTCTCAGCATCACGATCTTATGGAAAAACGTTTCTACCGGCACGTCTTTTGGCTTCAGGGATTTATCCAGGGGTTGCAGCAGCATCATTCCGCCTTTCCATTTGTCGCCAATTGGGGCCAATTCGTTGACTTCGCCCCAGGTCTTGAGAATTTTCATCAATGACCTTTCCGCTTCGGTAAAGGATACCGGTTCGCTGGTTTCAATTTTTTCCACGACCTCCCATTGGTTGTATTCCTTGCCTACGTTTTTAATACCATAGACCGTAAAACATACTTCATATGCGGCAGGATGTAATCGTATGATCACGCCATCACCATAGGCCGGGTGTTTGATTCTTGAACCTACACCGAGGAGTTCTTTTAGTTCAGACATATTGTATACAAGGTTGAAAGGGTAAAAATAATCAATCGTTGGTGCAAAGGGCATAGAGCATAGAGCAAAGCGCAAAGACCAGAGAATTTGTAAAGTCACGTCGCTCAAGCCCTGAGCACAAATAACCTGTTCAGATCCTACAAGAATAGATATTCATCGCATTAGCGCAAGGGTTCTGTTGTGGTCGATGCGACCCTACAGCTGTTTGCGAAAACATTTTGCCGGAATCACAGATGAGACGGATTGGAGGATTTTACGGATTTTTTATCCGGATTTAGGTTTGAAGAATTGCGTCTTAACCTAAATGGATTTTCGGACCGCTCTTAGCATTTCCCGCTTTCCTGGTGGGCCCTGGAGGCGCTGCACCTCATAGCCTGCGGTCACTAAGCGTCTTCTGACTTCACCCTGTGCGCAATAGGTAACCAGGCAGCCGCCAGGGGTGGTCAGACGGAATAATTCTGAAAGCATATCCTGGGACCAAAGTTCGGGCTGTACCCCCGGAGCAAACGCATCAAAGAAGATGCAATCGAATCTGGAAGTGTCCTCAATCTCCCGAATGTCACTGACTTTTTGGAAATGAAAATGATCCGTCGTAAAATGTGATTCAGCATGCATGCGCTCGAATACTTCCTGCTCCTCTGCATAGGCCAGGTACTGGGGGTAATTTAATTGCCTGGCTACGTCCAGGTCAATCGGAAATGCCTCGATGCCGGTGTAATAAACGGGTAAGTTGTGTTTTATGGAAAACAGATAGGCCAGAAAGGCATTCAGGCCTGTGCCGAAACCGAGTTCCAGGATATGAATCTCGTTTCGTTCTTTTAGGGAGTCCAAGCCAAATTGGACGAAGACATGGCGGCTTTCCCCTACGGCACCATACATGGAATGATAGGTAGCATTGAACGCCCGGCTAAAGAGGGTATCCGAGCCATCCCGGGTGGGCACAACGAATACATCGTTCCGACCCAGGGTGGGAAAGATGTCGGTAGGAGCCATGATACAGGTTGATGGTGGTTGGTGTCTTTCCTCCGGGCTTGTTCTCAGGAAGCCCGGAAACTAGTGTGTATTTCCTCCCGGGTGGAGAAAAATCAGCAGGCGGGAGCTACAGAGACAGAAGCCTTGGAGGCTGCGTCTACTGAGAAATCCGAAGGGCAACCATAGCCTTTGTTGCAACTTGTAGTCATTGATACACAGGCAACTAAGCCAACAGCAATCAGGATGAACTTTAAAGAAGGTACTTTCATGTTTGACAATGCTTTAATTTGCTTTTGGTTATCAACAGATAACAGATATAAATCGTTTTAAAGTGCAAAATTATTTTATTCCGGCAGCATTTTGCCAAAAAAAACATGCTCAGGGCCTAATTTATTGATTATGAGGATCCATTTTGTAGCGATTGGAGGCAGTATTATGCATAGTCTGGCCCTGGTGATGGCTCGCAAAGGTCATGCCGTAACCGGGTCTGATGATGAAATCTATGAACCGAGCCGGAGCCGACTTGCTGCTGTGGGCTTGCTACCTGAGGAAATGGGTTGGCATCCCGAGAGAATCCACCAAGGGATCGATATGGTCGTCCTGGGGATGCATGCCCGGGGAGACAATCCAGAACTGGTCAGAGCGCAGGAACTCGGATTAAAGATTGCCTCCTTTCCGGAGTTTATGTACGAGATATCCAGGAACAAGACCCGGGTGGTTGTCGCAGGAAGCCATGGTAAAACGACCACCAGTGGTATGTTGGCTCATGTACTCCATCATGCAGGCAGAGCGGCTGACCGGATGATCGGTGCACGGATCGGAGATTTGGAGCCTGTGGCCATTACGGATGCGGATACCATAATCCTCGAAGGCGATGAATATCTCAGCAGCCCTTTGGATCCACGACCCAAATTTTTGCATTACCAACCTCAGGTAACGATTATCACCGGTATAGCCTGGGATCATATGAATGTTTTTCCAACCTATGCATCCTATGTCGACCAGTTCAGGCAACTGATCAATTCCCTTAAGCCTTCAGCCACTTTGATCTATTGCGCAGAAGACGCTGATCTCGTTGCGTTGGTTAGGAGAATCAATCCATCGTGTACCGTTATACCTTACCGTGCACATCCTTATCACACTAAAGAAGGAAAAGTGGTGATCCAGGATGATCAAGGAAATTCATACCCGTTGGAGATTTTTGGTAGTCATAATCTTCAAAACCTGGAGGCTGCGAGATTGGCCACACAAGCGATTGGGCTCCCCGCCGAAGCTTTCTATCAAGGTATTCAATCTTTTACCGGAGCAGCCCGCAGGCTTCAGTTACTTTATGCTAAATCTTCTATCACAGCCTACCTTGATTTTGCTCATGCCCCTTCAAAGGTGAAGGCCACGGTCGAGGCGGTCCGCGAAAAACATCCAAACGCTCACCTTATTGCCTGCCTTGAGTTGCATACGTTCAGCTCACTCAATCCGGCATTCTTACCACAGTACAAAGGCGCTTTAGCACCGGCTGATGTCAAAGCGGTTTATTTTAGTCCTCATACATTGGCGATTAAAAAGCTTCCTGATCTATCCGGTGATCAATTGGCCGAACATTTTGATGCCCCGGATCTTCAAGTAGTGACCTTGAGCGACCAAATGGGACAAATTGTCCTCGATGCGGTTGAACCCCGCGAGACCGTGGTGTTATGGATGAGTTCAGGCCGGTTTGATGGACTGGACCTTGGAAAAGTGATGGAGGCTGTTGAAGAAAAAATAAAGTTGTGATCCGGTAGCCTTAGCGGTCTGACTGCTTGTTTTCTTTTCGCGGGAATGCTTCCGCGAATTGCTTCATGCTAAAAGCGTTTTCCAACGAATAGCTTCCAATGCTGGTTCTGACCAGGGAAGAAAGATGCCCACCGCAACCTATTTTTTGGCCAAGGTCGTGAGCAAGAGACCGAACATAAAAACCACTTCCGCAATGCACCATGACTTCAAGGACCGGAGCTTGATAGGGAAGTAAGTTGATATCGTAAACTGTAACTTTCCTAGGTTCTGTCTTAACTTCTTTGCCGGCACGCGCCAATTCATACAGAGGTTTTCCATCTTTCTTAATTGCGGAATATGCCGGAGGGTATTGGTCCAGTACGCCTTTAAATGCAGAGAGGTGACTTTCAAGGGAGTCCTTGGATAAGTCTGGTACTGGCAAAGATTCGATGACTTTTCCTTCAGCATCATAGGTATCCGTCTCCAGGCCAAGGGTGATCTGGCCGATGTATTTTTTATCCAGACCAGTCAGATGATGTAGTTCTTTAGTCCATCTCCCGGTACAAACCAGCAGGAGGCCTGTGGCCATGGGATCCAGGGTGCCGGAGTGACCTACTTTAATATTCTTTAGTTGCAAATGTTCTCTCAAAGCACCACGTACTTTGTTGACGACATCAAACGAGGTCCAGCCCTGCGGTTTATCGATCAGGAGCAAGGCTCCGGCCTGGTAATCGGCAGTCAAAAGATCACGAACAAAGGGTAGTGTCACTTGCGCGTAGTGTATCCCGAAGAATAAAGAGCCTTAAAATAAGGCCTGGGGGATTATTTTTTAAAAATGGCGTAGATCTGCATGCCCAGACCGGCGAGGATGACGATGGGAGCGAGGACGGTACGCCTGGCGCTGTAGATGACGCTTTCATCCCATACGTTTGGATCTTTCATGCCACCACCCAACATCAGGATCAGGCCAAGAGCAATCAGAGCGCAACCAATTCCGATATACAGATAGTTTTGCCGCGTAAAGAGCAGCGGAAACGTCTGGGCATTGCGGCTATTGGTACGCCTGGTGGTCGTTGCGCTAGCGGGTTTGCTGGCGACCACTTTCTTCTTAATGGGTTTAGGATCCTGGCTCATAACGTAGATATAACGAGTGCCAAAGATATGTATTTACCCGAATCAGGGTGTTAAATAGGGTTAAAGGGCGGAAGGGCGGAATGGCGGACCGGCGGAACGGATGCAGGGGGGTACCATTTTGCGCTCGGAATACAATTAATCTTCAATGATGATTTGTGACCTCTGCGTTGCGTTCTTTGCGGCGTTGCGAGATTACTAATTGATCATTAGCGAGTAGAAAATCATATTTCTGATTAAAGTTGCGAGAACGCAGATTTATTCATGCTTTTTGAAAAAAATCTATTCAAATTATTGTAATTTACTTGTTGATATATATATTGGCGACTAAGCAAAAAGTGGAGTCCAGCGACCACTCAAATAAACGGGGCGCAACTGAAAAGCCATACGAGTAGGAGAAACCTTAAATCATCAACATGAAAAAGATTTTACTTCTTGCCCTTCTTCCCTTAGCCTTCAATGCTTATGCACAGATAACCCCTTCAGCCGTTTTGACTCAGCGGCTATCGCCTCGGACCCTGGATGAAGCCTTACGTTTGATTGCGGACTTAGGTCAACCCGTAACACTTGAACTAGAAAGGAATCAGGGTTCTAAACCAAACCTCCCCAATCCGAATGCTTTATTTGATCTGATCTCGCTGGAGGACAGTACGTATACCTGGACATGGGATGCTGATGCGGCTTCCTGGGTATATGACAGCA
Organism: Saprospiraceae bacterium; assembly: GCA_044227555.1. GTDB lineage: Bacteria > Bacteroidota > Bacteroidia > Chitinophagales > Saprospiraceae > Opimibacter. Next base: position 65,212 of record JBGAWQ010000001.1, on the reverse strand, counting down.
AAACCATTGATGTGCAATATGATGCCAACAATAATTTACTCGGGTACAGGGATCAGGAATGGGATGGCCTGAACTGGGTCAATACCAGATTGGTGAGTTACACTCATGATGCCAGCAACAATCTGACCAGTTATACTTCTAAAAACTGGGATGGATCAATGTGGGTTAATAACATTCAATTGCTTTACACTTATGACGGAGATAACAATATCACCAGCAGCACCATTCAGTTGGGGAATTTAGATACATGGATGAATTTACTGAGAAGCATGAATACGTATGATGCAAACCATAATCTTTTACTCTCGATCATAGAACAATGGGATGGGGCCGCATGGGTTAATTTTAATCAATCTTTGTATACTTACGACGGGCAAAATCTCACCCAGCAAATTGATCAGGTATGGGACGGGACGACTTGGGTAAATTCGAAACAAACCACCATTACCTATACACAGTCACAAAAGAATACTGTGATTCAAAATTGGAATGGTACTGTATGGGTAAATAGTTCGTCAAACCTATTGGTATACGATACAAACGACAATCTGATTTACGATATAAACGCGACTTGGAACGTCATATTATGGGTCAATGATTACAGTTTCAGCTATACGTATGATGCAAACAATAATCGTACGAGTGAATTATATCAAACCTGGAATGGCTCTGACTGGGAGAATTACGAGCGCACCCTGTATACGTATGATGCCAACAACAATGCAAGCACAGAATTGCATCAATCCTGGAATGGCTTGGAATGGGAGAATTTGGAACAATACCTATATAGTTATGACCCAAATAATAACCTCACCATCAATTTAGTACAGCTTTGGGTTGGAGAGTGGATAGATTATAATGTTTACACTTACTCCTACAGTGAGGACAACTTTCTGGTTAGCAACACCTTTAAAGGTTTGGATGATCTTGGGGGAACAAGTTATGGTGACAGTACAGTCTATTATTTTCATACAGTTACAGGCCTGCATGATGAAAATTCAGGGCGTAGCGAAATCACAATTTATCCCAACCCTTCCAGGGGATCATTTTCTGTCACAAGCGAAAGTGAAATCAGTTCCGTGCGGGTATACAATTTGGTGGGAAATTTGATTTACACTAATGACAACATTGAGAAGAAATCCTTTGAAGGCATAAATATTCTTTCCCAGGGTGCAGGCATCTATTTTGTGCTTGTACAAGAAGGCGGGAAAGTATTTAGTCAAAAAATTGTAGTTTATTAATTCGAGATACCGATAGACGGGATTCGGATATTGCCCTTAGCCAATTACTAATAAGTGAGTTGTGGCTAAGGGCTTTTTTATTTATGCCTGAAGAGGTCTAGGCGTTTTTGAAGGAGTTGTAAGATTAGGAGTGTTTCTTAATCCATTCTTCCAGCCGAGGAATACAATCAAATTTTGCCTTTTTTCCTGCGAAGGGTTCATCCAGTGCTGAACGTAATTCCTGGACGGCAGGAGCAAAGTCAAGACCCATACCTTCATACTTATCGGCAGACTGTAGTGCGCTTCCGATTTCGGCGGTATACCTATCGGCATAGAATTCCGATGGGCTGGTGCCTTGGATATCGTGCCGGATCCAAGCGGCGGTATTACGTATGCCACTGTTGATGGCTGGCGGAAAAATACTTTTATCATCAACTTCACTGAAGGACAAAAAACTCAGCGCATCCAACGGACTATCACTCTCCAACATGCCAATGAGTTCGTTTTGATAGTCAGGATGAGTTTTGACTTTGGCGGCTGCTTCCTGTCTCACCTCTGACGGATACAGTGGTCCGGTAAATCCAAGTATTCTGACAAAGTCCTGGGTGATATCTGCTTCGTCGATTTCCTGGAGGCGGGTAGCCATGATCGTAGGGGCATTTTCATATTGACGCGTCGATTCTTCCAGTCCGGCAGATTTTGAAACTGCAGCGGTAATACCACCGTAGATCAGCCCTGAGAGGCAAAAAACAGAGACGAGTACCAACGGAATCTTGTATATGATCATTGGAATAGAGGAACGAAGTGATTCGTGGTTTAGGATCAATCCTCCGCCGATCACAACTAAAAAAATAACCGTCGGGGCTATCTTCATCAATGAAGTAAGAAAAGCTGGACTGGAAGCATTGGCAAACCGGGAAATAACGCTGATGGCCGATACGATAACCATCGAGCACAATGCGACGCCCACCACGCTGCCACGAATCAAAGACGAGTTTGAAATCCAATCCAATCCTCCATGCCGTGATATGGACAACCCTGCGAAAAACGTAAGACCGAGGAAAACCAGGTGAATCAAAAGGACAAGGATGATCATGTAGCCACTGGCTCCCTGATCATTGCTGGTACTTATTTTGGTGTTAAAGAATGGAGTGAACACCGGGCTGAAAACCAAGGCAGCCAGAAGCAGGAAAATGTTACCGGGTAGGTTGGACATCAGGGATATCTTTTAAATGAACAGCGGTTATGTGATTATGAATATACATAAATCCGGTCGACCATCAGGTTGTTTTAAGGATTGACCAATTGGCTTTTATTAACTGATCCTTAGGCCCTCCAATTTCCAATTCATCCTTTTTACCCTATTTTTGCCCCTCATCATACACTAAATACACCCGGATAGTGTCGATCATTGTTTCGCACCTTTCAAAGCAGTTTGGTTCCCAAAAAGCAGTCAATGACGTCTCCTTCCAGGTCGGTAAGGGAGAAATCCTTGGCTTCCTGGGACCTAATGGTGCAGGAAAGACTACAACCATGCGGATGATCACCGGTTATCTGGCCCCGGACGATGGCAACATCACCGTCAATGGGATGCCGGTCACAGAAGATGATCAGACCGTAAAATCAATGATTGGTTACCTGCCTGAAAACAACCCGCTCTACCTGGACATGTATGTCAAGGAGTATCTCCGATATGTGGCTCGGGTGTATCAGGTAGATCAACCCTGGAAAAGAATCCAGGAGGTGATCGGTATGACCGGACTAACGAAGGAAAGTCACAAACTTATACGTTCATTATCAAAGGGTTACCGTCAGCGTGTTGGTTTAGCTCAAGCCATTCTGCATGATCCGGATGTCCTAATTCTGGATGAAGCCACCTCAGGATTGGATCCCAATCAATTGATCGAAATCCGTCAACTCATACGTGACCTCGGAAAAGAGAAAACGATTTTGTTATCTACTCACATCATGCAGGAAGTGCAAGCCTTATGTGATCGGGTAGTGATCATCCACCAGGGTGGTCTCGTAGCGGATGGTCACATTCAAATGCTGAGCCAGAATACTACGCATGGTTATCAGGTCGAAGTCACGTTTTCAAGACCCGTGGTCGGAACCACCTTACGGGAAATTCGAGGATATACCGATCATGACGAGACCGGAAAGAACACCTACTGTATCACCGGATCGGATGAAAGCCTCAATGAAGCGGTATTTGATTTCGCAGTCAGTAAGAGCCTGAAAATCCTGGAGATGTCTACCAGGCGGCAAAGTGTGGAAAATATTTTTCAACAACTCACTTCGTTGAAATGAGAGCGGTCTATCTGCGGGAGCTAGGGAGCTATTTCAGTTCGATGATCGCTTATATCACCGTCGGACTCTTGCTTGCGGTGCTTGGTCTTGCACTTTGGGTATTTCCGGATTTCAGTTTGCTGGATACGCCATTTGCAAGCATTGATGCCCTCTTTGAAATCGCTCCATTGATCTTTATTTTCCTCATCCCCGCCTTTACGATGCGGACCTTTGCAGAAGAAAAACAAGCCGCTACACTCGAGGTCCTGCTCACCCGCCCGGTATCGGCATTTCAGATCGTAGCCGCCAAATACCTGGCGACGATATCCTGGCTATTTATAGCCCTGCTTCCCACTGTGATTTATGTTATTTCCATCTATCAACTGGGATCTCCTCCCGGCAATATTGATCTGGGTCAGATAGCAGCTTCTTATGTGGGTTTGTTTTTACTGGGTGCGGTGTTTTGCGCGATAGGTGTTTTTGCATCGGCATTAACGGCCAATCAGATTGTTGCTTTTGTAACCGCGGTTTTTTTCTGTTTTATCCTGTATTATGGATTTTACTTTATCAGCCGTATTGGTTCGTTTGCTGGTAATCTCGACGCGGTCATTGAGTCGCTGGGTATAGATTACCATTATCATTCCATCAGCCGCGGGATTATTGACACCCGGGATCTGATGTATTTCATTTGTCTCATCGGTCTTTGTCTTACCTGGACATGGGTCACGATTTCAAAACGTAACTGACCTCGTATGCCCGGGTTGTTTTCTGCAGAAAGTCGAAAGGTGATGACCACCGGATTGCTGGTCTCCGGCATCCTGATCCTGCTCTATGTGGTATCCCAATGGGTCTACACCACGGCCGATGCTACCGAAGAGCGACGTTATACGCTTGCTCCGGCAACAAAGCAATTGCTGAAAGGTCTCGATGACCGCATTTACATCAAAGTCCTGCTCACGGGAAGATTCCCTGCCGGTTTTAAGCGTCTACAGGAATCCACCGAGGACATGTTGCGCCGCTTTGCCCAGGTCAGTCCCCAGATCGAATACAATTTTGAAAACCCCAATGAAGGTTCGATTGAAGAAGTCAATGACCGGCGCAATCAATTGGCCAAGGAAGGCATCATTCCCACCAAACTCCGGATCAGTGATGCCGCCGGAGCATCATCGCAGTATATCTATCCTTTCGCCATCATTCATTACGGGACACGAAGTATTGCGGTCAACCTCTTGCAGGATGATATTCCAGGCGCCGATAAGGAAGTGATCCTCAACAACAGCATCAGCTTGTTGGAATATAAGCTGGCAGATGGCATACAAAAGATTCAGCGCCAAACCCGGCAAGTGGTGGCTTTTACTTCAGGACATGGAGAACTCAATCAACTCCAAACAGCTTCTTTCGAAAAGGACCTCAGCAATGCTTACGCCATCAACCGGATCAACCTCGATAGCATCGTCAGGATCCCGAAGGAGATCAAAGTACTGATTGTAGCCAAACCTACCATACCATTTTCAGAAGTGCATCTGTTCATGCTGGATCAATACATCATGCATGGCGGCCATGTGCTTTTTCTAGTCGATCCGTTGAAAGTGTCGCTTGATAGTATCAACCAGCGCAGAAATTATATTCCTCCGCCGAATGATCTGGGTCTGGATCCATTATTCTTCAAGCTCGGAGCCCGGGTCAATCCGGATCTTGTATTGGATCTGCAGTGTACCCGTATCCCGATGGTGGTAGGTATGCAAGGGGATAAGGTTCAGACGGAATTGTTTCCCTGGTATTATCATCCACTGATCTCATCGATGTCGGATCACCCGATCACGAAGAACCTCGACCGCATTCAACTGGAATTTCCGGGTAACCTGGACACGATACAAACGGCCACTCCGATCAAGAAGACCATCCTGTTGACATCATCGGCCTATAGCCGTATACAGATGACCCCAGTACGTCTCAATTTTGATATCCTGCAGGAAGCCCCGGATCCTAAGTTGTTTAATAAAGGCCCACAGGCTTTCGCGGTCATGCTGGAAGGTCAGTTTCAGTCGTTGTATCAAAACCGGCTTTCCAATGAGCAGCTTGCAGTTATCGAAAAGACGGGACAACCATTCAAAGCTTCCGGGGATTCCTCCAAGGTACTTATCGTAACCGATGGGGATATCATCAAGAATCTCGTCAACTCCACATCTGGCGAGACTGCACCATTGGGATTTAATAAATATGAGAATACTACATTTACAGGCAACCGGGATTTTCTGCTCAATGCCATCGAGTATATGCTGGATGAGTCGGGGGTGCTTGAAGCCAGGTCAAAGGACATCAAGCTTCGCTTGCTTAATACCGTGAAAGCTCAGGAAGAAGGCATGAAGTGGAGGTTGATCAACATTCTCGGTCCATTGGTGATCCTGGGATTGGTAGGGTGGGTATGCCAATACCTCCGCAGACGAAAATTTGCAGCCTGACGTTTTTGGATGATCGTGCGTTAAAATAAGAAGTTGTTCCGTCATGAAGGTTCTGGATCAACAAAATAGTTGGTGGCCTTCAGACACTCAATGGGTGGGTTTGATTTGAGGCCATATTGAATAGTCATATAAAAATGAAAAGAAATCTCATCCTGCTTATTGCTGTTCTGGTCATTGGAGCCGTGACCAGGTATGTGTACAAACACCGCACAGATCCCACCACTACAATCGACCGTGCGGAGAGCAATTTCAGAATTGAAAATACGGCGACCATTGGCCGGATCATCCTGAGTCAAAAAGACGGAACCCGGTCTGATCTCAAACGTGAAGGTGATCACTGGATCGTCAATGGCCAGCACCGGGTGCGGCAATCCAACATCGATCATCTGCTCAACGGGATTCAGAAGCAAAATCTTGACCATATCCCTAATAAGGCGGCAACCGAAAACATCCTTACCTCCATGGCCGTCACGGGCATCCATGTGGAGATTTTTGATTTGCAAGGCAAGCCCTTGCTCAACTATTATGTTGGAGGTGTGACGCAGGATGAACGTGGAACTTACTTTTTGAAGGAAGGAACCGCCCAACCTTATTGTCTTAACCAGCCAGGGTTTGATGGTGGGCTTCGTGCCAGGTATGCCTTGACACCTGTAGATTGGCGTGATGTACGGTTTTGGATGGAAGATCCGGACCATATGGATACGATGAAGGTCCTTTATCCTAAGATGCGTCAACATTCTTTTGTCCTTTACAAGAAGGGGGGACAATGGACTGTAAATCCTATGTTTATCACGACGCCCAAAAAGGAAGGGATGGTCGTCAATCGTATACAGTCCTATTTGACTACATTATCGATGCTGGCCTGTGAGGATTACATGAATGAGGCGCAGGAAAAGGACAGTATCCTGCAGATGGTCCCCTTTATGGATATGACGTTTGTCTATCCGGATAAACGGTCTTCGCTTCGCTTTTATCCAATTGGTCCTGTTACAAATTCTGAATATTCCCCTCCGGTCAACCGATATTTTGTCAATTATGAGGGCCGTGATTTTATGATAGGTCAACATGAAGTGATGAAGGGAGCGTTTAGGTCGTATGATTACTTTTTCAACTGATGATCTTCTCACTCGCATATCTGGTCATCCTGCTCACAGGATCTGAATGGGGCTTCTTCGGTCATCGATTGATCAATCGCGTCGCCATCTATACTGTTCCGTCTGAGATGATGGGATGGTACAAACCCTATATCGATTACATTGCTGAGCATGCCGTAGATCCGGATAAGCGACGTTACGCCACCAGGCATGAAGCTGTGCGTCATTATATTGACCTGGATCACTGGGGCACTATGCCATTTGAACATTTGCCCCGGACCTGGGACAAAGCGTTGGCATTAAACACAGAACTGTTGGCCATTCAAGGCACGGACACTACCTTTTTGATCCACGCTATTCCAGTTGAACAATGGGGGGATTCCATTACGGATTTTCAGTCCCGTCTTTCTTTGGTTCGCCAGTTCTATCTGCGGCAATACTACGAAGACGAGGCCATCATACCATGTGATAGTCTCATCATGCTGTTTCCGCAGCTCACCTGTCCGAATACAGCAAAGATCATCATCAGGGATGTGCTGTCTGAGCATGGGATCGTACCATATCACCTGCAGGCTATGCAGCGGCGGCTGACCAATGCATTTAAAAATCAGGACCTGGATCAGGTACTGAGGTTGTCTGCTGAGATGGGCCATTATGTTGCTGATGCCTGTGTGCCATTGCATACCACCTCTAACTACAATGGCCAGTTGACCAATCAGGTAGGCATACATGCTTTTTGGGAAAGCCGTATTCCTGAGTTGTTTGCGGTAGATGAGTTTGATATGGTGGTGGGTGGGGCCACGTATATTGAAGACCCAACCACTTATTTTTGGAATCTGGTTTTTGGAAGTCATAAGGAAGTGGGGCGAGTCCTCAGTCTTGAAAAGGAGTTGAGTGAAACCTATCCTTCAGACAAACAGTTTTGTTACGAAGACCGTCTCAATCAGAATATCCGTACGCAATGTTCTGATTACGCCAGGGCCTATAATGATGCCATGAACAACATGGTCGAGGATCGGTTTCGGGTGGCGGTCAAAGCGGTAGGAGATGCCTGGTATACCGCATGGATTGATGCCGGGCAGCCTGCACCTCCATCCAATAAAATACTTAATCCGCGTTCACCTGAAGATGAAGAGTTAGCTCGTGCAGTGCTTTCCGGAAAATCGTTAGGCAGGGAGCATGATAACTGATCCGTTCTGCATACGGTCTTGATTTAGGATGCTCAGGCATTAATCTTCTCCTTCGTAATACGCTTTGAAATCATCAATCTCCCGTCGTTCCCTTTTGGTGGGTCGACCGGTGCCACGGTCGCGGCGTTCGGGAGCTCCTTTACCAATAAACCAACTCTTGTATTTGTTGATTTCTTCCTCGGGAGTCAGGTCTTCATAGCAGGGTTTGGCCAGGGTGGGAGAGACTCGTTTTTCAATGAGTTGGACCACTTTATATCTCAGCCGGAAACCATCTTTGACTACATCGATTTCGTCACCGATCGTCACCATCGTAGATGATTTGACCGGTACACTATGCATTTTTACCTTGCCTTCACGGCAGGCATCATTAGCCATCGTCCTTGATTTATAGATCCGGATGGCCCAGAGGTATTTATCGATGCGAACTTTATCCGCCATGTTTGGCCGCTTCGTTTTTCCAGTGCTTATCCATCACGAACGTGCCAAAGGGGACTACAGACGCTAAAAATGCTTTGCCCATCCATCTGATATCGTGATCATACCGGTCATAGACCAGGTACATCCAGATCATAAAAGCTACAAACAAGCCACCGTGGATACTGCCTACAATTCGAACAGCCAAAGGCATGTCCGCCATGTATTTAAGGGGCATCGCGATAAACAACAGGATCAGAAAAGAGATGCCTTCTACTTTGGCGATAGTTCTGAAAAGGTCGTACGTCTTCGTGTTTTCCATAGGATAGGTTAGTACTATATTTTGTTTTAATTATTCTTCTCCTTTGATTTCAAGCTTAGCCTCTGATTGCAGCTGGCCTATTTGTATCCGCATTTTGTAGGTTCCGGGCAACAGGTAATACTTTCCATTTTTCGACTTCACCTCCTTCCAGGTATACGCTTTGTCTTTCGATACCTGATCTTCCCGCAGCATTTTTGCTCTGCTTTCATCGAGGTCCAGGTTGTAGGTGTAATATCCTAAACCTTTGGATATGGTAATCGGTTTTTGAAACACTAGCAGACTATCCGAATACACGTTCAATTGACCTTGTCCGTCCCGGCTACTATAAACAGGAATAGTGACAGAAGGTTCGTAGTATTCCGTCCAGGAAGAAGACCGGCTACCCCAATTGGTCCTGTAACGTATGGTATTATTGGTTTCGAAACAAGTGAGGGTATCACCCATATCGTATTTCAACTTACCCACCAAAGAAATATCTGCCTTGTACAGCGAGCGACCGTGTGTCGCTACGATGATTTCCTGGTCCCGCGATTGGATCGCAAGGTCATGGACGGCTACATCAGGCATCTGACCCAGGGTCATCATATGTTGTCCTTGATCGAGTGAGACATACAACCCATTATCCGTGCCGACATACAAAACATTTTCATGGAAAGGATCTTCACGAATGACATTGACAGGCTCGGCTGGCAGATCATTGGCCAGTCGATTCCAGTGGGCTCCGTAATCTTCTGACACATATACATAGCTCTCAAAATGATCTTGTCGATATCCGTTAAGGGTGATATAGACCCTGCCATCTGCAAATTGACTGGCCTGAATGCAGCTGACCCAAAGATGCTGGGGTAATGGATCTGAAATACGCTGCCATGTGGAGCCTCCGTCACGGGTGATATGGATATATCCGTCGTCGCTGCCGGCGTAGATCACCCCAAAGATCCGAGGGGATTCATGGAGGGATACAATTGTGCCATAGACCACATCACCCGCTACCGGGCCATGGGTCAGATCTCCGGAAATCGCTTTGAAGGTTTTACCCCGGTCGAAGGAACGAAACACTCTTTCGGCGCCCATGTACAGAATGTCTGGTTGATGGACCGAAAGGTGAATGGGGGACTCCCAGTTCCAGCGATATGGTCTTTCACCAAGCTCATGGATAGGTGTGATTCGTACTGCTTCCTCCTGGCTATTGCGTGTCGTTCGATAATAGTTGCCAAACTGAAAGCCGGTATAGACGGTGTTGTTGTCGCGGGGATCAACAGCGACTTGCATGCCATCGCCGCCCATGATTTCTTTAAAAGGATAATCACCAGAAGATTGCCATGCAGTGTTCGGGCTATACGTTGATGGTCCTGCCCAAACTCCATTGTCCTGAAGGCCGCCATAGACATTGTAGGGTTTAGCCATGTCTACACATACGCTATAGAACTGGCCTACTGCAGGTGTATTGCATTTGATCCACTGGGCGCCGTCATCGTAGCTGATATTGATCCCACCATCATTGCCTGAGACGAGATGGCCGGCCTGACGTGGGCTGACCCACAAGGCATGATGATCACCATGCATATTGTCGCCACCTATAGACGTCCAGGTCGAACCTCCATCTGATGATTTTAATATGGGAACCCCAAGTATATACAGCTTTTGCGGATCCATTTTGGATGTCCTGATTTGACCAAAATAGTAGCCATAGGTATAGAAGACATTGTCGAGGTAGCCCTCATGTGTTTTGGTCCAGGTCATACCACCATCAAGGCTTTTATAAATTTCTGTTCCGATGACCTTGGTGTCAAACAAACGGTTGTTGGCATCCTGGGTATATTCCACAAGCGTGGAAGGTTTGATCGTTCCGTTTTTAACAAGTGTTTTTATAGTATCTGCCGTATATTTTTCTGGAAAACCCTGGTCTTCGAGGTAAGCTGTAATCAACGAATTATTTAAATGCAAAAAGCTGTCAACGCTGATGGCCATCAATTCCGTTTTGGTCAAAGTATATTCTCCGGAAGGTTCATCAGGCCGTTCGTTTTGATTGTCAACCACCGCATACAAGACCGATTGATTCTTGATTCGGGTGATGTCCAGGCCAATGCGCCCAGTGCCCTGACCGGTTGGAAAACCGGAATTTTCAGTGGTCATCAATTTCCAAGTCCTTCCGGCATCATACGAAGCGTATATGCCTGAGCCAGGTCCCGATTCTACAAAGTTCCATGCGCGTCTGCTGCGATCCCAGGTGGCGGCATATAGATGGTTTGGATTGGCAGGATCCATGACCAGATCTATGGCGCCTGCAGTGGGGCTGACATACAGCGACTGTTTCCAGGTTGCACCACCATCCGAAGTGCTGTAGACACCACGATTGGGGTTGTCGCTGTAAAGGGCGCCAAGACAAGCCACATAGACCATGTTTGCATTGACCGGATGGAGGATAATTCTACCGATATGGTGGCTTTCTTCCAGCCCGCAATGTTTCCACGTTTTTCCTTTATCGCTGCTTTTATAGATGCCCATACCTGAATAGGAAGACCGGCTTGAATTATTCTCTCCGGTACCCACCCAGATGATTCCGGCATTCCAATTGACCGCAATGTCACCTATTGTTATAGCCGCCTGGTGATCAAACACCGGTGTAAATGATGTGCCATTGTTGTCTGAGTACCAAACTCCGCCAGAGGCATAGGCCACATACATTTCCTGTGGCCGGGATGGGTTGATATCAACATCTACTACACGACCGCTGCAAACGGTGGGGCCGATACTCTCGAATGGAAGTTGTCCGAACGGAGTAGCCTCCCGCTTGGCCAAACGACGGGCAAAAGATTCTTTTCGTTCCGCACCCGTGGAAGGCACTGGTATGTCTTGCGCAGAAAGTGGGAAATAACTCAGCAGGATGCAGAACAGGAGGGATCTGTGGGATATCATTTCAGGAGGTTTCATTGCCGCGAAAGGCAGAGTACATACCATCAGCGGAATGCGGGATGGCTGAGCCAAAGCTAAGCAATGCCATTCATTCAAGGTTGACTTCCTTTGGGTATCCGTAGTCAGGGTATCCGGCTTTACAATGGATTTAGGCCAATTTTGTCTATTGGTAAAGGACAAACGGGGTAAATGACACATCTTTGCAAGACGGAAATTGCTTTAACGGGCATATCCTGTTTTTCAATAAAGAAACTCATCCATTGGCAGACACTTTAAGGAAATATAAAATCTGGGAACCCCTTCTGCTCAGCTTTGCAACCGTCGTAGGCATGTTGGCCGGGGCTAAATTAGTGGAAGCAGATCACCGGCATGCCCGGCAAGAAACCGCAATCACAGACACTCATTATAGTGGCCGCCAGGTAGAGGAGATCATCCGTTTCCTGGAAACCAAATATGTGGGACAAGTCAATTCGGATGAACTGGTGACGAAGGCTATTCATTCCATTCTGGAAGGATTGGATCCGCACACCCATTATTTCCCACCGGATCAGATGGAGGAATTGGAAGAACGTACTTCGGGGCATTATGTGGGTATAGGTGTCGAAGTCACTTTCGTAGGCGATAGCCTCATGGTGTTGTACCCCAGGAAAGATAGTCCTGCGGAGCGGGCCGGCATAAAAGGAGGTGATTATATTATTGCTGTCAATGGTCTGGATATAGTCAAAGGAGACTCTTTAAAAAAGAAAGAAGTTCTCGAACTGATTAAAGGCGAGAAGGGTTCTAAAGTGCGGCTTACAATCAAACCCTTGCTGGAGCAAACTACCCGTATCGTTGAAGTCGACCGAGGGGATATCAAAGTGCCGAGTGTCGTAGCGGCCTACATGGTAGACTCCTCTATAGCCTACATCCGTGTCCAGCGATTTACCAATACTACCTACCGTGAATTTATGGATGCGTGGGAGCGAATGTCGACGAAAGAAAATGCGCGGCACCTCATCCTGGATCTGCGTGACAATCCTGGTGGGTATCTGAAAGAGGCGGTCAATATCCTTTCCCAGATTATTGAAGAAGAAGGCAAGTTGCTGGTATACACGGAAGGAAAGAATCATCAGCGCATTGAATACAAGAGTACCGGAAAGATTTTCTTCCCTGTCGGCAATGTGACGGTATTGATCAATTCATCTTCTGCCTCCGCCAGTGAGATTATTGCCGGATGTCTGCAGGATCTGGATCGGGGTTTAATCGTAGGAACGCCTTCTTTTGGTAAAGGTTTGGTTCAGGAGCAGTATGAACTATCCAACGGAGGCATCCTGCGGCTCACGGTTTCGAAATATTATACCCCCTCAGGCCGCCTCATTCAGAGAGCATATGATTCGACCTCTGTAGTGGATACCAATATTGTATTTCGCACGGCACAGGGACGTCCAATGCATGCCGGAGGAGGTATCGTGCCGGATATCATAGTTGCTGAAGATATCGATTGGGAAAACCCATTGCTACAACAATGGATGGATTATATCTCCGAATATGCCATTCGGTATGACCTTAAGCAATTTGGCAATACGAGCATGGGCCAATCAGATGTCGAAAAAGTCCGGAGTAAAATGCCTGATGACCAAACTATCCTTGACGGGATAACATTGATTGCCCGCACGCGGTCTTCTGATTCCGGCAAAGAGGCACTCAAGTTTCTGGCGGATCACAGGAATGAATTGTTGAGAATCACCAGGGCCTCCATAGTATCCTATAAGACCGGTGAAGAAGGGTGGTACCGTACGCTTAATGAGCAGGATCCGGTCGTTGTAAGGGCGATAGCTCTGGCGGGCGTGAACCTGCAGATGGCGCTGAAGGGTGATTGATCAGGCCTGAAACCTTATAAAATCCAATTCCCCATTGGCGTCATACCTGGCGATTACAGATGCTGTGCCGGTTATTCCTTTTTCGGTGAAGGCAGGAAGCGCAAAATCTACCTTGTCAATAATGTCTGAACTGACGGTTCCAAATTTTGTTGGCGAAGGCATATCCGAAACATTGGCTGAAGTGGATACCAGTGGCTTTCCGTAAGCTTTGAGCAGTTCGTGACAAAATCCCGTTTTGACAACACGTACAGCAAGGGTTCCATCGGAAGCGGCCAGATGTTGGTAGGGCTCCCGGACAGAGGGATAGATGACTGTAAGAGGGCGTTCGTGAAGAGAAAGCAAGGTGTCGATGCGGGGATGAACAGAGGTAACGACCTGGTAGAGCTGGGCCAGGTCCGCCACCAGGACAATTAACGGTTTGGTGTAACTGCGCCCCTTGATGTCATACACTCTGCGGATGGCCTTTTGACTAGTAGCGTCGCAGCCAATGCCCCAAATGGTGTCTGCCGGGTACAAAATCACTCCACCTTCCTCCAGTATTTGGATGGTGTGATTGATAATCTTTTCAATGGGTTCTTTGTTCACCAGGGTGGATATTTGTAGAAATGTAGTGCGAAGGTCAGTATTTGGCCGTTGAGGATGTATAAAAACAAGAAAATAAACGTTTAAATCAGACGCGAATTACCTTTGAGACGTATCTTTTCCAATATGATGCATACCCTACACCCTGGTATCCGGTCACGGTTGTTGATGAGCTTGCTGATTTTGCTGAGTGTGGCCGAATGGTCTTACGGCAGGCATATCGTCGGCGGTGAGATTTTTTACAACTGCATGGGCAATGGTTCTATAGCAGATACCCGTAATTACCGGATGACCATGAAGATATACAGGGATTGTGCCAGCGGAGGCGCTGATTTTGACAATCCTGCCCGGATTGGGGTCTATTCCCATATCAATGGAGTTTATACCTTCGTTCGTGACCTGCGGGTCAACCATGGATTTGTCACTGGTCTTGAAGCCCAGGAAAATCCCTGTCTCATCCTGCCTCCAAACGTTTGTGTGGAGGAAACCTCCTATATCATCAACCTTAATAATCTCCCCCTAATACAGGGTTCCTACATCGTGTCATGGCAGCGTTGTTGCCGCAATAACACAATCACCAATATCAATAACCCGAACGATACCGGCGCTACGTTTACGATAGAAGTCACAGAAGAAGCGCAAAGGACCTGCAATAATGGTCCGCAGTTTAATAGTTTCCCCCCAATCGGCATTTGCGTCAATGATCCGCTCAATTTCGATCATTCAGCCACCGACACCGAGGGGGATCAGATCACGTATGAGTTTTGTGCGCCGCTGCGGGGAGGAGGTCCACTAGGTGTTGACAATCCAGCCCAGCAAGAATTGTGCGATGGGATCACCCCAAATCCCAAAAACTGCCTGCCACCATATCTGGATGTACAGTTTAAAGTGCCCAACTATACCCCGACCAGTCCTTTGGGGACAGTGTCTCCGATTTTTATCAATCCGATCACCGGGTTGATCACCGGCACGCCGGGACTGACCGGGCAATTTGTGGTTGGAATCTGTGTCAAGGAATATCGTAATGGTATTTTACTGAGTGTACTTCGGCGTGATTTTCAATTCAACGTCCTGAATTGTTCCTCCGCGGTCACCGCCGACATCAAAGCTGATGCCGTGGTTGGCGGGCAAGAATTTATTCTTAATTCCTGTGGCAACAATACTGTGACGTTCAAAAATGAAAGCCAGATTGAAAAGTACATTAAGACCTATCGCTGGATCTTCGACGTGAATGGCAATACCCTTGAATCCACTGACCGGGATGCCACATTTACGTTTCCGGGTATTGGCAATTATAAAGGCATGATGATCGTCAACGAAGGAGAGCAGTGTGGCGATACCGCATTTATCAATCTCAATGTCTTCCCTTCTATCCATGCAGATTTTGAGTTTGACTATGATACCTGTATTGGGGGACCGGTGAGTTTTAAGGACAAATCCGTGACCAATGCGCAAAACATAACGCAATGGGATTGGGATTTCGGCGATGCTACAGCCAGTCAGGTGCGTAACCCGAATCATCTGTATCAGTCACCGGGATTGCATCCTGTCGAGCTGATCGTCGAGGACAACAATGAGTGCAAGGACACAGCCACCAATGTGGTGAGTTATTTCCCGGTACCTCCATTGTTGATCATCAAGCCTTCAAAGTATTCGGCTTGTGTGCCTGAAAAAATTAAGTTTACCAACTTATCCGTACCCATCGACAATACATATAAAATCAGATGGGAGTTTGGTGATGGTGGAGTCAGTGACCAGATCAGTCCCACCCATGAATATACCGAAGCCGGAAATTATACCGTTCACCTGGAGATTACGTCTCCGATTGGATGCTATACGGAAGAAACTTTTCCTAACCTGATCACCATGGAAGCTTCACCGGAGGCTGGGTTTAGTTATACCCCGGACGTGATCAACAGTATCCAGTCGACCGCAACCTTTACGGATTTATCCACCGGGGGGACAGGTTGGTATTGGGATTTTGGCGGTGAAGCCAGGTCGTTTATCCGCAACCCAACGTACACTTTTCAAGATACCGGAAGGCATGATGTCATGCAGATCGTATTTCATCCCAACGGTTGCACTGATACACTCATTCAAACTATTGACATAGAGCCTGTTGTGCAGTTTTTCCTCCCAAATGCCTTTACGCCTAACTATGATGGCAAGAATGAGACCTATAAGCCTAAGGGATTAGCTGAGGGGGTAAGTTTTTACAACCTGGGTATTTGGACTCGTTGGGGAGAAAAGGTCTTTGAGACTGCCAATCCGGATGAAGGTTGGAATGGCCGTAAAAACAATGCCGGTCAGGATTTGCCTGTGGGGGTCTATCTCTGCGTGCTTCAGTACCGGGATGCCCGAAACCGCCCAGTGGAACTCCGCGAGTTTGTCACGCTCGTCCGGTAAAAGAAAAAAAGAAGTTGATGGGGTGAACATGTTCAAAAAAGCGTACTTTTGTGGCTCTTTTTTAGGACAGTAACACAATTAATGCCGTCATGGATCTTATCAAGTTAGTTCATCAGCAGCTCAATACCCAGCCTAATTTCCCGGCTTTCAAGGCCGGAGACAACATCGTTGTATCCTATAAGATCATCGAAGGGGCCAAGGAGCGTATCCAGGATTTCAAAGGTGATGTGATCCAGATTAAAGGCAGCGGTGCCGGTAAAACCTTTACGGTACGCAAGATTTCCAATGGGGTTGGTGTAGAGCGTATTTTCCCTTTCAGCTCCCCACACATCGTTGAGATTAAATTGCTGAAAAAAGGCCGGGTTCGCAGAGCTCGTCTGTTCTATCTCCGTGACCTGGTAGGTAAGAAAGCCAAGATCAAGGAGAAGAAGACCTTCAACTAATTCTCCCCGGCGAATCGCCGATTTTCCTTACTTCATTTGCTAATCTGGTGATCAGAATGGCCGGATGCCTGATTTTTTACGCAGGTTATTCGCGATCATTTGGTCTACCCATTTTGCGGGCAGTAACCTGATCAGGTTGAATAGCCATTTCTTCCTCTTAACCAGGTAACGGGTTCTTACTTTGGAGCGCATTACCGCCTTGAGTACGATGTCATCCACAAATCGAACCGGAATGCCATCAGCAATCAAGCCGTCTATCATACGATCCTTGTGTTGCAGGATAGATTCGTATTCCTTGCCAAAGTAGGACGAACCTTGTCTGGCTTTTTCCCATATCGGTGTAGTAATATTTCCAGCTTCAATGATAACCAACTGGATGTCATGCATGTATAGCTCTCTTCTTAATGCGTCACTCAAGGCTTCGAGGGCGTATTTAGAGGCCGCGTAAGGCCCGAGAAACGGGCTGGTAAAAAGCCCGGAAACACTTCCCATTTGTAAGATTCTCCTGGGATGCGTGTCACCCGCTTGTCGTGGTTTGGCCAATAACGGAAAGAACAATTGGGTTACTGTAATCACGCCCAGTACGTTGACTTCGAATTGCTGGCGCCAGGCATCCACTGGAATATGCAACACCGATCCATGCACCACCACCCCTGCATTGTTGAATATCGCAACCAGTGCGCCATCTCCAATCCATTGTTCCGCCGTATTTCTTGCCTTGGTAATGGCTGCGGTATCAGTCACATCCATTAAAAGCGGTAAGACATGATCCCCTCCTAAAGCCACCACCGGGTCAGCATCCTTGAGGTTGCGCACACCCGCAATGACATAATAACCTTTGCCCAGAAGGGCGATACAAGCACTCTGACCTATGCCTGATGATGCCCCGGTGATTAAGACGAAATACCTCATCTGTCAAAGTTGTGAAAATGCAGCCAACCCGTGTAACATCTTCCGCATATTTGTGTTATTGGAGGGACAACTTCCAACGGAAATGGCGATGCGTATCCTGATTCTTACTCTTCTGTTACTTCTTATTGATGTCATGGCCTTTCAGGCGGTTCGGCCCCTTGTGGCCAACTCAGCCAAGTCGTTACGCACTATAGTCTATATCGTCTACTGGCTGGTTCCAGTAGTGACCCTGATCTACCTGGGAGGATTTTCTACAGGTTGGAGCGAGACGTTACCCAAAGGCTTACAGGTGACGATCCGCACCATGATCTTCATCTTCTATTTTTCAAAACTCCTTATTGCCGCAATCATCCTGGTGGATGATCTGAGGCGATTGGTTTTTGGGGCCCTCAATATGGGGATCAATGATCTCAGCCTATCGACCGAACGATCACGAATCATGTCCTATGGTGCGCTGATACTTGGAGCCATTCCCGTGCTGAGCCTTACCTACGGAATGGCCAGAAACCAATACAGGTATACCTTACACAAGACCCGGATCCCGGTCAAAGGTCTTCATCCTGATCTGGAGGGACTCAAGATCATCCAGATTTCAGATATTCATTCCGGAAGTTTTTTGCTCAAAGAACCTGTTGAACGAAGCATTGAAATGATCAATGCCGAAAAGCCCGACATCGTTTTCTTTACCGGAGACCTCGTCAATTCGCTCGCCAATGAGATGGAGCCTTTTGTGGAGATGTTTAGTCGCATCCAAGCTCCACTCGGTGTGTATTCTATTCTGGGCAATCATGATTATGGGGATTATCATCATTGGACCAACCCTGCGGATAAGCATAAAAACTTCGAGGAGCTTAAATCTATGCACAAACGCCTGGGGTGGGATTTATTGCTCAACGAACATCGTCAGATTCAGCATAAGGGTGCAACCTTTCATGTGGTCGGGGTAGAGAACTACAGTGCCAGCCCTCGATTCCCTAAATACGGTGACCTCAAAAAGGCCACGGAAGGAATGGCTCCTGACACATTCAACGTACTGCTCTCTCATGATCCATCGCACTGGGAAGCCCAGGTTGCCCCAGATCACCCTGAGATTGACCTGACCCTTTCAGGACATACGCATGGATTCCAATTTGGGGTAGAGATTCCAGGGTATATCAAGTGGAGTCCTATCCAATATGTCTATCCACAGTGGGCAGGGTTGTATGAAAAAGCACATCAGTTTCTCTATGTCAATCGCGGGCTCGGCTACCTGGGCTATCCGGGTCGGGTAGGAATTCTTCCGGAAATCACCCTATTGACCCTGCATCAGTCGTAGATTTGTGTCGTCCAACTTACATTTCATGGATTTAACAATGCAAACTCCTGTGGATCACCGGCACAATCCCTCCAGATCCGGCGTTTTCTCCATAAGCAAAGTGAGTTTGTGGGTGATCATGTGGGCTTCCGGCATGTGGTCTTGTTCTGACCGGGCAGATATCACGAAAGAAGTGCTCTATGGAAAATGGGAAATCAACCGCGCCATACGCAACCAAAAAGAAACACCCTATCTCCGCGGCGGTTATTTTGTCATTGATCCTTCCGGAATGATGACGGTCAATATCACCGGCGTGGAAGAAAAGTCATCCTTCACGTTGAACAATAATATACTGCACCTGAAGGACGGCAAAGCGTTTACTATCGAGTCGATGAACCGTGACAGCATGTCGGTAATGTATCAAATGAATGAAGAGACCCAATTTCTGATTTATCTCAACAAGGCAAAAAAATGAGGCGCTTCAGCCTTTTGGCCGGTCTTTTAATCCTTCTATATCAAAGTGCATTCGCCACTCCTGATATCAGTATGGAGGTGTACCGCTTCAATACTGGGGCATCTCCATATATCGAAGTATCCGTTTATGCCGTAGGGGCCTCAATAGCTTGTGATAAAAGCACTGGAGACCTTTATGGGATTGGCTATATCGTCCTGATCAAAGACACTATGGATCATGTGGTGGCCGGAGATAAATTCAGGCTTAGCGGAAATGGATGCCCGGCAAAAGATATTTTTGATGTCAGGCGGTTTGCGCTGCCGGAAGGGGCATACATCGTGGCCATTGAAGCCTGGGATTTAGCAGACTCCTTGAGCGTTATCAATATTTCTCAACAGGTCCGGATATTACCCGCAGGCTCATCAGCGTCTATTTCTGATATCCAGCTCGCATCCACATTTAAAAGCGAACCTGACCAAAACTCGCCATTCCATAAAAGCGGGATTTACCTGGAGCCGCTGGCATTCCGTTTTTACTACCCTTCACTGCATCAACTGTGCGTTTATCTGGAGACCTATCATGCCGATATGCTGGAGGGCCAGGCTTACCTCCAATACACTGTCAAACCTACATCAGGAGATATACCAGCCCCCATCACCTCGTATAAAAAAGTTAAGAAGGAACCAATTTCGGCCAATATATTCCAGCTTGATATCAGCAGTTTGATTTCCGGCCCTTATTCCCTTGAAGCTTCATTGTACGATGGTAATCGTCAATTGAAGGATACGAAGACCATTCTGTTTTCGAGGCTCAATCCTGAAGGAGACAGCATTTATGCCGAAAATGCCGCAACGCAATTCGAATCCGGATTTGTGCATGACATACCCGCAGACTCGCTTAATTATGTGCTTCGGGCTATGGCGCCAGTGGTCAATTCCCTGGACAACGAAATTCTGAATACCCTGGTCAAGAAGGGGAGCGAAAAAGCCAAACAGTATTTCATCTATCGGTATTGGACTACGCGTGGTGGAAAACTGGCTAAGCCTGCTTTTCAGAATTATATGACGGTAGCTCGTGTGGTGGATCAAACCTTTGCATCTGGATTCGGCTACGGATTTGAAACTGATCGGGGGCATGTTTTTCTTAAATATGGCCAACCGAATGATGTGATCACCGTAGAAGATGAACCCAGTGCTCCGCCCTATGAGATATGGATCTATAATTCATTTCCCGCAACGCATCAAACCAATGTGCGGTTCCTTTTCTACAACCCATCGCTGACTAAAAATGGTTTTGAACTTCTGCATTCCACCGCACGAGGTGAAGTCAACAATGCGCGATGGGAAGTTGAACTTTATAGAGACGCCACGCTAGAAACGCCAGGTGTCAATGATACCGAGATGGGTGACAATGTGCACCGCAATGCCCGGTTATATTTTCAAAATTAAAACCACCCGGTTTTCTTCTTTGTACTTCGGCGAGTAACGGCTTTCACGCCCAATACACCCAATAATCCCCGGGTTAGTTCCCTGGCCACCGTACGGCCGATCTGACGCGTAGTTGTATTGGTAAGCACTTTTTCAAGCGTTGATTTTTCCTGACGGGCCCTTGTTTTTTGTTGGGTGATGACTTCGCGATGACTGTCCAGTTGCGCATCTTCGATCTTAGCGGTCAGGATTTCATACGCACTTTCCCGGTCCAATCCTTCACGATATTTGCTGACCAGTGGTGACCGATTGATGATCGCATCGATCTCCGCAGGTTGAAGTACATCCATCCTTGACTGTGGCGCCCGCAAAAAGCAATGCACGAGTGGGGTAGGGATCCCTTTCTCATTCAGTGCCGTGACCAGGGCTTCTCCAATTCCCAGTTCGGTGAGCAATTGATCTACTTTATAATAGGATGACTCCGGGAAATTTTCAGCAGCTTTCTGGATGCTCTTACGATCCTTAGCCGTAAAGGCCCGGAGGGCATGTTGCACTTTGAGTCCCAACTGACTCAATACTATATCTGGGATATCGGTTGGGTTTTGGGTGACGAAGAAAATGCCGATGCCTTTAGATCGGATAAGTTTTATGATCACTTCGATTTGATCCAGCAGGGCATCAGATGCGTTGTCAAAAATCAAATGCGCTTCATCAATAAACAGGACCAGTTTGGGCTTTTTGACATCCCCGGCTTCCGGAAAGATGGCATAGATCTCTGCGAGTAATTGAAGCATGAAAGAAGAAAACAATTTAGGCTTGTCCTGGATATCAGTGAGCCTCAACGTATGTACGATACCTTGCCCATCATTGTTGACACGGAGCAGGTCTTCCACGTCAAAGGAGGGTTCGCCAAAAAATTCAGCAGCGCCTTGTTGTTCCAGTTCTACGAGTTTGCGCACAATCGTGCCCGTTGAGGAAGTCATGATTTTTCCATACTCTGCCTCGAACGCGGCTTTGCCATCGGTGGTGATGTATTGGACGACTTTCTTCAGGTCTTCAAGATCCAGCAAGGGTAATTCATGATCATCGCAAAATTTGAAGAGGACCGAGATCACGCCTTGCTGGGTTTCATTAAGATCCAGCATTTTCGAAAAAAGTACCGGTCCGAATTCGGAGACGGTCGCTCTTAATCTTGCTCCGGGCTCCTCAGAAAGAGAAAGAAATTCAACTGGACTTGACCCAGGAATATATGGCAGTCCAATCAGGTTGTGGCGATCCACAATCTTTTGATTGGATTGACCCTGGGCTGCAATACCACTCAGGTCGCCTTTGATGTCCATCACCAATGATGGGATACCAAATGCACTGAGTTGTTCAGCCAGTAATTGGAGGGTCTTCGTTTTTCCTGTTCCTGTAGCGCCTGCGATGAGGCCATGACGATTGAGTGTGGCGAGAGGGAGGCGGACAAAACATTCTTTCAGCGGCTTGCCATCCACCACTGCTGCCCCCAGGATAATAGATTCGCCCTGAAACGTATAGCCTTGGGTGATATCGGATTGAAACTGCGCGGGATCCATAGTAAATGCGTTTTACTTAGGCTGACAATGTAGTGAAAACACGCGTAAAGGAAATGATCAAATGCGTTGCCAGATCATATACAGGGAAAGGACAATGGCGAGTGAACTGATGATTTTATTCCAATATTCCTGCTTGACGCTAAGCAAACTGACTACTATAAAATCAACCACCAGGATACAGGCCACAATACAGAGTTGGCCGGCTTCGACACCGACATTAAACGCAAAAAGAGGCAGAATAATATCGGACTCCTGTCCGAGCAGCGACCGGAAATAATTGGAAAAACCCATACCGTGGATAAACCCAAAACAGAGCGCCAGTACATAGTTCAAACTCCAACGCCTTCGGGGTTCAGGTCGGTACCAAAAATTCTGCAATGCAGTTAACAGTATGGTCACAGGGATCAGGAGTTCGATCAGCTGTGGAGACACGCGGATGATCTGCAAAGAGGAGAGGGCCAGGGTAAAACTGTGCCCGATAGTGAAGGCCGTCACCAGGATCAGGAACTTTTTCCAGTCCTTGACTGCATAGACTGCGCATAGGGCGACTATAAAAAGGATATGGTCAAATCCCTGAAGATCAGCTATATGATCGAAGCCCAATTGCAGATATACCTTAAACATACCGTTGTTTTTCCCGCAGGGTACCAATGCAGGCAGGCAAAGCTATTACCTTGGGACATGTTATCTTAGCGGTCTATATAGCTTTGGTCTAAATAATGAGTTTGTCGTCGAAAAATGCAAGTGAACTTCAGCCCGATGAAACCACGCGCATTGTCCGGTTTGAGGATATGATTATTGCAGGTAAACTCATGTCTATGGGCATATTGCCCCATGCCCAAATCCAGATGGTCAGACGAAATGCCCTCGGCCAGACGCTGATATTCAGGATCAATAGCCGGTTTAAGATCGCCCTGCGGCGCGATGAAGCGCAAACCATAATTGTCGACGGACTATGAGCCTGTCGACGACCACGGACAGGAAGTTTGTCATCCTGGCCGGTAACCCCAATTCAGGAAAATCTACCCTGTTTAACCTGTTGACCGGGCTTAACCAGCGAGTCGGTAATTATCCAGGGGTAACGGTTGATAAAAAGACCGGCATCCTCCACCTCTCGGCAGGTGAGGAAGTGGCTTTGCTTGACCTACCGGGTGCCTATAGTATGTATCCTTCTTCCAAGGATGAACGCATCGTCGTACGCCAGTTTTTAGAAGAGGAAAGACAACCTGATCTCATTGTCTATGTGGCGGATGTGAGTCAGTTGGAGAAGCAGATTCTTCTTTTGACTCAGCTTCGGGATCTGGGGTATCCGATTATACTTGCCCTCAATATGGTGGATATGGCCGGAGTCACGATACAGGCCCAGCAATTGACGGACCATTTTGGGATACCCGTAGTGCCTCTATCGGGAAAGACTGGCATTGGGATTATGGCGCTAAAGCTCCAGATCAGCCATTTGCTCAGCCATCCTCCGGAAGTACCGGAGCCGTATTACAAATTTTCACAAACAGAGAAGAACCTCATAGAGGAATTGAGTGATGATATTCCAGCTACTTCGCAGTATGGGAAGCTGCTGACCCTGCATCATGTGGATTGGTTGGAGCATTTGACTCCGGATCAAAAGCAAAAGATAAAATCCAGGTCTATAGCGGATGGATTTAATTCCATCCAAAATCAGATCAGTGAGACCTTATCCCGATATAGCCGGTTTACGCCGATCATTCGTAAAGCCCTTCATCTTGAAGAAGGAGGTGCCGGCATGAAAGTCACGGATCGTATCGACAAATGGGTGATGCATCCTGTATTGGGATCTGTGTTTTTCTTCCTGGTGATGCTGCTCATTTTCCAGGCCATATTTGCCTGGGCTGCGGGGCCAATGGATTTTATTGAGTCCGTCATGGGCCAATTGGGTCAGGGTATAAGAAGTGTATTACCGCCGGGTTGGACCACAGATTTGATCTGTGATGGATTGCTGGCTGGTTTGACAGGCATCCTGGTCTTCATACCACAGATTGCTATTCTGTTTTTTTTCATCGGCATCCTGGAAGAAATAGGCTATATGGCTCGCGCGGTCAGTATGTTTGATGTCATGTTGCGACGCATTGGCCTCAACGGTCGTAGTATAGTGGCGTTGGTTTCCGGTGGCGCTTGTGCGATCCCGGCCATCATGAGTACACGCAACATCAGCAATTGGAAAGAAAGGCTCATCACCATCATGGTGACGCCGTTTATCAGTTGCTCCGCGCGTATACCGGTCTATGCCATCCTGATTGGATTTGCGGTGCCTCAGGGTAGATTTTGGGGTTTTGAGCAGCAAGGGTTGGCGCTCATGGGATTGTATGGCATTGGTATAGTTGCTGCGCTCTCAGCCTCCTTTGTACTCAAGCAGATTATCAAATCCGAAGACCGTAGTTTCCTCATGATGGAGTTGCCGATCTATCGTCCACCCGTGATGAAAAACCTGGGCTACCTTGTGTTTGAAAAAACGAAGGCCTTTGTTCTGGGTGCCGGTAAGATCATCCTTATCATTGCCATGATTCTTTGGTTTTTAGCCAGTTTTGGGCCTCCCGGGCGGCAGACTGCGGATCATCAGCATATTGAGGGCACCGATCGTACGCGACCAGCCCTTGAGGATTCTTATGCTGGGATTTTGGGAAAGTCGATTGAACCTGTCATAGCACCATTGGGATTTGATTGGAAAATTGGCATCGCGATCATCTGTTCGTTTGCCGCACGCGAAGTGTTTGTTGGAACGATGGCTACAATCTACAGTATTGATGATGATTCCGACGTGGCGTCTATTCGCACCCACATGGCCAATGACCGACATCCGGAAACCGGTGCTTTGATCTACACCCCCGCGGCAACGTGGTCCTTGCTTATTTTCTATGTATTTGCCATGCAATGCATGAGTACATTGGCTATTGTCAAGCGGGAAACCAAGTCCTGGAAGTGGCCGATCATTCAATTTACTATGATGACCACACTGGCGTATTTCGGAAGTCTGCTCGTGTACCAGGTCTTGTGTTAAGTCCGTCCCTCATTTTTGATTAAACTCTTACCTTAGCCCACCGTGAATCACAGAAACGAAAAAATCCTCGTCACCGGTGCTACAGGCCAGATCGGGACGGTGTTGACAGAGGCCCTTCGGGAGGCTTACGGCCATGACAATGTATTGGCCACCGACATCAAAAAGCCCGAGCATCATACGGGCTTGTTTGAAATGCTGGACATCCTCAATACGCAGCGGATCACGGAAATCGTGGATGACTACCAGATTACTACGATCTATCACCTTGCCGCAATCTTATCCGCGAGCGGAGAATGGAATCCACAGAAGACCTGGAATGTCAACATGAATGGATTACTGTCTATCCTTGAACTGGCAAGGGCGCAAGGCATTCAAAAAGTATTTTTCCCAAGCACGATTGCTGTGTTTGGTACCACCACACCAAGGATCAATACACCTCAGCATACGGTGATGACCCCTGCAACAGTCTATGGGATATCCAAAGCTTCCGGAGAGCTATGGTGTAAATATTATCATGATCGCTTTGGACTGGATGTTCGGTCCGTCCGATATCCGGGGATCATTAGTTATCAATCGATGCCAGGTGGCGGTACAACGGATTATGCTGTAGATATTTTTCATCAGGCTATTTTGCATGGCAAGTATACCTGCTTCCTGGAGGCGGATACCCGATTGCCCATGATGTATATGGATGATTCAATACGTGCTACGCTCGAGTTGATGGCTGCACCTTCCGATCAAATCAAGGAACGGACGTCGTACAACCTGGCGGCCATGAGTTTTACACCTGCTGAATTGGCCGCAGCGATTCAGAAACATATGCCGGAATTTACCATCGACTATGCTCCGGATCAACGTCAGGCCATTGCTGCATCCTGGACAGAGAGTATAGATGACAGCCCTGCACGCCGGGACTGGGGATGGAAACATCAATTTGATCTCGATACCATGACCACTGAAATGCTCCAACAACTGAGGAAAAAATATAACCATGTCTAAACCACTCAATCTGCAAATCCAGGCCGAACTGGATGCTATTCGCGAAGCCGGATTATTTAAAAGAGAAAGAACGATCACGGGTCCTCAGGCGGCGATGATTGACACCATTGAAGGTGGAGAAGTATTAAACTTCTGTGCCAATAACTATTTGGGTTTGTCTTCGCATCCACGGGTCATTGAATCCGCCATTGAGACGATCCACAGTCATGGATTTGGCATGTCCAGTGTGCGTTTTATTTGTGGCACCCAGGATATCCATAAAGACCTCGAAGCGAAGATCGCAGCGTGGGTGGGTGCGGAAGATGCGATACTGTATGCTGCGGCCTTTGATGCCAATGGCGGCTTGTTTGAGCCCTTGCTCAACGAAGAGGATACCATCATTTCCGATGCGCTCAACCATGCCTCGATCATCGATGGGATCCGCCTCTGCAAGGCTAAAAGATTGCGGTACAACAATAATGATATGGCTGATCTCGAAGCCAAGTTGCAAGAGGCCCAGGGATCACGTCGTATCCTCGTCGCCACGGACGGTGTGTTTTCGATGGATGGGATCATAGCCCAGATGGATAAGATTGTAGCCCTTGCCAAACAATATGGTGCGTATGTCATGGTTGACGATTGTCATGCCACGGGATTTGTTGGTAAGACAGGGCGGGGTAGTGCCGAGCACAATGGTGTTTTCGGTCAGGTTGATATCACCACAGGAACTTTTGGAAAAGCCCTTGGTGGGGCTTCCGGTGGATTTACGGCCGGTTCGAAGGAAGTGATTGCCTTGCTCCGTCAGCGGTCCAGGCCCTATCTCTTTTCCAATACCCTTGCGCCCTCTATCGTAGGCGCATCTATTGCGGTATTGAATATGCTTGGAGAAACCACCGCATTGAGAGACAAACTCGAAACGAACACCACGTACTTCCGCAAGGGTATGACCGAGGCTGGATTTGATATTGTGCCTGGTGTACATCCGATTGTGCCGGTGATGTTGTATGACGCTCCTTTGTCCCAGGTATTCGCTGATGATTTGTTGAAAGAAGGAATTTATGTTATTGGATTCTATTACCCTGTAGTTCCTCAAGGCAAGGCTAGAATTCGGGTACAGATATCAGCAGGGCATGAACGGGAGCATCTGGACAAGGCGTTGGAGGCCTTTGCGAAGGTAGGGAAGAAGCATGGGGTGATCAAGTAGCTCCCGGCTATCAGCCTTCAGAAAATTTTCGGCAGTATCGCATAAAGAATTAAGGTAATTTGCCTGGAAATACAAAATGAATGAAGTACTCTTTGATCCTTTTCTTCACATTCTGCATCCTTTTAGGCATGATGAGTTCATGTGAAGAAAATGAAGTCGTCACATATTCATGCCCTGATATATCAGGTGAATGGGAATGGAAAAAGTTTGTCGGTGGATTTGGTGGCCCTACTATTACCCCGGAGAGTTTAGGTAAAACAAAGTCGTTGATCATTACGGATACCTCATTTACGATATTCATCAACGATACTTTGCGTTCAAGTACGGCGTATAAATGTAATCCGATTCCAAATTCTCACTATACATTGCTGACTATCCGACTTGGGTCTGGTGAAATTTATGTTCCTGCTATTCAAAGTGATACCCTAGTGCTAAGTGATGTTTCAGGAGGAGATAAAGATTTTTATTGGAGAAAATAACCCTTGCGACAGTATGTTCCCGCTTCGAGTGCAAATTGGAAAAGCCACTTCAATAGTACATTCGAACATATCTTATGGCCGGACGTTGGGCGCCACCGTTTCATGAAGGCGTGAAGACGTTCTTCCATCTTCAGTATTCATTATTGACATTCGACGTTTGCCATCAAACATTCCTGACAATAAACTGATCTGTATCCCCAAACTTTTCTTCGAGGATAATCTCTTTGCCTTTTTCGAGTTGATCCAGAAACTTTTGATTGGCATGCCTGACGGTGATCAGTTCCAGGCCTTCATGGATAGTAATGTGGTACCGTGAAATCAATTCCTGCTTTAGTTTATCCAGTTTGTCTTTTTCATTTCTTACACACAGCATAAAACTCAGTGCGGTGTTGCGCATGCTGTTGACTTTGATTCGGTGGGTGGCCACGCGGCTAAAGATTTCGCTAAGGTGCTCTTCGGCAACAAATGAAAAATCGCGGGTAGCAATCTCCAGTAAGGCCTGGTCCGATTCAACGACAACGATCGGAGGAAGAAAAGTGCTTTCGGTTTCGCTGATCTTTGTGCCTGGCCCTTCTGGATGATCAAAGGGACGGACAAACATCGGTATGTTCTTATTCTGCAGTGGCTTGATGGTTTTTGGATGGATCACCTTGGCGCCATAATAGGTCATCTCGATGGCTTCGGTATAGGATATCTCTTCCAGTCGGACTACGTTGTCAAACCGTTTAGGATCACCGGTCATGATGCCAGGTACATCTTTCCAAATCGTCACGGATGCTGCATCAAGCGTATAGGCTAAGATCGCTGCGGTATAGTCTGAACCTTCCCTGCCCAGTGTGGTACTTTCATTGTAGACCGTCGAACCAATAAATCCCTGGGTGACGATCATTCCATGTTGTGTCAATGCGGGGCGAACGATATCATCCACGGCGGATTGGGTCAGCTCCCAAAGAATACGGGCCTCACGGTATTCTGCATCCGTTTTGATGATCCCCCGGGCATCCAGCCATTGATGCGTGATGTGTTCTGCGTGTAAATATGCACTTACGATTTTGGTTGCCGCCAGTTCACCAAACACAATGATCTGATCGTAGTGATAATTGTACTGCGGATGAGGTTCTTCTTCCAGGATCCAGTTGAGTTCTACCCACAGATCATGTAGGTCCGTCATCAGGGTATCCGCCTGATCTCCCAACAGCGTTATCGCCACCTCTTCATGATAGGTCTTGAGCGCAGCCACTAAGGTTGGTAATCCTGAAGGATCCTGATAGTGAGCCCGGATGATATGTTCAAGCGCATTGGTGGTTTTACCCATCGCTGAAACCACGATAGCCAGTGGGCGTTGTGAATTGCTTTTCAGAATCTGCGCGACATTCCGGATGGCTGAGGCATCCCGGACTGAGGCGCCACCAAACTTATAAACCTCCACAGGGCTCATGCATATTTCGTTTGCTGCAAAAGTAAACCATGTGATGGCTTCGGCCTGCAATTTTTACGTACGGAGATGAAATTGGAATGGACACTTTCCAACTTTTATCCGATGAACATCCATCGGTCTATTGCGTATCTTCACCTGACTATGATAGCGTTACGAGCCGTTTGTGTGTATTGTGGATCCGCCAAGGGTATAGATCCGGTCTATGAGCAAGATGCGAAACAACTTGCGGGCATGCTGGCAGAAAATGAGATCCGACTGATCAACGGAGGAGGCAGTATTGGATTGATGGGGGTCATGGCGGATGAAATCATGGCCAGGGGAGGCCAGGCAACTGGTGTTATCCCACTGTCGCTCAAGGAAAAAGAGGTCGCTCACCTGAGCATGACTGAATTGATCGTGGTGCCTGATATGCACAGTCGCAAACTGATGATGGTCAATCTTTCGGATGCGTTTATTGCATTTCCAGGGGGATTTGGGACCCTTGATGAGGTCTTTGAAACACTGACCTGGGCGCAGTTGCATCTGCACCAGAAGCCGGTCATCCTGTATAATCCAAAAGGCTATTTTGATCCGTTACTGGCCCAAGCTGACCGAATGGTGGAAGAGGGTTTTTTGAGTCCGTCTTCAAGGGCTTTGATGATGTCTACCGATGACCTGCACAGGATACTGCATATGCTCGTTTCTTTCAAGCCACCCACTTCAGAAAAGTGGTCGATTCCACCCCGTAGTGCATGATCTCCATGCGTCACCAAATCCGGATCGTAGAGCCGGGGACGTTTCAACATCACCTGCATGAGTATCCCAAAGTGCATCAACGGATCCCGCATCCGGTAGTGCAATCCTTATTTCAACTCACGCATCAACAACTTATCGACCGGTATTGTCAATTGAATCCCATGGTCTTACCCGGGGTGATGCAAAAAATACTAAAATATCGGCCGTCCTATTATCGGTGGGCCGGAGCCGATCTGATTCCCGGCACTGATCGGGAGGGCAAGCGGCATATGATCTTAATTGAAAACAACAGTTGTCCATCCGGCCAAAAATCTATGCCCCTGCTACATGCTGATTTGGCACAAGGTGGTTACCGGACTTTGATGGAAGACAGTTTTAAGCCTTTCTTTCTTGCCGCAAATAGAATTCGGGGTGGAGCCCTTGTCGTGTTATACGATAAAAACCTGATGGAGACCAGCGGCTATGCAGCCGTGATGGCGGATGTCTTCCAGGAGCCGGTATACCTCGTTCCATTCATGGATGAAGTGAGTCATGCGTATATTCGATATCGGCGAGGCCGTATGGAAATCAAAGTTGAAGGATCCTCGTGGTTGCCTGTGAAGGCTGCATTCCGTTATGTGACTTCAAGGCCCTGGAATCGTATAGGGGTCGATACTTCAACACCGATTTTCAATCCTGTCATCGCCTGTATCGCTGGAGGCAGAAACAAACTTGTCGCTGCCAAGGCCTATGAAGAATTCAATGCCAAATTGCATACCACCGGACTCCAAATCTGTTCGCCTGAAACCATTTGTGATGTACGTAAAGAAGATATTCCCAAATGGGTCAAACATTTTGGTGGGAAGGCTGTCATAAAGGAACCGTACAGCAATGCCGGTCAAGGGGTTTATACTATTGTCAATGACGTAGAATTGAAGGCATTGATGCAAAAGGAGTTTGCGTACACCCGATTTATTGTACAGCGATTGATTGGTTATCCGCTATGGGAAGGGGGCAAGAATTCAGGTTCTTATTATCAAACAGGAACCCTGCCGGACGGTGAAAGAAACAGGTATGTATTTGACTTAAGAATGATGGTTTGTGCCACACCCCAGGGATTCAAACCCGTATGCCTTTATTCAAGGAGAGCAACCCACCCGCTGCAGGCTAACCTTGATCCCAGTATCCCGTCATGGAATCTATTGGGAACTAATTTATCCTATCGGGCAGAAGATGGGGAATGGATGACAGACACCCGGCGATTGATGCTGATGGATCAACAGGATTTTCATCGACTGGGATTGAGCCTGGATGATCTTATCGATGCGTATGTTCAAGCGATACTCAGCACGATTGCCATTGACCGTATGGCCAAACGCCTCATCAATGCAAAAGGTGAATTTCGCCATAGGTTGTTTGCCAAACTCAATGATGATCAAATCCTCATCCAGGAAATCATGAAAGATCCTCACGCATGAATCTTCTGGTGGTTACCGATCATTTGGCTCACCGCGATTCCAACTCCATGTACAGCCTGAGTCGTGCTTTGCGGGAGGATGACCGAAGTGGCAAAGTATGGGCCTGTAGTCGGGGAGTGGAGTTAAACAAAGATTTCTTTTCCGGAACACCTGGTGCATCTATTTATGCTGTTGAAGTCAATCATGCGTTTGCATTCGATGCCAGAGGATCGGTCTTCATTCAAAAACCTCAATGGATCGATCGGCTTGAGATTGGAGCCATTCTAATCCGTATGCCTCAGCCTTTTGATCCCGCTTTCCTATTCTCTCTCGAATCCATTGTTCCGCCCGATAAAATTGTCAACAGGCCGGAAGGCATTGTGGAGACCGCCACGAAAGAATTCTTATTGAAGGTATCGTACCTCTGTCCGGATATTTTCCTTTGCCTAACCCTGGATCAGGCTATGCAACACGCGAGTGATCAGGAGATCGTACTTAAGCCATTTCACTCCTACGGAGGACATGGCATTCTAAGGATAGGAAATGGTTTTGGTTGGATAGGACAGGACCGATTTCCACTGGCGGATTTTGTAAAGAGACTGCCTCCTGACCAATTTCCAATGTTGGCCATGCGGTTCCTGCCCAATGTTACTCAGGGAGACAAGCGAACTATTGTGGTCCATAGAGAAGTGTTAGGGTCGGCCCTTAGATTACCGGCACCAGGTCATTGGATTTGCAATGCAGCGCAAGATGGTCAGGCTTTTCTGGATCAGATGGATGAAGAGGAACGCATCATTGAGGACACACTGACTCCACTCTTACATCGAAAGGGCATCATCATGTATGGCTTTGATACGCTCGTTGATGATGATGGACGCCGTGTGCTTTCCGAGATCAACACCCTCAGCATCGGAGGGCTCCAACCTCTTCAGGACTTGAGTGGCAGACCGATCATGCAACAAGCAGCCCGGTTGATCTGGGATTACCTGACACATAAAGATTGAATTGTAATGGGGAGTGTAAGTTCTTTAACGGAGGCTTCTGCCGTTTTGCTCAAGCTCTTTAGCGCGGATATTTTTAACAATATGACGCACGGCTTTACGCTTGATCTGCCGCTCCAATTCGCGGCTAAACTGGATCAGGCTGTATTGAAACTTCAGGGACAAATAATCTTTCTTGATATGGATGACACGAAGGAAGTATGAGTTAGGCTCGATCAGATGATGATACTCAGCGAGGGATTGAATAAGTTGTTCTTCCAGTTCTTCGATGGATGAGATGCCATCGGTCGGTACTTCAAACTCAATGCTCGTTTTCTTGATTTGTTTTTTGGTATAGTTGATGACATCACTTGTGAATACGGTGCTGTTGGGGAGAAAGATGATGTCGTCATCTTCATTGAGTAGCGCTGTTTTGGCGATATTGATGTCTATGATCTTACCCCGGTTTTCACCGATCTTGACATAATCATCAATCGAAATTTCCCGGCTGAAGCTGATGACGATACCACTGATAATGTCGGCTACAAAATCCTTGGAAATGATGGCGATGGCGGCACCCACAATCGACAAGGTGGTAAACATATGTCCCAGACTGATGCCAAAGAGCCCGAATATGGAAATGAATCCATAGACAAAGATGAACATCATAAACAGATTGCTCAGGCCGGTAGTGACATTGTCGCGTTTGTGATAGGGAAGATGTTTGCGACCCCGATAGATCATGGCGAGCAGCCGGACAACGAGGCTGGCGCCAAAAAGGAATATCATAAAACGGAGGATAACCAGGATCACCGATCCGGCCTCTGAAAAATCATCCAGCCATTGGTTACGTTTGGAGTAGACGAAAGCAACAATCCCAACAAGCAGGATTTCTACCAGTAGTTTTACGAGGTAACGAAAAGGGATCGGTATGCGGGTTCGCCTGGACAATTCTTATATGTAGGTTAATATGGAGGTAAAGACACCCGATGAAATCATGAAATCATGCATCTTCATAACGGAAAGTAACTTCGTTCTGTTTTCACCACATTCCATTTTTGTAAAGGTAGGGGAAAAGATGTTTTATGTCGAAGTAGGGTATATTTGGCATGCCAACAGGCCAGGAGAGATGCCAGAGCGGTCGAATGGGACGGTCTCGAAAACCGTTGTACGGGCAACTGTACCGAGGGTTCGAATCCCTCTCTCTCCGCCTTCGCTCGCCAAAGCTCCGACAGGTAAGTTTACCTAAGCAAAGACTAAAATGTATTTATTCTTCTTCCCATTTTCCACCATCATATATCTTCCGTGCAACAGTGCCTCCGCATTCACCGTAGCATTGATGTCTGTGATCTTTTCTTTGTTGACCGAAATGGCATTGGCTTGAATGGCACGGCGGGCTTCACTTTTGGAAGTTAATACCTGACTGAAGTCGCTCAACAGATCGGTGACGAGTACCCCGCCATCCAGGGCGGTCCTGGCCATGGTGTACGAAGGAATTTCTTCGGAAAGCAATTGCAGTTCAGCAGCATTAAGGCTCAGTAATTGTTCTCTGTCTGCTTTGCTGTTAAACAAAATCTCCGTGACGCTCCGGGCACTATTGAATGCAGCTTGTCCATGAATCCGGATAGTGAGTTCTTCCCCGAGACGGGCTTTCAGGGCATTCGGATAACCCATAAATTCTGCTTCCAGGCTCTCGACTTCTTCTTTGGTGAGCAAGGAAAAGTACCGGAACAATTTTGATAAGTCTTTGTCATCGACATTGAGCCAGAACTGATAAAATTTATAAGGTGTGGTCATCGTGGGATCCAGCCATATATTTCCTTCTTCTGACTTACCAAATTTCTTCCCATCTGATTTGGTCAGCAGCGGAGTCGTAAGCGCGAAAACTTCACTGTCCTCTACGTTGCGGCGGATATATTCAGTGCCTGAGGTGATATTGCCCCATTGATCAGAACCACCCATCTGGAGTATGCATCCATATTGCTGATAAAGGCATAGAAAATCATACGCCTGCAGCAACTGATAGCTAAACTCAGTGTAAGACATGCCGGTATCGATTCGCCGCTTGACTGATTCCTTAGACATCATGTAATTGATCGTAAGATGTTTGCCCACATCCCGAAGAAAGGTGAGCACGTTCATTCCGGAATAAAAATCTAGATTGTTGACCAGCATCGCTCCGTTTTGAGGATCGTCAAAATCCAACAACTTGCGCATTTGGGTGACCTGGTGGGCGAGATTACGGTCCAGTTCATCGAAAGTCTTCAACTCACGTTCTGCATCTTTGCCGGAAGGGTCACCGATGCGTCCGGTGGCACCACCCATGAGCACTAAGGGACGATGTCCGCAACGTTGAAAATGGGTCAGCAGCATCACCTGGACATAATTTCCCAAGGTCAAAGAGGGTGCGGTGGGGTCGAATCCAATATAACCGAGTACTATACCGGCATTGAGTTTCTCTTCCAGGCCCGGGGTCTGGTCCTGGATCATACCTCGCCATTGTAACTCTTCAATAAATGACTTTCTCATGCGATTTGGGCTAAATATCTGCTTAGCAGGGGCAAAAATGGAAATTTGCGCTCATATTTGACCGAATACTCCGGGACCGGAGGAAAATAAAAGGATGAAATACGAACCCTGGATCGCAAAGAAACTCATGGCCTCGGGCGGTGGTGGATTCACCCGCGTGATCCTCTGGATCGCTACAGGGGCGGTAGGATTGTCCGTAGCGGTGATGATTCTGTCCCTGGCCCTGATGACAGGCTTTAAGCATGAGATCACCCGTAAAATGTTTGGGTTTTGGGGACATATCCATATCTCTGACCCCCGGACCATCCGGTCGTATGAAGCACTTCCCTTTACACCGGATCCGAAAATGATCGAATCGATTGCTCACATTCGTTCGGTTACCTCTGATGAAGAAACTGAGCCATCAGGCAAGCCATTGGTTTCGAAAGGAGGTGTGCATCATATTGAATCCTACATCTATTTGCCGGGTATCATCACGCATGATGACCAGTTGGAAGGGATCGTGCTCAAAGGAGTCGGCGAAGATTATGACTGGCCGGCAATCAATCAGTATAATGAAGGCGGACCACCGTGGTCAGGCATTGCAGAAGATGGGTTGATTATATCCAGGATTACGGCGGATAGGCTTCGGCTCAAGTCAGAAGACAAATTGATTCTTCATTTTGTACGTGAAGGCCGGCAGATGCAACGAAGATTTACCATTCAAGGCATTTATAAAACGGGGCTGGAAGAGAATGATGCCAAATTTGCTTTAGCCTCTATCCATCGGGTTCGGGATATCCTGGAATGGGACAGCACCCAGGTAAGTGGTCTTGAAATATCGATTGAGCATATTGAAGACATGAACCTGCTCACCGATTATATCTATCGTCATGAGATTCCTGCCAATCTCTACGCCGAAAATATCCGTGAAAAATTTCCGAGCCTCTTTGAATGGCTTGAACTACAGGACATCAACACCGTGGTGATCATTGGGCTTATGTTGGCTGTAGCGGTCATCAATATGATCACGGCATTGCTCATCCTGATTCTGGAGCGTACGCAGATGATCGGCATCCTCAAGAGTATGGGTGCGCAGGACCGTTCGATTCGGCAGGTCTTTTTGTGGTTTGCGATGTTCATTACGATAGGAGGGATATGTATTGGTAATATTCTTGGCCTGGGGCTCGCCTGGTTGCAGGATCATTTCAGGTTTATCCGCCTGGATGAGGCAGATTATTATCTCGACTATGCCCCGGTGATGGTTTTGCCCTGGCATCTGGCTATAGTCAACATTGGGGCTTTGGTGTTGATTGGGCTCTGCCTGATAGCGCCATCCTTTTTGGTCAGTAAGGTCAATCCCATCAAAACCATCCATTTCCAATAAGCCATGGGTTGGCGGTGGCGCATCTTCGGCGGAAGGTTGTGGTTTTTTATAAAACGATGGCCTTTCAGGTTGCTGAGCCTCCTGCAATGGTTAACCCTGATCCATAGTCCACAGGGCCGTCACAGGTTGATGCGTTGGCTATCAGGCGTTGTGTTATTGGCTACTGATCTATTGCCGCTTGCCTTGATCTATTCTACGTTGCTGGATCTGATGAAAAGGAAATCCAGGCCGTTATCAATCGATGAACTCGAAGTCGCAAGAAAAGTATTTGGTTCAGCGATCGCATTGCATTTGATCACCCTCGATGCCCATTCCAGGCCCATAAGGAAAGGAATGGGCACTGCATATGTGAGTTTTTTTACCATCAACTATTGGAATACACTTCCTGCGCATATCCTCGTCCATGAGTTGGTTCACATTTGGCAATATGACCGATATGGCAGTGTCTATATCAGTGAAGCTTTATGGGCGCAACGTTGGGGTGGAGGATATGATTATGGGGGATTGGACGCATTGCAGTTGTACAGTGATGGTGCCGGACTTGAAGCGTTCAATTTCGAACAGCAGGCGGATATCATAGAGGATTATTTTCGATGGCTGACCGGTATGCCATTGCAG
This sequence comes from Saprospiraceae bacterium, assembly GCA_044227555.1. Lineage (GTDB taxonomy): Bacteria > Bacteroidota > Bacteroidia > Chitinophagales > Saprospiraceae > Opimibacter. The sequence continues at coordinate 27,557 of JBGAWQ010000001.1, read as the reverse complement.
TGGACGTTGAATCTTCCGGGGGTAGGGGTTGTTTTGGAAAAATATAAAGAGCAGATTAGCTCCTCACCCCCTTAGCCCCTTAGCCCTTTTACCCTTTACCCTTTACCCTTTGCCCTTCGCCCCTTTGCCCTGCTGCGCAATCCAGTGGGCTAATTTATTCACTACTCACTACTCACCACTCACCATTCACTGTGCCACAAAAATTTCCCCCTGTGTTGGCATCTACGGGGTCTTTGCTTACCTTGGGGCCGCAAACTAATTTTTCATCCGTAAATGGAAGGCAGTAGTTGTTATGACCCGGTATTATCACATCGAGGACGGACGTCTGACCGAACTGGACAAGCCTGTATTGTCCTGCTGGGTCAATGTATCGCCTCCATTTGAGCCGGGCGAACTTGAGACCCTCGCCGAAGAGTTTGCTATCCCCTTAGATTTTATTACCGACGCCCTTGACATTGATGAGCGCTCCCGCTATGAACGCGAGGATGATGTGCGGCTTATTCTGGTCAATACCCCCATGCTCAACGAAATCGACCTTGACAATGAGGCGATCTATATTACGGTACCGATTGGTATCGTTCTGACCCAGGACCATGTACTGACGATCTGTCCCTATGAAAATCCCATCATCCAGCGGATCATCGAAGGGCGGATCAAGGGCTTTGATCCCGCCAATGAACGCATGTTTGTCCTCCACATCATGGAGCAAAACGTATTGCGGTTTATGGATAGCCTGAAAAAGCTCAATCTCAAACGTAATGTCATTGAAAACGAACTATATGACTCCAGCCGTAATGCCGAGCTGAAACAACTGCTACGTATCGAAAAGAGTCTGGTTTATTTTGTCAATGCTCTGGGGTCAAATGAACTGCTCAAGATGAAAATCAAGCGTACGGACTTCCTGAAGCTCGGGGAGAATGAGGAAGAGTCCGATTTTTTCGAAGATATCATCATCGACAACGGCCAGGCACTCAGTATGGCCAATATCTACACCAACATCCTCAGTGGCACTATGGAGGCCTATACCTCTATCGTTTCTAACAACCTCAACACCTTTATCCAGCGCCTGACGGTGATCACCATTATCTTGATGGTGCCCACCCTGGTGGCCAGTTTCTTCGGAATGAACGTCAAGATCCCGTTTGAATCCACCAACGGAGCCTTCTACATTGTCCTGATGATCGCCGCATCCATCAGTTTGCTCCTGGTTTGGTTTTTCAGGCGTAAAAACCTCTTCTAAAGCAGGTTAGTTACTTACCCGTCCTTTCCCGGGTGGGATTTCCTTAGCCGATTTTGGCGAAAAACCAAAGTTTTTCCACATTTTTTGGGCGTTTTCCACCTTTACCGTGCCTTTACGTGGGGTTTTCAGAAAGTTTTTAACACCGTGGCTATTTTTTTATCTGTGTAGGCAGCGGTATTTCAACATATTATATATTTTTTCCACATGATGTGGATAAAATCTTTTCATATTAAATAAAAACTTCATTTATTTAGAGCCATCAAATCGGGGGTGTATCCGTATCCAACCAAAAAGCGCCTCTACCCACGATTTGATCACCTATTTAACCTTATAGGGATTTTGACCACCTGAGCAAACCGTTAAAAATCGGTTACACTCGGGAAATTGCTGTCTCCGGCCGGATGACCTGTCTGAGAGAGCCTTGGGAGAGTCTCCTCTGGTTCAAAAAGGTGGAAGGAGAATGAGTGAACCAAACAGACCGTATAACAATAATGAAAGAAGATACCGTAACCATGACAGATGTTGAACCAATCCTTCGGGAAAACCCGGGTCGCTTTGTCATTTTTCCTATACAACATCATGACATCTGGAAATTCTACAAGATGTCAGAAGCCAATTTCTGGACTGCGGAGGAAATCGACCTCCAGCAAGACCTGCATGATTGGAATCACAAGCTCAATGATGATGAGCGCCATTTTATTAAGCATGTCCTGGCTTTCTTTGCAGCCAGCGACGGAATCGTCAATGAAAACCTGGCCGAGCATTTTGTCAGCGAGGTCCAATATACCGAAGCCAAGTTTTTCTATGGGTTTCAAATCATGATGGAAAATATCCATTCAGAAACCTATAGCCTCCTGATCGACACCTATATCAAGGATGCCCGCGAAAAGGATTATCTCTTCAACGCCATCGACACCCTGGATTGCGTCAAGAAGAAAGCCAACTGGGCCCTTCGTTGGATTAGTAAAGGAAATTTCCAGGAACGCCTGATTGCGTTTGCGGCGGTTGAAGGAATATTCTTCTCCGGCTCTTTCTGTTCGATCTTCTGGCTTAAGAAGCGCGGCCTGATGCCGGGTCTCTCTTTTTCCAACGAACTGATCTCCCGCGATGAAGGTATGCACTGCGATTTCGCATGCCTGCTTTATAATAAACATATCGTCAATCGCCTGTCACCTGAAATCGTTCGAGATATCATCACGGATGCCGTAGCTATTGAAAAGGAATTTGTCTCAGACGCCATTCCGGTCAAGCTCATCGGAATGAATGCGGAACTCATGTGCCAGTATATCGAATACGTTGCGGACCGTTTGCTCGTAGCGCTTGGACAACCCAAAGTATACAATGCCGAAAACCCATTCCAGTGGATGGAATTGATCTCCATCGCCGGTAAAACCAACTTCTTCGAGAAGAGAGTCGGGGACTACCAGAAGGCAGGTGTCATGGGCAACCGGGAAGACCAGGTGTTTTCGATCGATGAAGAATTTTAGTGCAAGAAATAGAGTACACCACACACCCTTTAGATTTATTAATAAGAATAATCCCTCACCCCTATGCAAGTCGTTAAGAGAACCGGTAAAAGAGAAGATGTAAGTTTTGACAAGATCACCGCGCGAGTCAAAAAACTAGTGTATGGTCTGTCCGATCACGTCAACCCGATCAAGATTTCGATGAAAGTCATCGAAGGGTTGTACGATGGCGTCACGACATCAAGCCTGGACAACCTGGCCGCCGAAACCTCTGCTACCATGGCAGCGATCCATCCGGATTATGCCCTGCTGGCATCAAGGATTGCTATATCCAATCTCCATAAAAACACTAACAAGTCGTTTAGCGAAACGATGGAAGCCCTCTATAGCTATATCGATCCGGTCACCCACCAGAAGGCCGGTTTGATCAGTGACGGAACCATCGATATCATCCGTCGTCATGCGGATCAACTGGACAGCGCGATCATCTATGACCGCGATTTTACCTTCGACTATTTCGGATTCAAGACCCTTGAACGTTCGTATCTCCTGCGCATGAACGGACAAGTAGTGGAGCGTCCGCAGCATATGCTCATGCGTGCATCCGTAGGGATCCATGGTGAAGATGTAGCTTCAGCGATAGAGACCTATCATCTCATGTCTGAAAAGTGGTTTATCCACGCCACCCCCACATTGTTTAATGCAGGAACACCCAAACCTCAGTTGAGCAGTTGCTTTCTGCTGAGCATGGTGGATGACAGTATCTCAGGCATTTTCGAAACCCTCTCCCGTTGCGCCAAGATCAGTCAGTCTGCGGGAGGTATCGGGCTCAGCATTCACAATATCCGCGCCACAGGTAGCTATATCAAAGGAACCGGAGGTACGAGTAATGGAATCATTCCGATGCTGAAAGTATTCAATGACACCGCTCGTTATGTGGATCAGGGAGGAGGCAAGCGTAAAGGTGCTTTTGCCGTATATCTTGAGCCCTGGCACGCAGATATCATGGAGTTTCTGGAGCTCAAGAAAAATCATGGGAAAGAAGAACAGCGCGCACGTGACCTTTTCTATGCCCTTTGGATCTGCGACCTCTTCATGGAGCGCGTGAAGAATAATGAAAACTGGTCCCTTTTCTGTCCTAATGAAGCCCCCGGACTCAGTGAAACCTATGGAGGAGAATTTGAGGCCCTCTATCATAAATACGAACAGGAAGGCAAAGCCCGGAAAGTGGTAAGAGCACAGGAAATCTGGAGCGCGATCATCGAAAGCCAGATTGAAACCGGAACACCCTATATGCTGTATAAGGATGCAGCCAACAAAAAGAGTAACCAGAAAAACCTGGGGACCATCAAGTCATCCAACCTCTGCACCGAAATCATGGAGTACACCTCCGCGGATGAAGTAGCGGTATGCAACCTGGCTTCGATAGCCTTGCCGAAGTTTGTGGACAATGGCGAGTTCAATCACAAGCAACTCTACGACATCACCCGCGTCGTGACACGCAATCTCAATAAGGTGATTGATGTCAATTATTATCCTATCCCGGAAGCCCGTAATTCCAATATGCGTCATCGTCCGGTAGGTATCGGTGTGCAAGGTCTGGCAGATGCGTTCATCATGATGGGATATGCGTTTGATAGTCCGGAAGCCCGTAAACTCAACAAGGAGATTTTCGAGACCATCTACTTCGCTGCCGTCACTGAATCCAACGCGATTGCGCAAAGAGATGGTGCCTACGAAACCTTCGAAGGATCACCAGCAAGTAAAGGCCAGCTGCAATTCGATCTCTGGGGGGTAGAGCCCACAGACCGTTGGAATTGGACCGAACTCAAGGCCAACATTAAGAAGCACGGTATGCGCAACAGCCTCCTGATTGCTCCGATGCCAACAGCATCAACCAGTCAGATCCTGGGCAACAATGAGTGTATCGAGCCTTATACCTCTAACATCTATAGCCGTCGCACTCTCTCCGGAGAGTATATTGTTGTCAATAAGCACCTCCTCAATGATCTGATTCGTCTCAACCTTTGGGATGAAGAAATGAAGGAAGCCCTGATTGCCAGCAATGGCAGTGTGCAACACATCGAAGGCTTGCCACAGGAATTGAAGGATCGTTACAAGACCGTATGGGAGATTAGCCAGAAAGCAATCATCGATATGTCTGCTGACCGTGGAGCCTATATCTGCCAAAGTCAGAGCCTCAATCTCTTCGTGGAAAATGCAACCATGGCCAAGTTGTCCAGCATGCATTTCTATGCCTGGCAAAAAGGCCTCAAGACGGGTATGTACTATCTACGCTCTAAAGCAGCCGTAGAGCCCATCAAGTTCTCGCTCAGTGAAAAACACCATCGCAAGTATGTCACCACCGGTGAAGATCAAAATAGCGGTATCCCGGAAGCGCCGAAGATGAGCGAGCAGGTGCAAACCAAGAGCCTGGATGATATGACACCGTCTATGGATGCAGCTTCGGGTCCGGTCTGTACGATGGAGGAAGGCTGTGTGATGTGCGGATCGTGATGGGGTAAAGGGTTAAAGGTCAAGGGCGGAAAAGAACGGTAGTAGTCGGAGGTGAGCAGGAAACAATTAGCGATAATTGACGTGAATTAGCGGCGAGGAAGTTGTAACCTTTTATACTAATCTCTTTGTGTCGTTGCGCCTTTGCGCGAGCGTTTTCTGCTTTTTAGCTACGTATCATTCATCGTCCTTTTGGAATAGATTATAGGATTGCATTAACAAACCTACACTTCATCGGCCGCTCCATAAGTGGTTATCTTGCAGCCTCATAACTGCTTATTTATGAAGTTAAGGATATTCCTCCTCCTGTTGATAGGATGCCAGGCTTTACCTTTTATCGCTCAGCCTGCAACGCCGAGCGATCTGCCCTACATCCCCTCCCAAAAAGCCCGTCTCGCCGCTGAATGGGAACCGGCTACCGGAGTGCTGATCACCTGGCCACTGAGCCTGCCGCACAAACTCATCATCGAGCTGGCCAAAGACACCAAATTGTATATCCTGGTGACCGATCAAAAATCCACGCAGGAGGCCATCAAATGGCTTTCTAAGTGGGGCATCTATCCGGATCGGGTCAAGTTTATCAACGCTCCTCAAGGCATTGATGCATCATGGACCCGGGATTGGGGACCATATGCGTTGTTCAACCCTGCGGGAGATTTACTGCTGGCGGATGCTAAATATCTCTATGCCACGCCAGTGACCGGTCTGAGTTGTGGAGACACGCTTGAGTTTCTCTATCATGATGATCAACATAAGATCAAATTGACCACGACAGATGACAAAATCCCTTCCTATATCGCCGCAGCGCTGGATATGGAAATGATCAACCTGCCTTTTGCCTTTACTGGTGGCAATGTGATCACTGATGGACAACGAACCGCTTTTTCGACCTGTGCGCTGACCAGCGAAAATCGATTCACTGGGGTCAGTGATGAAAAGTTTTTCAACGACACCAGGCGTATGCTGGGGATTGAAAATTATCATATCCTTTCGAATTTCGAAGATCGCGGAATCCAGCATATTGATTGCTTTATGAAACTGCTCGATGAGGAACGAATCCTTGTGATGCGCCCACCCGCAGATCATCCGGCCCGGGCCATCTATGACGGAATCGTAGACCATGAACTCAGCAAACTCAAGAATGCCTTTGGACGACCATACCAAATCCTCTATCTGGATACGGATCGGTATAAAGGAGATGAGTTGGCCGCTTACAGCAATTCCTTGATTCTGAATAAAACGATCTATGTGCCGCTGTTTGGAATTGGCCAGGATTCAGTGGCCTTGAAACAATGGGCCAATGCAATGCCAGGCTATACCGTGAAGGGTTTTGAATTTAAACTGGACAAGGAACCTGTGCTCAGCCCCCAGACCAGGGAGAATTACACAGATATTGGTTGGACGTCCGGTGATGCACTCCATTGCAGGACTCGCGCTATCTGGGATCCCACCATGATCTACATCAGCGTCAATCGGATCGCTGCCAATGTGCCCAAAGCAAAAGAATATCCCCTTGACGTAATCCTCAAGGATTACAGTAAAGGAAGCCTGACTCCGGAATCACTCAAAGTCATTTGGCGTATAAAGGGCAAAGAAGAGTGGAAGGAATTGAAACTAACACCCACTGATGTGCCGGATCATTTTAAAGCATCTTTTCCGGGTGGACAGGCGGGGGTGACCATCGAGTATTATGTCACCGCGCATAGCAATTGGGGCACCACCGCCACAATGCCAGTCACTGCACCAGCTGGATTCTATAGTTTTAAAATAGATTGATGACTTGTCCTGCATGATTCTATCTCAGGCAGGTAAAACAACTCATCGATTTACTTGTTTTTGACGCTTTGAAGTTGACAACTATGCTTTACTTTTAAGCATGGAAATCAAGCAAAGCATCCTCACTGTAATCTTTATGCTGCTGTTGCTACAAGGCACAGGCGCACAACAGGTCTACCAGGCACAACATTATGGAAAACCGGGCGATCAGTATTTATATAACCGGTTTTCTCCAGCCTCTTTCAACGATGAAATCAGCCAGGCCGGTGAAAACATCATCTGGGATTTGACTAATCAGGCCGGCCTGCATACCCATCCGGTCACGGTTATCGAACCCAGTCAGGGCATCAGCCAACTCAATTTTCTACCCATCTGCACCTTGAGTGGCCTAACTATAGCTGAATGTTCTGCCGTATGGAGCAGCACAGACCAGGCCGTCCAGCTTGCAGATTCATTGCATTTGTTGTCCTTTGTGCTGTCTGATCTCCAGCGATACCAGGCAAAAGTATCTACGCTGCTCCTTGAAAATTTTATTGGCTTTGATGTCAACATTGGAGGCTCACCGACACATGCCGTGATCGTCTACCAGGTGCCGGATACTGTATTGCGGTTTCCCATAGCTTATGGCGATGACTGGACCTCCGCTACGCAACTTGGACTTGATCTCAACGCGGCTGGTGAGGATATTATCTACCATTCCACCCAGACCCGGCAGACCGTCATTGACGGTTGGGGCACGTTGCAGACCCCATATGATACATTTGAAAACATCATTCGTTTGCGTTCGGATATTCTTCGGCTGGATACCATCATTGAACAGGATACTGACTTTACCTATATAGTGGCCGATCAGGTAGAATTTATGTGGCTGGATACCAATTACTCCCTGCCGGTCATGACCGCCAACGGGCTCATACTATCCAATGACTCCATTGTCATCAACCAGGTCGAGTATCTCTATGATGTACCATGTCCGGCACCTACCTGGACGGTGGATATAGGAAGTGATGTTTTCTACCTGGATGAAAATGGTATGGTCACCATTAACTATAACATTGAAGCTTCAAATGCCAACATCTATACCTGGGATTTTGGCGATGGGCAATTTGAGGTCAGTGGTGGAAGTGTCAGTCATGTGTATTCATCACCGGGTGCATACTCATCCGTGGTGCAAGGTTGCATGACCGACTGCCTGCCTTTGAATAGTTGTTCGTTCCAGATTTTTGATTTTGTCATCCTGGATACATTGACCTCATTGGTGCCTGTGGATGGCGACCAATTGGGGGTCAGGCTTTATCCTAATCCTGCCGATGATCAGATCATGCTCTACCTGCCCACTGGTAATGCCTGGGATCAATTCAGCATCATTGATGTCAACGGCCGTGTCTGTATGCAAGGTAAAGTACAAAGCGGTGTAAACCGATTGAGCCTTGGACAACTTCCTGCAGGTTTATACACTGTTCACGTGATATCATCAGCGGCACCAACCACGCGGGGAGCTAGGATGCGATTGATGGTCAATCATCCTTAAAGCTTGTAGATCGCGTAGGTGTCATTCCTGGCGACGAGCTCAAGCGATTTAATATCATGAGCGGTAGAAATGATATATCCGATGCCCAGGCTTTTCCAGTAATCCCGGCTGATCAGGGATGGCTCTTCCAATAGAGCGGTGCTGAAAACGTGGATATCAAAGCCGCCTTTTTTTTCTTTCAATCCGTAGGCATAGATATTTTCTATCCGTTTGTACCATTCGTGAAGAAATTTTTCCTGGTGCAACATGGCTTTATAATCCACATATAGACTGCGTTTGGAATACCATCGAAACGCTGTAAAATCAATGGGGACTATAAATACCGCATCCTGCGCCGTGACTTTCTCTGCTTGCTGACTGATGTCAATAGCATCCGATACATGGTGAGACCAGGGCATTACGTATTCTGGTTTTGACCCAAACCAGCCGGTCAGTCGATAGAAACTGATCAACACCAGAAGTAGGATTGGAACCGCAAAGGTGTACCGGGTCATCCATTTCGGAACACCATTCCATTTGTCGAAACTCACCACAATGGCAATAAAAGCAAAGGCTTCCAGCCAGATCGTTGTCTTCCACCATTGGGTATAGAGTGCTTCAGGCAGCCGGTATTTTTCAACACCGACGGTATACAGGACGCATCCTGCCAGGATCAGGAGGATCATCCATCTCAGCCTTTCTTTATAAAAGCGTAGCGTGATGATCACAAACAATCCGAAGAGGAACAGATTTTTCCAACCAAAATAAGACGGAAAGAAATGATGAGACAAGCGGAACTCCATAATGTCCATGAATGCCCCGGGATCCTGGTTGCCTCCGTTGTGACTGGCTAAAAGGAACATCCAGGGGACTGTAATCACCAGGTATCCGAGGGTAGGTTTCCAGGGAAAAGTCTTCACCTTATGTTGAATGATCAGTTGGATTAAAAGTGGTATTGAGGTGAGTAAGAATAGTTGGATGCCCACGAGAGGTTGAAGCAAACCAGCGATTAGGGTCAGGCCTAACCACCAGTTGTATTCCTCCTTGATCCAGAAATACAAGGCCCATGATCCAAGTGCTTTAGCGGCCAGGCTGGGGATCACCATGTTGTAATACAATTCATTTGAACCTGTGGATGTATGGAATCCAAGGATAAAAATGGAAGCTACTGCCAGGTATTGAAAAATTTTCTGATGAATGCCCTGAGCAGCAATACGTATCCATGCCATCATCAATGTTGTCCCCAATAGGAGGTGCCAAAGCAACATCACATAAGGTTGGTTGTATCCCAGGTAGCGCAAAAGAAAATGAAAAATCGTTCGTTCATTAATGTCACTATTGAGATATGCGTTGACATAATGGTCTGCGGCATAGACTCCGGGATGATCCTGGGCATAGAGACATGGAAGTATCTGAGATTGGTCTCCAACACCATATTGATAACCCTGATACACCAGGATAGTGGCATACAGCACCAATGCGGTCAGGAATTCGGAGGACTTGCGAATCATGATGGTGGCCAAATTTAAGATTATTCAATGGGAGTCTGAACCTATTGACGGGTTGGACTTTTTGAAACGGATTGGGTGGCCATAACCGGATTTTGAGCTTTGAAAAGTATCTTGTCGGCCAGACATGAAACAATTGACCCCTGAGCAACTGGGAAGGCCTGCACTGTCGGCCTCTCACACCGCTGAAAAAATGCCCGTATGTGTTGTACTGGACAATATCCGATCGGGGCTTAATGTAGGGGCTATATTCAGGACATGCGACGCTTTCGCTGTTCAAACACTGTACTTATGCGGCATCACTGTCCAGCCACCTCATGCGGAGATATTGAAGACCGCGCTTGGAGCTACCGACTCCGTGAGTTGGAAAGCTGTGCCGGATACCCATCAAGCCCTTGATGAACTGGAAGCGGCCGGTTATTATATCCTGCCTGTTGAACAAACAGATCACTCGATCACCTTAGATCAGTTTGATGCAAATTCTCATTTTCCGCTGGCTTTGGTTTTTGGTAATGAGATGCGTGGGGTAGATGCTACCGTTTTATCCCGATGCCAGACCAGTCTTGAAATTCCTCAAGCCGGAATCAAGCATTCACTCAATGTGGCTACGTGCACTGGTATTGTGCTATGGGAATGTTATCGTCAGTACCTGCCGCGACGTTTTGGGTCCATGATGTAAGTTGTCCGAAAGCCCGCGGCCAAATAGGTCTGATCATCAAGCGTCCCTGCTTCACCATTCTCATCCAGCCCAGCCCATTCAGCTTTGGATAACATCGTCCAGGACAAAATCGGAGTGATCGTGATGTGTTCCGATATGCCAATGTCAATGCCCGCCCCTAAAGAAAATTTCCACAAAAGGTTGGTAGACGTCACAGGAACATCCGGAGATCCCGGATCAGAATAATAAAAGGTTCTGGTCAGGCCCTGAAAAGATAATCCGGGGCTTACCTCAAGGAAAAATCCCTTTTTAAAAAACTCCCCTTCTTTGGACCACGTCGGGCAATCACAATCGCCTTCAAAATCAAAGAGGTAAAGGTCAGTATGAAAATCAAAATCCAGCGCATCCATATAACCATGTTTGGCACCTGTTGCAAATGGATCCTGCGTATCATTATAAAAAGTACGGCGGTAGCCGAGGGCCGGGTGAAACTCAATTCGCCGGGGTTTAAAGCGGAAGCCAAACTCAACAGCTAAATAAACCCCATCCTGGCTAAGCCGATAAGCGTCCATTTGGTCAGATTGGCCAATGACGTATTTAAAATGCATTCCAATCTGACTAAAACCAGAGATTGGCCAGAGAAGCATCACACAGAATATATACCGGGCTGACATCATGCAGTTAACGAAGGTAAGACAGATATTGTTTCGGGGAGCCAGGTGCCTTAAACTTCCAACAGCCTGATTTGGGGTATATTTGCAGCGTCAATAACTGTCCTATATACTTTGCGTACCAAAACCTTACATCCGAAGAAAGTCAAGATCATCACTCTCGGATGCAGTAAAAATACAGTGGATTCAGAAGTGCTGAAATCTCAACTTGAAGCCAATCAGTTTGAGGTGGAACATGAAACCAAAGGCCGCACCCCGGTGGTGGTCATCAATACCTGTGGATTTATTGATTTAGCGAAAGAGGAGTCTATCAATACGATTCTCGAATATGCCGGTGAAAAGCGGGAAGGCCGCCTTGAAAAACTATATGTCACCGGATGCTTGTCCCAGCGGTACAAGGATGATCTCGAACAGGAGATCCCTGAAGTCGACGCCTATTTCGGTACGATGGAATTGCCTTCATTGCTCAAAACCATGGGTGCCACCTATCGGGATGAACTATTAGGTGAGCGCAGTATTGTCACGCCGCCACATTATGCTTATCTCAAGATCAGTGAGGGATGTAACCGTACTTGTTCTTTCTGTGCCATACCCCTGATGCGCGGCGGACACGTCTCCCGACCTATGGAGAGTCTTATCCATGAAGCTGAACACCTGGCGCAGCGAGGGGTAAAGGAATTGATTCTTATTGCTCAGGAGCTGACCTATTATGGACTGGATCTATATCAGCGTAGAGCTTTGCCTGAATTGCTCGAACAACTTTGTGAAGTCAAAGGCATAGAATGGATTCGGCTGCATTATGCTTATCCGCATAAATTTCCGCTCGAGGTCATTGAGGTGATGAAAGCAGAGCCTAAAATCTGCAGCTATCTGGACATGCCATTGCAGCATTACAGTGACCCGGTTTTGCAGCGTATGCGCCGGCAGATCACGGCGGCCGAAACATCGTCATTAATTCAAAAGATCCGGGATATCCATCCAGAGATCAAACTACGGACTACGTTTCTTGTAGGGTTTCCGGGTGAAACGGTAGAGGATCATAAAGCTTTATGCCGTTTTGTGAAAGAGGCTAAATTTGACAGGGTAGGGGTCTTTGAATATTCTCATGAGGAGGGTACCAGAGGCTATGTGCTGGAGGATGATGTGCCTTCGGAGGTTAAAAAGCAGCGTGCGGAAGAAATTATGGCCATTCAGCAATCCATTTCGCTGGAACACAATCAAGCCATGATCGGACGCACCATCAAAGTGCTCATAGATCGTAAAGAAGGTGGACAATATGTGGGTCGCTCTGAATTTGACTCTCCTGAGGTCGATAATGAAATCTGGATTGAGGGTGGGGACAAAAAACTCATTCCCGGACAATTTTATATGGTGATGATTACGGGCGCCTCAGATTATGATCTCACCGGGAACGTTATTTCCAAATGATATGATAGCTTCTTCCAGACTGATTGACATTTTTGAAAAACCCATGCATCAGGCCGCGCTGTCTGCGGTATTGATTGTCGTCCTTTCATTAGTGGATTTCATACTTCCGCATTCCACCACCTTGCTCGAGCCGAACTCAGGCACCTGGATTGTGGCTACGGCCATGGTATTGTGCTATGTGATCCTCAACGCCATTGTAGCACTGCGGATCATCAATATCATCCCATACTGGAGTCAGTCGGTCATGTTTTATCTCGCCTTGCTGGCCTTTAGTTATGGCTGGAGCTATATGTTGAGTGGAAAGACCATCGACGAAGTCGGTTCATTCCGCTGGTTATGGTTTGTGTTGACCCTCGTTTATATGGTTTTCTTTACCATCGCCCGATCCATGAAGCGGATCATCGACATAGCCAACCGCCAGGAGGAGAATGAAAACTGAAAATGGAAGAATGAAAATTGAAAAAAGTTCCTGATGAAAAGGTATCGTTGAATGTTCAACGCCCTATCCATTTCTTTCTTCAATTTTCATTCTTCAATTTTCAATTGAATGAGCGGGAGATGGGAATCGAACCCACGGCCCTTAGCTTGGGAAGCTAATGCTCTACCCCTGAGCTACTCCCGCGACCATTTACCATACGGTTGGGCTAATTTGGGTATTTTTTGTGATATTCAGGGTTTCTAAACCAAATCTTATGTTAAAACCGATCGCCATTTTTCTTGGAGTATTATCATTGACATCAGGTTGTACCCCGAAGACTTCCCGCACAGCTGTTGCGGATCCGCCTTCAAAAGAAGCGCAGTCTGCCGCTCCGGCGCCTGCCCCTGAAGCACCTCCTCCGCCTCCACCTCCATTACCCGCGGCCAATCTTAATGCGGTGCCGATGGATCCGACCGTGCGGATCGGAAAATTGCCCAATGGAATGACCTATTACATCAAAGCGAACGCCAAGCCAGAAAACCGGGCAGAATTACGCCTGGCCCTCAAAGCCGGCTCCATGCAGGAAGATGCGGATCAGCAAGGACTTGCCCATTTTATCGAACACATGGCTTTCAATGGGACAGAACATTTTTCAAAAAATGAACTGGTCAATTACCTGGAGCGCGTTGGATCAAGATTTGGTCCGGATCTTAATGCATACACCAGTTTTGATGAGACGGTCTATATGCTCCAGGTGCGAACCGATGATGCGGATCAATTTGAACATGGTATGTTGATCCTTCGGGATTGGGCCAACGGTATTTCCTTTGACAGCACTGAGATTGATAAGGAGCGTGGTGTAGTGATTTCAGAATGGCGCAGCGGGTTGAGTCCGGATCAGCGTATGGAACAACAAACACTTCCTTTCTTATACTACAATTCCCGGTATGCCAAACGGCTTCCTATCGGCGATCCTGAAATCGTAAAGACCGCACCCTATGATGTCGTCCGGCGTTTTTATAAAGATTGGTACCGGCCCGAGTTAATGGCTCTGTTTGTGGTGGGAACCATAAATCCGGATGAGATTGAAAAACAGATTACGGAACAGTTTGGTACCGTTAAGGCCAAAGCACCTGCACGGACCAAGGAGTCCAATACCGTTCCGGAGCACGATCAAACATTTGCCCGCGTGGTCACCGATCCGGAAGCTACCAATGCCAACGTACAGATCGTCTATAACCATCATGGCTCGAAGATCACCAATGTCCTGGATTACAGGCAGCGACTTGTGGAAAACCTCTATAATCGGATGTTGGGCCGAAGACTTTCAGACATTTCCAAAGGAGCAAATCCTCCTTTCATTTTCAGTTTTACCGGTTACAGCCAGGACGTTGGGGACCTTGCCACCTACAGCAGTTTCGCCATGGCGGCGCCTAAAGATACCCGGCGTGCATTTCAAACATTACTGGACGAAAATCAAAGGGTATGGCAACATGGATTTACCCAAGCCGAACTCGATCGCGAGAAGGCCAATACCCAGCGTCAGCTGGAACAAAATGTATTGGAAGAAAGCAAGGTGGAATCAAATCGCGTCGTACAGCGCCTGATCAGCCATTATCTTGATGAAGTGCCGGTGCCGGACGCAAAACAAAACCTGGATTTGTTTACCTCCATGGCGCCCACGATTACCCTGGAGGAAGTCAGTCAACTGGCCAAAAAGTGGATCGTTGACCGCAATCGGGTGATCATTGTTACAGGGCCGGAAAAGGATAAGGCTATGTATCCTGATTCTGCCGAGTTGGTTTCTATGGTGAAAGCCACCAGCATGAAAAATATGGAACCCTATAAGGATGTCGATGTCTCAGCGCCGCTTTTGTCTGGCACCTTTCCAGTGCAACCGGTTTTAAATGCCACCTACGATTCCAATCTTGGTGTATACCATTGGTCATTTGCCAATGGGGTACAGGTCAGTGCCAAACCTACCACCTTCAAGAATGATGAAATTCTAATGAATGCGTACAGCAATGGTGGACATTCACTTTACAGCGATGCCTTGTATCCATCCGCCCGGGGTACTTCAAGTGTTGTTGGAACCAGTGGGGTGGGTACTTACAATGCCACCGGTCTGGAGAAAAAACTCACCGGCCAACGGGTCAGTGTCACTCCGTTTATCGCCGAACGTTACGAAGGGCTTAGTGGTTCATCATCAGTAAAAGATGCAACGACTTTAATGCAGTTGACCTACTCTTATATCACGGCTTTCCGCCGGGATACCACAGCACTCAATTCCTACCTGACCAAAGAGCGTGCCCGATATGCCAACCTCTTGTCTGACCCACAAAATTGGTATTCAGATAAAGTAAGCAGAATCACCTCTCAAAACCATCCACGCAGAGGATTTCCTTCTCTGGCGTCTTATGATCAGGTCCGCATGGATGATATCATGTCGGTATACAAGGACCGGTTTAAAGATGTCAGTGATATGCATTTCTATTTTGTCGGTAATTTCGATCCGGATAGTTTGAAGCAACTGACCAGCCGATACCTCGGCGCTTTGCCAGGGGGTGGCCGTCAGGAACAATGGAAGGACGTTGGCGATCGTTATCCGGCAGGACGAGTGGATTCTGTCTTCTATCGCGGAGAAGCTCCAAAATCACTTGTTCAGCTGATCTATCATGGTGCAGATCATTATGATCCGGACACGTCTTATATCCTTCAATCCCTTGTGGATTTAGCTCGTATCAAATTGCGTGAAGAACTGAGGGAAGAAGAGGGGGGCGTGTATGGCGTCAGTATCGGTGGTGGTCAGAGTAAGTATCCGATTGAGCAATATTCCATTCGGGTTAGTTTTAATGCTGATCCACCCCGGACCAACGACCTGATTGCTTCTGGTCAGGCCGTGATTGCTAAACTCAAAGAACATATTGATGCCGATGATATTGCTAAAGTCACTGAAGCCCAACGGCAGGGTCGTATCAAGGACTTGGAACAAAACCAATTTTGGATGGGGGCTTTTGTCAATAGCTGGCTCAACGGAACAGATATGCGTACCATGACGGATATGGCTGCGCTCGAAAAGCGGATTGCCGGGCTTAATGAAGCGGTCCTGATGAAAGCAGCAAGGAAATATTTCAATGATGGCGAACTGATCAGTGTGGTCATGTTTCCGGAAAAAAAATAAACACTTCAATTGATAGTCTTATGAAATGCAAGTTTTGGTTGGGCCTCACCCTGATATTACTTGCGGGATCCACAGTGGCGCAGACGTATACCCTTTCGGTAGAAACGGCTGACTACGAGTCATTACAGGGCGGCCAATCGTTGGTCGATGATGTATGGGATGATCCTTCGTTTACCGTACCCATTGGGTTTACGTTTACCTACTTTACAGAAGAGATCCAGTCCCTCGTGGTGGATCAGGGATTTAGTTATGCCAGCCTGGCCGCTCCGCCGGTAGATGATATTTTTTCATTGCTCATTCCATGTGGCGCGGATCTCGTAGATCGGGGATATCTCGATGGTATCCATCTCTCTCCCATTCGGTATAAAGTCACAGGGAGCCAGGGTAACCGGATCACGACTATAGAATGGTCCAATGCCGGATTTTATGGCGATTTATTTTCAAGTGGCACGTCTACGGATTACATTCACTTTCAGGTTCGGCTCTATGAATCAAATGGCGACATCGTTTTTCACTTCGGGCCAAACCATATAACCGATCCGGGTCTCGTATTCGATGGGGCAGGTGGACCCGTTGTCGGATTAGCAGAACAGTACAATGTGGCGGGTGATGTCGTCCTGGGTGAGGCGTTGCTATTATCAGGTGATCCGGCTGATCCGGATGTCCATAATGATTACGCCTCCTATGCGATGTCTGCTCCGATTCCTGAAAATACCCTGTATCGTTTTTCCAGAGAACAGACGGGGGTGCTGAATCTTGATGACGCCGCCGGACAAGCCTTTTTTGGGCCGAATCCAACATGGGGTCCCTTGCATGTTTTTGCAGACCAGGCCTCTGAAATTAAGTCTCCTGTAAGCGTATACAATGAAACCGGTCAATGCGTAGGGAAATTTACATCAACGACTAATCTCAATTTGGATTACTTACAGCCGGGGATTTACCAGCTCACCTTTGTAACGGATCATGGCATGGTATCCGAAAGGCATTTGCTCATTCGGTAATCCATGGTCTAAGCTAAGGCGTCGAGTTTCTTTTTCAGGTTGAGCAAAGCCATCATGCACTCGATGGGTGTCATCTGATTGATATCCATCTGAAGGAGTTCGTCCTTCATTTTGCGGAGATTGATATCCGTCTGATCAAAGATGCTGAGTTGGATAGAGGTCATGTCCTTGATCTCCCGGGTGGGCTTCCTGACTCCGGGCTCTTGCAGGCTCAGGTTCTTAGATTCCAGTTCGTGAAGGATCTCAGTGGCTCTTTCCAGCAATGTACGAGGCATTCCAGCCATCCGGGCTACGTGGATCCCAAAACTATGTTCGCTTCCGCCTGGAGTTAGTTTGCGCAGGAAAATGACCTTTTGGCCGCTTTCTTCTGTGGCTATATGGTAATTGTGGATACGGTCATATTGTTCGGCCAGCTCATTGAGTTCATGATAGTGAGTGGCAAACAAGGTCTTGGGTTTGTGCTGAATATGATGATGCAGGTACTCCGCTATACTCCAGGCCAGGCTGATTCCGTCAAAGGTGCTGGTACCTCGCCCGATCTCATCCATGAGGATGAGGCTGCGCGCGGAAATATTGTTGAGGATACTGGCGGTCTCATTCATTTCAACCATAAATGTTGATTCGCCGGAAGAAATATTGTCGGAAGCTCCAACCCGTGTGAACAGCTTGTCGATGATGCCGAGCGTCGCAGCGCGTGCCGGAACATAACTCCCCATCTGGGCCATCAGGCTGATCAGTGCGGTCTGGCGTAGCAGTGCTGATTTACCGGACATATTGGGTCCTGTGATGATAAAGATCTGCTGGTCTTCGCTGTCCATGTAGAGATCATTGGCTACGTAGGCCTCACCCGGAGGCAGATGTCGCTCAATCACAGGGTGACGACCATCCTTGATGTCCATGATAAAACCATCGTTGACCTCCGGTCGGCAATATTGATACGCGGAGGCTACCGCGGATAAGGACAAAATGCAATCGATCTGCGCGATCGCGTTTGCATCGATCTGTATAGGTCCGATATATTCCTGGGCAGCCAGGACCAGATCATGGAACAGGGACTCCTCCAGCGTTCCGATTTTTTCTTCAGCGCCAAGTATTTTTTGTTCCAGCTTCTTGAGATCATCGGTTACGTAGCGTTCACAGTTGGACAGGGTTTGCTTTCGGATCCAGGTGTCCGGGATGAGGCCCTGATCTTTGTATTTGTTGGTGACTTCAAGGTAGTAACCAAACACATTGTTGTATCCGATCTTGAGGCTATTGATTCCGGTTTTAACGGCTTCTTCCTGCTGGATGCTGATGAGGATTTCTTTCGAGTTTTGAATGATATCTCTGTATTCATCCAGTTGTTCGTTATATCCTTTGCGTATCACATTTCCTTTGATGAGGAGTGCCGGTGCATCTTCCTGAACGGCCTGGTCGATCATTTCGCGCAGATGGTCACAGGGGTTGATTTGATCCGCGAGACGAATCAGTCCTTCCTGCTGGCTTTGTCTGAGGCGTTCCTGCACCGGTTGGAGCGCCGTCAGTGCCCGCTTGAGTTGAATGATTTCACGAGGGTTGACCTTGGATAGCGATACTTTGGTAATGATTCTTTCCAGGTCACCAATCAGTCGGATATGGTCTTTGATTTCGGAGGCCCAATTATCGTGATGGATGGCATAGGCCACCATGTCATGACGCAACCGTATTTCTGAAATATTGATGAGGGGTAGGGCAATCCATTTTTTTAACATCCGGGCACCCATTGGGGACGTGGTTTTGTCCAACACATCCAGCAAACTGGTACCGGTTTCATGGGCTGGTTGAAGGAGCTCTAAATTACGGATGGTAAACCGGTCCATCCAGACATAATGGTCGGATTGAATGCGGCTGATCGTACGGATATGCTTGAGGCCATCCTGCTTGGTCACCTGGAGATAGTGCAGGATAGCACCGGCAGCAATCTGGGCGGTTGCCAGATGTTCGATCCCAAAACCTTTGAGGGTGGCTATTTCAAAGTGGCGTAAGATTTTCTCCTGCGTATAGTCTGAGGTATAGACCCATTCTTCAAGTCCGAAGGTGTAATAGGTGCCGCCAAATCGTTTTTCAAACAAGCCTTTATTGGACTTAGAGAAAATGACTTCCGACGGATCAAAGCTTTGCAGTAGTTTTTCAATCTCCCGGGGCTCACCTTCACTGACCACAAATTCCCCGGTAGAGATATCCAGGAAGGCAATGCCTATTAATTCCGGCCCTGCAAAATGGACTGAAGCCAGGTAGTTGTTTTGCCTCCGGTCCAGTAACGAATCCTCGGTAGCCACACCGGGCGTGATCATGTCCGTGACGCCGCGATCAACGATCTTCTTTTCTTTAGACGGCTTTTCAAGTTGCTCACAGATGGCTACACGATATCCGGCCTGGACGAGTTTGGGCAGGTACATATCCATGGCATGATAGGGAAAACCGGCCAGCTCGATATTATTACCCCCATTGTTGCGGCTGGTCAGGACGATACCCAGGGCATCCGCGGTTTTGACGGCATCCTCGCCAAAGGTCTCATAAAAGTCACCCACGCGGAAGAGCAGCAGGGCCTCCGGATGTTGGCTTTTAATCTTGAGATATTGCTTCATCAGGGGAGTTTCTTTCCCGGGATCAAAAGCAACGGTGTCAGGTTTTGGTTTCAATGGTCGTCCCTACGCTGTGAATCTTCAAAGGTAATATTTACAAACTTTATATACATGTTACCGCTATATGGCCGTTTTATAGGCAGTGGTCCGATTCCGAAAGATTCCAGGGCTTTGAGAAAAAAAGAAGAAATTGCTGAATCATTACGAATTTCAGATTGTTATCCAATAACACAAAAACCAGGAAATCTATGGGACTATTTTCATTTTCAAAAGATGCCGGGGCTAAGCCTGTCTCAAAAAAGGAAGAAGAAAAGGCTTCTGCCATATCTGCCGAAGAATTAAAGAGGGTTAAAACCAATGCGATGCTGAAGGCGGTTGATGATCTCCATTTACCGGTCAAGGACATTTCTATACTGATCAACGGGGATGTAGTGACCGTGTATGGCGAGGCAGAGACGCAAGTGGCCAAAGAACTGGTCGTGCTTACCCTCGGTAACAACGCCGGTATACGGTCGGTAGATGATCGAATCAATGTCATCAAACCAGAGCCTGAAGCCACGTTTTATGAGGTAAAATCAGGGGATTCCCTGTCTAAAATTGCCAAAGCCGTCTATGGTGACGCAATGAAATATAATGCTATATTTGAGGCTAATCAGCCTATGCTCAAGGATCCTAACCTGATCTATCCGGGACAGATGCTTAGGATTCCTACGCTATAAAGATTGTTTTCAACTGGTGAAGTTGGTGGAAGCGCAGGCCATCGGGTCGGCTTCCACCTTTTTTATTTACAGTACCATAGAAAGGCCACTGTGCTGGTGTGAAACCAGAAGAGTATTGGAATGTATTTAAGATTTTCTAATCAGGCTATTCTTCCTCTTCCTGGAAGATAGCATCCAGATCAGATTCAATATCTCTGAGTTTACCACGGCACAATTTGATCAATTCTAGCGCCGCCTTGACTTCGCTACGCATCTCTTCGAGGCCCATCTGTCCCTGCTGGATCCGGTCAACTAGTGATTCCAGTTGAGCCATAGCCTTGTCATAATCGGTGGGTTTCTTTTTCATAGGATTTTACTTTTAACCGTTCCATCCATAAACGTGGTTTGGATGTCCATGCCTGCCTTTAGTGCATGGGCCGATGTGATCGTATGACCCTCTACACTTGTAATGGTATATCCTCTCGCCAGGACCTGGTCAGGATCTATCGCCGTCAACAGACTTTCAATAAAATCAATCCGTTGGACGTTTTTACGGGTCATATTTTTTACGCCATGAGACAGCATGAGCTGCGCATGATCTAATTTCTTTTTTTCCATCAGGATGCCGCTTTTCACACCATGGTGAAGGGCATGGGACAAATGAAGCAATTTACGTTCTTCCCGATATAACCTGTCCCTGATCTCATGCCGGATCAAAGCGCCCATTTCTTCAAGGGCACTCTCAAATCCCGCATTTCGTTCAATGATAAAGTCCGCCACGGCGGTGGGTGTCTTGAGCGATTGATAAGCGACAAGATCAAGAACAGACTGATCGATTTCATGGCCTATGCCAATGAATACAGGAATTGGAAAGCGCGCCACCCGAAGCGCAAGAGGCAGGTTGTCAAAGACGGCAAGATCCGTTCGGCCACCACCTCCCCGAATGATCGCTACGGCATCATAGCGCTCTCTTAGATTCTCAATTTCCTCCAGACGAGCCAACATATCCGTTTCTACTTGTTGACCTTGCATCGCTGACTCAAACAGATCCACCTGAATACGATATCCGAATTCATTGTCCTCCAGGTGACGAACGAAATCTTTATATCCTGCGGCTCTTTCCGAGCTAATCACCGCTAACCGTTGCACAACAATGGGCAGATGCGTTTCGGCATTTTTACGAACCAGGTTTTTGTCTCGTATTTCTTTCAGGATCGCTTGCCGCTGGATCTCCAGCTGACCTATGGTGAAGCTACTGTCAATGTCTTCGATGATCAGCTTGAGGCCGTAACGTTCGTGGTAGTCAACATTGATTTTAAGTTTGACGGCAACCCCTTGACGCAAAATGTCTTCCGGCGGGACGGGTGATTTTTTGCGCAGAAAAAAATACACATTAGCCCACATCGCCGCCTGGCATTGGGCGACGATATTATTTTCTTCCTTTTGGATAAGGTCGAGATACCAATGCCCTCTGGATTGTGAAGCTTGTCCGATCTCACATTCTATCCAGAGCGGCTCATCAAAGTTGAGCGAGATGACCCGCCGTATATATTGATTGAGCTCAAGGAGCGAGTACGTCGATGGATTAGCCATGCGGCATCAGATCACTACTTGCCCTTCAACACTTCAGTAACAAGTTCTGCAGCTTCCTGAAGCAAGATGGCTGATTTTACTTCCAGCCCGCTCTCATCAATGATCTTCTTGGCGAGATCAGCGTTGGTGCCTTGGAGTCTGACGATAATGGGTACCTGGATATTGCCGATGTTGTTGTATGCATCCACAACCCCCTGGGCCACACGGTCGCAGCGCACGATGCCTCCAAAGATGTTGATCAGGATTGCTTTGACGTTGGGATCCTTGAGGATGATACGGAATGCATTTTCCACGCGCTTGGCATCTGCTGTTCCTCCTACGTCAAGGAAGTTGGCCGGAGACCCACCGGATAACTTGATGATATCCATAGTGGCCATTGCCAGTCCGGCACCGTTGACCATGCAACCCACATTACCGTCGAGGTTGACATAGCTCAGGCCATATTCCTTGGCTTCGAGTTCGGTTGGATCTTCTTCGTGGATATCATGCCAGGCTTCGATATCCTGGTGACGAAAGAGGGCATTATCGTCAATAGAGGCTTTACAGTCTACAGCTACGATTTCACCGAGTCCATTGATCAGCACAGGATTGATTTCGAGCAAGGTGGCATCGCTCTCTACAAAGGCCTTGTAGATGCTGCTGACAAATCGGGTCATGTTTTTAAAAGCATCACCGCTCAGGCCCAGGTTGAATCCGATCTTACGGCATTGGAATCCTTGCAGCCCCATGACAGGATCGATATATTCTTTGTGTACGAGATGAGGCGTGTTTTCAGCCACCGTCTCGATATCCATGCCCCCTTCCGTGGAGTAGATGATCACGTTGCATTGGCGGGCCCGGTCGGTCAGAATCGACATATAGAGTTCCTTGCATTGATCATATTGGGGGATATAAGAATCTTCGGCAATGAGGACTTGTCGTACCAATTTGCCCGGACCTTCCATACCACCCGGAGTCTGTGGCGTTTTGAGCATCATCCCAATGATGTTGCCGGCATGAAGTTTCAGATCTTCCAGGTTTTTAGCCACCTTGACGCCTCCGCCTTTCCCTCGGCCACCGGCGTGAAGTTGTGCTTTGACGATGGCAACAGGACTGCCGGATTCAGCAGTTATTTTCTGATACGCAGCAACCGCCTCTTCGGGGGTTTGCGCCACATATCCTCGTTGGATTTTTACGCCATAACGGCTGAGTAATTCTTTACCCTGGTATTCGTGTAGATTCATGAAACGTTTACTTTTCGATTGCGTGTGCGAAACTAATTAAAATCATGTTCCCAAAAGCGCTGCCTATTCCGCCAGAAGTGCTTTTGCCTCCTTCGGATCGGAGGTTGGGCGCTTACAAGTTTTGTTTTGACAAACATATATAAGAGTTTCACCTTCAGTTAGTTTGTGCTCAAGCAGAGGGAGGTTGCCTTCCTCCGCTCCTCCTAGGAATAGGGCATCGGGATGATATCCTCTGACTAACTCTAACAGTGGAGTATGGTAATCCGGACCAACGATGGCTACTTCATAAGGTGGACGAATCAAAGTCAGCATCAATTGACACCAATTACTATAAAAGGAAGGTTGGCCATCTTTCTTCAATCTGGGCCAGACCGCACCGAACATAGTTTTAGCCCGGGTCACATAACTTTCATCGTAAAGGATTTCCCCAAGGAGCAACAGATTCCGGGCCATGATACTGTTGGCGGAGGGAATCACATTGTCACCGTAATCTATTCTGCGTGCTACCAATGGGGGATCGAGGTCGGAGGTGTAATAAAAGAAGGCTGAACTGTCACCATCAAAATGGGCCAACACATGATCTGTCAATCCGCGGGCATGATCGAGCCAGGTCGTCTCAAAGGTGACCTGATACATCGAGAGAAAGGCCTGGATGACTGTTGCATAGTCATCCAGAAATCCATTGATGGTTGACTTGCCGTTTTTGAAATTTCTATCCAACCGATATCCATCGTGAATCATTTCGCGTACCATAAAATCTGCATTCAGTCTGGCCCTTTTAAGCCAGGCTTCATTGCCGGTGACCCGATAGGCGTCTATGTAGCCCTGGAGCATCAGCCCATTCCACGAAGTCAGAATTTTATCATCCAGGCCCGGCAATATCCTTGCATTCCGTCTATCCAGCAAAGCCTGATTGGATCGTGTAATGCTTGCTAAAAAATCTTCAAGGGAGAGCTTAAATTGATTTGCAACTACATCAGCACGCCGGTGTCTTTGCAGGATATTCTTCTGATGTTCCCAGTTCCCGGCCTCCCGGATATCATTATAGGTGTAAAAGAGATCCCGGTCTATGCCTTCAGGAATAACCTGATCCAATTCAGCTTTAGTCCAGACATAGTATTTGCCTTCTTCGCCTTCACTATCGGCATCAAACGAACTATAAAAGCCACCACTGCCATCACTCCAGTGTCGGTCAACGAAAGCCAGCGTCTGGCTCACCACATCGAGGTATTCTTTCTTACCGGTCCATGCATAGGCTTGGGCATACAAGGAGACCAACTGACCATTGTCATAGAGCATTTTTTCAAAGTGAGGAACCAGCCAGGCAGAATCTGTTGCGTATCTCGAAAAGCCACCTTCCAGCTGATCATAGATCCCGCCCATCATCATTCTGTCCAGGGTGGTCAGAAGTAATTCTTTTGACCGGGCATCATCATACTGATAGGCATAGTGCATGATATATTGCCAGTTGTTGGGCATCGGAAACTTTGGAGCACCACGACGGCCGCCCATATTGGGGTCTATCCGATCATTAAATTGTTTGGCAAGGGAGTGCAGGTCCGATTCACCATATGGCATGGGTTCATCGGTAATGAGACTATCCAGACCATTATCACGAATCCCACTGGCTAAGCGGGAAGCATAGTCCTCCATTTTATCATCTTCCTCTGCCCATGTTTTGCGAAAATACTGGAGGACGTCAATCCATTTGCTTTTAGGAAAGTAGGTGCCTGCCCATACGGGTCGTCCATCAGGAAGAGCAAATGAATTGAGAGGCCATCCGCAGCTGCCGCCCGAGGAAAGCTGGCACGCGGTCATATAGACATCATCAATATCCGGACGTTCTTCCCGGTCCACTTTGATACAGACAAAGTATTTATTCATCACATTGGCCACGGTGGTATCTTCAAAAGATTCTTTTTCCATCACGTGGCACCAGTGACAGGATGAGTATCCGATGCTGATGAGCAGTAGTTTATTTTCCTTTTTCGCTTTGCTCAGGGCTTCTTCGCCCCAGGGGTACCAATCGACCGGATTATGCGCATGCTGCAGTAGGTAAGGACTGCTCTCATGGATGAGTCTGTTGGTATAGGGATGGTCCATATGGTCATTTGTTTTGCACCCGGATGCGCCAGTTAACCAGAGCATCAAAAATGATAAGTGTACGAGGAAGGGCCGCATGATTTTCAAGCCCCAAATTAAGGTATTACGAATGACAATGGCAGTAATGTTCGTATTCCTGGTTGCTGAAAGGCGCGGCGGCAGGCACAAATAAAAAACCACCCCCGTCAATGGAAAGAGGTGGCCTTCAGATTGGTTTTAACAGATCGCAATGGCGATTTCTGCTACTTGTGCAAATTATATACCAAAAAAGCAAAAGCCTCATTTATACTTGCCTGAAATTAATGCATCTTTGCCAATACGATGATACCCGATATCGAAAAATACAACCAACGTGGAGCATCAGCCTCAAAGGAAGAAGTGCATCATGCGATCCGCAATCTGGATAAAGGGTTGTATCCTAGCGCATTCTGCAAAATATTGCCGGATGTCGCGGGAGGAGATGCTGATTTCTGCAATATCATGCATGCAGACACTGCGGGTACCAAAACAAGTTTAGCGTATTTATACTGGAAGGAGACCGGTGATATTTCGGTTTGGCGAGGTATCGCCCAGGATGCCCTGGTCATGAATCTGGATGATATGGCTTGCTGTGGTTGTCTGGATGACATTCTGATTTCAAATACCATCGCTAGAAATAAACATCTCATTCCCGGTGAAGTGATTGAAGAAATCATTGAAGGAACCATAGGTTTTGTTGAAGCCATGGCGGAAAGGGGGATTTCAATTAAACATGCTGGTGGAGAGACCGCTGATACCGGGGACATCGTAAGAACCATTGATGTTGGGATCACTGCTTTTGGACGTCTGCTCAGAAAGGACTTGATCGTCAATCAAATCAAACCCGGCGCTGTCATTATTGGCCTGGCTTCTGATGGAAAGGCGAACTACGAACCTGAATACAATAGTGGAATAGGGAGTAATGGTTTGACTTCTGCCAGGCATGATATGTTGCACCACAGCTATGCCACTAAGTACCCGGAAAGTTTCAGTCCTGAAACCGATATCCGATATGTGTATAATGGTCCCTGGAAGCTTACGGACAAAGTGAACGTGGGACAGGAAGAGATCAACATCGGTAAACTTTTACTGTCTCCCACGCGTACATTTTTACCCATTCTGATGCCAGTGATCAGAGAATACCGTCATGAACTCCAGGGGATCATCCATTGCACCGGAGGCGCATATAGTAAGGTATTGAAATTTATTTCTCCGAATCTCGCTGTCCATATTGAAAAGGTGCCACCTACTCCGGTCTTGTTTGATCTGATTCGTCAGGCCTCCAATACCTCTCTTGCTGAGATGTATAAAGTGTTCAACATGGGCATCCGTATGTTGCTTTTCGTGGACAAGAAATCTGCGCCTGCTATTCTTGATCTGGCTTCTGCCTTCGGCGTACAAGCCAGCATCATGGGGGAGGTCAGGCGTTCAAATGAAGCTGCCAAAGTGATCATACATACAGGGGATGCCGCTGAGCCTGTCGTTGAATATGTCTGAAAAAAAATCCCCGTCATCAGCAGATCACGGGGATTCAAAAATGCTAATTGCGGCAAATAGCCGATCAGTATCTTAATCCAGAATCAGCAGTCGTTCGACGAATCGTCCCTTTTCTGATTCCAATACGATAAAGTAAATACCTACCGGAAGGTCAATGGTTTCCACAGGATGCTGGGATATGCCTTCAGGAATTAATATTTTTTGATGGCTGAGCGCATGGCCAGACGCATCTGTGATCTCCATCACCGCGCTAAAGTCCTTAGTCGATGACAAAGTGAGTGTTGCCGGTGCATGGTCCACGACCGGATTTGGACTGAGTGTATAGCTATCAATCTCCCGGATCTCATTGACCCCAACGCCATTGGTGGCGCGGAAACTCTGCGCAGCACTATATCCGGCATCGGTCATGGATTCATTGAATGGCCATACTTTCCAGAAGTAAGTGACATCC
>JBGAWQ010000019.1:0-59249 GCA_044227555.1 Saprospiraceae bacterium | reverse complement strand
CGACTTGCATGTATTAAGCCTCCAGCTAGCGTTCATCCTGAGCCAGGATCAAACTCTCCATAGTTCGTTTCTTTTCCGACCCGAAGGCCAGATAGTCACGTGATCCTCGCTCCTTCTGTATTCCTATCTATAATTTGATATCGTCACCGGATTCCTTCACAGGTCCTAAAACCCGCAACATCCTCCGGACGCTTCGCTTTACATTGTCTTAAGTACGATGTACACCAACGTACTTAAGCTTACCTGGCACCAATGATCCAGATCTTCCTCAGATCCGTTTCATTGTGCTCTTTGTCCAACCTGTCAATGAACATTTGGTGAGTAGTGAGGAGTCAGTGGTGAGCTCAAATCAGAATTCATCACCAAAATCACACTATCAGAACTTTTCCTCCTCAGTTGAGCCATTCCACACTCCCACACCTGCCCCTGCTCCACACATCACACCCACACTTCACTCGCACTCCGAATTGGGGAGGCAAAGATAAAATTCTCCCTAACCTATCCCAAATGTTTTTGGAAAAAAATGGATTATCCCTTTCCAACAGCTATTTCTGTCCCACCCAATCACCCCATTACTAAATTCCCAAGCAGCCCATGTCCTTCGCGCTACCCTTAGCAGCTCCCCACTGTGCTTCGCAATCCGGGGGGCATGCCATCACCCTATTAAAAAATCGCACACGGAGTTCACGGAGCATTGACCCTGCTTTTCGATCACTCCATCACTCCATCACCCCATCACCCCATCACCTCTCACCCCTCACCAAATAAAAACGCCCCGTGCGAACACAGGGCGTTTTTTAACCTATTCTATACCTTGAAAAAGATTACTCGGCTTTGCCGGCATTCAATTCCTTCTTCAAGGCTTCGAGTTCGTCCATTTTACCATCTGCGGCCAACTGTGCTTGTTGCGCCCAGGTGCCTGGATCGTGCATTTTGTAACGGCTGCCTTGTGCCACCAGGATCTCACGAACTTCATCCGCAGACTTGGCGGCTAAGGCTGCAAAACTGTTGATACCGGCTTCGTGAAGGATCTCTTCGATCTTTGGTCCGATACCTTCAATGATCTTCAGATCATCTCCAGTGCTCTTAGCTTTAGAAGCTTTTGCTTTAGGTTCTGCAGCAACAGGAGCCGGAGTTTCAGCTACCGGAGCAACTTCTTCCTTCACTTCTGTTTCAACTTTGCCCTTAGCTTCTTTAGCATCCGCCAATTGCTCCTTCAGTTGTGAAAACATGGCCATGTCCCCAAGGGTCGTAGGCTCATATTTAGCCTGCTGCTCCTTGATCGCTTTGGTGGTCTCCTGACCTTGCTTCTTGTGCTCTTCCTTCACGACATCTTCAGCTTCACGCTGGATATCCTCGAGATAACGAAGGTGGGATACCATGATCCGCTTGTCATCCCGGTTGAACTCGATCACTTTGAAGGTCAAGGTCTCATCAACTTCTGCCAATTTGCCGTTCTCTTTGCGGAGATGACGGGCTGGTGAGAAGGCTTCGAGACCATAAGGCAACTGGACAATAGCCCCTTTATCATCACGCTTGATGACCGTAGCCTCGTGATAAGAACCTACAGGGAATACATTTTCAAACGTATCCCATGGGTTTTCTTCCACATGCTTATGACCCAGTGACAACTTGCGGTTTTCGCGGTCGATATCGAGGATCTGCACCTGCAGGTCTGCACCTACTTTGGTAAACTCAGATGGATGCGCGAAACGCTTGGTCCAGGAGAGGTCAGAGATATGGACCATACCACCGATACCTTGCTCGAGTTCCACAAACACACCGTATGGTGTCAGGTTCTGTACCCGACCGGTATGCCTGCTGCCCACAGGATATTTGATTTCGATTTCGCCCCAGGGATCAGGTGTCAGTTGCTTGAGCGACAAGGACATCTTGCGCTCTTCGTGATCGATGGTCACGACTTTGCACTCATACTCATTGCCGACAGAGAAATAATCCCTTGCATGGATAGGCTGGTTGCTCCAGCTGACTTCAGACACGTGGATCAGACCTTCTACGCCCGGAGTGATTTCGAGGAATGCACCATAATCTTCGACATTGACAATCTTGCCTTTGACGACATCACCTTCTTTGATGGTATCCCCAACGACATCCCATGGATGAGGCTGCAGTTGCTTGAGACCAAGAGATATCCTCTTCTTGTTTTCATCAAAGTCAAGTACCACGACGTGTACCTTCTGGTTGATCGAAAGGACTTCAGATGGATGGTTGATGCGTCCCCAGCTGATATCCGTGATATATAGCAGACCGTCTACACCACCGAGATCCATAAAGGCACCGAAGTCAGTGATGTTCTTCACAACACCTTCAAGTACCTGGCCTTTCTCAAGACCGGAGATGATGGCTTCGCGCTGTTCAGCCAGGTCGCTTTCGATAAGCGCCTTGTGAGAAACTACGGCATTCTTAATGTTTTCATTGATCTTGACCACCTTGAACTCCATGGTCTTGCCGACAAACTGATCGTAGTCTACGATTTGCTTGATGTCGATCTGTGATCCGGGAAGGAAGGTTTCCAAACCGCCGGCATCTACAATGAGACCGCCTTTGGTCTTGCTAATGACCGTACCATTGATGATGGTACCGTTGTTGAACGAATCCACGAGGCGTTCCCAGGCTTTGAGGAGCTTGGCTTTGCGGCGGGAGAGGACCAACTGGCCTTTCTCATCTTCCTGGCGTTCTACATATACATCGACTTCGTCACCGATCTTCAGGCCATCGATGTCTTTGAATTCGGACATCGGTACAAGGCCATCGGATTTGAAGTTGATATCCAATACCGCGTCTCCTCCGGTGATCTGGTGGACTTTGGCTTTGATGACTTCATTTTCATTGACGGCGCCCAGGGTCTTGTCATACAGGGCTTCGAGGCGTTCACGCTCGGCCTTGGCATACACGAATTGATTCCGGTTGGAGATGGTCCAATCGAAAGCATCATGTGGCGTTTCCGGTTCGGGAGCGGTTTTGTAGGTCTTTTCGGGCGTTTCTTCGACCACCGTTTCGATGGTTTCGGTCACTGGAGTCTCAACGGACTCTTCGGGCATTGTGGTTTCGTCTGACATTTCAGAACATTGCTGTGTTTGTACACCCCCTTAATTCGTTGATTATCAGGGATGGAGGTTAAAAATTCAATCTAGCCGGTTTTTCGGGAGGGCAAAGGTAAGGAAAGAAATGAAGAATGAAAAATGAAGAATGAAGAATGAAGAATGAAGAAGATCGTAGCGGAGATCCCGACCGCAAGGCGGGAAAGAATAAGGAATTGAAGATGTGAAATCACGTAGGGACAATTCGTGAATTGTCCCTGGCCTGTGAAGGCAATGGAAGAATTGAGAAAGGAAAATTAAAAATTGAATGGAGGAAAGTAGGATGTCCCCTTTAGGAGATTTAGGGGCAAAAGCGGAATAAAAGACCACCCGGGTAGTTGCAACCTCATTCTGCCGTTCCGCCGTTCCGCCCTTCTGCTGTTCCGCCCTTTCCGCCCTTCTGCCTTTGAATTCGCATACAACAGGGTAAAATTGTACTTTGGTCAACCATTACCAACCAACTGCAAAATCTGACTGATGGAATCCCGTCCCTGGCTCAAAAACTATCCGAATGGCCTTGCGGCCAATATTGATGTCGACAAGTATCCCAACCTCAATGCCTTTATCTCTGAGGCCATGCAGAAGTTTGCCGCAAAGCCGGCATTCTATTGCATGGGTAAAACGCTGACCTACGGGGAGGCCGACAAGATGTCGATGCAATTGGCGGGATATCTGCAATCCCGTGGACTCAAACCGGGCGATCGGGTCGCGATCATGATGCCCAATCTTCTACAGTATCCTATTGCGCTCTTTGCTTGTATCCGCGCCGGCCTCATTGTGGTCAATACCAATCCACTCTATACCCCGCGGGAAATGGTCCACCAATTCAATGACAGCGGGGTCAAAGGAATCATCATCGTTGAAAACTTCGCTTCACATCTGCAGGAGATACTGCCTCAGACGCAGATAGAGACAGTCATCCTGACGAGTATCGGAGAGATGCTCGGTCCGATCAAAGGCCCGATCGTCAACTTTGTGGTCCGAAAGATCAAACGCATGGTGCCCAAATTTCAATTGGCCAACACGGTCTGTTTCCGTGAAGCTATTGACCAGGGAAAACGATTTACGATTCTGCCGTTCGACGATACTGCTGACCGCGTCATCTCTCATCAGTATACTGGTGGCACCACAGGAGTAGCCAAGGGGGCTATGCTGACCAACCGCAATCTGCTGGCCAATATGCTGCAGATCAAAGCCTGCCTCGATACCACAATGAAAGAAGGTGAAGAAATCACACTCTGCCCCTTGCCGATGTACCATGTCTTTGCGTTTGTAGTCAACTGCCTGGCGATGATGGCGTATGGTTCGATGAATGTGCTCGTCGTCAACGCGCGCGATTATAAAAGTGTCATCAAGGAATTTAAAAACCACAAGATCACCCTGATGACCGGAGTCAATTCTTTGTTCAATGCCCTCCTGCATGAAAAAGAATTCCGCACTTTGGATTTCAGTCATCTGAAGGCTGCCGTTGGAGGGGCTATGGCCATCCAGCGCGCAGTCAATGACGAGTGGAAAGCCGTGACCGGTAAAAACCTTGTGGAAGGATATGGCATGACGGAATCTTCACCCGTGATCTCGGTTAACCCACTTGATGGTTCTGCAAGAATAGGTACTGTAGGCCTTCCGGTACCTTCCACTGAAGTACGCATCATAGGTGAAAATGGTGGCGTGCAGCCCGTGAATGAGGCCGGTGAAATCCAGGCCAAAGGGCCACAAGTGATGTTGGGCTATTACAACAAACCCGAAGAAACAGCCAAAGTGATTCATGACGGATGGCTGAGCACCGGCGATGTCGGCCTGCTGGATGAAGACGGATATCTGCATGTCGTAGACCGGATCAAGGATATGATCATCGTTTCGGGCTTCAA
Organism: Saprospiraceae bacterium; assembly: GCA_044227555.1. Lineage (GTDB taxonomy): Bacteria > Bacteroidota > Bacteroidia > Chitinophagales > Saprospiraceae > Opimibacter. The sequence goes on along the minus strand of JBGAWQ010000019.1, from coordinate 54,280 downwards.
GGTATTTCCCAATGAGGTGGAAGATGTCATCTGCGCGCATCCCAAAGTAAAAGAGTGTGCCGCCGTTGGGATCCCCAGCGAGAAAAGCGGCGAGTGTGTCAAGTTGTTTGTTGTCAAAAAGGACTCCAGCCTTAAGGAGAAGGAACTCATGGAATATTGCCGTGAAAATCTGACGGCCTATAAGGTGCCCAAAGAGATCGAGTTCCGGGACAGTTTGCCTAAGTCAAATGTTGGGAAAATTCTAAGAAGAGAATTGAAGGATATTAAATAGGGTCATATTCGCCGTAATGGAATCTTTGCTGCAACGATATTTTACGTATTTTTAGAAATCTTTTGATCCTACCGGGAGATTTATTGAAGGATTAGCCTAATATCCATATGATCAGTGGCGACAAATCCGATACTCTCTTGAGCCATTCCATAATGACTCTTCCTATTCTCTTTGCTAAATCATTTCTCCATGAAAAAGGAACTTCTTTTTTCATTCTTCCTGTTACTGCACCTATGGGGTGGCAGTCAAAATGTAGGAGTTGGAACCTCCACACCCCTTTACCCTTTACATGTGGTTAAACCGGGGGCAGGCTACGGGATAGTTCATCAGGCAATGGACGTTGAAGTGGGTACGTATGTCGATGAAAATGGCGGTTGGCTTGGTACAAATACGAATCACCCTTTGCTATTCTATACAAATAATGGTGCTCAACAATTAATTCTAACACCTTCTGGAAATTTCGGTATCGGGGCTCTGGTTCCTTCAAAGAGGCTCCATGTTTTAGGAGATATTCAGGTGGGTAGCACCAATGTATGGGCATCTCCTGCCGACAATAGTTCGATCAATTTTGGGGATTTGAATTTTTGTTATGTAGGTGAGGTGGGAGCAGATGATAGAATGGAATTAAGGGCAGGATCTTTCTATTTCAATAATGGGAATGTGGGTATTGGAACAGCAAGTCCGATTGTGAAGTTAGATGTCGTGGGGGCAATCCGGTCGACCAATTTTCAAATGCTTTTCGGGGCAGGAGCAGGCAAGATATTACAGAGTGATGCCAGTGGATATGCATCATGGGTAAGTAATGGGCACACTATAGGTGAATCCTTCGGTGGTGGTATTGTTTTTTATGTATATGATAATGGTAAACATGGATTAATCGCTGCTCCTTCCGATCAACATGCAGGTATTGCCTGGACTTCGGGGAGCACAACCACCAACGCAGTTAGAGATGGAACATATGCGGGTATGAGTAATTCGGAACGGATAATCATATTCGAAGGCCCTGGCAGTTTTGCTGCCCAAATTTGTGCCAACTATCAAGGAGGAGGATTCGGAGATTGGTATCTTCCTTCAAAAGCGGAACTAAATTTACTATACCTGCAGCAAAATATCATTGGAGGTTTTTCCCCCACTATCTATTGGAGTTCCACCGAATTCACAACAAACGAAGCGTGGTCTCAAAATTTTAGCACGGGTAACCAGTATTCTGACTTAAAGGGCTATCAGAATAATGTGCGAGCAATTCGTGCATTTTAAAGGATCAAATTCAGATCTAATCTTGAGCTCCATGTTCACTGCCTACCGCCCTAAGGTCATCACTGACCACTCACCACTGACCACTCACTTCCTCGCTTCCACCCATTTCTTCATCCACTCATAGGTCAGCGATTTCGGACGCTCGAGAGGAAGATTGAGGATGCGGCTCCAACAGAGCATCGCCAGTACACCTAAGGCGCGAGATACTGCAAAGAGTACAGTGTAATAGTTATGTTCCTTCAATCCATAATGGACGAGTATGGCACCGGAATGGGCATCGACGTTGGGCCAGGGGTTGCTGACTTTGCCGAGAGAGCCCAGGACTTTGGGCGCGACATCAAACACTTTCCAGACGATATTGACGATATCATCATCAGCCATGTATTTCTGCGCGAAAGACTGTTGGGCCAGGAAACGTGGATCTGGTTTGCGCAGGACGGCATGGCCATAACCCGGGATCACTTTGCCGGCGGCAATTGTATCCTGAATGTATTTTTCAATTTGCTCCGTAGTGGGCTTCGATGTGCCCAGGTCATCTACCATCTCGAATATCCATTTGATGACTTCCTGATTGGCCAGTCCATGGAGTGGACCCGCCAGGGCATTGACCCCGGAAACATAGGAATAATAGGCATCACTCAATGTGGATCCAGAGAGGTGCACAGCGTGTGCACTGGCATTGCCCCCTTCGTGATCCGCATGGATGGTCATGTAGAGCCGCATGAGGGACGGGAAGTTGGGATCATCGGTGACGCCGAGCATATGCGCGAAGTTGGATGACCAGTCGAGGCTGTCATCGGGGGCGATATGGACATTGTCTTTGTAAGTCCGGCGATAGATATACGCTGCCACCTGGGGAAGGCAGGCGATGAGGTTCATCGCGTCTTCATAGGTCGCATCCCAGTAATCCTTTTTATTCATGCCCTCGGCATAACGGTGGGCAAACTCACTTTTGTTTTGCAGTGACAACACACCGATACCTAGTTGGGTCATCGGGTGGGTATCAGGATCGAGGCTATCCAGGACTTTCCAGGTGTGGGCCGGGATTTGACGGCGACGTTCCCATTCATCACTCAGCCAATTGACATCAGCTTCGGTGGGGATTTCATCGGTCATCATCAGCCAGAACAAACCTTCAGGGAGGGGTTCGCCACCGCGGGAGGGCAGCATAGCCTGGAGTTCGGGGATGGTATAGCCGCGGAAACGGATGCCTTCGTTGGCGTCAAGGAGAGAAGTTTCCCAAAGCATGCTTTTGATGCCCCGCATTCCACCAAAAACCTGGCCGATGGTGACCTGGTCGATAATGGTTTCTTCGTGTTCCTTCATGAATGGCTTCATCTCAGCGATGGCGGCCATTGCTTTTTCGTAAAATTTGGTCTTCAGTCTGTCCATGGGAAGGATCAAATAGGTACTCGATATGTTGTTGCTAAGGTAAGGTTTAATTGCCTTTTCCTTGAAGGATAACGGACGAGCAGGGGTTTTGGTTGTCTGAAGGGGAAGCTTATTGGGTTATAGGCTTATAAGCTTTATAAGGCAATAACCCAATAAGCCAATGCCTACTTGGCCACACACTTTATCAATACCGTCGTGGCATCCTTCTTCAGCAGCAGGGTATTGCCGGTGATGGTGTATTGCCTGACGGATTGTACTGCTTTCAGAAAATCGGCATCGATGGTAGGGGTGGAGCACTCCTGAGTGGAGTTGATGATGTTGGTAAATTGGAGCAAGTTGCCTCCGGGGCGTTTGGCCTCGCCGATCACCAGGTTGCAGCCGGAATGGCTTTTAAATTGGGCCGATGAGGGATCGAAGAAGAAATACATTTCCTTGGCGGTTTTACCCTGAACATTTTGTCCATTGAGTTCCACCACCTTCCAGTTGGTTTCGGTGAGGGGCTTGTTGGACACGGTGGAAGTACTTGTGGGCCTGGAGGCGGCCGCTGAGCTCTGGCCAGTGGTTTTGGTAGAAGAAGATTGGCCTGAGACCGGAACAACTACGCAGAGAAGACCAGCCAGGAGGAAAAAGAAGGGAAAGACGTTCGATTTGTTCATGGGACTATATTGTGTTTAATGGATGTGGGGCAAAAGTAAGCGTGAAGGAGGGTAAAGGCAATCCCTGATGATGAAACGGAATGTTAAAGAATCAGGGTGGGTCCGGGCGATTGTGGCAGGGCTAGTGCTTTTTCTACCTTTGGGGTATGATCGATATTGACGACGTACTCCTCAGTGATGATATTGTAACCCGGCATTTTGTTTGTGACCTCGATGCCTGTCATGGGGCCTGTTGTTGGGAAGGCGAGTGGGGTGCGCCCTTGCGTGATGAGGAGCCTGCCATTATCAAAAAGATATGGAAGAAAATAGCGCCTTATCTCACCGAGGAAAGTCGTGAAGCTGTGGCGCAACAAGGCTATGCCACCACTTTTGGAGAAGAGGCAGTACTTGGGACTCCTCTGATCAAAAATGGGGCGTGTGCCTACCTGATCTGGGACGGAAAAGGGATAGGGAAATGCGCCTTTGAAAAAGCGTTTGAAGATGGTAAGACCGATTGGCCCAAGCCCATTTCCTGTCATCTTTACCCCATCCGGGTCAAATATCTGCGCAATGGTACCGAGGCATGGAATTATGATCGCTGGAAGATCTGCGCGCCTGCCTGTAAGAACGGAAAGAAACTGAGCGTACCCCTCTATCGTTTTTTAAAAAAGGCGATCATCCGCGCCAAGGGTAAAAAGTTTTATGCCCAGCTGGAGGCGTGTGCGCCGGGGGTGGAATAAATTGGTCTTCGAACTCTTTAATCCCAATTGGGGTAGTATTTCCTTTGCCAGGCTTTTATCTTTCTTGAACCTACGATTGAGAAAGTCATTTTATTCTATTCCATGGAACCGATACTTCTTTTCAAGAAGCGATATGACTTTATAAATCTCCATCATGACCTGATCCATCTCATTAATGATCTGATCATTGGTAAGCCGAAGGACTTCGATGCCATGTTCAGCCAGGTCAAAGTCTTTGTTTTCATCTTCAAGGTGATTGATAGGTTCGCGGTGAATGGGTCCATCGACTTCAATCACTAATTTCAGTGCATGACAATAAAAGTCAACGACATACTTATGCAACGGATGTTGCCTTCGGAATTTATATCCCGTTTGGTTTGCCCGAAGACGCTCCCATAATAATTCTTCTGCCTTGGTGGGATGGAGGCGGGAATGCCTGGCGTGGTTAAATAACCTGCCATATGCACCCAGGTGCATATTAGTTTTCATGGTGAAGGTGAATATGATGATAGTAAATATATTCCCTGGGCTAATTCGTGTCAAGGGGTTTGAGAAGAAATTGGTTAATGTACTACGAACTCTCTTTTGATTGCGGATCCCCATTGCCCCTGAAAGTGGGCACCTATTCTCAATAATCATGAACTAGTAATTTTAATTCGAAGCATTCACATGATGGCAGCAAAATATTTTTTATAATGCCCTAATTTGATAGGAGTAAATTCATCTCATTCAGGTACCCCCTTTAGGGGGCAAAGGGGGTAAAAAGGGTGTATGCCCTTCAGTTAAAAACTACTGCCTGTAATTTTTTCATTATACAAACTCTTTATGATCCTTAGCACGCGAGCTTAAGTCAACTTAAGCTCAACTTTGAATTTTGGTACCCCCATTTAGGGGGCAAAGGGGGTAAAAGTGATGCCAGATCACATCGTATTGGTACCCCCATTTAGGGGGCAAAGGGGGTAAAAAAGCAGCAAGGTCATTTCCTTCCATCCCACCGTCCCCCAATCAGGAATATCTTATATTTCCTCCCTCATGGAATCCTATGCCAAAGCACTCACCTACGCGATCCCGGTCTTTCTCTTCCTGATCGGAGCAGAAGCATTATGGGCGTGGCGAAAAGGCGTGGTCATCAATCGTGGTGCGGATATGATCTCCAGCCTTTCATCCGGGATGTCCAATATTCTTAAGGATGTGCTGGGCCTCTCGATCGCTGTGGTCAGTTATGCCTGGCTGGTGGACCGGGTGGCCATTTTTCATATCAGTACACAATGGTATGTGTGGGTCATCGCTTTTGTAGCCAAAGATTTTGCCGGGTACTGGATCCATCGACTGGAACATACCATCAATATTTTCTGGAACCGCCACATCATTCACCACAGCAGCGAGGAGTTTAATCTCTCTTGTGCTTTGCGACAGAGTATCTCCGAAGTGTTTTCGTTTGTGGGCCTCTTCCTCCTTCCGGCAGCTTTGATCGGGGTGCCCGCTGAGATCATTGCGGTGATTGCACCCATTCAGTTGTTTGCCCAGTTTTGGTACCATACAAGACTCATTGATAAAATGGGCTGGTTGGAAAAAATAATGGTTACGCCTTCTCATCATCGCGTACATCATGCCATCAATGCAGAATACATCGATAAAAATTATGGACAGATCTTCATCCTTTGGGACAAGCTCTTCGGTACGTTTCAACCTGAAGTCAAAGACATCCCTCCGGTCTATGGCGTCAAACGACCTGTGCATACCTGGAATCCCTTTCTGATTGGAATCCAACATGTGTGGCAGATCCTGAAAGATGCAATTCACACGCGTCACTGGAAAGACAAACTAACCATTTGGTTTAAACCCACAGGATGGCGCCCGGAAGATGTGATCAGCAGATATCCCATTCAGGTCATTCCGGATGTTTATCATTTTCAGAAATATGATACACAGGTCAGAGGCTTGCTGTTGGCCTGGTCCTGGACGCAAATCACCATGTTACTGATCATGACCATGGATCTTTTTCTTCGTTTTGGCGACATTGGATTTCCGGGAGTGCTGTACTATGGTGGTTTTTTATTTGTGTCGATTTTCTGCATGACGGCATTGATGGACAGGGCTTGGTATACTCCATTGGCGGAAGTGATCCGTGCAGCGTTGTTGGTGTATGTTTATCTAAAAAGTGATTTCGATTGGTTCGGATTAAAGTCCACATGGGCAACTGGACCATTTGTAGTCCTTGCCTACATCACAATAGCAGTTGGGATGTCGATGTATTTTCATTTTTATGAAAACCAAAGATTCAAATCAGGGGTATCCCCTTTTAATGCATAATGAGGCCCATGAGCCATCAAAAGAAATTTCTGGAGGCCGAATGGCGTGACCTGGTGATGGCTAACTATCAGCTTGATCCCAAGCTTCTTGACTCGTATTTGCCTCCCGGAACAGTGCATGATCTTCGGGATGGGGTTTGTTATATCAGTCTGGTTGGTTTCCTTTTTCTGAATACACGAATCAGAGGTTTCAGGATTCCGTTTCATACCGACTTTGAAGAAGTGAATCTCCGGTTTTATGTGCGGTTTTTTGATGAAGGGCAATGGAAGCGCGGCACAGTATTCATTCGCGAGATAGTGCCTCTGCCTGCCGTTGCTCTTGTGGCGAATACCATCTACGGGGAGAAATATGAGGCAAGATCTATGCGTCATGCTCATCAGGATGAACTTGATGCAAGGCTCTTTACGTATGGTTGGAAAAATGGATCCTGGAATACGATAGAAGTTCGCACCAACAAATCTTCGTCTCCCATATCAGCAGATAGTTTGGAAGAATTTATCGCGGAGCATTATTGGGGATTGAGCGCGCGGCGGGGTAAGGCATACGTGTATGAAGTGGAGCATCCCAAGTGGAAGGTCTACAATGTAGTGGACGCAAAGATCCAAGTTGATTTTGGAGCAGCGTACAGAGAAAATTTTGGTTTTCTCACGCGTCAGCAGCCGGATTCGGTATTTGTGGCTGAAGGTTCGGAAGTAAATGTGAGAGCCGGGCGTTGGGTGGTGTAGAAATGATTAGTTCTGGTTGTTATAATTCTTTTCAGAAGCTACTGCGGCAGGGTGGGATCAGGTAGGTGTTTTTAAATGGTGCTTCCTGAACGACATGTAAGCGATGAGTGCGCTGATCAGCAACAGGAATGAGCCAAGGTAGAAAGGCGCTCCCGGCAGGTAGACGGGACTGGATGGACTGATGCCCCAGGCAAATAAATTGGTCATCAGGGGAGGACCGATGATGGAGGTTGCGCTCATGAGGCTTGTAAGTGCTCCCTGCAACTCTCCCTGCTCCCGCACATCCACTTCACTGGTGATGGTCGCTTGCAGGGCCGGACCGGCGATTCCACCCAGACAATATGGCACCAGGAAAACAAGCATCATCCAACCCGATGTAGCCAGGGCAAATAATAACATGCCGATGGCATAGAGGAAGAGTCCGATATAAATGCTGCGGGCATTGCCGAGTTTGGGATTGATCACACGGGTGAGCCCTCCCTGGACGATCCCAACCAGCAAACCAACTACACCTAATGACACGCCTATCATTTTTTCGCTCCATCCAAATTTTTCGATGGTATAAAATGACCAGTTGCTCTGGATGGCATGCGCAGCGAGATAGACCAGGGTCATGGCGACCAGGAGATAACTGGCATCGGGGTATTTGCGCAGATGCAACAAAGAGCCTACCGGATTAGCACGTTTCCAGTCCAGTGGGCGGCGATGATCCTGGGACAGCGATTCCGGCAGGATAAAAAATCCCCACAGCCAGTTGATGAAACACAGGATGGCTGCTGCAATGAAAGGAACGCGTGGCCCCATCGTGCCAAGCAATCCGCCGATGATAGGTCCGATGATAAAGCCCATACCGAAGGCCGCCCCGATCATCCCGAAGTTTTGAGCCCGGTTTTTTTCATCACTGATATCGGCAATGTATGCAGCTGCTGTTGTAAAACTTGCCCCGGTAATCCCCGCGATGATTCGTCCAAGAAATAGCCACTCTATCGTAGGCGCCCAGGAGAGCAGGATGTAGTCCAGCCCAAAACCAAAAAGAGATACCAGTAAAATAGGTCGTCTGCCATATCGGTCACTAAGGTTGCCCACCAGTGGCGCAAAGAGGAATTGGGTCATCGAAAAGGCAAACAATAGCCATCCATTGAGACTGGAAGCATGACCGGTATCGACATGCTCCATTTGTTTGATCAGCCCGGGCATCACCGGAATGATGATCCCCCAGCCGATGACATCCAGCAGCAGAGTGATGAAGATGAATCCGATTGCGGCTTTACGGGTGGCCATAGTGGATGGTTTTGTCCGGAGGAGGAAGGCCCAAAGGTAAGGACTAGGCAGGAGCTAGGAGCCAGGAGTCAGGACTTATCCCCTCGTCTGCAGTATTTAAGTTCAAGCCCGGGCACCCCTCGTCCCTCACCGCCCGCTCCTAGCTCCTAGTTCCTAGTTCCATAGGTCCATAGTTCCTAGTCCTAGCTCCTTGCTCCTTGCTCCTGACTCCTAGCTCCTATTTATCTTCCTAGATTTGATAATCCATCCCTAACATTGTACTTTTGCAGGGCTTTTTTGGAAAAATCCCCCTTTGCGGGTCGAAATACTCTCCAAAATTTGAACTAAATTATTGAATAACACTAGTATACATATATAGTTATTTTATTATGGCTTTAATCAGTAAGATTCGTAAAAACAGCTGGATCCTGATCCTGATGCTGGCATTGGGCCTCGGAGGTTTTGTCGTGATGGACATGGTCAGTGCAGCGTCCAAATCCAGTGGAAACCAATTTACTATCGGTGTGGTCAATGGAGAAAAACTCGACTGGAATGATTTCCAGCGCGCAGAACGCATCCTCTATCCCAACTCAACCGGTGATGTCTATGGTCAGCGCAACTATATCTGGAACTACATGGTGGAAGACCAACTGCTCAAAGCAGAAGGCGAAGAACTGGGCCTGAATGTTGGCACCGAGGAAATGGAAGAACTCCAGTTTGGGACCCACCTGAGTCCTGTCATTCAGCGCAATTTCCGCGATCCCAATACCGGTCAGATGGATCGTAATACCCTCGACCAGATCAAAGCCAACCTGGGTACCGGTAAACTCCAGCCCCAACTGGAAGATTTCTGGAAATTTCAGTCCGGGGAAATTGTCAAGGACAGACTCCAAAGCAAACTGGCAGGTCTGATCAAGAAGTCAATCTACACTCCTACCTGGATGGCCCAGCAATTGCAGGCCGAACAAGGTTCCTCCATCGATTTCACCTACGTCCTCGTGCCGCTTGATAAGGTAGCAGAAGGTGATGTTAAGTTGACCGATGATGACTACAAGGCCTGGATGAAGGACAATGCAGGCCTGCTCAAAAAGAAAGAAGAAATCCGTAACGTCGATTTCGTAGTGTTTAATGTTACCCCAACGACGGAAGACACTGCTGTCGTTCGTGAAAAGATCAATGAAAATATCGCTGCCTTCAGAACCACTGAAAATGACAGCCAGTTTGTAGAAAACAACTACGGCATCATTGACGAAGTATACTATAAGAAAGCGGATCTCGCTGAAATGATCGCTGACACGGTATTTGACCTTCCTGTCGGTACAGTGTATGGCCCATACATCGATGGTGTTTCTTTTAAAGCAGTGAAAGTCCTTGGTAAGAAGGTGATCCCTGACTCTATCCAGGCCAGGCACATCCTCATTCGTGCCGAGAATGCGGATGCGGTAATGGCTGCAACTAAGAAACTGGACAGTATCAAGACGGTTATTGAATCCGGTGCCGGCAGATTTGATTCACTCGCTATGCGCGTTAGCCAGGATGGTAGTGCTCAGAAGGGCGGAGATCTTGGTTGGTCTGCCCTTGGCCGAATGGTTAAGCCATTTAACGACCTGATCTTCTACAAGGCAGAACCCGGCCAACTCAATCTTGTGACCACGCAATTTGGTGTTCACCTGGTGGAAGTCACCGGCCGTAAGTATATCGACAACGAGCAAGGCGTTAAGGTAGCCTACCTGGTAGAACCTATCGTGCCATCTGAAGAAACCCAGGCTGCTGTCTATGACGATGCCCTGGAGTTTAGCGGACAAAACAGAGACGTGACCGAAATGAAGGCCGCTGTGGAAAAGAATCCTGCACTCAGCATCGAAACGGCTGCGGGTCTAACCGCCAATGCCTATCAGTTTTCTTCACTCGGTGGAGGCGCTACCTCACGCGATATCATCCGTTGGGCATTTGCTCCCGAGACTAAAGTGGGCATGGTGGCTCCTGAAGTATACGTATATGATGAGCCTACCTTGTTTTACAACTCGCGTTATGTAGTGCCAGCCCTCAAGTCTGTTGTAAAAGCAGGTGAAGCGTCTTTGGCTGAAGTAAAGGAATTGTACACAGACAAAGTGACTACCCTTAAGCGCGGAGAAATCCTTTCTTCTAAAATGACAGGTAAAAGCCTTGAGGCAGTGGCCAGTGAATTTGGTGTGGAAGTCGATACCTTTAATAATGTCAACTTCAACATGTCCTATCTCCAGGGATTGGGTAATGAAAGCCGGTTAATCGGTAAGGTCACCTCTCTGAAGGAAGGTGAATCTGCAGGTCCGATCGTAGGTATCAGCGGGGTATATATGGTGAAGGTCATTCATCGTACAGAGGCCAGCGTATCTACGGATATCGCAGCCTTCCGCGGTCAATTGGCCAATACTACCCGGAGCAGTATTGACTCCCGGCTCATGGAGGCTGTTCGCAATGCCGCTGAGATTAAGGACAACCGCTATAAATTCTACTAATAAACACCCACAATTAGTACCTGGCATTTTGCCGGGTAGCTAAAGAGAAATAATTGCCCGGGCAGTTTGATGACTACCCGGGCAATTTCATTTTAGTCGATTCGTTGTAGACATTATGACGCGATCCAACTGGTTATTCCTCCTGCTGCCGGTTGCCCTATGGGGTTGTTCCGGCCATAAGACCATCACAGAAACCGATCCCGACCTGGGCTATATCACTACCTATGAGGTTGACCCCAAAAGCGGACTGCATGACGGGTTGTATACCCGGACCGACTCCACAGGCCTGCTGATTGAAAAGGGCACCATGCGCAACGGAAAACTGTCTGGTTACCGTGAACTCTATTATCCGGATGGCAAAGTCAAAGTGAGGGAGCGGTACAAGGATGGACAGTTCGACGACCTCTACGAATACTTTCGACCCGATGGCAGCGTCGAACTCAAGGGTTATTATATTGGCGGCGCGATGTATGGACAATGGCGGAAGTTTACACCTGCGGGTCAACTGATGGAATCCGTCACCATGATCAATAATGAAGAGATGGGCCCGTTTACGGAATATCATCCCAATGGGAAGATAAAGACAGAAGGAACTTATCTTCATGGCCCCAACGAAGATGGACGGTTAAAACTCTATGATGAATCAGGACAATTACAAAAAGAGATGCTCTGTTACAATGGCAGGTGCTACACCCTTTGGCCAAAGGAGTAGCTGGGCGATCCTCCTGATCCTATGTTTCCATAGCCTGGCTTGGAGTCAGCGGGGCGGAGAGCGTGTTTTCGAATTTGTACAACTCCCGACCTCCGCGCGGGCAACCGCCCTTGGAGGAAGTCAGATTGCGGCTACCACCAATGACTATGGCCTGGTGGGCGGCAATCCCGCGATGCTCAACATGGGCATGAACAACGAAGTGATCTTCCAGCACAATTTTCATTTTGATGGCATCGACAATGGGTATGCCGGATATGCACGCTATATCCCCGGAATGAAATCTACGGTGCATGGTGCTGTGCATTATATGTCTTATGGCAAGTTTACATCCGCTGACGATATGGGCAATGTCACGGGTGAGTTTAAAGCCAAAGACCTGGCGCTTCAGGCTGGAATTGCACACCAGCTTAATGAGCGGATGAATGGAGGGGTAATGATCCAGTATATTCAATCCACCCTCGAATCCTATACGTCGAGTGGTTTGATGATGGATGCCGGGATTACATATCATAGTGAAGACAATCTCAATCATTATGCGTTGGTGCTGCGGGGCGTTGGATTTCAGTTTTCCGGCTATTATGATGGCGACGATAAAGGCAAGATGCCAGTGGACTTTCAGATGGGCCTTTCCAAACGACTCAAGTATGTGCCCTTCCGCCTTTCCATTCTCATGCACGATATCAATCGATGGGACCTGCGATACAAGAGTCCATTGGATGATGCCGGCACCATTGATTTCAATGGGGAAGCACCCTCAGAACCCAGTAATTTCAGCCAGGGGGTAGATAATTTTTTCAGGCATCTCACCTTCGGGGGCGAAATCATCATCGGCAAAAACGAAGGCGTGATGTTGCGCTTTGCCTATGATCATCAGATGCATAAAGAACTCTCTGTGGTTAACCTCCGCAGCCTTGCAGGATTTTCAGCCGGTGTTGGTGTCAACCTGGGGAGTTTCATTTTGGATTATGGATTCGGGGTATATCACCAGGCCGGATCCACAAAGCACCTCGGGCTGCGCATCAATATTGATGAGTTGAAGCGCAAAAAAATCGTTGACTAGGCCGGCGTTTCCGGATTGACCGTATAAAGGGGGAGATTGATCATCTTGCCTTTGATAAGCAAGTCGCCTTTGTGTTCAGGGATGAGCTTTGATCCTTCCCAGGGAAGTTGGTCTTTGAGATCTTGCGAGATGAGCAGGTTTACTTCCAGGTGATTACACCGGTTTTGAATCCGTGCCGCCGTTCCGACAACTTCGCCTGAAAACGCGATATCCCTTTTGACGACTCCGATTTCGCCGACCATCACGTGACCGCAATGCAAGCCGGCTTTGAAGTCAGGGACGACACCATATACCGCGGTATAGTAGGATGAACGATGATTAAAGACTTTACGAACCTCTATCGGGCAGCGGATACAATTGAGCCGTGAGAGCCCTTCCTGGAGCCACCAGCTTACCGTGATTTCATCCCCAACGTATTGATAGATTCTTCCTTTGTGACGCAGGATGACCGGAGTGGCATCACGAATCACGTCTTTGATAAAATTGAAATATTGTTGTTCGCCAAGCACCTGGGCGATATACGTTGAACTACGCAGGTCGAGAAACATAAAGATGTGTTCTTCGCGCTGTGGACGAAAATAGCGGCCCATAAAAAAACTACGCAGGTTGCCAGGACCATATTTATCGCTGATCAGTGATCCCGCGATGGTGAGCATGACGATCAGCAGCCAAAGCAAATAATCTTTAAGGAAGCCCAGGCTACGTACATGTTGACCAATATTTGAAAGGAAGTTACGCTTGACAATCGATTCCTCTCCGGATAAGGATGCCCGTGTCACAAAGGCCAGGACGGCCACAAAACAAATGATGAGGGTAAATGCAAGTAGAATAAAAAGAATAGCCTGCCCGTAAGGATTGTTTCTGACCCAACGCTGCAGATAACTGATCATGATAGCGCCTCCAATGAGTCCGGCCAGACCTGTAGCCAGGGCATTGATCAGGAGATTGGTCCAGAAGGATCCACTGGCAGGTTGGGCGTCAGCAGAGAGCAGGACCATCTGGTCGTAAATCGATTGGCCAATGGAAAAAAACATCCAAATGCCTGTGATCCACAGTATCTTCTGCAGTTCACTTCTGGTCCTGAACACCTCACTGAGTTGCGGGGCGTCCGGGGCGTCCGGATGGTTTGAAGTCACGGTGATGGGTATGATTCGAAATCTGTGGCAAAAGTATATATACCCCCTCATTTCTGCTGTTTTTTCCTGTTAATGGCACGGCTGCCGCGCCTGGCAAAACAACTTTTAAAAGAGAAAAAGGGTACTGTCCTAAACGACCTTGCTTCCGCCGTTGTTATATACCCCAAGAGATATCCAGATGAAAACGAGGATCTGGAGGGATGGAAAATTTGTTAAAAATGTGCCTAAAACAAATTAAATATTTTTATAATATGAATTTTGCGGTATATTTGCCTATAATCCTTTAGGTCTCACTATGATCAGACAACAACTCTCGCAGAAGCTTCTGCAGAAGCTTTCCCCACAGCAGATCCAACTGATGAAGCTGCTGCAGATCCCCACGGTGTCCCTCGAACAGCGCATCAAGGAAGAGCTGGAAGCCAATCCTGCATTGGAAGAGCCGGACTCCTATGCCGAGACTGCCGCTGAAAATCAGCAGGAAGAAAAAGAACCCGATACCGACAAGGACAGCGATGATGATTATGATTTGGACGATTACATCAACGATTACATCGAGGATGATCCGGTCTCGTATCACTCCTCAGAGCCGGCCAATGATCAGCGCGACAAGAGTCTGCCGGCTGTGGTGGCTAATACATTTCATGATTATCTCGACCAGCAGTTGGGAATGCTCAACCTGGATTCTGAAGTACATCGGATCATCGCCAACCAGATCATCGGCAGTATCGATGACACCGGTTATCTCCGCAGGGATATTCCCTCCTTGATTGATGATATTCTTTTTGCCTACAATATCGAAGTATCCCCAAGACAAGTGCAGGAAGTGCTCACGATGATCCAGCGATTCGATCCTCCCGGGATCGGTGCCAGAGATCTTCGGGAGACCCTCATCATTCAGTTGCAGCAGCGGTTGCGCGTCGCCGAAGAAACCGGTGATGATGAGTTAGCCCAGATCTTACGATTAGGGGTGCTGATCCTGACCAAACATTTTGAAGCATTTTCGAAAAAGCATTTTACCCGTCTGCAGCGTAACCTTGAGATCGATGAGACCATGCTGAAAGATGCCCTCGACGAAATTCTTAAACTCAACCCCAAACCCGCCAGCGGCTATACCAGCCAGTTTGATACCCAGACACAGACCATCATCCCTGACTTTATGATCACCAACCGGGATGGGGAACTCGATCTTACGATGGACATGCGTAATGCCCCTGACTTGCGGATCAACGATCAGTATGTAGATATGCTCAAAGCGTATCAAGCCAAGAAGGAGCAGAACACGGTACAGAAAGAAAACAAGGAGGCAATACTTTTTATCAAGCAAAAGATAGATTCCGCCAAGTGGTTTATCGATGCCATCAAACAGCGGCAGAATACCCTCAAGCAAACCATGTACGCGATCATGCAGTTCCAGAAAGAGTTTTTCCTCACTGGAGATTCTACCAAACTGAAACCCATGATCTTGCGTGATATCGCTGAGATTACTGGATTGGATATTTCCACGGTATCCCGTGTCGCCAGCAGCAAATTTGTCCAGACCGAATTCGGGACCAAACGCCTCAAGGACTTTTTCTCTGAATCGATAGTCAATACGGAAGGAGACGAAGTGTCTACGCAGGAAGTCAAATCCATCCTCGGTGAAATTATTTCCGGAGAAAGCAAGCGCAAGCCTCTCTCCGATGAAAAACTACGCCAGATGCTGGAGAAGAGAGGCTATAGCATCGCACGGCGCACAGTGGCTAAATACCGCGAACAACTCAATATACCGGTAGCCAGACTGCGTAAGGAGCTCTGATCAAAGGCCTGAAAAGTGATGACCACTTAGGTCTCAGTCCCGGAGGGTATCGAGGGCGGCCAACATTTTTTCACAGATCACCACCGTCTCGGTGTGTGTAGTGATCAGCGGTGGATAAAGACGTATACACCGGTTGTTGAATAAAAACCAGTCCAGCAGCAATCCATTTTTACGACAGGCCTCAATCGCCGGCATGATGTGATTTTTTAATTCTACCGCAAGCATCAGGCCACGTCCTCTTACCTCTTGTACCCTTGGGTGCCGGCTGATCAAGGTTTTCAATTCATCTCCAACAGCCCGGCACTGCGCAAGCAATCCATTGTTGGTGATCACTTCAAGCGCAGCGAGTGATGCGGCACAACTCAGGGGATGACCGCCAAAAGTGCTCAGATGACTTAGTATGGGATCGGTGGCCAGTACCGACATGATTTCCTTACTGGATATAAAAGCACCAAGAGGTAACCCTCCACCAAAGGCTTTAGCTAATAGGAGGATGTCGGGGATCATATCTTCCTGTTCAAATGCCCACAGGGAGCCCGTGCGTCCCATACCCGTCTGAATTTCATCCAGGATCAGCAATGCGCCCTGTTGTGAGCAGTGTGCTTTGAGTGCTTTCAGGTATCCTGCATCTGGTACGATCACCCCGGCCTCACCTTGAATGGGTTCGATGATGACTGCAGCGGTCGACATATCGATGTAACGGAAATCCTCCGTGGAATTGAACCGGATATGTCTGACGCCTGGTACGAGAGGTCGCATGGCATTGGTGTGTGCGAGATCGCTTCGCAAACTTTCAGCTCCTGCTGTACTTCCGTGATAGGCATGATAGCAGGCCACAATATCATAGCGAGAGGTCCATTTACGCGCAAGTTTCAAGGCACCTTCAACGGCCTCTGCTCCTGAGTTGGTGAAGAATGTACAATCGAGAGTATCCGGAAGACTATGTGCCAGTCGCTCAGCCAATTCTACCTGTGGTGCCTGGATGTGTTCGCCATAAACCATCGTATGCAAATGCAGATCAAGTTGCTTGCGTATGGCAGAAGCAATAAAATGATGACCATGGCCCAGGGAGGACACTGCTATGCCTGAAATGCAATCCACATAGGCATTGCCCTTTGTATCATAGAGGTAGATCCCTTTTCCATGACTGACTTCAAGGCCATCAGGCTGAGGAGAGGTCTGGGCGATATGGCTAAGAAATGCAGGTCGTAAAGAAGAATTCATTTTAGAGAAACGCCATTAAGTATGCCGGGCACCTTGAGGAAAATCATTTCAGATCGAGAGCAGCTTTGATCTTGTCAAAGATGGCGGTGTTTTCATAAATCCCTCTGAACGCTTCAGCGCCCGGACCGGCCGCAAAGACAGGAATCATCAGCGCGGTATGACTCTTGGTGGTAAAGGCCACCTTGATATCATTGAGTTTAGAACCGGGTTGCACCGCAAAGCCTCCGGTCTCATGATCTGCGGTTACGATGACCAGCGTGTTTTTATCTTTTTCTGCAAAATCCAATGCTTCAGCAACTACTTTTTCAAAATCATGCAATTCACTCACGACATAATTGGCATCATTGGCATGACCGCCCCAATCAATCTGTGATCCTTCGATCATGATAAAAAATCCTTCGGGTGATCGATCATCCAGGAAATCAAGTGCTTTTGCTGTGGCCGGGGCCAGATAATCACGCCCGGCTGAGACCGGCAGGGGTTCAGCATTGGCGGTAAAGTAGCCGATGTTGTTAGTGGTTTTGATATTCAGATCGCTAACGTCTTCGGTGAGAAAGCTATTGATCTCATATCCTTTTGCTTGGAGTTCAGCCACCAGATTCCGGTCGTCCGTTTTCCGATGAGAGAAATAGTCCATTCCGCCACCGATAAAAAGGTCAATGGGTGTCTTGAGGAAACCAAGGGCAACCTCTTCCATTTCTTCACGGCCGGCGACATGGGCGATAAAAGCAGCTGGAGTGGCATGTGTGATGGAGCTACTGGCGATCAATCCTGTAGCCATATGTTTCTCTTCAGCCATTTCGAGCAGGGTAGGGACAGGTTCCTTTTTAACATTTACACCAATTGCACCATTATAGGTCTTGACCCCTGAGGCAAACGCAGTGGCCCCTGCCGCACTATCGGTCACGAGGTTGTCAGCAGAATGCGATTTATGAAAGCCGATATTTTTGAATCGCTCGAATACCGTGTAATTGTTGTTGGTGTACATGGCACCGGTGATTTGGGGTAGCCCCATACCATCCCCTATCAAAAAGATTACGTTTTTGGGTTTGGTGAGGGCGGAATCCGATACAGATGGTGGAGGTGCTGCTACTTCACGCGCAGGTGTGCAGGCCGTCACCAACAGGAGTAGACAAAGGATGATGCCGAGGCTGTGGAGACTACCCGACAGCCATAAACTTTTTGCCGGGAAGCGATTTGATGGCTCCCTTAAATTCGAGGGCAAGGAGGATGGCTGCAAGTTCACCAGGAGTTGTTTTGGATTCAAAAGCTAAGGTATCAATATCTTTTTCCCTGTCGCCGACGATCAGACCGTAAATTTTTTGTTCAGGACCCGTCATATCGGCAAATAAATCGGTCTGAAAGTTCTGTTGGCGGGTCTTGGTTTTCCAGGACATGAGCTCAAGGATATCTTCCCCGGTTTCAATGAGATGGGCTTGTTGGTTACGAATCAGGTGATTGCATCCTGCCGAACTCCGGTCTGTTTTCCGTCCGGGGATGGCCACTACGTCCTTGTTGTAATCATTGGCCAGTGCCGCCGTGATCATCGAGCCGCCTTTGATGCCGGATTCAACCACCACAAGGACATCACACAGCCCCGCCACGATCCTGTTGCGCATTGGGAAATTGACCGCATCCGGTCCGGTATCATAGGCGAATTCGGTGAGCAGACCTCCGGTGTCCATCATCTTTTCGGCGACGTGAAGATGACTGTCCGGATAGATATGCCCCATTCCACTGCCCATAACCCCAACGGTCGGGATGCCGAATCTAAGGCATGCTTTATGCGCGGTGATGTCTATACCATACGCCAAACC
This sequence comes from Saprospiraceae bacterium, assembly GCA_044227555.1. Taxonomy (GTDB): domain Bacteria; phylum Bacteroidota; class Bacteroidia; order Chitinophagales; family Saprospiraceae; genus Opimibacter. The sequence goes on along the minus strand of JBGAWQ010000019.1, from coordinate 35,445 downwards.
ACTAAACATGGTGATATCATAAGGAGCCAGGACTTCAAGAATTTCTTCGGTCATGGTTTTGCCATACGGTGTCGGCTTCCTTGTCCCGATGATGGCGACACTTCGCTCAGGCCTGAGGTCAACATTTCCTTTGGTGTACAGCAGCAACGGGGCGTCAGGAAGATGAAAGAGACGCGAAGGATATTCCTCGTCCGTAAAAAAGATATACCGAATACCTTCTTCATCCATTCGGTCTAACTCTATAGCTGCCGCATCAAATGCCGCATGGGCGTTGTGGATCTGTGAGGCGATTTCTTCGCCGATTCCGGGGATGGTCTTCAGATGCCGCTTGCTCTCGGTAAAGACGGCTTCGATGCTTCCGCAATAGGACAGCAGTTGTCGGCCCAATATCGGACCGACAAGAGGGATCATGGTATAGGCGATCTCCTCCAGTTGTGTTTTCCTGGTTTTCATCTGGTGTCCCTAAAATAGGGAATAAACCAACATCACCGTGCTGGTCACATAGAAATGTAGACGCTGCTATTTTGTCTTATTGCAAATCACGTAATGCAGGATTGATAGCATAGGCCCGGTCGAGATACTGCGTCCCTTGCACCTGATCACCACCGTTATAAAATGCTTTGCCCAACCCATATAGGATGCGGGGATCGTTGGGGGATATTTTTTCTCCCATCTTGAGATAGGTGATCGCTAGCGGATGCAAGCCTTTTTGTTTGGAGAGCAAGTCATATCCTGCTTTGTAATAAAAGTCCGTCAGCGCGGCTGCATCTTCGCGACCATTGAGGTATTCCATAAATTGCTGGATATACTCCACCTGTGGTCGCACGGTGAGGATTTGCATAAACTCACTCAGTAACTGCTGCAGGTTATGATGCACGAGATAGCGTTCAGCTACAAAGCCTGATTTCATCTGGTTGGCGCTGAGATATTCGGGATAGATCGCCAGGGAGCGGTCTACATAATATTCTGCTTCTTCGAAAATTTTCTGTTTTTCTTCCGCGGTAGTGTCTTTACCAAGTTCATAGAGGGCGGTACTCATAAAGCAATTGGCGCGTGCGCTTTCCGGCGAGATCACGGCGGCAGAGCCATTGAGGCTAAGGGCATCTTTCCATGCCGGTACCCGGGTATAGGTCTTAAAGGCATATCCACCGGCAAGGATGACGATGAGCGCTACTGCGCCCCATTTTAAAACCGGCTTTTCAGAGTACCATCCATACTTCACCAACGTCCAGGCACTGACCAGTGAAAAAGCAATCGAGGGTATAAAGATGAAACGCTCATTCATGAAGGAACCTACGGGAAAGACGAGATTCGATACGATAGAGATGGTGCTGATGAAAAATCCAATACTCCAGGCGTAGATGTTTTTCGATTTCCACCATTTGAAAAACACGTAGGCCATACCGATGTATAGTGCGAGGGAGATCAGGGTACCCGGGCGGGTAAAATTCATGATCGGAATATGATACGGATAATAATCGTGTGTCAATGGATGTGGGAAGACCAGCAATCGCAGGTATTCGCCAAGTGTATAAATGATCGTGGCCAGCTTTTCGGTACCGTTCATCTCCAGAAAAGGATCATTCATCAGGTCAGTAATCTTGATTCCGCTGTCGAGCAGGTAGCCGATGACATTGGTCCGGATGATGATATAAATCAGGGCGGCGAGGAAAGAGGGAGCCAGCGTCACGAGGTAGTCCCGTGTTTTGGCCTGTGTGAAGAAATAAAGAGTCAGTGGGATTACGGCCAGAAAAGTGATGGCATTTTCTTTCGACATGAGGCCCAGAAACATCGCTACACCACTCCAGACCAGATTAAGGTTGTTACGCGTGGACAGGTATCGCAAAACGTAATAGAGCGCACCCATGGCACCCAGTGTAGTCATGATTTCATCCCGCCCTTTGATGTTGGCCACGACTTCCGAATGAACGGGATGCAGGATATAGAGGGAGACAGCCAGAAATGGAATGCCCAATAGCCATGGTGTATTTTGACGATCAGGGAGGAGTATGGAAAACACTCTGAAGATAAGGAGTCCGCAGAGGCCATAGAGGAGAATATTGATAAAATGGCGAAAGAACGGATTGTCCCCGACGATCGATTGTTCGATGGCAAAGGAGACAATGGATAATGGGCGATATCGGGCACCTGCCACGAGATCTTTTTGCTCCCCGAAATACCCGGTAAAACTTTCCGTGCTGAGAATATCCCAGATCCCGTCAAAGCCTTTTTGTGTAAACTTATTGTCGGTGATGACGATCTGGTCGTCCAGGACATAGCCGTATGGCAGGCACATCCAGTACAAACCGAAGGCTAACAGGGGAATGATGAGCGCTTCTTTCCATCTGCGCGACCAGAAACCGGGAGAGAAATCCAGGTTGCTGAAACCGGTTGATTTAGACTTGACCGTTTTTTTCTTAGGAGTGTTTTTTGCCATGGCGGCTAAAGATAAGTCGATGTAGTCTGTGCGACAATAGTCGGTTTTGTTTTCAAAAGGCTTACAATTATCTTGCTGCCCGATAACACTCCGAGTGAACCGAGTCATCACGTATATCCTGGGCCTGGCAGCATGTATTGGGGCGGGCGTCCAGCCGGTCTTTGCCCAGGTCAACCTCAAGGCTGGTTATAGTATTGGATTGGTGTCCGATAAGGGGCTCAATTCGGTCATTGATCAGTTTAACAGTAAACAACCCTATACCAATGGATTCAACCACCTGTCCTGGGTGCATGGGGTAGAGGTAGGCCTTCGGTTTAAGACAGATATACATGCCTTCGAGCTCAACTATCAGGGCGGCTACCAGCGTATTAAAGCCAAAGGCGATACCAATGGAGGTACAGAACCGTATACCGACAAATTGCGGATTTCGGTCAATAGTGCCGGGCTGGGGTACAACATCACCGGAGAGGTATTTGGCATGGGCGCTGAGGCCCAGTATCAGTGGTACCAGACCCGTGTGGAATTGACCCAGGAGGCCAGGGATTTTAACCATGTTCAGAACATGTGGGCACTCAAGGTATATTGTATGTTTACCCTGCACGGACAAAATTCGATTGACGCGCAGTTACAGCCCTATTATATCCTACCCTTTGATCATTATGATCTCGAGCCCCTGAGTCAGTTTTTAAACAATGAGCCGGGTCCAGCCGGGGAGCGATGGACCCGCATTGGCATTTCCATGTTGTTTTATAACGGGAGGAAATGAGGTTGAGTCTTAAATTAGTTGGGAACGATATGCAAATAAGTTCTTTGAGAAGATTGAAAATGGTACATACCATAAACCCGAAATGTCATGAAACGCTCATCACATCCTGGACAATAATATTGGGTAAAATCATGATCATACTCTAAACCGGTTTCAATATTGTTTTTAAACATGTAATGAATGTTTACAGTAGACCCCCAAATCCATCCTTTCCATGACTCTTTTGCGTAATAATTATCACTTCCTGTGAGGTATAAAGAAGGTTGAATAGATACACCACAATAAAAGTCCTTCAATAGTCGCCTTTGAACGGAAAGTGGAAAACTCATAAAGTGTAAAATGTCCGGATTATTTGTTCTGAACAAAGTTCGTACATCTGGTCGTTCAGTTCCTTGACCTTTAGTCTGGTAAAATACTTCTTGCCGTAATATCCAATTGGGGGATAGAGTGATCTGGACACCCATCCCGAGACCAAATCGGATGAGGGTTTGCTGATAATAAATAGTGTCATCGGCAAGATCATTTGTCCAGTAATCCTTGTTAATGGTTCCAAAATTGATGCCTGCTTTGATCAGGCCACTCCATTGAGCATTTATTTCGAAGAATAGGACAAGGACAAATGTAGAGGTAAGAAACGGCTTAATCATCAGCATTCATCAAATATTTTACACCCACCAAAAAAGATCGGTATTTGAAATAATTTACAAAAACAACAGGCATGGAAACTGTATAGTCATATTTTGACAAGCCTTCAATCCAGTTTGTTTCAATGGCTAGTTTGTTTGAACAACGGACAATAAACCCAGTTTCGATACATAGATCTGCATGAAGGGGGCCTAAGGATTTTGAACTTCCCCGGATATTTGTATTGCCAATCAAATTCGCCATTCCCATTCGAAATCCAAGGTTTATTTTAAATCGATCATCTGGTAACTTGATATTTATTGCTGGCGTAATGTGTAAAAAACCTTGTATCAGATGGTCCTCCCCAAAGCCTTCCCAATCGGGGGATAGGTTGCTTGAATATTTTTCTGTTATAGTGAGATGCGATAAGGCAAAAACAAAATCAAATCTATGTGATAACAGCCAAGTTCCATCCAATTTTATCTGCCAAGAAGGAGAATATTTGGGTGCGTTTTCATCTGATCCTATTGTGTAAACAGGCGTATGATTGTCATAGTATTGAATTTTACCATACCCGTATTCTACGGAAACACTGTAGTGCCTTCTATCCAGGAAGGACTGTCCATATGATATTGGTATGGACAGTCCTAAAGTCATTATAATGGACAGGCAGGAAATGAATCGAAATTTGAAGTTCATACAGAAATTAATAGAGCCAGTTAAAGTTTGAGCAATACTGGATAAAATCCCAATCCACTGTACTTTCAAAGTATGGGTAATAGTAGAACTGGTTTATAATAGTGGGGTCTGAGATATTCGCTGTTTGTGCAAAAATACGGATCGCCATGCAATACCCTTCTGGCATTTCAGGGGTTTGAGTTCCAGTATATGTATTGTATGCATAAGATGTTTTGTATTTGAAGTCCGCTTCGTTCTGGTTCCATCCGGTAGATTCATTCCATGCACCATCCGGTTGAGTATTGGCGTTGTTGGAAAGAATAAAATTGTGTTTTAAATTGATTTGCCGGTTAAAAACTATGGTTTTTCTTTCAAGATGCCATCCGACAATACCTCTTTTTTGTATTTTAATATGAGTTTCAATACTCCATTTAGGGGTAATCCTAACCTTTCCAGTAGGCAAATATTTTACCATGGTCAGATTTGAGAAAGTGAGTTTACTTATTGATCTGACATTACCATTTGTCTTCATCTGTTCTTCTGACCATTCATGACCTGTCAAACTGCAGGAACAAACTCGTGGAGAGATAATTCTTATATCATTCGCAGTATCTGATTCTGTGAGACCTTCAGCTGTGCTCAATTTATTTAGATCCCCATCCGTGATGATAATAATTTTGTCCTTCGTGATTTTATACAGATAACCTTCGATGATTACAAGATTCTGAAGATTTAAAAATTCACCCCAAATACCATACTTTTCAATCAAAACCGTATCTCCTTGGCGATGAAACGTATCTAAATATTTATTGAAATCAGGAAAATAATATAGAACTTTCGATGGAAATACAAATGACGAATCCAGAGAATCTAAAGCAAGGTCGGCTTTCTGATTTAGTGTAGTAATTGATAGTGAAGACCTGAATGCACTTAATTGCTGGTGGGAGGTGTCAGAAGTAATATAGTCTACAGACTGATGGAAATCAGCCTCTGTGGGAAAGTTAAGTATTCCGTCATTAGTAATTGAAAAAGAACCTGGCGAAAGTGTTGTTCGAATAGTAACATGAAGATCATTTAACGTGTTGAGGTCTGTTTTGCTATCTGGTTCAAATGAGCAGGAAGCAAATAGTACGAAAGAAAAGAAGTAAAGGGAGTAAATAAAACACTTGTAGCTATCTTTTAAACAACTTCCGTGGTGACTGGTGACTGGTGACTGGTGACTGGTGACTGGTGACTGGTGACTGGTGACTGGTGACTGGTGACTGGTGACTGAAAAGCGGTGCTAAAATTAGTATTTTTCATAGTGAAATCAATTTAGAAAATGAAAAGATATTTTCAAATATACATTATTTTCATTCTACCACAGAATTTTAAGGAAATTTTTAAAGAAGCATTGCCAACTAGCTTTTAGTTAGTTTGATGTTTCTATTCTATTTTTACAATCTATGTCCTTCAACCTCAAATCGGAATACCAGCCTACCGGAGATCAGCCGGAAGCTATTCGTCAATTGGTGCGGGGTGTCACGCAGGGCGAAATGTCACAAGTCCTGCTTGGCGTCACGGGTTCCGGTAAAACCTTTACCATAGCCAACGTCATCCAGGAAGTTCAGCGACCGGTATTGGTGTTGACGCACAACAAGACCCTGACGGCGCAGCTTTATGGTGAGTTTAAGGAGTTCTTTCCGGACAATGCCGTAGAGTATTTTGTTTCGTATTATGACTATTATCAACCGGAAGCCTATCTCTCGGTATCGGACACGTATATTGAAAAAGATCTCGCGATCAATCAGGAAGTCGATAAGCTTCGATTGCGTGCCACCTCCAATCTGCTCTCCGGTCGTAGAGACATCATCGTAGTCGCTTCGGTCTCCTGTATCTATGGTATGGGTAATCCGGAGGACTATAAGGCCGGCATCATCCGCATCCAAAAAGGACTCACCATTGCACGCAATGCTTTTCTATATCGCCTGGTGGAAAGTTTGTATAGCCGAACAGAGGGACAATTAGGCCGGGGTAATTTCCGGGTCAAAGGTGATACCGTAGATATTAGTTTGCCTTATGTGGATTATGGATATCGTATCAGTTTTTATGGGGATGTCATCGAAGAGATAGACATTATCGACATCAACACTGGCCAGCGTCATGAACCCCTGGAACATGCGGCGATCTTTCCAGCCAATCTTTATGTCGCGCCTAAGGACCGATTGAAGTTTGTGATCCGCGATATTGAAGATGAATTATTTGCCCAGGAAGCCTTTTTTACCAAGGAGAAAAAATACCTGGAAGCAAAACGGATCCATGAACGGACCACGTTTGATCTGGAAATGATTCGGGAGTTGGGATACTGTAGTGGGGTAGAGAATTACAGCCGGTTTTTTGATGGTCGTGCGCAGGGCACGCGTCCGTTTTGTCTATTGGACTATTTCCCGGATGATTATCTGATGATTGTGGATGAGAGTCATGTCACCTTGCCACAGGTGAGAGGCATGTGGGGTGGGGATCGTGCTCGCAAGCTGAGCCTCGTCAGCTATGGGTTTAGATTGCCTTCAGCCATGGACAATCGTCCACTTAATTTTACGGAGTTTGAAGGGCTCATCAACCAGGTGATCTATGTAAGTGCCACACCAGCTGATTACGAATTGGAACAGACTGGAGGTGTTATTGTGGAACAGATCGTCAGACCTACCGGCCTTCTCGATCCACCCATAGAAATTCGTCCAAGCCTCAATCAAATCGATGACCTGATGGAAGAAGTGGACGAGCGCATCAAAGTCGGCGAACGCGTGTTGGTAACCACCCTGACCAAGCGGATGGCTGAAGAGCTCAGCAAATATTTTGCTAAACTCAATATCCGGTGTAAGTATATCCACTCTGAAGTGGAAACCATGGAGCGAGTCGAGATTTTGCGTGATCTGCGCCTTGGTGATTTCGATGTGCTGGTTGGCGTCAATTTGCTGAGAGAAGGCCTGGATTTGCCAGAGGTTTCACTAGTAGCCATTCTTGATGCGGATAAGGAAGGATTCCTGCGCAATGACCGCTCGTTGACCCAAACCGCGGGTCGCGCTGCGCGAAATGCCAATGGAATGGTCATCTTCTATGCAGATAAGATCACGGAGTCTATGCAGAAGACCATTGATGAAACAAACCGTCGTCGATCGATCCAGATGGCATACAATGAGGAGCATGGTATCACGCCGCAGACCATCACCAGAACCAGGGAGCAGATCCTTGCCAAGAACTCCATTCTGGATATCCGGGAAGGGAATAAAAAGGCCTATGTCGAGCGACCTCCCGAGGCTACCATGGCGGCGGATCCGGTATTGGCGTTTATGTCAAGAGAGCAGATCGAACGCATGGTGGCGGATACCGAGCGCAAGATGAAAGATGCCGCCAAGGATTTGGATTTTATCACGGCGGCTCAATACCGGGACGAGATGCTGGCGTTGAAGAAACGATTGAAATAACCATGGTATCTAAGCTTACCTATGCCTTTTGATACGGCCCTCGCCGCACAACTATCTACTCCCTGGAAACTCCGGTTATGGATGATTCATCATCTGCCGATGGGATGGATCAACGGCATGTATATTGAGCAACTGGATGCCGGCCAATGTGTCGTGGTGCTCAAGGACAGATGGTGGATTCGAAACCCCTTTGGGTCAGTGTTTTGGGCCGTCATGGGTATGGCTGCTGAGTTGAGTACCGGGGTTTTAATTCATGTACATGCCAACCAGGCGGGAGTACGGTTTATCCTGGTGGGGATACAGGCTGAGTTTTATAAAAAAGTAAAAGGTAAAAGTTACTATTTTTGCCTTTCCGGTGCCCAAATTGCAGAGCAGATCGAAGCCCTGCAACACAGTGAGCACTCGATTACCCTGGCCTTGCCGGTCATCGCCAGGGACAATAACGGAGAACCCCTCGCCGGTTTTACATTTCAGTGGCAACTCCGGAGACCAAATTTGTAATGGCCCCTTTATTGAATGATTCCCTTTTACCCCGGGGCATAAGAAGCGTTTTTATTATTTGTACCAAAAGCAATTTTAAAGGCATTTGCAATGAAGATTGGAGTGTTTATTGACGCTGAGAATATCCGTCGCAGTGGCGGATACGGCATCCGGTATGATGTCCTTCGGGACTATGTATCCCAGTTTGGAGATCCTATCCGACTCAATTCCTATATGTCCGTTGACGAAGCCCGGATGCGGACAGACTATGAATACAAGGACCGGACCAATGGCTTCCTGAGTATCGTACGCAGCTATGGATTCAAGATCATCACCAAGGCCATCCGATGGTTTGAAGACGATGACGGACAGCGCATCGGCAAAGCCAATGCCGATCTGGATATGGCGGTAGATATGCTACTCCAAAGCCAGCATCTGGATACCATTTATCTGCTCACCGGGGATGGGGATTTTAAGCGCGTGGTCCAGGCCTTGCAGAATATGGGTATCCGGGTAGAGATCATCGCTTTTCGATATATCAGCCGTGATCTGCTGCATGAAGCCGATCAGTTTTTGTCAGGATACCTCGTTCCTAATTTGTTGCCGGTCACTGAACAGCGTGCCGAAGATTGGGGTGCGATCGGATGCAAAGCCAGAGGATATTGCTACTCCGTGCAGGATGGATATGGCTTTATGAAATATCTTGATTACGACATGCGGTCCTGGCGCGATATCTTTTTTCATTTTTCACAATTGCCTGAACGGCATTATGTCAATCTCGATGATGTGTTTGAGTTTGTCATCGAAGAATCACCACGTTCAGAAGGAGGTATTCTGGCGACACGTATGCAACTCTTGCATAGCCGACATTTTGTCCCGGATAAGGGAGAGAAAACGCCGGTCTGATCCTACTGGTGATAAAGGTTTGTTCAGTGCCTATTAATTGCTTTTAGACAACAATAATTTTTCACCACTAAGCGTGGTGATCAGGAGGTGGCCATCTTCGATATAAAATTTACCAAGATGAACCGTTTCAGTAGTTCCATTTTCATTGACGATCATGTAGAGTTGATTTCCGATGGTATACCACACCACACCGGGGACTATTCCACTGCCTGCCCCTGCTGATTGACCACTATAATTGCTCCCGCTGATATAGGTATTACTGCCCCCTTCAGCCAGATGGCCATCCGGCAGAAAGGTCATGCTTTCTGAAAAACCAGCACTCATGCCGTTGTCTCCATAGCCGGATTGATAGAGTTGTTCATGCGTCCATGTTCCTGTGAGTGCTTGAGGATGTTCAGCGCCGGCAGGAAACGTAAGGTCACTGTTGGAAGCAATCGGTAAAGAGGCCGACGAGGCAGATCCTGGTTTGGTAAAAACAATATCCATGGAATTGATTTTCCCAAAGAGATCGATTTCAAAATGCAGCGACATCGCATCCTGACCAGTAGTACCGGTAATCTTGAAAACCAGCCCCATGGTACTTTCCACCGCGCTCCCCTCCACAGTATTGCCTTTTTGATGGAGCTCAACCTCATATGTTTGCTGACTGTCTTTCATCTCCCCGGTATAGGTACTCGAATTCGAAGGCTTCAAATTCAAAGTCAATAGATCTCCTCCAAATTCTGCCGTATAGGTGCCAGTCAATGCAGCACTCATGGATGAAGATTGACAGTACACGCATGCCGCGACAAGCAGGAGACAGAACAAGATCAGAGATCGCATAGTAGTTTGATTTGTTTCCTAAAATACAAGCATTCTAAATGGACCTGGCGTTGAAATGTAGTTCAGGCACCTGCCAGATTAATAAATTCTTCTTCTGTAAGAATTTGTACCGTTCCCAATTTCCGGGCTTTGTCAAGCTTGGAGCCGGCGTTATCACCGACCACCAGGATATCCAGGTTGCCGGAAACCGCACTAATGTTTTTCGCTCCATGGGCTTCCGCCAGTTCCTGCGCTTCTTTGCGTCCCATCCTGGTAAGTGTTCCGGTAAAAAGGATCGTCTTTCCGGAAAAAACAGCACCCTTTACTATTTCTTTCGGTTTATCCAGCGCTGTTTGGGTGAGGTTGACGCCACAGGATTCCATCTCGCGCAACATCTCCAAATTGGGTTGGTGAGCAAACCACTTCATGCAATTTTGGGCGACGACCGGCCCGATGTCTTTGATGGAGGTATAGTCTTCAAAAGTCCAGTTCGCGAGATCCAGGACATGCAGTACTTTTTCTGCGATGAGCTTTGAAGCTCTTTGTCCGAGATGATGGATACTCAGGCTATGCAGTAGGCGCTGGATAGGATTAGACTTCGCTTTTTCAATAGAGGCTTTTAGTTTGTCCGCAGATTTTTTTCCAAAACCTTCCAGCCCGGCTATCTGATCATAGTCCAGCCGGTAGATATCGGCGATGTTTTTAATCCAACCCAATTCATAAAACCGAAGGATATATTTCTCACCGAATCCATCAATGTCCATAGCATCTTTGGAGACGTGAAAGATCAATCGTTGCAGGATCTGGGCTTTGCAATCGAGATTGGGGCACCGCCATGCGGCTTCGTCTTCTTCACGGACCAGTCGGGAATCGCATGAAGGACAATGTGTAGGGTAATGGACTTTCTTTTCATGACCGGTACGGAGTTCAGGCAGGGATTTGACAATGTATGGGATCACATCGCCGGCTCTTTCGATCAGTACCTGGTCACCGATGCGGATATCTTTGGAGGTAATGAAATCTTCGTTGTGCAGGGAAATCGAGGATATCGTGACCCCTGCGAGTGATACGGGCTCCACCTTGGCTACCGGAGTGATCGAGCCGATCTTTCCGATCTGGTATTCAATATCCAGCAGTTTCGTGGTCGCTTGCTTGGCTTGAAACTTGTAAGCGATAGCCCAGCGGGGATGGTGGCTGGTATAACCACATATTTGTTGTAATTCGAAATCATCCACCTTGATGACCATGCCGTCTATCTCGATGGGATAGGTATCCCGTATCTCTGCCCAATGATTGCATTGATCGATGACCTCGCCAATACCTTTGCATAGTTTTTTCTCTCCCCGGGATACTTTGAAACCGATATTCCCGAGGAAGTCAATGGCATCATGATGCGATTTTATGGTGGGCAGCATATCTTTTCCTTCCTTGTCTACAGCATAGCCTAGCTGAAAAATAAATGCATCCAAATGCCTGCGCGCAGTCTCGGACGGATCTTTGGTGCGCAACCCGCCCGTGGCACTGTTCCTGGAATTGGCGAGCAGGGATAGACCTTCTTCGGCCCTAAGCTTGTTAATAGCTTTAAATCGTTCTTTCGAGATGACTGCTTCGCCACGCACCTCGGCACGATAGATTCCTTTGGACGAAAAAGCAGCTTCCAACGGTAATGACTTGATCGTTCTGGCCTGGATGGTGATCTCTTCACCCTCCACGCCATTGCCTCGTGTAGCGGCCCTCACCATTTTATCGTTTTCAAATACGATAGCGATGCTGCCACCGTCAAATTTGGGTTCTACGGTATACGTAATATGTTCTTTGCCTGTCAGTTTTCTAACCTGGGTATCAAATTTGGTGAGATCATCGGCATCGTATGAATTGTCGAGCGACAACATAGGCGTCAGATGAGCGACGGTCGCGAAATCATCGGTCAGATCGCTTGACACTCTTTTTGTAGGTGATTCCGGGGACGCCTGGTCTGGATACTTATGCTCCAGCGCTTCCAGCATTTTATACAGCCGGTCATATTCAAAATCGCTGACCAGGGGATCATTGAGGACATAATATCTGTATTCATGGAACCGAACAAGATCTTCCAGGGACCTCAGATCCTCTTTGTGTAACAGGGCATCGTCATGCAGGGCAAGGTATTTTTTTGTGGCCTCATAATGGGCCTGTTGCTGCCCGGTACTATATCGCATAGATGGTGGTTGTGATTGAAGGCATGAAGTTAAAGGTAAAATGAGTTCCGGTATGCCGGGGATATGTACCTTGAGTGCCCGTGGCAGGGAGGAACGATGTATACACCCTTGCCATCCACCACTAAATCAACATGCTATGTTATCTGCCGACCAGGTCACCGCTCAGATTCTTTCCAGCACTGCCGTTATCCGTTTTCAGGATTGTGACCCTTATGCCCATCTCAACAATGGCCGCTACCTGGATTATTTTATGAATGCCCGCGAAGACCAGTTGCTTAAGATGTATGGGTTTAATATTTATGAATACAGCCGCACGACGGGCCTGGGTTGGGTGGTGACGCAAAACCAGATCGCCTACCTGCGCCCGGCTTTACTCATGGAAGAGGTAACCCTGGAGAGCCAGTTGATTGATTCCGCAGCCAAGTTTGCACAAGTTGAAATGCGGATGTATGATGCGGACCGCAAATTGAAATCATTACTGTGGGCGCAGTTTGTACACGTTGATATCCGTCAGGGAAAAAGCACTCCGCATGGCCCTGAGCTTCAGGCCCTCTTTGATAAGGTGCTCATGCCTATTGAGGAGAAAGATTTCAACGAAAGGCTGCGGCTACTCAATACGGTATAATGTCCGACCCTGAGGTGGTTTCTTTTTTTCAACAAAGAATTTCGTTTTAAGGGTATTATTCGACTTGTCGTGGTCCTGAAATACCCAGGGCTGGGTTAGCTCCTTTTACATCTTGAAAATAACTCCATAAGATGTCCAGGTCAGTACCTGCATCTTCACTTGGATAAAATGGTTTTAGAAAATGAACAGTTTTATGTTCAAAATCAAACAGACACGGAATGATTGGAACTCCTGCCCTTCTGGCCATATAGTAGAAGCCGGTCTTGAAGTTTTGGACTTTCTGTCGAGTGCCTTCGGGGGCCAGGGCAATGGCAAACTCCTCCTGGCCGGCAAAAAGTTTGGCCACTTCGTCCACAAGGCCTGAAGGATGACTACGGTCTACGGGTCTTCCTCCGGTCCACCAGAAAAAAAATCCGAATGGACTGTCGAACAACTCCTTCTTACCTAGATAATAAATATGTCGTTGCATATTGGCACGGACGATCAAACCCAACGGAAAATCTTTCCAGCTGGTGTGAGGAGCCACCGCCACGATGTATTTTTTAAGGTCGGTCGGAATGTCCACCACCACCTTCCATCCTAGCATCCTGAGCAACAATCCGGAAAGCCATTTCATGACGGTAAGATAGGATATTCAATAGGTGTTGGGGGTGGTCATAGATCCGCGGATGTTCTTTTTCGCTTTTCCGGGTCATGAGAAGTTCGGGTTAGGTAAACTGCCCATTAAACCTTTCCTATCTTCCTCAGTCCAAATCATTGTTTACTGCAACGAATGACTGACCAAGAAATCTTGTCGCTGACCCATCACACGGATACCCGGGAAGAGGGGTTCAGGCAGTTGGTCATCCGGTATCAGCAAAGGCTGTACCAGGTCATCCGGCGGCAGATGACATGCCATGAGGATGCGGATGATGTGTTGCAAAACACATTCATCAAGATATTCAGGCATCTCGATGGATTCGAACAGCGATCCGAGCTCTTTACGTGGATGTACCGGATCGCAGTCCATGAGATCAGCAATCATCATCGTCGACGCAAGCGTTCGCGCACGGAGGAATTAAATGTGGAGGATAGAGGTGAGGCTGATTCCTATATCAATACCGAGTCCCTTCCTCAATTGTTGGAGTCCATCGTCAACACCTTGCCGGAGCGGCAGCAAATGGTGTTCAGGATGCGCTATTATGACGAGCTCTCCTACAAGGAAATGGCCCAGTTGCTGGATTTGACCGAAGGGGCACTCAAAGCATCATATCACCATGCGGTCAGAAAGATTGAAGAAGAATTAAAAGCAAAGCAAATTGTATGAATGATTTACCATCCAATACCGGAATTCGGGATGAGGAGGAACGACCCACTTTCCAAGGCTGGAAGCAAATGCAACAACCACCGGAAGGCTACTTTGACACCTTGCCTGGCCGGGTGATCGACCGTTATCACGCTGAGCTGCAATCCAAACACAATAGAGTGCTGTCGTTAAGGCGTATGATTGCCGCGGCGGCTGTGCTGACCGGACTTTCGCTTGGTGTCGCCTGGTGGACGGACTATACACGCAGGTCTGTGGAACCACTACCCGTGACCTCTGCTGAAGCATTACTGTATATCATGGAAAACATCCATGAATTTGAACCGCTCATCCTGCAATCCATTCCGGCGGATACCGGGAGAGTAATTCAGGGCAGTTCATCCAACGAAGTGGAAGAATACCTGCTGGAAGAATTGCAGGAAGAAGATTTTGAAAACTTGTTTTAATCCATCAATATGGAATCGATCATGAAAATGAAATTTGGCATAACCACCTTATTTGTTCTCGTCGCTACATGGATGACCGTGGCGCAACCTCCGCTGATGTCTAAAGAAGCCCGTGAGCGTATTGAAGCACAACGTGTAGCCTTTATTACCCAGCAACTTCGCCTCACACCTGATGAAGCTGCCCGCTTTTGGCCCATCTATAATGAATACCGTGATGCGCTCAAGGACATGCGGGAAGATTTTGAACGACCGGACCTGGAGTCCATCACGGATGAAGAAGCTGCCGCACTCATCGAAAAACAATTGCAGCAGGAGCAACGTAAACTGGAGTTGAAGCGCAACTTGCTAACTCGGCTTCGTACCGTCGTCAGTGCACGAAAGGTGCTCATGTTGCAACGGGCAGAGAATGAATTTAACCGCGAGTTGCTACGTAAGGTACAGGAGCATCGCAATCCTTGATCGGAGCTTGCTCTTTCATCTATCGTCCTTCACGCAGACGCGACGATAGGTTCCGGCGGGATGAAACCTCATCCCGCTTTTCTTTTTTTTAAGGGCTGGAATGCTTTAAGCATGGGCGATGTGGCACATTTTTTTGCTGCACGAGAAATTTTTTTTAGTTTTTTTCAGCAATCATATGTTCAACCATAGATACATAGTGAAGTGTATCTGAACACTTTATCTATGCAGTAAAAATGATGTATGATCAGGCCCTGACATAAGCAGCTATGAATGTGATTCTTACAGATACAGCGGCCATGAATGTATCTGCAGGAAGAAAAGAAGCTTTTGTGTTTCGATATCGTATGTTTGCGACCGTTTTGGTTATATTTACCAACGATATTTTTATAATCCCATTCAGTTTACTTCAATGGAGTACAGAACGAAATCCAACCTGTCTCTTCCTGAGTATGTATCTGTTTTTGAAAACATGATATTGCACGGGAACCCCTCCCAGTGGGACGAAAAGGACTTCCTGAATCTTATCCAATACTATATTTCCGAATCCCTCACCGAAAAAGCCATGGAGGCGCTCGACTACGCATTGCAGTTTTCGAGCCACCATGCTGACTTTTATGTGATTAAGGTCCGGCTGCTGATGCAGGAGGAAGATTTTAAAGAGGCCAATGAAACCCTTGACATCGCGCTCAACTTGTATCCCCGCAATCCGGAGATGCAACTGATGAAGATCAAAGTCACAGCACAACTGGGAGATTACGAAAAGGCATTTACCATGGTCGATAATTGCAGCGACCAGATGACGCTCAACTCTTGCGTAGATCTCTATCTCGCCGAAGCCTACATCTACGAATGTATGCGCGAGTACAGCAGGATGTATGAGAAGCTCAGGGACGTCTTGACCATCGATCCCAAAAACGAAGAGGCCCTGGAGCATATCTGGCTGTGTGTGGAATGGTCCCGTCTCTACCAGGAGAGTATTGATTTCCACAACAATATCCTCAATCAGGATGCTTACAACTACCTGGCCTGGTTTAACCTGGGACATGCTTACAGCTGCGAAGGGGATTACAAAAACGCCATCCGTTCGCTGGAGTACAGCTATATCGTCAATCCTGAATTCAAAAACGGTTACCTGGATTGTGCCGAGCTGTGCTGCCAGATCAAAGACTACAAGAAAGCACTGACCATCTATCAGGAATTGTTGCAACGCTTCGGCCATCAGCAAGACTATCTCGTGCCTGCCGCTGAGTGTATGCTTAAGTTGCGCAAGTATGCCCTGGCCAAAGAATGCCTCATCGAAGCCCTCAAATTGGATCAGTACATTGATGATGTATATTACTTACTCGGTATTTGCTATGCCCGTGAAGGCAACTATTCTAATGCCATCAGCTCACTGATCAAGGCCATTCGTCTCGACGACCGTCGTGAAGAGTATTATGCGGAGTTGGCCTATTGTTACGAGAAGACGAAACAATTTGGCAAAGCTGATTTTTATTATAACAAGTCCACGGAGACCGGGCCAGAAGAAGAAACGTATTGGCTCGCTCATGTCAAATTCCTGATGCGCCGCAACAAGATGGAGAAAGCATTGGATGTGCTTGAAGAAGCAGACGAACATACGGTAGGCGCCCGATTGACCTATTGTAAAGCCGCATGCCTCTACCGTCTGGGTCGTAAAAAGGAAGCTATCGAAGTGCTGGATGAAGTCCTGCCTGAAGATTTTGATTCCCACCGGATATTTTTCAAGATGGCCCCTAAGGGAAAAGTGGATCGCGAGATCCAGTCCATGATCCGGTATTACTCCATCGAGAGTTGAAATGAGTCTCACCTACTGACTATAATGCGAAAAGGCCCTGTCGATGATATCTTCAGGGCCTTTTCGTTGAATGTCCTTCTTCAGCGAAAGAAGCTAAACGTTATTTGCTGGTCATCACCTGGATCGATGGATCTGATGATGATGGGGCACTGCCTATCGCTGGTGCACTGATTTCTTTGAATGTATTCAAGCCGCAATCGAGAAATGAAGCATATCCTTCCACATCTGAATCATATCCACGAGGTGTGGTGAGCACACGTTCATCCGGGCTGACAATGACATACAGCGGCTGTGAATTTTGTTGAAAATTGGCAATCTGAAAATCGGCCCATTTTTGACCCAGGGTCCTGATCCTGGTGTTGGTTACCGCGGATTTGAGAACAGTATCCATTTCCAGTTTGTCATCCACATAAAGGGAGATGAGGACAAAATCCTCATTGATTTTTTTGCGGATGTTATCTCTTGACCAGATGTGTTCTTCGGTCTTCCGGCAGTTGACACATCCATATCCGGTAAAATCGAGGAGGATCGGTTTATTTTTCTCCCGGGCATAGGCCAGGCCTTCATAGTAGTCATGGAAGCAATCAAAGTTGTTGGCGCATTTGGAGAGAGAAGCATATTGTCCACTGATCTCCTGTTTGACTTCGCCCAGGGGTTTGAAGAAGTTGTAATGCGCAGGGGGAGCCAGACCACTCATCAGGCTCAGCGAATTGTAAGTGCCTGTCTCCTTGCTGCCCAATAGCCCGGTGGCAAGATAGATGCCCAGCACAGCAAAGGAGAGACCAAATAAAGCGGGAATGGGCGCCAATTTGCGATTAGGACTATCATGTGGAAAGCGGATCCAGCCAAACATGTAGGCCGCCATCCCCAGGGCAATCACTACCCATATGCCCATAAACAGTTCATACTTAAGGATGCCCCAATGGGCTGTCATATCCGCGATAGACAAGAATTTAAAAGCCAGCGCTAATTCAGCAAAGCCAAGAATTACTTTCACGCTGTTCATCCATCCCCCCGATTTTGGCAGAGAGTTAAGCCATGATGGGAAGGCGGCAAACAAGCTAAATGGAATAGCCAGGGCAATAGAAAATCCTGCCATCACAATCAGCGGACCGAGAAATCCTTCTGAAGAAGCTTCGACCAACGCCGTACCAATCAACGGGCCAGTACAGGAAAACGAAACAATAGCCAATGTGGCGGCCATGAAGAAGATCCCGATCATCCCGCCTTTGTCGGCCATAGCATCACTCTTGTTGCTCCAGCTGCTGGGCAGGGTGATCTCATAGAATCCGAAAAACGAAAAAGCGAAGAAGATAAAGATCAGGAAGAAGGCCGTGTTGGCGATCGGATTAGTAGAAAGTTCGTTGAGTGAGCCCGCACCGAAAAGTACGGTAATCAGCAATCCCAGCACTACATAAATAGCGACGATGGACAGTCCATACCACATCCCGTTTTCCCAACCCTTCCGTTTGCTGTCTTTAGTAAAAAAACTTACCGTCAGTGGGATCATTGGAAATACGCAGGGCGTCAACAGCGCAACAAATCCGTTGATCATCCCAAAGATGAACATCCAGAGGAGGTTGCCTTTTTCTTCTTTCGTCTCTCCGCCGCAATCACTCACCGGCGTTTCGAAGGTGGTTTGGATACTGGGTATCCGCTGATCGATATATCCATTGTCATCAATCTTTGGACCAATAGCTTCTGCTACAGCCTTCATCTCCTGTCCGGTGGCAAGATCGATGGTGAATTCTTTCAGATCCGGGGGCAAACAGCTTTTATTGTTGCAACACATAAACTCCAGCGAACCGGAGACAGGACCAGTGCCTGTGGTCTTGATGGACTGAATGAGTTTGAGGTCATGTTTGTATTTGACCACATGCATTTTGAAGTAAGGATCATCTTCTTCGAGACGGGTGCTGCTTTGTTCAATGATCTTACCTTCCAGTTTGACATTTGGATCTTCAGTGATCAATAAGGTGGTAGGTAGCGGCCCTTCATCTTCATGCACACCAGGCGCATATACATGCCAGCCATCCTCAATGGTGGCTTCAGCGATGAGGTCATAGAGGCCTTCACCTTTTTTTTCTGAACGGAAAGACCACTTGACAGGAGTGAGTATGCCTGAAGGCTGGGAGGTCTTTGGGGCCTCAAAGGTCGAAGTATTGGAAAATGTCGAACCTGTGGACGGACTAGCGGCCGGTTCTACGGCAATCTTTTTTTTTTCTGGAGTACTGGCTGCCGTGGCCGGAGGGGTCGTTGCCGCTGCTCCAGATTGTGCAGTGGTTTCCGTGCCTGCAGGCTTCTTTGCAGCATCACTTCCGGATCCTTTCGGCGCATAGAGTTCAAACTCGACATCCACTGGCGGCAGGCAGCGTTCATCATTGCAGGTCATGAAGTTGAGGTACCCGGTGATCGGCTTGGAGGGGTCCGTGATTTTTATTTTTTGTTCGATCGTGAAGGATTTCTGAAACTTGATCACTTCCATCTCAAACAACTTGTCATAGATTTTCTTAGCGTTGTCGGATTCTTTGCTTTTACCAACGAGTTTGTAGTGCGTGCCGGCATCGTAATTGATGGTTGTAGCGATTGGGCCATTCTCATTTTCGAGGTACTCTGAATAGACCCACCAGCCCTCGTCAATAGTAGCTTTGGCCAGCAGGGTATAATTACCATCTGCGGCGGCCGTCAGCGTAAAATTCCATTTAACCGGATTATAGATCTGAGCCGAAACTGCTTGAGAGACCAGAAAGGCTAAGAGGAGGAGTAGAGAACGCATACAGAATCGATTTGAATAAACATAGCTCTTCATCCGGCCAATAAATACCGGATGTAGCTGCGTAGAGGACAAAAATAGGGGATAAAGGTTTGAAATATCCCGGGATTAATAAAACCTTAACCTTAACCTTAGCCTTGGGCTGGGATTGGGGTTCTGGTGTTGTTTTTCAATTAATGGTCCTTGGATCCTTACCGGGAAGGCTTTAAGCGTGCTGATGGACAGGGTGGTAGAGAGATTCAAAGAGGACTAATCCATCCGTATTGCCCAGTATGGCTTCAGAAGCTCGTTCAGGGTGCGGCATCATGCCGAAGACATTACGCTGGCGGTTGCAGATACCGGCGATGTTGTCTAAAGCGCCATTCTCACTCCTGAGTTGACCATCCGCGTCGCAATACCGGAACAAAATCTGGTCATGCGCTTTAAGGTCGGCCAGACCTGCATCATCAGTCAGGTAGCGGCCTTCGGCATGGGCGATAGGCATCTTGAGGATCTGACCTTTCTGGCAACGATTGGTCACCATGGAGTCGGTCGTCTCTACGCGGAGGCGGATATTTTTGGAAATAAACTTGTGGTCTTCATTGCGTACCAATGCGCCTGGCAAAAGTCCGGATTCGCATAGGATCTGGAAACCATTGCAGATACCCCAAACCTTGCCTCCATCTCCTGCAAAGGCAATCACGGACTGCATGATGGGAGAATAGCGGGCAATGGCCCCGGCTCGGAGGTAATCACCATAAGAAAAGCCTCCCGGCAGGACGATGCAGTCTTCGGTGGTAAACCCGGACAGTGCGGTGTCCTTGTGCCAGAGTTTGTGCACTTCAGCACCCATCACGGTGCCCAGGACATGCATCATATCATCATCACAATTGGATCCCGGAAAGACGACCACACCAAATTTCATAAGGTTTGCGTTTTACTCAGCCACAAAGGTATAAAAACGATAGGTGTGGTCAAGTCGGATAGATGACCCTTATCTTTGCGCCCCTATGGAAGATTGGCAGCAGGAATTCGAATGGTTGAGGGTCCGCCACTGGATCAAAGACCGTTTTGGGCGAAAGGACCTTCCGGACCTTAATGCGGTACTGTTTCTCATTGGCATGCAGGAACTTGGGAAATGGCAGGACAAGTTTACCAAAGAGGAAAAACAGGACCTGATGCATATTGCCATATGCCATTTATTGTCGGAGGACGGGTACTTTGAGTTTGAAGGCATTGATGCCGATGGCTGGCCCCACTGGAAGACGCTGATGCCCATTGATGTCAAAGGACTTGTAGCCCAGGAGATCATGCTGCAACGAAAAGTCATCGCATATTTTGCACCTTTGCTGTCCCAAACTGAAAATCACTAAACCTATGTCCTGGTCCTTTAAGTCGCTAATTCTGGCCTTGCTGGCCTGTACAGCCCTGATTACCGGCAGTTGTACAAAGGAAAAAGAATATGAAGCCGTGATCTCCACCAAATTTGGGGATATCACCATCCTGCTGTATAACAGCACCCCAAAGCACCGGGATAATTTCATCAAACTGGCCAACTCCGGATTCTATGACAGCCTGATGTTCCATCGGGTCATCCAGAATTTTATGATCCAGGGTGGGGATCCAAATTCCAAGAAAGCGGTACCCGGCGAACGCATTGGTAGCGGTGGCCCAGGATATGAAATTGATGCCGAGATCGGCGCACCTCACATCCGCGGAGCTGTGGCAGGTGCCCGGACACCCAATAAACTTAAAAAGTCTTCCGGCAGCCAGTTTTATATCGTCACCGGAAAGAAACTCACCGAAGAGGACCTCAACGAAATGGAAGCCTCCAAGAACATCAAATACAATGACGCCCAGCGCGAACTCTATCTCAAAGAGGGCGGGTATCCATACCTGGACATGGAATACACGGTCTTCGGAGAAGTGATTTCAGGCATGGATGTCGTGGATAAAATCAGCCGGGTCCAGAAAGATGAAATGGACCGGCCTTATGAGGATATCCGTATGACTATAAAAATGAAATAAACCATTGATGAAAAAAATAATTGCTTTTCCAATCCTTCTTTGCCTGGCTGCAAGTATGGTCTCTGCTCAGAAACTGGCTGCTAAATTTACCATGAGTGCGCAGCATGCTGAAGCCCCGGCTACGATCTCCTTTACCAACGAATCTGAAGGCGCTGAATCCTATGCCTGGGATTTCGGAGACGGAACACAATCCACGGACATGACCACCAGCCACCGCTACACGCATGCCGGCAAATATGATATCACCCTCACCGCCACTAAAGGAAAAAAGACGAATACTATGACACAATCTTTAAGTATAGATCCACCTGCCAAATGCCTGATCGAAATCACCACCGACTACGGCGTTATGATGGCAGAACTGTATGATGCCACACCTCAGCACCGCGATAACTTTCTCAAGTTGGCCGGCGAAGGATATTATGATGGCCTGCTCTTTCACCGCGTCATCGATGGGTTTATGATACAAGGTGGAGATCCCAATTCCAGAAATGCAGCCGCTGGAGCACCACTGGGTTCAGGTGGGCCAGGCTACATGGTCCCCGCTGAATTCGTAGACAGCCTCATCCACCTGCGAGGTGCAATTGCCGCCGCCAGAACCGGTGATGGAGTCAATCCGGAACGCAAATCATCTGGATCCCAGTTTTATATCGTTCAGGGTAGTCCAGTAGACAATAGCATGCTTGATATGCTCGAAAAGCGCAAGGGGATGAAGTATACACCAGAACAACGTGCTGCTTATATCGAGCATGGCGGAACGCCTTTCCTGGATAGGGACTATACCGTCTATGGACGGGTGATCTCCGGCTTTGATGTGATCGACAAGATCGCCAGGGCTCCCAAGGATGCCCGTGACCGGCCAAAGGAGGACATCAAGATGACCGTCAAAGTAATCCATTGATCCGGTGAAGACCCTTGCTTTAGGTATAGACATCGGTGGGTCCGGCATTAAATTCGGACTCATCGAAACGGAGACGGGAGAGATGATCGGTGAGCGCATCAAAATTGATACGCCCCAGCCCTCAACACCGGACGCCGTCGCTGTGGCCATCAAAGAAGTGATTGATCAGTTAGATTGGAAAGGCGAGAAAATCGGTGTGGGCTTTCCCGCCATCATGGTGGATGGGGTAGCGCTCACCGCAGCCAATATCGACAAAGGGTGGATCGGTATCAACGTGCAGGATTTATTGCACCACTATACCGGACACAAATATTACGTCATCAATGACGCAGATGCCGCTGCTGTAGCTGAGCGGATGTATGGACGGGTCAATCACATCAAGGGCACTGTCCTACTACTCACGTTGGGTACCGGTATCGGATCAGCATTGTTTTACGATGGCACGCTGATCCCCAATACAGAGTTTGGCCATATCCAGTACCGGGGAGATATTGCTGAAAACTGGGTGAGCAACCGTGCCCGCAAAGAGAGGGATCTGGATTATGATACCTGGGCTATCGAGCTTGCTGGTTTTCTGGATTACATGATCCTCTTGCTATCACCAAGGCTTATAGTGCTCGGAGGAGGTATTAGTTTCCGCTTCGATGAGTTTGCACATCATTTCAATCACCTTCGTACACCTGTAGTGAGTGCTTCCGCTTTCAATGATGCCGGCATCATCGGTGCCGCCATCGCCGCGTATCCGGAATTGATGGAGCCTTTTGTCTGATGGATCTTGCCTACACCTTTGGTAAGCGAACCTCATAGCGTTTGCCGGATTTGTTGGTGAGCGCTGAACCTACCATCCAGGGATTATACACTTTCAACATCCGGTAAGTCGTACCATGCTGAATCGCGAGGTCTGCCAGGTTGGCGATGCCGGTATCAACATGGATCGTATAGAAGTCCCCCATCGGAGGATACAATTGACTGCTATCCACAAAGAATCCAAACTGTTCAGGTGCTTGCATGATCTCCTTGATGGAGATAATCCGGAAGACATAACGTGAGGTCTCTTCGTTGAGATTGAGGTCATAGAAGGAAGTCCCGCGCTGTTCGGTCATACGTTTGGCCAGTCCGTTTTCTCCCATGTTGTATGCCGCAGCGGCAAGGGTCCACGAACCAAATTTATTTTTTAGATGCTGCAAAAAACGGCAAGCGGCTTCTGTTGATTTTTCAACATGATATCGCTCATCGATTTCTGTATTGATCTCCAGGCCATAGGCCTCGCCGGCAGCTTCCATAAATTGCCATAGGCCTTTCGCTCCCGCAGGAGACGTTGCCATGCGAAGATTACTTTCCGCTACACAGAGATATTTAAAATCTTCCGGGATACCATATTTCAGCAGGATGGGTTCAATCACCGGAAAATACCGGCTCGCCAACTTGATATCCATCAGTAAAACAGAGTGCAGGTAGGAGTTGATCACCAACTCCCGGTCCAGCCTTTCCCGGGTATCGAAGTTATCCATAGGGATTACTTCTCCGGCAAAAGAGTAATCCCGATCCATTGGGAATCCGGAGATGTGTTGTTGTAATCCGGTCAAAGGTTTTTCCGAATCAGGGGTAGCCCCTTCGGCGGTGTCTTGAAACGAGCTGAAGACCACCAGGCTCAGAAAGCCTGCGAGTATCGTGGCAAATGCGAACATTTTCTTTTCCATGAAATAAATATCGGGTTTATCTCCATCATTGCAAATGGGATCAGATTCGGCCCCATCGCAAAGAATATTTGTCGCATCCTATCGATAAGTCAAAGTCTGTAGTAGTTTAGCCCGGTATATGAGCGAAAATCAGGAGTCCACACCCTTTGATCCCGGCAGCCCGGCCGCACGATTTGCGCGCCGTGCAGGATTTTGGGCAGGACCAATACTGTTCCTGCTCATCTTGCTGGCGGCGCATCCTGATGGCTTATCCCGGGAAGCCAATGCGGTCATGGCGGTTACGGTATGGATTTCCATTTGGTGGATTACAGAGACGGTACCTCTGCCAGTAACGTCCTTATTACCCATCGTTTTATTTCCACTACTCCATGTACTTCCTGTTGGGGAGACCACAGTGGCCTATGGACACCCATTAGTCTTCTTATACATCGGAGGTTTTTTATTAGCTATAGCCATAGAAAAGACGGGACTGCACAATCGAATCGCGATCAACATCATCCGGGCCATGGGTGTAAAACTGCATATGATCATCCTCGGCTTTATGCTGTCGACCGCATTTCTGTCTATGTGGATTTCGAATACTGCTACTGCAATCATGATGCTCCCGATAGGATTTGCGATCATCCATGTCGCAGCAGTTACACGGGATCTTTATATTACAAGGTTTCGCAAAGCACTGATGCTGGCGATTGCTTATGCGTCTTCGATTGGTGGAGTAGCCACATTGATTGGCACGCCACCCAATCTGGTGTTTGCCGGAGTCGTACGGGACATGTATCACACGGAGATCAGTTTCCTCCAGTGGTTTATGGTAGGCTTTCCACTCGCTGTGATCCTGCTGTTGGTGTGCTGGTGGTATCTGACACGCATAGGTTTTCCGCTCGGGACCGCCACATTACATGGAGGCAAGGAAGAAATGGATCGTCGCCATGCCGGACTTGGTGCGATGTCGGCTTCAGAAAGAAATGTGGCTATCGTATTTGTCGCGGTGGCTCTCGCCTGGATCACACGATCTTTTATTCTTGAAAAATTAATTCCCGGATTGGATGACACCATCATTGGTATGCTGTGCGGGATTATCCTTTTCCTGATCCCGCAAGGTGGACGTAAGAAAGGCGGTATACTGAATTGGGATGATGCCAACCGACTACCCTGGGGTATTATTTTATTGTTCGGCGGTGGGATGGCCTTGGCTCAGGCCTTTGAGACGAGTGGTCTCGCAGGGTGGATCGGGCAACGAATGACCGGACTTTCCGTACTTGGAACATTTATGGTCATCCTGCTGGTTGTCGCTATCGTCAACTTCCTTACAGAATTTACGTCCAATCTCGCTACGGTGACGATGATTCTTCCGGTACTTGCTCCCATCGCAATGGCTGCGGGTATTTCACCGCTATTGTTGATGGCAGCGGCTACGATGGCCGCGTCGTGCGGATTTATGATGCCCGCCGGGACACCACCAAACGCAATTGCATTTGGATCCGGATTCCTGCGGATCATGGATATGGTACGCACCGGATTTGTGATGAATGTCATCTCTATCCTCCTCATCACCTGCATAGTTTATTTCCTG
This sequence comes from Saprospiraceae bacterium, assembly GCA_044227555.1. Taxonomy (GTDB): domain Bacteria; phylum Bacteroidota; class Bacteroidia; order Chitinophagales; family Saprospiraceae; genus Opimibacter. The sequence continues at coordinate 9,488 of JBGAWQ010000019.1, read as the reverse complement.
CTGGGCGCTATGTGGGGACTATAGTGCAGTGTTTCAATACTGGAAAGAAGCACTGATTTGAAAAGAAGTCTATGGATCACTGGTCCGATCAGGACATCAAATCACGTCCGATATCTTTCCGGTAATATTTACCCTCGTAAGAGATGGTGGCTGCATTGACCAGGCTTTTTTCAAGCGCGCGTGTCAAGCTGCTGCCCAGGCTGGTCACGGCCATGACCCGCCCACCTGAAGTGATGACGGCACTGTCATACAAAGCAGTACCGGCATGATAAATCCGGCTTCCATCGACATGATCAAGGCCTTTGATGATTTTCCCTTTTTCGAAGGCACCTGGATATCCACCCGATGCTAATACTATGGTGACTGCACTGCGCGGATCAATATGGATATCAATCGTTGGCAAGATGCCTTTCCAGGAGGCGAGCAATAATTCAACGAGATCATTCTGAAGACGAGGCAGGATCACTTCAGTTTCCGGGTCTCCCAACCTGCAATTGTATTCAATCACGAAGGGTTCTCCGTCCACCAGGATAAGGCCAAAGAAAATAAAGCCGTTGTATTTTATTTTTTCATCGCTGAGTCCACGGATGGTTGGTTCAATGATTTTGGTTCGAACTTTTTCACGCAACCCCTCATCCACAAAGGGCACTGGAGATACTGCTCCCATACCGCCGGTGTTGAGTCCGGTGTCTCCTTCGCCAATCCGCTTGTAATCTTTGGCTTCGGGTAGCATCACATATTGATGGCCATCGGTCAGCACAAAGGCAGAAAATTCGATCCCGGAAAGAAATTGTTCGACCACGACCGTGGCACTGGCGTCCCCAAATTTTCCATCCAACATTTCACGTATTTCATGTTGTGCTTCTTCGAGGGTGGTGCAGATGAGCACCCCTTTACCGGCAGCAAGACCATCAGCCTTAAGCACGACGGGTAAGGTATGACCGGATAAATATTCCAGCGCTTCGTGGAGTTCATTTTTTTGAAAAGAACGATACGCCGCGGTGGGGATCTCATGACGACCCATAAAAGCTTTTGCAAAATCTTTGCTGCCTTCCAGCCTTGCCCCAATGGCGGTAGGTCCAATGATGGGGATCAACTTCAATAGGTCATCCGCAGCAAAAAAATCTACAATCCCGGCTACCAGAGGCGCTTCAGGGCCCACCACGACCAGTCCTATCTCTTCCCGCAGGACTAAAGCCTTGACGGCTTCAAAATCATGGGTATCGATATTGAGGTTTTTACCCAGCAGAGCGGTACCTGCATTACCCGGGGTTATAAAGAGGCCAGAGCACAACGGACTGGAAGCTATTTTGTCGGCGAGGGCGTGTTCACGGCCCCCGCTACCTATAATCAGAATCTTCATAGGCGGCAAATATAGAACGAGTCTTTTGGAGTTAACGGTAAGCCATAGTTTCGGTATATTTGCAACTTTTGTAATATGTTCGAATATATCCAGGGAAAAGTCGTCGGCAGACAGCCTACTCACCTAGTTGTGGAAAACGGTGGGATCGGCTATCTCCTGCACATCACTCTGAATAGTTATGATCAGGTCGAAGAAGGTAAGGACCAGAAAATCTATACCTGGTTGCAAGTCCAGGAAGATGCCCACCGATTGTGGGGCTTTATGGATCCGGCAGAACGGGAGGTATTCTTGCACCTGATCAGTGTGTCCGGGATTGGGCCCAATACCGCCCGTCTCATCCTTTCCGGGATGACCCCGGATGAGTGCAGGCAGGCTATTATTACCGACAATGAGCTGGCTTTCAGGCAAGTAAAGGGCGTCGGACCGAAAACCGCCAAACGGGTCATGATGGAACTCAAAGACCGCATCCTCAAAACATCCGGGGAAGCGTTACAGGTGAAAGCCGGATCGCAACGCCAGGAAGCTGTAGAGGAAGCCCTGGCCGCCCTGATCACATTGGGCTTTGTAAAAAGTCAGGCTGAAAAGGCCATCAGCCAGATTGTCAGGCAGGAAAGTGGAGATATGGCTACAGAATCTTTAGTCAGGATGGCATTAAGGCTATTATCTGCCTGAATTGACATAATTCAAATTGGATTGTATCGTTATACAACCTAATCAGCATAAACACCACCCCGCGGGGTACCAAGAGGGACCAATTAAAACCCTCGATAGCGTATAGAAGGCATAAACATTACATGGGCAGAAACGCGTCGTTTTTTTTAGGGGTTACCCTGGCTTTGGTCTCCATCCTCTTCACTACCGAACGGGCCGCTGCTTCGTACAATCTTCCCGACCCCTATGCCTGGGTCCCCGACACCCTGACCTCGATCACCAACGATACGACCCCGCTCCAGGACCGCAACGGCAACTGGATAGAAAACCCATCCAACAATCCATTTGACCTTCTCGATCCCGAAGATGTAGTCAAGACCGTCGAATACGATCCTGCTACCAATACCTATATCCTGACCGAAACCATAGGTGGCGAGAATTACCGCGCCCCGACGTCCATGACTTTCGAAGAATATCTGGAATGGAATGCGCAACAGGAAGAAAGGGATTATTTTAAAAAACTGGCAGGTGCTGCAGATGGAGACCGAAGTAAAAGCGGTAATCTCGACCCCGTAGCGGAAGTGGATGTGTCCCAGGATATCATCGACCGGCTCTTTGGAGGTACCACAGTAGATATCCGGCCACAGGGTAATGTGGATCTCACCTTCGGACTCGACTATTATCGACAGGACAACCCGATCTTGCCCATCGAACAGCAGCGTAATGGCCCCAGGTTCGACTTTGACATGGATATCCAGGTAGATGTCAATGGACAGATCGGTGAAAAACTCAACACCAGTTTTAATTACAACACATCGAGGACGTTTGATTTTCAAAACAAACTCAAACTCGATTACGATGCCACAAAATTCAGCGATGACCAAATTCTGAAGTCGATTGAAGCAGGGGATGTAAGCTTGCCGCTCAAATCAACCCTGATCAAAGGAAGCCAGGCACTGTTTGGTATCAAGACCGAACTTCAGTTTGGCCACCTCCGTTTTACAGCGCTGGCATCTCAGCAAAACTCCAAACAAAACGATATTAAGATCCAGGGCGGTAGCACCGTTCAGGAATTCGAAGTATATGCAGACCAGTATGACGAAAACCGTCACTTCTTTTTGTCGCACTACAACCGTGAGACGTTTGAATCTACACTGGCAAACCTTCCTCAGATCAACAGCCTCTTTAAAATCACCAGGCTGGAAGTATGGGTGACCAATGACCGCAATCAGACCACCGATGTGCGCGATGTCGTAGCCCTCTCCGATCTCGGTGAATGGCATCACATGACCAATGATGAGCCCGATAAATGGCGCAACCCCGACACCCTGCCCTATTCGGACATCTGCATGAAGGGAATTTTGCCGGACAACAACACCAACTTTATCATGCGGGAGCTTCGGAGCAATCCGGATATCCGTGATCTCGACAATGTGGTCAAAGCACTGACGACCTCACCTTTTAATTTCAAGTCTCCACGCGATTTCGAAAAAATCCAGGGCCGTAAGCTTAATCCTACTGAGTACCGCTTCAATCCCGATCTGGGCTTTATTTCCTTCAATATCCGCCTCGACCAGGATGAGGTCATCGGTGTCGCCTATGAGTATACCTACAATGGAAAAGTGTACCAGGTCGGTGAACTTTCGCAAGATGTTGGTAATACGGACACGACCGGTAATCAAAAGGTCATATTCGTCAAGATGCTGAAGAGCACCAACCAACGGGTGGATTTGCCATTGTGGGATCTGATGATGAAAAACGTGTACCGGATCGGTGGAGGTGACCTCAATGCCGAAGAGTTCGAACTCGATGTTTTCTATGAAGATCCGGGAAAAGGATTTAAACGATTCCTTCCTGAACAGGCTAATCTGTCCAATGTGCCATTGCTAACGGTGTTCAATCTTGACAAATTGAACGTCACCGGTGATCCACAACCGGATGGGCGGTTTGACTTTATCGCGGGGATTACCATCAACCCCCCATTGGGAATTGTCATGTTCCCGGTGCTGGAGCCCTTTGGAACTACCCTTAACCAAAAGATTCTTGGTGCGGGAGGAGATCCATCCAAGCTGGTCTACCAGCAACTCTATGACAGTACCATCGTGCGAGCCCGGGAATACCCCGAACTCAATCGCTATACCCTAAAGGGAAAGGCAAAGACCAGTACCTCTTCAGATATTTCACTGGGTGCCTTTAATATTCCTCCAGGATCTGTCAGGGTAACCGCAGGTGGGCAATTGCTGAAAGAAAACGAAGACTATACGATCGACTATAATATCGGGCGTATCAAAATCTTAAACCAGGCCTACCTCCAGCCCAGCACCCCCATCAACGTTTCGTTTGAAGATAATGCGCTCTTCAGTTTCAACCGAAAGACCATGCTTGGTTTCCGGGCAGACTATGAGGTCAATAAGAACCTGAGTTTCGGAGGTACCTATCTCCATATGTATGAGCGTCCCTATACGCAAAAAGTCAACATCGGGGATGATCCGATCAATAACCGGATCTATGGTCTCGACATGAACTATAGCGATGAGCAGCCCTGGATTACCAAACTGGTGGATAAGATTCCGGGGATCAATACGAGCGCTCCGTCCAACATGACTTTTGAAGCAGAGATGGCCGCCCTCAAGCCCAGCCACTCACGCGCTATCGACAAAAACAAAAAAGACTCAGAGGGGATTGTCTATCTCGATGACTTCGAAGGCACTACAAGCAATTTTGATCTCCGTACACCAACAACGGCATGGTATCTCGCGTCCACACCCCAGAATGCAGAGATCGATGGACAGCCTGTATTTCCAGAGTCAGGCCTGATTGATAACCGACTCTATGGCGCGAATCGCGCTATGATCAACTGGTACAGGATCGACCAGGGTGCCCGTAATGTCAGTGAAGGTGCAGGATCAGATCCATATACCCGTCTCGTCAGCCAGCAGGAAATTTTTGAAAACAAAACCCCAAGTTTTGGTCTCAATGATTTCAGGACGTTTGATGTGACCTACTATCCGGACCAACGCGGACCATACAATTTTGATGTACCAGGTGGATTGCCAGGAACCCAGGGTATAGATAAAAATACATGCAAGCTGCTTGCTCCGGAAACCCGATGGGGTGGGATCATGCGGGCCCTGAACCAGGTCAACTTTGAGCAATCCAATATAGAGTCCATCGAATTCTGGATGCTGGATCCATTCCTTAATGATTCCACCGGTTCAGAAGGTAAGATTGTAATCCAACTTGGAAATGTTTCAGAAGATATCCTTCGGGACAGCCGTAAGTTTTTCGAACATGGACTGCCTCGTTCGGAAAGTGATGGCCCTGTAGATACAACGATGTGGGGCCGTATTCCTCGTATCCCTGCTACGGTCAATGCCTTCTCCAATAACCCTGAGGTCCGCAAGATTCAAGACGTGGGTCTGGATGGACTGGATGATGCAAGCGAGCAGACTATTTTCAAAGAATATCTGGATGATCTACAAGCTGCTGGTGTAAGTGCCGATTGTATCACCAAAGCCCAGATGGACCCGGCCAATGACAACTTCACCTACTTCCTCGATGAAGATGCCTATCCGGATGGCACCGGTCTTTATGAGCGTTACAAACGCTACAATGGTACACAAGGCAACTCACCACCACCGAAGGAAGGGGACAACAACGTCAATGCCTCCACCAATATCCCCGATGCGGAAGACATCAACCAGGATAATTCGATGAGTGAAAACGAGTCCTATTATGAGTATGTCATCCAACTGCAAAAGGATCCTAACGGCAACAACGAACTAGGCAATCTCAATCCCAATAATCCCCAGATCACCGATATCGTCAACACCCCAAATGGTTCATGGTATCGCTTCCGCATCCCGATCGCTGAGTATGATCGCGCGGTCAATGGCATCAATGATTTCAGGTCCATTCGCTTTATGCGAATGTTCCTGACCCAGTTTACGCAGAAGACGGTCCTTCGCTTTGCTACCCTCGACCTCGTTCGCAATCAGTGGAGACGCGTAACACGTGACCTCGCTTGTGGCGTAGACGGTCAGGCTGAACTTTTTCTCGATGCAGTCAATATCGAAGAACACTCTGATCGTGAGCCTTTCCGCTATGATATCCCACCAGGTATCCAGCGCGAACAAGTCACCAGCAGCACCTATCAGGATGTATATCAAAACGAGCAATCGCTTGAATTGAAGTTTGATCACCTGGAAGACGGTTGTGAACGCCAGGTCTATAAAAACATTGATCTCGATCTCCGGGTATTTAAAAACATTGAAATGTTTGTGCATGCCGAGGAGCGCGACAGAAATGAGCCTTCGCTTCAGATCCCTGATGGAGCTGTACAACTGTTTATCCGCCTGGGTTCAGACTTTAAGACCAACTACTACGAGTATGAAGTACCATTGGTACAGTCTCGTAACCCTGATCTCACCGGAGATGCATATAAGGATGAACTGTGGCGTGTAGAAAATACGATTCAGTTTGCCCTCGAAGATTTTGTCAATCTCAAAGTAGAGCGGAATGCTGCCGGTGTGCCGCTGAGCGATGTCTACGAAAAATCAATTACCCAGATCATTGATGGTGTCATGGTTGAACGTAAACTCCGGATTGTAGGTAATCCTACTCTGGGGTATGTACGCAATGTGCTCATCGGGGTCCGCAATGATGCTACGGATGAATTTACTTCGCCTTATTACGGTGAGGTATGGGCCAATGAACTTCGGATGGTGGGTTTGGAAGAAAGAGGGGGCGTGGCTGGTCTCGCTCGACTGGATGCCGATCTCGCTGACTTCGGAAGCGTCGGACTCTCTGGACAATATTCCAGCATCGGCTATGGTGCACTGGATCAAAAACTGGATGACCGTGCAAAGGAAAGTGTTACGCAGTTTGACTTTTCCACCAACCTGCAGCTCGGCAAATTCTTTGGAGCCAAGTCTAAAGTCCAGATTCCGTTCTATTACCAATACAGTGAAACCGTCCGCAAACCACAGTTTGATGCGCTGGATCTCGATGTGCCGCTGGATAAAAAGCTTAAGAGTATAGCGGACCCTGTAGCCCGTGACAGTGTGAGGGAGCAGTCTGTCGATTTCGCATCGCTCAAGCAGATCAGTGTCACCAATGTCCGGGTGAGCGGCGGTGGCGGTAAGCCCATGCCGTGGGATGTATCCAATCTCTCGGCCAGCTATGCATATTCTAAATCCGAAGTACACAACGAGGTAATCGAAAACGATCAACTCGATCAGCACCGGGCCTCCCTGGATTACGGATATAGCACCAATGCAAAACCCATAGAGCCATTCAAAAACCTTTCAAAAAGTATTTGGCTCAAGTGGCTCACCGATATCAACATCAATCCAATCCCCAATAGCTTCACGTTTGGAACTGTAATGGATCGTAAGTTTGGTGAGCGCTCCTATCGCTTCTCTGATCCGATCTACAAGACCTGGTTTGACAAGCGATTTACCTGGGTACGCACCTATACCTTGCGATGGGATCTATCACGATCACTCAAACTCAACTTTAATGCGGCGAATGCATCAGTCATCGATGAGCCGGATGAATATGTAGACCGTCCTAACCTGGTACGTATAGATAAGAGCGTCAGGAAAGATTCTATCTGGACCAACATCGGACAAGGCGGCCGAACCAAAGACTACAATCACGTTCTTCGCGCCACCTTCAATGTGCCTCTCAAATCCATACCCATCGTGGATTGGGTAAGGATGGACCTGGGGTATGATGCGACCTATGGCTGGAAAGCAGCCTCCATCAATACGGATTCATTGGGTAATATCATTCAAAACGGACAGAAGACGCAGTTCTCTACAGAGCTCGACTTTACTAAGTTGTACAACAAATCAAAATACCTGGCCAAGATCAATAAGACCGGCAGCAGTTCGTCCAGTAGCCGTCCAGGTCCTACCTCCACTCGCCCTTCCGGCAAGCCGGGCCAGGATCCTCCACTGCCGGATCCAAATGATCCGAATGCGAATAAGCCAACGGTGGATAAAGGCAAGGATGATAAGAAGAAAAGCCAGGAGATCAATCCACTCCTCAAGACTGCGCTTAGACTCGTAATGTCAGTACGTAAGTTTAGAATCAACTACGGAGAAACCAATAGCACTACGATTCCGGGGTATACGCCACCGTCCGATATTCTGGGTTCCAGCCAGGGACTGAGTGCCCCTGGGCTTGCATTTATTAGTGGTATACAACCTAAGATCAACAGAAGGGCGGACCAGGAGCAAGGCGACTATCTGGCGGACGCAAGATCTAACGGATGGATCACTACCAATGCATTCCAAAATGCTCCGGTATTGCAGTCCAATACCAAAGCGCTTGATAGTCGATTGTCGATTGAACCGTTCCAGGACTTTAAGTTCGACATGGACTTTACCCGTAGCCTGACGACCAACTTCTCGGTGTTTTTCAAAACGTACACTAAGGGGGCCAACACCATTGATGATATTGCCCGGAAGACACCAAGAGAGATCGGCAACTTTACGATATCCTATCTGACGATTCCAACTCTCTTTAAAAATGATTCACTGGAATTGAATCAACTATTTGATAAGTTTGAAACGAACCGGGGTATCATCTCCAAACAACGTGGTGTGGATGAGCATGAGTTGGACGGTCCTGATTATGCCTATGGATTCGGACGGAAGCAACAGGATATTCTCGTGCCTGCGTTCTTATCGGCCTACACCAATAAGGACCCGAACAATTTCAACTTTACCGATATGTTTGACTGGCTGCCCAAGCCTAACTGGACCTTGAGTTACAGTGGCCTGAGCAAAATCCCGGCGTTTAAAAATATCTTCAGCAATTTCCGACTCACCCATGGATATAAGTCATCGCTATCCATCAATTCATTTGAATCTGACCTCAGCTATGATGATTACGATGAAACCACAGGAGAGATTGTAGGCCAGCGCAATGAGTTCAACCTGGATACCATCACCAAAAACTATTACTCCCAGTTCCTCTTGCCCTCCATCGTGATCGAAGAAGCTTTTGCTCCATTGATCGGACTCGACATGAAGTTTAAAAACGACATGAACGTGAGCTTCGGCTATAGCAAGCGACGGACCCTGGCGATGGGTTTCATTTCCTATGAATTGGCAGAGACACGTTCAACGACTGTGGATTTCGGGTTGGACTGGAAGCTTAAAGATGTACGGATCGGATTCCTCCCTGGCTTCAACAGCGCAGCCAATAAGAAGAAACCGAGTTCAAACCGTCCCGGAGGCAGCGGCGGTACGCCCAAACTGGGTAATGACCTGAGCATTCTGTTTGACTTTTCTTTCTCGGATAATTTTACCATCAATCACTTGCTGGATCAGGAACAAGGTGCCAAACCCACACGCGGTTCGAGGGATATCACGATCTCACCCGCAATCAGCTATGACGTGAACAAGAATGTCAACCTGCGTTTCTTCGTAGACTACCGCAGGCAACAGCCTTACGTAAGTAA
>JBGAWQ010000018.1:0-67254 GCA_044227555.1 Saprospiraceae bacterium | reverse complement strand
TTGACCTTATCTTCAAAAGCCTGTGCATATCCGGCATACATTGGATTGGCTACTTTGGCCGGTTCGGTAGGCTGGGCCGTCATCAGCTTCGAACAATCATAACCTATTGAGGGCTTTTCACCGTTGATCAATTTCTGCTTGACCTCCATGCCATTTTCATGCATCGATCGCATAAACAGGGCCAGCTCACTACTGCCATTAGGATTCACATCTTTGGATGCGTCTTTACAGCCTATACTCATGCCCACGAGGAAGAAAGCCAATACTATCGCCAGGGGAATTGATCTTATCATGCCTCAAAAATAAGTCATTTTCAAATGACAGATCATGAAAGGCAAGCAAAGTCATGCTATGCCATGGCTTTGCTTGCTCAAAAACGAAAAGGGATACTTATGCTTTTTTCTCCTGCGACCAGAGATATCCACAAGCCAATAGGATCAAAACTTGAATGGTGACGGCAGGGATAGGAACGTTGACATGATCGATCAACATATGCTTCAACGTCACACTCAGTAAGATAGCGGTTCCAAGGGTAAAGGCCCAGACCACATTTGCTGTGCCCCGGTTGGCATAGGTGACCAGACCCAGGAGAATGGACAGGGCGGAGGGCACTTGCAATAATCGCAAGAGGGCGGTGTGGCCAGGCTCCGTCACATCGGGAAAGGTATTCGTGATCATCTGGTCTCCCATGAGGAAAAAACCAATGCCTTGCAGCACCAATATGGCGGCAATGGCAGTAAAGATATTTTTCTGGTTCATCGTGATGTGATTTAGTTTGCTCAATATAACAAATAAACCGACACCTTGTAAGCAGGAACCAGCAGCCATTCCGGAGGGATGGGCTTAATCCCCAGACCCCCTAATCACCCAATTATATTACAACTTGACAAATCTCGCCTGGAAAAATCTCAGGTACTTAGGCTCATATACCATTTTCAGCCCTTTGATCTTTTCCCGGTGGATATAGACGTTTTCCACAGACTCGGCGATCACATCCATATGCGCCTGGGTATACACCCTGCGCGGAATGGTCAATCTCACGAGTTCAAGTTTTGGATAGTAGTTCTTACCCGTTTTAGGATTTCGACCGGCGGAGACCACGCCTCGTTCCATGGAGCGCACACCGCTGTCGATATACAATTCAGCAGCCAGGGCTTGCGCCGGATATTTATCCTGGTCCAGATGCGGCAGGAACCGCTTGGCATCCAGGAATATCCCATGCCCGCCGATAGGTTCGGTGATGGGGATACCAAAGGATTTCAGTTGCTCACCCAGATACAGGACCTGGCCGATACGGGCCTTCATGTGATCGTCGGAGACCGATTCTTCGATACCGATAGCCATGGCTTCCATATCGCGACCTGCCAGGCCTCCATAGGTGTGGAGTCCTTCATAGACGACCACGAGATTGCTGGCTTCTTCATAATCCCGTGGATCATTGAGTGCGAGGAAGCCACCGATATTGACCAACGCATCTTTCTTGGCACTCATGGTAGCTCCATCGGTATAGGAACATATCTCCTTGACGATGGCGCGTATCGGGGTGTGTTCATACCCTTTTTCACGACGTTGGATGAAATAAGCGTTCTCTGCGACACGGGTCATATCCAGGATGATCTTGATCCCTTGTTTTTTGGTATACGCCCTCAGTTCCTTTAGGTTTTTCATCGAGATGGGTTGCCCACCCGCCATATTGACGGTAGTGGCTACACATACATAGGGGATTTTCTTCGCGGTATATTTTTTAACCAGCGCATCCAGTTTGTTGAGGTCAACATTCCCTTTGAAAGGATGCGGATTGCCGGCATCATGCGCTTCGTCAATGATAACATCATGAAACTGACCACCGGCCAGTTCCTGGTGCAAACGCGTGGTGGTGAAATACATGTTACCCGGAATGATATCCCCTTTTTTGATCAGGATTTTAGACACGATGTTTTCAGCGCCACGCCCCTGGTGCGTGGGGATGATGTATTTGTATCCGTAAACCTTTTGAACAGTCTCCTCGAGGTGATAGAAATTGGCGCTGCCGGCATAGGCTTCATCCCCCAGCATCATACCGGACCATTGCCGGTCACTCATGGCACTGGTGCCACTATCGGTGAGCAGATCGATATACACATCCTCGGATTTGAGGAGAAAGGTATTATACCCTGCGGCCGCTATTGCTTTTTTCCGTTGTGCGGGGGTGGTCATCTTCAGGAGCTCCACCATCTTGATCTTGTAGGGCTCGGCCCACGAATGTTTGATTTTTTCTTTTCCCATGATACTGAATGATTTATTTGGCTGAATCCACGGCTACTATCCTTTTCAACATGCAATGGTCTGCCTTTTCACGGGGTTACTTGATGATCAAAGTCATCAGGTACAATGAGTTATATCAAGCCTTTGGGCGGTATGGGATTTTACTTTTGACCTGTCAGCGATGACAGTGGATATACGATGCGATATCGATCTGTCAGGACTGGACAACCTCATATAAATTTTCGAGCGATCATGACCATCATCGAACCCTTCCGGATCAAATCCGTCGAGCCGATTTACTTTACCACGCGGGAAGAGCGAGTAGCTATCCTGGAACAGGCGTATTTCAATCCTTTCCTGATCAAAGCCAAGGATGTCATCATTGACCTGCTGACCGATAGTGGTACCAGCGCGATGAGCAGCGCGCAGTGGGCCGGCATTATGCTCGGTGATGAGTCCTATGCGGGTAGCAATAGTTTTTTCAATTTCGAATCCGCCATCCGTGACGTGACCGGTATGCCACTCGTCATCCCTACTCACCAAGGCAGGGCTTCCGAAAAAATCCTGTTTTCGATCATTGGAGGCAAGGGTAAATACATTGTGAGCAATACGCTCTTTGATACCACAAGGGCCAACATCGAATTCAGTGGCGCCGAAGGTGTAGATCTATTATGCGCGGAAGGTAAGGTGCCTTCTGTGCCAGCTCCTTTTAAAGGCAATATGGACGTCGAAGCGTTCGAGACCTTTATTACGGAGAAGGGCACAGCCAATATTCCATTGTGTATAATCACCGTAACCAACAATTCCGGCGGCGGCCAGCCTGTCAGTATGCAAAATATCCGCGCAGTCCGGGCGGTTTGTGACAAGTATGGCATCCCCTTGTTTATCGACGCCTGCCGCTTTGCGGAAAACAGCTATTTCATCAAACTGCGGGAAAAGGAATTTGCCAACACACCCGTGCCGGTGATTGCCCGCGAATTATTCTCTTATGCCGATGGCTGCACCATGAGCGCCAAGAAGGACGCATTCGCCAATATCGGCGGGTTTATCGCCCTGCGCAATGAAGACCTTGCCCTCAAATGCAGAAACCTGCTCATCATCACCGAAGGTTTTCCAACCTACGGCGGTCTCGCCGGCCGTGACCTCGAAGCCATCGCTATTGGCTTGCGGGAAGTCATGGATGAACATTATCTCCAATACCGGATCCGGAGTATCGAATACCTCACCGAAAAACTTATTGCTGCAGGCGTACCCGTGATGCAACCCGCAGGAGGCCATGCCGTATACATCGATGCGAAAGCTTTCCTACCTCATATTCCTCCTCATCAATACCCCGGACAAGCCCTGGTAGGCGCTCTCTATAAGGAAGGTGGTATTCGCGGTGTTGAAATCGGCTCGCTCATGTTCGGCAAGTATGATCATGACGGCCAGCTCATCCCGGCTATGATGGAATTAGTGCGATTAGCTATTCCACGCAGAGTCTACACCCAGAGCCACATTGATTATGTCGCGGAGATCATTATCCAGGTGTACCGCGAAAGACAACAGATCAAAGGACTGGCTATCACGTATGAAGCACCGGCATTAAGACATTTCACGGCACGTCTCAAGGAAATCAACCCATAGACTCTTTGATCGCTGACTAAGCCGGATTTGGTCAATTTTGTTAAAAAGGATAAATTTGTCTTTTAATACGGAGTTCCGTACTATGGCAACAGATCAATACAAGATAATCACCGCTGTCATCCTGCTCACTGCATTCCTGGGATACTCCTTCATGCTCTATTCCTCTATGCCTTTGCAGACCACATCCATGTCCCCCGAAGCTGCCCGCGGAAAGGAATTGTGGCAGCAGCATAACTGCACAGCCTGCCATCAGATCTACGGACTGGGCGGTTTCCTCGGGCCTGATCTCACCAATGAATACTCTCAGCGAGGTCCGGCCCAGATCAAAGCATTTCTCACCGTAGGCACAGCAACTATGCCTGCCTATCAGATGCCGGAACCTGATATCATCGCCTTGACCGCTTATCTCAGACATATCGACAGCACCGGTGTTGCCGATCCAAGAACCTACAGAATCAACTTCGATGGAACCATTGACCAGCAATAGAAACCGTCCTGCATATCTGTTTCTATGGACAGCCATGGGTCTCCTGGTGATCGGTATGCTCTTTGGCGTACTCGGTGGTCTCCAATACGTCCTGCAAGGGTTTTTCAAAACTATCCTGTCTTTTGACCAGGTCCGTCCGTTGCATGTGACGTCCGTGATCTTTTGGATTGTCCTGGGGGCTACAGGCGCCGTCATGACCTATATGCAGCAGCATACCGGCAGACCCTTATATTCCAATCGTCTCGCCATGGCGCAATGGGTGCTCTTTGTGGTGGCTATCGCGGCCATCCTCACCTCCTATATACTGGGCATCTTCGGAGGACGTGAATATTGGGAGTTTAACCCCTGGCTGGCATTACCTATCATGATCGGTTGGATTTTGTTTATCATCAATACGTTTCGGACGATTGGCTCTTTAAGAAATCAACCGGTATATGTCTGGCAATGGATCACTGGTGTCGTGTTTTTTCTCTTTACGTATGCCGAATCCTATCTCTGGCTGTTTCCCTATTTCAGAAACAACATCGTCAACGATATGACGATTCAATGGAAGTCCTATGGCTCCATTGTGGGCTCATGGAATATGCTCATTTATGGATGCAGTATGTTTCTCATGACCCGCATCAGTGGCAACACCGGCATGGCGCGTTCATGGATGGCATTCGCTCTTTATTTTACAGGGTTGTTCAATCTGATGTTTAACTGGGGCCATCATATTTATACCCTGCCTACCCACGCCTATGTCAAACATATCAGCTACATCGTGAGCATGACGGAGCTCGTCATCCTGGGCCGGATCATCTGGCAGTGGCGATCTACGCTGACCAGCGCGCAAAAACATTTTCATCATACGGCATTCAGGTTTATCCTTGCCGCTGATATCTGGGTATTGCTCACCTTGTTGCTGGCTATCGCAATGTCCATTCCGGCCATCAATGTGTATACACATGGTACGCATGTTACAGTGGCCCACACCATGGGAGCAACAATTGGAATCAATACGTTCCTCCTGCTGGCCATCATTACAGATCTGAGTATGCCGAAAGGAGAGGACACAGCTTCCGGCGGAAAAGGGCTCTATAGAGGATACCTCCTGGCCAACCTCTCCTTGTTTGTTTTCTGGATCACTCTTATCACTGCGGGGATCCTCAAGTCCCATTGGCAGATGATGGACGTCCGCACGCCATTCAGTACGATGATGCTTCACCTGCGACCCTTGTTTGTGGTCTTCGTATCGTCAGGTATTTCGTTGATGATTGGCGTATGGTTGATTATCGTGCCCTTGATGAAAAGGCTTGCCCTGCAGGGAATAGAGGCCAGGACCAATGCTGACGAAGAGGTTCTTTAGCCGTCCTGCTATACCTGCTTCAGAGGCAGCAAGATCATTTAATCAACTGGTGTTCATATAGTGTTTTCAATGCATGCTCTGCTTCATTGAGTTGTGCTACAAATTCAATAGATTGATCAACCATATTTTTCGATAATCCCCTGTAGTAGGCTATACCTTCCTGCAGATTGGCATAGAAATCAGAAAAATATTTGTGTTGCCTGGGATCAGTTTTTTCACCGTTTCCCGACGATAACATTTCGGCAAAGTATTGGATATATAGTTTCAATTCGGCGATGAACATATTCGGCCGGGATGGATTGGATAGGATATTGGTTCGGCCATAAATATGATCCACCATGGTACCCAAACTCACTACACGGTCAAAATAGGCGATATTAGGGCCCGGGCAAATGGTCACCGCATTCAGTTTCTTCAGGAATGGGATATGGTATGCCATTGGAGCAGCATTGCTCAGGCCAACACATAAGCACTCCTTATCCAACACTTCATCCACTTGCTTTTTATAATCAGGTGCTGGCAGTTGCAGAGATTGTAGCTGTTTTATTTTCAGCTGCTGGTATTTTCTGGAAGCGGTACAGATCGGTATCTCCGTAAATTCTGTATTCAGGGCGAGATGTTTCTCCGTACAAGGGCTGCCTGGGTTTCCAGCAGTAATTCGATCCAGGCGTTCATGGTCAGCCGTGGTTCCTTTCAGGTAATGAAATCGAACACCCAGGGGAGAATGATGGCTTAGCACTATATCCTGCGATTTCGCCGATGCTAACAGGGATAACGTCGTCGGATCAACTGTAGTGGCTTCGGGTACCAATAAAAATGGAGTACCCCAGCCTGTACTGTCCACTTCATAGTGCTGACGAAGAAATTTTTCCTCCCGGGAAGTACCGATGCCTCCCTGCACGGACAGCCTGATGGGCAACGGAGAGGTTGATGCGCACCGGTTTTCTTTGCTGAGTGACGCCTGGTATAAATCAAATAAAGTCTCCCTCAGTGTTTCTCTTTTTGATCTGAATTCTTCCAAAATGGGTCCCAAAAGCACTCCATCTGTTGCAAACGCATGTCCACCACAATTCAGACCGGATTCGATCCTGAATTCACTGACCCATATTCCTTTTTTCGCCAAATATTTTCCCTGGATGAGCGCGGACCGGTAATCGCTTACCTTGATCGTGACCTTTTTGTTCAATGAACCATCTTCCTGCTGATGAAAAGCAGGGCATTGCTCCAGGTAGCTGAAGAGCCGCGGGTTCATGCCGGCAGAAAAGATCACGGAAGAGTCGATAAGGTTGCTTTTAGCAAAACCTCTCAATGCGCTCACCGCATCTGATCCGTTTTCTATGATCTCGCCCGTTTTGCTAAAAGCCGGACGATCCGTCTTCGTCATGATATTGACATCAATCGCGCCGGGACGAATCAGAGATCGCAGGCTATGTTCCATTTCAGCTCTCACGGAGAGGTTGCGTGTTTTGGTCATCCGGAGATATACCTGTTTCAGGGGACTGTTATCCGGCAACAGTTCAAAATACTTCACAATCTCTGAGCCTGGTTCAAAGGAAGACGCTTTTAGTTTTTCAATTTGTTTGAATACTATGGTTTGGACCAGGTTGAG
Source organism: Saprospiraceae bacterium (assembly GCA_044227555.1). Classification (GTDB taxonomy): domain Bacteria; phylum Bacteroidota; class Bacteroidia; order Chitinophagales; family Saprospiraceae; genus Opimibacter. The sequence continues at coordinate 59,940 of JBGAWQ010000018.1, read as the reverse complement.
GTAATCTGTAATGCGTCTGGCCCTGTAGTCTTCCTCATGTGTGGAGATAGGCGTATAGGACATCCCCATGGTGGGATAGTAATAACTCCGCATCAACTCGATCAACCGGTCTTCCATGATAGAGATGACGGACGAAATACCAAATCGTGCCACCTTAATCGGTGTGTCAATGGTATAGGCCAACCCCATCACAGGGATATGAAACGAATGATAAGTGGAAGCTTGCATAAAAGATATTTCAACGCCAGTATAGCCACATGCACGGCATGCTGGCGGTTGCCCGACATTGACTCCGATACTGAAAGTGGATGCAAAGGTAAATATAAGGACAAAAATGTCCGTATATATATTTTTCGAGCCGGCTCCTCAGTATAGGCAAGGAAAAATCAATGATAAAAATCACCGTGTTGTCTGACTAAGATTGTGTGATTTTTTCTGGCATGACCGTACCTCTGTATTACCAAATATCAATACCCTTATGGCAAAGCGAATTCAACCTGGTAAATATGTTTACTTCTTTGGCGGCGGCAAAGCTGACGGCAATGAATCCATGAAAAACCTCCTTGGTGGTAAAGGGGCAAACCTCGCCGAAATGGCAGGTCATCCGGATCTCCGTCTGCCGGTACCTCCCGGATTTACGGTGACGACCGAAGTATGCACGTATTACTATGGACATCGCAAGACTTACCCAAAGACGGTCAAGCCCCAGGTCGAAGAAGCCCTGGCGAAAATAGAAAAACTCACCCGTAAAACCTTTGGAGATCCTGCCAACCCGCTTCTGGTATCTATCCGTTCCGGAGCCCGCAGGAGCATGCCCGGTATGATGGAGACCGTGTTGAATGTTGGGCTCAACGAACAAACCATCAAGGGGATCATCGCCCAAAGCGGAGACGAACGTTTTGCCTATGATGCCTATCGGAGACTGATCATGATGTACGCGGATGTCGTCATGGAAAAAGGAGGTGGCCTCGAAATCAAAAACGGAAAGGGCATCCGTAAGATGATGGATGAAAAATTGGAACAGATCAAACATCAGAAAGGATATGCCAGTGACACCGATCTGACGGTCGCCGAACTCAAGGCACTCGTCAAGGAATACAAACAGATGATCCGTAAGCACCTCGGTGAAGAGTTTCCCGAAGATCCATGGAAACAATTATGGGGTGGTATCGGAGCCGTTTTTGGCAGTTGGAATGGCAAGCGTGCCATCGAGTATCGTCGCATCGAGAAGATCCCTGATGAGTGGGGCACGGCCGTCAATGTGCAAGCCATGGTGTTTGGCAATATGGGCAATGACAGTTGCACCGGTGTAGCCTTCACCCGCAATCCAGGGAATGGAGAAAACAAATTTTATGGCGAATACCTGGTCAATGCACAGGGCGAAGATGTCGTAGCCGGTATCCGCACACCGGCTCCGGTCAATGAATATTCTATGAATGACCAGAGCAAACATTTTACTTCTCTCGAAAAGTTGATGCCTTCTTTGTACAAAGAATTGTTTGGCTATCAAAAGCGCCTAGAACAACATTACCGTGATATGCAGGATATCGAGTTTACGATTGAAAAAGGTAAACTCTATATGCTCCAGTGCCGGGTAGGCAAACGAAACGGAATTGCTGCCGTCCGCATGGCTACAGAGATGCATAAGGAAAAACTCATTGATGCCAAAACGGCGATTCAACGCGTTGCTCCAAATCAATTAGTAGAACTCCTGCTGCCAATGCTCGATCCGAAAGCAGAGCAGTTGGTCAAGCCTATTGCAAAAGGTCTGCCTGCAGGTCCTGGCGGCGCGAAAGGTCGCGTAGTATTCTCGTCCAATGATGCCGTCGAATGGGCATTGAAGGGAGAGAAAGTGATCCTTGTGCGTGAAGAAACTTCACCTGAAGATGTGGACGGTATGCACAAATCTCAAGCCATCCTGACCACAAAAGGCGGGATGACCTCACATGCCGCTTTGGTCGCCCGGGGTTGGGGGAAGTGCTGCATTGTAGGTTGTGGAGATATCGAGATCCATCTCGAATCAAAGACATTCCGTGCCAAAGACGGGGTGATCATTAAGGAAGGAGACTGGATCAGTCTCAATGGCACGAAGGGCCTGGTGTATGAAGGCAGCATGGCCCTGACCGATATTGACATCGAACAAAACCAATCCTACCGGGATCTGATGAAACTGGTCGACAAGAACAAACGATTGGGGGTAAGAACCAATGCGGATACACCTAAAGATGCGGCCCAGGCCCTCCGTTTCGGTGCCGAAGGCATCGGACTCTTCCGCACCGAGCACATGTTTTATGGGGAGGGCAGCGAACGACCTCTCTTCCTCTTGCGCAAGATGATCATGAGCAAGACGGAATCGGAAAGGCGGGTGGCGCTCGATGAACTCTACGGTTTTGTTAAAAAGGATTTTAAGGATACGCTTGAAGTCATGCATGGAAATCCGGTCACCTTCCGTCTGCTGGATCCACCACTGCATGAATTTGTGCCTCATGACAGCGCCAAGTTGCAGGAGTTGAGCAAAGCCCTGGGCATCAGCATGAGCATCCTGCGTCGAAGGGTACTGGCACTCCACGAAAACAATCCGATGCTCGGTCACCGGGGTGTGCGACTGGGGATCAGTTATCCGGAAATCACGGAGATGCAGGTCAGAGCTATCCTCGAAGCGACTGCCGAATTGATCCGGGATGGAAAGAAACCATTTCCGGAGATTATGATCCCGGTCACCTGCACGGTCAATGAATTGTCTCATCAAAAGCAAATCGTGGATCGCGTGTACAAAGAAGTATTGACCAAATTTAAAATCAAGAAGATACCCTATCTGTATGGCACCATGATCGAAATTCCAAGAGCCGCAATCAAAGCCGGACACATGGCTGAGCAGGCGGATTTCTTCAGCTTCGGTACCAATGACCTGACCCAGATGAGTTTCGGATTCAGCCGCGATGATATCGGTGGATTCCTTCCGATCTACCTGGATCAGAAATTACTCAGGGATGACCCGTTCCAGACCATCGATCAGGATGGTGTGGGTGAATTGATCAAGATGGGTACTGAACGTGGACGCAAGACAAAACCAAACCTGAAAGTTGGTATATGCGGAGAGCATGGCGGAGATCCAGAGAGTGTCAAATTCTGCCATCGCATAGGGATGAATTATGTGAGCTGCTCCCCGTTCCGGGTTCCAATCGCCAGATTGGCAGCCGCCCAGGCGGCCCTGGAGACACCGGGCAGATAAGTCACCCGGTAGTGGAAATACCCGGAGCCCCCAATGCTCCGGGTATTTTATATGTTCCTGGTTTTATGAAATCCAATTCTTTTTCGGGTAGACTGATTTGTGGATTGCTTTTCCTTTTCTAACAGGAAGTGGATGGCCTCATACACATCTTTGAATTGGAGGTCATATTTGCTCTCAAGCGCATGAAGTTTTTCAGTCAACTCCTGGTGAGAAAGGGCATATTGACGCAGGAACACAAACGTCCGCATGATAGTAATGTTGACTTCTATGGCTCTATCGCTGCGCAGGATACTGGAAAGCATGGAGACACCCTGCTCGGTAAAGGCATAGGGCAAATATCTAGTACCTCCTCTTTGATTTGAGGTTGCAATTTGCAACCTCAATTTACTCCATTCCTCCTCGGAAAGCCGAAACATAAAGTCAGAAGGAAATCTTTTTGGGTTCCTTTTTACAGCAAGGTTCAGGTTTTTAGTCTCAACATTGTATAGGTCAGCAAGATCAAAATCCAGCATGACTTTATGTCCACGAATCTCATAGATCCTGGACTGGATAGACAGTACTTCCATGTTTTCAACTTTTGGCCTTTGAAAATTAGGGATTAAAAGGAGACAAAGTTCGCCCTTCAGTCTTTTCTGCCCCTAAATCCTACTTCGGCTCCGCTCAGTACATCGCCTAAAGGGGACTTCTGCCTTTCTGCTATCAGTCGCCGTAGCGCCTTTTTGCGCGAAGGAGACCTTTCAGCCTCCTGCTTTCAAGCCTATAGGGTGAGCGGGATTCATTTGCTGAGCTGCGTCAAAGCATGAGTTGCGATAGGATGTACCCCTATGCTCTTTGCCCTATGCTCTCTGCCCTATGCTCTCTGCCCTATGCTCTCTGCCTCATTTGCACACTCCAATAAAAAGTCCTAATATTCGCAGGAAGATTAACCGCTATCAAAACACAGACGATGAACCATTCTCTACAGCCTACCGATTATATTGTCTTCCTGATCTATTTCGTAGCCGTCGCCGGCTATGGCTTCTGGATCTACTACCGGAAGAAAAAGGCAACCACCACCTCCACCGAGTTTTTTCTCGCCGAAGGCCAACTCACCTGGTGGGCCATCGGAGCCTCACTGATCGCATCCAATATTTCTGCCGAGCAATTTATCGGCATGAGCGGGAATGGTTTCCGTCTGGGCCTGGCCATAGCCAGTTACGAATGGCTTGCCGCCGTTTCGCTTATAATCGTGGCGGTATTTTTTATGCCGGTCTATCTCAAGAACCACATTTTTACGATGCCCCAGTTTTTGAAGACCCGGTACAACGAAACCGTGGCCATGATCATGGCGATCTTCTGGTTGTTTCTCTACGTTTTTGTCAACCTCACGTCTATCCTCTACCTCGGTACCCTCGCGATCAACAACCTGACCGGCGGGGAGAGCTTCCACCTGATCATGATCGGCCTGGCTGTGTTCGCACTGGTCATCACTCTCGGGGGTATGAAGGTCATCGGATACACCGACGTCATCCAGGTACTCGTGTTGCTGGCCGGAGGACTGATTACTTCCTGGATTGCCCTGACTGTAGTCAGTGAAAAATTCGGACTGGGCAGTGATGCGCTTGCCGGCCTCAATCAATTGTTCAAAGTGGCGCCCGAGCATTTCGATATGATCTTTGATAAACCCGGCCCAAATGCCACTCCCCAGGAGATCAATCATTACTCCAGCTTACCCGGCCTGGCTATGTTAGCCGCAGGGATGTGGGTCGCAAATCTCAACTACTGGGGATGCAATCAATATATCACCCAACGTGCTCTTGGTGCTGATCTCAAGACCGCCCGCACCGGGATCCTGTTTGCATCCTTCCTGAAACTCCTTATGCCATTGTTGGTAGTACTGCCCGGTATCGCGGCGTATGTTCTCTATCAAAATGGCGAACTGCAGGAGCAAATGAAAACGCTTGGTGAATTCAGAGAAGATAATGCGTATTCCGCAGTCTTGGGATTTCTGCCTACCGGTCTTCGGGGACTCTCTATGGCGGCACTGACGGCTGCCATTGTAGCCTCACTGGCTGGCAAAGCCAACAGCATCTCGACGATCTATACGCTTGATATTTATAAAAAGTATTTCAACAAGGAATCCACAGAAAAGAAAATGGTATGGATGGGCCGCGTGGTTGTGGTCGTATCCCTGATTATTGCCATTACGGTCAATTGGAATGACACTTTAGGGATCGGAGGAAAAGGTGGTTTCGAATTTATTCAGAAATACACCGGCTATATTTCTCCGGCGATCTTCCCGGTATTCATCTTCGGATTTTTCTGGAAAAAGACGACTTCCAAAGGCGCTATCGCCGGTATCCTAGGCGGAGTCATCCTGGCCATCCTGTTCGATAAATTCCTTCCGGGCTTTTTTGGACCCGAAACCTGGCTCTACACCGCATATCCCAATGCGGACGGCGTATTTGAGATCCCGTTCCTGATCCAGATGGGATGGGTATTCTTCTTTACGACCCTGTTGATCATTTCGGTGAGCCTTGCGGATAAGAAAGGACAAAACACGGTTCATGCCCTTGAGGTGGATAGCTCCATGTATAAGGTATCCAATACCCATTGGGCGATGATCATCATTATCCTGTTGCTCGTGGCAGTGATTTATGCCAGGTTCTGGTAAGAAAGCCTGCGTTTCAATAGGTGCAGTGCGATATTTACTGAGGTCTATTCCGGGTAGTTAATTTTATTAGGGATGTTTGTGTCCTCAATATAAAAAGCCCCTAATTTTGGTGTATACGTTTAACGAAAACTATACATCATGAAAACGTTAGTGGGATGTATGTTGGCACTTGCACTTGCCTTTGCGGGATGTGATCAGGATGATTCATCCGATACCTTTACCGATCAGATTTCACTCGGGTCGGGGCTCAATAGCAGTAATCTATTCGAGCTCACCGGCGAGGGTACCGTATTTCCGGCCGGTTCCCTGATCTATTTCCGGCTGGAGTCCAAAGTGGATATGAATGGTTCGATGGTTAGGATTCGGATTCAAAACCTTGGAACGGCAGTGACGCAGGATTTTGACTATCCGGCATTACAGGATTACGGACATATCTATCTGTCCTCATTTTCGATTTTGACCGCAGGCAATTATTCGGCTACCGGTATACTGGTTTCAGGGAATAAGACTGTAGCCACAATTAATTTTACGCTCCAATAAGGTAGAAAACATCTGTAGGCAACTTAGACCCGGCGATCCGATTTCATCCGGAAAAAGGAATCTAATCACCCCATAGCCTCATCAGAAATTTGCCTATATTGGGCTTCCGCTTTGCTCGGAGACCAGCCATACCTGTAAGACGTTACCGGCCGCTATGCTCTCCCCTCAGAGCCGGAATAAATACGTTCGCAAAACCATTTATCAACCTCCCAAACCTTTTGTATGAAAACCCGCTTTGTTTTCCGCTCAACGGTATTCCTCCTTTTCTCATTCTTCCTCCTTCCACTTACCGGCCATGCTTTACCCCTCAACGGCCCAACCGAAATGCCGGATCCAGTGGTATGCAACACGCCTACGTGGCCTACAACCTCAAACATTACGATGAATGCCGCCACCTTCTCCTGGGATTGGGTGTCGGGAGCTTTAAATTACTCTGTCCAAACCCGCGTACCCAACGGGACCTGGTTTAATGTCCCGGGCAGCCCCACAGGCAATACCTCCATCACGGTAGATTGGTTTCTGCCCAACACCACCTACGAGTGGCGTGTACGCACCAACTGCACCAACGGCGAATCAAGCTACTGGACCTACCCGGTGACCTTTACCACCCTTGGATGGGATCCATGTAATGCCCCCGCCTGGTTGTATACCAATAATATCACTTCCACATCAGCTACATTCGATTGGGAACCCGTCGCCGGCGCGTTTAATTACGAACTCCAATATCGCACGGTCGGTGGAGCCTGGTACAATGTACCTGGTGGACCCTGGACCGAAACATGGCATACCGTCAATGGACTGGCCCCGGGCACCTGCTATGAATGGCGTGTGCGGACCAAATGCACCAACTGGATGTACAGCGACTGGTCCTATCCACAAAGCTTCTGCACATTAGGATCCTATTGCGGCGTACCAACGTGGCCATCTACCTGGGATGTCACCGAGACAACAGCCACCTTGAGTTGGGATCTGGTATGGGGAGCATACAACTATACGGTACAAATTCGCCAGGGCAATGGCGAATGGTATGATCTGCAGGGATGTCCAACACCGTACACCTGGATCTACCTCAACAACCTCACCCCATGCACCACTTATCAATGGCGCGTCAAATCACATTGCGGTAGCGGCGGTCAGAGCTACTGGACGGCCCCTGTGACCTTTACGACCTTATGCCAGTCTTACTGCGAACCTCCTCTCTGGCTCTTTACCAATAACATCACCCCAACATCAGCTACGTTGGATTGGGAGCCAGTGTATGGTGCCAACAGCTATTCCGTCCAGTACCGGGTTGCCGGTGGCGACTGGTACTATCTTCCGGGCGGACCATTTACCAATAGCTGGGCCATGATCAACGGACTTCAGCCTGGTACCAATTATGAATGGAGAGTGCGAAGCAATTGCTGCAACTGGAGTTATAGTCCCTGGTCGTACCCCGCATGGTTTACTACCCCTGGTGGAGGCTGCGCAAGACCTTCTATACTCACTGCCAAACACATCACAGCGACCTCAGCTGAATTGCACTGGTCCTGGGTGTGGGGCGCCTGGAGTTATACAGTGGAAATCAGGGAAGCCAATGGTACCTGGTCAGAAATAACGGGTAGTCCATTTACCGGCACTACAGCTGTGGTCGACGGATTAAAACCGGGTACTATCTATCAATGGAGAGTAAAGACCAATTGCGAAGAAGGCGAGCACAGCATATGGACCAAACCGGAATCCTTTACGACCGATGGCCATAATGGTTGTCAGTCTCCATATTTCCTCAACACCTTGTCCGTCACAGAGACGTCCGCACTGCTGGACTGGAATGATAATCATTGGGCCCTTGACTATTCCTTACAGTATCGAATTGCCGGAGATGTATGGATTGATATTCCAGGCCCGATTACAGAATCCTCTTATATCCTGGGCGGATTAACGCCCAATACCGCCTATGAGTGGCGAGTACAGACCCATTGCGCATATGATCAGTCCAGCGATTGGACCTGGCCTGTTCCGTTTACTACAGTTAGACCTCCTTGTGGGGTGGCTACAGGCCTTTCGTCCACTGTGACAGATACCTCTGCTACCTTATCATGGAATGCTGTTGGTGGAGCAGTGCAGTATATTATCGAAATCAGTGTTCCAGGCTTTGCATGGTCCCAGGTGCCCGAAAGTCCGGTGACCGGAACCAGCGTGACGCTGCATGATCTGATCCCGGGTACAGACTATGAATGGCGTGTGAGGACGCATTGTACATATGATTTCAGCGATTGGACATCCGCGGGCAGCTTCACCACTTCAGGAAGTGTGATGGCAGGAGGAGCCGATTGCGATCGATTGCGATCAGGCGACTCACCTGGATGTCAAATCCTATTGTGATCCTACACCTTCCTCTAACGTAGGGGCTACTGCAAGCACTCCACCACCTGTAGGCTGGTGTGCTAAGGACCATGTCAAGGATGTATGGTTCACCTTCCAGATGCCCGATGTACCTAATCCTGTGGTGACGATTCGTACTATGCCTGGAACTCTTACCGATGGCATCATGGAAGTCTATCGCGGTAACGATTGCTCAAACCTCAAGTATATTTTCTGTGAGGACGACAACACCTGGCATAATAGTTCTTTCATGCCCGTCATCAGTATTACCGGTGGCGCTAATGAAAAGATATATGTAAGGGTTTGGGGTTATGCCGGTACCACGGGTACATTCAGCATCTGTGTATTTGACTATCAATCCAACGACCTCGTCATTCCGGATACAGATATTTCTGTATTGGAAGGCCAGGAACTCCAGCCGGTTGATCTGACATCCGCAACACCAACAGTAAAAGATGTCGCATCCACCCTGATGGTACATCCAAATCCTGCAAGAGATGGTTTAAATGTCAGGTATGCCCAGACTAAGGATAGTCAGGTGCGCCAGATCACCATGATGGATTTTTCCGGAAAAGTGGTGCTGAATAAATCAGTGAACGCCGATGGGCCGGAATACCGGGATGACCTCGATGTGAGCCATCTGGCTCAGGGAGTCTATTTGTTGAAAGTAGTCACCACATCAGGTATCCTCACCGAAAAAATCATGATCACACGTTAAACGCATAACGAACGACATTGACATATCGAAACGGGGCAGGGTAGAGACTCTGTCCCGTTTCCATTTAAACAGATGCGGTCACTATACTTCCGTATACCTTCGCAACGAAACAAATACACTGACAATGGGTTAATTGGTAACCTCAGAAAGAGGGGCTTAATCCAAACATTGAATAGTATATGAAAATAGAATTTGGGGTCATAACCTTCGCCGATATGCCTTATGAAGAGCAGGGCGGACCGGGAATTAAGGGACATCAGCGGATGCAGGAATTGCTGGAGGAGATCAAACTGGCAGATGAGTTGGGCCTGGATGTCTTCGGGGTAGGAGAGCATCACCGTCCGGACTACGCGGTCTCGGCTCCTCCGGTGGTGTTAGGTGCTGCTGCGGCGATTACGAAGCGTATACGATTGACCAGTGCTGTGACGGTGTTGAGCTCGGATGACCCGGTAAGGGTCTATCAGGATTTTGCCACAGTGGATTTGTTGTCCGGAGGCAGAGCGGAGATCATGGCCGGTCGCGGCTCGTTTATCGAGTCCTTTCCATTATTCGGATATGATCTCAACGATTATGATACACTGTATACCGAAAAATTGAACCTGCTCCTGGAGATCAATCAAAGCGAAAAGATCAACTGGAAAGGAAAGCATCGGGCCGCCCTTCAGGGTCAGGGTGTTTATCCCAGGGCCTTTCAACGGACGTTACCGATTTGGGTTGCGGTCGGGGGTACGCCGGCTTCTGCGGTAAGGGCAGCAAAATTGGGTTTGCCTCTTACCCTGGCCATCATAGGGGGATCCCCGGACCAATTTGTGCCTTTCATCCAACTCTACAAAGAGACCTGGGTGAAAGCCGGTCGGGATATCCATGAATTGCAATTGGGCATCAACAATCATGTCTTTATTGGAGAGGATGACAAAGCGGTGGGGGATTTGTTCTATCCTTATTACGCGGAGATGATGAACCGAATCGGACGTGAGCGTGGCTGGTCGCCGTTGGCCCGTCAGCAATTTGAGTATTCCCGCTCACCTAAAGGCGCACTCATGGTTGGTGGGGTGCAGCAAGTCATTGACAAGATCCTCTATGAGCATGAATTGTTTGGCTTCACCCGGTTTATGGCTCACGCCAGCCTGGGCACCGTACCTCATGCCGAAGTCATGAAATCCATAGAATTATATGGCTCCAAAGTGGTGCCTGAGGTCCGTAAACACCTTGGTCATGAAACCCTGTAATTCGATAGGCACCATTTCCATCTATCAATATCTGTGATTCGCCCTTTAGGGGAAAGGGGCAGAAAGAGATGGATTTGGGTTTTACTGTTTTCCTAACTTAAATGGCTGAATGTCTGTAATCTGGGGTAGGGGAATTCCTTAATATCAAGTTAAACTGCGCCTAACCTTGATCAAAAATCTTAGTTTTGCGTTCTGTTTTACGATTCAGAGATTCAAAGTCCTACGTATGTCAAAATTTTTGGTGTTTTTCCTCTTCAGCCTCATCGCTATCCAGGCTTGTTCGCAGAAACCAGCTGAAACCAATACTGCCAATAGCACCGTGACGCCATCAGCGACCAACAATACGCCATCGGCTACGCAAAATCCGTCAAATCCGGCACCTGCTCCCTCCAATTATGCTTCTGAAAAAGAAGGTTGGTTAGTAGACCTGGACGAAGCCTATGCAATTTCCCAAAAGGAGAAAAAACCTATCCTGGCCAACTTTACCGGCAGCGATTGGTGTGGCTGGTGTAAAAAACTGGATGCCGATGTATTCTCCAAACCTGAGTTTCAGGAATGGGCTAAAAAGAATGTCGTGCTGCTTGAACTGGATTTTCCAAGAAAGAAGCAGATCCCACAGAAGAATCAGCAGCAGAATTATGCCATGCAGCAGGCTCTGCAGATCTCCGGCTATCCAACCATCTGGTTGATGACCCTCGATAAAAATCCAAGCACCGGGCAATTTCAGATCAATCCGTTAGGCAAGACCGGTTATACTCCCGATCCCGCGCAGTTTATTGCTACCCTGACCGGGTTTATGAAGCAGGGGTAGGTCAAGCTATACTCCGGATATACATTGTCATAGTTCGATTTTCATAATCTACTTGCCGACCAAGTTGTTTGAAACCAATCAAATTCCTTAATTTTGGAATACAACGAATCAAAGATGGCTAAACCACAAGGAAGGAAATCTCCTCATAGGACTGCTGATGGTTATGCTTATTTAACCAAAAGGATAATTCAAAGCAAAGCATCTGCCGCCGGTCGAATCGCCTCTAAAGAAGCGATGGAAAGAATGGGTTATGTTATAATCGCTCGAGGAAAATGGATCGTGCGAAAAAATCAAGATGGATCAATTGAAAAGTTAAAACCAATTGAATCATAACTTTTTTGGCATCTCCGAAAAGCAAACTTAGGCTTAGGATTTTCGCTGGACCGAATGGTTCTGGAAAGTCTGTTGTTATAGACTTAGTCAGGAATACAGTTGTTAATGGATATCCTGTAGATGTGGGTCTCTATATAAACGCTGATAATATTGCCAGTGCGTTATCCACGGATTTTTTTGATTTTAGTGATTATTCTATATCAGTCTCCCTTGGGAATTTGACAGCGTTTGCTGCGACTTCTGGTTTGTTGAAATCAACATTTGATGCTCAGTTCCTCAAAAAAAATCTAAGTATTCGAAAGGGGATGGTTAGATTAAAAGTAAAAGACAAAATAGATCAGGTAGCACAACTCATTGCTCGTTACCTTCGAGAACTTCTCCTGGAAAGCCAAAAAAGATTTTCTTTTGAAACTGTATTTTCCCATCCCTCGAACATTGAGTTTATGGCTCGAGCCAAGGAAGCAGGCTACAAAATATATTTGTATTATGTAGCTACTGAAAGTGAGGAAATTAATGTCTTCCGTGTAGAAAACCGTGTGCTTTCAGGAGGTCACGCAGTACCAAATGACAAAATCAGATCCAGGTATATGCGATCCTTAGAGTTGCTTTCTGAAACTCTTCCCTTTGTACATCAAGCTTTCTTTTTTGACAACTCCAAGGAGGGTGAAGATGCCCTCAAGCTTGTAAACCATTGTGAAAGGCAAGGCGATGATTTGGTTTGGGATATAAGAAATTCAAGAAAATTTCCAATATGGTTTAAAAAGTATTGTTGGGATAAAATCTCTTAATACTTGTTTATTCAATCTCCTTATACCCACCTTTGAACTTTCCCCTGATTATTCATAGGGCCTATCTATCTTCGCCCCTTCTCAGACCAACAAGTTAGTCTATGCGGATCGCCGTCTTCCTTTTTTGCGTTGTTTTTTTCTCTTTCCTTGCCAAGACCAATGGCCAACCCATCCATGATGCTTCCGGCTGCGGCACCGATGCCCACCACGCCTGGCTCATGCAATCCGATGCGAAGTACAAAGCCAATTTTCTACACCAAAAAGCCGTCCTGGATTCACTCAAATACATTACACCTTCAACTGACCGCCAATCGCCACCTGTATACATCATCCCCTTGGTCGTACATGTCATCCATCTCGGCGAACAAGTAGGCTACCAAACCAACATCCCCGACCAACAAATCCTCGATGCCATCGATGGCCTCAATGAGAGATACGCCAACGCCAACGGAGCCGGTACGGACATTGAGATTCAATTCTGTCTGGCCAACCGCGACCCGAATGGATGCCCTACTTCAGGAATCGTGAGAGTAGATGGCTCGGTCATCCCCGGTTATCGAGAAGGAGGCATCACCTGGGACGGTACCTGCGGCGTAGATGAGGTAGCCGTCAAAGACCTTAGCAAATGGCCCACCTGGGAATACTACAATATCTGGGTGGTCAATGATATCTGCGGCAGTGTCGCCGGATACGCTTACTACCCCAATGGCAACGAGTACGATGGCACCGTGATCGATATCGTATCGATGACCTATGATAATGGCACGCTTTCTCACGAACTAGGACACGGTCTCAATCTGAAGCACACGTTTTCCGGAAGTGAAGACAACAATTGTCCATCTGACTTTGATTGCCTGGTCGATGGCGATGAAGTCTGTGATACGCCTCCTCATCGTACCAATTCATGCGGCAATACCAATCCTTGCACCAATGAAGGAGAATGGCTGAACAGTAAGCTCAACTGGATGAGCTATTGCTTCCCATCTCCGGAAGAGGGCCGGTTTACTCCCGATCAACAAACCCGTATGCGCAACACCATGCTGGTGGAGCCAAGAGCTGCATTGCTGGAGTCCGCAGCATGCTCCAACACGGATCGCATGCAATTTACCAGCCCATCCACAGCCTTATGCAGATATGAAAGCCGCGAACTCACCGCCCTTCCTCCAGGAGGTTATTTCCAGGTGATCAGTGGATCTGGCTATATTCAAGACAATGTGTTGACTCCCACCGGCGGCAATCAAATCGTAGTGGCTTACATCATCTCCCAGGAAAACTGCACCTCCAGCCTGGAGCAAACGATTGCGGTAAAACCTGCGCCTAATGCATTATTGAAAGTGACAGAAGACTCACTCTGTACCGGACAATCCACGTTGTTGCAAGGACTACCCACCGGTGGCACCTATAGTGTAATCTCTGGCCCCGGTGTCATCGACAGCGTTGTTCTTACGGCTCAGGATGCCGGCTTGATTACACTGTTGTATGAAAAGATGTACGCCGGATGTGCGATTCGGGATACACACATCGTGCAATCATTTGCGCTGCCCGAAACCGACATCGCTTTGCTGTCAAGTGATATACTCACCGCGGTACCTGATACCGGCACTTTCCAATGGCTGCGTTGTGATAACGGATTTGAACCCATTCCAGATGCTATAGAAGCGGTCTATCAGGCCACTTCATCAGGTTCCTATGCCGTGGTTTCAGTCAATGGAATGTGCAGCGACACATCATCATGCATCACCATAGAGATTACTGCCACGCATGATGATCAGGATGCTCAGATCAAAATTTATCCCAACCCGGTTGAAGACTATGTCAGGATTGAAGGCTTATTTTCATCTGGCGAAACAGAAATCAATCTGATTGATATTCGTGGCCATCATCTCCCGATAGTCGCGCGGCAAAGTGGCTCTTTAATGGATATCGACATGTCATCTTTTACGAGCGGAGTTTACTTGCTTGAAGTCAAGGAAGCTGCTAGCCAGCCTATGATATTCAAAATCATCAAGATGTAACACCTCGAAGCGGGTTTGATATCCTTGAGCGTTATTTGATTATCTTCCTTCCAATAGAGAATAATTATTTCGCGCAAAGAGCTAGAGAATTGAAATCATACTCCCGACAAACAATCCGTGAAATCCTTGAATCCGGGTAATCCGTGATTCAGACAAAAAGGTTCTCGCGCAACGACGCAACTCAAAGATCCCGCCAAATGCCTTGACATGTACAGCGGGAGACGCAGAGAAATGAAATCATACTCCTGACAATCAATCCGCGAAATCCTTGAATCCGGGTAATCCGTGATTCAGACAAAAAGATTCTCGCGCAGAGCCGCGGAGACGCATTTTTGATTGCCTATTGCAAATTGCCCATTTGAAATTGTCTCTCTGCGCTTTGCCCTATGCTCTCTGCCCTATGCTCTCTGCTATTTCAATAAATTATCTCCTCCGTAAACTCCCCTGGCTTTTGCTGGAACAACATCCAGTATTGCTCGGCTATAGCATCCGGATTGTATTTGGGATCTGAAGCCTGAACATATCCACAAACCGTCACTTGCGCGATATGAACATCCGTGTTCTTGACTCGCTTTTGAAATCCCTGCACAATATTCCGCAACGTGGCTTTGCCTGCACTCAGGGCGACCATGTCATCATCCCCCTGCAACGCTGTGCCCCCTCCGGTCACAAACAATTTACCGGTATGGCGGCGGAGATAATAAGGCAGGATCAGTTTCATCAGATGGAAAAATCCTCCGGCCGAAATGTCAATGGCCCACCGAATCGTATCCCAATCCTGTTCCAGGATTTCTTTCTTTGAATACCCTGATGGATTGTACAATATCATGTCCGCTTCCCCGGAAGCAGCATGCAGCGTGGTCAGTGCTTTGCGTAGTGAATCAGGATCAGTGACATCGGCAGATGCATAGGTGGCATCAATGCCTTCAGTTTTCAGTTGCTCCACATACCCTTTAAGCTTTTCTTCCCTACGGGCTACCAGACCTACCCGGAACCCTTCTTTTCCAAATTTTTTAGCCACGCCATAGCTGATGCCCGGGCCGACCCCAATGATGATGATAAATCCCATAGTGCTCTTCATTTTAATCGCCCTTTCTGAGTCAACTGACAGGCTGACGGCGAAAGTAGCATAACCAAATAGAAGGGCATTTGTTCTCGGTACACATGGATTTACTCATAGGATGCTCGCATGTACTCATCCAGCAAGCCAGAATCCACTGTTTTGTTTGCCACCCAGCATTTCCCTGATTTGTTACAAATTCCCTTAAATACCTGATCGAAATTGTCCTACATTTATCGCCTTTATGGCCGGTTGGCCCTTTGACTAATCCAGATCTGTATGAAGTTGTTCACGCACTCCAGGGGATGGTTTGCCTCCCTTATTCCAGTTTGTTTTTCCGCCACGATCATGGTCCTCCTGGCCGCTTCTTCCCAAATCGTTGCCCAGGATCAACGAACCTTGATCCAACAATACCTCGACCAGCATCTGGACACCTATAACCTCACGTTTTCGGATGTGAACGGCTGGACTATCACCAGCCAGCAAACCTCCAAACAAAGCGGTGTCACCTATGTATACATCCGTCAACAATACCGTGATATTCCGGTCGCCAACGGCGTAGCCAATTTTGCGATCCGCGACGGAAAGGTGATTACCATGGGCAATAACCTCGTAGGTCATCTCGACCAGAAGATTCATTATGCGAGCCCATCCGTCAATCCAATTGGCGCCGTCGAAGCAGCCGTCCGCCACCTTGGACTCAACACGCCCCGCGATCTTAAAGTCATTGAGCCCGTATCCCCGACTTCATTTATCTGCTCCGCGGCAGGGATATCTCGCGAAGAGATTCCGGTTCAACTCATGTATCATGTCCTGCCTTCCAAAGCCGTTAAACTGGTTTGGGATGTAACGATTTATCCTGTGGATGAAGACCATTGGTGGTCTATACGCATGGATGCCCAATCCGGAGAGGTCGTGGCACAAAACGATATGATCGTTCATTGCAGTTTTGAATCGTCTCCATTTGCCCACCAGACGCATGCACAGCAACTTCAAACTGCAGGTCCTGTATGGACTCCAGCTATCGCAGGCAGTCCTGATCAATACACCGTCCTTCCCATCCCTGCAGAAAGTCCGAATCATGGGGTCCGCGCCACTGTGGTCAATCCCGCTGATCTTATTGCCTCTCCTTTTGGATGGCATGACACGGATGGGATTCAGGGACCAGAGTTTACCATCACCCGCGGTAATAATGTCTATGCTTACGAAGATGCGGACAATGATGATGTCCCCGGATTCAGCCCGGATGGCGGACCTTCCCTTGATTTCAATTTTCCATATAACCAGGCTGATAATCCAGCAACATTTCAACCTGCGGCCATCACCAATTTGTTTTACATGAACAATGTGATGCACGATGTATGGTATCAGTATGGCTTCGATGAAACCAGTGGAAATTTCCAGGCCAACAACTACCAGGTTGGAGGAGATGCTGATGATTATGTACTTGCAGAAGCCCAGGATGGTGGGGGACTCAACAACGCCAATTTCGGTACGCCACCGGATGGATCCAATCCAAGAATGCAGATGTATTTGTGGAATAATACTGTCCCGGGTAATTTTTTAACCGTCAACACTCCCGCGACTATTGCAGGAGGTTACCTGGCTTCCGCAGGTTCATTTGGGCCGGCACTGCCATCCATCCCATTAACCGGTGACCTGGTACAAGTAGACGATGATACAGATCCCATCCATGACGGTTGCTCGGCTTTTGTAAATGCGGCCCAACTGCCGGGCAAGATCGCAGTCATCGACAGAGGGGACTGCACCTTTGTGGAAAAAGTGCAAGCCGCACAGGATGCAGGAGCGATCGCGGTTATCATCATCAACAATATCCCCGGAGATCCCATTCAAATGGGTGGGGCTTCCGGCACGATTCTTATTCCGGCAATCATGATTTCCCAGGCCGATGGTGCCCTCATCCTGGCTGAAATGGCTACAGGTACTGTCAACGCATCAATCAGTGATGGTGGCGGCGCGGTTACTTCAGTATTGGATGGTGACTTTGACAACGGCATCATTGCCCATGAATATGGCCACGGTATTTCTACCAGGCTGGTTGGTGGTCCTATGGATGTGAGTTGCCTGTTCAACTCCGAACAAATGGGTGAGGGATGGAGTGATTGGTTTGGACTCATGCTTACGATCGAACCCGGAGACAAAGGCACAGATGTGCGTGGCATCGGCACATTTGCGATCGCTCAATCCACTTTGGGAACCGGCATTCGTCCAGCACCTTATTCCACAGATTTAAGTATCAATGGCTATACCTATGCCGCATCTAATGATGCTGTTGCGATTTCCGAACCCCATGGGGTAGGATTCATTTTTGCGACCATGCTTTGGGATCTCAACTGGGCGTTGATCGATTATTACGGAGGCACACCAGATCCTGATGTGTATACCGGCACCGGTGGCAACAATGTGGCGATGAAACTGGTCATCGAAGGCCTCAAACTCACCCCATGCAATCCAGGTATGGTAGATGGTCGTGATGCCATCCTGATGGCTGACCAGGTACTGTATGGCGGTGAGCATGAATGCTTGATCTGGGAAGTGTTTGCCCGCAGGGGATTAGGCTATAGCGCCAACCAGGGAGCATCCACAAGTCGCACCGATCAAACCGAAGCATTTGATTTGCCACCCACTTGCCTTACAGCAACAGAGCCTCCGGTGGCAGCCTTCAACGTAGACACACTCCTTGAATGTACTAAGACAGTGGTGTTTGCAGATAGTAGCACCAGTATTCCCCAACATTGGCTCTGGGATTTTGGGGATGGCACAACCTCAGAAGAACGAAACCCGGTGCATACTTACCGGTTTGGTGGAACCTATTTTGTCAAACTCGTGGTCACCAATACGATCGGTAGTGATTCAACCCTACAGGCCATTCATATTATCCTGCCTCCAACACCGGAGACGGAAGATGTCGTGGTATGTGGTGGCGATGCAGCCACTGTAATCACTACGGTGACGGGCCAGGCAATATGGAAAGACATCACCAATACCGTCGTCCATATAGGAGATACCCTGAGCATTCCCTCTGTGGAAGCCGAGCAAACATTCTACATCGAGAACCAGGTAGGTGAACCATCCGCGTTGGTCGGGCCGGTGGACGGAAATTTTGGTACCGGTAGTTATCACGGTAGCGGATATTTTGGTGCAATCAACTTTACCGCGGAAAGTGAATTTACCATTGTTTCTGCATGGGTAGATGCGCAGAGTGATGGAGAGCGGACCTTTGTATTGGGTCGCGGCTCCAACTTTGACGGACAAATACCGGGTGGAGCCAATTTTGTACAGAGTGTTACTGTTTTCGTGCCGGCAGGACAGCATCGGATCGATCTCGGATTGAAAGTACCTGAGGCAGGTGATTATTGCGTAGGAGCTGCACTCAATCAGGGAGTAATGTTGTATCGTAACAACAGTGGGGCTTCTTACCCGTATGCGTTGCCGGGGTATATGACGATGACCAGTTCATCCGCCAATACCAATCCGCCTGCATTCTATTATTATCTATATGATCTTGAAGTTCGGCGTGGCGATCTCTGCATTTCAGATCCGGATACGGTCAAGGTGTCGCCTGTCATTAGTCTCTTTAATTATGTAGAAGAAGTCGGAGGGATATTGACCTTTACAGATGCCTCTACGGGAGCGACCAGCTGGCATTGGGATTTCGGGGATGGGGAGACTTCTGACGAACAAAATCCTATTCATACCTATACCGAAGGAGGCGACTATGTCATCACACTTACGATCAATGATGGGTTGTGCTCAAGTACACAGACTTATACTTTCATCACTACCGGAACATCGCAAGGCATCAAACCTCTGTCACTCGCTCTTCAACCTAATCCGACAAGCGAGAGCACGACCTTGCGATTGGCAGATGTTGTAACGGAAGATCTGGAAGTGCACCTCGAAGATTTCAATGGAAAGACGCTTGCGACCTATAAGATTCTTTCCGGACAAAAGGAGATACGGATGGATGTATCGGGTTTGCCAACGGCCGTCTATGTCATCCAGGTTAAAGGATCACATTATGCGGAAGTCAGAAAATTGGTGGTAGGCCATTGAACAAATACATAGCGATTAACATTTCAATAGCAGAGGTTGGTCGCTTTGGCTATTAGCTGATTTTGCAAAATAGCTTATACTTGAGCAACGATCTGATTAAAACACACATGGAGATGAAGCCTTTTAATCGTTTATGCCTGGCATGGTGCCTTGGGGTAGTATTGATTTTCGGAAACTTGCAGGTAACTGCTCAAAATTTACCACCGAAGTATCTGACGCTCGAACTGTTTACCAACACCCCTTGCCCGATCTGCGGTTCGCAAAATCCGGGTTTGTTCAATAGGCTCGCTAATTACGAAGGACAATATCATCTGATCAGTTTCCATCCGGGAAAACCGTATAGCAGTTGTATTTTCTACCAGGCCAATATCCCGGAAAACACGGCCCGCTATCAATTCTATACCGGCCATATTTTTGGTTCACCTACAGTGGCTCTCAATGGAACGGACTTTAAGAGTTCTTCCGGGGTCACCAATACGGTGCTTGATGGGCTGACCGGAGGCACTTCATGGTTGCATGTAGGTGTGACGGAAACAGAAGGAACATCACGTAATGTCGATATTGCTTTGGAAGATATAGTCGGAGGTTCATTGGCTTCAGGCCGGCTCTTCGCGGTCATCGTTGAAAAGCAGATCAGCTACTCTGCTCCCAATGGAGAAACGATCCACCGTAATGTCTTCCGGAAGTTTCTGACTCCCGCCGCAGGAGACATCGTAGATCTTAGCAGTGGTAGTGCTTCCAGGGCATATACCTATGAGGTGGATGGCAATTGGGATCCGCAGGAGACCTATGTTATCGCATGGCTAGCCGATCCCACGACCAATGAGATATACAACAGCGGAACCCGGTTTGATCCGGATTTTGTTTCTGCTGTTTCACCGGTAGTTGCAGAGGCACCACTGCTTGTTTTTCCCAATCCATCTGCCACGGTCGCAAGAATAATGATTCCGGCAGATGTGACAGCAGCCGATCTTCAGGTGTTTGACCAACGCGGACAATTACTATATGCTGCAAAGGACCAAACCGGCCCTGAAGTCCATATTGCAACTGATCATTTTCCTCAGGGACATTACATCATACGTTTGATCACTTCGCAAAAAGTATTTGCTGGTACGTTTGATGTGGTGAAGTAAGTTGGATTTTGTGGATCAGAACATGGAGTACAGGTCGATCAGACCATTAATACTCCCCGAAATCCTCTCGCGGCATAATAGGATTCCGCGCCATTGTGGTAGGTAAACACATGGTCAAACCGGCGGTCACAAAACAGCGCACCGCCTAGTTTACGGATGGGCGCGGGCGTCTTGATCCAACTGGAGGTCTTCAAATCAAAAGCACCCAATTGTTGCAAGGACTTGTATTGTTCTTCCGTCAGTAGCTCGACGCCCATCTCTTCAGCCATGTTGACTGCACTGTTTTCGGGCTTGTGCTCTTTGCGCGATTCCAGGGCTTCATGATCATAGCAGATGCTTCGACGTTCTTTTGGCGATTCCACTGAACAATCGTAAAAAATATACGCACCGGATTTTTTATCCAGACCTACCACATCGGGTTCGCCTCCGGTCCTTTCCATCTCAGACAGGGACCAAAGTTTAGATGGGCTAGCTTCAAGCCGGGCTTGCACCTGGGACCAGGCCAGGCCTTTGTGTCGATTTATGTTTTTAGTAAACCTTGCCTTAAGGATGTCAAGGAGTTCTTTTTGCTGAGTGGCTGTGAGTTTCTTTTTCATGATACGTATAATTGGAAATGAGAAGAAATGCTAGGCAGGTTTTACACTAGTGGCTTTACGGTCCGCAGGTCTAAAATACCATGAGGTGATGATCAATGCAAAGAAAAGTAACAGAGGTGCTGTTTCGGCTATCGTATGTCCAGTGGCTACATGAGAATAGGCAGCCCCCAGTGCGGTAAAGAAGAAACCAGCATAGGCCCATTCCTTGAGGATGGGAAATTTGGGAATGAGGATCGCGATGACGCCCAGGATTTTCATGGTCCCCAGGAAAGGCAGGAGGTAAAGCGGGGATTGGATGGATTCAAAGAGTTTGATTTCAACATCCTCGCGCAGGATTTGCAGGATGCCGGCATAGGACATACCGAAAGAAAGCCAAACGGTGACAATCCAATAGATGATTTTGTTGCGTTTAGACATGTTGAATTATTTAGTGGTAGTCAAGATTTGTTCGAGACGATGATGCGCCATATTGATGCCGGCCGCAAAGGGCATCTGCAATAAACGGTCACGATCGCCAACGGATTTGAAGAGGATGTGAATCTGCAGACGGCTGGTTCCTTCAGTAACCGGTTCGAAGGAGAGGTACTCCAGTTGTACCGGAAATGGTGTGTTCTCCATTTCAAAAGTGCGGGTGATTCGTTCATTCGTAACCAGATCATGGATCACGCCGTTAAATCCATGTTCGTTGCCCCGGGGATCAGTGGTCACGAAGCGGTAACTCCCATGCGGTTTGTTGTCCAGCCGGATGACCCGTGTGCCCATCCATTGCTCCAGCAACTCCGGCTCTGTATATGCTTTGTAGACGAGGTCAACCGGAAGGTCAAAGATTCGGGTGATCATCAGATCCTGTCGGCCGGGTTCGGCGTTGATGTGCGTTTTCTGTTCCATGGCCTACGACTTGGATTTATATTTTTTCATAACTGATTCCAGTTTGTTGAAGCGGTCATCCCACATTTTGCGGAAGGGTTCGAGAAAGTCAGAAACTTCCCGCATGCCGGCTGCATGAAGATGGTAATGCACCTCACGGCCGTTTTGCTCGGGGTAGAGCAATTCACATTCAGTAAGGATGGCCAGGTGCTTGGAAATCGTAGGTCGTGCGGAATCAAAGTGAGAGGCTATGGCGCCGGCTGTCATGGTTTGGGTAGCCAGGAGCAGCAGGATCGACCGCCGCGTTGGATCAGCGATGGCCTGGAAAACATCACGTCGCAAATTCATAATGTAGCTATTTGGCTACAAAAATATATGAAGTTATTTGGCTACGCAAATTATTTTAAGAAAAAAATCAGGGAAAGCATCCCAAAGACGTGATGAAGCCTACTGCACTTTTACAAACCGTCCGGTTTTTTGTCCGCTGCGCTACGACCTGCCTCCTGCTTCCTAGGTCTACAGAACCACCGGCATCAACCTCTCCCGGATCAACGCCTCCGCTTCCGCCTGGCTGCTAAAGGTATTGTCGAAGTTGACAAGGTGATCCGCCAGTTTATCATACCTCTTGTTCATGATCCAGAAAAAGATGTGGAGGTAATGGATGCCATCAAACACAAAGGTTTTGTGCTTCTTAAAATTGTCGATGTTTTTCATAAACACGCCGGGTATTTCGGTATAGTGCAATCCGGGATTGAGGTGATGGATAGAATGATAACCGTCATTCCAGCAATTCTGATTGTACACATTGTTGATGCAATTGAAGACACTGCTGAAATGACCATCGGGATCACTCTTGTCAATAAACGCATGCTGCGTCCAGTTGCCCATCATCATGATAAACCGGCCATACAGGACAGGAGCGAAAATAATCATGAGCGACGCTTTCAGGTTGACAAAACACATGGCTACAAAAAAGGTCAACCAGGTCAATTCACCTAATGTAAATCGCATATATACTTTCTTCTTCTTCCGGTTAAACAGGTAATAGAAGGTGTCCACAAATCCAATAGTCAGAAAACGTCCAAGGTATTTCAGAAAATCAACAGGACTGTCCCGGCGGTAACGCAACGTACTGCTCGTATCATCTTCCATATTGTTTTCCACATGATGCATGATGATGTGATGGCCGAAATAGGTCTCCGGCGTATGTCCGAAAAACGGACAGACGATCCAGGTCACATATCGCTGTATCCACTGATATTCTTTCTTGAAAATCATCCGGTGGCACAGGCAATGAAACATCAAACCAAAGCGCCCTTTAAAATAAGACTGCGATACATAGGCATAAGGGATAAAAACGAGCCACCAGATTACGCCTTGAAACACCGGGGTAAACATCAAAATGGCCCATGGAAAGACGATCAGGTGGATACGGGTCAGCAAGTGAATAAAAGGCAGATCCCTCGGGTCCTGGATGATGTTGAGCCAGAATTTTTCGTAGGCACTGAAATGGGTTTGCGGTACGTATTGGGGGTCCGTAATGGCCGATAATGTCTTCATAAAATTGTCTTGAAAATCCAGGTAATTACGTACTGACCATAGATTTCAGGACGCCTCAAATCACCATATGGAGGTGAAACATAGCGCAAGCTAACACATTTCCGGCGAAAGGGCCCGGTTTCCAGGGATGTAGATCCGAAAAGAGATCATGTCCTGTACACTTAACGCAATAATCATGAGTATGTGTAAACCATGGCAACTGGTTGGCTACATTGCATTTGTGTGCCTATGTCTAACTTATTGGATGATATACTTATACATTTAGAATTTCAGGAAACTTGATTATTTTCATGGAGTAGTAATGACACCTATGCTCCCTAAAAAACGAACTCACCTGGACTGCTTTAAAAGACTAGTCTTCGTCATGGTCATCTTGTCAGGGAAGTTCAGCATAGTCTCTGCTCAAAACCTGGTGCCCAACCCCAATTTTGAGACGTATTCAACTTGTCCGACCACTTTTTCTCAAATCAATCTTGCGGTTCCATGGATTTCACCGACCATCGCCTCGCCGGATTATTACAATGCATGTACTACCTCCAATATAGTTGATGTTCCTAACAATTGGGGTGGGGGTGGATATCAACCGGCACTCACGGGTGATGGATACACCGGATGTTATTTCTATGGAGCCACCAATTACCGGGAGTATATACAGGTACAGTTGACCACGCCCATGGAGGCCGGGGTGTGCTATAAAGTGGGATGTTTCATCAATCTTATCAATCAGTTTTGCGGGGTCAATCAAGCAGGTATTTACATTTCCGTCCTGCCCCCATCCAGTGTTGGAACTAATAATCTGCCTGTTACCCCTCAGATACAAGGTCTCGGAGGCTACTACTCAGATACCATCGCCTGGGTAGAACTCACTGGTTTGTATGCCGCAGCTGGTGGCGAACAATTTATTACGATTGGTAATTTTAAAGATAACAGCCAGACCTTTTTCGATCCGGCGTGTACGCTTCCGAACAATTTTTCATACTATTATATTGACAGTGTGTATGTATTCGATGACGGTGCGGTTGAAGTATTGCCTCTTGATCTCGGACCAGATGTCGTAGCTTGTATGGATTATGAAATCGATGGTGAATCTGGTAATAATGTCTCCTACGAATGGAGCGATGGTTCACAAGGTCATACCCTTGTCGTCAACTCTTCAGGGGTCTATTCCCTGACTATTACTGAGGGATGCGCAAGAGGAATAGATTCCATAGAAGTCACTTTCCCGGATTTCAATCCTGTTCAGCTCAATCCCGGATTTGTCTCGATTTGTGAAGGGGAGGCATATACGATCATCCTGGATCCGGATGCGGGAACCTATACCTGGAATGATGGAACCATCAATAACGAATACACCATCACTCAGTCAGGTTTATATACGGTCACCCTGGACGATGGATGTCATACCTCCTTCGATGACATCGTGGTAGAGGTGATTTCGCCTCCTCAACCCATCTCACTTGGAAATGACACCATCCTCTGTAATGGTGATGAATTTGAAATTAATCTTGAGGTGGATATGAACAGCATACAATGGCAGGACGGCTCTGATGAAATACCTTATCTGGTCTCCGGGCCGGGGATTTACAGTGTGACCATCAGCAATGCATGTGGAACTGTATCCGATGAAATGGAGGTATATGGATTACAAGAGCCTGAGATAGATCTCGGTCCTGACACCCTGGTATGGTGCGATGGAGAAATCATCAGTTACGATTTCAATCCTGATCTCGGTGACTATCTCTGGAGTGATGGCAGTTTCGATCCGTTTTTTACCATTTCGACATCAGGCATTTATGGAGTCACTTTGTCTAACGCCTGCGGTGTGGATCAGGATAATATCACGGTATATGAAGCCGCTGAACCTATCCCAGGACTAGGTGATACCATCAGTGTTTGTGCCACTTCATTTCCATTTGCGCTTCATGTCCAGCAATCTTCTGTGGTGGATGATATCATTTGGTCAACAGGCGAAACCTCTCCGCAAATTTTAGTCTCGATTCCAGGCGTCTATGCAGTTACGATTTCAAATGTATGCTACAGCGTATCAGATTCGGTGTCATTGGATATTATCCCTGTGCCGGTCTTGTATTTGCCGGATAGTGAACTGGTATGTGCGGGGGATACATTGTTACTGGATGCTACCATTCCATCAGCAACTTATCTGTGGCAAGATGGATCTACGCTACCTACTATTCAGGTCACAGGTCCCGGACTGTTCACGGTTGCGGTCACTACAATGTGTGGCATTGAAAATGATACTACCACAGTGACTACGCCCACCATTTCTGATCCTCCTGATCTCGGCCCGGATTTTTCGCTTTGTCCAGGAGAGCAAGCAACCCTCTATGTTGATGTCAACGGGGCGACCTATCTATGGAATGACATGAGCACCGCAGATACCCTGCACATCACCTCTCCCGGTATGTATAGCGTTACGGCACAAGTTCAATGTGCCATGGCCTCAGATACAGTTTTGGTCACTTCGAATACTGCACCGCCGGTGGTGGACCTACCTTCTTCGCTATCATTATGCCAGGGCGATAACCTGACTATTGATGCCAATGTTACCGGAGTGAGTTATCTGTGGAGTGATGGCAGCACCAATCCCGTTTTGACCATCTCAACACCGGGTGCATATAGCGTGACTGTAAATAATAGCTGTGGTACGGATCGGGATACAGTGATGGTTGTAGATGGTGGTACCTTACCCGTCATTGATCTTGGGGCAGATGTTGAGTTATGTCCGGGAGAAACACATATTCTGGCGCCGGATCTTAGTGCTGCAGATCTATGGCATTGGCAGGATGGATCTATACTTTCCTCCTATGTTGTGAATGCGGCCGGAACAATTACCCTTGAAGCTACAAACGTCTGCGGAACAGCAAACGACACGCTGATAGCTATTACTCTACCTGCGACTCCAATCCTGGAATTGGGAAATGACACTTCCCTCTGCTCTTTTGAATCATTGAACCTAACGATCAGTATTCCGGATGTCAGTATCACATGGTTTGATGGTTCACATGCTAATCAGGTTACGATTGTATCAGCAGGAACCTATGCTGCGGCTATTGCAAATACTTGTGGGACATCCTCAGATACCTTGATAGTAACTTCATTACCTGACATCCCTTCCTTAAACTTAGGTCCTGATCAGTTTTTGTGCCCGGGAGAAATGTTCAGCATTGATCCCGGTATTCCGGATGTGGAATATTTATGGCAGGATGGTAGCACAGCATCTTCGTATACTACAACACAGGCTATCCCGGTCATTCTTATCATCTCCAATGAATGTGGGACCGCCACAGATACATTAGTCATCACTGAAAGCACACAAGGGCCACTGTTGAATCTCGGACCTGATGTCATTGCTTGTGAAGGAGATACCGTCATTGTTCAATCCGGCATAGCAGGCGTAACTTACATCTGGCAAGATGGTTCAACGGATCCTTTTTTCAAGGTTTCCCAAGACGCTATGCTCACTTTGCACATATCTAACGCTTGTGGACAAGATGACGACACCTTGTCAGTTTCATTTATTACACCGCCAAACCCTGATCTCGGACCTGATACCTTGTTGTGTGATAGTGAGATATTGCTTTTAACATCGAATGCAGATGCGGAAACCATCTCCAGCTGGCAGGATGGAAGTCATGGTACTGTATTTATGGTGTCTCATGCCGGAATATACACGCTCAATCATGCCAATGGATGTGGGGCGAAGACCGATTCGATAGTGATTGACTATCAGGCTACCCCGCCACCATTTTCACTCGGCCCTGATCTGGTGTTGTGTCCGGGCGATTCTGTTGTTCTTCATGCTCCGCCTACGACAGATCCTCTAATGTGGCAGGATGGAAGTAATGCTCCGGTCTTCACTGCTCATCTAAATCAAATCTATGGACTCTCCATCAACAACGCCTGCGGGTCTCAGTATGATGAGGTCCAGGTGAGTTTTGCCGATGACATGCCGGTAGTTTTGTTTGATCCCATGACGATTTGTCCGGGTGAAGTATTGACATTGGATGTCACTCAGGCCTTCGTCGCGCAATATATCTGGAGCACGGGAGCCGCTGGCCCGACTATCAGCGTTCATTCATCAGGCGATTACGTGGTTACGGTATCGACAGTTTGTTATACGGTGTCAGCCACAGCTTCTGTGTTGGCTGAAGAAGATTGTGCTCCGGACATACACTTTTACATTCCCAATGTTTTCAGTCCGGATGGAGATCAGGTTAATGATGATTTTCAAATCTATTTAGAACAGGGTATAGAAGTGATTTCCATGCAAGGCGAAATTTTTGATCGCTGGGGAGATCTCATTTTTAGCAGTAAGGCATATCCCTTTATCTGGAATGGCAACCTCAATAGCCAACCCATGAACCCGGGAGTATATGTCTATCGGATGACCTTCAGTTATGCAGAGGGAACAAACATAGTCACCAAAACTATCGCCGGGAATGTAACACTGATGCGGTAATACCTACTATTGAATTTGTCCTTTCAAATATTTTGCAATCGCTTCGGCTTTATTATTTACTTGTAGCACCTTATACATGGCCTTGATGTGGGTGCGGACGGTCTCCACGCTGATGAAGAGGGATTGGGCTATTGATGAGTAGCTTTTACCTTCAATTAGATGTTCAAGGATTTCTTTTTGCCGTTCGGTCAGGATAGTCGCTTTGCTGACTCTTCCGCCCATCAGGTGCGTGACGATTTCCCGGGCTATGGAAGGAGACATATAGGAGCCCCCTTTCACCACGATACGTATCGCTTCCACGATTTCTTCAAGACTTGCTTTCTTGGAAAGGTAGGAGCAGGCTCCGGAACAAATCGCCCGAAGAATAACATCTTCCTCTTCATAGGAGGTCAGCATGATGATATCCACTTCCGGGAGTTTCTCCAGAATCATAGGGATACCATCCAGTCCACTGACACCAGGCAAGCCAATATCCAGTAGGATGATATCCGTCGTAAATCGATGGTCTTTTTGCATCAGGTGCATAAACGACTCTATCGATCCCAGGCACTCCACTACGTCAAATTCTTCATGGTACCGGATGAACCTGGAGACACTGTCCCGGATGACCTGGTTGTCTTCAATGATGGTGATCTTTGTTTTTTCCGGCCCTAAATCCCTTGAAGGGGACTTTTTGTTTTCCAATGTCAATGTTGTAATCATTGTTTGTGGTAATGTACTTAATTTTCCTTAGCCAGTAATTCCGCCACCAAGGCTTCCAGTTTGGAAATTCGGGCTTCCTGATCTTCGATAATGGCTTGCTGCTCCTGGATGGCTTTGATCGCCAACACCCCAAAGCCGGTATAATCCATAGTATAATTGGAAGGCCGTTCAGGATCATTTGAAGGTGTCATCACAAGGTGAGGAAATATCTGTTCCACGTCTTGGGCAATAAAGCCGTAACAAAGCTTTTGTTCTGCATCAGACTTGTATGTGTAGGTATCTGGTGTCAGACGCAAGACATTCGAAAGTACGGAAGGCATAGGTTGAATATTTTCCTTAAACCGGCCATCAGAGAGTGCATTGTAAACACCGGTGGTATAGTTGAACGTCCCGATATTGGTGCCGGCTTGATTATATAAATCCAGGTGCCCGGATGGATTTTCATAAAATTCAATGGATTTGTCAAGGTAACTCTGATGCTGAATCTTCAGGCCGTAGCTGCCATGCCGGACGACTAGTTTGTATAAGCCGGGAGCATCACCGAGACCTAAATTCCCATTGACACGAAGTACATCATTATCAAATTCTCCATAGATCAGCGCTTGGGTAGCATCAGCATTTGAATTGGAAATATACAGACGGTTCGAGCCGGTCTCATTGTAGCCAGCCTGATGCCCGAGAAACACGTTACCACTTCCATTCGTCAACTGGTCGCCGGCATAATTACCTATGGCTACATTGTTGCTTCCGGATCCCAAAGCCTCAAGTGCATATACGCCCATGGCTATATTTGATGACCCGGAGGTATTCGACCCAAGGGCTGCAGTTCCCAATGCACTATTGAAGGATCCCGTAATATTTGAGGAAAGAGCCCCAGTCCCCAGACCGGTATTTAAGCTACCTGAAGTGTTATCCGTCAAGGCCTGAAACCCAAGGCCAGTATTGGCGGCGCCAATGGTGTTGGCCAGTAACGCTTTACTTCCAATGGCGGTATTGAGAATGGCCTGCTCTGCAGAAGCCCCATACCCGTTATTATACAGTGAAGAATCTCCGATCGCAACTAAATTGGAATGGGTAGTATTACGATACAAGGCATTTACGCCTATCGCCACATTGGCTGACCCGGATGCATTTTGAGATAAAGCGGCAATGCCATAACTGCAGTTATTACTTCCGGTGGTGTTTTGAATCATGGCGATGGTGCCGGTAGCCGTATTTCTGTTGCCGGTAGTATTGTTGAATAATGCCTTAATTCCATAAGCCGTATTTTCATTTCCTGTGGTATTGTTATACAGGGTCTGGAAACCGGTTGCAGTATTGGATATGCCTTTGGTGTTGGCGTATAATGCCTTACTACCAATGGCAGTATTGAATGCACTTTCCAGGCCTACGGCGCCAAGGCCGTTATTGAGTAAGGCGGAATCGCCTATTGCGACCAGGTTGGATTTAATGGTATTGTATTTCAAGGCCTCCATTCCCACGGCGACATTGGAATAGCCGGTGGTATTCTCTTCAAGTGCATTGACACCGACTCCGGTATTATTGCTTCCACCGATATTGCTAAACAAAGCCGCGTCCCCAACTCCCGTATTGGAGTGGCCGGTTGAATTATTACGCAGCGATTGTAAACCGGTGGCGGTATTGCTATGCCCGGTCGAATTCGACAATAATGCTTCATCGCCCAATGCCACATTATCGTAGCCGCTTGTATTCTGAAGCATGGCTCTGGATCCAATGGCAGTATTGAATTCGCCGATGGTATTGGCATACAAACTCTTGTATCCTACTGCAGTATTCTCAGCACCGATAGTATTCGAATACAGGGATTTGCTGCCTACTGCCGTATTCCAGGTAGCATGATACGACTGGGAGGCCCCCAAGCCGTTATTGAAAAGCGAAGAATCACCAATGGCCACCAAATTGGGTCGCGTCGTATTGCTGTATAAAGCATTAATCCCAATGGCTACATTGGAATACCCGGTGGTATTTCCAATCAGGGCTGCTGCACCAAAAGCACTATTGTTTTGCCCGGTGGTATTAGTGATCAGAGCCTGATATCCAACCGCGGTATTCAGATTGGCGGTGGTGTTGTTTCCAAGGGCTTCAAATCCGATAGCGGTATTGGCATTTCCGGTAGTATTGGATATAAGCGAATAGGCACCGGTGCCTGTATTCCCTCCGCCGGTAGTATTAGCGTTTAGAGAGGATGCTCCTGATGCTGTATTGAAGATGCCTGTCGTATTGGCGTACAAGACGCCCGACCCGATGCCGGAATTATAATTGCCTGTAGTATTGGAATACAATGCCTGGTCTCCGATTGCCGTATTATTACTGCCTGTGTTACTTCCCGGTGAACCACTTCCCCTAAGGGCCTCGTATCCTACCGCCGTATTGAATGTGGTTCCCGATGAACTACTGTTATTGGCATAATACATCGCTTTAAAGCCTACCGCGGTAGACCGACTCAGTCCCTTGTTGAAATACAATGAAAATGTACCCAGGGCAGTATTTTCTATACCGGTCAGGTTCTCCGCCATCGCCCCCGATCCTACAGCCGTATTGAACCCACCAGTGGTTACTTTTCCAAGGGCACTGTTCCCAAAGGCTGAATTCGAAGCACCAGTTGTATTCAGATTCAAAGCAAAACCTCCAACTCCGGTATTAAACAGGCCGGTATTGACAGAACCTGTCCCTTCACCCACAAATACTCCCTGCGAACTATTCAAGGGCCAGATCAGGTGATCGCTGTTAGCATTCATCTTTATGCTTACGTTTTGCCCGGCAAGGGAGAAGGTCAGAAGAGAGGACACGCAAAAGGGCAAAATCCTCATTCTAATAGTCCCCTTTAGGGGATATAGGGGCAGAAAGGGCAGAAGCGCGGAAGGACGAATATGTGAAAAGACGTCGAAAAACCTGTGAATCTTTTTCATACTAGCTAGATATTCAATGACCCCGGAAAAGTCTTGTTATTGTGCCGTTTGGGCAATCACCCTACAGGGTGAAATAGACCGACGTCGACCTCGCAACAAGAGAAAATGCCCGCCTCAGTTAAGCGTTGTATATTTCAAGCATGGATGTATTGACATATCCTGCATTCGGGCACCCTGTGTTTACCAATCCACAACCATTCAACACAATCTGCATTTCCCTGCTCAGGCAGAGCCTGTCTCTCTTGTTTATGTTGGGTTACATGCTTACAGACGCGCAATCCTATACCAGGATTTCCCCTGGATATGAAGTAGAACCCTTTCCGCTTCAGTTACCCGATGATCAGCTGGGGATGAATAGCGCGGTACAGACACCAGATGGTTTTTTGTGGATTGCATCTACCCGGGGCCTGATCATCGCTGATGGCCATAGCAGTATCATGTACAGTCAGGACCACCCTTTATTCAACTTGGATTTAGGAGATCCGGGGGCCTTTATCGGTAGGTTGTGCATGGATAGTTTGGGGAGAGTGTATGCTGCTGTATCCAGCAGTTCCTCTGTCGTTCGATTCGACCCGGACACCAGGAAAATAGATGCCTCCTGGTCATTCGGTACTGAAAAAACGCATTCCTCCATGTACTTTGATATTTCACCCGGAGGGGATGTATTTGCACTAATCATCGCTAATGAAAGCGATTCATTTTCTGTTTGGAAGATGGAAACATCCACCAGGCATCGACTTTTGTTTTCAGGATCACAATCTGAATATGGCTCCTTACTCCATTATGATTGGCTCCACCACAGTCATTGGATCCAGACGACACACGGGATACTCCGAATAGAGGAGGACGGTAAGCATCCCGTGTTTTATGCGTTCAGGAATGCAACCCATGCCAGCACTTTCCTGCCAAATGCTACGGATCATTACTACTTCTATGATGACAGGCTTAAGGCATTGATGTATTGGGATGATCATATGGAGTCTCCGCGGATCTACACCAGGCTGCCGCCCGGGCCCAACATAGGGGCAGGTCATTTCATCATTCGCGGCGAAAAAGTGTATATCGCCAATGGCTATTATTTTTTGGTGCTTGACACCCTTAATCATACTGTGCAGGACTTAAGCGCGGAAACCTATGCCATGAAAAAGGATTTCTATCCCGGGGCGATTTCCGAAGACATCATAGGTTTTTATGAGATCGATCATCAAGTATTCCTGTTGGGTACCAAGTATCTCTACCTGCTCAAAACCAAACCTCCGCCGGTAGAACGTTTCCAGGTGCATGTCCCTTTTACAAGGCCGGATATTTCCATGAGAGGGATGACTGAAGATGAACATCAACAGGTATATGCTTCTTTTTACAATAGTATCATGGTCAAACCGCCTGGAGAAAAGATCTTCCACGAATGGCCATTGCTGAAGTCGCTGAATACGAGCCAGTATAGTGCATACTCACTTACCTATAGTGCCCCATGGTTGTTTTGGCATTCGCTGGCCATAAATACGCGGAGCGGAAAGATCATACAAACGATTCCAAATCGAATCAACGGGCACGTGGTGCAGTGGCTGGATGGAGACACCCTTTGGTTATATGCCTGGTACGGTCAATACTTGTATGCCTGGGACATCAAAGATCAAACTTTAGATTCTGTGCGCATCGCAGAGACCAATGGCGGACAAGGAAATTTCCCATTCGTAATCAACCAAATGATTGGCAGCAAGGATGCATCAGCCATCTGGATGGCCACAAGTAATGATGGTATCAAACTGGTGTCCAGGCAAGGCGGGATACTGGCGTCATGGTCGACGGAGGATCTTGGCGGCACCAGGCAAACCGGCATCAATGATATGCTGTTGGATGGCGATGACCTCTGGTATGCATGCTATGACGGACTTGGTCGATTGAATACCCTTACCCGGGAATACAAGTTGTATAAGGATCCGATGATCACCCCTTCGATGCAACAAAAACCGAGGACTTTTTTTACGATACTTCCGGATGATCATCGCGGTTTTTACCTGGGCTCGCAACAGGGGCTGGTGTATTTTGATACAACAGTGATGGCTTTTAGTCATCTGGATCCGGAGCATCCGCTATCCAGGCCGGAATTCAATCGCACTTCGGCTTACCGCGATCGTCAGGGGAATTATTACTTCGGTAGCACGAATGGATTATACATGTTTCTTCCGGAGGATTTGCAGTTTCAAGAGGCTTCCAAAGAGACCTACCCGATTAAACTGTATGGAATAGCCATTTTTAATGGAGAAGACAAACAATACAGGTACGTGGTTCCGGCACCCAGCGAAAGATATGAACTCACCCTCCGGCCATCCGATACCAATATGGAATTCTTCCTTTCCGCTCCTGGATTTGATCAAACCATCTATTATAGTTACAGGATTCAGGGGATACATGATGACTGGAGCGATTATGCCGCCAACCCGAAAATATTGGTCTATGCCTTGCCACCCGGACAATATAATCTGGAGGTGAAAGCCTCTGCCAATGCGGAGGATAGTAATGCAGTCACCTTTAGTTTACCCATCCACATGACAGCCTATTGGTATCAGCACGCATGGGTGTGGGTACTGCTGTCCGTGATCATTTCCCTGCTGGGCGTCTTAGGGGTTCGGTACTGGTATCAGCAGCGCTGGAAACGGCAGAAATCACTGGAAGCATTGCGCATTAAAATCTCCTCTGACCTGCATGATGATGTTGGTTCTATTCTGACCGGGCTGGCGATGCAATCCCAAATGATGTCCTATGAAGTAGAGGAAGCCAAACGAAAACCCTTGCTGGAGCTCAGTGAAATGAGCCGGGAGGCGATGGATCGGATGCGGGATACAGTATGGGCCATTGATGCCAGAAAAGATAAGTTCGAAAACCTCGTGGATCGAATGCGCGATTATGTTGAAAAGAATCTGGAACGCAAGAGCATATCCCATTCATTTCTGGTGCGGGATATAGAAGGTAAGAAATTTATAAGCCCTGAAGTGCGTCAAAATATCTACCTCATCTTCAAAGAAGCCGTTACTAATATCATCAGACATTCAGATGCCACTCATGTGGAGGTTACTTTTCAACAAATTGGGGACAAGGTCATCCTGGCGATCAATGACAATGGGAGAGCCACATCCCCAAATGCACCTTTGGGCCAGGGGATAGCCAATATGAAGATGAGAGCAGAACGGATAGGTGGAACATTGAAGATCTCTACAGACCATGGATATAAAATAGAACTGGTACTGGGGTAATACTTTTGTCGTTCAATGCTACGTTTCC
Source organism: Saprospiraceae bacterium (assembly GCA_044227555.1). GTDB lineage: Bacteria > Bacteroidota > Bacteroidia > Chitinophagales > Saprospiraceae > Opimibacter. The sequence goes on along the minus strand of JBGAWQ010000018.1, from coordinate 24,570 downwards.
GAAATGAGTCAGGTTACGGTTCAGTACCTCCTTCCCTCAGGTAAGTATCCAAATCTCCATCTTGTTCCAATCCTAATCGCATACGCAATCGGCGACGTGTGGTGTACACCGTATTCGGGGAGACCCCCAGTAGATTGGCAGCTTCCTTGGTAGTCAGTTTGAGTTTGCTTAGCGCAGCCATCCGTTGTTCTGCCTGCGTGATATCCGGCACTCTGTTGCGCAAGGTGTGAAAAAAGCCAGGATATACGGAATCAAACAAAGCTTTGAACCTAAGCCAATCGTCTTCGTTCAGAATCAGATGATGCGTCAAATCCGATAATCTTTTCAATTGATCCTCCGAAAACGATTTGGTCTCGCTGGCGGTTTGCCATTTTTCGATGATTTCGTTTTTCTCCAGCAGATGTTGACGATATTCTGCCAATTGTTCTGTGGCCTTCTGCGATTCAGCTTCAGCCCTTCGTTTCGCGTCCATAGCCTCTTTTTGACGGAGCAACATTTTCAATCTCACGCGATGAAACCACAGGTAGCCCAGCACACCGGCAAGCAGCACTATGATAATGGCTGCATTGCGGGATACCATGATGAGTTGTTTTTCGCGGTTGAGGCTCTTGATCGTTTGGATCTGATTGAGATTATGGATGCGCATTTGAAGGATTTCCGCGCGACTATCAGCGATTTCGGCTTGAAGTGAATCATGCAGGTGTAGGTATCGTACGATGTACGCATTGGCACTGTCCGCCTGCCCCAGGTTCGTAAAGGCCTGAGAAAAACCATAACAGACATTCGCCAGGTAAGCCGGGGCCGGCTGCCGTTCGAGATAAGCATGCGCCTGTCGCAGTTTTTCCAATGCGTCCCGGGTATGACCTTTGCGTAGATCGATACGAGCTAACCATTGCAAGGAGTTCGCGGCATTGTCCCACTGTTGATATTGAATGCTTTGGTCAACATCGTATTGAAGCAATACGTACGCCGAATCAAACTTTTCCAGATCATAATATACATCCCCTTTATTCCCTTTGATGATGCCGATCCAGAATGGATCATGGAGTTGTTCTGCAACGAAAGCAGCGTGATCAAAAGCGATAAAGGCGGAATCGGGAAGTTGTAGCTTTTGATAAGCCAGTCCAACCGTATTCCATGCCTGCATTTGCTGGTACGTATTGAGCGTATCATCCGGGATGTAAGCAGGTACTGAGGATAGGCCTAGACCACTCATGCCGGCGGTGATGCATTCCCGGTATTCATGGGTATGATACAAGCTGAAGCTCATATCATAAAATGCTCCCGCCGGGAGCCGAAATTCCGAACGCGGATGACGGCCAAGGATCTCAAAAAAGAGGAGAAAATGCATAGCCGCCTGTCCATACTGCTGCATTCCATTGTACAATTGGCCTTGCCGGAGATGGATTTCATATTGCAACGCCTCATCTTCCAGTTCGTAGGCTGCCTGTAAGGCTGCACCCAGGTTATCCGTCAGGGATTCGTTTTTTGGACATATGTCCCCGTTTTGGTCCAGGATATGCCTGATCAGTCGCACCCGGATTTGGCATCGGGTGTTGTTCGACTCCTGGGCTGCTTCCACCAATTTTTCAGTTGTTTTACATTGAACCGGAACCTCATATACCCTGAGATCCTTTAAAACGGACTCCAAGCGAGCAGCCCTTGGATCTGCTTTTTTGGACAGGAGCGATACCCATTCCCCTATCTGTTTGTCCGTAGGCTGAGCCAATCCTTCCGGCAGTGAGCCAAGTATAAGTATACAAATGAACAACAGGACTTGCAGTCGCAGCATGATCGTGGTGTGTGCCTTGCAAAATATGGAGATTTCAGGAGAGGGACTACACCAGTTTGGGATCGCAGATTACACAGAATTATTTCTGATTAAAGTGTGCAGATTTTGATCCACCTGGCCAATTTCCGCTTACGACAGCCCTTCTGCCCCCGACCTACTTCGGCTTAGCTCAGTACAGCGCCTAAAGGAGAGGAGATTAAAATATTCCTTACAGGTACCCCCATTTAGGGGTAAAGGGGGTGTAGTAATGTGGGAGAAAGAATTTGATCATATTCCTTACAGGTACCCCCATTTAGGGGGCAAAGGGGGTAGAAGATACTTTGGAGACATAATTTGCTTAATGCCCCTTCCGCCTCGTTACTAATCCTTTAAATCCATGAACAACTTTTGTCCACTCCCTGTAAAACTATTGTCCACAGTAAAATAGGGTAGTGCACTTGTTCTGCCGCTAGATTTGGAACATGCATTTCCAAACGGGTTTTTTCAGGCAACCTTATGTCCTTCGCTTTCTGGTCTTCGCCATTTTGCTCTTGATCACCATCTGGGCGATCCAGGTGATGGCCAAAAGGAAGATGGAAGAGATCGACCGCCAAATGCCTGCTATCGGCTGGATGGAATCCGGAGACCCGAACACCTCAAACCTAAATGAAATGCCAACCCTAATATCTATCCTGAATTCTTCTACCACCTAAATCACGACCAATGAAATCTCGCATCACTTTATTCCTGCTTTTCACCTTCTGCTATTCGGCAAACGTATTCGGTCAAAATGTGGGCATCAATACCACCACTCCCGATGTCAGTGCAATCCTGGATATCCAATCCACAGATAAAGGAATGCTCGTCCCCCGAATGACCACGGCACAGCGCACGACAATTAGCAGCCCGGCAAACGGTCTCATGGTCTTTGACACCGATACCCAGTCCTTTTGGTTCTACCACAACATAGCAGGTTGGGTCAATACGCTGGATACAAAATCAGGATGGACCACTTCAGGGAATGCTATCAATGGAACCGAATTTGTCGGAACCACAAATAATCAACCTCTCGTTTTTAAAACCGACAATGTTCAATCCGGGAAAATCGAAAGTGCCGGAGGAAATACATTTTTAGGTTACCAGGCAGGTCTGATCACTACCGGACCCGGAAATACAGCGATCGGAAATGGATCCATGACCAGTAATACCACGGGGATTGACAATGTATCTCTGGGAAAACAATCTCTTCAAAGCAATACAACCGGCTCGAACAACACCGTTATGGGAACGGCAGCCATGCAGAATAATACGTCCGGCATCAATAATGTGGCCTCCGGCGTGTTGGCATTAAATCTGAATTCAACAGGCAGTTATAATGCCGCGTTTGGTGCCATCGCTTTGAGTGGCAACACCACCGGATCAGGAAACACCTCTATGGGTGAAGCTTCCTCCGTCGATAACACCAGCGGAAACAATAACGTCAGTATCGGATCGGGATCATTGTATAGCAATAAAGGCAACCACCGCTCCACGGCTATTGGTTTTGGCGCGATGAGGAATGCGCATGACCAGGAAGCAGGTGCAGATACCTATAATACCGCCCTGGGTGCAGAAGCCTTACGAGGAAGTAATACGCCTGCTGCCAATACAGGAACTGCCAATACCGCCCTGGGGTCTGTAGCACTCTATTCGAATAGCACCGGTGCCGGGAATACCGCAGCAGGAAAGGCCGCATTGACCTTCAATACTACCGGATCAAATAACACCGTGATGGGAATGGATGCAGCCACCAATAACACGACGGGATATGAAAATGTGGCCATTGGAGCAAATGCCCTGAAATATAACACCGCTAATTACGGATCGACAGCTGTGGGTAACTATGCGATGGCCAATGCCAGTGATCAGACTTCCGGGGTGGAAACGAACAATACAGCAATAGGCAGTTTTGCATTACGCATGAGCATTACGCCGGCCAATAATACCGGGATCAACAATACAGCCATCGGAGGCAGGACATTGGTACTGAATACCTCAGGTACCGATAATACAGCCGTGGGTAAAACAGCTTTGTTTGTCAACCAAACCGGTTCGCAGAATACCGCGGTCGGAGAATCAGCGTCGCTGAATAATAGTTTTGGAAGTAAAAATGTTGCAGTCGGGTCAGGGGCCCTTTATTCCAATGAAGCCAATAACAGATCTACCGCGGTAGGGTATAGGGCTATGTACAACGCTGATGATCGCTCCTCTGGTGTCGATACGTACAATACAGCCCTTGGTTATGAAGCCCTCAAAGGTGGAGCAACACCAGGCGGAAATACCGGGACCAGCAATACGGCAGTCGGCGATGCCTCACTGACTTTTAACACTACCGGAAATTCAAATACGGCTATGGGACGGAACAGCCTCCGGTTGAATACTACCGGAATCGGTAATACCTCTGTAGGAGCAACCTCCCTGGCAAATAACAGTTCCGGAGGATCAAATGTGGCCTTGGGGCAAAGCGCCCTCAATTCCAATTCCACAGGAAGCCAAAATGTGGCTATTGGCACCAATGCATTGATCAATAACATTGCCAATAGCAAAAGCACAGCCGTTGGGTATAATTCCATGTTCTACCTGGGTGTAAACCCGCCAGGAGTAGACACCCGCAATACGGCTGTAGGGTATGAATCATTACGCGGAAGTACATCAACTCCGGCCAACACCGGAACACAAAATACCGCAATAGGCGATCGTACCTTATATGTTAATACCAGCGGAAGTGAAAATATTGCAGTCGGGGTAGATGCCCTGGGCACCAATTCCACCGGCAATGAAAATGTCGCTATGGGTTCAGATGCTTTAACCCTCAATACCACCGGAAACAACAATACCGCCGTTGGGAGCAAGGCATTGGATGCCAACACTACAGGGAGCAACAATACGGCCCTGGGTTCAAATGCATTGGGCAGCAACATCGGGGGGCAGGACAATATTGCTATTGGCAACAGTGCTCTCCCTTCAAATACCAATGGAGGCCGAAACGTTTCCATTGGATTGTTGAATATGCAGAACAATACGAATGGCGAATGGAACTCCTCAATAGGTGCGTTTAACCTGTCAGCCAATACTACCGGCGCGGCCAATACAGCTATCGGATACACGACACTCCTGTCCAATCAGACCGGTTCGTATAATATCGGCATTGGCTTTGGCGCCGATGTACTTGCCAACAACCTCTTTAATGCCATAGCCATCGGAAAAAATGCGAAAGTAGGCGCGGGAGGTATGATGATCCTGGGCGGAACAGGAGCGGATGCCATCAAGGTGGGCATAGGAACAACGATTGCCACGGCTGCGCTGGACGTCACTGCCGCTACCTCAGATGCCAGCATCCATCTGATCAATTCCGGGACGGGTAGTGCAGGACTTGAGATTCGCTCCAACGGGGATGCCAGTCAATACATAGATTTTGCTTACAACTCTTCGAGCAATACCGGCAGCGGCACACCGGATTTTACCAACAGGATTATTTCCAACAACAGTACGTTTTCACTTCCCGGGATCACTATAGTCAATGCCACGTCCAATGTTGGGATCAATACTACCCCCGGAGAAAGTGCATTGTTGGAATTAAACTCCACTTCGAAAGCGCTGGTCCTGACGCGGATGACGAAAGCCCAGCGCAATGCCATCACATCGGCGGTGGCAGGTATGGTGATTTTCCAAACCGATAATACTCCGGGTCTGAGGGTGTATAACGGAACAAATTGGGTACGGTTTACGGAAACGGTGGATTAAAAAGAAGGAAGAAGGTTTCATTTCATGCTTCCTCGTAATTTTGCCGGACTATCTGCCTGTCCTGAATTCCGGGTATGCCGTGCGGATAGCACTCATATATTTTATGAAAGCAATTCCGCTCCACAGGTATCTCTATGTCCTGACCGTAATCTTAAGCCTCCTTGCTTGCAATGGCAAGACCGGGGATAAGAAAACAACTACAGAGGAAGAAGTATCCCTTCAATGGTATTCAAGTATCAATGATGCCTATGATCAGTCGGTCAAATCCAACCGGCCCATCCTGGTTTACTTTGCCGGTAGTGATACATGCGGACAGTGCACTCAACTGGAATCCAATGTTTTTACTGATCCAGTTTTTAAAACATGGGCGAGTAAAAGTGTGGTATTGCTCCGGATCAATTTCCAGGCCAACCCACAGGGTATGCAGGGTAGTGAAGATCAGAATGTCGCTATCGCCCGCTCACTTAAAGTCTCTACCTATCCGACAATTTGGATCCTCAACATCACGCATGAAGCTGAAAATGGAAGATTCAAAATTAAACCCGTGGGATATACCAGGTATCAACCTTCGACGGAGAAGTTAATCGGAGCGTTGCAGAATTTTATGAGGAGACCACAGTGATGTGCACCTCACGACCCTCTGGTATAGCGTGGTCATCAACCAGTCCGGAGGGCAATGAACCGCGTTGACCTTAAGCGTAATGGTGTTGGCAATAGTCATTGACTTGGGCTCCAATCGCAGTGGCTATAAGCAAAAAAGAAGCTGATGATCACTGAGCTGCCTTCAAAGTTCTAAGCGTGTAGCAGCTCCCATATAAGCCAATAATCTTAATAAACTCTATAATCTCCTAATCTCCTAAGCCTCTAATCTCCTAAGCTTTCATTTTTATTTTTAGCAGCCTCACCTCTGTCTCTTCCATAAATGAAGTGATAAAACAAGGCTACAAACCCACTGCCTCCCGCAAGGTTGCCCAGGACGACTGGAATCAGATTTTTCAAAAAGCCCATCCATGAAATGGCCTCGGCACCGGTGACGGAAGGGTTTTCCATTTTCATCAATAGCCCCATCGGGATAAGGTACATATTGGCAATGCTATGTTCAAATCCTGCTGCCACAAATGCGGAGACCGGAAAAATAATCACCAGCATTTTATCGCCCACCGAACGACCGGCCAGGGACATCCATACCGCGAGACACACGAGTACATTGCACAGCATTCCGCTAAAGAACGCCTGGGCAAAGGAAAGATTACACTTGTTTGCGGCAATCTTGATGTAGGTAGCTCCCACTGCGCCGCTGTTCATATCCACATGCCTTGAGGCATACACCAGTATGGCAAGGCCGGCGGCCCCGACAAAATTAGCCATACATACGACGATCCAGTTGCGTACGACTTCCTTGAAAGTGATCTTGCCATCGGCCCACGCCATGACCAGGAGGTTGTTTCCTGTAAAGAGTTCTGCCCCCGCGATGATCACCATGATCAGTCCGAGCGAAAAGACAAGCCCCCCAAGTACTCTGCTGTAGGCGAAGCCAAGACCGGGATCTGAGACCACCAGGACAGAATACATGGCCCCGAGACCGATGAAAACACCGGCCAGAACACCCAGCATCGACATCTTGACGAACGGCAGCCTTGCTTTGGTCACGCCGATGTTTTCTACTTTTTCTGCGATTTCTTTAGGCGAAAAGGCATCGGATCCGAATATGGCGCTCATATTGTTTTTTTTTTAAATAATGATCTGCCCTTACTTCACAATCCGCACTGTCTTCACAAATCCATCCCCTCCAATCTGGATATAGTACACCCCTGCAGGAAGCCTGGCCATATTAATAGTCCTTGTTGTTCCCTCTGGAAGAACGGTGCGGTCTGCCTGTAGGATTCGACCAGTATAATCCATGATGTTAACATAGCTTGTGACAAGTCCTTTGTAGGTTATGTTCAACACATCATCTACAGGGTTAGGGGCAACGATCAAATCCATTTCGTGCCTTGGGTTGCCGTCAGCAGTTAGGACCTCGACCATAATACTGGCAGACGCACTGCACCCTTCATCGTCCGTAACGGTAACGGTGTAGATGCCCGATGTATCTGCCTGAATGATAGGTGTGGTTTCTCCTGTCGACCATACATAGGTAAGATCTGCACCAAATGCATCAAGAAAAGTAAGCGACCCGTTTTGGATAGTATTGATAGTGACGACAGGTAATGGATGTACAGTTACGGTAGCTTCCACGGAATCTGAAGTACAGCCTGATGAAATGCCCGTCACAGTATAAACGGAATACATGGTTGGGCTGACTGTGATGCTGTCGCCGAATTCACCATTACTCCATTCATACGTATCCGCTCCACTGGCATGCAAGGTTACCGATTGACCTTCGCAGATACTTGTGCTTTCGGCGGTGATTACCGGGATTGGATTGACTATTACATCAACGTTTACAGGTTCAGAGGCATAGCCGGCAGTTTTTCCAATAACGGTATAGGTGGTTGTGGAATCAGGATGCACAGTAATCGTATTACCCGTTTGACCGCTGTTCCATTGATAATACATAGCCCCGGAAGCCGTAAGTGTGGCTGAATCTCCGGTACAAATGCTTACGCTGTTTACGGTGACAATGGGTGTCGGGCCATCTGTCGGACAACCATCAGGGAAATACAAGTCGATAATATCCTGCATGGCTTGCTGCGCGAGCATACCGTGCGTTTCATTGTATTGAGGCAGCCAAAGATTATACCAGCCACTGCCATAATCCGGATCACCGCCCGGAGGAACAGCACCGCCGAAAAAGGCATTGGCATGTTCCGCGAATTGGGCGTTGTCCAGGGGTATGATGGATTTATAATGGGTCAGACGGTCACAAATGAATTTTGATGGTTGCAGTCCTTCACTTGCTATGGCAGCTTCCAATGTGGCAGGCTCCTTTGGATGCACGCCCCAGAAGTGAATGAGCGGACGGACATCCACCCCGCAGGTCCCGGAAAAGCGCAATATCCTGCTGTCTACATCGGTCAGGCCATCGCCGGGCACCTGATTAATAAAATCCAGTTGTTCCTTTTTGTAAAAAGAGTCGATCACTTCCCAGCCAAAGAGAGCGGCCATTTCAATGTACTTGGCATAACCACGTTGTTGATATCGAACTTCGTCCTTGGTGGTATTGGAAATATCCATCGGATTGCCTGCCCTAAAGTTGGGGGTCACCATCCAGTTGAGCGCAGCCTGGTCACGGGTAATGTAAGGAGCATTATTGAAAGATTCGCCCAGCGCTGTATCGATATCCATTCCATAGAGTTGGTTGTAAATAGCCGCAGCAGGCACATTCACCGCGGCCTCTGTTTCTCCTGGAAATTTACTGAACAACTGGGCATGCCCCATTTCATGGAATTCTGTTTCCCAAAATCCATCACCCGGCCGCAGGAACCAGTGGTTTTTATTTCCGTTTTCCACCTTTAACGGATCATAAATATTGTTGACTTGTGGATTGCCTATACCGTAAAAGCCACTGTACTGGATCCCCACATCCACCTGGAGATAGAGCATGATGTTATTAGGATTCTGCGGATAGCCCAACAACCTCGAGACCACATCCATCCGGTTGTCCCAATCCTGCATCAGCGTCACCGGATCATCATAGGCATAGATCCAGTTCGTGGGTACCTGCATCATATACTTATCAGAGGCAAAATCGGCCCAGGGCGCGGGATGATGACGTTGAATATTTTGCCAGTTCTCTATGGTGGTAGTGCCGGCGCTGTTGGTGGAGAAATAGGGCGCCTGCACCACATTGGTCAGTTGAATGTCCACAAGGCCCTCAGAGGCTTCATACGGTACCACGACATAGATGCCACCTCCAAATGGATTAATGATTTGCGTGAGGGTATCTTCAATCGGGAAGGAATTCGTTACCCTGAAAAATCGTTTAACCTGTCCATGCGAGCCACGATTCACCGTATGCGCACCCACAAGAATCTTGAATCCTTTGTTGACCAGAGCCTCAGGCACCTTTACAATTCCAGGTCGTCCGGGGGCCAGGTAATATCCAGTTGGGCGCCTTGCCGGTGCATCGGAGAAGGCCGTGCCTGTGCCATATTCTGTCGGAACAGAAGCATTTATACGCGCGGTATAGGTTATGCTTGAATCGATAGGGTCAGGGCAAATCCCCGGGAAGTAATCGGCCGTTCTGTATTTACGATTAGTGAGCAGGGAGATGTACTTTGATACATTCACGGCCGTATAGACATGGTCAAAAACCCCTTGCTGCACGACAAATACCGCCCTGGCCAGTTCTTTGCCATCCAATGCGTTGAAGTCATTGGAGAATCCACCTTGGGTCGAAGGGTTAAGAAAAATCGGACCATGAATGGTTTCGTAGCAGTCGATAAGATCCTGGGCCATGAGCAGAATAGAGCTGGTATCGGCCACGGTAAAAATATTGAGCTGTATAGAATCACTTACTGTATTCAATTCTTGGGCAGATAATTGAATCTGGCCTGTGATATGATCCTTCAATTGGTGAAAAGCTTCTTCGAGGGAGGCAAGGTTGCCTTCACTGCTGGCGATCTTATAATATCCGGATTTGACATAGCCGGGTGCCGGGTCGCCAAAGTTGGTGTTGTTAAAAGTTATCGTTCCCGTTTGGTTATACAGATAGGAAAACGAATTATTAGCTCCGTAGGCTACATGGCATCTGTCGGGGAGCGTAAAGGATTCATTTTCGGAGGCGCACCAGGTATAGCCGGGAGGGCCCTGGGCGATGATATTGGGCAATAAAAAATGAAAACAGAAACAAGACAAAATAAGGAACCGTAGCATACGCATGGATTGTTGCTTTAAGCAATGAAGATCGTAATCTTGACGATGAAAGTCAACCCCGATGCTGTCATTAGTGTCATGTACACAAACATACCATAAAAAGGGGGCTGTTGTTCTCCTGGAATAGGTCTCCGCGAGTAACGCACATGGTTCCACAAAAACATCCTTGATTGCGGTGATATGCTTTTGTACGTATGCGAAGAACAAGGCTTAGGTAAACCCCTTAGAAAAGGAAAACGGATGGAGTTCAAAAAATGGATGATCTTGGAGGAATTTCAGGATCAAATGCTGATCACACGATGGATAGAAATGTACTTTCGTAAGTCACTTTGGATGGACAAGACATATAAAAAGTAGGGTATGAAATTTTTATGGTGGGCCATTGTACTGCTGGCTGTGGGCGGTACGCTGTATTATATTTTACGAAAAGTTAGAGGAGCTGATGCTACGACCATTCAAAAGGAGGTTTCATATGGTCCTTTTGTCATTCGGGCACAAGCCTCAACCGGCAGAACCTATAACATCAATTATGGAATGGTCAGTCAGACCACGATCAGTTATGGTATTTTGCATGAGGGCAAACCTGTAGTCTTTCCTTCATCGTTACAAAGCAATACCGGCCTTCCTTTTTTGTGGCGCGTCTATGTGCTTGCCGATGCGCCTACACCCACTCTTTTAGCGGGAAGTCAAAGCCTGTATCTGGTCTATGTAAAAGATGGGCAACCCGTTGTGGAACCCCTTCTTGTGCAATCAAGTGATTTCGCCTCTATTCAATTTCTGGACAGTGAAGGAGGCCAACCTGGCGCGTTCATGGAGGTCTTCGCCAAAAGTGATACTGTTGGGATGGAACAACCCGACATCTTAAAGGGAGGACGTTTTTTGCTAGTCAGTGGACATGGGGTTTTGGATATACAGACCAACAAGCTTTGGCTTTTCAGCCAGAACAATAATGCGGTGGATAATTACTCCTTTCCTCAACCCCATGGGGCGCTCGCGTTTTCACCGGATCGCAAGAAGATGGTATTCAATGCTGGATTTCAATCCTGGAATACGCCGGAAAAAGATCTGCCGGACTCGGAGCATGCCCTCGTCGTGTATGATTTTGAAGCAGACAAAGGGTATACCGTGCTCTATGATGACACCGATACCCGTATGAAAAATATTGCGGATATCGACCTGGCCTGGTTTAACACCTACTTTGAATGGAATGCCAATGGCGATACACTGGCCCTGAAAAAGTGGGACCAACTTCCTCCCTGGACGGGCAGCTATAGCGAAAGGGACAACTATTATTATTTGTATCCTGTGAAAGTCGGTATGGTTCCTGTGTTTAGAGATTTTGTTTTGCTACAAATGGGATGGAACAGATCCAACATACTCAAGGATACCACCGGTGAATACACCGGTCAAACGATAGAACTTGGAAGTGGGGCTACTAAACTCGACATCACCTTTCAGGAGGATGAACAAAAAATAAGTTTTAGCCGCAACCTTTATGTCGAGGATTCGCCGGAGTATAAAACATTGATTCCGAAGATCGCCAAAGCATTTGATGCCGAACTTTCGTCCGGCAAGCACCAGGAGCATTTTGGTCGGATCATGAGTGAGACGAAGCGGATTATGGGGCTGTAGAGGGACTTGTCCTTAAATAGCTTGTCACTTAATAGGTGATTTTAGTAGGATAGGGGCTACTTTCCAATACAAAATGTAATATGTATTGATTATCAATTAGTTATGAGTAATTAGGTACAAATAGGGTACAAAATCTACCCCAAAACGAACCTTTTTTCATTTATTTCGTTTATTTCGAATATTTCGATTAACTTTGTATCACAAATCATCCATCATGAAAGACATCATTCATCAAACCCAACGACCTTCAAAGGAGGAGCAACGCCTTGCCCTGGAGTCGTATGATGCTCTTGCTGCCACGATTGAGCAATTGAAATCAGAAAACCCAGGAATTGAAATTGAAGAAACTGAAGAAAAGATAAAGATTCCTTTAAAGGCATTAAAGCTCTTAGCCTTAATGCTCAGAGCACTGAGCCAAGGTCGCCCTGTATCAATTGTAGCAGGGGCCACAGAAATGACTACTCAAGCAGCTGCTGAGATGCTTGGATGTTCTCGTCCTTATCTTATTAAATTGCTTGAAGAGGAAAAGATTCCATTTACAACTGTTGGTCGACATAGAAGAATAAAGTTTGAGGATGTAATTAATTATAAGAAACAACAGAAGGCAAATCAAAAGGCTCTTCTCATTGATATAATGAGAGGTGATGAAGAATTAGGGCTTTATGATTCATAGTATTCGATTTACAGCAGTTCTTGACACAAACGTAATTTACCCAATTGAAATCAGAGACTTGCTATTCTGGTTTGCTTATGCGGAGCTATACACGGTAAAATGGAGTCAGCACATTTTTGACGAGTGGGAAGATGTTATGAGAAGGCGAGGAGTATCTGAACCAGAAATCCACAATCGAATGGATAGGGCTAATCAGGCATTTCCTGATGCGCTTGTTGATAACTATGATCCTATAATTCAATGCCTCACATTGCCTGATGAAAATGATAAGCATGTACTTGCAGCAGCAATTAAGGCAAATGCTCATGTTATCGTCACAAATAATATTAAGGATTTTCCTTCCGAGTATCTTGCCAATTTTGGACTTAGTGCAAAATCAGCTGATGAATTTCTGGCAGATATCATTGATTTGAATCAGGAGAAGGCAGTTGAGATATTTCGTGAATTGGTCGTCAATCGACGTAATCCAGACTTGGATGAATTTCAGGTGCTGGATGCTATGCGAAAAAATGGATTGAATGATACTGCAAATTATTTACATGCCCTTCTTTAATTGAATTGAATAAATTGAAATGGAAATACCAGAACTAAGACACATCGCTTGTCTTGATAAGAAAGAAATAGGAGGTCTACTCTATGTTGCCTATGAAGATTATGTATCAGCAAGAATTTTATTACTAAGTGGCAGTTTAATGAATGGCTGTATCCTGGCCAACACTTCTTTAGAAAAGTTATTGAAGGCTTTGATTTTTTACTGTGGTGAAAATAATCTAAAAAAGTACCAACACAGAGCACATCAGTTGTTGGATGACTTGAATAAAAAGGGATTTAAGCCCAATATTAACAGAGAGTTTTTGTCCGCATTAAGCATGATTTATGATTCAAGGTATATTGGAGATAACAATAAGGTAAAGCCTGGATACAATTTTACTATTGTAAAAAACAAGTTTCTTGCTGAACTTGATTATACTGTCGATCTTCTGGGCAATACTATTGTGGCTAAGTCAAAACCTAAACCCAATGTTAAAACAGCTGTTGAAATTTGTAACCTTAATAGAACAAACCCACAGATTCGAAATGGTAATTATTTGTATTTAGGCATGAGTAAGGATGTGTATTGTACTGGCTTGGAGGATATTCTTGAGTTAAGAGTTTTATCAAATTATGAGACGATAATTTGGAAGTATCAAACATTAGGCTCAAAAAATGATGGGAAATTCAGTTACGAGACCCTTGCTGGCATAGATAGAAAAACACCAGGGGAGTCATACGCCAATCCTACACATAAGCCAATAAATGAAACGGTTGAATTGGAGATGTTATAAAAGGGCAACTTTCTATGAAAAACCAACTTATTTTCATATTCGTTTTACTTCCCATATTCCTCTTTGGCCAAAAGGAGTTTAAGATCACTAAAACAGTTGATGAGTTCACGGGCGACACCTTGATTCAAAGTGCCTGGGTGAAAATGAGTAATACAGATAATGCCAATAGACAATCTTACATAAGGCTTAGTTCATCAAAAGGTGTCAACGTTTTTGAAATCATGTATAGCACACTTGGCCAAATCGCTTCAATCTCCCCAGGGGATGAGTTCTATATCAAACTTCAAAGCGGTACAGTTGTAACACTCAAAAATTCGGACTTTCAGATTTCAGAAAAGGGTAAGGCCTCCCCGGTCTTTGCTGGATCAGAAGCAACAGGCTTTCATTTGTTCTTTCCAATTTCTAATGAGGATCTGCTTTTGCTTAGCCAGTCCAGAATTGAAAAATGTCGATTGTCCACAAGCAAGGGATTTATGGAGACTGGAATTTCAAAGGAAGAAAATCGTGAGAATGTTTTTCTTGTCTTTAAAAACTTTTTTACAGCTTTATCCAATTAAGAAAATAGCCTTTCCCAGGTTGATATTAAGTACTGAATAATGATTGATATTCAAAAATTTAATGAGGCAATATCTGAATTTAAAAACATAGAAAATCTTACTGATTTCTATGGCTTATCAAATAACCTAATTAAAAATGGATTTGAAATTGAAGGTTATCTTTTATTTTTATCAACCTGGAATTTTGCTCGCTTTCGTTACGCAATGAAATCTTTTAATCTTGAAAATTTTATTGAGACTGTTGAAAAAGTAAAACCATATTTTGAAACTATTGAGAATCAAAGTTTTTATTCAATCAATTTTGACGATCATTATCTCAGCATAGAGCCTATCTACAGTTCATTTTCTTCAATCAAAGGAATAGAGTTTACGGGGGCTTCCAAGCTAATGCACTTAATGAACCCTAAGATATTTGTCATGTGGGATGATTACATCAGGGGGGGCAAGCCTAGGAAAGATTATAATCTGCTTGAAATATTTAACAATGGAACACTTGAGTATAAAAAGTACCCCACTAACTCCAATGGTTATTTATCTTTTTTAAAAGACATGCAATCAAGATTTAGGCATTTAGAATCTTTAGGTCCAAAATTGCTCACGAAATCAATTGATGAGTTTAATTATGTTTATATCACTTTACCACTCCAAGCAATTGGGAAAAAAAAGAAAAAAAAGAAGCAAGTCGTTTAAACGCATTTAATTCGATTTATTGTAGCAATATCACTAAGCAAGCTCTGATTTTATTTAGACTCTTAACTTTCAAGATAAACTATGGGTGACCTCAGATTTCTTAGAAAACACGATAGGATACAAAACGAAATTATTTCTACTTGCTACGATCTCGGAATAAATGCAATTCAAGAGTATAGAGGTAATGGTTGGAGGGCTGACATCTATGTACCAAATAGTGATAGACCAATAGCTTTTGAAATTCAAATAAGTCCGCAATCCCTGAACAAAACCCTTGAGAGACAGGCAAAATACATGAGGGACAATATCAATTGTTGTTGGCTTTTTGAGAAACCTGTTTCTAAGCTAAATGAAGAGAGACCAGATTTGCCGCTATTTTATGTTGAAGACACATCTGATTTACAGCTTTTAGTAAATCTTGGTGATCGTAGAAAGGTAGACTTACAGACCTTTCTTCAGAGCTATATTTCGAATAGTATTCAATTTAAAACGGTGGCAATTACGAAAGAAAGACAACTGGTTAATCTTGTCTTTTACAAAATGGAATGCTGGAAATGTCACGAATTGAACCATTTATATTATGTGGATAGTCTTTTCTACTCAGCTTGTAATGCTAAAATAAAACCGGAGGAAGCTTTGTGGGCGTCGAACAGCATGGAATTTAGACCTGAAATTGTTGAACTCGCACAAAAATTTGTAAAAAGCAATGATGACTTAAATCTAAGCTTGGGCCAAATCAAACAGAGATTAAGCAAAACTATCGGAAATTCTTACATTTCCTTTGGGTGCTACAAGTGTGACAGCATATTCGGAGATTGGTATGTGATGGAAGCTAAACATGAAGTGATGTATGAGCATAAAGAAGTGACATGCCAGGGAGTTATTGAGTTGAAGGATCACATTGAGATGCCAATTCGACACTGGTGCTTTCCGGATGATAGGCAATTTTGCAGTGAGAAATAAATTCTGAGACGATAAGAAGTGTTTAATGCTGTTGGAACAAGGACGAGCTCTGTAGATATGTTAGAAGGGAAAGTTTTATAACTCAAAAGGGATCAAAAACTGATCAAGGTTGGTGTCCAATTCAAATTCAGTGTCTCGCAAATTCATGATCATTTTTGCCCTTGATTGCACACCAAGGATATTTTTCTCAGTATCCTGTATGTAAACTTTTGACAGAGAATTATCTCCAAATATCGTTCGATCGATATCGCGATTGAATACTGGGAAGCTATAACCTATAACGACAAGAATATCAGATTCAGTGATGATATCCTTTGCGCGGGTAACAGCATTTTTACTTATCCAGTTTTCCTCTAACTCCCAAGCGAAATTCACACTGGACCCGTGACTAATAAAATTCGGATTGTTTATTTGCTCACCTGAATATCTTATAAGCATCAAGATCTGTTCGATTGCTTCCTTATAGAACAATTTTCTATAACTTTTAAATTCCATGGAGCTAGCAGTTTCAGAGTACAATATAGCAGCTGTGCCATTCAACTTAATGATATTTGATGGTTCAGCGGATAGACCTCCTTTTGTATACTCCTTACCTGGACATGGAAATATATTTAGAGTTCTTCGCAATAAGTCATCATCATTATGTCCGATTTTGCCATAAGGATGATATGCCATTTCGATTTGTGAATCATAATTCCATGTTATGATTTTTAAATTTTCCGGTAGGGTCGGCCTGTCATTTGAGTGTCGAAGCAAGGCCGCCATAAAGAAATCGTATCTGGGATCAACAGGTTGATTTGAATATCGGGGATAGGATTTTAAGCCTGCTGTTTGTTCGGATTCATGTTCAACAGATTGCTCGTGAATGAAGTATGCACTTAGGATAATCTTAAGTTTCCAAAGAGAGGAAACATCATTAGTCAGGTAAAGTTTCTTTGCAAAGGTATCAATACTGGCATGCTGAGAGGCAAGTTGAATCAGAGGAATCCAATTATTAGTAAGTATGGAAAGTGTGTTTTCGTCTTTAATATCATTTTTCAGACGTAAAAGAAAGTTAGTAATGGAAGAGTTAAATGAGCTTAAAGTGGGTATGGCTTTATGGCTTGCCCCTGCGCCTAACAAGTAAGTAGCCTGTTGCATTTAAATTGTAGATTTATTAAGCTAAAATAGTCTCAAGTTTCAGTTTTCGTTTCTCCCAATCAGTAAGGTGATTGGTTAGAAGAGAGTAAAATTTTTTTGAATGATCAGTGTGCACCAAATGACACAACTCATGCACCACCACATACTCAATACACCCCTTCGGTGCCTTGACCAATTCCGGATTGAGAATAATTCTCCCTGAAGGGGTGCAGCTCCCCCATCGGGTTGGCATTTTGCGAATGAATAAGGAGGGCTTTACTTTTAAGTAGCGTTTAAATTTAGGGAATACCACATCCAGCACCTGGTGAAATATGTCCTTTGCCCGGCCGGTATACCAGCTTGTAAGTTGTTTCTGGAGAGAAATTGGGTCTGTTTTTGGGCTATATACCCATAGTTGTCCTCTGTATGCCTTGATGACAGGTTCTTTATCCTTAACTACTTTGAGGCGGTATTGCCTGCCCAGGTATAGATGTGACTCACCATTCAGGAAGCGTCTCGGAGTGGTGCGAGGCTGGTATTTGTTGAAGGTGTTGATCTGCTTTAGAATCCAGGGTGCCTTTTGCCGTACCTTGACTTTAATGGTGCCCGGATCAGATGCCTGCGGTGCGGTCACCATGATCTGACCAGAGGGGTGAACTTGTATGCCCAGCGTTTTGCGTTGGGAGTACTTAAGCTGGTACGCTATAAGTTTACTGCCAAAAGTTATCTGCTGTGGTATCATGCCTTGTATCTGGTTTCAGCTACTTTGATACATTCTTCAATCAGCAAATCAATGGCATCCAGGTCAAACTTGAGGTCATGCCTGGTCTGAAGATCATAGATTAGGTCATCGATGTCAATTTTCATCAAGCCCTTGATATCATCATTTTTCTGCCAGTCGATAAAGAGGTGCCCATCCTCCATGATACGCGCCCGGATGGCTTGATCAATCCCTGAAGCGATCTCAGCCGATATACCCGCGCTGTTCGTTGCATTGGCCAGTCCTTGTTTTAGCTCTTCGGTGACCAGGTTGTAAAAGGCTATGGCGACTGGATTATCACTGATCAATGGCGGTACATGATCTCTTTTTTGTTCGAAAAACTCATTTTCAAAGCCTTGTGATCGTATCAGATATTCGGCCTCGGTGATGCGATGATGATGATAATCTTCGATGGTCTGACGGATGAGTTGGGACAGTTTTTTATAGTACACCGGATCCTCACCCATCTTGATACTGATCGCCTTTATCGTCCGGCTGGCGATATGATCAGCTTTAGCCGCTTTACCGGTTATTTTTTCCAACTCTGCCTGCCGCTCTTGCTTATCAAATACGTTGACTAGATCAGTGATCCGGAGCACTTCACCTTCGGAAGTGATATGCTTATCTATCAGCTTTTGAACCTGAGGCTCATATTCCTTGAAGTTTAATTCATCAGAGAAGCGCCTTTTGACAGACACCCGGAGCGCCAGGAAGAACGCCGCGTCTTTTTTATACTTCGATATCTGTGTATCTGGGGTCTGATCATGAAAGGTCAGGCTGGACAGCGCCATTTTCAGGATGCGCAGGTAGGCGCTTAGTTTTTCATAGAAACTATACCTGACCGCATCATCGGCCAGAAGTTCCTCGTATGCCGGTTCATCGTATTTGTTCCGGATACGCTTAAAAACATCCCATAGATCAGAATGTACCTGGGGAAGTTTCTCGATTTCTGAACGGATATTGGATAGTGTTCCGGTGACTTCTTCGGCATCAAATTCCTCAAAGACGGAATAGGTATGAATGGCATGATCCAGGTTTTCCAGATTGCCGTAATAGTCGATGATGTAACCATAATCTTTACCCGGTGACAATCGATTGACACGGGCAATGGCTTGCAGCAAGGTATGATCCTTGAGGTTGCGGGCCAGGTATAAGACCTGATTTCTGGGAGCGTCGAAGCCTGTGAGTAACTTGTCTACGACAATAATTATTTCCGGATGGTCTTGTTTCTTGAAACTGCTGATAATGGCTTTCTCATATTTTTCCGGCGTACCGTATTTGTCCATCATTGATTTGTAAAAGGCTTTCACTTTGTCATCGCTGACTTCAAAGGCATCCTCTTCCCCTTCACGGGTGTCATTTGGTGAAATGAGGAGTTCGACCGAAACACGCCCGATTTCCTTCATGATCTCCCGATATCTTAATCCTGAAAGTTTGTTTGGGGTGACCAACTGGCCTTTAAAACCTGTGCCGTGGATATTTTCTGTAAAGTGTTTTATGATATCCCAGGCCGTACTTTCAATAAAAGACAGGGACTGGACTACAGTATTGCGCGAAGAGAATCTTTGCTTCAATGCAGCCTTGCCGTATTCGGTCAGTGGTTCGGATACGCGATCAAAGAAAGTATCTAATGGCTTCGCATTGACATCCATGATATTGTGACGGCCTTCATAGAGTAGGGGCACTACTGCCTTATCGGCTACCGCATCCGTGATGGTATAGACTGTACCCGGAATGATTCCGCCAAATTTTGCGGCCGTACTTTTCTCTTTTTTCAATAAGGGGGTGCCGGTAAAGGCAATATAGCAGGCACGTGGAAAGGCCTTCTGCATTTTGACATTGAACGTTCCGTACTGCGTTCGGTGACTTTCATCCACCAGCACGAAGATATCAGGGCTGTCAAAGGCATGTTTGGCCCTGGTGACGGCGGATTGAAATTTATTGATGATGGTGGTGACAATAGCATCACTGTTAGATTCGAGTATTTCCACCAGCTTTTCACCGGTCGTGGCGTTGAGGACTTCCTTGCCGCATTTTTTAAAGGTGTCCGTGATCTGATCATCGAGATCGACCCGGTCCGTCACCAGGACAATTTTAGGATTCTTGATATCCGGATGCAGGGCGATGAGTTGGGCCAGCATGACCATCGTCAGGGATTTGCCACTGCCTTGGGTGTGCCATATGACACCTCCAAGTCGCTTTCCATCCGGTTGGACGCGGCTGATGCGGTCGAGGGTCCATTTGACGGAGAAGTATTGCTGATACCGTGCGATTTTTTTGATCCCATCATCGTATACGATAAAATGTTGCATCAGGTCAAGCAGCCGCTCTGGCCGGCAGAGACTGTAGATGAGCGTATCCTGAGCCGTAACCGTTAAGTCCTCCTTTTCCAATTGGTTGAAATAGGTCAGCACTTGTCGGTATCGCTCTCTGAAGAGGATCGTGCGCTCATCCTGGGGCAGGGGAGCGTTCTTGATGGATTGCAGAGATGAAATGAAGGAATGCTGTTCCGCATCATTTTTAAACTTCTCTTTCCATACGCTCCAGAAGTCTTTTTCAGTAGCCGTAGTGGCATATTGGGCTTCATGGACTGCAAGTGAGATCGTCAGATTGGAATAGGCATAGAGGGGCCGGATGCCATCTTCCTGCTGATTCCGCATGTGCTGCTCAATGGCCTGATCTGCCGGGTGTTTGATTTTAGGGGATTTGCATTCGATGATGACCATCGGGATACCGTTGATAAACAGGACGATGTCCGGACGGTAGGTATCTGTGCGTCCTGAGCGTGTTACAGCGTATTCTTCAGCTACATGGTATACGTTTTTGTCAGGATTGACCCAGTCAATGTATTGTAAGGTGAAGCTCTTTTTATCTCCCAGGATGTTTTGTTCAAAACTCTTGCCGAGGGTGATCAGGTCATAAAAAACCTGGTTGGCCGCTATATATCCATCATGCAGGGGTAGATCGCGGATAGCCAGAATCGCGGTATTGATATTTGTATCACTAAAAGCAAACTCTTTTCCTTTAAACTCGATGCTATTGATCTCCTGTAACTGTTTCTTGAGGATGCTTTCCAGCAATACGTTTGAGCTCCTGCCACCCCTAGCTTCAAGCGCTTCCTCTGGTGTCAGATACCGGTAACCCAGCTTGATGAGGAGCTGCAGGGCGGGAATCTGGGAGATGTGGTCTTCGATGAAACTTGGTCTATCCATAATTAGAATTACAACAAAAAATATTGAATCACATCTGGTTAAGGTTTTAAGCCCTTAACTGAATCACCTAATATTTGGACAGCATCCTTTAAATTGTTAAAATCAATTAGTTCTTTTCTGGAAATGCTTTCGGCATGTATCTTAGGCTGGGTGTAAATTTGTTCAATTGATTTTAGAAGCATGTCTTGTCTGCTTTTATTTAGCTCTTCATCTTTGTTCTCCAGCATTGAGGAGTATGCTGTAAGTGTCATTGCTACAGAGGACTTGAAGGCATATTCCTCTTGGATATTTCTTTCTTTAGAATATTGTTTAAAAACAAAGCCTAACAATATGAAGGCAGGTGAGGTTTTAGCGAGGTTAACTGCCAGCTCTATCCAATCATTTCCAAGCTCTGTATGAAGGCAAGTAAACACAACTATACCCCATATGCAAGCGAGTACTGTGACCCCTGGAACAGCAAGCCGCCAATAGGTAAGTGTTTTTGATAATTGAGATTGTCTGTCATTGAATTTTGAACCTAGTGCCCCATCTGCCGCCATTCCGGTAAGTCGCACTATTTCTTCTTTCTTGCTTTCAATAAATTCAAGTTTTTCTTTACTTTCTTTTAGGTTGGTACTTGCAGCGGTAAGTGAATTGCCAAGCTCAGCATTGCAGGTATTAATTTCGGATAGAAGCGTTGAAAATTCGGATTGATAATCAATTATATCATTATTGACCGATTCAATTTTTTCACTAATATTTTTTAACAGCCCGGCAATTGAGCTATCATTAGTCGATGCTGACACCAAATGTTCATTAATTCTATCCATTGACGCCTTGGCTGTATTTAGCATTTCGCTAATGGATACAAGTTCTTTTTTCTTCTCGTCAAGAAATGTATTAGTTGCAGTTATTCCTGAATTATAATCTTCAGAAAGAGTTAAAAACACATTATTACTCTTTTCTAAATTATCCTGTATTAAATTCATCCTGTCTATAAGCATGTGTATTTTTTCTTCATTCACATTATGAATTTTAACTTTTGACCGATCCCAGAAGCCTTGTCGTATTTGATAATAGATTAACCGATCTAGAAGAATTCCTTGTTGATCAGAATTATTGATAAGGGCAAGTCTAAACGTTCCAATGTCTTTATCAAGGGTTATCTGGCCATAATCATTATGAAAATTCTCTTGGTTTGGTAAAAGTAAGCCAAAACCATTTTCAATCTCTGCCTTTAATTGGGAGATGGTCTTTTTGAGTAACCTAATAAATTCCGGAATATTATAGTTGGCAATCATTTGAGACTCAATGTGAGTGCCTTCTGGAAATCGTTGAAGAACAATTTCGTTTATATTGAGTTCTTCAATAGCTTCAATTTCAGACAGGATTGTTTGTTTTTGGGAGATATTCATGTTAGAATAAATTTTGAATATGAATAGAATTATTTAGATTGTTCGTATTTCTCCGTTTAATAATTTCTGCATCATGCTTTTTTTTTGTTTTTGAAGGGCGAACAGTATATTTTCGTATAATGTCAATTCTTGTGACATTTTGACTAGAATATTGGCAATGCTCTTTTGTTCCCTGAATGAAGGATATCTGAATTGTACTCTAAATAGATTTTCAGGATGAATTCTTTTTGATCCGGTTCCAGTCGCGTATTTTTCAAGACTACTATAAACCTGTTCTTGCCCAAGAAAATAAAGGAAAAAATTTGGGTCAAAACCAGCGCTGAAATCAAATGCTGGGATGTCCTGAGAGCTTTCGTATTGATCCAGTTCTTTAGGAATCAAGCCAAATGCACCTTTATGTAGATTCTGTTTTCCATATATAAACTGACCTTGACTTCTGACAAAGTAATAGGTTGCATCCTCTGCTTCTGTACCGCGAACAGAACGTTTTTCTACTCCTTTCAAGTTTAAACGCACAGTAATTCGTTTGTTTGGATTATTTGAAACAGATGGAATTCTACTTTCTGTTATAATATCTCCAATTTTTACGATCTGCCATTTGTCAGTATATTGAGCCAGCCGCCTTTTTCCTGTCAAAAACTCCCCCATCAACCCCTTATTCCTCTGCTTCAACTGCTCAATGAGCTGCTGTGTTTTGGTGATAGCGGAATCCCACACTGATAATATTGACTCGATTTTCATCTGTTCAGAAATGGTCGGAAGGAGTATTCTATAATTTTCTAAAAATCCTGCATTGAGATTTGGTTTACCACCACCAGCTGAAAGGCGTTCTACTTCTCTAATTCCGAAAGAATTAATATGCAATGACAAATAATTGGAATCTATTTTCTCCGAGGGTCGAACAATTAAAGTAGTAAAGGTTTGGGCATTTTCGAATTTACGGGGTACTACGCACGCCTGGCCGACATTGCTTCCCGTTCTTA
Source organism: Saprospiraceae bacterium (assembly GCA_044227555.1). Taxonomy (GTDB): domain Bacteria; phylum Bacteroidota; class Bacteroidia; order Chitinophagales; family Saprospiraceae; genus Opimibacter. The sequence goes on along the minus strand of JBGAWQ010000018.1, from coordinate 890 downwards.
CAATGATGACATCACCAGCTTTTAGTCTTTTATTTTTATTTAGTAGATCAAACTCCTTTGATATGTATATTATTTCTTTGTCATCAAAATGGCCAGATTTAATATTTTGATTCCGTATAAATGGAACACCACTTTCTCTCATACTTGATCTGGATTCAGTAGCAATTCCAACCATTATTTTCTTTGTCAATTCTCCAAGCTCAAACGCTTCCCAATCCTCCGGAATCCACCCCAGCGGAGTATGCTTATATCCAGGCCGCCCCTCATTTACAGCTTTTCTATGTTCTTTTTGATTATCCTTCTTCATGGAGATTGAACCTGGTGATGATTAAGGCATGTACGTCCTTTGGATCAAGTCCGGGTGCTCCCAGGTCCTTGAAAAAATCTGCGTTAGGCATTTCCTTTTCAGCTTCCTCCATAAATGATTTCAGGTGCGATAATATTAATGCAGGCAGGACAAAGTTGTCTTCTTCCGTGAGCAGGACACCGAGTCGGTAGACATCGAGCTTATGTTTTCGGATGTGTTTACTGTCCTCATGTTGTCCGTTCGCCAGCCGCTCATTCATCTCAAGGTATGCTTTCGCCTTGAGGACGATCAGTGCTTCTGTATTGGCCAGCCGAAGGCCATCCCGCATCTCACTTTGCCCGATGATGTAGTGATAGTAATCATCGTTGAGCAGGATAGCAGAGAGACTGCTCAGATCATCATCCACAGGTATCGGAGTCAGATGAGCATCAGGAGGCAGGACAATAACATCCGGTTGACGTGCAAAGAGTTCTATCTGTTTCGGAAATCCTTCAGTGGAGGGATTCACAAATCGATATTAGCGTCGTTAATCTGAACTTTATTATCTTCTTTCATATTTTACAAACAGAATCAACTGACAAAA
>JBGAWQ010000017.1:0-67771 GCA_044227555.1 Saprospiraceae bacterium | reverse complement strand
ACATCCTCAGGATCCTTCTATCCATGGATGCTCTCACATCTTATGGACGGGCAAACCCCTGGAAGCGACATCTACTGCGAGAGGAGCGGTGATATATGGAGAAAAAGCCATCGACAGATCGCCATGCGGAACAGGCACATCAGCCAGAATGGCCCAATGGTATGCCAAAGGTTGGTTGAAACCAGGCCAGCCTTTTATCCATGAGAGCATCATCGGTAGTACGTTCACCGGCAGTATTGTTGGAGAAACTTCGGTCGGTCAACATTCTGCCATCATACCTTCGATCGAAGGATGGGCACGTATCACAGGATACAATACGATCATCATCGATGATGAGGATGATCCTTATGCATTTGGATTCCAGGTCGTATGAGAGAAGTAGTGATTGTCGGTGGTGGGGTCGTGGGTCTCTGGTGTGCCTGGCATCTTCAACGAGCAGGAGTAGCCGTCACTATTGTCGACAAAGATGACCTGACCGATGGTTGTTCGTATGGTAATGCGGGGATGATCGTACCCAGCCATTTTATTCCAATGGCTTCGCCCGGCATCATTGCCCAGGGTATACGATGGATGTTTAAAAAAGACAGTCCTTTCTACATCCGTCCCCGGCTCAACACACCACTGGCACAATGGCTTTGGATGTTTTATCGCTCGGCCAATAGCAAGCATGTCAATGAGTCTATGGCCTTGCTACGTGATATGCATACTGAAGGCAGGGAGGAGTACAGGCGATTGCAACAAACGCCTGGATTCGATTTCCGATTTGAGCAGAAGGGGATTCTAATGCTCTACCGAACCCCTGGAGCGGAGGAAGATGAAATGCGAACTGCCGAAACGGCGCACCATCTTGGTATCGAAGCCCATCAGATGACACTGGATCAGTTGTCCTCGCTTGAACCAGGATTGAAGATGTCAGTTCGCGGTGCTGTGCACTATCCTGGTGATGCTCATCTTCATCCCGATCATTTGATGCACCAGCTCAAGACCCATTTGCTGGCTAATGGAGCGGAAATACTGGCCAATCAGGAAGTCATTAGAATGGAGGACCTCGACAATAAGGGCTGCAGGGTTTCATTCCGCAACCATAAAGTGATCGAGACCCGCCAGGCCATAATTGCCACGGGTAGTTGGACGTCCAGCTTGATGAAAACAACTGGATATCAATTGCCCGTTCAGGATGGAAAGGGATACTCAATGACATTAACCAATCCATCATGGCGACCTTCTATCCCGGCGATTCTTCACGAAGCCAGAGTAGCCATCACGCCGATGGGCGATGATCTGCGCATCAGCGGCACTCTCGAGATCAGTGGCATGGATGGAAAGATCAACCCGTCCAAAGTGAATTCCATCCTGAATGCCATTCCCGATTATTATAGTGGATCAGTCATCAATAATCCGGGACCAGTTTGGTTTGGCTATCGACCCTGTACGCCTGATGGTCTTCCATTTATCGGGAGACTCAGGAGAGGCTCTTCAATCGTAACTGCCACCGGTCACGCAATGATGGGATTGAGCCTGGCCCCGGTAACCGGAAGAATGGTGCGGGATATAGTCCTGCGCGATGTGCATCCACATGATAAATTGTTGCCTTTACGGTTTTAAGGTCTATGGTACCTATTGATTTTCAACGGTATAAGCAGGAGGTAAACGAACTTTTCCATTTTAATGCATCTTTGCCGGGACAATTTGTTCAATATGATGAAGCTTAATCACTATCTGTTGCTGTTTTTATTGGCGGCCTCCATTCTGACGGTGGCGTCCTGTAAGAAAGAAGACCAGGACGAAATCGATCAACAACTCATTGAAGACTTTATCAATGAGCATCAATTGGATGCCGACTCAACAGCTTCAGGCCTTTATTACGTGATCGATGTGCCAGGTTCGTCCGAACATCCAACCATCGACAGCGAAGTGACCATTGACTATATCGGATTTATGCTCAACGGAGATGTTTTTGATTCGAATGTCAATGTGACCTTTCCCCTCAATGCCTTGATCCTGGGATGGCAGGAAGGTATTCCCTTGTTTGGGAAAGGAGGAAGCGGTCTGCTCATTGTGCCTTCCCGATTGGGATACGGCGAGCGTCGTGTTGGCACTATTCCGCCAAACTCCGTACTCGTATTTGAAATCCACCTCAACAATTTTCATTGATTTTCAACCTCCAGTAGGTTCGAAGGGTTATTTAAGGAAAGCAACTTGGTTAAGATCAAGTTAATTACCGCTTTTGATTGAGCATCTGTTGCTTTACAACCGTTATTACGATCATGAAACAACATACATTTCCCAGGTTCATCTTGTTGATGGCGATCCTGTCTTCTCTGATGGCTCCATTTTCGGCACATGCGCAGCTAAAGGATATTCTCAATAAAACCAAAACTAAATTAGGGACCTCAGGTGCCGGTGATATTGACCTGGGACTGAAGCAAGCCCTTGAATTTGGCGTCAAGGAAGCTGTTGATAAGTTGTCTGCGGACAAGGGGTATCTGGAAAGCCCCTATAAGATCCTCGTGCCTGAAGAAGCACAATTCATTATCACCAAAGTCAAGATGGTTCCGGGCTTTCAGGATGTGGAGAAACAGCTCATTGAAAAGATGAATAAGGCCGCTGAACTTGCCGCCAAAAAGGCTACTCCCATTTTTGTGGATGCCATTACATCATTGACCATCCAGGATGCTATGAATATCCTCATGGGAGAAAAGGATGCGGCCACACGATACCTGGAAAGCCAGACCCGCACACAGCTCTACACCGCATTCATGCCGGAGATTCAGGCCGCCCTGGATGAGGTACACGCCCGCGAATACTGGAAATCTGTAGTCTCTGCCTATAATGGTTTACCCCTCGTCAAGAAAGTAAATCCCGAACTTGACGATCACGTCAATCAGAAAGCCCTTGATGGCCTCTTCAGTCTGATTGAAGTGAAAGAAGAAAAAATACGCTCAGATCAATCCCAGCGAACAACGGATCTCTTGAAAAAGGTTTTTGCGCAGCAGGACAGATAGAACGGTCCCAATGCATCAAACTTTCGTCAGCGTAGCAGGCCGCAATTGTTGAATGTACAGTTGGCGCACCACCAGGGCAAGGATGATGATACCACCTCCTATCAACGACCAAATCACTGGTTTTTCGCCATACCATATGACCACCCATACCGGATTGAGTATCGGTTCGAGCATGGAGATGAGCGATGTTTCCAGAGCGGGAATCCGTCGCTGACCATAGGTGAAGAAGACATAGCCCAATCCAATCTGAATAAATCCAAGGTAGGCCAGCATCCCATGTTCAGTCCATGTCGGTGAAGGAGATTGAATAAACCAATAGAGCGTAATCAGAACCACCCAAAAATTTCCCAGTACAATACCGCTGACTTGTTCAGCCCGATTGCTGAATCGAAGGGCCAGGACTAATCCAGCCAGGAAAAACCCGGACATCATCGCCAATCCATTACCCAGCCAATGATTTCCTCCCTCCGGTTGCCCGAGCAGAAAAAAAGACATCCCAAACATACAAGCGGTGACGGTAATGAGGTTGTACCGTTTCATCTTCACGCCAAGCAATCGTGGTTCCAGCACCAGGACAATAGCAGGGGATATGTATTGCAGGAATATAGCATTGGCCGCAGTAGTCAATTTGGTTGATGTCACAAAACAGATCAGTAACGGCGCATAAAACACACTGATCAGCAACGCCCGCCTGTCGATGTGTAATGCCTCTCTCCGGTACATGATGAGAAAGAGCAGCCCTGCATACAAGCTTCGGTAAAACAAAATAGTGAACGCATCCAGGCTGATGAGCTTGACCAATACCCCGGCAGTACTCCAGATCAGCGCTGCTGCTGTGGTGGCCAGGATTCCGCGGGTATATTGATCTTTCTTCATGCGCTCCGCTGGTAAAGTGCGGTTAACGGTAAACGAATAACAGTAAAAGCTAAATGACAAAGGTGAATTGACTACTCTCCACTCTCCACTCTCGATTTTCAACTCTCGATTTTCAACTCTCGATTTTCAACTCTCGATTTTCAACGCTCCACTCTCGACTTTCGATTATGCACTCTCGACTTTCGACTCTTCATTCTTCCATCTTCATTTCAAATTCCTTCCAATCCTTGCCATCCTGATATAAGATGACACTACCGGGAGGAAATTGTTTGAACGTGATCTGATAAGGATAATCCAGGGTTTCCGCTTTGTAATATTCATTTTCATACGTGCTGCCACCGATGCCATTGAGATGCCACCAATTGCCCCATTGTTTGAAGGTGACTTTAAGCTGCATAGGGCCGGTCTGCTCGACAGTAACTCCGTCATCAGGCGTGGTCATGTTATACTGAAAGACATCATAGATGACCCCATCGTATGGTTTGTTGGTTTGAAAATCGATCAACTCATCAATTCCGCTGGGGGCCTTGATGATGCGCGTCATGACGATACCTTGAAGATTGTCAGGACTATTGAGGATAAAGATATGGCTGCGATCATGCCAGTGGAAGGTGTCCCGCAGATGCTGGACAACCTCCGTGGATTCTTTCCACAACGTGATGGTTTTTTCCTGCAGATATATTTGAACTACCAATACGATGGTCATGAAGGACAACCAGAACCATCTGGGTGTTGCGGAAAGCAATGCCATCACGCTACCCAACAGGAAAACCAAGGGCAAATAACTAAACCGATCGTTGGTCCCGATCATCAGATGATAGAAAAACAAATTCGAGACTGTGAGGACATATAGCATGGAGGCTACGACTCCAAAAAAAGCAAGATGGATGTATCCTTTCCATCTGCGTATCCTGATGACGTATAGCAGCGCAAGCGCTATGCATGAGGTCAGAAAGAAAAAGGTCAACTCCGGATTGGAAAGGATGGTATCGAAAAGAAGTGATTTGGTCTTGAACGAAAAATACCGGGCATCAGTGAGATGAGAGACCAGGTATTTAAGTTCAGTTGACATCATCCCGATCACATCAATACTCAGATGCGCAGCTGCCCCATAATGTCCAACCCATGCGCCAAGCGTAATCCGGTTGATGATGAGCACCAGCACAAGCAAACCCCACATGATCGCAGGCAGTGCCCAGGTTCGTCGTATCGTAGATGTTGATTCACTGCTTGCATAGGTGTGGATAAACACATAGGCGGTGATCACTAATGGAGTGACATACGATAACTCAAGTAAAAACAAAGAGGTAGTAAATACGCCAATGCATGCCCACAATCCTTTGGGAGACCCATGGTCAAGATATTTCGGCACCAGGATCAGCAGACTGAGTACAGCTGTCAGAGACAAGAGATAATGTACGCAGACCTTCCAGACGACAGGCTCCACATTATAGGGATGCACCAGGAAGAGCAGACAAGTCAACAGGATCAATAATGACGGAGCTTGTATCTGCCATCGTTTACATACTTCACTCAACCAGATGAAAACTAACCAGGCATTGAAAGCATGCAGCGAACAAAAGATGATGTACCACGGCCAGCCCTGGATATGAAACAAGGAGTACAGACTATAGAAGAAAAAATGAAGAGCCTGATGATTTCCTTTATAACCAAAACTATGCAGGATATCACCAAATGATCCCTGGTCATAAACGCGTTGCCAACCCAAAAAGTCAAAGACAAAACCGGCACCAATGGTCGGATAGAAAGTGATCAGGGTGATCAACAGGAACGCCGGGAAAATAAATTTCGTTGACTTCATGACTTCGGAATAAACGGATGCAACGTGTCCTCAATCTTCCCTCCTTCCTGAACATCAAGTTCGCCTTTTAGTTTTTTCTCTTGTAGAATCACAATTCCGTTCCAATAATCACCACAGGCATTATGGAGACGGCCAGTGGATAGTATCGATAGTTTGCCGCCCGGATAAATTGTGATATTTCCTTCTGCAGGCATAGAGACCCTGCAACCAATCTCCAGGGTGCCTCCGGGCCGGATGATGATATGCCCTTCTACATCCATGCTGCCTTCCCATCGCATGCTATCCGTCACAATGATATTGGCCGAGGTATCCAGCATACACCATCGGGGTTCAAGAATATTGCGTTGCATAGCGCCCGGGCGAGACATATTGAGCAGGATCTTTCCGATCTGACAAGGGGTCAAGGCTCCCATATGGGCATTGTAATCCATCATATTGTTGGAATACATCGTATCACAGGGTGGTTTGTCGGTTTTGTTCCAACAGTTGGGATGCGCGGGCGTATCCTCACAGCCATCATGTCCGCCCCAGGTATGGGCTAATCCAAGAGAGTGACCCAGCTCGTGGTTAGTGATTCCGCGGATGCCCCATACATCAGGTCGTTTGTGCCAGTTGCCAAAAATTTTAACCGAACTTCCCAGGGAGATGCCGGAAGCATCAGGGCGATACGTGGGCGATTCAATGCTGTCCAATTGATGGGTCTGCAGAAAGATGTTCATCACAGAGTCATCACGGATAGCATATTTCTCAATCACTCGTTTATCATTGATGTTTCTTTCCCGGCCTGTCTTTACCGCGTAGCAAAGTGTATCATCAATATGATAATAGATACCATCATCTCCCGGAATGGTTGGATCGGGGGAAATCACATATCGATAGGGGATAGGGAGGACAGGCGTTTCATTACCATGCGGCAGAAACATCTTCATATTGTTTTCCAGGTTACTGTTGGTGGCTTTAATCCACTCGAGGGCATACGCTGCTGTTTCTTCTTCCGGCATATTGTAACGCCCATCCCTGGAATTCATAAAATGGATATTGATCCTGATATACTTCATGCGGATCAGTTCCGGATAAGCTACATACGACAGGGGATCATTACAAGGACTGACCTTATGGCCGCCGGGTGCGGCAGGCCTATGTATGATATCATCAGTGACAGCAGGACGAAACTGAATTTTTGGGCTACACGCCAACAGGTTCAGGGCGCATAGCCCTGCTGTCAGGAGGCGCAACATGATCAGGTATTGAGACCACCACAGATACTGATGACCTGTCCGGTGATGTACGATGATTGATCAGAAGCGAGGAAGGCGGCAAGCTGGGCTACTTCGTCAGCCTGACCGAGACGGCCCAAGGGTACATTCGATAAAAAGGCTTTACGGGTATTGTCATCAAGCTCGCCGGTCATGTCCGATTCGATAAAACCAGGGGCAATCACATTGCTCCGAATATTGCGGGATCCCACTTCTTTGGCAATAGACTTGCTGAAGCCTATGATCCCTGCTTTAGATGCCGCATAATTAGCCTGGCCGGCATTGCCGAAGATGCCCACGACCGAACTGAGATGGATCAGAGAGCCTGATTTCTGACGCAACATCACCTTGATGCACTGTTTGGTCATATTGAACACAGACTTGAGGTTAGTGTCGATGACACTGTCCCATTGGTCTTCATCCATCCGAAGCAGCAAAGTGTCATTGGTGATGCCGGCATTGTTGACCAGGATGTCAATCCGACCAAATTGTTCCTGGATAGAAGGTACCAAAGATTCAGCATGGACATAGGAGCTGGCATCTGAGTAACAGGCAATGACATGCCTGCCTTTAGAACGCCATTCTTCCGCAATGCCTTCCGCCCTTTCACGTGAAGAGAGATAGGTGAAAGCCACAGAAGCGCCCTGGGAGGCAAATGCATCAACAATCGCTTTACCGATGCCCCTGGATCCCCCGGTGACAATGGCAACTTTTCCTTCTAATAAAGACATATACTTCGGTTTGATTGAAAACTGCCCAAAAGTACGGACACTTTTTAGTTAATTATCTAATCACTATTTCCTCAAAATCAATTATCAATTACCTTTTCTGCCCCCGTCCCCTAAAGGGGAGCAGAATGATTTAATTGTAACACAACTTTTAATCTTTATAAACTCATAAACCCATAAGCCTCATAAACCCATAAGCCTCATAAACCCATAAACCCATAAACCTCATAAACCCATAAACCTCTTCTCTATGCTCTATGCCCTATGCTCTATGCCCTATGCCCTATGCTCTCTGCCCTTTGCTTACACCTTCGCCAACTCCCCCTTTAGAAAATCAATGACTTTCACCTCCAATGCATCCACACCTCTCAATTCGGCCAGGTACCAGGAGATCCAGTCGCCGAGATGCACGAGGTACATGGATTTCTCGATCATGGTGGTGCCTTTGGAATATACTTCAATGATATCACCGGCATACTGGCTGATGATCTGCTTGTTGATGTCCATACGCACCGCATTGCGGGAGTAATCATCATCGTTGCGCAGATAGAGGACCGCCAGTGCATCATTTTTCTCGCGCCAGCCGACCAACTCGTTGTGGTTCATTTCAGGGACGACATGATGCCAGCAGAGCGCTTTGCTGTTTTCATTGATCTGCTGCCGAAGTCTTACAGCTACGGGCTCCATCCGGTCTTCAATATAGATGATGGGGATCTTATGGTGCAGTCGGCCGGCAATGGCTTTAGCCTGAGTTTTGATATCCTCAGATTCTTTGCGGAGCAAAGTGATCGAAGACTCCACTTCCTGTATCGCCCGGTCAGAAATATATCCAAGATGATGGAGGGTCCACAGTTGCGCCGTCACGGAATATCCAAGACAGGCCCGTGGTGATGGCCAATTGGAGGGTACCTGGATGTAATCATAGCCATCGGCTTTGGCTTTATCTATAATTTTTCCACCGGAAGCTACACAAAGCAGACGCGCACCCTTGGCTTTAATCTGGTCGTATGAAATGAGGGTTTCTTCGGTATTCCCGCTGTACGAACTGGCAATAGCGAGTGTATTGGGTCCTACGAATGCAGGGACATGATACCCTTTACGGACCAGGAAAGGTAATCGGCATTCATCCTGTATGAAAGAAGCCACAAAATCAGCGCCGATCCCTGAACCACCAAGTCCGGCTACATAGATATGGTTGATATTGGCTGCCGCCGGGCGAATAGAAGCATTTCTTCCGATCTCAAGGCCTTCGGCGAGCTGATCCATAAATCGCTCGATCAATTGATTCATCATGATGGTAAACGTTTAGTTGTGCGTAACTGCAATGCTGTTTAAGCCTGTAAAGCAATACATTTTTTACAAAATAGCCCACATCCCCGCACAGGTCTGTTTGAAAAAGAGTATAACCTTGAAGGATTGCCGAAGACCCCCTTATTTTGAATGAATTCTAGATGGCCATTCAACACGAACATGGGAAATGGGGCGAAGACCTGGCAGCATCCTACCTGGCTGAGCATGGCATTTCGGTGCTGCGGCGCAACTGGCGATATCGGCGGGCCGAAATAGATATCATCGGCATGGATCAGGGAATTCTGGTTTTTATCGAAGTCAAGGTCCGGCATGATGCTGGATTTGGGCGGCCGGAACTGAAGGTCGATCAAAGAAAACAAAGACTTCTGATTGAAGCCGGGATGGCATACATGCGGTCTATAGGCCACGAAGGAGAAATCAGGTTTGATATTATCTCGATACTGGGGACCCCCTCCGGCACCCATAACCTGACCCATTTCAAGGATGCGTTTTTTCCTGGTCTGAACTACATGGGGTAGCCGCATACAGTGGTAAAAGCTTTCGATAGACTCAGACTTAAAGATGCTATGCGGCCTTACACCATTCGATGGGTATAGGCATATTGGAGATGCTTTTCAGGGCTAAACTTAAAATTTTCAGCACTTTATACATATGGATTCAGGTTGGTGACTACGAAAGGGCAGGGTTGAGGTATCCCGCCCGCCTTTTCAGGGAACCGGGCTCCTTCCTGATTACAATTATTTTCAGGTAATATTTGGCGGAAAACACTGAAAACCTTACCTTTGCCGTCCAATATTAAAAATGCCATGAAAAAAGATATTCATCCATCCAACTATCGTCACGTTGTTTTCAAGGATTTTTCCTGTGATTTCGCCTTCCTGACCAAGTCTTGCGTAGCCACCAAGGATACCATCAAGTGGGAAGACGGTAATGAATATCCTCTGGTTAAACTGGAGATCTCGAGCCAGTCTCACCCCTTCTTTACCGGTAAAATGAAATTTATCGACACCGCCGGGCGTATCGATAAGTTCAACAGAAAATTTGCCAACACAAAATTTGCAAAAAAAGAAACTGAATAAAAATCAAAAAAGCCCCGGTAACTTCCGGGGCTTTTTTAATGCTCCTCATAAGCCATGCGCAATATCATACTCTTCGATGATGAGTCCAGGGAACAGATGCTTCCCCTCAGCTACACCCGCCCGGTAGCCGAAATCCGGACAGGCATCTACACCATCCGGGAGCGCTGGGAAAAACTCCTTAAAGGCAAAGCTTCTTACATCACCTCCGAATATCTAAGCCAACGATTCCCCATCCATATCGAGGATGACAATATCGTCATCAACGGCGCCATCATGCCCAATGACCGACTCGTCCGCCTCATCGAGCTCCTGGAACCTAATGAAGCCCTGATGGACGGCGGAAATCTCCTGGCCGCCAGGCTTAACCACCACCAATTTGAAAACCTCCTTCGCGACGAAGCCATCGAAGAAATCTCCGGTCTCGAAATGGCCGATACCCCGTTTATTCACCTGGCCTATCCCTGGGACCTCTTCCTCTACCTCCGCGCTACTATCGAATATGACTACAATCTGATCACCCGTGGCAGGGTGAGCCAGACGATCCCTTCCAACAACCAGGTGATCGCCGGCGATAATATCTTTCTGGAAGAAGGAGCCCAGGTCTCCTGCGCCATCCTCAATGCCCAGTCCGGCCCAATCTACATTGGTCGCAACGCCCAGGTCATGGAAGGGGCCATCCTCCGCGGACCCGTCACCATCGGCGAAGGCAGTACCATCAAGATGGGGGCCAAAATCTACGGACCCACCGCCATCGGACCCGATTGTAAGATCGGCGGCGAACTCAAAGACGTCGTCATCCTGGGGCACTCCAATAAAGCTCACGATGGATATCTCGGCAACTCAATCATTGGCGAATGGTGTAACCTCGGTGCCGGAACTACTACCTCCAATCTCAAGAATAATTATTCTACCGTTCGCATGTGGGATTACAGCACCCGTACGATGAGGGATAGTGGACTTCAGTTTCTCGGGCTGGTCATGGGCGACCATAGTAAAGCCGGAATCCAGACGATGTTCAACACAGGCACCATCGTGGGCGTCTCCTCCAATATCTTCGGCGAAGGCTTTCCGCCAAAATTTGTACCCTCCTTCACCTGGGGTGGTGCGTCCGGCCTCATCACCCACAGGCTCGATGAAGCATTATCGACGGCCAGCAAAGTCATGGCACGTAGGGATATCGAATTCACCAGCATCGATGAAAATATCCTCCGAAAGGTGTTCGAACTTTCAGTGATGTACCGGTAAATGAAACCACCTCCCGGGCCTGTTAAAAAATGGCTGAGCCATCTCATGGAGGTGCCGGTAGCCCATTATTCCAGCCCTCATAATGCCCATCTCGAAGTCGTCCTCCACCGGGGCAGGTATAAATTGATCACAGACGGTGCGATCTATAGTTTTGGAGATCTCTACTCCAATTACCGCAAGATCTTCGAACGCCTCAACTGGCAAGCCTACCCTTACAACTCATGCCTCGTACTGGGGCTGGGTATGGCCAGTATTCCTGATATGCTGGTCAGCAAATTCCGCCGCCAGATGGAGTTCTCAGCCGTCGAAATCGATGAAGTCGTGGCGATGCTTGCCTATACCTATGTCCTGGCCCCAAAACATATTCATGTACAGGTGTTTACATCTGATGCCGCATCTTTCCTCGAATGGCACGAAGACCGATATGATATGATCTGCTCAGACGTATTTGTCGGGGACGCCATCCCTGATGAACTCGAAACGATTGATGCTCTGGAAGCCATGCGCAATATGCTCAACCCGAACGGGGTCGTTCTTTACAATCGACTGGCCAGAGGAGTTGAGGATGAAGCTAAAAACCTGAAATTCAGGGATGAAGCTTTTTTAAGAGTCTTTCCGGAAGGGGGATATTATGATGTAGGCGGTAATTGGATGTTTGTCAGCTCCATGGCCCCTTTTTCCTGATCAGAACCACTGCGTTGTGAAGGGTATAATCTCTCCTGATTCATGCCGTTTAGGTGACATTTGAAAGGTTTACAACCCTTTCATTATGCCCTGAATTACATATCTTTACCCTCCAATACAGAAGATCAGCTGTTTCCCTGTTCATGTTGGGCTTTGGATCAGGATTTTGTCAGGTGAAAGTGAATCTTCACAGACATGCCAAAATCCGTATCTGGTTAGATATGAGCGGGAATTTGCGGGAGGAACTTAATCGGTTCCCCTTTTTGTTTTGTGAGCAGTTTGTACCAGGGTCGGCAGATGATTACCTCGAATCGACCTAACACCTGTTATCATTTTTAAAACAAACCGGGGATAAGGGTTAACCCCTCACCAGTTGACCTTTTCCTGAAAACGATTGCTACGAAGTACTAATAAAGCCAGAACCTGAGAATGCGAAAATTATTCTACCTCATTCCCCTTATAGTCATTGCTCTTGTCCTGAGTAATACCTTCTTCCGCCAGGACCTCCTCACCAAGGCCTATGATGCTGATCGTCCAGGTGAAATTGAAAGACCTGGCGAATCTGAAGAAGAAGAAATCAAGGGAGCCATTGAAAACCTGATCTTCACGTCTAAGGATGTGGATCTGGGTTATGTGCCTTATGATAAATGGATCAAGGCTGTAAAAGAAGGAGAGAAAAGAGTCCAGAGTCCATTCCGTAACAGCAGGGGAGGAGAAAGCCTCACCAACGCCGTCTGGAGGACCCGCGGTCCAAACAACATTGGTGGCCGCACCCGCGCTATTATGATCGATGAATCCGACCCCAATCGTAATCGCATCTGGATTGGCAGCGTTTCAGGTGGCGTATGGCGGACAGAAGATATCTCCAAGACCAACCCTGAATGGAGAAAACTTACATTGGATATAGACAATCTTTCCGTAGGTAGCATTGCCCAGGATCCTAACAATCACAACATCATCTATGTAGGTACCGGCGAAGGATATCCCAATCTCGATGCCGTCAATGGAACCGGCATTTTCAAATCCACCGATGACGGCGAAACCTGGACCTGGCTGCCCTCAACCAAAACCAGCAATTTTCAGGATATCTATGAGGTCTACGTCCACACCAATGGGGATATCTATGTGGGTACTTCCGTCGGCGGTCTGCTCAGAAGCCAGGATGGAGGCAATAGTTGGGAAAAAGTCCTGGGAACATCACTCTCCGGCGCCAGCAGCAATACATTCTACGATTTCACCTTCAATACGGTCAATCAGACCTTTTATACCTCCAATGCCAACTCCGTGTTTAAATCCACGACAGGTAACAGAGGAGATTGGGTCAATATCGGAACCGCAAAACCTGGCTTCCCGACTAACCTGGTTCGAACCGAACTCGCAGTCTGCGCTGCTGATCCCGATGTGATGTATGTCCTCGGATCTATAGGTGGCTCCGCGTCCAATACTTATGTATCCAACAATGGTGGTGAATCCTGGGTCTCCAGATCAGAGCCAGGCCCGATACCCGGTCAGGATTTCACCAACGGTCAGGCATGGTATGATCTCGACATCGCTGCGGATCCATTCAATTGCGGCCGCATCATCGCCGGTGGCGTGCCTTGCTATGAAAGTTCATTCCAGGCACTCAGCTGGACCCCGCTTCCCGGCGATATGCACGTGGATCAGCACAACATCACTTTTGATCCCAAAATCCAGGGCCGTGTTTTCTTCGGTAACGATGGCGGCATCTGGATGAGTAACAACGGCGGTCAAACCATCATCGATAAAAATGCGGGTTATGTGACCACCCAGTTTTACTGCGGTGCTATACACCCCGACGAAGGTTCTCCATATCTTCTTGGAGGAACACAAGACAACAACTCCCTTCAAATCACGGATGCCGGATTATCCCCCGCAAATTCAGTCTGGGGTGGTGATGGGATGTACTGCTTTATTGATCAAAACGAACCTAATATTCAGATCGTCTCTTCTCAAAACGGTAACTATGGACTTTCCACTAATGGTGGGGCTAGCTTTGGATTCGGTGCAGCGGTCAATGGTAGTTTTATCAACCGGTCCGGATATGATGATAATGCCAATATCCTATATGGTCAGGTAGGTGGCGCTGATTTCTTTCGCTGGAATATCAACACCGGCCAGACCGAAGACGTAGATATTGCCGGCATGGGATTGGCGACCAATGCCATTAAAGCAGACCCCAATACGCCAAACAGAGTTTATTTTGGAGGCAACGGAGGCCGCATCATACGTGTCAACAATGCCAATACAGGCAACCCTGTTCAAGGTACACTGGTGGCCACACTGCCTGGTGGTGTTAGCATCTCCTCCATTTATATCGATAGTATCAGTGCTGATCATATCCTTGCCACCCAATTGAATTACGGAGCAAATCTCAAGAATGTATTTGTCACGTATAACGGTGGCACAGAATGGACCTCTATCGAAGGGGACCTTCCCGACATGCCTGTGCATTGGGGGATCTTTGATCCTGCCGATCATGACCGCGTGATGATTGCCACAGAAGCAGGCGTCTGGGTCACAGACAATGTGGACGGCGATGCAACCCACTGGGAACCCATAGCACCAGCTAATGGCATGCCTTTCGTCAGAGTAGAAATGTTACTGATGCGCGATAGCGACAAAGTAGTATTAGGCGTCACTCATGGACGCGGACTCTTTACCACAGATGTTTTCTCAGCCGCAGCTGCAGTGATTGTCGCGCAACCAATCGCTTACGCAGGCCAGCCCGTCAAGATTGACGGATCACAATCGGTCAACGCCCAAAGCTATCAATGGAACCTCGGTGACAATACTACCTCGCAGGAATCCGTCATCAACCATGTCTATACGGAAGCCGGGGTCTATAACATTTCACTCACCATCAACGGTTCAGCCACGAAGTCCCAATCTATCTCTATCCTGCCTTACCTGCCTGCACCTTATCAATTGAGCAACGCAGATTATACCGGGGATTTCGAATCTCATCCGGAACACTTTGCCCCTTTCGTATTTTCCGGCACAGGCATGCAGCGTGGAGTTTCTACTAAAGCCGGCAAAGACGGCACCAACAGCGGTTCGAATGCATGGGTACTGGGGATCAATGACAATCTCTATCAGAACAATACACACACTGATTTTTATACGCCGATGTTTGACTTAAGCGGCACCGGACTTTACGAATTGAAGTTCTGGGCCAAGTACGCCATTCAAAACCGCAATGACGGATTCCAGGTTGAATATTCCAGGGATGGTGGCGTCAATTGGGCACAACTGGGTACACGCGATGATCAGTTCTGGTACAATTACTACAATGCCAATATCACAGATGGGGCATTCCCTCAGGGTAAATCCTATTTTACCAATGCTCAACTGACCTGGACACAGTATATCAAAGATGTCAGCTTCCTGGCGGGTGAGCCTGCAGTCAGTTTCCGTTTTGTCTTCCGTTCGGACGACGAAGAACCCGCTCAGGGATTTGCCTTTGATGATTTCGAAATCACGAAATATGAGGGTGAACTCAAAACCACGGTCACCGTGTTCAATGCCGCCTATACCGGTGAGCAGGAAGTGACGGTCAATTGGACTACGGGAATTGAATACCAATGCAAGAAGTTCATACTCGAACGATCGTACACCGGATTTGGTTTTACACCGGTAGCTGAACAGCCCGCTAAAGGCGTAGTCAGTACGTTTGCCAATTCCTATACCCGATTGGATCAGAGCTTGCGAGATGTCATCTATTATCGCCTCAAGGTCATCAATGAAAACACAGATTTAGGCTATGCTCTTGAATTTTACACCGACACGATTGTCGTTCGAAAAGATGTTCAGCCTGACCTGGTGCAGAATGTTTTGCCTAATCCGTTTTCAGATTTTATCGGGGTCAGTTTCAGCAGTGTGGTGACCCAGCCAGTGGTGTTTCGTTTGTTTGATATGTCCGGCAAATTGGTGTATAACGAAACCACCACCCCGAATGCAGTTTCATATCAAATAAAGGACCTGAATCTGCCAACGGGAGTCTATATGCTCAGTGTAAAGATTGGAGATGCTGAAGAGAAGGCATTCAAACTCTTTACCAATACCCAGAAGTAACCGGTTTGAAGAATTGGACCGGTTAGGTTGATCAAAGGAATAGATATCTTCGAAGATGTCTTGTCCAAAAATGTTGAAGTATACTTAGGTCTAATGCAAAGAATCTGTTCATTCCCCCAGGCGCTGCAACTTGCAGTAATTGTTTTCACAGCCATTGTTGGTTGCCAAAGTCAACCTGAAGTAACCAAACCATCGAAACAACAACGGATCGAAGGGGCTATCGAATTCCACAAGTTTACTTCTTCGGATGTGGATCTGGGCATTATTCCTTATGACAAACTCTTCGCGGCTATTGATGAAGGTCAGCGTCGGCTTGCAGCTCCGGGCCGTAGCAGCCGCGGCGGAGGGTCTATCGCCAACCCGGTATGGCGTGAGCGTGGCCCAAGCAATAGAGGAGGACGTACCAGGGCGATTATGATTGATGCCTCCGATGCCAGCCGTAACCGTATATGGGTTGGTGGTGTATCAGGAGGATTATGGCGGACTGAGGACATTACGCAAGACGACCCCCAATGGAAAAAAATCGGACTCTATTTTGAAAGCCTTTCTATCTCCGACATCGCACAGGATCCTAATGATCTCCATACGGTCTATGTGTCGACAGGAGAAAGTTATACCAATGATGTCGAAGGGGCCGGTATCTTCAAATCTTCAGATGATGGGGCCACATGGACCTTGCTGCCTTCCACTGAAAACAGCGTGATGCAGACGATCAATGAGATCTATGTACACACCAACAGTGATATCTATGCAGCCACTTCGAGTGGAGGACTATTGCGCAGCCAGGACGGTGGTGGTAGCTGGGAAAAAGTTATGGGTAGCGGACTTGCCGGCGGAAACAGTGACAATATTCACGATCTGTATTTCATTGCATCCAACCAGACTTTTTATATCTCCAGCGATAACTCTATCTACAAATCCACCACCGGAGACCGTGCAGATTGGACAAATATAGGCGCCGGCAAACCCGGCTTTCCATCCAATGTCAACCGCATTGAGTTTGTCGTCTGCCCTACCGATCCCAACATCATGTATGCCATCGGAGCTGTAGGTTCTTTTTCTTCGAAAACCTTTGTCTCCAGTGACGGTGGTGAAAACTGGACAGCCCGCTCAGAGCCTGCCATCTTTGAAAGTTATGGGCAGGCATGGTATGACCTGGATATCAATGCCGATCCTTTCAATTGCTTCAAACTATTGTCCGGTGGCGTCAACATGGCAGAGTCTACCAACCAGGCCATCGGATGGCGCGTGGTGGCCCAGGAGATGCATGTGGATCATCACAATATCACCTACGATCCTCAGAAACAAGGCCGTGTCCTCTTTGGAAATGATGGAGGGATATGGCTGAGCGAAAATGGAGGGCAATCTACCGTAGATAAAAGCATCGGATATGTAACGACACAATTCTATGCCGGCGCGATTCATCCGGATCCGGGTTCTTACTATGTCATGGGGGGGACACAGGACAACAATTCTCTGATCATCGAAGAAGCCGGACTGTCTCCATCGAGAGTGGCCTGGGGCGGTGATGGTATCTTTTGCTTTATTGATCAAAACGAACCTAATATCCAGATCGTTTCTTCTCAGGGAGGCAATTATGGGTTGTCCCTGAATGGAGGTTTTAGTTTTGGCTTTGGTGCTGCAGTAGATGGAGATTTTATCAATCGTTCAGGCTATGATAGCAATGCCAATATCCTTTATGGCCAGGTCAATCAAAGTGGGGTCAACGATGTCGATTACTTCAGATGGTTTATCAATACCTCCCAGGTCGATAAAGTAGATATCTCCGGATACAATATCAATATCACTGCAGTCACTGCAGATCCCGCAGTACCTAACCGCGTCTACTTCGGTGGACAGTCCGGTATCGTACTCCGCGTCGATGACGCCAATACAGGGAATAATAAAGTACCCGTCGTTTTTGCAGACCTGCCGGGGACAGCCAGTGTGTCTTCCATCTATATGGATAGTCAGACGTCTGATCATGCCCTCATCAGTTTGTTCAATTTTGGAGCCTCCCTTAAAAATGTCTGGGTGACCTATAATGCCGGTGCTGAATGGACAGCTATCGAAGGTGACCTTCCTGACCTCCCCGTCCGTTGGGCCATATTTGATCCTGCTGATCACGACAGGGCCATGATCGCCACCGATGCAGGTATCTGGACCACAGATGATATCAACGGCGATCAAACCCATTGGGAACCCACCAATCCGGATAATGGGATGCCGTTTGTCCGCGTCGATATGTTGCAAGTACGTGAAAGTGATAAGGTCGTTCTTGCCGCCACATATGGCCGGGGCTTGATGACCACAGATATCTTTTCCGCGCCGGCTGCCGTTATCATTACGCAACCTATAGCCTACGAAGGTCAATCTGTTCGCATCGATGGTTCACAATCCGTCAACGCCCAAAGCCATCAATGGGACTTGGGCGACGGTACGTTCTCCAGTGATCCGGTAGTCAACCACGCTTACAGTCAACCAGGGGTGTATACCATAAACCTAACGGTCAATGGGAATATCACACAGACGAAGACGATTTCCATCTTGCCTTATTTGCCTGCTCCCTATCAAGTCGGAGAGCCGGATTTCGCCGGTGACTTCGAATCTCATCCCGAACATTTCGCCGCATATACCGTGCAGGGCACAGGCTTTCAGCGCGGAGCCTCCACCAAACCGGGTAAGGATGGAACCAACAGCGGAGCCAACGCATGGGTGCTTGGTATCAATGACAATCTCTATCAAAATAATGGTCGCGCAGAATTGTACACCCCGATGTACGATATGACGGAGACCGGCCTGTATGAATTTAAGTTTTTTGGCAAATGGGCCATCCAAAGCCGCAATGATGGATTCCAGGTCGAATATTCCACCAATGGAGGAGCTTCCTGGCAACAATTGGGTACCAATGAAAACCCCAATTGGTACAATTACTTAAATGAAAATATTTCGGATGGCGCATTTCCCATCGGCAAATCCTACTTCACCAACGCCAAACTCAACTGGACTCAATACATCAAAGATGTGAGTTTCCTTTCGGGTCAATCCCATGTCAGCTTCAGATTCGTATTCCGCTCCGACCGGGATGAACCCGCACAAGGCCTCGCCATCGATGATGTACAGATCACCAGGTATCCGGGCGAACTCAAAACCACGGTGACTGTATTCAACGCAGACTATACCGGCGAGCAGGAGGTGACGATCAATTGGACGACCGGTATTGAATATCAGTGTAAGAAGTTCCTGATCGAACGTTCCTATACCGGGTTTGGCTTTACGCAGGTGGCAGATCAACCGGCAGCGGGTGGCGTAAGCACATTTGCTACGTCCTATATGCGGACCGATCAAAGTCTGCGCGATATCATTTATTATCGTCTCAAGGTCATCAACGAAAATCCGGACATCGATTACGCCTACACCTTTTATTCGGATACGATAGTGGTACGTCGTGACGTAGCACCGGATCTCGTCAACCATGTATTGCCAAATCCATTTCGCGATCAGATCGGGATTAGTTTTAGCAGCATTGTCGACCAGGAAGTTGCTTTCAGACTCTATGATGCTGCCGGTAGACTGGTGCGTGAAGAATTTGCTGTGCCCGGTGCAGTATCCTATACCTTGGATGGCCTGAATTTCCCAACCGGTGTCTATGTGCTGACCGTTCGAATCGGGGAGGGGGACCTCACCGCCTACAAGCTTTTCACTCCGGGTCAATAGGTAGTGCATCCCTTGACTAATGCCTATCTTTGTCGTGTAAAGGATAATACAGTACCATGAACATGCTCAATCTCATCCTTTTCGGCCCTCCCGGGAGTGGAAAAGGAACACAGGCTGAACGACTCGAAGAAGCCTATAATCTAGTACATATCTCCACCGGTGAACTCTTTCGATCCGAAATGGAAGAAGGAACTGAACTCGGGATTCGTGCCAATGAATACATGTCCAGAGGCGAACTGGTTCCTGACGAAGTGACCATCGGTATGCTCCGCAACAAAATGACTTACCATACGGATGCGGAGGGATTCATTTTTGATGGATTCCCCAGGACAGCACCACAGGCTGAAGCACTGGATCAACTGCTTGGCGAAATGGATCAACAGATTGATGCCCTCATCATGCTGGATGTTCCAGAAGATGAAATTGTCAAACGGATTTTGCTTCGTGGAAAAGATTCCAACCGCCCGGATGATAATGATCCGGAAGTAATTCGCAAGCGATTCCAGGTCTACCAGGCCAAAACAGCACCCATCTATAATTACTACGATCAAAAACAAAAAGCACACAAAATTTCAGGTATCGGTACCATCGATGATATCTTCCAGCATCTGTGTGATACTATCGATAGCCTGCACGCCTGATGTCTTCCGATCAAAACTTTGTTGACTACGTCAAGATCCATTGCAAATCCGGCGCCGGAGGGGCGGGGTCTGCGCATTTTCTCCGCGACAAGGTCAGTGCCAAAGGCGGACCTGACGGCGGTGACGGAGGCAAAGGGGGTAGTATCATTTGCAGAGGCAATGGCCAGTTGTGGACCTTGCTGCATTTAAAATTCCGCAAGCATGTCATCGCTCAGCCAGGCCAACCTGGCTCAGGTACGTTGTGTACAGGAGCCAATGGCGATGATGTCATCCTCGAAGTACCACTGGGTACAGTAGCTAAGGACCCGGATACCGATGAGATATTGTTCGAAATCACCAAGGATGGCGAAGAGTATGTTCTCATGGCCGGGGGTCGCGGAGGTCTGGGCAACAATCATTTTAAATCACCCACCAATCAGACCCCACGCTACGCGCAACCGGGTGAACCCCATCAGGAAGGGTGGAGAATTCTTGAACTCAAAATTCTTGCAGATGTAGGCCTTGTAGGATTTCCCAATGCCGGAAAATCAACATTGCTCGCATCGGTGTCTGCCGCCAAACCAAAAATTGCCGATTATCCATTTACCACACTGGTACCCAATTTAGGGTTTGTAAGATATCGTGACAACAAATCTTTTGTGATCGCGGACATACCCGGTATCATCGAAGACGCCCATCTCGGTAAAGGCCTGGGATATCGTTTCCTCCGCCATATTGAGCGTAACGCGGTGCTGTTGTTTATGGTCCCTTGCGAATCAGACGACATCAACAAGGATTTCCAGATCCTTCTGCATGAACTGGAAATGTACAATCCTGAATTGCTCGACAAACCACGTCTTTGTGCCATCACCAAATGTGACTTGATTGATGAGTCCGTTCAGGAAATGCTTAAGCCTACATTGCCCGAAGGCATAGATTGCGTCTTTATCTCAGCCGTCACCGGATACGGATTGGACAAACTGAAAGACAAACTGTGGATCTTACTCTCTGATCAGGTCATCAGCGGCTAAGGTGCTCTTTAACCGCAATGATGAAACCAGGATCAGGATGTATACAACTATAATTCGAAAGACCCACTTCCCACTAAAGTCCATTTTGATCTTGCGCACACAACGTCTTGTAGGAAAGGTATTTTTTATCTGCGCAGTTCTTATTGGACTGAATCCCTTTGAAATACACGGTCAGGCTTTTCCTCCTGAAGTGGAGACCATCGAAGGCAATGTGTTTATTGTGCCGAAGCCAGCTTCCATGCAAGAGACAGATGGTCATTTCACGATCACTGCCGAAACACGGATATGTCTCGACCGCTTTTCTCCATTTTCCTTTGATCCGTTGGCCGTGTTCCAGGGCGTACTATCGAAAAAGGCAGGCTATACCCTCAAGATGGATGAACTCGATGCCGCAGCCGGTGATGAAAGCAGGATACTGGTCATTTACACCCCACGTGCGGACAACCTCGAAGGATATAGCCTCAGCATCACACCAGGGGCTATCATCATTCGGGTTGCGCATGAGCAAGGCCTCTTCTATGCCATGCAGACCTTGCGTCAGATCAGCCGTATGGATGCCATGCCGGATGCTGTCGATGTACAAAGAGCGTGGAGGTTGCCTGCTGTTGAGATTACAGACGCCCCACGATTTCCATACCGTGGATTGCATCTTGATGTATGCAGGCATATGATGCCACTTGATTTTGTCAAGGAGTACATCGACCTGTTAGCCTTTTATAAAATGAACCGCTTCCACTGGCACCTTACAGATGATCAGGGTTGGCGAATCGAAATCAAAAGATATCCTAAACTGCAGGATGTAGCCGCGTGGAGAAAGGAAACGCTCATCGGACATTACAGTGAAACTCCGGACCGGTATGATGGTACCCGATACGGGGGGTATTATACGCAGGAGCAGATCAAGGAATTAGTAGCATATGCCGCAGAGCGTGGTGTGACGATCATCCCTGAAATCGAAATGCCCGGACATGCCCTGGCCGCCTTGTCTGCCTATCCGGAATTAGCCTGCACGCCAGGTCCTTTTGAAGCAGCAACCACCTGGGGCGTGTTTGATGATGTATTTTGCCCAACAGAAGAGACCTTTACATTTTTAGAAAACGTACTCGATGAAGTGATCAGCCTTTTCCCGTCACCCTACATTCATATCGGTGGTGACGAATGTCCAAAAGTGCGATGGAAGGAAAGTTCGTTTTGTCAGCAATTGATCCGCGACCAAGATTTGAAAGATGAGCATGGTTTGCAGAGCTACTTTATCCGGCGTATCGAAACCTATCTCAATGCCAGTGGAAAAAATATCATTGGCTGGGATGAAATTCTGGAAGGAGGCCTGGCTCCGAATGCCACCGTCATGTCATGGCGCGGATTTTCCGGAGGTATCGAAGCCGCTCAATCTGGTCATGATGTGATCATGACACCAGGTTCGTATTGCTATTTTGATCATTACCAGGATGATCCTGGTACCGAACCTCTGGCCATCGGAGGACTTACCAGGATTGAAAAGGTCTATGCCTTTAACCCGGTCCCGGACAAATTATCAACGGAGGAAGCCAAACATATCATCGGTGCACAAGCCAACCTATGGACTGAGTACATTGATTCTCCCGCCAAAGCGGAATATATGGCTTATCCTAGGGCGGTGGCCCTTGCAGAAGTCTTGTGGACACCAGCGGATCAAAGGGAATGGCCCGAATTTACGTCCAGACTCAGTCAACATCTTGAGCGACTTGAAGGGTTAAAGGTCAATTATGCCCGAACACTAAAGTCCCCAATGGTGGATATCCTCCTGCGCCAGAAAGGGCTTGGATTGCTCTGGAAAACAAATATTCCGAATCAAGTGATATTTCATGCCAGAGACAGCACCCAGGCTATATGGTCTGAATCGATGACAGGGGATACGACCTGGTATGATACCCCGGGCCCAGTGTATTTTAGGACAAAATCATCCGCCACGAAGAGGATAGATTTCAATCCTTCGAAGGCGTTTAATGCGACGATTCTTTCTACGGTTGCACCCTCCTCTACCTATCCGGGCAGACAAGGTCTGACCTGCCTGAAAGATGGTCTGGAGGGGAAAAAGGATTTCAATGGCGAAGATTGGTGTGGGTGGAGCACTGGATCCCCTTTTACCATACTGTTGGATTTCGACCGACCTGTTCATTGCGATTCAATCCGGATCGGCTTGTTGAGTAGTCCCGGAGCCTGGATTTACATGCCACAAGAGGTTGGGGTGGAGGTGATTTCACCGGCCCAGCCCATGTTTAAGCAAACCGTTAAGGCCAACTCCAATCCGGGCAATGGTAAAAACACTATCGTCATTACCACCCATAGTATTCAGGCGCAGTCTATTAGGCTTAAAATTGTGCCTTTGCTCATGATTCCTGAGGGTAGAGCGGGAGCGGGAAAAGCCCCCTGGACGTTTATCGATGAAATCAGTGTGTATTAATGCGGCTAGAACCTACCAGATTATCCCTGGCAGCCGTAATTTTGAAGAAATACCCATTCATCACCCAACCCGGAGGCCCTTAGTAAGGGTCTATGGGGGCAAACAAACATCTTATGAAATCTCTGCTGCAATTATCATGTATCGCCCTGTTGTCCGCCACAGCATTCCTCACCGGATGTGAGCAGGACAAATGCACCCGTACCCAGGAATATACCGCCTTCGAACCGGTCTACAAACGCATCGATGAAATGCGCGTACCCACTACTTATGTTGCCGCTAAATCCCTCACTGCCCCCGGTAAAATATTCTACTACAAAGGCTACCTGTTGATCAACGAAATGAATGAAGGGATCCACGTCATCGACAATAAAAATCCTGAAAGCCCGGTCAACCTCGGATTTATTGAGGTGCCAGGTAACCTAGATATGGCCGTGCATAATGATATCCTCTATGCCGACAGTTATCTCGACCTCGTAGCTATTGATATCAGCAATCCTTTAGCTCCTGTAGAAGTCAACAGGGTTCAGGATGTGTTCCAAAATTTCTATTCCTACACTGATCAGATCGGCTATCTCGTGGAGTATAAAATGTCCAATGTCAAGCAGACCATCGACTGCAGCAACATCAATTGGGGAAATCCAATTTGGATGGATGGCGATGGTGTCCTCTTTAGCGCAGATGCCTCTTTTGGCGGCGAATTCGATCCATCTGTTTCCTCCAACATTACGAGCAGCGTAGTGACCGGTGGTTCATTCGCAAGATTTACGGCACTCAATGATTATCTCTATACCATTGATGGTGCTGAAGTCAAAGTCTTTGATATTGAGCAGCCACTGCCTGTCCTCAAAAACGAAGTCACCATGCAATGGGGAATTGAAACACTGTTCCCTATGGCCGGAAGCCTCTTTGTCGGGAGCAACAATGGCCTGCTGATTTATGATATGTCCAACCCGGAAGCTCCTGCCTATCGTTCGACCTTTGCACATGCTACTGCCTGTGATCCAGTCGTGGTTTCTGGAAATACTGCATACGTGACACTCCGCAATGGCAACAATTGCCAGGGCTTTGTCAATCAACTCGATGTCATCGATGTCTCCAATCTCGACAATCCTAATCTGATCCGTACCTTCCCGATGAGCAACCCACATGGTTTATCCGTCGTGGATCAGACTCTATATCTCTGCGAAGGATTGTTTGGGATCAAAACGTTCGATGTATCGGATCCAAACCGGATAGGAGAGCGGTTGCAGGATCATATCTCCGGATTTGAAGCCTATGATGTGATCGTATTGCCTCCAGGAGATCATGTGATGGTTGTTGGCAAAGATGGTTTGTACCAGTTTGATGCCACGGATCGAAGCGATCTCAAGCAACTGAGTGTTATTTCTATCGGCCTCTAATCAGCGATGTTGAAGGGGTCAGGCTTTGATCACTTCTGTTTGATGAGCATTGTAATCTCTCCTTCTAATGATGCCAGTATTTAGACTACTGATTACTGTGGTTTGCGTTGCATGGTCATTGGCTATGCAAGCACAGGATTCCTTGACGCAACAACCTATCGTCGATGTTGTATTACTCAAAGACGGAAGCAAACTGAGTGGTACTATAGTGCGTTGGGACCTGGCCAGAGGAATGGAACTGAAGTTGGTGACCGGGGCAGTAGTCAATATCCCTAAGGAAGAGATCACCCGGGTATATCAGGATACCCAGTTTAAACCGAATACCGAAAGTGATCCAGGATTGTATGTTCACCGGGAGCGACCCTATGCATTCAGGGAAGAAGGCTTGTACAATACATTGTCTGTATTCCTGGATTTTTCGGACAGCGGAGGAGCTGGGATTCACTACTCTATGGGGTATAAATTCAACAGGCTGCTGGGAGTGGGTATTGGGACAGGATATGAGTCGCATGATTTCAATTACACCCGCAACATCGTGCCGTTATACGCAGAAGCCAGAGGTTATTTTTTGCCTCAGAAGATCACACCTTATTATGCGTTGAAGATGGGTTATGGATTTGCGCTCACGAGTCCGGAAAATGGAACACTTGATGCTAAAGGTGGTTTCCGGTTTAGCCCGGAGATGGGGGTCCGGTTTGGAGGTCGCTCCGTCAGCTACTATATGGGCCTGGAATATATCCTTCAGAATGCCACCTTTACCAACAATGACTGGTGGGGATCCCAGGGCGTATTCACGGATGTTATCAGTTACAGGAGAGTTGATTTAAGAATGGGTCTTGTATTTTAATATGTATATCCGTATGAAATCAATGGTATATTCTCTTTTAGCAGGATTCATGCTAGTGTCAGGTTTCTCTTGTTACTCAAATTGTGATTGTGATGATACCGGCCAATTCGAATATTTGGTCTTTGGCCATTTCTATGGGGAATGCGGAGGAGAAGGATGCGTAGAGACCTTTAAGATCGAGTATGAGCAATTATTTGAAGATACACTTGATCAGTATCCGGATTTTAGTCAGCCGCCTGCTCGCTCCTTTATCAAACTGCCAGCGGCAAAATATGAATTGGTAAAAGATCTGGTGGATCAGTTTCCCGAACAGCTGTATAGTGAAACCGATCATGTCCTGGGACAACCGGATGCCGGGGACTGGGGAGGCATCTATGTGGAAATAAAGCATGTCAATGACCCTGCCCGTTCCGGATTCTGGTTACTGGATCAAATGGAAAGCAATATGCCACAAGTCTACAACGATTTTGTCGACCAGATCAATGAGAAAATTCACTTAATCAATCAATAGCCTGCGGAATAAAGGATTTTGTCAGAGACCGAACTCATACAAGGCTGCATACGTAATGACCGCAAGTGTCAGGAACAATTGTATAAGCATTACTTCCACACGATGATGTCGATGTGCATGCGATATACCCGGGACGAAGACAAGGCGCTGCAGATTTTGAATGATGGTTTTCTAAAGGTGTTCCAGAAGATTGGCACCTTCCGGAGTGAAGGTTCTTTCGAAGGTTGGATCCGAAGATTGATCTACCACACCATGGCAGATCATTATAAAAAAGAAAAAAGCTATGTCCGGTTTATCCAGCTCGAACCGGTCGACGAACGACAAATGGCTGCCGTTCAAAGTGATGCTTTGGAATTTGCAGACCTGATCCGCTTACTGGATGATATCCCCGAAAGATCAGCCGAAGTATTCCGCCTCTTCGCCATCGAAGGCTATTCGCACGAGGAGATCGGTGTCAAAATGAATATCAGTGAAGGGACATCAAAATGGCATCTGTCCCATGCCCGCGAACGATTACGGTCCATCTTACTCAATGAACATCATGCAAGATCAACCTCTCTATAATATCACACCCGAACAGGGTTGGGCCCGAATGAAACCGGCCCTCGATGAAGCCATGCCGACAGGCAGGTCATCCCGCCGTTACGGTTGGTGGTGGATGTCCTCCCTGGTATTGGTTGCCAGTGTGATCGGCTTCACCTATTTAAACGATTCTACAGTATCGTCAGATCACAAACCTGCGGCTTCACATCCAAGCCCATCTGAATTAAAGGCAGAGGCAGAATCCCTGATACCAGCCGCCTCGCAAATTTCCAAAGCCCATACCCATGCTCCGGATTTACCAAATGATATATCTACGCATTATAAATCAGGTATTGAAGAGTCACCAGTCACGCCTTCATCACCGAAATCTCAGAAACCACCAAAATCTGCAAAATCACCATTGTCAGAGAAAAATGTAAATCCCAAATCAGGTGGTTCCTTACCCTCTCAGAACGCCAAAGTTGCAGAGCCTATGGCGAGCACTACCATGCCTGGTATTTCAACAAGTTCTTCCCAATCTTTATCCGCTCAAGATGCATTGGAAGAATCAATTTCATCCGTTTCTTCCGGCATTATTACTGAAAATCAAGCATCCGATTTGCCTGCAAATCGAACCATCCTGTTGACGCAGCCTGTTCCAGGCATAGAAGAAATGGCTTTTGAAGGATTCTCTAATCGCGATCTACCTGGGCATACTACTACTGCCAACAAACTCAAACCTCGTCCGCATCTTTTGGAGCCATACCTTTATATCAACGCACTGGCCGGGATCAATCAAAGTTCAGGGTGGAGTAGTGGAGCCGGTGTGAATATCAACGTCGGACGGAAACTGAGTTTGGTTACGGCGGCAGGGTACATGAGATACAATCCCAACACCTCACTGGTTGGTGGAACTAAGCAACTGGATGCCAATGTGGCCCCAAGTGAGATTTTGAATTATGATCCCATCTACAACGCCTACGATCCCTACGTAGTAGGGGTAGAGGTCAATAGGGCTGCGGGCTATTCTACCATCGCTCCGCTGGTTGATTATGTCACGCAATGGCAATGGTCTGTCGGAGTGAAATGGAAGTGGACTCCGCGTCTGTATTCAGATGCTGGCGTTACGTTAGGTTTTGCAACCAGTGCGTACACCCGGTATCCAATTTTTAATGTTGATCCGCTGACTACTCCCGGGACCGAAGTCACCTCTGGTAATTCCCTGTCAGATTATAATGTGGTGCGCACCAATACGACCTCTGCTTATCTGGGTTTCGGATACCGTATAGGTAGGCACTTCGATGTCTTCACTCAGTGGACTCATGCCTTTGATCATTATCTGGACGTCGACACTACAAAGCCAACGACGGATGTGTATTCAGAAGAACGGACCGATTATATCCGGGGCTTAAATCTTGGACTTCGTTTCACGCTCTAAACCAGTAATCGGAGTGATCACCTCAGAGGTGCAACCTGGCTTTACGGCCTAGTAAAATGTCATCTGATTCGGGTCGGTCAGGATCCGGAAGGCAACAATCAACGGGACAGACTGCCGCACACTGAGGCTCGTCATGAAATCCCTTGCATTCCGTGCATTTGTCAGGCACGATATAATAGTAATCTACCGACACCGGTTCTAATTTATCACCGACGTTGACTACCGTTCCATCCTCCAGCGTATACTGTCCTTTGAGGGTGGTTCCGTCACTCATCGCCCACTGAATGCCACCTTCATAAATGGCATTGTTAGGACATTCGGGTTCACACGCTCCACAATTGATACAGTCATCGGTTATATAAATGGCCATAGGGCTGTTGTTCTGGTAATAAGCAAACAAAGGTAAGGCATCCAAGGTTATCGACCTCAATAAGAGGTGTCCGGGAGGATTCTTTGTCCCGGTGCCGGACATATTTTCCACATTTTTCAGGTCATATTCTGGTTTTTGAGGAAACACATAACTATTTGATTTTCATGAGCATGTGGGACAATTTTGGTGCTTGTGAACATATGTGCTAGCCTTATTCAGCGAATGAAACATTACTGCTAAGGAAAAGCACATGTGTCCATGGAACCCGGTAGGGACCATGTATACTTTTGAAAAAAAAACAGAAGTATGAAAACAATTCCGAATCACCCAGCTTTACAAATCAGGTTTCTTCAGGTGGTATTGATTATGTGGATAGGATGGTTTCCATTTCACAGCGTACTGAGCCAGGAACGAAAAGTATTTAATCATGATTATTTATTGCCTCCCAGGGGCAAGTCGATGGTAGAGATGTATAGTGGTATACCGTATGTCGCAATCGGGCAGTATGCCTATGGCTTTAGTGACAAGGTCTCCGTAGGGATTGTATATGGGTATACCCCGTTTGTCAAAGGATATGGTCTGAGGGTGAAAGCCATAGTTGCTCAGCCATCTGAGTCCTTTCGCCTCTATGCGAAGTCTCCGTTTCTGTATTATCCCAAAACGAAGAATGGAGAAGGGGACCCTTGGGTGCTTGCCTGGCCTACCCTCAATGCTGAATGGAAATTTAAAAATGGAGGAAGATGTTGGGCTGGTGCAGGTGTTATAGGTGCAGGTTGTTATGATTACATTTTCAGAAGAGAAGCTGAAATGAAAGAGCACCAAGACGGAGACAAACCTTCCGGAGGGGAAGAAGAATTGATGGCCGGTATTTGGAATACATTTCAATTCGGGTATAGCAAGCCGATCTCTAATAAGTTTTCATTTGTGGTCGAGGTTGCCCCTGTCATGGAAGGCTTCAAACTCAAATCCAAGCAAGGATTCCTGGACACAGCCCCTCTTATTGGGACTGTAGGGTTGACGTATTCCTTCTGAACCTTTGGCTTGCATACTACACCTGTAGGTAATCGGGTTATTTTTGTTCTCCCATGAGACAAAAAATAGCCGGTTTCTTTACCCTGTTCAGACACGCTATCGCCGGCAGTGAGAAGGAGTTTACCACCGGCAGTATAGATAAAGCGATCTTCCTCCTTTCAGTACCTATGGTGCTGGAGATGATGATGGAGGGATTGTTTGCCCTCGTGGATATCTTCTTCGTATCCCAGCTTGGAAAGGAAGCAACGGCAACGATTGGGCTAACCGAAGTGATCATGACACAAGTAGTTGCGGTAGCTCTGGGCCTCTCAATGGCAACCACGGCGATGGTAGCCAGGCGTATAGGTGAACAGGACCGCGAAGGTGCTAATGTGGCAGCGATGCAAGCCATCTTTCTGGGAGCCATTCTCTGCGTGATTTTTGCGGTGGTCTTTTATTTTACATCAGATCATCTGTTGCGTTTCATGGGAGGCTCAGAAGAATTGATACGTACCGGAAGTGGTTTCACCCGAATCTTGCTGACTGGAAGTAGTACGCTTTTCTTTCTTTTTTTACTCAACGCCATATTTAGAGGTGCAGGAGATGCGGCTATCGCTATGCGCACCCTTTGGCTCGCTAATGGGATCAATATCATTTTAGATCCTTGCCTCATTTTCGGCTTGGGACCTTTTCCGGAAATGGGGGTTGCCGGAGCCGCAGTGGCTACCACTACCGGTCGCGCTGTCGGTGTCGCCTACCAGGTCTATCATCTGGTGAATGGAAAAAGTCTGATCCGCCTGACCTGGCAGCATGTTCGTTGGGTTGGAGAGATCATCACCCGGCTGATCCGTGTGTCTTTTACCGGCGTATTACAGTTTGCCGTCACGACCACCAGCTGGCTGTTTATCATCCGCATTATTGCACTCTTTGGTGATGCAGCGGTGGCCGGCTATTCCATCGGGATTCGGATCATCATCTTTACCATACTTCCTGCATGGGGTATGGCCTCCGCCGCCTCTACACTCGTCGGACAAAATCTTGGCGCAGGACAGCCCGAGCGCGCAGAGCAATCAGTTTGGCGCTCCGCATATTTCAATATGTTATTCCTGACTACAATATCCGTGGTGTTTATCATCAGCGCGCCCTGGCTTATTCCGCTCTTCACCACAGATCCCGCAGTCATCGAACAAGGCGTGCTGTGCCTCCGGATCATCTGCCTCGGATATATTTTCTATGCCTATGGAATGGTTATCGGCCAGGCCTTTAATGGCGCCGGGGATACCGTTACCCCCACCTTAATCAATGTCGTCGCGTTTTGGATGCTTCAGATCCCGTTGAGTTATACGTTTGCCAAAATACTCGCCTGGGGCCCTGTCGGTGTATACTGGGGTATAGCGATCAGTGAATCCCTGCTTGCCGTCATCGCTATTTTGGTTTTCCGACGTGGCAAATGGAAGGAAGTGAAGATATAGTCAGGCATGAGAGGTGAGGCGTGAATAGTGAAGAGGTAAAAATGAAGAATGAAAAATAACTGCGTTGCGACATTACAAATTCCCCATTCCAAATTCGACATTCCTCATTCCTCATTAATCTGGCTTTCTTCATTTTTCAATTTTCATTTTTATTTTTCTTCATCCACAGGCCTCTCGTAAAGTCAGGTATCGACTGTGGCATTCCACCACTGGCGATCGATGCTTCAGACAATGGCGTGATGGACATCCAGGCCGCAGCATCATACGCATCAAAGGGAGGCTCCGAGCCTTCAAGCGCACACCGGACAAAGGCATCGGTGACAAACCAATCCATACCTCCATGCCCCGCGCCATCGGCATCCTGCGCATGTTCTTTCCAGGCATCATGATCATACGCATTGAGATAGGACTGAGCATCTTCCCACTGATGACCGGGGCTCGTGCCTTCGAGATACAATTGTTTGTTAACATCCATCCAAAGACCTTTGGTGCCTTGCACCCGGAATCCTAATGAATAAGGCCTGGCCAGGCTGGTATCATGGTGCAACACAATGGTTTCGCCATTAGTACATTTGATCATGGTCGTGACTTTGTCGCCAAGTCTGAACTCGAGTTTGGCATTTGGGTGATCAGGACCACCCTTGGGATGATGAAGGATGTAATCATGTAGTCCCCTGGATTTAGAAGCCATAGATACAAGCGTTTCCATTCGGTTGCCCCGATTGATATTGATCCATTGCGCCACCGGGCCTATGCCATGAGTAGGGTAGAGGTCACCATTACGATAGATGCTATGCCACGTCCTCCATTTTGCTTCACTGAATCCCTTTTCACCAAATTCGACCCCTGAATTATAGGGAGTCACTCCATCATTAAACTTGACTCCTCTCAGGTCATGTTGATATCCACATTCAAGATGGATGAGCTCACCGAAAAGCCCCTTCTTGACCATATTCAATACGGCCATGACATCACGGCGATAACAAACATTTTCCATAAAAAACAATGGAGTGCCGGTGGCTTCATGGGTATTGACCAATTCCCAACACTCATCCAGCGAAAAGGCACCGCTCACCTCCACCCCTGTAAATACGCCGGCCTTCATGGCCGCAATAGCCATCTGTGAATGCCACTCCCAGGGTGTGGCAATAATGACCGCATCTATATTTTCCTGGTCAAGCATTCGCACATAATCATGCGGACCCTGGTCATATATTTTTGGCCATTTGGCATCAAGCTCTTCAAAGACCTTTTTTGTAGATGCCAGCATCACCGGATCAGGCTCTGCAATGCAAGTGATTTCGCATTCCGGGCGCCGAAGCAACAAACCGATATGGTCCTGTCCACGCAAACCACTTCCGATGATCCCGACCTTAAGTTTGCCATTAAGATCAGTTTTACGACGATAGGGCATGGCCTTGGTTATAGATGGCAACGTCACTGCCGAACCGGCAAGCACCGTGTTGGCAATAAATTTTCTTCTTGATGTAACCATGTCTTTAGATTAATCTCTTATTGTCTTGTATACAATGTCCCAAGATAACAACCCCTCATTTCATCAAGGAGTGCTTTATCCCACCACCCCAAATTCCTAGCTCCTAACCCCAAATTCCTAGCTCCTAATTCCAAATTCTCAATTCCTAATTCCTAATTCCAAATTCTCAATTCCTAATTCCAAATTCTCAATTCCTAATTCCAAATTCCCATTTCCAAATTCCTAACCCTTATTATCCTATTTTTGCACCCAATGGATCAAATGACAGATTTTATCCGCGACATCATCAACAGGGAGATTGAGGGCATCCGCAATATCCCGGTCGATGACACTATCGAAAGGGCTATAGGGCTGATTTTCAAAGCCGTACACCAAGAAGGTGGCAAGGTTATCGTCTCTGGACTGGGAAAGGCAGGTCAGATTGGACATAATATAGCTACTACACTCAGCTCAACTGGCACGCCCTCCTTATTCCTGCATCCCACTGAAGCACAGCATGGAGACCTGGGGATGATCCAGAAGAATGATATTCTCTTCCTGATCTCTAATTCAGGTAAGACAAAGGAAATCCTGGAGTTGCTACCTCTGGCCAGAAAACTTTATCCGGGAATTAAGTCGATTGCACTCACCGGACATCCTGAACATGAACTTGGTGGTGAGGTGGATGTATGCCTCAGTACCGGCTATCCTAAGGAGGTATGCCCATTGGGGTTGACCCCAACTACCAGCACTACGGTCATGACCGTGTTAGGTGATGTCATTGTTGTCGGGATGATGAAAAAAATAGGATTTACCAAAGCCGATTATGCGCTACGTCATCATAGCGGATATCTCGGCATCAAGAGCAGAGCGGATGAATAAATTGTTTTTAATCTCAGGCCCTTGTGTGGTCGAAAATGAAGCCACCCCTTATCACATCGCAAAGACAGTCAAACCGATTTGCGATGCGCTGGGGATCACCTATATTTTCAAAGCCAGCTATCGTAAAGCCAACAGGACACGGGTAGATAGTTTCACCGGGATCGGTGACGAAAAAGCTTTAGAAATTATCCGCAGTATCGGTAAGGAGTTCGGCGTACAGACGCTCACCGATATTCATGAAAGTCATGAAGCCTCGATGGTAGCTGAATATGTAGATGTCCTGCAGATTCCCGCATTCCTCTGTCGTCAGACAGCTCTCTTACAGGCAGCAGGCGAGACCGGTAAAATCGTGAATATTAAGAAAGGTCAGTTTGTCAGCCCTGAAGCCATGAAATACCCTATTGAAAAGGTGTTGTCATCAGGCAACAAGAACGTCTGGGTATGTGAACGAGGGTTTACATTCGGTTATGAAGATCTGATAGTTGATGCTACAGTTATTCCCAGGTTGCGCAAGCATGGGGTGCCGGTGGTGATGGATTGTACGCACTCTACCCAGGTGCCCAATCAGATGACCGGTGTCAGTGGAGGTAATCCTGAGTTTATCGAAACGATCGCGTTGGTGGCTGCGGCAACGGGTGCCGATGGGCTTTTTATTGAGACCCATCCTGATCCCGCTAAAGGCCTCAGCGATTCAGCCACCATGTTGCAAATGGATTTGCTGGAAGGCATCCTCGAGAAAGTAATGAAAGTTCGTAATGCACTGCAATCATGAGTGATGCCGCATTGAAAAAAAGAGCTGCCCAGATACGTTTGCTCGTACTGGATGTTGATGGTACCCTTACTGATGGTGGGGTCTACATTGATTCCAATGGCGTGCAGTCCAAAAAATTTAACATCCGGGATGGGATGGGCATCACCCTCCTTCATGAAAAGGGAATTCCTGTAGGCATCATCAGTCATAGCCGCGCCAAGACCATCCTCGAAGAGCGGGCCCGGATGCTCGGCATCGAAAAAATCTATTCCGGCAAGGAACCTAAGCTCTCCGTGATGACCCAATGGATGCAAGAGTTAGGTCTCACCTTCGAACAAGTCGCCTACATTGGCGATGACGTCAATGATCTCGAGGTCCTGGAGAAGGTTGGTCTGTCTGCTTGTCCGCATGATGCGCATTTCTCTCTCGTCAAAGTGGTCCATGTCGTCCTCCAACGCAATGGCGGCGAAGGCTGCGTACGTGAATTTATAGATCGCTTCCTGCTGACGATCTGATCTGCATCAGATCATTTCCATTGCTCCCTGCCATTCATCTTTCGGCCTACTCCTGGCTCCTAATTCATAATTCCCCATTCCTAATTCCCCATTCCTAATTCCTAATTCCTTCCCGCCTTGCGGACTGGATCTTCGCTTCGCTTCGTCATTCCCAATTCGTCATTCCCAATTCATCATTCCTAATTCCTCATTCCTTTCTCCTCTTTGCAATCATATTACAATTTCTTATCTGTGAAAATGACGGTATTAACCTGTGATGCCCCGAATTTTACAGCATGAATTATTCTATTTTTATTGCTCCGGAAATCTTTCTGCCGGATGTAGATATGGACAACATAGGCCCGGCTCCGGATGCCCACCTTCTGCTTGCAGAAATCCGCCAACTCAAAGATCAGCACTGCATCCTGCGGACGCCACCTTATTTGCTTCTGGTGTGTCAGTTGCAAGGTCGTCCTGCCCTCAGGCAGGAATTAGGCCGGCTGCGCGAACTCACCTTCCGCCAGATCGGTGAAAGCACAGGCTTGCCCTACGATACAGATGAATTTGATGACTATTATTCACAGTTGATCATTTGGGATGAAAATGCGGAAAGATTGGTAGGAGGGTATCGCTTTGGATGTGGTGATACCATATTCCCGGAGCGAGGACGTGAAGGATTTTACATCAACCGGTTTTTTGAAATCAACCTCGCCTTTGATCCATATCTTCCAAAATGCCTGGAATTGGGCAGATCATTTATCGTCGCTGATTATCAAAAGAAAAACCTGCCACTCTATCTGTTGTGGAAAGGCATCCTCGCCTTTATGATACGTCACCCGCAGTATCAATATCTCATCGGACCCGTCAGCATCAGCCGATATTATTCTGATTTTTCAAGGAAAGTATTGATGGAGTTTGCCCGCCGTCATTTTTTTCACAGCACCTTTTCTGAATGGTTTATACCCCGGACACCATTCCGCCCGGATCTCTCAGAAAGCCCTGTGCCGGGTATCGATGATATGGATATGACCAGACTGGACATCGATGGGATCATCGACCAGCTGCAGCCTGAGCATATCCAGTTCCCCGTCTTGATGAAGCAATACATCCGGCAGAATGCAAGGTTTCTCGGCTTTAACCTGGATCCCAATTTTAACAATGCCCTCGATGGACTGATGATCCTCAATATCGCAGACGTGCCTCCACAAACCATAGAAATGTTGCAGCGAGAGATTTAATATCTCCTCAGTTCTTCCGCCAATATTCGATCGTTCACTGCTTTCAAAACGAACAAAGCCGGCTCCCACGGGAACCGGCTTTGTATCAAGGTTTATAAGGATGGAAAAGAAAGCTTGATTATTTGCTCACCAAAAACCCGGTACTGCCCAGGTATCCGTTGTCAGCATAAACCATCACGTTGTACGTGCCTGGATTAAGATCGTCCGAAGGCTCAAAAGACATCGACATAGATTGACGAGCTTTCAGGTTAGCCTTTTCAATGTCTGCGGCACGAAGATGTACAGGTTCGTTGCCAAATTTAAGGTTGACTTCCTTGCCGGGTACTGCCGCAACAGGATTACCATTGAATTCGGTCAACACCAGATAAATCTCGCGGTTGCCCTGGTATTCATCAGGAATATTGTTGAGGTCAAAAGTGACAGTGATCTCATCGATCTTCTTTCCTTTGCTCGTGATCTTGTCTTTCTTAGTGGCAGAGGTCACCGTAAAGTTGTCAGCACGGAAACCGGCAGGAGCAACAGCACGTAGACGACCCGTTAGTTTTTCATTAGCCTGGGTGAGAGACATCACTTTCGAGTTGAGGGTATTTACCTCATCCTTGGTGGAACTCAGTTCTGAATTCAATTCCTGGTTGCTGGCGGCAAGAGATTGATTCTCTTCCTTCAGGCCAAGGATATCACGCTCAAGGGCCAGTTTGAGTTCTTCCATCTGGGCCAATCTGGCTTTGATTTCAGCGTTATTGGCCTCGCTACTTTTAAGGGCCTTACGGGCTTTCTCGATACGAATCTGCAGATCATTTACCTGGTTGACCTTTTCTTGCAGTTCCACAGAGAGAGTGTCGTTGAGAGCGATCTGGTCTGTATAGTTGATATTGAGTGCGGCGAGATCCCCTTGTAGCTTAGCACGGGTACTGTCAAGTTGGGTACCTAAATCGGTAGCCTTGGTATCCGTGGCTTTGTACTTGCTGTAGAAGGTTACTCCGAAGATAGTGGCTACTACAAAAAGGAGACCCAGGATGGCTGCAATCATTTTCCAGCGCTGGTCGCCGGAACCGTTTGATTGATTTTGAAATTCTGTCATGGTAAAATCTGATTTAAAAAATTAGGTTGAATGAAATTGTCTAGGTGCTCTATAGTCTGGATTATTATTGTGCGGCGTATTTGAAAAAAACTCTCATAGTGTATTCAAAAATGCATTCAATAGGTTAACGGATGTAGCATTAAAATGATTACACAAAGGTAAGATGAGTTTTGTAAAATATTGAATATCAGATAGATGAGGCTTAAAAATCATGGTTTTCCGTATATATTCCTCTGTTTTACGATCAGATTCTAAGTGTTTTCCCTGACTCCAAAATGTGAAATCCCGGCATTTATATTTTACGTAGCTATTTTCGGTTGGAAGTTCAGGCTCTATTTCTTTTTTCGTTTCGTGACATCTGCTTATTTTGCCACATGCAGGGATGGATTAGGAGTATCTGGAGATTTAACTATTTCGCATTTTCAATCGCCTTCGGTATAGTCGGCTTCTTTTGGTCAGTGCTATGGGGTCGACCAAAAGAGGAGGCAGGATATAGGCTGAGAAAACATTGGCTGTCCCATATCCCGCCCAGGATGGGGCTTCGGATACGAATGGAAGGAGATCCATATCAGGGACCCTGTCTTTATGTTGGAAATCATATCGCCTATCTGGATCCGGTCCTGGTACTGATGCATGTAGATGCGGATGTCGTCGCCAAAGCCGAGGTTTCCAACTGGCCATTGGTGGGGTACGGTGCGGCGATCGTCGGAACCATATTTGTCAAACGGGAAGAGAAAAGCAGCCGGGATGCAACCGCCCGTGCGATTCAGGACGCCTTGAGTTCCGGCCTTTCCATTCTGGTCTTTCCGGAGGGAACGACCAGTGCAGGTCCCACCACATTGCCCTTCAGACCGCGTTCCTTTGACGCCGCGTTTCAGTCGGGGGTACCGGTGCAACCCATCGCAATAATATATGATAGCCCTATCGTAGCCTATGTCGGAAACGATACCTTTATACCACATTTTTTCAGATTGTTCAGAATGAAAGTCATCACAGGCAAAATCATCTTCGGCCCTCTTCTCTATGGATCAGATACCTGTGCGAGTGCGAAACAATGGATAGACGAGCAACTCACCATATCCTCACGAACTCCGGCCCGTCATGAGCCTGCATCGAAAGCGTAGACTTCGCAGATGGTCGGTCAGAATCCTGTTGCTGATCATCATCCTTCCACTTACCATCCTGGTCGTCGTACGATATGCAGGTTGGCTAAAGATGCGCAAGACAGATCGCGAAATCGTGGCCTATCTCGGACCTCATCAATTGTCCATGCTGCTCGATACCTTACAGATCCGGGGCCGTAACATTGTGTACCTCAAAACATCCAAAGGCGAGAAGAAAGACAAGGCACTTGTTTTTGTACATGGATCCCCGGGGTCGCTTGATGCTTACCTGGATTATATGATCGATACTTCACTCCTAAACAGAGTTGACCTCATCACGTATGATCGACCAGGATTCGGCAATTCCGGATTTGGCGTGACGGCTCCATCATTGACACAACAGTCTGAAACGCTTGCCGCCCTCCTCCGCGATTTAGGCTATGCACATTATTATCTCGCAGGCCATAGTTACGGTGCTCCGGTTGTATTGGAAGCTGCTATTCGTCATCCTGAACATATTGAGGGTATTTGCTTCATCGCCGGATCCATCAGTCCTGAACTGGAACCTAAAAATAGTTCATGGCGAAAATGGATTGATGTACCCGTAGTGCGCGATCTCCTTCCTGTATCAATGCGAGTTAGTAACGAAGAGTTGATGTCCCTCCGACAAGACCTCACGATGATCGAAGATGATTGGGATCGTATCAGTACTCCGGTATCTCTGATTCATGGCACACGGGATGTACTCGTGCCCTTCGAAAATATGCAGTATGCCACCGACAAACTCGTCAAGGCAGATACCATAATGACCCATGTATTTGAGGGAGAAAGCCATTTTATCCTTTGGACCCACAAGCAACAGATCGTGGATGAATTGATCCAACTGATCGATTACAAACCTTCCAAAGCCATAGATTAATTCAATCTCAGCAGAAATTGAAACGGAACATCTAATCGTTTTGCCCAGGAACGCTCTGAATGTTCTTCGCCTGGAAAAGTCCTGGTGACCCAGTTGGAGGACGTATAGCCATGGGCTTCCATGATCGCATCCACCTTTTGTTGGTAAGGAGGATAAAGGCGATCAAGGGTCTCGGTCCCTAAATCAAAATATATACGATGACCATCCGGCACAGGGAGATGTTGATCGAGGTAGTTGATAAAGAAGGATGGCACATCAAAGTCCGGATCATCATCCGTCATCCCGGGTACATTGAGCGGCCAATGGGTTGACATGCATCCTGCCCCTCCAAACACCTCCGGATATTGGCAGAGGGCATACAATGAAATAATACCTCCCATACTCGAACCCATGATGATGGTATGATCGCGATCAGGATTAGTGGAATAGTGCTGATCCACATAAGGTTTGAGTTCCTCTGCAATAAATCTCAGATACGCATCGGATTTGGATTGATCATTGAGCCATTGATGTATGACAGCAGTACGAACGTCTTCCGGGAGACTGTCCAGAATCGCCTGGGGTACATATTCTGCCCAACGATTGATGCCTGCATTATGAATACCTACGATAATCGCATCCTCAACAGATTTTTCCTGCATCAGTTTCGACATGGTTTCATCCGCTTTCCATTCCTGGTGTGTCCAGGTTAGGGTACTATCAAATAGCATCTGACCATCCTGCATATATACCACCGCATACGTTTTGGCAGTATCATAATCTGAAGGGATCCAGATATCTATCGGTCTGGGTTCTACAAACTGACTCTGAAAGGACTCCAGGTGAATGATTTTCCCGTTAGATGCAGTTATGGCAAAATTTGGTTTGGAATTACACATATAGAGCATCCAGGAAGTTGACACGATCATTATTAAATGAATACAACTTCTCATTGCCAAAGGTTCGTATTGTTTTGTAGCACTTAGAATTGACAAATCTAGCGAGAATATCAATCTATCCTTTCGAATAGGTAGAAATCATGTCGCTCCATATTGTTCGAACTGTGCGAACGATTTGTTTCATGGAATGACAAGACGAATATATGATAGTCATAGGATAGAAACAAAATTTGAAAACGTACAAGGCGAAAACGCAGGCCAGGAAACTGAAAGTATGCAGAATGCATAGGTGAGTTTATGGAGCGACTAGACTTTTTGGTTACTTTTTTGGCGATGAAAAAAGTAACAAATCCACCTCACGACAGTGATGAATTAGAACACTTCATTCAGGCCAAAGAATATTCCGCTCGAACCGCAATCTCCTTTTGAAAAATCAACACACACGGCAGACCGGCTTTTCTTTTGAAAGAGTATACGCAGACCGGCACCGCCACCGAAATTCCAGCCATAATATACTTTATGCCCTTCATCATCTCCGGCCGTTTGCGCGTTCAGGAATAGTACGCCACTGATCAGTTTATTGCGCAGGATCGGATAACGGTACTCAGTTTCAAAGTAAGCATACGAAGGACCCCGGAAATATCCAATAGTATAGGCACGGCCACTGCGGTTGTATGTATCAGATCCGGTAGAAGGCATCTCCAGGTAGGGTAGGGTGCCACCAATGGCGTAGGATGCCCAATGCCATATAGCAAGAACGTGCTCTGGATTACGATCGCTCAGGGACCAGTATTTACGGAAGTCATAATTCAAACGGATGGAGTTGTATGTACTCCCAATCCAGGTTTGATTGAACCGAATATTCAGATCAAAGTAGATCCCTCCGTAGGATCGGATGGGATGTTCCCGGGTGTTGTACTGAAATGCAAGGAGTAATCCATTGGCTGAATAATGTGTTGGATCAAATGCATGTTTGATACTATACCGGTAATGGGGTGTGCTAAAGGTGTCCGACAAACGGATGTCGTCGATGTCATGATAGAGGTCAAAGCTCAGCCCTGCCCCGACATACACATGTGGTGCCACAAGCCGGTAGGCTTTTTCGAAAAGCCGGAGATACCGGTATCGGATCGCAAATGCACTATCCACTGTTGTGGTTGGATAATCATTGATATTAAATCCGGAATAGCATGCTGCGGTGTTCCCTGTACCTAAACCATAATCTACGAGTCCGTATTTGGACAATTGCCAATTGCCCTGGTAATTCCATTTATTATCCGGTTTGAACACATTGTGACGGACTTGACCGGTAAGGATCCCCTTGGATCCATAGATAACCCCGAGCGTATAGACCGAATAGCCGGTAGTCCTGGGATCACCAAACTGTCTGCCCATGACGGTATTAATACCCAGGACAGCACCAAAACTAGGGTTATATCCAATCACCGGAAGCAGGGAAACCGTAGAGGCAGTGGGATCCGGAGACGGCTTAGGCTCTGTTTTAAAAACATGTCGAAGTACATCCATGGCGTCAACCACTGTGGTGGAAGTCGTGTCAGCAGGTCGTATTATATGTTGACCGGAAACGGATATAGTGCTCAGCAAGAGGAAAGGAACAATAATAAAGGCAGCGTCCTTTTTTAATATGGAGATGGAGCAGGTAAACAAAATGGATAACTTCCGGAACTTGATCTGAATGTCAGGTAAAGGAGGATGCAGATTGTTTTTCGTGTTATCTATATAAGACTGACTCACTATCCTTTTCGATTAATGTAAAGATAGGATGTTTTAGATTGGTAAAATTACCCTATAGGATTTGATGAAAACGAAACAAGGCATTCCGAAATGAATCGCGAATGCCTTGTTTTGAGAAGGTGTGACGAGTAAGCCTTTCCGGCTTATATCCTGCCTATTTCAGAACTCCTTCTTTCTGCAGTTTTTCAATGAGGACAGCAGAATAGGTTCTCGCAAAATTGTCAATATTGGTAGGGTT
The DNA here is from genome assembly GCA_044227555.1 of Saprospiraceae bacterium. Classification (GTDB taxonomy): domain Bacteria; phylum Bacteroidota; class Bacteroidia; order Chitinophagales; family Saprospiraceae; genus Opimibacter. Next base: position 25,478 of record JBGAWQ010000017.1, on the reverse strand, counting down.
ATACGCTTCGGATTGAACGGACCAAACGATTTGCTCAGTGGCCAGGTCATAGAGGTTGCTTTCAATGAAATAGGTTTGATCTTCGGTATAATAGCCTGGCTCATACATATAGGCTCCCATGCCGCCATAATATCCGCCAAAGCTGCCGTAATACCCATAATACGGAGCATAGGAGGTGGTGCCGGGTACATACCGGGTTTCAGATTTGACATCCACAAGAGCTGAGGTAAATACGGCATCACATCCCGTCTCCTTGATCTTGGCAATGACATCCTCTTTAGTAGGGCGATTGGCCAGGAAGTTAGGTCCAAAGACCTCAGTGGATTTCACCGTTTTTATCCCTTCTGCGGCAGCTGCTTTTGCCTGCGCATTTTCTACCGATTGCTTAGCACCCATATCGGAGCCAATGGCAAAGAGGAATATTTTTTCATATTTTTTCTTTCCGGCCAGATCGGGATTCATCCAGTTGCCGGTGATTTTCACGGTGGGGCTGCAGGAGGTCACCATGATGGCTGCCAGAAGGGCGAGTATAGACATTACATTTTTCATACAGAAGGAACTAGGTTTTAAAAATGAATTCATGTTGGAGGTTCATCTAATCACCCGACTAGTACGACCTGTCAATGTTGGCAAAGATACCAATATTGAAATTCATATACGGACTGGTGAGGGAGGAAATCGTCCCCGTGGTGCCTCCGGACCAACCCAGGTATACACTGCTGGCCCAAAAGGGAAAATAGAGTTGGGTATGTAACCTGATGCCAACTACCGGAGTGACATAATATTTGAGACCCAGGGCCGCCGCCATCGTAAACCGGGTATAATCAAAGGCTTCCGGATCTTCTACATCAAAAATCGTAACACCGGCATACACCCCTCCATAACCCTCAATGACCTCATTTCCTTTTGCTTTGGTTATTCCGGCAAGGGCATTATGCACCTTGAGGTCACCCAGATCTTCCCCCTGTCCACCAGAATAATCCCGGTAGCGGAGAGCACTTTTATGGAAATTATATTGAAGCTCAAAAAATGTATTTTGGGAGAATCCCCCGCCGGCTATCCCGGAACCCCAGCCGATATTCGCGCCAAAATTACTTCCGGCGTCTGCTTTGAATTCACCATAGTAGGTCGTCAACTTCATCGGAAGAGTAGTCCCATAATAGGGATTGAACTGAAACAATTGAGCAGAAAGTGACCAGCTCATCAGGAGCAGACACACCATGACCAAGGCAGGCCGGATTGACATTGGCTAATACTATAATGGCGACAAGCACGTTGCGCACCCGTGCCAAAATTACTATTTCGTGGGAGAGTAACGCTGTCCAAACATCCATCTGGCAGTGACGGCGGCATTGACCGGGCTGAAATAACTGTCATTAATAAATACCCAGGTAGGCAGCCAGTCCAATTGGAGACCGATCCGGCGACCAATCCGCCAGTCGAGGCCCAGAATCGCGCTAAGGCCGAGGTAAAAGTCATCCCCGAAAATCATGGTTTCACCTCCACCCAATATAGCCCCAAGCTTACCGTCATTAGAAAAGGCCCCCATTTTTTCTCCAAGTAAGGTCACAGAAAAGCCATCCAGATTTTCATCAAAACTAAAGGCTGTAATCGCTTCAAAATGAAATGTACCCGTTTTGGAATAACTTTTCAAGCTGATACCTGACGCTCCGCCAAAACGACCGCCAATGCTCCATTGTGAGGATAGGTCACTTATGCACAAAACAGAAATGAACAGGAGAAGTAATGCATTTTTCATAGTGGTCACTTGATTTTTTTTATATTAATGATGAAAGGGGTAAGCAAGGATTATTTAAGGCCTCAATATACAAACTTGTCTTGCTGTCCGTAACTCATCAGCTTACCATTTGATCTCCATTGGGTTGCAATATTAAAGCATACCCCTTGATCCATGATGTAGTATTATTCTTACGTGGGGATAACAGGTGTGAACGAAGGCATCGAGATGTAAATACAGACGGTTAGAATGCCACCCATAATCACGCTCAACTCTCGTCGAGTTTGTAAAAGAAGATTTCAGGGGTGCCGATGACACCTGCTCGTGCCATCAGGCTTTTTAATTCCTCAGAAGCTATTCTTGCCCGCGCCTTATCCAGGTCGGTGATCGCCATGAAAACATAAATTAAACTGGGATCATCAATACTACGCATGATGGCGCGCTCCAGGAGTCCATGAGAAGCTCTTACTTCAGGTCCTTCTTCGTCATAAGCCTTCAACCAGGTATTAAAGGCCTTGACATGGTGCGTAATCATTACTCTTTCCTGGATGGCTATGGTTTGGGTGTCCCTCCGGATGACATTCCCAAAGACAACTCTTGGAGTATCGGTCATACCGGCTTTTAACATTACGTCATGAAGTTCGGCAGAACCAATAAAGGCTCTTGCTTTTTCTACATCGGCCAGGATATTGAAGGTAATGACCATGTTGGTATCCGTTGTTCCTCTGCCAACAGCGAAGGATGAGAGTCCATGCGACTGACGTAAAGTATCATTGGCAGCATACCCCGCCCTCCAGGGTTCAAAGGCAGCCACCGCATGCATAATCATGACGACCTGAATCGGCTCAGCTGCAGGCAATGCGTTGGTTTGCTGAATATCTTTTTTGCACCCCATGAAGAGCGCAACCGCAGGTAAGACAAGAGTGGTCAAGCGCATAAAGGATAGACGCAATGGTGTTGAAAAACGAAACTATACCGGCTGACTGGGATTCAACGCTTGATTTCTTGGGCTTACCAGTATTAAAGATATAGATTTTCAACAATCATAAAACAAGTTCTACCATTTTGCATTCCGCAGGCGCAGGGCATTGGTGATCACTGAGACAGAACTAAAACTCATGGCTAAGGCCGCAATCATTGGCGATAAGAGGATGCCCGTTGACGGGAAAAGGATTCCCGCGGCAAGGGGTATTCCTAATACATTATACCCTAAAGCAAAAAACAGATTCTCCCGGATATTACGCATTACCTTATAGCTGAGGATTCGTGCTTTTGAAATACCCGTGAGATCGCCTTTGATCAATGTAATGCCCGCACTCTCCATAGCGATATCTGTACCATGCCCCATCGCGATCCCAATATCAGCCTGGGCCAGGGCAGGAGCATCATTGATACCATCACCTGCCATAGCGACTTTTCGCCCTTCCGCCTGCAGGCGTTTGATTTCTTCCAGCTTGCCGGCGGGCAGCATCTGTGCCTTGTAACCATCCAGGTGGAGTTCGTCATTCACCGCCTTTGCCGTGGCTTCATGATCTCCGGTCAGCATGATCACCAGCAAACCCTGCCGCTGAAGATTTTGAATGGCTTCCGCACTGGTAGATTTAATTCGGTCACCAATGACCACAAGGCCTATCACTTCTTTTTCTTCAGCGAGATAGGAGACCGTTTTTCCTTGTTGCTGATATGTTCCTGCTATGCTGAGCACTTCCGGGTCAAGGATCGCACCCACCCATTCCATCATCATAGCATTACCCAAGGCAAGGGTTTTATCCCGAAGCAAACCCTTTACTCCTTTGCCGGGGATGGTTTCAAATTGTACCGCGGGTAACGAGGAGATATTCAATTGTTGCCCATATCGTAAGGTGGCTTTAGCCAGCGGATGTTCACTGTTACTATTGAGCGCATTGATTTTACGCAGGAGGCCTTCCGGAGTATGCGATGAAGATGTTGCGATAATGGCTTCTACAGATGGTTTGCCTTCAGTGATCGTGCCGGTTTTATCAATGACCACCGTATCCACAGCGTTGAAGCATTCCAGAGCTGCCGCGTTTTTAATGAGAATGCCGGATTGAGCTCCTTTACCGATGCCTACCATGACGGACATCGGGGTGGCAAGCCCCAGGGCACATGGGCAAGCGATGATGAGGACGGCAATGGCATTGACCAACGCATACACATAGGCCGGATCAGGTCCCCACTTGGCCCAAATAATGAAAGTGATGGCTGAGATCGCGACGACCACGGGCACAAAGTAGCCTGATATTTTATCCGCCAGGTTTTGAATGGGCGCTCTGGAACTGCTCGCGGTTTGAACCATCTCAATAATCCTCGCTAACATCGTCTCTGATCCAACCTGCTCAGCGATCATGATAAAAGAGGCATTTCCATTTATAGTACCCGCGATCACCCGGTCTCCAAATGTCTTGTCCACAGGGATGGGCTCGCCACTGATCATGGATTCATCAATAGCTGAAGATCCTTCTACTATACTTCCATCTACAGGAATTCGTTCACCTGGCTTGACCTTCAAAAAGTCGCCGTGCATGATGGCGTCCACTGGTATAGGATGGTCCTTGCCAGCCATGACCTTGACCGCCATGGTGGGGGCTAACGTCAGTAGCGCCTTAATAGCACTATTGGTTTTCCCATGCGCCCGGGCTTCCAGTAATTGTCCAAGTAAGACCAGTGTCAGGATGACCGTCGACGCTTCGAAATAGACATAGACGGTGCCTCCATGCGACATAAACTGCAGAGGAAATAAATGCGGTACAAATACAGCCACGACACTAAAGAGCCATGCGACTCCCGCCCCAATACCTATGAGGGTAAACATATTGAGTCGCCACGTCACTAAAGATCGCCAGGCCCGCTCGAAAAACATCCAGGTAGCATAAAAGACCACAGGAAGGGATAATGCTAATTGAACGATATTCCATTGAGGATGGGTCATCCAACGATACATCGGGTTGCCTGGTATCATCTCCCCCATAGCGATCAGGAATATGGGTACCGTAAATAGGACGGCTATTTTAAATTTTCGTAGTAGCCCCTCATACACAACATCCGGTTCTTCTTCAACATCCTGGGTCATGGGTACCAGTTCCATTCCGCAAATCGGGCATGATCCAGGTTGGTCCCGCTTGATCTCCGGATGCATAGGGCAGGTATATAATGCAGCCTTCCTTTTGGTAGGAAGAGGTACCAGATCCATTCCACATACCGGACAATCACCCGGTGCGGAATAGGTTTTGTCCCCTTCGCAACGCATAGGGCAATAATAAACTCCAACCTTTTCTTCGGTCTGCATAGCGTACTTGTGTGCTATGATCTTTAAAAATCAAAACTATTGAGGTTCCAGCATCTTGGTGGATTGGCCGCTATAGGTTTAAATTTCGTAAATCACGAATTGGTCTGCGTAATTCTTTACTAATATACTCTGCGTTATCTGCGATCCAAAATATATTGAATATTCTAGCATGGACATGATATGTGGCATCTATACTTTAATTCCTTGCCCGAGGTTGAGTATAAACTCTGTCAGGTTAGCATCATTCGGCAGGTTCAACTTCTTCCTCAACCGGTACCGGCTTCCTTCTACCCCGCGGACAGAAATATTCATCAGGGGAGCAATTTCTTTAGTGGTGAGATTCATCCGCAGATACGCACAAAGCTTGTAATCATTATTGCTGAGTTGGGGGAATTGCTCCCGCAAGTGCTTTAAGAAATCTACGTGGACCTGGTCAAAGTGGTAAGCAAAGTGCTCCCAGTCTTCATCCAGTTTGACATCGAAATTAAGGAGATTGAGGAGCGTCTGGATTTCCTTCTTGACCTCGGGTGTTTTTGATTTTTCCAGGATTTGGTTGAGCGCTTCCTGCACGGTCAACAGGATCTCCGCTTTCTGCACAAGATGCATGGTCGTCAACGCGAGCTCCTGGTTTTTAAACTTGATCTCCACTTCGAGTTTTTCATGCTGAATTTCAGTGAGTGCCGCTTTCGATTGCTCTACTTCACGAATGTGTTCTGCTTCCTTTTGCTGGTGCGTTTCCGTCATCTGCGCTTTTTCGCTTTCAAAGCGGTGACGTTGCCTGCGTGTGAATCCAGCAAACAAGCCGATGGCACACAAGCCATAGAGACCAAAGGCAATCTTGCTCTTATACCAGGGAGGACGTATGACAAAAGAATATTGGATAAGGTTACTTTCCTTGCTGTCTTTGATCCGTGCCCGGACTTTAAAGGTGTATTCGCCGGGAGGTAAAGCCGTATAATTCCTACGGGTTTCCACAGACCAGGCAGACCAGTTTTTTTCCAGGCCATCCAGCATCACCTGGTATTCAACCAATTCAGGATGGTGATATTCTGTGGCGGAGAACGTAAAGCTGAAGTTGTTAAGACCCGCAGTCAGCGAAGGAATACCATCCGGAGAGAGTGACCCGAATCCGCCAAATAATAAAGTATCCGAAGTGCCTTGGGCTAGCACAGCGCCAAATACAATTTGAAGCAGCGTGTCGGTGCTCTTTTCATGTGAAATATGATAATGCAGAAACCCCTGCTCCGTACCAATGATCAGATTAGATGCATCTACTGGATAGATCGATTCAAATCCACCAACCAGTTTGCCGTGTAATTCCGGAAAGGTACGTTTAGCTACTTCCTTTTTCAATCCAAAATCATCCACAACAAGCATCCCCACTTCACGATCGGTCACATACCAGACGTTGCCTTCCAGATCTTCTTTAAGGTATTTTACCCACTGGCCGGGACCAAGCAAGCGTTTGAAATCCTCATCTTCAATAAACCGGTCTTGCGTTTTATCATAGACATATACGCCTTGCTGTGTGGCAAAAAATGCTTTTCCCGCAATACTGAATACATAGTTGTTGAGTGCCGAAGGAAGTCCGCAATTGGTGTTGTAAAACCGAACATCTGCTTCACCGGGGTGCAGGGGTGACCATGCCACATGGTAGAGCCCTCGATAGGGATGAGATACCCATACCGATCCATCGGCATCTCGAACCAATATGCGGCACGATTCATTCAACCCCTTGACTTTCTGATCCATCGCCCAAACGCCATCCGTTTTACGGTAATGGACCAATCCGGTATAAGTGCCTGCCAGCAGATCCACGTCAGACATCGGAACAAATGTCCAAGTGCCCTGCTCATGATCGATAGGGTGAGCTCCATACCCGGAGATGTGAAAGGCCCCTTCATGATGACCCATCAACAATTGATCGGCGGCGATCGAAAATCCCCAAACCTGGCCATCGGAACCATTGACTTTTTTAAAGAGTGGTCCTCCTTCAGGGTCATAATAGGATTGCCATGGAGCGGTATATGCCCCATTGGATACGCCAAGGTACAATTGTCCGTCATGAAGACTCGCCGCATAACCCGTGCCTTGAAGATCATCATCCGGGAATATGTAGTTGAAGGGTGAATTCAGAAGTACAACATCAATCCCATTGTCCAGACCAAGCCAGACATTACCCTGTCGATCAGCATATGTATTCAGGATATTGTTGTTCTGCAGTCCCGATTTTTTAGACAAGTGCCGGACCACGCGTCGATGTTGATCTAGGACCACCAATCCATCTAATGAGGTACCCAAGGCAAGATGGCCACCTGGAAGTGATGTGGCTGAATAAATCCTTTTGCTGATCAGCAACGGATCATAGGATGTTGTCCATCGACCGATTTTATTATCCTTCAAATAAAACAGGCCATTTTTCAAAGTGCTCAAAATCAGGGTGTCTTGTTCCCACGACATCACCCCGGTGATCGCACTCCGAAGGACTGCAGGTTGTGAATAGGGCTTAAAATTGCCCTCCCGGAAAACCCACAGTCCGGTTTCAGCTTTTTGCAAGATTAAGCCTGATGGGGTGGAAAACATGCACAGCAATTCACCATCCTGGGGAAGGGCCTCCATCCGGCCATCCAAATATTTGAAAATAAGATGGTTAGTTCTGAAGAACACAGCCCCATCATGAAAGACAATATCCCATACGTCTTCAAATCCACGTTGACCTTGGGGTAACAGCCCAACAAGGGATGTATATACAAGAGCCCCATTTACCGAAGTCGAGAAATACCCTATTTCGCCCTGGGCCCCAATATATATCCTGTCGGTAGGGTCAATAGCTAAAGATCTGACTATGGTGTGGTTGGACACCGGAAGAAGACTCCAGTAGGTGCCGTCATACCGGAGCAAGCCATCATTATTGGCCCAGTACATCACCCCCCGGCTGTCCTGCCCCGCATCCCAGTTTTGAGTCCCCGCCTGATACATTTTTCTGGAAAAATGGCGCATTGGCGGAATTCCCAGATTAGGTTCCTGTGCCAAAATCCATGACGAGTCCCCAAAAAGGAATAGAAATGACATAAAGTAGTACGCCCAGGGCCAGATTCGCATGATTATTGGCTTGAAATGCCTGTAATTACTGCAAAGTAGCTATTTCTGCCGAAATCCATAAATTCTTCTTGTCGTAGTTGTGTCGTAGTCTTGTCGTAGTAAATATCCGACCTCATCGTAGTAGTGTCGTAATATATTATTACCCCAAATACAACTTAAACAGTCATATTTGTTGATCAATCCGTATTGGAAGAAATTATATTCTGAATTCTTAAAACTTTTGCGACAATGATGAAAAATCTACTCTTTTTAATGGTTTTTGCCCTCTATTCCCATTGGGCCATGGCTCAAACCACGATTCTCGATTTCGAGACACCATCTACAAGTACCGTTTTCCAGTATTTCGGTAGCCCGCTGGATGGTACCCTGACAAACGTTATCGCCAATCCCAACCCCACCGGAATCAATACCAGTAGCATGGTGACGGAATATGTCAAACCCGCCACCTGCGAAGTCTGGGCCGGATGTTTCTCCAACCCTAATCCGGAAACCCCGGTAGACCTCACAGCCAACAATCAGGTCGCCATCAATGTGCACATGGACCATATCGGTTCGCTGAGCCTCAAACTGGAAGGATCCACAGATGGAGGAGACAACTGGATTGTGACGGTCCCCAACACCAAAGTCAATGAATGGGAGACTTTGGTTTTTGATCCTACACTCCCATCCATTGAGGCCCCTTTTACAGCAGCGGCCGGCCATACCTACACTCGCGTGGTCTTATTCTTTGATTTCGGAAGTGGTGGCACAGGAGTAGATGTAACCTCTTATTTTGATGATATCGTCGTATTGCCTCCACCATTAAACGTGGCTACCATCCTGGATTTTGAAGCTCCTGAAACCAGCACCGGGTTCCAGTATTTCGGTAGCCCACTGGATGGTACGTTCAACCAGGTGATCGCCAACCCTAATCCTTCAGGTATCAATACCAGCGCTTTCGTAAGCGACTTCGTTAAACCCGCAGTAGCCGAAGTTTGGGCAGGAGCATTCAGCAATCCTAATCCTACCAATCCAATTATTTTAGATAATGGAGGCCAGGTATGTATCAAAGTCCACATGGATCATATCGGGAACCTTGCGCTTAAACTGGAAGGTGGTACTTCCGGTCAGGCCAATTGGATCACCACAGTTGCCAATACCCAGACCGGAGTTTGGGAAGAGATCTGTTTTGATCCAACGGTACCTTCGATCGAATCTCCTTTTGAACCAGCAACAGGTACCTACACCCGAATCGTGTTGTTTTTTGATTTTGGCACCGGGGGTACGGGCACAGATGTCACATCCTACTTTGATGATATCGTCGTCAAAAGCAGTGGCGCACCACAGGCTAAAACGATTTCTTTCAAAGTCGACATGAACCAGTACAGTGAAAATTTTGACCAGGTATACCTCAGTGGTACGTTCAACAATTGGTCCGGCGATGCCAATCCATTGGAAGATCCTGATTTTGATGGTGTTTGGGAAGGGAGTATCACAGTAGCCAATGGACTCTATGAATATAAAGTGACCCTGGACAACTGGGCAGGCCAGGAAGCCTTTATTGGTACCGAAGAATGCACTAAGAAAGATCCTTCCGGTCAGTTTGTCAATCGGTTGCTGGCCGTAAGCGCGGATACAGAGCTCCCACAGTTCTGTTTTAATAGCTGCTATGCCTGCGGTGAACAAGTGATGCTCACGTTCCGGCTAGGTATGGGCGATGTGCCACCAAACCCGGATGGGGTATGGCTCGCGGGCGGTGGCAATTTTGATGTCCCCGGAGGTAAATACCAGATGTATGACAATGACGGTGATGGTATCTATGAATTGCAGGTCCCTCGCAAAGTCAATTTCAGTTCACACTACACCTTTGCCAATGGACCTTGCGCGGACTATAGCTGTAAAGAAAACCTGGCAGGACTTGAATGCGGTGATCCTAACAATTTCAATGACCGTTTTCTCCCTGCAGTAGCTTCCGACACTGAAATAGCTACTTGCTTCGGTACCTGCTATACCAATGCAGAATGCACCACCTCTACTCAGGCACCTTCTGCAGACCCAGGCGTGTTTGTCCTCAGAGGCAATCCACCTGTACAAGGATTCTCAGAACTCGCTTTTGCCAATGATGATCAACAAACCAAAGTGATCACGGTGGCTAATGCATTCGGTCAGATCATCCGTCAATGGCGTGTCGAAGATGGCCGCTCTACTATGACCATCCAGACCAACGATATGCCATCAGGTATTTACCAGGTGACCGTAGTGACCGGCAATCGTTACTTTACACGTACACTCGTCAAGTGATAAGAATTCGTGAATAGCATGATCCTCCCTCCCCCTGTCGCAGGGGGAGGAGGATTTTTGGGGTTCACCACCATCATGTATTCCTAATTTCGAAGGCATCACCAACGGTCATTCCTTCCTGATTTGCCCTACTTTATTTTAAAAGAAAATGATCTTCATCATGCGCTTCTTTACCGTATGGATATTTCTTCTCCTGGCCCTCGCCGGTCAGGCACAGACCCAAGTCTCAGGAATCGTCACACTCGCCCCCGACAATTTGCCGGGTATCGGCGTCACGGTCATGATACAAGGCACGACCACAGGTACCGTTACGGATGTAGATGGCCGGTATACCATTACAGTTCCGGATGCTAATGCAGTACTTGTGTTTGCGTACACCGGTTTTGCTTCACAAGAACTGGTGACAGGAGGTCTTACCAATCTGGATGTCCGTCTCGAAGAAACGGTATCCCAACTCAATGAAATCGTAGTCACGGGCTATGGTTCGCAAAAACGATCTAGCATCAGCGGGAGCGTATCCACAGTGGATGCCTCTGAAATCGCAGAACGACCTGTCCTTCGTGTCGAACAAGCCCTTCAAGGAAGAGCTGCCGGTGTACAAGTAGCACCAGTAAGTGGATCACCAGGAAGTGCATTGACGGTCAGGGTGCGTGGAGTAGGTACGATCAATAACAGTGACCCACTCTACATCGTGGACGGGATTCCTGTTGACGGTCTTGATTTTCTTAACCCCAACGATATTGAATCGATCAATGTACTCAAGGACGCCGCCTCCGCATCCATCTATGGATCCCGTGGGGCCAATGGGGTAGTGCTCATCACCACCAAAGGCGGCAAGCGCAACCAGTCCGGGACCATCAGTTATGAAATGTACTATGGTATCCAGCGTGCGGCACGTCTTGTCGACCTAATGACCGCCGAAGAATATGCTACGATACAGAATGAGGCTTATATCGCCGCAGGAAAGACCCCATTACCAGAATTTGCGGTTCCTTCAGTGCTTGGAGAAGGAACAGATTGGCAGGAAGCGATTTTTGAAGCTGCACCAATACTCAATCACCAACTGACTATCGCAGGAGGTGGGGAGAAATCCGCCTATACGTTGTCAGGCAATTATTTTTCGCAAGACGGTATCGTTGGTGGTGACAAAGCCAATTTTTCAAGAGGAACCGTGCGCCTCAATGGTTCACACGACCTCAAGAGCTGGCTCACCCTCGGCCATAATCTGGGATTCACGTGGCTCCAACGTGATGCACTGATCGAAAACAGTCAATATGACTCCCCGCTGATCCGCGCACTCAATATGGATCCGGTGACGCCAATTAAAAAAGCAGATGGCACCTATGCCTACTCCAACTATTCCGATACCGATATCGGTAATCCGGTCAACGGGATCCAACAGACCTACAACACCTGGACCACTAATCGTCTCGTGGGAAGCATCTATGGGGATTTCAAAATCACGAAAGGGCTGACCTTCCGCTCGGCGTATAGCCTCGATGTCACATACGCCGTCCAGCAGATCTTCTATCCCAAATTTGACCTGAGCAATATCCCGTCCATCAGCGAAGCCCCACCAGCCGAAAAACGGTTGGTCAACAGTGTAGTGCTGGGGAACAATACCTGGCACAACTGGCAGTGGGAAAATGTACTGACCTACCAAACTACATTCAATGAGCGCCATGACCTGACCCTCATCGCTGGAACTACCGCTTTACAAAATCGCTATGATGGCAGCGGAGGAGCTAATACCAACCTCCCATCGAATGATCCGGATGATGCCTACATCAGCAACACAATCGATCCTATAGCCTCTCAAAGCGCTTACCAATACGCTAGTGAGTCTTCATTGTATTCCTATTTTGGGAAAGCTAATTATGCATTTGACGATACGTATCTGTTCTCAGCAACATTTCGCGCTGATGGCTCTTCCCGTTTTGGAGCCAACAACCGCTTCGGCTATTTCCCTTCCTTCTCAGCTGGCTGGATTGTCAGCCATGCTGATTTCTGGAACCTGGAGGCCATCAATTTTTTCAAGGTGCGGGCCAGCTGGGGCCAGAATGGTAATGATCGCATTGGCGATTATAGTTTTACCACCGTCGTCAACAGCGGGCAGAATTACACGTTCGGCCCGGATGAAATCATCACGAATGGTAGTGTAGCCCTCAGCGCAGCAAATCCTGATCTGAAGTGGGAGACGAGCACACAGACTGATTTTGGAATTGATATGGAGATGTACGACGGACGACTCGCTTTTACGACCGACTATTACATCAAAGAGACTTCAGACATGTTGTATGCCGCGCCTATTCCATTAGTCTCTGGTACGGCTGCCCCGGTGCAGAATGTAGCAACTGCTCAAAATCGTGGGATAGAGTTCACCCTGTCCTATAGAAACAATGACCATGCTGTGACATATGCCATCGGTGGAAACATCGCTTTCGTCAACAGTGAAGTTACCGGCCTCGGACGTGGAGGGGATGCGGTTCTTTCAAATTACGTACAGTTTGCCAATGCCAATGCCTCCCGTACTGACGTGGGACATCCTATTGCTTCTTTCTATGGATATGTGACGGATGGAATATTCCAAACCCAGGAAGAAGTGGAAGCATCGGCTTTCCAAAGTGAAGGCACTGCGCCTGGTGATATCAGGTTTAAAGACCTTGATGGAAATGGAATCATCGACATCAATGATCAGACGTATATCGGCAACCCAACGCCCGAGTTTACTTATGGACTGACGGCGGATCTCGGATGGAAGGGGTTTGAACTGAACCTGTTTTTCTCAGGTACACAAGGCAATGATATTTTCGTTAATACGACCCGCTACGATTTTGATTATGTCAACAGACCTTCATCTGTGCTCAATCGTTGGACCGGTCCCGGCACATCCAATGATGAGCCCCGGGTCAATCTCAATGATCCCAACCTGAACATCCGAATTTCTGATCGGTTTATTGAAGATGGATCCTACTTGCGTCTCAAGACCCTTCAATTGGGTTACAACCTGCCGAAAGCCTGGCTGGAGAAAATGAAATTCGACCGATTCAAGATTTATATGACAGCGCAGAACCTGATCACCTGGACCAAATATTCTGGTCTCGATCCGGAGATCGGCAATATCGGGGGCAGCCTCGAAATTGGTATTGATCGCGGTTATTATCCACAAGCCCGGACTATCCTGGGTGGTATCAGCATCACCTTTTAATTCCTAAGGCCTTATGAAAAAACAATATATCCTGATCCTGATCCTCGGCCTCACGGCATGCAAGGAAGAGTTTTTGGAAAAGACTCCTATCGTCGGCACGACCGAAGAGAATTTCTATCGCACAGAAGAGGACGCCATCGCCGCTGTCAATGCTGCGTATGCGGCTTTGCAATTCCAACTTTCACCGGCAGGTCATTTCCGGTGGTTTTGGGGCGATATCATGTCCGATGATTCAGATAAAGGCGGAGGTGGTGACAATGATGTAAATGATCTCTTACAACTGGAGCATTTCCAGGGACCGACCAACACCGACCTCCTGGAAGCAGAATGGGGCGCGGACTACGAAGGAATTTACAGGGCCAATGTCGTTCTGGAAAAAGTACCTCCAATCGAAATGGATGTTGCCCTCAAAGCGCGTATCCTTGGCGAAGCCAAATGCATCCGCGCCTGGCATTTCTATAATCTCGTGACGATGTTTGGTGGGGTACCACTCGCTGACCATGTATTGGCTCCTTCAGAATACAATATGCCCCGGGCTTCGGCCGAAGAAGTTTGGGACCTTATTGAACAAGACCTTACAGAAGCTATTCCAGTGCTATGGAAGCGCAGCGAATATCCTGCCGCTGACCTCGGCCGCATCACCAAAGGGACTGCACAGGCGCTGTTGGTCAAAACCTATCTCTGGCGCCAGAAATGGCCGGAAGCCAAAACCACCGCCGAAGAGATCATCAATTCCAACGAATACCATCTGGTCGCAGACTACGCCGATATATTCCCGGAATATGGAGAAAACAACTCCGAATCTGTTTTTGAAATTCAATACATGAATGCTTCCGGAGGCAACTGGGGTAAGAACAATGCCAATGAAGGCACATTCACCAACGTCTTTACCCGCGCGCGTGGACAGTTTGCGGGATATGGATTTAATATCCCTACGCAGGATTTTGTGGATGAGTTTTTTAAAGAAGGATTCGAAGACCCACGCCTTGCTTCTACCGTATTCAGATTAGGAGATGAGATGGGTGATCGAGGCACGTTTACGATTGATGCTACCGGAGGAAGTCCATACCTCTACTATCCAAAGAAGTACTTCAACAACAAAAGCGAAGATGCACCCTTTGGTGACCCTAATCCAAATGGTGGTACCAATGATCGGGTCATCCGCTACGCCGATGTGTTGTTGATGCATGCCGAAGCCGCTTACCATACGGGTGATGAAAGCGCAGCGCGCGCTTCACTCAACCAGGTTAGGGCACGTGTCAATATTCCTGATATTTCCTATTCCGGTCAGGCTTTGCTTGATGCCATCTATCGTGAGCGTCGGCTTGAGCTAGGACTTGAGGCGCATCGTTTCTTCGATCTGGTGCGCACAGGCCGGGCACCTCAGGTATTGGCCAATCTTGGATTCGTGGCCGGAGTACATGAATTGTTCCCCATCCCCCAATCACAGATACAAGCGACCAACGGCGCCCTCACCCAAAACCCTGGCTACTAAACAATATCTGTCACGCAAGTCTTCTGACCCAAGTCAAAACAACTCATCATGCAGAAATATAAAGTATACGCCTTCATCCTCCTGGCCACCGCTTTCGCGGCATGTACGCCCGAAAGAGATGATGAATTTCATCTGCCGGCACCACCATCAGCTCCCGATTTTTCAGTGGAGATGGTCAGTGGGGATGCCAACCGTTTTGTCCTTCACGATCTGTCCGACGGTAACTTCCAACGACTATGGTCACTACCCGGAGGCAATCCGAAATCATCTGTGGACGTGTTGGATACCATCCAATATCCTAAAGCCGGAGAGTATACGATCACTCTGTTCGTATCCAAGGCAGATGGCAGTGGAACGGTATCTTCTTCGAAGAAAATTACTGTTGTGAGCGATGCGCCGGTAGATTGCACACCCAAGATGGGTTTGCTGACCGGTAACTGCGGACCACAAGGGAAATGCTGGACGTTTACGCATGCTCCGGGCGCCGTCAAAGTAGGACCCACCTATGATGATTTTTCCTGGTACACCTCGCCCCAGGATGGACTTCAAGGTGCGCAGTATGATGATGGCTTCTGCTTCACGTTTGAAAATCAGGTGTTTCAGAATCGAAACAGTGGGAGCTCTGTGGATCCATGGGATGGCTATAAAGTAAAACCATACGATCCTGGTATTGCGGATTTCGTTTTCCTCGAAGGCACCGGGATCAGCGGTCGTGATCAGATCCTTATTCCCGATGATCAGTTTATGGGCGTTTGGGATTCTGACAATTTGCTTGATATCATCACACTGACCGAAACGCAACTGGTGGTGCGGGCCAGACAGCGTGGCCAGGATGGAGTGCCCCTGGCACAAGGTTGGTTTGAATTAGTTTTTGAAGCCCAGTAATCAGCATTCCATGAAGACCCGCTTTTCTCAATGGATATTTTTCCTGCTATGTTTAACAGGCGCTGCTTCTATAGCCTGGATGTCTCCTGATACACCAATACGAAATGAATCTCCTGCAAAGATGCGTTTGGTTTGGGCTGATGAGTTTGACTACACCGGACTCCCGGATTCGACCCGGTGGGGGTACGATGTTGGAGATGGATGTCCCGTCAATTGCTTTTGGGGCAATAATGAACTGCAATATTACACGGAGCGTCGGCTCCAAAATGCCCGGGTTGAAGAGGGTCATCTGGTGATCGAAGCCCGTCGTGAAAGTATGGGAACGCGGGAATACACTTCGGCAAGACTGGTAAGTAAGCATAAAGGCGATTGGACTTATGGCAAAATTGTAGCCAGGGCTAAATTGCCTTCAGGACGTGGCGTATGGCCTGCGATCTGGATGCTGCCCACTGATTGGGTATACGGTGGTTGGCCTTCAAGCGGAGAGATTGATATCATGGAACATGTAGGGTTCATGCCCGACAGTGTTTTTGGCACGGTGCATACCAACCTTTACAATGGTGCCCTGGGCACCCAGAAATCGAAAGGCATTCCTTGCCAAACCCTTTATTCGGAGTTTCACGAATATGGCGTTTCATGGGATGAAAGCAAAATCGAATTCCTCTTCGATGGCCATACCTACTATACTTTTCCAAACAACCATGAAGGTTCTGACGCATGGCCTTTTGACCTCGATTTTCATATGGTTCTCAATATTGCCGTAGGAGGTAATTGGGGCGGAAAGATGGGCGTCGACACCTCGGTATGGCCACAACAAATGGTAGTGGATTATGTGAGGGTCTATCAAAGGAAATGAAGAAATTAACTATACCTAAACAGTCTGGAAAAACAAGGCATTGAAAAATGTCGAATGATTTAGGCAACTATTCAAAGGCAAATTCAGTTTGCAAGACATAATGATCGAATAATAACTCTTGTTATGAAAAAAGTACAATTAAAGTTTTGGGGCAGAGCCTCATGGATAGCATCGACCCTGATGATATTGGTACTAGGTTATACCGGATGCACGGATGATAATGACGGCTCTCCTCCCACCCTGGATTTGCCGGTCATGAGCGTCACGGATATGACCATACAGGAAGGGGATGTGGATCAACAGATCATCCTGACGGTGACCCTGACCGGGGAAAACAAAACCAATGCCATTGCCTCGTTTTCAGCAGTAGCAGGGACGGCAGAAGACGCACTGGATTATGAGATGATCAGTAGTGGTGGACTCACGTTTGCTCCCGGAGAAACACAAAAACAAATCATCATCAACATCGTCGCGGATGAAGTACGCGAAACGCGTGAGACCTTCGGCGTCAAAATCTACAATCCTGTCAATGCCTATGTTGAACAGGACCTTTCCACCATCACCATTGAAGATGACGACAACAATACCGCCGGTTTGGTCATTCCTTCAGGGGGCTATACCTCCCCGGATTCATACGATGGTTATCACTTAGCCTGGGCAGATGAATTTGATGGTACAGAACTCAATCTGGCCGACTGGACCTTTGAAACCGGTGATGGCTGTCCCAATAATTGTGGATGGGGCAACAATGAATTGCAGTATTACCGGGATGACAATACCTCCATTGTCGATGGTAATCTTGTGATCACGGCCAAGAAGCAACAATTCGGAGATAGGGATTATACCTCTTCCCGCATTGTGACGAAAGGGAAAAAACAATTCAAGTTTGGCCGCATCGATATCCGCGCCGCATTGCCTGAAGGACAAGGGATTTGGCCTGCACTATGGATGCTGGGTTCTAATATTGATGCAGTGGGATGGCCCGCTTGTGGCGAGATCGACATCATGGAGCTTACAGGTGATACGCCCAACCGGGTCGTCGGTACGGTGCATTATGGAGCAAGCGTTGCAGAACATCAGTTTATCAGTAATTCCAGATTTGCTACCGGCGACGAAAGCTACCAGGACGAGTTCCATGTGTATTCAATCAATTGGGAAAACAACCTGATTCAATTCATGGTCGACGGACAAGTGTATCATACGATTACACCAGCAAGCCTGAACGGAGCTACATATCCGTTCAATAAAAACCAGTTCTTCATTTTTAATGTAGCCGTTGGAGGTAATTGGCCCGGTAGCCCGGATGCGAGCACAGCCTTTCCACAATATCTGATTGTGGATTATGTCCGGGTATTCCAAAAATAGTAGTAGACATAAAAAAGGGGCCATCGGGCCCCTTTTTATTATATGTAGGTTATGCTGCAGTTTGTTGCTTTGGCATACCTAGTTCTTTCAATACCCTGATATGTGAACGAAGAGCATCACGAAACCGGGGTTTCAGATTGTATTCCAGGCCAAACTCTTTAGCGGTCTTTTCAACGATCGGGGAGAGGTTCTTATAATGCACATGACAGATGTGTGGAAACAAATGATGTTCGATCTGAAAATTGAGTCCTCCAACATACCAGGTCAGTAACCAGTTGTTGCGACCAAAATTTGACGTAGTAGCCAGTTCATGAGCCGCCCAGTCACTTTCGACAACACCATCTTCATTGGGCATAGGTTGCGTTACGCCTTCTACCACATGCGCCAGTTGAAAGATAACACTGAGGATAAAGCCTGCGGTCCAGTGCATGACCACGAAGCCAATAAGGATTTCCCACCAGGTGAATTCTGTAAAGTACAAGGTCAGGCCGATGAAGATCACGAAATACATCAGCTTCAGCGCCACCATCTTGATATACTCCATCACAGGGCTTTTCTTCAATTGACGGGTGATTCCCGCTTTGTTGAATTCTGCCAGCTGGGTAAAGTCCTGCACCAGCTTAGACAGCGTCATCAAACCATAGAAAAAGAAAGCGTGGATATATTGGTACCGGTGGAAAGCCTTTACAGGAGAATTGTAAGACAAGCGTATCGGTCCTTTTGAATCAATATCCCCATCAAAACCATCAATATTGGTGTTGGTATGGTGAAGGATATTATGTTGCACTTTCCAGTTGAACACATTGCTTCCCAGCAGGTACATCGAGCTGCCAAACAGTTTGTTGACCCAGGCCTTGCGCGAATATGATCCATGGACAGCATCATGCATTACGCACATGCCGATTCCCGCTGTGCCTATCCCCATGATCACGGTGAGGGGTAAAGCTATCCAGGGGTTCATCGGTACAGACAGGATCAGGATGAAGGGCACGATATACAATGACAACATTACCAGGGTCTGCAACACCATGGCATAATTGGCCGTGGGGGAGATCCCTTTTTCCTTAAAATAGTCATTGACATTCTTGCGGACAGCCGCGGCGAAATTGAGTTGGTTCTTATCGGTTGTGGTAAACTTTAAGGTACGCATGCAGGCTTAAATTAAATGAATGGCTCCGGGGAGCGCGCAAAAATACAAAACAACGACATCTTGGTCCGCAATGAAACTGCAAAACCTGTGAATTCATCTAACTGTTTTTAGATCAATCAGTTATGCAGCACGTAGAGGGAGGGCGCAGACTATAAACAAAAAACTCACCGGGGTAGTTCCGGTGAGTTTTTCGATGTCCTGGGCGAAGACTATTATTTGGTGATGGCGACGGTCACGCGATCTATGTGCCCTGTAAAATGGTTGTGTCCTTGTGGATAATCTCTGGATACTGCGGTCTCGGAGTCCATGCCTACATCTACTCCTTCATCTGCGGAAAGCGCAAAAGGCTGGGTCTTCTCAATATGGGACTCACCGACTTTCTTTCCATCTACAAAAAGAGTAGAAGTACCCCCGGTGCCAGGTTTACCTTCTTCGTCGGCCACAAACTCATACTTGATAGTATGCTTGCCGGCAGGCAACGCAGATGGAGATCCTACTTTGGTCCAGTTAAGACCAAAGAAATTATACTCGTGGTAAGCCATTCCGTTTTTCATGTAGAGGGTCCAGCCTCCGAATCGCCCGGCCTGCGAGATGATCACCCCATTGGTGTTATTGGCAGTCAATTCAACATCCGCAGTCACCGTGTGAGACACATTTTTGACATTGATAAATGCATTCTCCATGATGCCGGTCATCCCTTCATACACGGTAAGTGTTTTACGTCCACCCATCAAATCGGGTCTTCCCGCTATAGCAGCGTTAAGCCTTTCAGATCTACGGTCGTCAATGGGGTAAACATGATTCTTTATAGCTTCTTTATCAAACAGGGCTTTCAGCTCTTCCAGCTTTTCCGGATTGGTGGCGGCCAGGTTGTTGGATTGACTGAAGTCTTCATCTACATGGTAGAGTTCCCAAACATCTTCTTCAATAGGCGGCAATTTGGTTATCAGCCAGGGGATAGAATGCCTGGTTGCAGCAACCCAACCATGATCATATATAGCCCGGTTGCCAAACATTTCGAAATACTGCGTGGTATGACGATCCGGTGCTTTGGCATCATCGAATGTATACACCATCGATACGCCATCAAAGGGGGTCTGTGGAGTCCCGTTGACGATTTTAGGCTCCGGCAATCCGCAGGCTTCCATGACCGTCGGTGCAATATCGATTACGTGATGAAACTGTGAGCGTATTTCACCATGGCCTTTGATGCGATCGGGCCAGCTGATGACCATGGCGTTGCGTGTGCCGCCAAAATGGGAAGCTACTTGTTTGGTCCACTGGAACGGAGTATTTCCGGCCAGGGCCCATCCGATAGCGTAATGCGGAAAAGTGCTCGGACTGCCCCAATCATCGATGTGATCCATCATCTGAGATGCATTTCCGACGATGCCATTGAGAGCCATCATCTCATTGTACGTTCCTTCCGGTCCTCCCTCTGCACTGGCTCCATTGTCGCCGGCGATGAAGATGAAAAGAGTATTGTCGAGTTCACCGATTTCTTCAAGGGTTTCGACCAACCGCCCGATCTCATGGTCAGTATGTTCAGCAAAGCCAGCGAAGGTTTCCATCTGACGGGCAAACAGTTTCTTCTGCTCCGGCGTCTGGTCATCCCATGCAGGAATTTCCTTTGGTCTTGGCGTAAGTTGGGTATTTTCAGGCACGATCCCTAAAGCCTTTTGTCGGGCAAGGGTTTCTTCGCGTAGTTTATCCCATCCCATGTCAAATTTACCTTTGTATTTATCGATCCACTCTTTTGGCGCGTGATGTGGAGCATGCGTAGCGCCGGTGGCGAAGTACACATAGAAAGGTTTGTCCGGCGTGAGGGACTGCTGGGCCTTGATCCAGTTGGTCGCCTGGTTGGTCATATCTACTGTAAAGTGATAGTTAGGATCATCTGGGGTTTCAACCCTGATGGTTCCATCATAGATGGCAGGTGCCCATTGATTGGTTTCACCACCAATAAAGCCATAGAATTTATCAAAGCCAGAGTGGGTAGGCCAGCGGTCATAGGGGCCGGAGACGGAGACTTCCCAAGGGGCTGTCTCATGATATTTTCCGAATGCGGCAGTGCTATACCCATTGAGGCGCAGCATTTCAGCAAGAGGGGCTACACTGTTTGGGCGTACCCCGGTATTGCCGGGAAAGCCTGTAGCCAATTCCATAATCGCGCCGGCATTGTTGACGTGATGGTTTCTTCCGGTGAGCAAAGCTACACGGGTGGGCGAACAAAGGGAGGTCGTGTGAAAACGATTGTACATCAGCCCGTTTTGAGACATTCGGGTGAATGTGGGCATATTGATGGGTCCACCAAATGTACTGGATTGACCAAAGCCAAAGTCATCGATGAGAACGATGACAACGTTCGGCGCTTTATCAGGCGCTTTGACTTCCCAGCGGGGTGGGGCTGTAGCATGGCGCGCATCTTTTTCAGTGATCACTTCAGGTGTAGGTTCCTGGATAGGTAGGATGGTTCTGTCAAGGCCTCCAGGTTGAGCGGAAGAAGCTGTTCCGGATGGAGTTGGGGCACATCCTTGAACCATCAAAAGGCAGCAGAGTGCCAATAAACTTAAAGATGTTCTGAACGTTGATTTTATCATTTTGTAAAGGGCTGATTATTGTCAAAAAGTAGGCAGTGTTTAGGAGATATCTGGGTAAAAATGTGCGATAATCACTGATAAACGCACAAGGAAGAATACGTGTTGAAAATAGGAACAGAAGTAATAGGAAATGTCGGAATGCCGCTAAATTTTTGGGTTGCTATTGATTCGATGGGTTGTCGGCATAACCATCCGTCAGTGTCTTCAGAAAGGCTACCAGCGCTTGCTCTTCCGCTTGGGTCAGTTTGAGATTCCCGAGTTCCTCTACATTGATGTTTTCCTTGACTTCAGGATTGGCGAAGGTGGCATCTATGTCACGTACATTGTAGAAGTGAATGACCTCCTCCAGGGTGCTGAATATGCCGTTGTGAAAATAGGGCGCTGTGAGCGCGACATTGCGTAAGGTAGGGACTCTAAATTGTCCGTTTTGTGCCGCATTACCGGTCACACGTCCAAGACCTAGGTCTGTAAATTGGACACCATCCGGATTGAATGGAGCCGGAATGGAGTAGAATTCGAGTTTGAGGTTTTTCGGTGAACCTACATTGTCGTAGGTAAAATCAGTCAGTAAGACTTTGCCGGACATTGGATCCACATCGATAGGATGGCAGTTGGCACACATGGCTTTGGTGGTGTCTTTAAATAACGCCAGGCCTTCCATTTCTTCTTCGGTCAGGGTGACCTCTCCTTTGAGAAAAAGATCAAATTTGGAAGAGAAAGGATTGACTTCAGGGCTACGTTCGAATGCAGCCAGTGCATCGGCAAGTTGAGCCAGTAAGGTATCCGGATGTTCGGAAGATCCATAGACCGTCGACATCAAAGGATAAAATGGAGCAGATTTTATTTTTTCAGCCAACATGTTCATGTCCGTCACATTCATCTCGAGGGGATTCATCAGTGGGACACGCACTTGTTCTTCAAGCGTATTTACTCGTCCATCCAGGAAGATCCCGCCGACATGCGTTTCATTGATGCTGTCGTAATGGAGCGGTGGGGTAAACATGATGTAGTGCAGCGATGGTGCGTTGCGTTTTTCAGATCGCCCCTTGATGATACCCGGAGAGGCCATCGCATGATTGGGATCTGACATGGCGGTCTTAAGGTCATGGCAGGAGTTGCACGACTGACCAGGAGGGTTCGATAGGGTGGTGTCCATAAAGATGGCCCGGCCCAACATGATTTTGGTCATCGTCATATCCGTCGTTGCTGCCGGAGTCTCCGAAATCGTATTACAATAGGTCAGCAAGAGCGAAAGAGTCATGCCAGTGATCAGCAGGATAGAAAGCCGGTGGTGGTGGTGCTTCATGTTTTGGTGTTTCACGATTCAAGTCAGATTCCGCCTACATGATCTTACGCCCATCGGTCAGCCATGACAAGCATCGCTGTAGGGTGTATTCAGCCTGCGGATTCACTGTTCTTTGGATGTGGAAACGGAATTGGGGCCCCGGATTCCGGGATAAATATAATAAAAAATTGTAATATGTATTTGAGGGGGGGAGTTCTCCAGATTCCTCACGCAGCCCCTTTGCTTCACTGCGTTCAGCAGTTCCCCTGTTTGCTGCGCAATCCAGGGGAGCCGAAATTCCTCTCATCAAAAGGGATCGTCCGTACGGACGAGGGAGTTCCCCAGATCACCCCATCATCCCATCACCCCATCACCCCATCACTCCATCACTCCATCACTCCATCACTCCATGTTTTGTCCGTACATCAGCTCCTTCACCTTTTCCTTGTCCTCCTTGATATTCTTAAGGTCGAACATGGTGCCGAAGACATGATCCCAAAGTGTAGAGCTCACTCCGTATCCCATGTGCTCGTTTTGGTAGTGATGCAGGTGGTGATTACGCCAGTGATTGCGGGCCCAGCTGAAGGGTGGGCGCCAGGCATGTATGGCGTAGTGGATACTTCCGTAGAGTAGGTAACCCAACATGAATCCGGCAAAGAAGGGGAAAGCATTGACCCCCATCAGGAGATACATGATTCCGAAGATGGTGCCTGAGATCAGGATGGAAGGTACCGGTGGCATAAACAGTCGGGTCTTATCCCTGGGATAGTGATGATGGCTTCCATGAAAGATGTACACGATTTTCTTGCCTCGTTCACTTTCCACTTCCAGGTGAAAGAGGTACCGGTGCGCGATGTATTCAAAGAAGGTCCAGAAGAATATCCCTCCGGCAAATAACAACAGGGTTTTCAAAACACTAAATGAAAACGCATCGATGCCGTGATACAGAAAGTACACGATCACCGGCAGATACATCGCCCATATCAACAAAGGATGTCCTTTGGTCAGCCACTCCAATGCCGCACTCTCAAACAACCTCGCCTGACCCGAATTTTCGATTTTCTCAATATGCATATCTAAAGGTTTTTGACCGGGGCAAAGATAATATAACGGACAAAAAAGGACAAGCGTGTCTTTTTATTATTTATAGAATCTAAGAATGACAATAATGCCATCCATTTGAAACTCGTCTGAGGAAGAGCTTTTCGATTGAATAATGCTATAGTTCCTTTATAATAGGTAAGAACTCGGACGATGTGTGGGCTCCGATGACTCTCCTTGTGTTATAGACCATAAAATACCGGAATTGGTTTCCTGCTTTTGACGCCCAGAGGTTACCAAGACGTATTTTCGACTCAGCATAAAGATGGTCACCTTTAGTCTCCAACACAATAGTCTTTCCTGATTTTGTTTGTATGATAAAGTCAGGAAAATGGTTTATAAAACCGTTTATGCGAAATCCTCTATTTTGAATGTTTCTAGTCCAGAAAGCAACATTGATCATGTTGGCCACCTCATTGATGATCTCTTCCTCGTAGTCATTCATATGGCCCTCACGTTCATAAAGTGACTTGGGTATGTCCTTTGAGGTCTCACCCGGGAGAATAGCTTCAGGAAAACGATATGACAGTTTCTGCCATATTTTATCGGTATCCAATCCTATTTTAAATTGTTTTTCGGCATAGTCATAGGATAATGACTTTATTTTCTGTTTGATTTTATCACTGTAAGTGTATTCATTGTGTGCCAGATTGGTGAATTGAGTATCTGTGAAGTCTTCCAATACCCTGCGGACGTATTTATCTAACTCTTTGTCCGATATAGGATACATACTTCCCATATTTTTAATAATCCGGCGGGTAAAATTTTTAATTCTGGAATCTTTCCTTGATGGGTCCAATAGATAAGGAATGATTTGATCTTGTGCGAGGTTGTCAATTCGAACGAAAGTTGGAGTGTGCTCTTTCCTTGTTTCGTCAAGATCAACTTTATACAATTCTGAACTAATACTTGAAAAATCAATATCTGAATCGGACTTGCTGAGAGGAAAATCTTTAAGTAAAGATTCATATTCAAGTAGTGATTCTCCAGATCCAAAAATGTCATTGGTGGCGGAACCATGGAAAAACTGCGGCAACGAAATCGCTGACGCTAGTTCTCTGAATACTTCCTTTATCTCGAAGGATTTTACCATGTTCTTAATTTCC
>JBGAWQ010000016.1:0-68351 GCA_044227555.1 Saprospiraceae bacterium | reverse complement strand
CCCCAAACGTAAAATTCCTACCCGCCATCCTGTAGCGTTCGATTTCTTCGTATTGCACATCGGTGGCATTGTCGAGTTTAAACCAGCAGGAAAGCCGGTCTGAAAAGGTGTAGGACATTTTGCCGCCAAACAGGATATAGCCAGCCGGCTCACTACCAGGATAGATAAATACTTCATCAATACGACTACGGGAACGGGCCTGGAGATAGAGTTGCCATTTTTTCCAGGTCCCCAGAATATTGAAATAGGTGGTGTGTTTGGATTTATAAGGAAGGACATCATTGATCGCTTCGTCAGATACATCCCTTGCGTCCAGATAGGTATAGCCGGCCTGGAAGGCCAGCTCTTTGATTGGCGCATATTCGCCGCTGATCTCAAAGCCCTGCATGATCGCTTTATTGAGATTGACAACTTCAAATGTCAGTTTGCCTGGGTCAGGCACTTGCTGGTAGGAGATTAGATCCGTGTATTTGTTGTAATACAACGCCAGGTCAAACCGTAGTTTCTGAAAGGAAAGTTTAGTGCCCACTTCCGCACTGAGGGTCAGTTTTTCAGCGCGTAATAAAGGACTGGTCGTAAAATGCAGTCCACCGCCTTGTTCAAATTTGGTATACCGTTCGGCAATGGATGGATTCCTGAAAGCCCTGGCCAGCAAGGCACGGAAAGCTACTTTGTTTGAGGCGGTATAGACGCCCGCAATTTTTGGATTGACGTTGCCTTCCATAAAAGTACCCCGTATAGCATAGTGGTCATACCGTATCCCGGCGGTGAGAATCAGTCGTTGGCTGATCGTCATTTGATCCTGCACATATGCCGCGATATTGCCCGCATGATGCTCCCCATACAATACAGTATCCGGGGTGCCATTGACATAATCGCCCTGCAATTCGAAACCGCCAATGACGTAATGCACATCCCCCAGGCTCATGTCGATCTGCGTGGTATTGCCCAGGCGATGGACGATCACGCGTTCTGAATCAATAAATTGTTTGCCGTAATTGACATTGGTGCTGTCATTGGCCGGGTCGCCATTGAATACAAAATTGGAGAGGGCACCGTAATAATAGAACCGGGTCGAATATTTAATGTTGGATCGCGCAAAGGCCTGGTAGTAGAGATCACCGTTCCATTCACGGCGGTGCTGCGTGTCATCTTTCCGGTAATCCGCTACACTGTAGGCTTCGGTTGTACTCAGCCAGGTAGCGGGCGTGTCATTAAATATGTCATTGTACATCGCGGAAACCTGCAAACTGCGGTTAGCGGAAAAATCAAACTTGAATTTCCCATAACCGTTATACAAGTTGAAGCTCGATTGTTCGCGGTTGCCATCATTGGATTTACCGGCAAAATCAAAGAGGTAGGACCATTTCCCCAGTTTGCGGCTAGTGATGTATTCAGCGCCGAAGTAATCATTGTATCGTTTATATCCGGTATAGGCAGGCGCGGGTCCATAAAACCCATAATGCAGATTGAGATCCGAATGCGATGCTGTATCCGGGGTGCGGGTGATCACATTGACGATGCCTCCCATGGCGCTTGAACCAAAGAGCGATGAATATGCACCTTTGATCACTTCTACACGTTCGATCGCCCCGAGAGGCACCAGGTTCCACAATGCACCACCGGATTCCGGGGTGATGGCAGGACGGCCATCCAGCAGCAGCAGGACACGATTGCCTATGCCCCCTCCGGCAACTTCTGATGCCCCGCGGATAGAAAAGGACTGTACGTTGGAACCACTCGAACGTGTGACTGTGATGCCGTTGATGTTGTTAAAGGCATCATCGAAGGAGTTGGTTCCGCTGCGCAGGATCTGGTTGCGCGTGACGAGACCGACACTGGCCGGGGCGAGGTTAAGACTTTGTGATTTGCGGGAGGCGGAGACGACGACTTCGCGCGTCAAATAGGCTTCGGGGTGCATAGCCACCCGGAGCGGTGGTGTGGTTGGGGTGATACTGTCAAAATGAAGGGTCTGGAAACCGATCATTGAAAACATGACCTCGTAATACGGTTCGGTCAGACCAGTGATGCGGAAGTTGCCATCTAAGTCACTCGTGGTGCTATAGCTGGCACCGTCCTTAAAGGTGATGTTGACATAGGAGAGGCCTTCTCCTGACTCTGCGTCGATGACGGCTCCGGAAAATGTCCATTGACCGGAGGTCTGCAGGGAAGCCAGGAGAAGGCCCGCACAAAAAAGGAATCTGAATCTTACTGGAACCACAATGGGAGGATCGAGAAATCGGCTTTGAAGTTGATCTCCTTATTATCGCCTTTCGCCAGGGTGATGGTCGAAGGTGCTGGTTCATCGAACACGGTGACAATCTGACCACCGCCTACATCAACCTTGATGACGATACCGTAGCTGGTGGTGTTTGGATTACCCCAATGTACACCCAGGGTTGCGGTACGAAGGCTTGGGTCTGTGATCGTATTGTGACGAAGACCGATCGCCAGAGCGGAATAGGTGCCCGGGTCGATATTGGAGATCTCATAATCGATCGAGGTTGTACCTGGCTGGTAGTTGATCACCAGGGGATTCTGCGAGTTGTAAGGTGCTCCTAAAGCGAAGGTTCCGCCAGGGAAGCCCGGGTACAGGAAGTCAGCCGGAACAGCGCCCCATCCTGCGGGAGGATTCAGGCTGAATTCAGGGAAGATGGTCAGTTGTACTTCGCCGCTGTCTTTCCAGGTGTCCCAGAGTTCGGCGTTTTCGAGTGTGATCGTACCGTGGATCTTGGCAGTATCCGGTGTAGGCTCATCATCTTTGCAGCTGGTCATCATCAGGACCGGAGCCACCAGTAAGAGCATGATTTTCAGGGAAAAAGATAAAATTCTCATGACAGGTAGTGTTTGTTTAAAAGATACAATGCAAAGGAAGGGCGGATGCGGGTCAAAAAATACCCCGTGAAGGAGGAAGAATAACGAAGAAAGAATGCGGAATTAGGAATTAAGAATTAGGAATGTTGAGCAAATAGGAGATCCCGTCCGCAAGGCGAGATGGAGAAAGGAGATAGCAAAATGGATTTAAGTACCACTTTTGATACAGGTACCCCCTTTAGGGGGCAAAGGGGGTAGAAGGAGCAAAGGAGGCATACGAGGACGAATTAGGAATGCGGAATATAGAATGTCGAAGCGCAGCGGAGATCCCGTCCGCCAGGAGGGAAGGAATGGGGAATTGGATAGTGTCAGGTGGGGAATTATGCTGGGTTTCAATAGGGAATAACCAACAAGTAATAGCCAATTGGAAAGTATTCTGAAGCTGTGAAAAGAGAAAAATCAATGCCCCGTAGGAGCAACAGGTCGGCAGCTGTCAGGCAAAGGATAGTTCCTGGATTCAATTTGGAATGCTTAGGCTCCGCTCAGCACGAGTAACCAACAAGGAATAACCAATTCAGAAGGTTTTGTCTGGAGGGAGATTTTCCGATCACGAGGTCCTGAAGGGACCCAACCTCAATAGCCTCGGGTGCAACCCGAGGCTAATGAGATATATTTTTTCCGACCCTGAAGAGGTCGAATAAAAATCCTTATGCGTATGCGGAAGCACCTTTCCACGCATGGATCGTCCTTTACGGGTTATTCATTTGCAGGATATTCGTTTCGTCTGCGATATCCTTGATAATTTGGCCATAAAGAAATATTGTATGTCATCCATCGTCACAGTTACGTTTAGTCCGAGCATGGATAAGAGCTTCACGGTGCCGGAGATGGTGCCGGATAAAAAACTGAAGTCGTCCGCGCCTCACCTGGATCCCGGAGGTGGTGGCATCAACGTAGCCAGGGCTATTAAAAAGCTGGGAGGACAGGCGACCGCGGTCTTTCCGTCCGGCGGATATACCGGTCTTCAGTTTAACCACCTGTTGGAAAAGGAAGGCCTGGATTGCGTGATTATTGAAGTGAAGCATGATGCCCGCGAAAACATCATCGTCATGGATCAGTCAAAAAATCTCCAGTATCGTTTTGGTATGCCGGGTACCCCGCTTTTGGAGGAGGAATGGAAAGCTATCCTGCGGGTGGTAGAAGAGATGCCCGACATGAAATTTCTGGTTTGTAGTGGAAGTCTCCCGCCCGGTGTTCCTGAAGATGTATATGCACTGCTGGCCGGGATCGCCAAAAAGAAAGGAGCTAAATGCATCGTGGATACCTCCGGTCGTCCTCTTCATCTCGCGATTCAAGCGGGACTCTTTCTCATCAAACCTAATCTTGGGGAATTGAGCGCATACGCCGGGAAGAACTATCTGAATACAGATGATGCCAAATCGATCGCACAGCAGTTGGTATCCGATGGCCATTGCGATGTAGTCGTGGTCTCCATGGGGCCGGCCGGGGCTTTGCTGGTGACAAAGGATATAGCGACAGTGATTCCATCCCCTGCGGTGGAACGCAAAAGCACGGTGGGTGCAGGTGACAGCATGGTAGCCGGTATTGTATTTGCACTTGCCCAGCACTGGCCATTGAGGGATGCCGTACGGTATGGTGTGGCTTGTGGAACCGCTGCTACGATGAACGCGGGGACGGAACTATGCCGCAAAGAAGATGTAGAAAAGCTGTACACGTATCTTTTAAATATATAAGCATTCCAGAGTCCGGCTTTTACGCATCGATTTTAATTTATCTCTGAAATAGCTCCTCTCTGCGGCGATTCATCCAATGATTTTAGGCATTCATCAACCTCATTTCGCAGTTGATCACCTTTAAATTGCCGGTGACTTTACTCCATTCTAATTTTGTGCCATTCATTCAAACAACGTACGTCAGGTACGTAAAATCAAAATAAAATGAAAGGCATACTCTTCTGGATGCTGGCCCTGGCGCCGGCATGGAACCCTATTTTCAGCCAGGAAACATTCCCAATAAAGGTGGGTGTGTTTGCGGAACAAATCAGCTTGCCCACCTTTGAGGATTATGGATCCCGTAAAGGATATGGTGTTACCCTTGGGACCAACCTTACCTATAAGCTAAAGGACAAGTCAGCGCTCTTACAGACTATCGATCTACAGTATTGGCAGCACAAAGAATATGGCAGTGCATTCATGCTGAGTTCGCTATTCGACTATAGCATCCGGCCCGGTAAATGGCATTTTGATGTGAAAGCGGGACCTGGCATGATGCTCTTCAGCCATTATACGCCAGTGTACACCCCAGGAGAGGGCGGATATGAAAAAGCATCCCAAGGACAAGTCAAATGGGCCGGTATCCTCTCTCTCTCGTGCTCTTATCCGGTTGGAAACCTGAGACCTTACATCGCCTATACTGCTTTTGCAGAATCACCTTTCATTCAGTCCAACTCTGCTATACTTCCTCATCAATTACTCGAACTCGGTGTGTCATTTACATTATCCTCAAAATCCTCTCGTCATGAATAAGTCAGTAGCCATCATACCTTTCGTTTGTATCATCATCCTGTTTTACGGATGCAGCCGGGAAGAAATCCCTGCTCCGTCGGCGAGCACCTGCACAGCGGACTATACGGATCACCCAGACCATGCCGCTTATTCCGATGTCTTAACAGATTATGCATCACACTCCAGTGCACCGGGTTCGGTGATCGGGGTGAAAACGGACCAGTCGCCTGAGTGGATAGGTGCCGTTGGCTTCAGCAATCTCGAACATAAAACCCCGATGGATATGTGTACCCCTTTCAGGACCGGTAGCGTAACCAAAATGTTTACTGCGGTCATCATCATGCAGCTTTATGATGATCATAAAATTGATTTATATGCGCCATTGACGGATGTTCTTCCTGAAGTCGAAGGAAGGATTCCGGACGCGGGTCGTATGACTTTAGAACAATTGCTGAACCATACCAGTGGCCTTCGCCAGCCTACCGATGATGACATCAGTTACCAGCTGACCCTTATCAACAACCCGGGTGTTATCGGTTCACTCGATGCCAGGGCAAGGCTCGAAAAATACATTTATGGAAAATCCCTGATGCATGCTCCGGGAGAGGATAGTTATTACAGCAATGCGGGGTACTGGTTATTGCAGTGGATTATAGAAAGCATCACGGGAAAGTCATTGCAGCAAAATATAGAGGAGCGAATCGTCAGCCGGCTTGGCCTGGAACATACTTATCTTGAAAAACGAAGCGATGTTGATGTTTCCAGGGGCAACAATTTTTCAGGCCAGGTGTTAAAGGATGTGACCATTTGGGATCAGGCTGACAGTGATGGTGATCCTGCGGCAGGCGTCATCAGCACCGCCCGGGATCTTCTGCTCTTTGGGGAAGCATTATTTACCGGTCATCTGGTGAGTGATACGTCGCTGGCCAGGATGAAAGTCACCAAATCCTTTCCATCCTGTGGCGGGGATTGCGGTTATGGCCTCGGGATAGAAACCTGGTATACAGCAACGAATGCAGGATATGGCAAAAATGGAAGTTCAATCGGGGTGGATGCTAACCTGATCTATTTTCCGGACCAGCAGACGACCGTGGTGATCTTTTCCAATTTTGGAGGAGGGAATGATAAATCTGTCATTGATGCATTACTCTCGATTGAATAATTTTCACCTCATTGATGTTTTCATTCGCATCATGTGGAGGTGAGAAGTGCCATCAGAGATGGGTGCTCCAAATATTTTACAGCATTAGAGTTTCTTTCGCCTGTATTAAAATTTCGTGAGGATATTTCTTAGGCTTTTCTCCCGGTAATAGTGCAGGTCTGTGTCTGGCCTTCTGCGTTTAAAGTCATCTCGAGTGTCAGCGTCTTAAGGTTATTCTTGACGCGCAAAGTTCCATGTCCTTGTATATTCCATTTTTGATAGTATTGCTCGGAGATGGAAAAATTGAATAGCGAGTCATTCGTGTAGTCGTAATCATAATCGTAATGCAGCCTGACCTTACCATAGGAAGACGTATTGAAAAAATTAGTAATGGTGTAGGTCTCGCAATCAAACTCATTGATGCCAATGGTGTATTCCTGTGATCCGGATTCGTTTGGGCAGGAGCCGGTAACCTTGAAGTTGCCTGCAATTGGAGCTTTGGGAATCCAGCAGGCATTCCAATCAAATGGAACACTTACATCACAAGCGGAGAACATGGCCAGACCAATTAACAAGGTCAGGAAACAGTAGAAAGCGATGGATTTCCTATTTCGGTGGATATCAGCCTGACGTTTCATGGCTTTGGATTTTACATAGGAAATAAACAACGATTAAGTTAGGGGGTGGAGAGGAGAAAAGCAAAGGAATAAGGAATAAGGAATGAGGATTGAAGAACGAGGAATGAAGAATGTTTTGTCAGGAGGAAAACTTTGCTTGGGATCAATATCCAATACTTCGGCTTCGGTCAGCACGAGTAACCAACAAGGAAGTTGAATTAGGAAGGTTTCGTCTGGAGGGAGAATTTACGATCACGAGGTTCTGGAAGGACCGCACCTCACAAGCCTCGGGTGAAACCCGAGGACTGAGAAGGTATTTTTTCCCGACCCTGAAGGGGTCGCATAAAATCATTGTTGCGGGTGAGTTGTTTTGAAAATAGAAACGGGGCTGTACGCCCCGTTTCTATTGGGTGGGCCCACTTGGGATCGAACCAAGGACCTATTGATTATGAGTCAAGTGCTCTAACCGTCTGAGCTATGGGCCCGACATTATTTCAAGTGGGCGAAGATAGGATAATTTCAATTTATAGGATGCAAGACATAAGATGCCAGATCCCCACTTGAGTTAGATGTATCGAAGTCTTTCATTTATTAGTATCCCAACATCATACACCAAATGTCTGGCATCTGCTAATCTGGCATCTGGCATCAAATTGAATTGCACCTCGCTACTCATCGATCTTAATCAACCGGATCTCCACCCGTTGATTTTTCTTACGGCCTTCCGGGGTTTGATTGGTGGCTATCGGTTTCTTTTTGCCGTAGCCGATGGAGATCACCCGGCGAGCTTCAATGCCTTTGCTGATCAGGTAATCTGCGACGGATTTGGCCCGTGCAGTACTGATGCGATCGCAGTAATCATCGGCAGGAAGGCTGTTGGTATGCCCTGAGACTTCGATGATAATCGTCGGATTGTCGTAGAGAAATTCATATAGTTCATCCAGCGATGGCACCGCATCCGGTTTGATGACGATACTGTCTGCATCAAACTGGATCTTTTCCATGCGGATAGGCTCCCCCGAAGCGAGGCGTGTGGCGGTCAACTCGGGTAGCACTTTTTCTTTGATGATGAACTCAGCAACAGCTGTGCATCCGTTGGCATCGGTGACCTGCACTTTGCCAGGACCCAGTGGTAGTTTGGTGGCCTGTGGGGTCATCTCTCCGGAGTTCCAGGCATAGGTATAAGGGGATGTGCCTCCTTTGACCTCGACACCTCCTTTGCCGTCCTGTATGCGGTCATTGGTGGCCGACCTGAGGTTGGTAGCTTCTACAGTCAATTTATCCGGACCGGTGACTTTAAATTCCGCCTCTCCATTCAGTCCGGTAGCATCAGAGACGCTTACACGATACGTGCCTTCTGCAACAGACGATAATGAAGCGCCAGCACCTGAGTTGCTCCAGGCGTATGTATATGGGGCTTTACCGCCTTTGATCACTGTCTCCAGGGTCGCACCTGGTGTACCCGCACAAAGTACTTTTCCGGATTGCTTTATGGTCACGGTCAGAGGCAATATATTTTCGGTGACTTTAGCCGACACAGAAGCAGTACAACCATTGGCATCTTTGATCACATACTCATATGTGCCAGGTTTTAGGTTGGCAATGGTATGCGTAGAAGCCGTTGAGGGCCAAAGATGATCTGCAATAGTAAAAGTGCCTGTACCTCCGGTTGCTCTGAGCGTGACACTTCCATCTGCGTTGCCTGTGGAAGCTGGTGATATCTCGTCGATGGTAAATTCAATGGGTTTGGGAGAAGCAATCTCGTAGGTAGTTGTAGCAGATGATCCGTTGGCATCCACAACCTGCACGGCATATTGACCGGGACCTAATTGGTTGAGCACTTCATTGTCCGTCCATTCTTTGCCGGGGCCTTTCCATTTGATAGCAAAAGGAGATTTACCTCCACCAATGACTGCGGTGAGGGTAGCATTGGATTGACCGGCACAAAGTATTTTTTCTCCTTGCTGAATGGATACCGTAAGAGGGAAGATATTTTCCGTCAAATTGACTCTGCCTTCTGCCGTGCAACCATTCTCATCCGTGACCGTGACAGTGTGTGTGCCGGCAGCGAGAGCAATGGCTTTATTGGTAGCTTCACCACTGTCCCAGGCATAGGTGTATTTGCCCGTTCCACCTGTCACGGTGACAGTAGCCTTACCATCCTTTTTATTGGCACTGGCGGCCTGATCAGGTTTAACCGTGACCACCAATGGCTGCGGTGCGGCAATCGTGGTTACGGATGTAGCGGACTGTCCCGATGCATCCGTCACGGTGAGTGTATAAAGTCCATCGCCAAGTTCCTGCAGCTCGGACGTTGAAGCTTGGTTGTTCCAGGCATAGGTGTATGGAGGTTTGCCTCCTTTCACCGTCGCCTTTATACTTGCATTACGCTCGCCGACACATTTGACGGAGATCACTTTTTCGATGGTGACCTCCATAGCGAGAATATTTTCTTTGATCGTGATGGTGGCGGTGGAAGTACATCCTGCGGCATCCGTTACGGTAACAGTATGCACACCGGCTCCGAGTTTGAGCACTTTGCTGGTGATCTCGCCATTGTCCCAGGCATAGGTATAGGCTCCTGTACCACCGGTCACTTTTGTTGAGGCTTTGCCATCCGTTCCGTTGGTGGATGCTGGAGCATCGGCAGTAACCGTGACAGACACCGGAGCAGGTTCAGAAACGGTAGATGAGGCGGTGAATTTAGTGCCGACCACATCGGTCACAGTAACACTATATGTACCTGCTTTGAGGCCTTCCACCTGGGCTGTCGTCTGGCCTGAACTCCACAGATACGTGTATGGGCTCTTTCCTCCTGTGATATCCAGTTTTAATGAAGCGGTGGCTTGTCCGTTGCAATTGATGGTGCCTACCTGCTTGACGATGACCCCCATTGTAGCAATGTTTTCACCGACGGTAAAGCTCGCGGTGGATATGCAGCCATTAGCATCTGTGACGGTAATGTTGTGCGGACCGGTGGATAGGTTTTTAGCCAGGGCAGTGACCGTCCCATTATCCCATTGATAGGTATATGGTGGCTTGCCTCCGGATACTTTGACTTGTGCTTGTCCGTTTTCTACTCCAAGGTTAGCCGCTGATATGGATTCGCCGGCGAGGGAGAGTGGGGTGGGTGAGGCCAGGGTGATCAGGGCTGTAGCGGTTTGTCCTGCAGCATCGGCGACGGTCACGGCATAATTACCGGGCCCGAGGCCGGTGATTTTAGCTTCCGTATTACCGCCCTGGTTCCACTGGTATTTGAGCGGCGCTTTACCACCGGTCACCTTGGCTTCTATGACTCCTGTTTTCGAATCCGCACATTTATTGTCAACGGCAATGGAAAGATTTACGGCAAGGGGTATTACTTTTTCAGTGAGGTTAAAGGCTGTAGTTGCCGAACAACCATTTTCGTCGGTGACGGTCACGGAGTGATTACCTGATGTCAGGAGCGTTGCTACCTGGCCGGTTTCGCCATTATCCCATTTGTAGGTTAGTTTTCCATTTCCTCCGTTGACCAACAGATTAGCACTGCCATCTCCGGTTGGCGCACCGGTTGCAGGCTTAACCACTTCAACCGAAAGGGTCATCGAGGCGTTGGGGATTTCATATTTCGCGGTCTTGGCGGTGCCCTTCGAATCGGTTACTGTCAATACATAACTTCCGGCCGCGAGTTGAGATACTTTATCGGTATGCTGTCCATTGCTCCAGGAATAGGAATATGGGGGTTCACCTCCGGTAATCTTGACGGATAATGCAGCGGTGGGTTGTGCGCTCTTGCAGTCAGGAGGGGTGTCCATGAGAATGTTGACCGTCATCGCGGCTTCCCATTGGATGAGATAGAGTCCTTTATCGTCGGTCCCTGTCCATATCGAACCATCATGATCTACATCCAGGCAGTTGACATATTGGCTGGTAAAATATTGTCCGGGGCCAAACCGCTGATATCGATTTGCTGTCACATCATAACCCGTCATCATGTTGGAAGCGATCCACACGCGGCCTTTATCATCGACTGCGATATCACGCAGTTTGCCCTCTACATTTTTTAGTTCGATCGCAATCGGTGTCCATTTGCCCTTGCTATCCACCTGCCACAGGAAGTCATCACCCATGATCCACATATTCGATCCCCAGGCGTCCACGCCTACGAAGTTGAGGTAGCGCTCTTGCAGCGTCCATTTATCTCCATTTCCAGAAAGCATTCCATCATTGGTGGCGATCCAGATCGTACCGTTGTTGTGGATGAAGATGTCATTGATCTGGTTGGAGGTCAGTTTTTTATTATTCGTATTGAATCGCTGTAGCACTTTTAGAGGAGAGAGGGTGACTTGAAATGCACCTTCGGTTTGTGTGCCTATCCACAGGGATTTGGTTTTAGGGTCATAGGAGGCGCTGGAAATTTCGGCATCACCCAAAAGGGTTTTCATTTCGTTGGTATTCCATTCGATGTTGGCGTTACCGCCGCGGATCGTTAGGAGGGAAGTGGTGCCGGAAGGAATCGAAACTTTCTGGACGAGGTCGATGGCGAGTACTTTATGGAGGCCTTCGGTATTGGAAACCCATTTGACATTGTCCTCATCGACCCAGATATTGTTGATCGGGCTGGATTGGCTAAGGGCTTTGCAGCGCTCTACGACCAGGACCATTTCCTGGGCTGAAGACCGTGTGGTGGCCGCCAATGCAAAAAAAACAATGACTATCCGAAAGTAATTGTGGATCATAACCGTGTACGTCGGTGATTTGTATGGTAGCGTATGGCTATTCCGGGATCTATCTGGCAGTAACGTCATGATGGGGGAAGATGTTTTTTGACCTGCAAATGATCAGGTTCTGTTAACACATGGTAGCGCTGTAGAGGCAAAATACCCTGTATTTCATCCGGCTGGAAGTGTAAAGATACGGAAAAGGACAGATTAACATGGATGGGACGAAATGTAGGGACGCATTGCAATGCGTCCCTACATTTCGTCCTATCACGGACATTTCTTTACATCCTCGGCCCGGTCCACGGCTTAAATGATCCTCCCGGAGGCTCCGCGCCTGCTCCACGGATAGAATAGATAAACGAAAACATCGCATACCGTCCGATCGAATTGCTGCGTATCTCTTCGATGTAATTGGGATTGGCGGTCAGGGAGAGGCCGCGATTTTCATCGAGCACGTCAAAGACGGAGAATTTGAGTTGGCCCTTGTCTCCTTTGAGGATGAATCTCGACAGGGAAAATTGCATCAAGGGCAGTGATTGATTTTCGGCAAACTGATCGCTGCTGTACAATTTGTAATCATAGCTGCCGGAGAGTTTCCATTTTTTCCAGGCGGTCAGCGTGACACTTACATAATAATTATGCAACAAGGTGTTCTGATCGAGAGATTCGTCAGAAGTATAATAGTTGTCTGTAAACGTCCATTTGCCGCCGAGGCTATATTCCAACACTTTTGAATTCATATTGGAAATGCTGATGCCAATCATGCGGGACCAACGGTTGAGGTCGAGCAATTCATCGGCAATGACATTCTGGGTCTTGGTCAGGTTGGCACTACCGTCAAAAGTCACACGACTATGGATAGGCTTAAACGGACGACCGTAGGAAACATACATGTTGGCACCGGACTCTACATTGATATTGATGGGAGTGGAGATTTCCCGGAACTCTTCATTGATAAATCTTGAGGTGATAATCTTATTGTTGGTCACGGTTCCACCAATAGACGCGAAAATGGCCGTAGAGGAAAACTGGCTGAAAGAATGGAAGTTGAAATTCAGGTTGTGCGTATACTCCGCATCTAGGTTTGGATTACCTACATACAGTCGCAGCGGATCAGAGTTGTCGATCACGGGAGAAAGCTGAGTGATTGAAGGTTGATTGATTCTTGTATTGTAATTGAACCTGATGTTTTTTCCATTGCCGAGATCGGAACGCCAGAAAAATCTGGGCAGGAAATGGTTGTAGGTTTGGCGGATATCTTCTTCGCTACGACTCACCTGACCGGTCAATTCTGAGACCTGGTATTGCAGTCCTGCACTGTATGTCGTGTTTTCACCGCTAAAGCGATAGGAGACACCGGGACGATGATATTGAAATACGGATGAATAGGTATTGGAAAGGGTGTCATTAAAAACAGGCACTGAATTTTCGAGGTCATTGACGGTGTGATCGTAGTCCGCATCCAGGGTGTTGAAATTGTAGCTGAATTCCAGGAACCGGCGTTTCTTCAAAGGCTCGGTGTAAGACACTTGCGCATCCAGACGGATATTGTCGGAGATCGTAAACTGTTCCTGGTCAAGAAGGCTACTGTTTCCACTGGTAAAATATTCAGTGAGCGCTTCGAGCAGGGTTTCATTGTCCTGGTTGCCAGAAGTCACTGTGCCTCCCAAAGAGACATTACGCCCTTTATTTCCAAAACGCT
Organism: Saprospiraceae bacterium; assembly: GCA_044227555.1. Lineage (GTDB taxonomy): Bacteria > Bacteroidota > Bacteroidia > Chitinophagales > Saprospiraceae > Opimibacter. The sequence goes on along the minus strand of JBGAWQ010000016.1, from coordinate 54,849 downwards.
TGATATAATTGGCGTTGGCATTGAGTGAATAGCTGTTGCTCGTACCATCGGTGCGTGTCCTGGATTGGTTTTCGAGGATATCCACCGGTACGATATTTTGCAAGAGCGAAGTATCCAGCCCATTGCCATTTCCAAAATTGAGCCGGGCGCTCACTTTCACCTGTTGGGTAGAATCGGGTTTGATATCCGAGTTGAGCGCGATGCTATGGGAAAGATTGTTGGTCGTGTTTTCACTGCGTTCATCAGTGTCGAATGGATCATCTGAAAGGTTTTGCCGATAAGATCGCTGCACCAGGTCTTTGTCGACATTGTTGAAAAAGTAACTGGAGCGGAGGTTGAATTTCTTTGTTTTCTGCCAGTTGAAATTGATCCCCGCAGCACCGGTAGTGGTCAAGCCTGTTGCTGTGCCATCACTGATCGGTACATCCTGTGAAATACTGTTTTCCGGAGATCGGCTGCCTCCACCGCCTCCACCGCTGCTCATGCCTCGCATACCGCCAATGAAATTCATCCGGTCACTGAAGCTGAAGCCTTGCTGGTTGATATTATTGAGCTGGCCCAGGAAAGATAGTTGAGAAGTTTTGGTAAAGCGGTTGATTGTAGCTTTTCCATTGTACCGATCATCCGTACCATAGCCTGCTTCCGCAGTACCAAATAGACCTTCTTTGAATTCTTCGCGCAGTTGCAGGTCAATTGTTTTTTCGCGGGTACCGTCATCGACGCCCGTAAAATCAGCCATGTCTGATTTTTTATCGTACACCTTGATCTTCTTCAGGGCATTAGCCGGAAGATTTTTCGTGGCCATCTTCGGATCGGAACCAAAGAATTCTTTTCCGTCTACATAAATATTTTTCACTTCTTCGCCCTGGGCTTTGATCGTACCATCAGGTGCTACTTCAATACCGGGTAGCTTTTTCAGGAGATCTTCGACGACCGCATTGGGTTGGGTCTGGAAAGCATCCGCATTGTAGGAGATTGTGTCTTTGGTGACCTCGATCGGAACGTAGTCTGCTTTGACCTGCACTTCATTAAGTATTGTGTTCTCTTGTTGTAGAGCAATCGTACCCAGATCCGTTTCGGCCACAAGACCTGAGGTAATGGGTTGGTATGAAGGCTGCATACCCAGGAAGGTGATGTTGAGCAGAAAATCACCTTTCGGCACATTGCGGATATTGAATGCGCCTTGGGCATCGGTGGTCCCAAATTGTACCAGGGTCGAATCCGCAGCGTCAAGAATCATCAGTGTGGCGCCTGGCACCGGCAATCCGGCATCGTCGTGCACGATGCCTTTAAAAGCAGATTTGCTGACCTGGGCAGAGAGTGTCAAAGTGCCGGCCATAAAAAAGACCAGGACTGGAAGGATATACCTGAGGGTAGATGTTGTCATAGGGTAGGAAAGGGAAAACAATTAATGGCGCATGTAATACATCTGAGGGCTACCAGGCCCTCCTTGCTGCATGCCCATTTCTTTCATTTTTTCTTCACGTATTTTTTCAAACTCTTCGGGTGTCACTTCTTTGCCTTTGTTAGGGGCAACGAGAACTGAAGTATCCACACTGTCCAGCGCGATTTCGGTGGCTGTAATCATGCGTTCCCCGTCATTGACATCGATCTGCAGGATCATACCCGGCAGTCCCTGGTAATCAGAAGGGCCATTGGAGATCTGCAGTTGTGGCGCAAACCACGCGACCAGTGCCGTCGCACTATCCACGCGGAATGATGCTTCCATACAAGTATATCCCAGGATTTGTTTTTGTTTCGTGCCGATTTTCCATTTACGGGCCTTGGGTGGGCCGGTGATGAGGAATTGTTTTTGCATAAAATCCCTGGAATCGATCATGGTATCGGCGGCGAGATTTTTATAAACCACCCTTAATGCGCGTCCGCCTCCATATCGCATAGGACCTCCGGGAGGACCTCCGGGGCTGGTAGCGGCAGTGGCAGGCATTTCTTCTTGCTTTTTGGCGCGGTAGATGGAGGTGTCGCCGGAGAAGATCAATTCAAATAAGGTGATATTAAACTGGGGGATCATATCCTTCATATCCTGCCGGTCCGGAGGCAAAGTTTTATGCAGGTCCATCTTTTCCTCGTAAGTGATCATCCCGGTGGTCTGGGCACCGGAAGATCCTGCCAGGAGGAACAGGAGGGCAAACAGGGTGTTTTTCATATAGCACAACTTCATTATGCAAAAGTACACCGATCCGCGTGGGGCGCTTTCCATAATAAGGTTAAATAACGTTAACAGTCGACAGATCAACCTCTTTTGTGTCCTATTTTTGTTGCCGATGCGTAATCAGATTGATATATCCCTGGCCAGGTTCCTGATGATTTTCAGCCTGGTGTTGCTGGCCGTCCTCGAATACCTGTGGCTGCATAATGCCTATAAAAATGCCCACCGGGATATGGAAGACCAACTGACGCATGTCATGTTTTCCAACATGCGTGATGTCGAGGATTCGCTCATTTTTTCACGACTCTCTGCGATGACACCCGGCGAAGGGCAAAGTGGGAAGACCATCATGAACTATTTTGTAAGTGATGCCGACTCGTCTCAGTCCAAGGACAACTGCCCCGCATCCATTCACATCCAACAGGAAGGTAAGAACTACAAATTGCGACATCCTGCGCGAGGGATGTTACTCAAAGAAATCGTTGGCGACAGTGCTGCCATGGATAGTCCGGCTGTGACCGTGGCCGCCCTGGTCATGCGGCATATGCGCCAGGCTGACAGCACCGGCGAGCTTGCCGGCTATAGTCTCATCACCTGGCAGGGCAATGACACTGTCATCCGCGAAGCCATGAGCCGTCCGCAGTTCGATGTATTTACCAGTAAAAAAATGGCATTGATCAACCCCAGTTATAAAGCTGATATTTTCCATGAATTGCTGCCTCATATGAGTTTTGCCTTGTTCCTCTGGATCATGGTGGCTGCGGCATTTTACTATATCTGGGTCAACCTCCGCAAACAGATTCAACTCAATGCCTTGCGCGATGAGTTTGTCAGCAACATCACGCATGAGCTCAAAACACCGATCACTACGGTCGGCGTTGCGCTCGAATCCCTGCACATGTCAGGCGACCTGCAGAATACACAGAGCCATCGCTATCTGGATATCGGACGCAGCGAACTGGCCCGATTGTCCTTCCTCGTAGACCGTATCCTTAATAGTCGTTCGCCTCAGGTCAACTATGAAAAGCTGGACATCAAGAAAGTGCTGGAAGAAGTCATGCATCGGATGAAAGTGCAGTTTGACAACCGTCACGCGGATGTCGATCTCCATGTCGATGGAGATGGATTTTTGGTCAGTGGAGACAAAGCGCATATGAGCGGGGTGTTTTACAACCTCTTTGACAACGCGTTGAAGTATAGCCAGGGTGAGCCCGTGATCCAGGTCAACCTCACCAAGCGCGACGGGGATATCAAGCTTGATATTGAAGACCAAGGGATCGGCATACCCCCGGAGTATCATGATAAAATATTCGAGAAGCTCTTTCGCGTGCCGCAGCAAAACCGGCATGATGTCAAAGGTCATGGGTTGGGGCTCAGCTATGTCGCTGATGTCATCCGTCAACATCATGGACAGATTGGATTGGTGAGTGTGCCCGGGCAGGGATCTACCTTTACGATGACCTTGCCGGTCTGGCATGAAAACTAAAACTTGTAATGCCTGGTCCTCGCGCAGGACTTTCTTATTTGCAAAAGACCTACAACTTCATTCAGAGATCAGCGATAGATGAAAGACAACAAGACCAGAGTACTCTATGTCGAAGATGAAGAAGTACTGGCTATGTTGGTCAGGGATCATCTGATCCGTATTGGATTTGAAGTGGTATGGACTGCGGATGGGAATGAGGCAGAGCGATTGTTTGCGGAAAGCAAGCCAGCCTTGTGTATACTTGATATTATGTTGCCCGGTAAAAGTGGCTACGAGATCGGCAAGGCGATCCGGAAAGTGGACAAGGACGTGCCTATCATATTTCTGACCGCCAAGAGTGAAGCCAAGGATGTAGTCGAAGGATTTAAATCCGGGGGCAATGATTATCTCAAGAAGCCATTCAGCCTTGAGGAGTTGATGGCGCGGGTGGAAAATCTGCTTGCGCTTTCGGGTCGTTCGGCGCCGGGGCTGTATCGTATCGGGGCGTTGTCCTTTGATCCGGTGCGCATGGTCATCCAGCATGAAGAGGAAACGGTGACCCTGTCCCATCGCGAAAATGAATTGCTCAAAATGTTGGTCGCCATGGCCGGCAAGCCTGTGGAGCGAAAACAGATCTTGCTCGCGCTCTGGGGTGATGATCATTTTTTCAATTCGCGCAACCTGGATGTGTATGTCACCCGGTTGCGCAAGTATCTGAAGATGGATCCTGGGGTGCAGTTGCTGACATTGAAGGGAGTGGGATATCAGTTGGTTGAGGGGTGAGCATTAGGGAGATTATAGGTTTATAGGTTTATAGGTTTATAGGTTTATAAGTTTATAGGTTTATAGGTTTATAAGTTTATAGGTTTATAAGTTTATAGGTTTATAGGTTTATAGGTTTATAGGTTTATAAGGTTATAGACTTATGCTTTTAATTCTCTATGTAAATAAGCTCAATAAGCTTCATAACCTTCATAACCTTCATAACCACCTCTAGCTCTATGCCCTAAACTCTAAACCTCCGAGCCTCTGCTCTCTTTTTCTTACTTTTGTCCCCCGTCATGGAGTCCAAATTCAAGCGCCAACTCGCTGCCATCGTTTTTACGGATATCGTGGGGTATACACACCTCATGCATATCAACGAAGAGCGCGCGCTGCTCCTTCGTTCCCGACATCGGGAGTTGCTCCTGGCCATGCATGAGAAATACGGAGGTGAGGTCCTGCAGTTTTTCGGCGACGGCACCCTAAGTATTTTCCATAGCAGTGTCAATGCGGTGGAGTGTGCAGTAGAGATGCAGATCGAATACAAAAAGGATCCTGAAGTGCCGGTGCGGATTGGTATCCATGTGGGTGATATCAGTTATGATGGCACGGACGCTTTTGGCGATGGTCTCAATGTAGCCGCGCGGATCGAACCGATCTGCGAACCTGGAGGGGTCTTTATCTCTGAGCGGGTCTTTGAAGACATCCGCAACCACGCCTGGCTGCAAGCGGTCCATGTGGGCAACTACCAACTCAAAAACATAGCCGGGGAAACTCCGCTCTTCGCTATTTCCAGTAAAGGGATGGCCTTGCCTGTCATCCGCAACCAACGCATCCCTCCGTCTAATCATGTTCGGCATCACCTGGAGCAGGTTTCGGAAAAGGCCTTTAAGATGGTCGAAGAACCGGATGGTGGTAAATCCAAGACGGTTGCCGGGGTGCTTGCCCTTACGCTGGGGATTTTCGGCGTTCATCGCTTTTACCTCGGCAGGAAATTCTGGGGGATCGTCAACTTTGTCGGGTTCTTTATCCTGTTTGGGATCACTATAGAAGAGCATGGCCCGTATTTCTTGCCTCTTGCGATCCTTGGTTTCATTGAAGCGATCCTATTTTTTGTGATGCCGCAACGTGAGTTTGATGCCAAATACAATGCTGGCTTGCCGCTCACCAAAAAGCAAAGAAAGGCGATCAAGTCTGAAGAAAAGAAACGGGTGCCTGAACCTGTGCAAGCGCGTAAATCAAGAGGCAATATTCTGATCAAAGATGCTTTTGTGGCCTACAAGTCGGGTCAATATGACCAAAGCCGGAAATACTTTGAAGATGCCCTTCAGTATGATTACAATAATCCGAGGACGCATTTTATGCTGGCCTGCTGTTATAGTCTTGCAAAAGATGCCCGCCAGGCGTATTTCCACCTGGCCAGCGCGGTAGACTTTGGCTTCCAGGAATTCCAGGAGATCTATCACAATGAAGCCCTGGCCTGGCTCCGGTCACAACCGGACTTCGATAGCTTTGTCAAAAACGGATACCGACAGGTGGCCTACCTCAGTGCCCCCAAACCCGACCTCCTGGAGACCAAGTCCTACTATGACACCACTGTCCTGGACAAGATCGCTGACCTCGGCGAACTCCTGGAAAGAGGGGTAATTAGCAAAGAGGACTTTGCTAGCCAGAAAAAAGAACTACTTGGTTATTAGGCGGTTAGGCCCCATTTACATTTAGTTTTCAGACATCCCTACCGTATTTATTGGATTATAGCTACCTTTGCGGCCGAAAAGCAAAAAGTATTTGCTGAAAATCAATATTTTATGAGTCTGAAGAAACAATTTCTCAAATCCAAACCGGTTTGCAAGGTGACCTTTACCCTCGAGGCTGAACTGGTTGATGGCGGCAAGCAAGTAGCCCTCCTTGGCGAGTTTAACAACTGGGATCCGGCTGAAAGCAGCATGCGCAAACTCAAGGACGGTTCATTTACCAAAACCCTCGATCTCGAAGTCGGACACAACTACCAGTTTCGCTACCTCGTGGATGGCGACCGTTGGGTCAATGACAAAGAAGCTGACCAATACACCCGCAGCACGGTGCCCGGCCAGCAAAACTGTGTCGTTGAGCTCTGATTCTAACCACCCGGCAGACTATCCTGCCAACCTATAAGGCCTGGTCCGTATTGTCGTCTATATGGACCAGAGTGCTTATTTTCGCAATTCTTACATCAAATCCGTTATCAACATGAAAAAGATTGGAATCTTATTTGGAAAGGAAAACTCATTCCCACCGGCATTCGTAGAGCGTGTCAACAGCAAAGCCGTCAAGGGAGTTGAAGCTGAATTTGTCAAAGTCGAAGAACTCATCCAGGGCAAGCCTTCCGGATATGCCGTGATCTTTGACCGCATCAGCCAGGATGTTCCTTTCTACAGGGCCTATCTGAAAAACGCAGCCCTCACCGGCACCGCGGTGATCAACAATCCTTTCTGGTGGAGCGCGGATGAGAAGTTTTTCAACAATTGTCTGTCTGAGCATATCAAGGTTCCTGTGCCTAAGACGGTCTTATTGCCTTCCAACCAACGTCCGGATGACACCTCAGAAATGTCATTCCGCAACATGAAGTTCCCGCTCGACTGGGAAGGTATGGTGGACTACCTCGGTGGATTTCCACTTTATATGAAACCTCACTCCGGTGGTGGATGGAAGAGCGTGTATAAGGTGACCAGCTTTGAAGATTTGTTTGCCAAATTCAATGAGACCGGCCAGCTCGTCATGATGCTCCAGGAAAATATTGATTTCGATGCGTACTTCCGTTGCTATTACCTCGGTGGTGACCGTGTACGCATCATGCCATACGAACCCCGCAATCCACATCACCTCCGCTATATCGACAAGCCGGCGATCGATGATCCTAAGCTGATGAAAGAGATCCACAAGCTCGTGCTCAAGATCAATCATTGGCTCGGTTATGAATTTAACACCGTTGAGTTTGCTGTTCGCGGTGGCATCCCCTACGCTATCGATTACTGCAATCCTGCTCCGGATGCGGATCTCAACAGCGTAGGCGAAGAAAACTTTGAGTGGGTGGTTGAAAATGCAGCCGAACTGGCCATTGAAAAAGCATTGGCGCACAAAGCGAATAAGTCGCATGTCAACTGGGGCAATTTTATCAAGACTTCGGTAGAAGGTAAAATGCCTAAGTAATCATTCGGACCCCAAGGGACCGAAGCGAACGCACGACGTGATTTTATGAAAATACAGTATCCCATCCGCATGGCGATCCTCGACATGAACAACAATGTCGAAAACATGGGTATCGCCAGCATCCAGCGTATTGCTGACCGTTTTGCCATCATCGATTACGAAGTCTTTGATGTCCGGCACAAACGCGAAATCCCCGGCCTGGACTTTGATATCTATATCTCCTCCGGTGGCCCGGGCGATCCTCTCGATGGAGATGGAACGTGGGACAAAGATTATTTCGATCTCATGGACCGGTTGTGGCAATACAACCTGGCGCACGACGAAAAGAAATATGTGTTTTTCGTGTGCCATTCCTTCCAGATGATCTGTCATCATCTGCGCATTGGGACGATATCCCTGCGTCAGAAAGAATCCTTTGGTATCGTGCCGGTAGATATTACTGCCGATGGCAGTACGGATGCTTTGTTTTCCAACCTCAATAATCCCTTCTACGGCGCGGATTTCAGGCGCTACGAAGTCATCTATCCTGACATGAAGCGTCTGGAAGAGTTGGGCGCAACGATTACGGCCTTAGAGAATCCGGATCTCGACATTGACGACAATCGCGCGTTGATGGCTGTGCGGTTTTCGGATACGTGGTTTGGAACACAGTTTCATCCCGAAGCCCATCCCGATGGTATGGTGCACTACCTGCGTCGTCCGGAGAAGAAGGAGATGATCCTCACCCAGTATGGACTGAATACCTACGAGGAAATGATGCACAATGCCTTGCATCCGGATCGTCTCGCGCATACCCGTGACCTGATCCTGCCTCGCTTTCTCAAAGATGCCCTCGAACGGATCCTGGCCTATTCCAGGAATGGCTCGGAAGTGTTTTGTTGATCGCCCGATAGGCTTCACTGGAATTAAGGAAACCATTACTGGAATTCCTCCTGAAAAGAGTATTATAGCAGGATAATTCTGCCTATGATACCGGAAGTCCGCCAGCAATACAACGCGCAGTTTACGCAGCAGCGCTACGAAGATTTTTTACAGGATCTCTATCGTCAGTTTGATCATGTCCCGGGATTCCGCATCGCGGAGACACCGGTGTTTATTCCTGCCGCTCTGCGAGCCAAAATCTTTGAAGCCTGTCACCAGATTGCGGAGGTGATCTACCGTCCTGATTTCAAGGAACTGACAGAACCTTCCCTGGCCGGAGGCAATCGGGTGCCCAATGAAGATGCCCATACCACATTCCTCCAAATGGATTTCGGATTGTGTGAAGACGCGGACGGAAGCATCACCCCTAAGTTGATCGAAGTCCAGGGATTTCCTTCGCTATATTTCTATCAGCACTATGTCGCGGGATTGTATCGCAAGCATTTTGACATTCCGGATCATCTCAACCATCTCTTTAGTGGCTATACACCGGAGACGTACGTGCAGTTGCTCCGCGATACCATCATCGGAGATGCCGATCCGAAAGAGACGGTCCTCATTGACATCGAGCCTTTCAAGCAAAACACGCAGATTGATTTTCATGCCACCCGCAAAATGTTGGGTATTCATGTCGCCTGCGTTTCCGATTTGTATAAGCGCGGTCGTTCACTTTTCTATCAGGACGATCAGGGGAAAGAAGTACAGGTCAGGCGTATCTACAATCGCGTGATCTTTGATGAGTTGGTGCAGCGTAAGGATCTGGATCTTAAATTTTCATTCACCGATGATCTGGATATCAAGTGGGTAGGGCATCCTAATTGGTTTTTCCGCATTTCGAAATACACCATGCCGTATATCCAGTGTGATTATATGCCTAAAACGTTATTTCTCGACCAGGTCAAAGAGATACCGACCGATCTTGAAAATTATGTGTTGAAACCCTTGTATTCCTTTTCAGGTGCCGGCGTCATCTTCCATGTTACGCCTGAGGATATCCGTGCAGTCAAAGATCCATCGCAGTATATCCTGCAGGAGAAAGTTAAATATGTACCGGTGATCAAGACCGTAGATGGTGACGGCGTCAAGGTGGAAGTGCGCATCATGCTGATCTGGCCTGACCATGCTGAAAAGCCCATCATTGTCAACAACCTGGCGCGTTTGAGCAAAGGAGAGATGATTGGGGTGAAGTTTAATAAGGATAAGACATGGGTAGGGGGATCAGTAGGGTTTTATGAGTAGTCGAAATTCGAGAGTTGATCGAGAGTTGATCGAGAGTTGATCGAGAGTTGAAAATCGAGAGTTGATCGAGAGTTGAAAATCGAGAGTTGAAAATCGAGAGTTGAAAATCGAGAGTTGAAAATCGAGAGTGGGAAATCGAGAGTGGGAAATCGAAAGTTGAGCGTTGAGCGTAGAGAATTGAGAGTGGAGAATAGTCACTTAATGCGTAATAGCCACGACTTCAACTGACAGATAATCAATTTTATCCTTCCCTAATTTATTTATTCCTTCACGCCTGGCGGATGTGATTCTCACTGAGCGCCCACTCTCGACTTTCGATTTCCCACTTTCGACTTTCGACTATTCTTTCAACGGCACGACAGTCGCATATTCCTCCTGTATGATTTTGGAGTATCGGGCCAGCAGCTCGTCAATCTTCTTTTCCGTCTTGTGCTGGAAGATAAATCCGATATGATATTTCTTATGGAGTTTCCACCAGATCTCGGGGTCGGTGAAGGCTTCGTAGTCTGGTTTCTCATATTTGCTGAGAGTGACTACGATGCCGGCCTGGAGTTCATCAACCATGGGCAGATGATATTTCTTGCCGGTGAGGACGGCATGTTCGATGTTGGCCCATTCGGTCCAGAGGCTGATGCCGCTGGCAGCTTCTACCATGTCGGTGAGGTGCGCGCCGCCGCAGCGGGCTGAGGTTTCGAGAAAGAGGATTTCTTTGCCGCCATCGCGAACGATATATTCGGAGTGGCTGGCACCGTGGCGCAGCCCGAAAGCCGCAAGCACTTTCATATTCAGGTTGACCAGCTTTTTAGACAGCGGGTCTTTATTGCTCATGGTCTTAGAATGAAAGATGCCTCCGCCATGGGCTACTTCGAATGGCGCGTCGAGGTATTGGGATGAGCGGGTGAAGAGCGTCTCGTCATTATAGTTGAGACTATCTACGTGGCAGATGATGCCGGGGCGGAATTCTTCCAGGAGGTATTCGTGGCGGTGGTCGCCGGTTTCTTCGGACCAGTGCCAGAAGGCATCGGCATCAGCGATCTTGCGGATATTGAGCGAGCCTGCATCGCGGCGGGGCTTAGCCAGCCATGGGCCTTTGCTTGTCTTGAGAAATTGACGAATGGTATCGTCATTAAACAGTGCCGTAAATCCGGGAATGGGTATTCCGGCATCGCGGGCTTCGATGCGCATGGACAGCTTGTCGAAGAAATGTCGAGCGGTGGTTTCGCCCATACCCGGGATCTGGAATTCTTCACGCAGCCTGGCACCTTTCCATACATCATAGTCATCGAGGGCGATCACCCGGTCGATCTTGTGACTGCGGAAGAGATGTGCTGTTCCGGCAATCAGCAGGTTAATATCCCATTTGCGTCCGTCCTTTTCCGGCATGAAGAATGCCTCTTCGATGTCATCATAAGGCCATGCCTCATTCTTGTTTTTCTCTGAAGTCACCAGGAAGACGGTGTGACCAAGGCGTTTGAGTTGACGCAGGAATGCGCCTCCTTTAAACTCACAGGCGATGCATAGAAATACGTAGGTTCTGTCCATGCTTAAATGTAGGTAAGAATTTTCATTTGTGTGTAAATCTTGGGCGGAAGGGGGGGAAGAGGCATAAGAGGCGGAAGAGGCATAAGAGGCCGAAGGCAAATAGGAAGAAACGGAGTTACTACTTACGTCCCAGGCTTGGCAAAAGGAAGGGTTTTAGAAATTACTTCTGGTTTCAACTATCTTGCCTTAAACATCTTGCGCCCTTTAGGCTCTTTAGGCCCCTTAGGCCCTTTCACCCTTGAGCCCCTTTCGCCCTTTAAGCCCCTTCAGCCTCTTCTGTCCCGATTTTGCTATTTTGCGGGCCGATTTTGCCATTTTAGTACGAAACCCATCTGATGCGGCCTTTTTCTCAGCTGACCCAGGCATTGCCTCATTACCCGATCATCGAACTCATCGACCATGGGTTTGAGATTCCCCAATTGGGTAAAAACAGGCGCATTTGGGCCCTTTTGCCGCACGATTACTACGATTCTGACAAAGAATATCCTGTTTTGTACCTCCAGGACGCCCAAAACTTGTTCGATGATGGGGCCCCATTCGGCAGCTGGTCGATCGACCGCCACCTGATGGATATGTCCGCCTCCGGGGCTGGCCAACTGATCGTGATCGGGATCGACCATGGCGGCAAAGAACGGATCCAGGAATACAGCCCCTACCACCATCGGAAATTTGGCGAAGGGCAGGGGAAGGACTATGCCAATTTTATCATCGAGACCCTGAAACCCTATGTGGATTCCCATTACCGGACCAAATCCCACCGGATCTATACCGGCATTGGGGGCAGCAGCATGGGTGGACTGATCAGCGCCTATATCGGGATCGTACATCCCAAATATTTCTCCAAGCTGATGATTTTCAGCCCGTCGTTCTGGTACTCGGACGAAATCTATTTCGATGCGTTCAAGTACAATTACACCCTGCCGATGCGGATGTTTATCTACGCCGGCGAGAAGGAGACCCGGTTTATGAGCCAGCACATCAATCAATTTAAAGATGCGGTGACGCATGGCTTTTTCTCAAGTAAACTCACTACATTTAACATTGTCATTGACCCCAACGGCCAACACCAGGAGAAATACTGGGGAGATATTTTCCCTGCGGCCGTCAAATGGCTTTTCTTTTCGGATCAAGACGAGTAAATCATGAAATTGTTCGCCGTACCCTCTACGGAGGAGCTGCTCGAAAAATCAGACATCATCTGCATTCCTGCCTCGCGGGAAAAAGCTGAAGCATTGTACCAGGAGGTTCTCGCTCGCTTGATCCATAAGGATGCCCTGCCACCACTCGCTGAGTTTGTAGCCATCAAAGCTCACCCGGCCATATTCTTTGGTCAGTGGCAAGGTCGTCGTATCAAACTGGTCTACTGGAGTGAGTCGGACAAACTCACACAGGCCAATGGGTATACGCTGGCCAAGAAAATGTCCATCAAGATCAAAAGTGAATGTTCAGGTAAAACAGGATTGTGGACTGCACATCTAAGCGATACCAGTGTTTTACAGTCTGTATTTACCGGATGGACCGCAGGGCTATACGATCTCGGGATCTTCAAACAAGCAGATCCGGGACATCCAAAAGTGTCTACCGGCGAAATCATCGCACTACTTCCTTCAGGTATAGATGAGAGTTTTGCAAAAAATGGCATCACCCTCGGCCTCGTGCAACAAGAGGTGATGAATCTCGTCAATACGCCAGCCAGTCATAAATCACCGGCTTATGTCGGCGCCTGGGCTGCCCGGAGCGCGGCACAGTATGGCTATGAAGTTAAGGTGCTCGACAAGCAGGAACTAACTACCCTTGGGATGCACGCCATCCTGGCGGTCAACCGTGGTAGCGAGCAACCAGCGGTATGCATCGTATCCCACTATCGTCACCCGGAAGCCCAAAAGAAATTAGCCATCATTGGCAAAGGGGTCATCTTTGATACCGGCGGTATATCGATCAAAGATTCCAAAAACATGCACTACATGAAGAGTGACATGGCCGGTGCCGCCGCCGCGCTCGGAACGATCGAAGCCTGTGCGCGCCTTAAATTGAAAGCTGACGTCATGGCCATCACACCGATGACAGACAATAGCATCGATGGCTTGTCTATCAAACCCGGTGATGTGATTGGTTCTTTTGCCGGCAAGACGATCGAAGTTCTCGATACCGATGCTGAAGGACGACTCGTGCTCGCTGATGCACTGGCATACGCCATCAAGGAATATAGCCCGGATGTCATGGTGGATATGGCCACGTTGACCGGCAGTATTGTCGCGGCGCTTGGCCCCCAGGCTGCAGGACTCTTTTCAAAAAATGATGATCTCGTCAGTGCCCTCGAAGCCGCAGGCAACTCTACCGGCGAACGCGTATGGCGTATGCCGATGTACGATGAGTACCATGACGATATGCAATCCGATATTGCCGATATCAAAAACCTAAGCGAAAAACCCTACGCGGGTTCTATTACCGCTGCCAAGTTCCTCGAATATTTCACCTCCGAACATCCTTCCTGGGCGCATCTCGATATCGCCGGCATGGGATTTCAACCCAACGGATATGGTAAAGGGTATTGCGCGACAGGATACGGGGTGAGGTTGATGGTGGAATGGATATCAGCTAAAGCATAGGGCAGAGGGGCAGAAAGGCGGAAGGGCAGAAGAGGCCTAAGTGCCTGAATGCAAACTGATTTTAAAAGGCGTAACGAAATTTCTCACCATAAAGGCCTTTTGCCTCTTTTGCCCCTAAATCCCCTAAAGGGGACTTCTTGATTCATCTGCTTCTTCAGCCTTATTGGCCTCTTATACCCCTTGGGCCTCTTTCGCCTTTTATTTATCTTCCCTCCATGAACCGATCCCTTTCCAAAGTAGCCCTTGTCGTGAACGATTACGACGAAGCCATTCGCTACTATGTTGATGTGCTTGATTTCATTTTGGTGGAAGACAATGTGATGAGTGAGACCAAACGATGGGTGGTCATCGCACCATCGCAACAGGAGGGCTGCCAGATATTACTAGCCAAAGCCGCTACTGAGGAACAACAATCCCGCGTCGGTAACCAGACAGGAGGGCGGGTATTTCTGTTTTTATACACGGATGATTTTCAAAGAGACTTTACATCGATGACAGCTAAAGGGGTGGAGTTTATTCGTGGCCCTGTGGAAGAAGCGTATGGAACCGTGGGCGTGTTTAAGGATCTCTATGGCAACCTCTGGGATCTGATCGAACCGAAAGAGATCGAAGTATACCAAACGCCCTATATCCCCTGAAGCATATCACGCGCACGATTTGGGTGTTGTCCCTGGTCAGCCTGTTTCAGGATGTGAGCAGTGAGTTGCTGTACCCGGTGATGCCATTGTATCTCACGAGTATTGGATTTTCAGTGATTCTCATTGGTGTGCTGGAAGGCATGGCTGAAGCAACGATAGGACTCAGCAAAGGATATTTTGGAAAGCAATCTGATGTCTCCGGCAAGCGATTGCCCTTCGTGCAGTGGGGATATAGTCTAAGCACCGTCAGCAAGACCTTGATGGTCTGGATCGCCCATCCGATATGGGTGTTTGCGATGCGATCCATGGACCGATTGGGCAAGGGGATACGCACCGGAGCTCGTGATGCAATGCTATCCGATCAGGCCACCCCGGAGACCAAAGGAAAAATCTTTGGCTTTCATCGTTCGCTCGACACCTTTGGCGCCGTGATAGGGCCGGCACTGGCTTTACTCTATCTCTATTTCTATCCTCAATCCTATAAGACGCTTTTCCTGCTTGCTTTTATCCCGGGCATGATCGCTGTCTTACTTACGTTTCTACTCAAGGATACTTCGCGGGCAGAAGTACAGCGAACCCAACGAAGAGGATTTTTCTCTTTTATGGGATATTGGAAAGAAAGCAGTCCAGCCTATAGATCTGTGGTTATTGGGTTCCTTGTCTTTGCGCTGGTTAACAGCTCAGACATGTTTCTGATTCTCAAACTCAAAGAATCGGGTTTGAATGACACCTGGGTGATCGGAGCCTATATTCTCTACAATCTCATCTACGCGCTGGCTTCTTTTCCGCTGGGCATACTTGCTGACCGCATTGGGCTTAAATCGATGTACATGGCCGGACTGGCGGTGTTTGCCCTGGTGTATTTCGGCATGTCCATGGCTTCGACGATTCCCGTCTTTGTGATTTTGTTTGCTACCTATGGCATATATGCCGCCGCCACGGAAGGCATTGCCAAAGCATGGATCAGTAATATCGCTGGTACAACAGATACCGCGACCGCTATTGGATTTTATTCCGGATGGCAAAGCATATGCGCGTTGATCGCGAGTTCTGTCACCGGGTTGGTATGGTATGCGTTTGGGGCACAGGTGGCGTTTATGGCCACAGGAGTGGTGGTGGTAGGGGTGATTGTGTATTTTTCCTTGATGCAGAGGAGCGCAAGTTGAAACTTGCTGACGCGAAAGCTTAAGTAAACTTAAGCTTAACGATAGTTTGATACAGGTACGCAAGTTGAAAACTTGCCGTCACACCGATGCTTCGACCACCTGACGGTCATCCTCGTTCTACAGCTCAGCAACCGCGCAGGCAGAGCCTACGCCGAACAAAAGAAAGAATTTACAACTTGACGAGTTTTTCGGTGACGACGGTTTTATGGCCATCGTTGATCTTGACAAAATAGACGCCGGAGTCAAGGCGGGAAATATCCAGTGCTTCCTGCCAATGATCAGCAGTACCGCTGAAATCCTTGTGTACGACCTGTTGGCCTGAAGTGTTAATCACCTCGAGGGTCGCGTGATTAAGCAAGATACCTTCGCCACTCACGATAGTATATCCGCTGGTGGGATTGGGACTCAGGCTGATAGCCATCCTAGTGCCGGCAGATTCGGTGGCCGTCAATGTGGTCTCCAACCAGATATTGTCAAGGTGCATGTTGTTGCCATAACCGGATTGATTCAAAAAGGATATGGTGACATATTGGCCCACATAGGCATTGAGGTCAAGCTCGACCGGCCTCCACTCTTCACAATTCTGTGGTGAGAAGCGATCATATTCGTAGAGGTTGTTGGGACCCTGTCCGGAAGATGTAGTGCTCAAAGCTTCACCACCGCTATTGAAGAGAATATTAAATGTGGAGCCGCAATTGTTGCTCAACAATACTTTCAACGAATCAATAAACGCATTGCCATCATAGTAAGGCGCATAGGCTACATTGAAATGCAACTTGACATCAGCCACCTGGGTGAGATCCAGATTGACCGGCAGCAAGATCTCATCCCGACCGTAATCACTGTAATCGTAGTTGTTGACATAGTAACAAATATCACCATCTGGATTGCAGGTCTCGATATTGACAGGCATCCAGGTGATGCCATTGTCAGGGTTGACGACGGTGAAATGATCTGCTGTTGTAAAATCAATGAGCGGTGGTACTTCGTTGATCACCGGTTGCTGCACCTCAACCATATCCTCAATCGTGCGGGTCGAAGTACCATTAGGATTAGTATCCGTAAGGGTAACATCGTATGATCCTGGCTGCTGATAGACGATTTTAGGATTGCGCAATGTTGATGTTGCCGGTGTGCCGCCGGGAAATGACCACTGCCACGTTGCTCCGGCATGATCGAGCATTGAGAAGTCATCGTAACGGATCGTATCGCCAGGACAAGAAGTCACACGCTTATCCACCATCGGTTGTGCAACAGGTCGTGATGTCGCATACATCGGCGCTTCCCAAATTCCTTTTCCATACGCCCCAATCCGAAGTTTGTGCTCTTTATAATACGGACGCAGGATGCAAGTCGCCACCTGTTTCGGCAATCCATCATTGTAGGGTTGCCACTCTGATAGATGATCATCCCGATACCAGATGGTCCGGAAGGTGCCGAGATAAATGCCTCCATCTGTGCCACCCTGATGCAGGATGTAGGAGATATGTTCACCATTGAGTGCCGGCGTAGTCAGATTTTCCCAGGTGTCACCACCATCGGGTGAGGTATAAATTTTTTGTCCGTCCCCACCATCTGCAAAGGCCAGCCATATCCGGTTTTCATCTTCAGCACTGCAGGCTAACAGCACTCGACGGGCATAGCCTGGAGGAAAAGCAAGGTTGTTCCAGGTCTCGCCACCATCAATGCTTTTCCAGAGCAAACCCGGATCCCACGAACTGGCATTTCGTTGAAATAAATAAATCACTTTGGGATTGCTGCGGCTCACTTCAAAACTCATCGCTCTCGCATTGACATCGCTTCCAAATTCATGAAGCAGTGAAAACGTAGAGCCATCGGTGGTCTTCCAGATTTTATTTTCGTTGGTGACATAGAAGGTATTCCAGGACAAGGGATCCCATTCCATTTCACCGCTTTCCGCATCGTAATAACTTTCATTGGGATATTTGCCGATCGAGAAATAACGGGCATAGCCGTTCTGCGATTCAGGCAATTGCACGCCGCCGATATCGGAATAGTAGGTCAGCCTGCCTTCCCCTGGATTGACATATCCGGTTGGGGCTTCTCCACCACCGAGACCGAGATGTTCGCCATCCATCCAGTTTTCATACCATCCGGTATTTCCATTGTGATATCGGCCACCAACGAGAATGTCTTCATTCCATCCCGTAGCAAAGCCCCAGAAGTCAGAACTGGTGATGCCCCGATTGACCGCATAGTGTGTTTGAAAATGATCATTTGAATATTCAACACCACCATCGCTGGTCATCCAGATGTCATCGCCATTGATTTCGATCTCCTGGCAATCGGGATGTACGTAGTTGAATGAATTGCCACAATAGCCGCCATTGCAATAAAAGCTGGTCGCTCCATCCGTTGAAATCCATAAGTTGAGGAAGCCGGCCATGACAAAATCCGCATCGGTATCTGATGCATCGAATCCTAAATTGTAAAAGCCCTGGTGATATCCACCGGTTGGCCCAATGGTCGCCATGTTGGGATGCGTGTTGGCATCATACGGTCCGCCGGCAGGAGGATTGGGTAAGGTCCATGTTTCTCCTGCATCGTCTGAACGCCAGATGCCAATGAATCCTGAGTCATCCGTTTTTGCTTCGCCGATAAGCAGGGCATATATTCGATTTGGATCCGCTTTGGTTACCGCAAGCCTGGCGCCGCCGTCATTGCGTCCTGCGAGATCAGAGAAGAACCAACCATTGTCCCTGAGCTCCCAGGTCAAACCATAATCAATGGATTTATAAAAACGACAGATACCGGCCACGGGATCATTGCGTACCACATACGCTACGGATGGATCATTTGGTTTCCATTCAATGTCATAGCAAGCGACACCCACCAGGCGGGTCCAGCTATCTCCACCGTCTTCACTGCGATAGAGGCCATGCTGTGTTCCCGCCAGCACAATATTTTCCTGGCCCGGATTGATCTGGATATCGTTGGTGTACATATCGGTATCGCTGAGCACAATGGTCCACGTGTTGCCCCCATCCGTGCTGCGACGGAGATTGGTGTTTTCGCCGGCAAAAACAATATCCGGATTGGTGGGATGCACTTCGATGGCACCAGGCGCGCCGATGTCATAGTTGCGTGACACACAAAACCAGTTTTGGCCTTTGTCAATCGTTTTAAATATCTCGCCGCCTTCAGTGCCGCAGTAGACTACATTTGGATCCGACAGGGATTGATCGAGACAGTAAATATTAGCTTGTTCGGATTTTGCCAAAGGGCTGGGGCCGGTGTTGGTATTAAAGGTTTCTACCGGGCCAAGGTTGGTCCATGATGCGCCAGAACGATTGTTTTGGGTCGCCTTTAATTTTTCAATGCGGGCTTCAAATTCACGCACCTCTTCGGTGGTTGGCTTTTGGACAAAGCCTTGAGTATTGATATAAGGTTCTGCGGCGCGGCGCCATTTTTTATAGTATTGGGTATAAGTGGTTTTCAGATCCGGATTGGACTGTCGCCAGATGCGATAGGCATCATCAACGGCCCAGACATTGGGATGGTCGGTGTACATCATTTCGGCCCAGGCGGGAAGAATTTCGCCCGCGGAGGGTGCTACTTTATAGAAAGACTGGCCCGAGAGTTGACCAGCAAGAATCATAGCACAGAGTAAGGACCAAAATTTCATATCATCCGGTTTTGAAGGACTAAATGTATCAGAAAGGAGGCAACCCTCAAAGCGGGCAAGTCAGAAAAGGGCTCTTATCTTGCAGGCCTGAAGTGCTGAAGAATGGCAGGAAAGCAGAAAATATTCATTATCGGTCCGGCGCATCCCTTGCGTGGAGGCCTCGCGACCTTTGACCAGCGGTTAGCCCGGGAGTTTTTAGCCCAGGGAGATGATTGTCAGATCTACTCGTTTAGCCTGCAGTACCCTTCTTTCCTGTTTCCCGGCACCACCCAATATTCGGACGAACCTGCGCCAGATGATCTCATCATTCACACCGTTATCAATTCGGTCAATCCGCTCAATTGGATCCGGGTTGGGCGGAGGATAGCTAAGGAGCGACCGGATATTATTCTGGTCCGGTTCTGGATTCCGTTTATGGGTCCTGCCTTGGGTACGATATTGAGAAGGGTCAGGAAAAACAGACATACCCGCATCATTGCTTTGACCGACAATGTAATGCCGCTTGAAAAGCGTCCGGGTGACTTACCATTTACTAAATATTTTTTGGGGAGTTGCGATGCATTTATCACCATGTCTGAAAAAGTCATGGCGGATCTGCGGATATTGGAAAAAGTGAAACCTGCCAGGCTGGTGGCTCATCCGTTGTATGATAATTTCGGTGCAGCCGTGAGTAAGAAAATTGCGAGGGAAAAATTGGGTATAAGGTTGTCAGAAAAAGTGATTCTCTTTTTTGGATTTATCCGCAAGTATAAAGGGCTGGACCTGTTGCTTGATGCCATGGCAGATCCAAGAATTCGTGAAGCTGGCATCATGTTGCTGGTGGCGGGTGAATTTTATGAAGATGAAAAAGGCTACCTGGAGCAGGTCAACCACCTCGGGATAGAGGATCTGCTCATCATGCGTACCCAGTTTATTCCGGATCGTGAGGTGGTTTATTATTTCTGTGCTGCCGATGCCGTAATTCAGCCATACCGTAATGCTACGCAGAGTGGGGTGACGCCTTTAGCTTATCATTTTGAAAAACCTATGGTCGTCACGGATGTGGGCGGATTGCCTTCCCTGGTGCCTGATCGCCGGGCTGGGCTGGTGACTGCCGCCGAGCCTGCAGCATTGGCCAGTGCCATCCTCGATTACTATGCATTAGGAGAGGAATTTTTTATTCCTCATCTTCGTTCTGAAAAGCAAAAACTGTCCTGGTCCCGGTTGGTGGAGACCATCAAATCCCTCGCCGGAGCCTGATTGAGGACGTCAAGAGGAAGCAGATAAACCGGGAGACCGCAGTACCCTTATGATCTATCGCAGTAAAGCTCCGTTACGTATAGGCCTCGCGGGAGGCGGGACAGATGTCAGTCCGTATTGTGACCTCTACAATGGGGCGATTCTCAATGCCACATTGTCCCTCTATGCCTATGCCACTCTCGAAGTCCTTGAGGAGCCTAAGATCCAACTTCAATCCTGGGACCAGGGTGAATGGCTGGAGTATGATTTTCAAAAATCTTTGCCTATCGATGGTCACCTGGATTTACTCAAGGGGGTATATAATCGTATTCAGCAAGACCATGGTATACCGGTAAATGGTTTGCGGCTGTCTACCTATGTAGACGCTACTGCCGGATCGGGGTTGGGTACATCCTCCACGTTAGTGGTGGCGATTGTTGGGGCCTTTGCGGAAATGTTGCGATTGCCTCTTGGGGAATATGACATGGCGCATTATGCCTATGAGATTGAGCGGAAAGACCTCAACCTTGCGGGTGGACGGCAGGATCAATATGCGGCGACCTTTGGGGGTGTCAATTTCATGGAGTTTTATCCCAATGACAAAGTGATCGTCAATCCCTTGCGGATCCGGAGGGAATATCTGTTTGAATTGGAGCACAATCTTCTTTTGTATTTCACCGCGACCAACCGCGAGTCCGCTAAGATCATCGAGAAGCAGGCTGGCAATGTGCGGGCCAATGACCAGTCTGCGATCGAAGCCATGCATCAACTCAAGGTGCAGGCCCAGTTGATGAAGGAGGCATTACTGACTGGTCGTCTGGGTGAGATCGGGGAAATCCTGGATTTTGGATTTCAGCAGAAACGTAAGATGGCTGAAGGGATTTCCAATGATCGTATTGAAGGGATCTATGATGCCGCGAAGAAGGCTGGCGCAACAGGTGGAAAAATATCGGGTGCAGGTGGCGGTGGATTTATGGTGTTTTATTGCCCGGGCACCACCAAATACAAAGTGATGCAAGCCCTCGAACCCTTTGGAGGCCGGGAACGGAAATATGAATTTGTGAAATTGGGATTATCGACATGGACGGTTTAGCAGGATCAATGGGCTAAAGGTGAAAGGGCTAAGGGGCTAAGGGTCAAAAATGAAATAGGCAATATGCAATAGGCAATTTGCAATTTGGATAATGATGAAATAAACTATCTCCCCTTTAGGGGTCGGGGGCAGATGAACTTTAAGAACAGGTTCTATTTTAAAATGCCAAAACATGAATGATAAAATAAAATCAATCATCAACAATTCGATAGCGGTCAAACAGGCCTTGGCGGGAGATGAGGAATTGTTGAAAAGGATTGATCAGGTGGTGACAGAGATCTTGCTGGCCTTCAGGGCGGGCAACCGGGTATATTTTTGTGGCAATGGAGGTAGCGCCGCTGACGCGCAACACCTGGCGGCGGAGTTTTCCGGGCGGTTTTATAAGGATCGTTTGGCCCTCCCCGCCGAAGCATTGCATTGCAATACTTCCTACCTGACCGCGGTGGCCAATGACTATGGATACGAGCATGTCTATAGCCGCATGATTGAAGGCATTGGCCAGCCAGGCGATATATTGGTGGGTCTATCTACATCAGGTAATTCGGTCAATATCATCGAAGCCTTCCGTAAAGCGAAAAGGAAGGGAATGGTCACCATAGCCATGACCGGAGGCAGTGGGGGCATGATGAAAGAAGAATGTGATATACTCATCAATATCCCATCTTCCGATACGCCCAGGATACAAGAGAGTCATATCATGACCGGACATATCATCTGCGAACTTGTCGAAGACCAATATTTTGATTGACGAAGCCATCATATTGGCCGGAGGCCTGGGAACCCGATTGCGGGAAGCCGTGCCGGACCTGCCCAAGTGCATGGCGCCGGTAGCCGGACATCCCTTTCTTTATTATGTGATCCGCGAACTTCAATCCAAAGGGCTCAGTCGGTTTATATTTTCCCTGGGGTATAAGCATGAGGTCGTAGAGGATTATTTGCAATCCGCATTTCCTGCATTGGATTATATCTGTGTGGTTGAGGACAAACCCCTTATGACCGGAGGTGCTATACGGCTTGCACTGGAAGCTGCCCGGGGTCGGAATATCCTCATTGCCAATGGAGATACTTTGTTTAAGGCTGATGTCCAGGCGATGGAATCCGTGCATCTGGCTCACGAAGCGGACTGCACCCTTGCCCTTAAGCCGATGCAACACGCTGATCGATATGGGACAGTGGTCATTGAAACAGATGGGAGGATCATAGGTTTCCATGAGAAACAACATGGTTCGTCAGGGCAGATCAATGCCGGGGTGTACCTGCTTGACCGGGTAAAGTTTATGGCTATGGAATGGCCGGAAGTTTTTTCTTTTGAAAAAGATTATCTGACCGCCAAAGCGGGAACTGCTCATTTTTATGGAGTCGTTCAGGACCGATATTTTATGGATATCGGTATCCCGGCAGATTTTCTAAGAGCGCAGCATGAGTTCAGATACATGCCATTTCCGTTTGAGCGTCTTGATCCTACATGGACCTTGTTTCTCGACCGCGATGGCGTGATCAATATCAACAAGCCGGAAAGCTATGTTTTCCATCGCGGTGAATTTATTTTTACCGAAGGAGCACTTGAAGCGATCTGTGCGCTGAGTGATATGTTCAACCGTATTATCGTGGTGACCAATCAACGTGGAGTCGGTAAGGGATTGATGACGATTGAGGCGTTACAGGATATCCATGACTACATGAAAGACAAGGTAGAGAAGACGTGTGGACGTATTGATGATATTTTCTATTGCACATCCATGGATGATGATCATCCGGACCGCAAGCCCAGCCCGGGGATGGCGCATCGGGCCAGGGAGAAATATCCTGAAATTGATTTTTCTAAATCCATCATGATCGGTGACAAATCAGCCGATATGCAATGGGGGAAAAATATAGGGGCCCTCACCGTTTGGGTGAATTCAGAGACCTATGAGGGCACTGTAGATCCCGGCCTCGTCGACCTGACCTGTTCTTCGCTGGCCGAATTTGCTCACCTGCTGAAAATCTACCGGCAGTGAACGATCATACTATCATTTTGCTTTGCGGAATGTACAGCCTCGGCTTCGCGGTCTTCCACGTGATGTTCAGCAAGATTTTCGGATGGAAGGAGGAGTTGGAAAAATTGTCCTCGAACAACAAAGCCATCATGCAGATTCTGAATCGGCGGTTGATTTATTTTTTCGTTTTTGTCGCCGCGGCCTGTTTTATTTTTCCTGAAGAATTATCAACCACAACGTTCGGCCATTTCTTCCTTATCGGTATGTCCTTGTTTTGGCTGGGGCGTACCGTGGAGCAAGTGGTTTACGTCAAATCGCAGCATCCGCTGGCGCAGTTGTTGACGTATCTCTTTATCATCGGGACGATATTGTTTGCGATACCGGTGTTGATCTAGCGGAAAGCAGAGAGCAGAGAGCATAGAGCATAGGGCAGAGAGCATAGAGCATAGAGGCATATCGTAACGCAGTGGAGATCACGCAGTGTTGCGAAGCCACTAAGCGTGAGAGCATAGAGCAAAGGGGTCTACTTCGCACAAAAAGGTGCTTCGGCGACTAAAGCGGAATGCAATATGCAAAATCAAATTCGCGAGAATTGGTGAAAATTAGTAGCGCGGATGAGACGTTTGGATCGCAGATGGCGCAGAATTTATTCAAATTCGAATTGCGCAGATTTGCACACATCATGCCAAATGAAAATCTAATCTGCTTAAATTTAGTTTAAAATAATTTCTGCGCCATCTGCGATCCCTACATCACGCTAGTCTTCTGGACCCGTGACTTACTGCAGGAAAAGCAGCAAAATCAAATTAGCGAGAATTGGTGAAAATTAGTGGCGCGGATGAGACGTTTGGATCGCATAATTCGACTCCGCTCGGCACAAGGATGGCCCAGAAATTATTGCAAATAGAATTACGCAGATTGGCCAAACATGCCTGAACCAAGTAAACCGAATTCGCGAAAAATTATTTTTAAATATCTCTGCGTCATCTGCGATCTCAACATCAAATTCATCCTACTCGATCGTAATAGCTTTCTCGGCAAGGACATCGCCATCACCAGTCATCAGGATGACTTTGTAAGCACCAGGAGCCCGGGCCCCATGGTAACGCCAGCCGCGGAATCCCTTGGCCGTATTGACCGCGGTGGTAAATTTATCCTCCCAGATGGTCTTTTCTTTACTATCCACCAGCATGACGGTCACGACATCACCGGACTTGGGACTATTGAGCCGGAACCAATAATGGATCATCTGACCCACCTTGAAGGACGTCTGTTCTTTACCCGGAGCATCAAGACTTCCTGAAGCCATGGTCCTGAACTCACTGTTTTCGGTCATACTGATTTCATCCACCGCATTTTCTACGATTCTGAAGTATGTCCTTCCGATTTCAAAACCTTGACTATTGTATACCTCCACACGGTACTTACCGGGATTTTTTATAGAGTTGCTGATGCTCGTCCATTGCGTTTGGTCAGGACCAGATTGTATTTCGACATAAGTAGGTTCGCCCAGTATTTTACCATCACCGGTAAATAGCTTGATCTGAATGAATTCTTTAGGTTGCGGTGTTTTCAGATGAAGGACGAGACTTAAGAGTTTTGAACTGAAGACGGTATCCGCTACAGATTTTTCCGGATGGATATTCAGCTTGCTGGTCGTAAACATCTCGATGACCGAGATAAACTTTGCCGCCATCGTGGCTTTATCGATGGTGTCATTGCGGACCAACGATTTGAGGGTGATCATTGATTTGATCAATTCAGCCTGTGGTAATTTTCCGGACATAATAGAATCCATTCGGGCAAATTGTTGATCGACTTGCAGGATGATATTTGAAATGGAGTCTTTCTGCTGGCTCGTCTTTTGGGTCTCAATCCTTAGGTTATCGCTGACCACCTGCAATTCATTGGCTTTGGTTTTGGATTGGAAGGCCATAAAGCCGGCGAGGCCGGCAAGGATCACAGCGAGCGTAAGCAAGATGCCCCGAGTGCGCGCCAGCTTTTTCTGCTGTGCCATCCGGTTCTCTTGCTGGAGACGGTCTTTCTCTTCCGAAGCCTGGCGGATTACTTCTTCTTCGCACTTGTCCAAAAACTTTTCCATCTCCGGCGACAAACCCAGCTGAGACTTGAATTCATCAAAAGCCGCTAATTGTTTCTGGTTGAGAAATGCACCCGTCTTCTGATATTCTTCATAGGCATTGGTCAATCGCTTCCGGATATTCTGGAGCTGCTTTTGAGATTGGGACCTCCGGCTATCAATGACCAGGGCCAGACTGTCATGAGCAAGTTCAAAGTTCTCATCATTGCGACGCAGGATCCGATCCCCATGCAGGGTGTTGAGGATCTCTGTGAGCATCGGCTTAGGTATATCACTGAGTGTGGCGGCTGATTCCGGGGCCAACAAAATATCTTCCCCCGATTGGGTAAACGCCACCGGTTTTTTCGTGCCTTCTTCGCTCACAAACACATCCAGGACCTGCTGGATGACATTTGGCTTCACGGTTTTATATTTCTGGACAAGTTGTACCCTCAACTCCCGGGTCTGGTCTTCAAGGAATCGTTCGAGTACATCGTCTATGCGTCCTATGCCTGCTATATCACTTTTGGTAATATCGAGTTTGGGAAATCCTTCTGGTTCACTTTGACCATATTGCTTGCGGTATTTGTCGCGATACAACATGTCGAGGTAGACCTGCAGATACGGTAAAGTGATGCCGGCCCTTGGATCACTGATGTTGTGCACCATTAAATCAAGCAGTTCATCTTTAGGTTCCGCGAGGTGGATACTGAATTTTTCGAAAGACGAACTGATTACACTCTTGACTTTGTTGGGCCCCATAGGTTCTACCCGAAAGCGATGATCAAAAATTTCAGGGATCAGCGTTTCAAAAGCGTAGAGTTGGCCGATATATTCTTCCCGCATGATCAGGACGATCTTGGCAGGAAGCTGCGCATCGAGCAGCTCACGAAGGCTGTTCATAAATTCCTTCTGCTCCTCTTCTTTCCCCAGGATAAAAAGTTCTTCAAACTGATCGAACAGCAGGTAGACAGGACGTAAGGTCTTGCGAAGCAGCAAGGAGACATTTTCGGCAAGATTGTCTTTTGCCATCGTCCCCAGCGCATTGCGCATCACTGTGGTCGTAGAGGTGTTGATGTTGTTGTTTCGGCGGATAAACATCGGATACCAATCCGGACCATCAAACCGGCTGGCCAATCCGCATTGGATGAGGGAGGTCTTACCGGTGCCTGACAGGCCATATACCAGCAGCATCGGGGTCTTAAACACCATCGTGTAGAGGGTGTCGATTTCCTGGTCGCGCCCGAAAAAGGCATCCTTGTCCTTTAGCGTAAAGGCATCGAGAAACTTAAACGGACTTTTCATAGGTTCTGGAGTGGTTGATGAAAGATCGCATTGGAGAAAGCATCAAACTGATCCCTCAGGATTTTAAAATGTTTTTGTTGTTGGATGAGGAGTGGTGCATCCAGGGGTTTGTAGACATGCTTGTAGACATACGTGCCGGAAGCTTTGTCAAAGCGATCAAAGAAGAACAATTTGGCAATGCTGGCTTTGTCATCAAACGCATTTTCATCAATGATAAACGGGCTGAGGTTGAGCGTCAGCTTGGGTTCATTCTTTTTAATGATCAGTACAGAGTTGCTGTCCAGGGCTTCTTCTTCGATTTCGGTATTGATGGCCAGCCCGACAAATCGTTGTTCGAGCTTAACTACATTGTGTTTATATCGGGTCTTAAAAAATCGTTTGTATTTCAATACATCGATGTCTTTGACGGAGGCCATGATATAGTTGGCAATAAATCCAAGATGACGCACGAGTTCCGATAATTTCTGTTCGCTCAGAATGCACATTTCTTTGGCTTCTTCCTGCGGCACGGTTTTCTCCTCGATTTTGAGGTGAACGAATTCGAGATAGGAGACGGCATCATATAAGGTGCCTTTGGTATTGTAGGTATCGGTCAGGGTAGAGAGTTCTTCGATAAAATATTTTTTTCCCTGTGATTCCATGATTTGTCTCGCCGTAGTGACCAGGTCCAGGAACTTTTGGCTGCTGGTGCCGGTCATGGAGGAGATAAAGAATTCTTTCAGTTTGGCTTCGATCGGGGCGGCGATGCTGAATTTCTCTTCCGCGGAGGCCACTTCCCAAAGATCGGCGAGGATCGTAAAGCCCAGCAATTCCATCATGGTATCATAGATGATGATGATCTGTTGCAGACGGGCTTCGCCGAGCTGATTATAAAAGGTCTGGCCGCCGGAACCCGGATCTTCATCGACCAAAAGTTTTCTGAATTGTTCGCTGACCGGATGGGGTAGGGCGCGCAGTATAGCTTCACGCTTGTCCAGGATACTTTTCGTTGCCCCGAGCCCTTCATCATCCACCATTTTCTTGATCTCTTCCCGATATGGGGCCATGGCTTCCATCAGGGTATCGATCAGCAGTTCGTTAGGAACAAAATTTTCTGCAGCCACAGGAGGGGCATTAGCATTGAGTTTCCATTCGAGGCTGATCTCTTTTTCAGGAAGGACGTATAGGCCCCAGAGGGACTCATCAGCTTGAGCACCGGGTTCGGCGAGGATAGTAGAAGCATCAGTCTGCACATCCGGATACCTGGCCATGAGTTCGCCTTTGGCCAGTTCGTAAGCTTCTTTGATCGAACATTGGTCATTGAGAGCCTGGAAAAACCGCGATGAAAATTCGTTGGCTTTCTTATCCTCAATGGGTGCGCTGGTGGCGATGACGACCGGGATGCCTTTTTGGAGGAGGCTATAGACCTGACCTTTGGTAGAGCAACCGTTGAGAAAAACCAGTTGAAGGTTGGGACATTGGCCCAACAGGTAGGCAATGCCTTCAGCATTGGCGGACTGACCTTCGAGCAGCAACTTATCCCTGCCGGCATGTCCGCTGTAGAGAAATATCCTGAGCTGATCTTTGGATTGGGCGATCGTATTGGTTACGCTGGTGATCGAGGCGTACGAGTCCCGAATCAGGATATAATGTTGTTTTAATTGCCGCGGCGAAAGGATCCGGTTGAGGTTGTTGTCCTCATCCTGAAGGGTAGGTAGCGGATTGGCGCGGTCATTGGCAAAGGCAAGACAAATAACATCCATGGGTGGTTTGCTAAAAGAGGGAAGAGAAGCAATAGGTTATGTGATACACAATATACAAAATTTATACCCCATAATGGCTTGATTCAGGCCTGTCTTGTAGTCTTGAACCCCGCCTTGTCAAACATGGATTCAAATTTGCTATCTTTTGGGGTCTATAGTGAGCTGAGGTTCACCATTCACTTACCACCATTGCAAATTATCCATTGATGAAAAACTTATATGTTCTACTGGTTGGGGTCAATGACTACTCCCCGCCGAATCCTGTTTTGAAAGGGTGTATCAAGGACATTGACCAGATCGAAGCGTATCTCAACGAGTTTTGTGCCAAGGAGTATAACCTCAAGATCAGGCGGCTTGAAAATGCTACGGCGACGTATGAAAATGTCAAGAAGGGTTTTCGTGAACATCTCGGTGCCGCAGGTCCGGATGATATTGCGTGGTTTCATTTCAGTGGCCATGGCTCTGAGGAAAAGACGGCTCCTGAATTTTTACCGCTCGAACCCAATGGCAAAGACCAGACTATCATTTGTATTGACAGTGGGATTGGGGATGTGCCGCACCTCGCTGACAAGGAGTTGGCTGTCCTGATCCATGAAGTCGCCACCAAGAATAAAGCTAACCCACCTCATATAGTCATCTCCCTGGACTGTTGTCATAGTGGCTCGGGCACGAGGTCGGTTGGAGAGGATATTGGCTGGACCTCCCGCTCGGCACCATCTTCCGGTGGAACCCGTACCCTGGACTCCTATGCTGATGGGTACTACACTAAGTTGACCAACATTGAAGTGCCTACCTCAAAGCATGTGTTGTTATCCGCCTGTAAAAGTGTTCAGCTGGCAGGGGATATGCCTCAGGGTGGAGCGTTCACCACCGGTCTGGTCAAGGCGCTTCGGGCTGCGCAAGGCAATATCAGTTATACCGATTTGTTCCTTAAAGCCAGGTCAACGGTGCAGTCTGTACGGGAGAATCAAACTCCACAATTCGATACGGTTCAAAACTTTGATCCGTATGTCCGCTTTCTGGAGGGATCGCCTTCAGGCTCCCGGGATCTTTATGAAGTGATCAAGCAAGATGGCAACTGGTACGTCAAGTGTGGTGCCATCCATGGCCTGCCCACACAACCTGCAGCGCCGATTGAATTTGATATTTATACGGCTCCGCCTGAAAAGGTATTGAAGGGTTCTGCAAAAATTAAATCTGTTGGCGCGCAATTGAGCCGTATTGAAGTCGAAGGTGATATCGGTGGTGTGGTTAATTTTTTCAAACAACTCACCGGAGAAGAAGTCGCCTACCGCGCCGCTATTCGTCAGTTGCCTACTCCACCTGACATGGCTATGCTCACAGGAGATACTCAGTTGATGGAGAAGATCTTAGGCAAACCGGATATCAAGCCTAAAACGATTGCCTGGGCGCAACCCGGAGAGTCTGCTTCGATCGAAGTGAAGCTGGATGCCTCCTCTATCACCGTGATGGATTTGGAGCAACACAAGAAAGCCTTTGTTACGGACGGGAGCACCGACGACCATATCATCACCGTCATGGATGCGCTGGATAAAATGGTGGACTGGAGACGATTTATAGCCCTTGAGAATAAAAACCGCGCATCGAAAGTCAAAGACATGGTGCGGTATGAGTTGCATGAAATCAATGCCGAAGGAGCGATCAAAAAACATACCGATGCGCAGGTCCGGATCATGGCGTCCAGCGAGAGTATGGCCAAACGCATCCCCTCTTTCCGGCCGGTAGTGCATGTGAGCAATATCCAGCAGAACCTTTATTTCTACTTGTTTTTTGTCGCATTCGATTATTCTATTTCATGTCCCGGCGGAGAAATTGTCTTTAGGCCTGAAGAGCATGAAGATAAAAGCGATGTAGAGATCCCATTGTGGAAGAAAACCCTCGGCTGGGGACCGGGAAAGGACAATACAGAAGATACCTGTCATTTTAAATTGTTGGTCACTACAGAGCCTCTTGATCATCAACAATTCTTACAAAGCGGTTTGGGTGCACACCGGGATATCCTTGGGGAGCCTGCTCCGGAGAAAGTTTTTGATGATTGGGCGGCCATGGATATTGCTGTGACGATGGTACGCCAGGATCACAACCTCAATGCCAATGCCGATGTATCGCTGGCGGATGGCAATATCAGTATCAAGGCGCATCCCGGACTTCAGGGAACAGTTAGTGTCGGCCATGCCGAAGCGAATACCAGGAGCTCAAGCCCGATCAATGCATTTGCAAGGCTGCCTCAAGGAGGTCGGTTAACTCCTCTTGATTTCAGTCCGAGCCGGAGTCAGCAAACGCAAAATGTGATCGAGATCAATGATATCCGTTTAGCCGATGAACATGCATTAGAGCAGCAGCCGTTGGAGATCAACTTTAAGCAAACGGTGGGTGACAATGAAATGATCTTGCCTGTGGCGTTTGATGGCCAGCATTTCCGGGTTATTGGTGATGCGACTACTGATGCCTCAGGTACCGTGATCAAAGTCAGGGAGATTCCGGATATCGTGCGCACGGACGGAGCAGGGGATCGTAGCATTTTGAAGTCGTTGAAAATGACCTTATGCAAAGTGTCCCTCGGCGATCAGCAGGTCAATCAATTGCGATGGGCAGATATCAATAGTAATGGGGACATCACCTTGATGCGAGAAAATCTTGGACTCAAAGTCGGTAAGGCGAAGAAGACCTTGCTCATTCTTCATGGTCTTGCCGGTGATGGGGCGACGATGTTGAAAGCCATGCGGGACAATCTTCCTGCCACCAACCTTTCAGCCTATGATCTCATCCTGGTCTATGATTATGAGAGCCTCAATACGCCTTTGGACGAAACAGCGCAGACTTTGGCGACGACCTTGACCGATTATGGTTTTGGTACGGATGATCGAAGGATCACGATCGTCAGTCATTCCATAGGAGGCCTTGTCGCCCGATGGATGATTGAGAAAGCCGGGGGTAAAACCTTTGTAGATCATTGCATCCTGGTGGGTACGCCTAACAATGGATCTATGTATGGACGTATCGATGCCTATCGTAAGTGGGCTCAAACGGTGCTTGATATCGCGATGAATTTTATACCTGCCATCGTTCCATTTTCAGGGCTGCTGCTCAAATTTTTCAAGACGGCGTCTGATCTGGGTGGATCTATTGCGCAGATTGATCCGGATTCTGAATTTATCAATAAGCTCAACAGCAGCACGGATCCTGGTATCAAGTATACCGTCATCTCAGGTGATGCAGCAGGTGTGGATTATGAAGGCAGTGGGTATGCGGGATTTCTTAATTCTGCCAAATCCAAACTCGGACAATACATGAGCAGCAATGAGCCCAATGACCTGTTTGCGCCCGTCCGCAGTTTGCAGTGTAAAGAGTTGTGGGAAGGACGTCATGCCGGCAACCAGGTCCTTGAGCCGGTCTCCAATCATCACTTTGGCTATTTTACGACGCCCGGTGGTTCGCGGGATACAAATACCGTATGGCGCGTTCTTGGAGAGAAGTTATAAACAAAAACGGTGTCTTTCGACACCGTTTTTGTTATAGAGGGATTCATCATTGTATTAACCGGGTGTCTTGCCACCGCCCTGACGGTCACCACCTGAATCGCTGGACAAGTAGGCTACCACAATGCCAAGGAGGATATACTTGATAATGGTATATACGGAGTCTGTCAGGGACTGGCCCAACGTCATAACATCCATCAGTGAAAACCACATGAGGTTCATCGCGAGCCCTCCGAGGATACCCATCCACAGACCGAAGTTGAGTCCGGAGTTGACTTTGCTGCCTCCGCCATTCCATTTACTGTAGATGGTGACAAAAGCCAGGGAGAAGATCACGTAGCTGATGACAAGCCACATGAAGTCTGGTTCAGGTCTTTGGCCGGGCATGTTCATGCTGTCTTTCATGATCATGCCGTACCATACCCAATCAAGGAGAAAGAGGAGTACGGTTCCTCCAATAGTTGCAATAGCTAATTTTTGGATCTTCATTTTGTTTAAATATTTAAGGAGTGAATAAATACAGACACTACGTCTCTCCGGCCCACCAATTGTGCATGGGACTGCAAACGGAAAACAAAAAAAGCCGGGCGGCCAGTTGGTATAGAGACAGATAAAAATAAACATTCTTTTGAAAGAACCAAATTTTATTCTCAGGAGTTAGTATGCCAAAGCCCGATTGGCCTCGACATGAGGTTGGATTTTGATTACCTTTGAATATGACACCCTACATACATCTTCATGGCTGACAAGGAGGTAAGGAAACTCGCCGCGGTAATGTTTACGGACATTCAGGGCTACACGGCTTTTGTTCAACAGGACGAGAAGTCCGCCCTCGAGAAGGTGGCTATCCACAGAAAATACCTGGAACAATTCACGGCAGAATACAACGGCAAAGTCATTGCCTTCTATGGCGATGGCAGTCTGAGTATTTATGAAAGTGCGCTTGACGCTGTCCATTGTGGGATTCAAATGCAAAAGGCTTACCAGTCTGACCACCCTATACCGGTGCGGGTTGGTATTCACGTCGGAGACATTGTCTTCAGGGACGAGACGGTGTACGGAGATGGCGTCAATGTGGCTTCCAGGTTGCAGACTGCGGGTGTGCCGGGTTCCATTTTTATTTCTGATCGTGTGCAGGCTGAACTGGCCAATCATCCCGAGATCACTACACGATCCATCGGCAAGAAAAAACTAAAGAATGTCACACAACCGGTTGAGGTTTTTGTGGTGACCAATCCAGGACTGAAGGTGCCGGATCTCATGACCAAATTACCGGATCTCAGAAAAGTGTATCGATTTATTCCTTTGCTTTTGTTGGCGGGCCTGGCATGGTGGTATTTTGGAAAACCCTTTGGTGATGAATTGGCCGGCAGTGCGTTTAATAAAGAATCGATATCGGTTCCACTCTTCACCAACAATTCCGGCAACCCCGCATTGGATCATGTCTCCGAAATGGCGGCCCATTGGATTACTAAGGAGCTGAGCACGTCATCGGATGCTCACGTCGTCGCATACGAGTCCGCGAGTGAGATGATACAACTCGCGGGGCTGAGCCTCAATACCTCGAGGGGAAGAAAGAAATTCAAAGCTTTATCCGGCGCCGTCAATATCGTGGATGGCTCCTTTATGGTATATGGTGATCAGCAAGACTCCATGGTCATGACCGGCTTTATCAAGGATCTCGAAACCGGGGAAGTCATTGAAGCCATTAAAGATGTACGCTGCAAATCTGCCGATCCCATGGATTGCATCCAGGAGATGGCTAGCAAAGTCAAAGGGTATTGGGAAAGTCGGGGCCATGTGATTTCCCCGCCGAAATATGAAGCGTACAAGGCATATATCGCAGCGAAGAAGGCCTGGGCTACGCAGGATTCGTCTTTTATTGTGGAACAGTTAAATAAGGCAATCTCTATTGACCCTGAGTTTTTTGATCCTTATTTGTACCTGCTGACCTATTTTTCCAATGATGGTGAGTTTAAGCGGGCAGCAGATACACTGGCCGTGGTTCGTAAGAAATTTCCAAACCTCGAACCCCGCGAGGATAATCTACTACAGTATCACATTGCTGATGTGGAAGGACGCAACACCGATACCTACCGGTACTATCTCAAGGAATATGAGATCGATCGGCATGACCTATTTACCAGCAACAACACCATGGTCCTGGCACTTATGTATCGAAACAGTCCACGCGATGCTCTTCGGTATTTTAATGATTTTCCCAATGACAGTCTGGATATCGAAGGATGTACCTATTGTGCCGTACGGTATGAATGTGCGATGTGGGCAGCACTCGATCTGGATAGCATTCCATTGGCCGATACACTTGCTCCTAAGATAAAAGGCGCCTTACTGACCAGCTTTAGTTATTCCACGCTGATGATGTACTATGTGTGGAAAAAGGATACTGCCAAAATCGATGAGCTCCTCCAGACCGCGAGGTTGGACCAGCAGCTCGACAGGGAATGGACCTTTCTCCCATGGCTAGCCGGCCGTTTCTTTATGCTGCGCGGGGAAACAGATTTGTCTGCGCATTATGCCCAGGTAGCTATTGATGCCAATCTTGCCCATCGGGGCAGGATGTTGGGAAGAAGTTATTACCTCCATGGCGATATGGATAAGGCCTTGGCGGTCTATAAGGAGGAAATCAAAAAGCAGCCGGACAATGCGGACCTGGTCGCTGAAATGGGATTGATCTATGCCCGTAAGGGGGATAAGGCATCGGCGTTAAAATCAGTCGATCAGTTGAAGGCCATGCAGAAGGCCTATGATTATGGAAGTACAGAATATCTGCAAGGACGCATCCTTGCGGTGCTGGGTGAAAAAGAGAAGGCGGTATCTCTGCTGCAGGAGGCTTTGGCGAAGGGGAAGAAATTCAGGTTTGAGAATTTTCATCATGACCCAGACTTTATCGCGCTGGCGGATGATCCCGCGTATGTCAAATTGATGGCGCAGGATCAGTAGGCAAAGGATCGCAGATTGCGCAGAAATATTTTAAAATAAATTTACGCAGATTAGATTTTTATTTGGCGTGAGGTGGGCGAATCTGCGCAATTCGAATTTGAATAATTTCTGCGTCATCTGCGATATCTTGTTCTTTGAATAAATGGATCGCAGATGACGCAGAAGTATTTAAAAATTAATTTACGCAGATCAGCTTCCATTACCCACGCTATGGTTGGGTAATCAGCGCAATTCCTATTGCAATAATTCTGCGCAATCTGCGATCCCTGCATTTCAAATTGCCTGCTGCTATAATGACCAATTCACAGCTCCTGCTGAAATCAGTTCCGCACCTACGGAGCGGGATATGTTTCGTTATTATGAGCTACCAACCTGTAGCCCCTATGGGGCAATGGTGGTTTTATTGATATGAAATAGATTGCAAAATCGCACTTAATAGGTACCCCCATTTAGGCGATGTGCTGAGCGGCAGTCGAAGTAGGGAAAAGGGGGTAGGAAGTACACTGACTCCTCACGACTTACCATTCACCTAAAAGGTCTTTCCGGTCGAATTGATCTACTCCTCAGTAGTGCCGGGCCTGAGTTTAGTCCGATTTCCATGGCTCCGGGCAGTTTTTCCTTATTTTGATCGCTCAAAATCACAGCCATGAAGTATAGTTTTCTCCTGTTTTGTATTTCACTTTTTATCCTGCCCTCTGCCTCCGCGCAGGTCAGTGCCCGGATGTTTCGCACCCCGGATGTGTCGCAATCACAGATTGTATTTACGTATGGCGGCGACCTGTGGATCGTCCCTAAAGAAGGAGGTACCGCCACCAAGTTAAGTTCGCCCTCCGGCTCCGAGGGATTTGCAAAATTCTCCCCCGATGGATCGAAAGTGGCCTTCTCAGGCAACTATGACGGGAACTCGGATATCTATGTGATCCCAACTACCGGTGGCCTGCCTACCCGTGTCACCTATCACAGCATGCCGGACCGACTCGTGGACTGGTATCCTACAGGCGACACCTTGCTGTACGCTTCCTCACGGGAGAGTGGCAAGCAACGGTTCAATCAGTTTTATAAAGTCTACGCGCAAGGGGGAATGTCCGTCAAACTTCCGATGGCATATGGCGAATTCGGATCGCTGTCTCCCGATGGCAAGAAGATCGCCTACAACGAACGCTCTGTCCTCTTCGATACCTGGAAACGTTATCGCGGCGGCAGCAACGGCAATATCTGGATCTTCGATCTCACTACGCTTGAATCCCAAAATATCAGCAACACGGATGCCGGCGCCGAACTCCCTATGTGGTATAGCGACCGGGTGTACTACATGTCTGATCGTGGCGCAGAGCAACGCGATAATATCTGGATGTACGACATCAAGTCGAAGTCCACTACACAGATCACTAACTATACGGACTTTGATATCCACACCCCATCGCTAGGCCCATCAGAGATCGTCTATGAAGCGAACGGAGATCTCTATCTCCTTGACCTCAAGACCCACAGATCAAGAATTGTAAAAGTTGACCTGGTCACTGACCTGTTGGCCGTCAAACCAAAGAAGGAAGGTGTGTCGAAATATATTGCCAACCTCTCTATCTCTCCTGATGGCAATCGCGCATTGGTAGAAGCCAGAGGAGATGTGTTCTCCCTGCCTGCTGAAGATGGATATATTCAAAACCTCACTCGTACTTCAGGCGCTGCAGAACGTTATCCAGCCTGGTCGCCTGATGGAAAGTATGTAGCCTACTGGAGTGATAAATCCGGCGAATACGAACTCACCGTTCGCGACATGACGCAGGGTGGTGCTGAGACCAAACTCACGTCCATGGGTCCAGGATTCAGATACAATATCTTCTGGTCGCCGGATAGTAAGAAGATGGTATGGGTTGATCAGACGATGACCATCAATCTGTACAACATGGATACAAAGGCTGTTGAAAAAATAGATCAGGACAATCGTTTGTTTGAAGGCGGCCTGCGCGGATGGACACCAGGATGGTCATCTGACAGTCAATGGCTTGCCTATGAGAAAGGCCAGGACAATGGCAATGGTGCAATTTATATCTACAACACCAAGACTAAAGCGTTGACCAAAGCCACCAGTGGATTTTATAGTGATCGCAATCCGGTGTTCGATCCAGAAGGCAAATACTTGTACTTCATCACCAATCGCAATTTCGAACCGTCGTATAGCGACTTCGACAATTCCTGGGCATACAACAATTCGTCGCAATTGGCGGCCATCACGCTGACGAAAGATATTGCCAGTCCGTTGGCTGAGGAGAATGATACAGTGGCGATCGCAAAAACGGAAGAGGCCAAAGGGGCTGAAGAGGCCAAAAAGGCGGAAGGGCGGAAAGGCGACAAGGCTGCGGCAGATAAGAAGGAGGGTGATGATGCATCCTCCTCCGCCAAGGCTACGGCGGACAAGGAGGATAAGAAAAAAGAGACGAAGATTGACTTTGACAATTTCGAAGGACGATTGGTGCTCCTGCCGCCGGATCCAGGTAATATTGGCGGACTCAAAGCGGTGAGTGGAAAGGTTCTCTATATGCGTGGACCCAATACCGGATCAGGCGATGAAGACGCCTCTCTCATCTACTATGACCTGGAAGAACGCGAAGAGAAAACCATCTTCCAGAAACTCAATGCGTATGACCTGAGTGCTGATGGTAAAAAAATATTGCTTTTGCTGGATGGTTCTTACAGCATCGTTGATGTTGCCGCGGATCAGAAGGCAGAGAAATCGCTTGCCGTCAAGGATATGGAATCTACCATCAATCCGATGGAAGAATGGACGCAGATCTACAATGATGCCTGGAGATTCCAGCGTGATTTCTTTTATGACAAAGACATGCATGGCCTTGACTGGAATGCGATCCGTGCGCAGTATGCCGCCTTATTGCCTTTCTGTGTGAGTCGTGGTGATGTCAACTATGTCATCGGAGAGATGATTGGTGAACTCAATGCATCCCATACCTATCGTTGGGGCGGAGATGGTGAGACACCCAAGAACAGAGCGGTAGGATATCTGGGCATTGATTGGACGAAGAAGGACGGATACTTTGCGGTATCCCATATTGTGCGAGGCGCCCCATGGGATTATGAAGAACGTTCACCCCTTGATGAACCAGGCGTCAACGTCAATGTAGGGGACTATATCCTCGCCGTCAATGGCATAGCGCTCAATGAGTATCCAGATCCATGGGCAGCCTTTGAAGGCCTTGCCGATAAAACGGTTGAGCTTACGGTCAATTCAAAACCAACTTTTACCGGTTCACGCAATGTCGTTGTAAAGACACTGGATGATGAGACCCGTCTGCGCAATCTCGAATGGATTGAACAAAATCGTCAGGCAGTTGATAAGGCATCCGGTGGCAAGATCGGTTACGTATATGTACCCGATACAGGTGTTGAAGGACAGACCGAACTGGTTCGTCAGTTTTATGGCCAATGGAATAAAGAAGGCGTAATCATTGACGAACGCTTCAACAATGGAGGACAGATTCCTGATCGTTTTATTGAGTTACTCAACCGCAAGCCGCTGGCGTTTTGGGATGTACGGGATGGGCACAACTGGCAGTGGCCTCCACTGGCCAATTTCGGGACCATGGCCATGTTGATCAATGGTTGGTCGGGGTCTGGTGGTGATGCCTTTCCGGATTTCTTCCGCAAGGCAGGTCTCGGCCCATTGGTGGGTGCGCGCACCTGGGGTGGTTTGATTGGTATCAGTGGTTCGCCCGACCTCATCGATGGTGGTGGGGTGACGGTGCCTACGTTCCGCATGTACAATCCTGATGGCACCTGGTTTAAAGAAGGTCATGGTGTAGATCCTGATATTGAAGTGAAAGAAGATCCAACGATGCTTGCCAAAGGGGTAGATACACAGTTGCAAAAGGCGATTGAGGTAGTGATGAAAGGGATTGCGGCCAAGGGACCACTGCAGCCCAAGGTGCCGGAGAAAGAAGACCGGACGAAGAATGGCAAGACCTAATAAGGACAGTTTTTGATTAGTGGCTGAATGGCCTGTATTCGTTTAGGGTTTAGGGCTGAAGAGTTTAGTGAGGTTATAGGCTTAGTAAGGTTATAGGTTTATTGAGGTTAAAAGCTTACAGGTAATTGGTAAGCAGTTATTGATATACGACGGCTCTGCTGAGAAGCAGGGCTGTCTTTTTTTAATATCGCTGGCTTTCGCAAGCTAAATTGAAAAAAGATCTTTGAACGTTCGGATCATAGAAGATGATCGTTGCGTGTAAAATCTGCGTGAATTCATTTAAAATAAATTCTGCGCAATCTGCGATCCCATTATCTTGTAAGGTATGGATTCAATAGGTGCTCATCGTCTAATATGATCGTTGCGTCGTTACGCGCCAAAAATGAATATTCTCTTCTTGTATTACTCTTGTCCTGCTAACTGCCAACTGCACACTGCCAACTATCCTTATATCGTCTTATCCTTTTGCAGATAGTAAAGGCGCAGATATTTGAGGAATACCGCATGTGCGTAATTGACCGCAATGGTATAGCCGGTCAGGCCATCGAGGAAACCGGCTTTGAGGACATACATCTTCAGGAAGCGGGCCATGGGTTTGTAGAGGAGTTTGGCTATGCTGGATTTTTTCCCCATGTTGAACATCGCCAGGGCACCGACCGTACTGAACCGGTCCTGCTGACGGATAAAATCCGTCAGCGAATTAAAGGAATAATGCAACAGGTCGCCTTTAAGATGTTGCATCGAAGAACCAAGTTTCAGTCTGTATCGGTCATGGGGGTTGATCCCTGTCCATTCCCCTTTCGTCCGATGATAGAGCCGGAGTTTAGTGTCGGGGTACCAGCCTCCGTGTCGTATCCATTCACCGCAATAATTGGTTAGGCGATTCATCGTATACCCATCGGCTGAGGGGTTTTGCATAGTCTTTCGGATGGAAGCCAGGAGCTCTGGGGAAAGGGCTTCGTCGGCATCCAGGGACAGCACCCAATCGTAAGTGGCTTTGGAGGTCGCAAAGTTTTTTTGTTCGATATATCCCAGGAAAGGTTGGTGGATGACTACTGCGCCCATCGATTTGCAGATATCTACCGTACCATCCAGGGATCCGGAGTCGACGACGAGTATTTCATCGGCGAGGTTGGAGAGGCTTTCGAGGCATCGACGGATGTTGTGCTCTTCGTTGTAGGTGATGATGACGGCGGAGAGATGCATATAATGTAAAATTATAAAAAATGAGGTGTTAGGGTTAAAGGAGCAAAGGACTAAAGGACTAAAAGGTCTAAGGGTCTAAGGGGGAAAGGAATATTGATTACCATTTTTTTCTTTTGAATTGAACTTTTAGCCGTCAAAGGCGTTTAAGAGGTTCCAAAAGTATTGGTGATCCTGGAAGGCAGAAGACAAGGTAAAAAACGCAGGGTTTAGACTAAACGAACAAGCCAATTCCATGACCATACCTCCCCTGAGAAGATTCTGGAGGCTCCTTAGACTTTATAAGGGAGAAATCCGACAGATCTATGTGTACGCTCTCTTTATTGGGATCGTCAATTTGACTCTGCCCTTGGGCATTCAAGCGATTATCAACTTCCTTCAGACCGGTGAATTGACCACCACCTGGTTGATCCTGGTAGGTTTTGTACTGGTGGGCATCGCGATCACAGGGCTCATCCAAGTGCTTCAGCTGCGAATCGTAGAAAACATCCAGCAGGATTTGTTTGCGCGCTCGGCATTCGAATTTGCTTATCGCCTACCCAGGATTTCATTTCTGCAGGTTGATAAGGTTCATTTCCCGGAGTTGGTCAATCGTTTTTTTGATACCCTGACCATCCAAAAAGGTTTGCCCAAAATCTTAATTGATTTTTCGCTCGCCATCTTCCAGATTATATTCGGATTGATCCTGCTGACCATCTACAGTCCGTATTTTATTATCCTCGGATTGGCCCTGGCGTTTATTCTCTGGGTGATATTCAAAATTACCGGGCCTAAAGGACTTACCACGAGCCTGAAGGAAAGCAAACAAAAATATCTTTTGGCGCACTGGCTGGAAGAGATCGCGCGCGTAAGCCGGAGTTTTAAGTTGAATGCCAGGGAGCAATATCACCTTCAAAAAACCGACGGCATTGTAGTGGATTATCTCGATTCCAGAGAAAGCCATTTCCAGGTGCTGGTATCGCAATTCAAACTCTTCATTGGTTTTAAAGTGATCGTTGCCGCAGGACTCTTATTGCTCGGCGGGTTGCTGGTATTTGAGGATCAGATGAATATTGGCCAGTTTGTCGCTGCTGAGATCATCATTATTCTCATCATTAATTCGGTAGAAAAAGTATTGATTATCACAGAGACGATTTATGATGTCCTCACGGCCCTTGATAAAATCGGATATGTGTCGGATCTCGAACTCGATCCTTCGGGTGGCAAAGCGATCGTCAACACTGAAAAGGGCCTTTCCCTGAAGGTTAAAGAGATCGTGTTTGGATTTCCTGATGAGAAACGAAAGATTCTCGATTCCGTTTCGTTCGACATAGAGGCCAATGAAAAAGTGGTGTTGGCCGGAAAATCCGGAGGAGGTAAATCGCTATTGCTTCAGATATTGGCAGGTATTCATGAGGTAGAAGATGGGGAGTTGTATATCAATGATATTCCTTTCGCCAATTATGATAGAGACCAGCTCCATGCCTCATTTGGAGTGGTATTTCCATCCAACCAGATTTTTGAGGGGTCGTTTAAAGACAATATCCTCCTGGGGAGAAAGGTCTCCGATCAGGAGTTGTCCGACGTGTTGAGACTGCTCAGACTGGACGAGTATCTCATCCACCAGCCGAAGGGGATGGAAAGCCTGGTAGACAGTGGCGGCCGTAGATTACCCCGAAGTATCATTCAGAAATTGCATATCGCGAGACTGATCATCGGCCAGCCCCGCTTGTTGCTGATCGAAGACCCGATGGAGTTTATCGAAGACGAGGAAAAGAAAAGGATCATTGATTATATCATGGCCAGGGAGCGAAACTGGACCGTGTTGGTGGTGTCCGATTACTATTACTGGAAGGAAAAATGTGACCGGATCCTGACGTTGGACAACATTCAAAACCGCTGATCATGCTTAATATTACGCACAACAGTATTCAACGCCTGATCACACTGAGTGACTTTCGCGCTTATAAACGGTTGAAGCTTAGTCGCACCCATGGGCTGCCTCGCTGGTTAACGGTATTCCTGGTGACCAGTCTATTGGTCTTCCTTTTTCTGCCATGGACACAGAATATAAGTACCAAAGGATACGTGACCACACGGTCTCCTGAGCAACGGCCGCAGGCCATTCAATCGGTGATCGCGGGTAGAGTAGAGCAGTGGTATGTCCGCGAAGGTGATTTTGTCAACAAAGGGGATACCATCGTTTTTATTTCTGAAGTCAAAAGCGAATATTTTGATCCGGAGTTATTGACCAGAACTTCAGAGCAATTAAATGCCAAAGCCCAAAGCATCGAATCCTATGATTTGAAAATGGCTGCGTTACAAAATCAATACACTGCGCTGAAGGCGTCCCTGGCTTTAAAGCAGGAGCAAACCATCAATAAAATACAGCAGACGCGGAATAAAATCAGCATGGACAGTATTGACCTTGTCGCCTACAGAACCAATAAGGATATTGCGTCCAACCAATTGAGCCGAACGCGTGAGTTGTATGAAAAGAGTTTAAAAACCCTTACCGAGCTCCAGGAAAAGGAATATAAAGTACAAGCCGCATCTGCAGCGGTCAGTGTGCAGGAGAATAAATTGCTGATCGCCAAAAATGAATTGGTCAATCTGAAACTCGAACTCCAGGCGGTGGAAAGAGAGTATGAGGATAAATTGGCGAAGTCCCTTTCCGAACAACAATCCGCAATGTCCTCCCGGCTTGAAAGTGTAGCGGCCACGTCGAAGTTGCGAAATGAATTCAGCAACTATACCGAGCGACAGAAATTCTATACCATCACGGCGCCGCAGTCGGGTTATATCACCAAGACGATAAAACGGGGCATTGGCGAGACGGTGAAAGAGGGAGAGGATATCGTGACCATCATGCCTGACCAGTATGATCTCGCCGTGGAAATATATGCCCGGCCACAGGATATTCCTTTACTTGATCTGGGGGAGCGTGTGCAGCTGCGATTTGATGGCTGGCCGGCGATCGTGATCAGCGGATGGCCTGAGGCATCGACTGGTGTTT
Organism: Saprospiraceae bacterium; assembly: GCA_044227555.1. GTDB lineage: Bacteria > Bacteroidota > Bacteroidia > Chitinophagales > Saprospiraceae > Opimibacter. The sequence goes on along the minus strand of JBGAWQ010000016.1, from coordinate 11,444 downwards.
TTTCCGGGCGTATCGTAGCCATGGACAAATTTGTCAGCGACAACGGACATTACCGGGTATTGATCAGCCCCAATCCCGACACCAGACCCTGGCCGGAGAGGTTGAGCATAGGCACCGGAGTTAATGCATTCATTTTGCTCAAAGAAGTTCCGGTGTGGTATGAAATATGGAGGTTGCTCAATGGGTTTCCCGCGGATTTTTATCGGGGGGACAAGAGCATGCAGACAGAGATCAAATCGAAGGCACCACTCAAATCCGTAAAATAACATGCGATTTTATTCCCGCAGGCTGATCAAGCCCGAAGATCTCAATGCCCGCAACACCTTGTTCGGTGGGGCTTTGTTGCGATGGATCGATGAAGAAGCAGGTATTTATGCCATGACCAAGCTGGACACTAAAAGCGTCGTGACCAAATACATGTCCGAAATTGATTTTGTCAGTTCAGCACACCAGGGGGATGTCATTGAGATTGGTCTGGCCTTCAAGGATATTGGGCGTACCTCCATCAGTTTTTCGTGCGAGGTCAGAAATGTGTTTACCAAAAATATCATCATACGGATCGACAATATTGTTTTTGTCAACGTGGATGAAAACGGGATGCCTAAACCGCATGGGTATGATTTACAAAACCTAAGCTTCAACCCATCATGAAAAAGGCATTGGGCTTGAAATGGTCACTGATGATCTGGTTAGGGGGTATATGGGCCTCATCCCTTTATGCCCAGTCAGCGCCAAACATACTGACGTACCAGGAGTATATTGAAAACATTCGCCTCTTTCATCCACTCGCCAGGCAGGCGGATTTGAAAATCAAGATGGGAGACGCGGAACGTCTCAAGGCCAAAGGCAAACTGGATCCTCAGGTCCTATCAGGTTGGGATCAAAAGCAATTTGATGACCAATTGTATTACAACAATTTTTATGCTAAGTTCAAACTTCCTACCGCACTTGGGGTGGATGTGGTAGGCGGATATGAGCATACAGATGGTCTCTACGTCAACCCGGAAAATACAACCAACGATTATGGCCTTTGGCAATTAGGGTTGGAGGTGGATGTCTTGAAAGGATTGGTGGTCAACGAACGGAAGACGGCATTACAAAAGGCGGAGGTTTTTCAACAGCTAGCTGACAGTGAGCGACGAATCATGATCAATGATTTGCTGTATAGCGCGTCAGCGGCCTATCTCAACTGGCAACAGTATGTTTACGCTAACGATATCCGGGAGGAAAATGTACGCCTCGCTATAACCTACCTTGAAAGTACCCGGGAGTCATTTTTAAATGGGGAGAAGACGGCCATGGATACGCTGGAGGCATTTATTGTCTACCAGGAGTCCGTGACCCAGCAGCAGAAAAACCAATTAGAGTTGATCAAGGCCAGGATGTATGTGGAGAATCATTTGTGGTATAATGATCTTCCTGTGACGTTGCAGGACGATACGCGGCCTGAGCCTTATCAAAATCAGATTCTTCCGGTGGAGGAGGCTTCGTTGGATACCGTGCTGGCCAACCATCCGGTCATTGTGGCGGCGGCCAATAAAATTTCCATGATGGAGATCGAACAACGACTCAAGCGTGAGGCTTTAAAGCCGAGACTCACCGTCAGGTACAATCCGCTGTTGGCAACCGGTGGTGCAATGGAGGCCCCTGATTTTTCAGTGAGTGACTATAAGGTGGGGATGAATTTTGCTATGCCTTTATGGTGGAGATCTGAGCGGGCTGAAGTGCAAGCCGGGGAATTGAAAATCCAGGATACCCGACTGGATCTCGGGTACAAGCGAAATGAGTTGCAAAACAAGATCCGCAACAGTTGGGAGCAACAAGTATTGTTGGAGGAACAACTTCGCTGGTGGACCGACAATGTCAGCAACTATAAGCGGCTGCTTGAGGGTGAACTTGAAAAATTCAGGCTTGGGGAAAGTTCTGTTTTCCTTTTAAATAAGCGCCAGGAGAAATACATCGATGGACAGATCAAAGTTGTCGAGACGCATATCAAGCGGCAGATGGAGGTATTGTCTTTTCTATATTATTCCAATCAGTTGGTGGCGGAGTGATGTTGTTTTGCCGTCTGGGGTGTGATTAAAAGAAGGGGCCCGCAGGCCCCAAACTTTTATTTGTCGGCGGACTCCAGTTTTTTAAAATCCGACACCACAATTTCTGTCGAGCTCTTCTTGACATCATCCTTGCCGGTGTATTCGCGGTAGGAGAGTTTGCCTTCGACATAGAGGCGCTGGCCTTTGTTGAAGATCTTGGCCATCACTTCGGCGGTCTTGCCCCAGGCGACGAGGTTGTGCCAGGTCGTGACCGTTTCTTTTTTGCCGCCGTCCTCTTTGTGGTATTCGTGGGTGGCCATGGACATGCGGGCCATTTTTTTGCCTTCGGCGTATTCCTTGAGTTCGATTTCCTGGCCGAGGAATCCGATCAATTGTACGCGGTTGTCAACTGTTGAAAACATGGTAATTAAATTTTGATTGTGAAACAGATGTTGTATTCCTTCCTCAATGAAGGACAATTCAAACATAGGGGTGGGCGGGGCGATTATTCGTCTGTTAAACGTATACTTACGGATAATTTTCCTCCCGGAGGGGATTTGTTACTTTTTTCATCGATAAAAAAGTAACCATGCTTCGACCTGCAGCGCGCAACCTTGTGCTACAGCTCAGCAACCAAATCTAGTCGCTCGCAAAACTCGCTTGTACATTCGATTATTTGCGTGGCATTCAGGCCTGCTGCCGCGCTTTTTCCGTTTTCACCTGGCTGTTTCTCGTTGAGGATGGTTGCCCATGTGACTTGATTTGGGCCTGAAACAGCACGTTTCAATGGCTCAGACAATTGCGAGCGACATGGTTTATCCCTATTCGAGATGATTTTTTAAATACAAAGAACAAATGAGGCCGCAGGCCTCCTTTAAGAAAGAATCGTTAAGCTGAAGTTGTACTTCAGATTGCGTGCTAGGGAACACAAAGAGCTTTACTAATGAAGGATTATGGGTGGCAGTTTTTAACTGCATGGAAGATTCTCCTGTGTTTTGCCCCCTTTGCCCCCTGAATGGGGGTACCTGTTTTGCATTATAAAAATCTTCATTTTACTTACCAGCTCTGATGATATGGCAAAACAAAGGGAGCCTGTACTTTTAAGGTGGATGTTAATCAAGTAAATCCAAAAAAACCGGCGGCTATACGGTGTATGCTGTTTCGGGAACCAACACCATTTCTTTTGCTATTGATTTTCGTGAGGCGGATACGCAAGGTGGTACAATCGGATGATGATGTTTGCGGAGAAGGCGGTGTGATGGAGGCAATGTGGATAGAGTATAGTTTTCAGCATACTCTCCTTACAAACAAAAAAGCCCGCGCAAATCGCATGGGCTTTTGTATTTGTTCTCGGACTATGTTATTTATTGACAATGATCTCGGCGCCGAGGGCCTGGGTGCCAGAACCAGCGAGGAAGCCTTTGGCGAAGACCGTGTAGATCTTGCCGGCCGTGAGGGTGATGGGAGGCAGGGTGAGGGCCACGGTTGACGTACCGGCTACGCGAACATCGAGGTTATAAGTGCCGGCATCCAGGGGAGTGAAGGCGGTGCCTTGTTTGAAGGCAACATTACCGAATACTACGGCGCCTGAGCTGGCTACTGCAACATCCACGGCGGGTGCATCGGGAGACAGGTGTATAAACCGAACATGGGCTTTGCCGGAAGCAGGAGAGGTAAGGTCATCTTCGAAAACAATAGCTGAAAGATTAGCTACAGAATCTACCGCGAAGACAGAGTAGTTCTTGTCCTTGGACACATCGAGGTTGGCATTGATGACCGTGGTGGACGTGCCGGCCACATTGACTTTGATATTACGGCTGCCGCTCTCTACTTCGATGTAGCCGGTGTTGGCCGGATAGGGCAGAGGGGCAGAATTTTGTTTTTGGTCGTCGATCAACAGATCCACACCCGGGGCATCCGGAGAGGCATGGGTCACCAGGATATTGCCATAGGTCTTGTCATCATCCTTGTCGCAGGAGGTAAAGACGAGCAGGGCCGAAGCCAAAAGGATAGTACTTAATAAGGTGATACGATTTTTCATGTTTAATGGTTTTAGGTAAAAAGAATACTTCTCTAACAGCCCTTGTTTAGGAATGTTTAACTAAAACGTAAAATAATTAAACAAAAAATGGAAAAAAGTGAAGCTGAGCTGGACTTCAGTGCTTGCTGGCTACCGGACGAGGTGGCACGTGGCCGTCAAAGTACTAGCGTGCTGCGGAGCGAAAAGGACCTTACATGTGGCAGGTTGTCGATGGCCGTTGGTAAGGTATTGTAGCTTAACTTCAGCGTGTTAAAATTCCATCTTCATGTCCATCATACCTAAGTCCATTCGTCCTTTTTTAGGCGCCCGCGATTTCAATATCTCCCGTGCATTTTACACCGACCTTGGTTTTGAGGAGAAGATTCTCAGTCCGGGCTTCTCGGTTTTCAAACTTGGCGAGATGTCCTTTTATCTCCAGGGTGCCTATGTCAAGGACTGGATCGACAACACCCAGGTCTTTCTCGAAGTGGATGACCTGGATGCACTTTGGGCACATCTCGTGACGCTTGATTTACCCTCACGCTATGAAGGAGTGCGTGTCGAACCCGTCAGGAGCCTGGCCTGGGGGAGAGAGGGGTTTATTCATGATCCCTCTGGGATCCTTTGGCACGTGGGGGAATTCAAATGATGATTCAAAATTGAGGATTTAAAAAAGGACATTGGCTCGAGACTGGTGAATACGTATAGAGGCCCAAGGCCTCATCGAATTCTGCCTTGGTTAACTTTTAGGTGGGGTTGAAGCTGATTTGGCTGTAGGGCACAGATATACGGGCCCCGGACATTAAAGCCCCCGCCCCCTGCGTTCTGCTCTACTCATCCCATTCCGCGAAACGCCGGGGAGGCATGATTTCAACTTGCATTTGTGCTAGCAATGCCCCTAATTTTCTTTTTCAAAGCCAGTTGAATATGCCGAAGAGGAGAAACATGCACTTACATGCATCGCATATTATTTTTCAAAATGCTTACCAGCTTCGAAACCACCTCACGGAAGCGGAACAAATTCTATGGGAATATCTCAAGGATAGGAAAATGGAAGGCGTTCGATTCCGACGACAGCATCCTGTATTTAAATTTGTCGCAGACTTTTATGCCCATCAGTTGAAACTCGTAATTGAGCTGGATGGAGAGCATCATGCCCAAGATGCCTAGAAGTTCTATGATTTGGATCGAACCGAAATTTTATCAGATTATCAAATCACGGTTATCCGGTTCTCGAATTATGAAGTATACTACCATCTTGATTTGGTTCTCGAATGAATCAGAAGTAAAGTAATTGAAATGAAGAAATCAAAAGAGCTTGGGTAAGATTCTTCTGCTGTTCAATACCTATTTAGATTTTAATTTCAATTAACCAAGCCGCCTCTAAAAATCCCGTTCGGAGGGGCTGATCAAGACTCCCCCGGCGTTTTCAGATCGAAACGAAGCATCGCGGAGTGAAGAGAAGAAACGCAGGGGGCGGGGGAAAGCGTGCTACGGATCAAATTGCTTTGGCTCCCTGGAGTGAGTAAGTTAAATTCAGATCGAAACGAAGCATTGCGGAGTGAAGAGAAGAAACGCAGGGGGTGGGGGAATGCGTGCTACGTGATCATTGTCCCATTATACTCCTCATTTTTTACCACCTACCCATACTACCATTTTTGGTAATTGACTGGCAGTTCCGGCTGTTTGATCTTTGATGTATCCTATTCCCGATAGTATTTCATCATTTCAAACGAGTCTCACATGAAACCAGCAGGCACCCTTTTGCATGTATTGCTTATGACCATCCTGGGAGCATCTTCCCTGGTGGGACAAAACCCCGGTGATTACCAGACCTTGCTTACCGGCAACTGGAACGGAACCAACGTTTGGGCCGTCTTTGATGGCACCAACTGGAATCCCACTACCACACCACCCGATAGTACCGCGGGTGTGATCACCATCAATGCCACGCATACCATCACCCTGAATTCAACTGTCGGTGCGGATCAACTGGTGATCAATGCCAATGGCAACCTGTATATCACCAGTGCCGGAGTATTGAAACTCCATGACGATCCGGGCGAGGATCTCCAATGCAGCGGCTTTATCTGGCTCCAGAACGGAAAGATCACCAGTACCGGCACTATTCTGATCAACGCCGGTGGAACACTTCAGTTTAGCCTGGGTAATAATACCGGCGCGGGAACTGTCAATACCCAGATCACCAACAATGGGACTCTTTTCTGGGCCAACTCCTGTACCTGTGGTACAGCCAATATCGTACTTACCCTCACCAATGGGAAGATCATCAACAATAATCAGTTTAATATCCACAATACCGGTGGTCCGTTGAGCCACGTCATCAATAATGGGGAAGTGATCAATAATGGTTCAATCACGTACAATAGTGTCCTTTCTACCGTGTCCCTTACTTTAAATGTCACCAAATGGACCAACAACGCGGGCGCTTCCATCACCAATAATGGAGCGGGGAAGGTGGTGTTGAGTGCCAGTACCGGAAGTACCCAAAATGGAAGTTTTGTAGCCAATGGCAGCGGCATGCTGTTTAAAGGGGCGGCGACACAGGATTATACAGCCTCATCCGGCTTTTCCGGGTCCGGTACGCTGGAATTCAACCAGGGTACCCATAATATCCTATGTGGATATACGGTGCCAAGAACGGATATTACAGGCGGTGTCGTTAACTTCAATATGGCGTCCATCTCCATGGGTCTGGTCTTTGTGACCGATGGTTCGTTTTCGGGCTCAGCCACGCGGACCATGGCCAATGATATGTTGTCCACCGATCCTGCCGGAGGAGGTACGCCCACGATTAGTGGCTCTGGAGATGTGATCATTCCGGCAGGAAGGTACATGTCCTTGTATGGCGGATTTTCCGATTTCAATATTTCGGCGGATTTCATTGTAAATGGCACCCTGGACTGGAATACCTTCGATGGGGGAGATGCCACAAGCACGCTTAACCTGGCCGGAGGAAGTATTACTAATAACGGAACTTTTATGATTTCCCGCGGCGATTCTAAGCAACAGGTGATTTCAGGAGGCACTATAAATAACATCGGAACCCTCCATAGTTTGCCGGGAGGTGATTATCTCGAGATCCAGGGTACCACCACTTTATTGAATAGCGGAACGCTTCTTTTTGAGCATCCTGGTCCATCACCGTATACCAAGGTATCGGGCACTCAAACCTGGGGTGGCACCGTGCAAGTCGATAATGGTTCGCTTTTAGTGGACATGCTCAATTTTGAAGGAACTTCTTTTACCCTGAACAGCCAGGTCAATAATGCCTCAACGCTGGCTAATCATCGCTTTACCTTTTCCGGTACATCGCTCCAGCAACTCTATGGTAATGGCACTAGCTCCATTAAGAAATTAGCGGTCAACAATCCCGCCGGAGTTAACCTCAACACTAATCTTTCGACTACAGATCTGTTGCTGCAACAAGGAAAGACCTTTTTAAATAATAATACTTTGACCTTGTCCGGCCCGCTGAGTGGTACGCCATCAGAAACCACCTATATCGTACAGAACGGTAGCGGCGAATTTGTCCGCGGACAAAACTCCCTGGCCGCGCATGCTTATCCGGTAGGAACGTCATCCGGGTATTCACCACTGGATATTACAGTATCTGCTCCCACCCACTATGGAAACTATGCTGTATGGGTGCAGGACAATGCATTTGCCGCTTATGATGCCAACTCTTTGCCAACCGAGCCGCAGGTTCCTTCCGCGGTGGTCAACCGGTCATGGAGAGTCAGAAAGCAATCCGGAACCATCAATATCACGGTGACCCCTCAATGGCTGGCTGGTCAGCAAAGTGCAAATTTTGACCCGGCATCCTGTCGCTTCGGAACGTATACTCAATCTTCAGGTACCTGGACTTTAGGCGCTGTAGCTTCCGGTGGAGCTGGTCCTCTGTATTCGATATCGCAATCAGGGATTACGAGTCTTACCAGCACAACCTTTGCGGTAGTCAGTCATTTTACGACAGCCACCCAGGCCTTAGGCCCGTTTTGCGTTGGGGCGAATTTCAATTTGAACTATACTGCACAGGGTACATTTAATGGAGGCAATGTGTTTACCGCTCAATTGAGTAATGCTGCTGGAAGTTTTGCCGCTCCGGTCAGTATTGGAAGCACCACAGCAACCGGTAGTGGAGTTATTGCGTGTACTATTCCAACTTCAACACCTACTGGTACCGGGTACCGTGTACGTGTGGTGAGTAGCAATCCGGCATCTGTGGGCAGCAACAACGGAAGTAATATAGATATCAGCACCGGGGTTCCATACTACGTGGATGCGGATGGTGATACATACGGAGACGGTGCAACGGAAATGTATTCCTGCACGGGTGTTCCATCGGGATTTGTAGGGACGAGTGGTGACTGTGATGATGCGGATCCGGCTGTGCATCCAGGAGCTACAGAGATATGTAACAACATTGATGACGATTGTGATGGGTTGGTGGACGATGCTGATTCGGGTATTACAGGTCAGGATACCTGGTATGCGGATACCGATGGAGATGGATTTGGAGACGCCTCCTCTTCCATGCTATCCTGTGATCAACCCATGGGTCATGTCTCGAATAATGGGGATTGTGATGATACCGATGCGGCTGTTCATCCGGGAGCTACAGAGATATGTAACAACATCGATGATGATTGTGATGGATTAGTGGATGATTTAGATCCGGGTATCACAGGTCAGGACACCTGGTATGCGGATACCGATGGGGATGGATTTGGAGATGCAGCTTCCTCAGTGTTGGCCTGTGATCAACCCATGGGTTATGTATCGAATGATGAAGATTGTGATGATACCGATGCCAATGTGCACCCGGGAGCTACTGAGATTTGTAACAACATCGATGACGATTGTGATGGACTGGTGGATGATGCTGATCCGGGTATAACAGGTCAGGGCACCTGGTATGCGGATGTGGATGGAGATGGATTTGGAGATGCCTCTTCTTCCATGCTGTCTTGTGATCAACCCATGGGTCATGTCTCAAATAATGGAGATTGTGATGATACCGATGCCAATGTGCACCCGGGAGCTACTGAGATATGTAACAACATCGATGACGATTGTGATGGGCTGGTGGATGATGCAGATCCGGGTATCTCCGGACAGTCCTCATGGTATCTGGACATGGATGAGGATGGATATGGTGATCCCTCCAACTCCTTGTTGGCTTGTTCGCAGCCTGAAAATTATGTTGACAATGACCAGGACTGTGATGATGCCGACCCCGGGGTCAATCCGGACGCAGAAGAAATTTGTAATGGAATCGATGATAACTGCGATGGCATAGTGGATGGTGGCCAATTGAATACGTACTATGTGGATGCTGATGGAGACGGATTTGGAAATCCGGCAATTTCAGTTACAGATTGCACCCAGCCTACCGGATATGTGCTGAATAACACGGATTGTAATGACGGCAATCCGGCGATTCATCCCGGTGCCACTGAGCTCTGTAATGGGATCGATGAGGATTGTGATGGGCAGATCGATGAGGGATTGTCGGATGTGGATGGTGATGGAGTGTGCGATACAAGGGATAATTGTCCATTAGGGTATAATCCTAATCAACTAGATACCGATGGTGATGGAGTTGGAAATGTATGTGACAATTGCGTGACCACGCCTAATCCCGACCAGGCAGATTTTGATGGAGATTATGCTGGAGATGCCTGTGATCCTGACGATGATAATGATGGTGTTGCAGACCTTTTAGATTGCAGGCCTAAGGATCCGTTGAGTTATCCAGGAGCGCCGGAGATTTGTGGGGATTTGATTGATAATAATTGTAATGGGAAAACAGATGATCCGCTTACCGTAATTACAGTCCAGTCTCAATTAATCACCTGCAGGGACAATTTTAGTGCATTTATACAAGTGGCTGGGAGTTGTGGGCTTCCACCATACTCTTATAAATGGAATAATGGCGCCACCACACCCACCATTACTAATTTGTCCCCAGGTTTTTACATAGTGACTGTAACCGATCAGCAAGGCTTAAAGTCAGGCAAAACATATTCTGTATCTCAAGCACCTGTTATTACCATCAATACTTTTAAGCAAAATATATCCTGTAATGGAGCAATGGATGGTGCTATTGGGACTTCTCCGGGTGGCTATCCTCCATTTTCCTTCCTATGGAGTAATGGTGCGACAACTCCTTCTATTACTGGTCTTGGACCCGGTACGTATACGGTTACAGTAACCGACGGAGCAGGATGCACAAAAACAAAGAGCACAACAATAACTCAACCACCCGTTTTGAGCATATTGTACATACAGGATTTAGTAGTTCCTGGTCAGCCAAACCTAACTGCTTTGCAGGTATTTCCTGGGGGGGGTACTCCGGGCTACTATTACAGGAGATGTACCGCCAGTGGCTCTGCCTGTTCTGCTTGGCAGACCAGTAATATCTTATGTTGTTTTCCAAATGGCACTTATTTGATTAAAGTAAGGGACCAAAACGGATGTACCACTCAGCAATTGGTCACCATTCCTATTACTTACCCCTACCAGGCCTTACCCAAAGACTACCAAATCCTGATAGACGGTGATAAGCAGAATATGGCCATCATCACCCCCGAATCCACCTATGTGGAATTCATTCGCCCGGTCATCCATGTCGAGTCCATGAGCCTCGCCCCTAATCCAGGCAACTCGTACGTTAGAGTAGCCTGGACAGGTGATCAGGATGAAGCAGAAGGTTTTATCATCCTCCATGACATCCAGGGCAGGGAAATGAGCCGAACCCGGATCACCCAGACTGCGGGTTGGAATGAGCAAAGGGTGGAGACCTATGATCTTCCGCAAGGACTCTATCTGGTCACACTAACGATGCCCGGATTTACTGAATCAAAAAGGTGGGTGAAAACTCCTTGATCTTCCAATCCGTCCCACCCAAAGCCGGTGCCTGCTTTACAGCACCGGCTTTTTTATTATCGTCCCTGGCTATCCTCTTTGTGACTTTTCGGTGTGGCAAGGCAAAATATCCAGAGGAAAAATGAAACTCAGGTAGGAAGGTAAGACGGCACATGGGCATATCTGCAATAAGAATGCTCTTGCCAATACCGAGGAGGGCCAAATCCGGCTAGCATAGATTTAGCTTGAAAGAGGAGATTTACGGGCCCCGGAGGTATGGCCCCCGCCCCCTGCGTTCTGCAGCGCGCACCCTACACTGAGAAACGCCGGGGAGGCATGATTTACACTTGCATTTGTACTAGCAATGCCCCTAATTTTCTTTTTCAAAGCCAGTTGAATATGCCAAAAAGGAGAAACATGCACCTGCGTGCATCGCAAACTATCTTTCAAAACGCTTACCAGCTTCGAAGCCGCCTAACAGAAGCTGAAGAAATATTGTG
>JBGAWQ010000015.1:0-74091 GCA_044227555.1 Saprospiraceae bacterium | reverse complement strand
AGCGTCTTGATCCGATCCAAAAAGATCCCGATACAGGCAAACAGGAACCATCCGTTGTATTGAAAGTGCAGGTAGAAGTAGATGGACCCGAGATAGGTGTCCTTGTCAAAGTGATGGGTAGCCATGATCCAGGACAACACCATGGTGCCCAATGTGGATAATACGCCAAACCACAAGGCAACACGAATCCAGTTTCTACCAGGATGATCTGCCGGTAGCCGGCCTGCGTCACGAATAGCATGCCAGGAGAAAGCATAAGCGGTCAGGACCGAAATCGAAGAAAATACGAGTGATACCGGTCCGTATCCCTGGACCATGAATGAAAACAGCATCCCATAGGCGCTCAGGAGGTTAGCCAGGATGAGTCTGCGATACCATAGAGCCCTGACATCAGGGAGCTGGCTACTAAAGATGCCAAATATGAGGTAGAATAAGGTATGGGAGATCCACCCGGTAAACGCAAAATGGGAATGGGCTTCCTGCAGGTACTTTTGTTCGAAGAAAGGGAGTTCAAACCCGATCTTATACCGCATGATCGTCCCCAGCAGGGCTACAATGCCCAGGTTGACCAGGGATAGGCGTACCCACCATTTTGGATTCTGCATGGTGGCCTAAAAGTAAACCTTATGATTGATAATATCGACCTTTTTGTCCTTATTTAATTTCCGCAGGGTGCGGATCACTGTTTCGATCCGTAATCCGGTCTGGTTGGCGAGCTCCTGGCGGGTATAGGGGATGATGATTTTCTCAGACTTTACTGACGATTTCTTTTTAAAATATTCCATAAAATCGAGGAGCCGCTCTTCCGGAGAGGGCTGATTGAGCATCCGGGCCGCGATAGATTTGTCATAGAGCTTCTGGGAAAACAATTGAAGCAGGGATTTTTGAATCTCAGGATGTTCCTCCAGCAAATGGAAGAACACATCCGAGGCTAATTTAATGATGATCGAGTCCTGCGTAGTAACCGCACTGGCCGCATAGGGTTGGCGGATAAATAATGGAGGTTCTCCGAAACTTTCTCCGGCCTGAAACATGCCCTGGACAAACTCCTTGGAGGAGGGGCTGAGATTGAAGACCTTGACCTGGCCCTCCAGTACCTGGAAATACTGTCGGGCTATGTCATCCTGACGATATACCATGGTGCCTTTCGGGTACCGGGTCACCGCGGCCCCATAAGCAATCAGTATGTTGACATCAATCGACATGGCTTGACAGGGTTACTTCATCGGGTCGCCAAGATACGGCCGTCTTCCATTTCAATGACCCGGTCGGTGGCGCGGGCAAATTCCATGTCATGCGTGACGATGAGCAGGGTCTGCCCGAGCTCGGACGCTATCTTGCGGAACTGTTCAAATACGATCTGGCTGTTTTTAACATCCAGGTTTCCGGTAGGCTCATCTCCCATGATGATGAGCGGATCATTGATGAGTGCCCGGGCAATAGCCACGCGTTGCTTTTGTCCACCGGACAATTGGTTTGGCTTTTTAAGGGCCTGGTCACCAATGTCAAAGATCTTTAGCTTCTCCATGGCCCGGTGCTCCAGTTCCTGTTCCTCATATTTTCCCAGCTTCAAGCCGGGGATCATTACATTGTGCAGCACTGAAAATTCATTGAGCAGGTAATGGAACTGAAATACGAATCCGATTTTCTCATTTCGGACTCTTGCGAGTTCAGCTTCAGTTCTTCCTTTCATAGACTCGCCGTCGATCAACAGGTCGCCGGTATAATCTGTGTCCATGGTAGAAAGGATGTACAACAGCGTGGACTTTCCGCAACCGGATTTGCCGACGATAGACGTAAACTCACCCGGGTGTACAGTAAATGTTACATCCTTTAGCACATGCTGGATCTGGGCACCATCAAAGTGCTTGTTGATTTGCGTGGTCTCGATTACGTGATGTGCCATGTTATTTGCCCCTGATGATGACGACAGGATCTACTTTACTGGCTTTCCGCGAGGGCAGATAACCCGCGAGGTAGGTTGTGAAAAGGCCAAAGCCAGCGCCGATGAGATAATATCGAAGACTATAATTGACCGGAAAGGTCTTGATGCTTGGTAATGCCGGTGTGACGAACGGGATCTGGTCTATGATGGAGGAAAACACAAAGCCAAACAATAATCCAAACATGACGCCGGCGACTCCGATGCTCAGGGAGATGAGGATAAAGATCCGCTTGACATCGCTCCCCGAAAACCCTGTGGCTTTGAGGATCGCAATGGAGTCCATCTTTTCATAAATCATCATGTTGAGGATGTTGTAGATCCCAAAACCTGCTACGATCAACAAGGTGATGCCTACGGCATAGGAGATGGTCGACCGCACATTACTCCCTGTTTCAAATTGAGCATTGATGGTCTGAATGTCTTCCGCGTCGATGTCGAAGAGCGCTGCATATTCTTTGCCAACGGCGGGGGCCATGTTGATGTCGTTGAGTTTGATCTGCAGGTCGGTGATATAGCTTCGGGGTTTACCCAGCAGTTTCTGCGCGGTGGACAGGGAGGTATAGCTTTGTACTTTGTCGATATCAGCCAGTCCGGACTGGAAAAAACCCACCACTTTGAGCTGATGTTTTTCACCGGTGACGGTGGTCACCTGGATGATATCACCGATGTCCGCTAACATCTGGTCTGCAGCAGTTTTCCCAAGGATGATGCTGTTAGGAATATTGTTGAGGTCGATGTACTGCCCTGCTGTCACATACGTGCTGAAATAGAACAGACGGTTTTCGGCTTCCACATCGATCCCATTGATCATGCCCGCCACGTCCACAGAGCCGATGGTGTAGAAGACTTGTGTTGTAAGTTTTGGTGCGATTCCATATACACGATCATCGGACTGCAGGGTCTCCATGATCGGTGCGACATTATAGATTTCAGGACGGTCACTATACGGTTTGATCGACCGGATAAAATGATAATGGTCTTTCAGATCGCTGGCCAATTGAATGGGTTGCTTCGGAGAGGGCTTGAGTTCGTTGTAGAGTTTGATATGTGGGGTCCGGTTGAGGATCAATCCATCAAGCATGTCATTGAGTCCGTTCATAAAGCCCAGCAGGCTGATAAACATGGTGATGCTAAAGGTCACTCCGACAGCGGCTACGAGCGTCTGGCGCCACCTGGCTACGGAGAGAGCGAGGGCTATGCGGGCCAGGAGTTTCCATTTCATGAGCCCGGGGGGATGAGGACATCCTTTTCGGTGATTCCGTCAAGAATTTCTGCTTTGAGATAATCCTGGATACCCGTCCTTACTTCGATCGTATCTCCGCTTTCCCGGATCACATAACGGTCCCTGAGCAAATACGATCTGGGGATGGTCAGCACATTTTCATTGACTTGCAAAAGGATATTAGCTTCCAAGGTGAGGTTGGGATAAAGGACGTCAGGTGGATGGGTAAATACGGCCTCCACCGTGGCGGATTTGGTGCGCTCATTCATGATCGGGTAGACTCTCGTGACGAGGGCATCGAATACCTCTCCTTTATAACTGTCCATCGTGACTTTGACCTGCTGTCCTGGCTTGATCAAGGTGATATCGTATTCATCGACCTGGAGTTCGAGGATGAAATCTTTGAGATCGCCGATGATGCCCAGCGGCATCTGTGGCGTGATCATTTCCCCTTGTTCTTTGTAGAGGTCGTAGACCTTGCCATCGATGGCGCTGGTGATGGTAAAATCACTTTCATTTTTTTCGGAAATCTCAAGGTTTTTGCGGGCTTGTTTGGAAAGAATATCCAGCCGGCGTTTTTCGTCTTCATATCTCAGCTTCGCCGTGGTATAGGTGGTCTTGGCATTTTCAAAATTGAGTATCGATTTTTCGAGTTCAACCTTCGAGCCGAGGTTTTGATCCCAGAGGCTTTGTTGGCGAACCATCAGCATCGAATCATTGGTCATTTTGCTTTTTGCCAGATCGATATTGAGTTTGAGTTCATTCAGCTTGATCTCATTGGCGCGGCTGTCGGCGAGGGCGGCGTTGAGTTGGGCATTTTCGCGATAGAGTTTGGAGGTCTCGTTGAGTATTGAAAACAAGGGAGTGCCTTTCTTTACGGTATCGCCTTCCCGGACATAGATTTTCTGCAATAGGCCATTGACGGAGGCAAAGACCTGGTATTGGTTTTTACTTTTCAGAATACCCGAGGCGTAGACAGACTCTGTGATATTTTCCCGAACAGGGGAAATGGTTTCGGTCGTTTTTTTACAGGCAGGAATGAAAACCAGCGATAAAAAAAGAGCGCATAGTGGTTTCATACCACAAAGATAGGGGTAGAAATGGCAGACGTGGCCTTCGGTTGGAGGATTTTCTGATAGGTTAGCCTGTCTTTTTCTAATTTTCCGCAGTGATCAAGTGGTTTGGAAGCAGTCAATCCCGAATGCTCATGCTCGGTGTCCTGGCGATACTATTGTATGCCAACACGTTGCGGCATGGCTTTGTATTGGATGATGATACGGTATTGGTGCGTAATCAATATGTCCAGGAAGGATGGAGTGGGCTGAAGGCGATCTTTACGCATGATAGTTTTGCCGGCTTTGAACGAGTCGGAGAAGGCAATAGCCTTTTGACCGGAGGTCGATATCGTCCGTTGTCCCTTGGTATGTTTGCTATACTTTACGCGTTTTTTGGTCTTCATCCTTTTGTTTTTCACCTCTTTTCTGTCTTGGTCTATGCCTTGACGGGAGTGCTCCTGTACCGTGTGCTGTTGTTAGTGCTTAAAAACGTAAAGTACTTCGAAGAAATCTCGTTTGTAACTGCCGCATTATTTATCCTTCACCCACTACATACCGAAGTAGTGGCCAATGTCAAGAGTGTTGATGAAATACTGGCGTTGTTTTTTGGGTTGCTGGCCATGCACCAGTTTTTTCAAGCGTATGATTCGTCCAGGCCTTTGCCTGCATGGTTAGCCTCGCTATGGATATGGCTTGCGTGCTTAGCCAAGGAGAATGCAATCACCTTTCTCGTGATTCTTCCTTTGGGATTGTGGTTTTTCAGAAATGCTAATATATGGCAGGTGGTACGCAATGCCTTGCCGTTGGCGATTGGTGTTGGGGTCTTCCTGATGATGCGGGAGAGTGCATTGGGGGGGCAAGCCGGTGGCACCATCATGCATGATCCACTTAATAATCCCTTCATGGTCTGGAATGGGCAGCAATGGGAAGCCTGTGCGCCTGTTGCCAAATGGGCTACGATCATTTACACGTTTGGTCGTTGCGTGGCATTGTTGGTTGTGCCTTATCCGTTGACGCATGATTATTATCCTTTTCACATCCTACTACAATCTTTTTCACAGCCATGGGTATGGGTGAGTCTTATCATTCTCCTTTTGGCCGGAGGATATGCCTTGTGGAGTTTGAACAAGCGTCATGCTTGCGGGTTTGGCATAATTGTTTTTCTGCTGACGTGGATGGTGACATCTAATATCTTTTTTCCTGTCGGGACCTTTATGGCGGAGCGATTTTTATTCCTTCCATCTCTGGGTTTTATACTCACCATCTCGATTCTTGTCACCCCTATTGCGATCAAAAGGCAATGGATTTTCGGAGTCCTTCTACTTATAGGAGTTCTTTTTTCGATGTTGACCATCAGGCGCAACCCAGCCTGGAAGGATAATGAGACGCTGATGATGACGGATATCCAACGTTCCACCAATAGTGCCAGGTTGCAGAACGCATTGGGGACACACCTGCTGGAGAAAGCACGCTCGGCAACGGATGCTCGTCAACAGCAGGAGGGGTTGCATCAGGCATTACCTCATCTCCGAAAAGCAATTGAATTGCATCCTACCTATTATGATGCATTGCTTGCCTATGGAGCTTGCACATTTTATGTAAGTCAATTTGACACCTCGGTTGCTTCTTATCGCCGTGCATCCAATATTTATCCCGGTGATCCGTCGGCCAGGGTGGGATTGGTGTATGCCCTCCGAGCTTATGGGGAGGATCAATGGACGAAGAAGGATACTTCCGGCGCAGTGCAATCCCTGGAAGAAGCATGGACTTTGCAGCCTGATTCATTGACAGCGGTCAGGCTCTCCGGGTATTACCTGGCCATGGGACAGTCGGATAAAAGCCGGCAATGGCGCGACCAATCCCATGGCAAGACCAGGTAGTAAATAAGAGACTTCGTCTTCAGCGCCGCATGGCGCTATTATTGTTTTCTGAATTGCAAGTCAAAGAGAATCGCATTATTCGTTCCTTCGAGCGTGAGCATGTCGCCGTTGACCGTGAAGGCATACGTTGATGCGGATCCGCCTTTCGGAGTGATGACCACTTCATCGCAATCGGTGTTGACCACATACGCTCCGATGATGTTTTCATCGCCGCCGATGAGATAATGGATATCCAAGGTATAGTCTCCCTGGCTGCCCGTCAGCTTTTTGAATGCGAGTTCGGCACCCGTGATGAAAGCGGTGTCGCCGACAAATTCCTGTCCGTCCTCTTGCCAGGATTCACAGGTCCAGGTGCCTTCCAGTCGCAGGCATGCCGACACCTCTTCGTCTTTTTTACAGGAAAATAACAGGACCAGACATAGCCCCAGCCCAACAATTCTCATTGTTCTCATGATACTTAGGTTTAAGTTGAACGATAGAAAAGGGGCGAGTGCCAAAGGGATGGGCACGACGAATATAGGGAAATAAATTATATGATCTGTGGAAATGTGTTTTGGGCTCGTTTCCCGAGGGGCCTTCTTGTTACTTTTTTCATTGCCAAAAAAGTAACCATGGTTCGACCTGCTTACGCTCTGCCTTGTCCTACAGCTCACCAACCAAACGCTAGCACAGCAAAAAACTCACTTTTAGAATCGATCGATCTCTTGGCGTTCTGGTTTGCTTTATCGCTTAGTTTGGTTTCACACTTCCCTTTTTCAAGGCTTTATGGCCTTAAAAAAGGGCATCCTGACGGTTCAGACAATTTTGCGGCGCAAGGGCTTGCTTCCCGAAAAGATTTTGTGTAATCCTTTTTTTTAATCTGGCCCTATTAGAAATAATTTTTTTTAAATAGTTAAAATCTAAGTCCTAAACCTTAAGTCCTAAACAGATTCAGCGAGAGCTGTGATGATCTAGTCTACAGTCTCGTTTGCCCTTAAATACGCTGAAGAGAACTTCCGTCGAACGCAACCTCTCGACAAAGAGAGTAATGATCTATTGGAGAAGGCCCCTCCATAAGCTAAATGGCCCCACTTCTTCCTATTTTTGAACAACCCACTGGCCACTGACTATTCACTACTGACTATTCACTACTGACTATTCACTACTCACTACTCACTCCTCACCTCTCGCTCCTCACCCTTTACCCTTCCTTCCATGTATCACTTTTCCTACTTCAAAGAAAACGACCGCAAGGTGCTGCTTGATTTTATAGAGAATCATCCTTTTGCATTTTTAACCGGTAGTGACCATGCGGGCCATCAGGTAGCCACACAGATTCCGGTGTTGGTGGAGGAGCGGAACGGGGAGTTGTATTTGCAAGGTCATTTTATGCGCAAGACGGATCATCACAAGGCTTTTATCGAGAATCCAAAAGCATTGGTGGTCTTTACGGGACCAGATACCTATGTCAGTGCATCCTGGTACAGTAATCCGCAAATTGGATCCACCTGGAATTATATGAGTGTTCATGTCTCAGGGGAGATGCGGTTTATGTCGGAAGAAGAATTGGTCCAGTTGATGAGGAAAACCACGCTCAAATTTGAGAGGGGTAATACGCAATCCCCAACGGTTTTCGATAATCTGCCGGATGCATTCCTAAGCAAGATGTTGCCGGCCATAGTGGGATTTGAGATCAGGGCGGAGCGGATTGAAAATGTATTCAAGCTGAGTCAGAACCGGGATGAGGCAAGCTATAGTAACATTATCGCCCGACTGGAGGCGCTAGGAGGCGACAGTGCGCTGATTGCATTGGAGATGAAGAAACGAAAGGAAGCTTTATTTCCTGCAGGCGTGGAATGGGATGGAAGTCGGTTTGATTCGTGAGAATGAAGGAAGTTTAGATTATTAAAAGGCATTTGGCGAATGTTCGTAGGCATGTTGCATGCAACATGCCTACGAACATTCGCATTGGAGATGATTTATACGGTTTGCAACTTCAAACAGTATGAAAAGTAAATTATAGCATGTTGCCGGATTATTCAGTAAACCCTAAACACTAAGCCCTAAACGAATTAGGAGCGTTTCAAAGTCCATACCCCCATCTGGAAGTATTTGAATATATTTATCAGCCATTGGACCTGTGGAAACATACGGAAGCAGTCGGCCACAGGTATTTCAATTTATAAACACCACATCACATGCAAAGAAGAAATTTTATCAAAGCCACATCCTTTTCTGCCATTGCCATCAGTGCGCCTGGCTTTATCCGATTCAATGGGCAGTCCTATGTAGGTGACTGTGAAACCACCTCCGATATCCTGGGCCCTTTTTATCGGCCTGACAGTCCGGAGCGGAGCAGCCTGGTGATCAAGGGAGAAAAAGGCGACCCGATAGAATTGGTTGGGAAGATATTGCATGACGATTGCAGCACGCCATACAGTCGCGCAAAGATCGAACTCTGGCACTGTGATGCCAATGGAGTTTATGATAACGAATCACCTGATTATAAATATCGGGGTACAACTTACTCAGATCGCCAGGGCAATTATTCCTTCAAGACCATCCTGCCTGTTCCTTATGATATCGGGGGCGGCAACTTCAGGCCGGCGCATTTCCATATGATGATTTCGGCGGAAGGGTATCAACCGCTGGTCACACAACTATATTTCACCGGAGATCCCTGGTTGGCTGGAGACAGCAGCGCTTCGTCACCCTCGGCCGTAAAACGAATCCTTGAGGTTAAGGATCAAAAAGGCAAGGGGAAGAAAGTAGAGTATAACATCAGCATGTCCACAAAGCGGGATGCAGATCCTGCCGCGATCGACCGCCTGGTGGGCGTCTATGTTGATGAAAAAGATGCCACTAAGAAAACCGAACTCATTAAAAAGGACAACCAGTTGTGGATCAAAGGGGATGATCAGAATGGGATGCCGTTTGGCATGAACTTTCAGTATGAAGGTCAGAATACCTTTTCCTTCTCCGGGGTCCCTGCCGCCACCTTGTATTTTGTATTTGAAATCATGCCTGCCGGGGTAGTGAAATTAACCGAAACCTATACAGATGACAAAGGAGAAAAGACCATAACCGTGTCAGTGCGGGAGAAGTAAAGGCGGACGTGGTGCCTTAAATTTTATAATTCACAATGACATTCTCATCTTACTCGATCATTGGAAAATAACAATGACAATGTCTTAACTCATTTCAGCGATTTCTTACACTCATCATCATTTAGTAGGGTTAGAAAGCAGTAGAGATAAGTAAGTGTACTGGATGATCACCTTATATTCACCACATGAAACTCATGTATCTACTGATTCCACTCTGTACCCTGGTGTCTTGTGATCCCTCCGTTGATTACGATCAGATCATACAGAATGATTCAGATTATGATTTGTGGCTTAAAATCAAGAGCCTGTATCTGTATGATAGTTTGCTATTGCCCAAAAGGGAAGAAACCATCGTGCTTGGTGATCACGGCTTGGGTACCCCGCTGACCTATGTCAATTGTGATTCCTTTTATTCAGATACAACAGAGCTTTTGGTTAAAGATTCCACCCACTTAAAGGTAACGTTGGATATTGGCGATTTGGAATTATGGACGTATTCCTTACTGGAGAAATATAGTTTCGGAGGCGGCAGATGTGAATGTAGACTTATAATCACCAATGACGATATTCAAAAATAAAAACCAATTGAATCCGCCTTGACATTCCAATAGACAACCTACCTGTATTATGAGCCTCGAAACTGATATCAAATCCTATATCGCCAGTCAGCCTGAAGCAAAGCAGGCTGACATGAATGTGTTGCATCGCCTGGCGTTGAAAATTTCACCGAAGGCCCAATTGTGGTTTTTGGATGGCAAGAACAGTGAGGGCAAAGTTGTCTCCAACCCCAATATCGGCTATGGGCAACAGACCATTACATATGCGGATGGTAAAACCAGGGATTTTTATAAAATAGGCATCAGTGCCAACACCACCGGTATTTCGGTCTACATCATGAGCATTGCGGATAAGTTATACCTGGCCAAGACCTATGGTAAAAATCTGGGCAAAGCCAGCGTGACGGGATACTGTATCAAGTTTAAAGCGCTCAAGGATATCCATCTCGACGTGCTGGAAGAAGCCATGCGCGATGGTTTTAATCAATCCCTCTAATCATAGAGTATCACCTCCACGCTATTTCAGAATACTCACCGAACTGGTATACGACTGATCCCTGTTTGTCAATCGAATAAAATAGACGCCGGAGCTCAGGTCATCCTGATCCATGGTAAACACGTTGAGTCCATCGCCTGCCCTGGTTGAATATGTATGGATCAAATTTCCGGAGGCGTCCAGAAGCTGGAAGTTCAGATTGGATACCCCGACATTTCGCAGTTGATACAATACATTCACTTCTGAGCTTGCAGGGTTTGGATATATTAGAAATTCAGTGACCGGGGATAAAGGATCATGCACTCCTGAAATGATACCGAGATCTGTTTTTTCAAAAACTGCAGTACCGCTCCCACTGCCCTGGAACTCTATAAACTGGATTTTCCAAACACGATCATCCCGGGTTTTTACAAAATACACGAGATTCTCTTCGAGGATCCAGGCGAAAGCATTGAGATCAAAAAACTTCCAATCCTGCCCGATGATATCAGGAATGGAGGAAAGGGAGTCAACAAAATCCTGGTATTGGACCGAATCCGGATTGACTTGCCTGGCTTCAGCTACTTCGACTCCATCTGCTGAAAGGATCCCGGTCACAAGGTATTGGACCGAATCTCCTCCCTGATGCAACAAATCATAATACCTGCAGAAAATCAAATCAAACCCATTGGCAGGTTCGATGTCAACCGTTGTTCCGGTTTGAAAACTGAAGTAAGCCAGCATTTTACCCGCATGATCGGATTTTGAAATCGTTTTGGTCACCTCACCCGATCCATCAAAATTGGCGTACCGAAAAGTATATACGCCATTGATGAGGGACTGAATCTGGAGTTTTAAATAAGATCCATCGCGCAATTGGATGGCATACACATATACTCCTTGGATCTCCTGGGTGCCCGGATCATATACGCCCCAACCAAAGTCATTGGGATTTCCCGGTTCATGATATTCGTTTAATGCACCATAGGACCAGGAGACTTCGCGGTTATACAATGGATAGCCTTCAAAGAAGGCAGGTTCGGGTACGGCATTAAAATCATCCGAGACGGTGAAATACGCCTGGATGGCCAGTGCTCCCTGCGCTGAGCCTACACTTTCATTGATAAAAATTCCGGCGTCCTCCGGTGCTACTGAAAAGGCGATGTCCCAGGACGTATTTGCTTTCTGATGTCCTGTTCCGTCAGCCAGATTGACATAGCATTGTTGGTTGTAGCCCTGGCCGGTGGAAATGGATTGAGTTTCCTGGGCTTGCACGGCGATGGCCCAAAGGCAAATTGTACTGAGGAGAATTGTTTTCATGATCCGTTGTTAAACTGAATGAATTGTTGAGTCGGAGTGGTTTCCAAAAATAACACAATTACAAGAAGTTTTCTTCTTTGACCGGCAGGACAAATTTGGGAAGGTATTCTGTTTATTTTGACTTCCTTGTCCTGGCTCAAAGGACTCTTGTGCGCTTGATGCTCTATTGTTGTATATTAGATTTATCCAGTAGCAGTAAAAGCAAGATTTTTTTACATGTTCAGCCTGTGGATGGGATATGAGGGAGAAGGGGTGTGATTAGATTTTGGATCCCGGGTTTTAGTTGGAGTGGAGGTTTCTGATTTCGTTGATCTTGGCGAAAATTCTCCTTTATCAATGCGAGTCAAAGCGTGATTTAGCGAATACTAGGCTCTAAGAACAACTACGAAATAGATCATTTCAAAACGAAATCCACCTAACGATGAAAAGGATATTCAATGTATGTATCAGTCTGGTGATTATCAGTGTTCATGTCCAGGCACAGAGTGTTGGCATTGGTACGCTGACCCCCAATGCTTCCGCCAAACTGGATATTACGAGTACAACACAGGGTGTTCTGGTGCCAAGGGTGAATACAGTGGAAATGAATGCTATCGCCAGTCCGGCTGCCGGGCTCCTGGTATACAACATCGATTCCTCCGCTTTTGCCTATCGCAATGCCACTGCCTGGGTGTACCTTAAAGGCAATGCCACGGTGAGTAACGCCTGGAGTATATCAGGCAATGCGGGCACCAACCCCGCCTCCCATTTTATAGGTACTACGGATGACCAGGATTTGGTGTTTAAAAGAAATAATACCAGGGCTGGCCTGATCACACTGGATAATGTCAGCCTGGGAGTGTATGCCTTGAACACTGGCAGCACAGGTTTAAGCAACACCGCTGTGGGTAAATGGTCATTGGCAAACAATACAACGGGTTATTCTAATACAGCTGTAGGAGCCTCTGCCTTGTATTTTAATACCACAGGGAGTGAGAATACGGCCTATGGACTCAGCGCATTATCAAGCAATTACAACGGGGCTGGGAATACAGCCATTGGTTTACATGCACTTTCTGGTAATGAAATGGGGTCTGGGAATGTGGCTGTTGGGCAATATGCATTGTACAATAGCCAAAACCGCAATGACCTTGTAGCAGTCGGTAAAGAGGCAATGTATAATAATGGTCTGGGAGCCGAAGCGGAATATGAGGCCTCTAATAATATCGCTATAGGGGCAAGAGCACTGTATAATAATACCACCGGATTTAAAAATACGGCCCTTGGGCCACGTGCGCTTTACAGCAATACTGTTGGTTACTCCAATGTGGCCTTAGGAACAGCAGCTCTTTATAATAATGTCTCCGGCAGTTATCTAGTCGCAGCAGGAGATAGCTCATTGTACTCCAATACGTCAGGAACAGGAAATTCCGCTTTGGGCAGGAAGTCTTTATACTCTAATACCTACGGATATGACAATACAGCTGTTGGTGTAAGTTCTCTTACGAATAATACAAGCGGAGAAAGCAATACAGCAAATGGTGCGAAATCATTGTATAATAATTCGAGCGGCGGTGCGAATACAGCCACGGGAGCCAGTGCCTTGTATTCTAACTCTGAAGGAAATGCGAATACGGCAATGGGACTTAGTGCATTGTATTTAAACAACACTGGCGATAATAACACGGCCAGCGGGGCCCAGGCGATGTATGGGAATATGACTGGCAATGAAAACACGGCAAATGGAACAGGGGCGCTGTATGGAAATACTTCAGGTAATAATAATACAGCGAGCGGAGCTCATGCCTTGTTTGGAAATACTGTTGGAAATAGTAATACCGCCAGTGGTTATATGTCGCTTTATTCTAATATCACCGGGAGCAATAATATTGCTAACGGAGCCCATGCGCTGTATGGCAACACCAACGGTTTCTCCAATGTGGCTATTGGAGCTTACGCCCTAAACAATAATACCTCCCGAGGCAACCTTGTCGCTGTGGGGGACAGCAGCTTGTATTGGAATGGGTCAGGTGCATCGCAATCGTTTCATGCTACAGCAAATACGGGGATAGGGAGTAAAGCACTTTATTCTAATACAACGGGCGCCTTTAATTCCGCGAATGGAAGTCAGGCGCTTTATTCCAATACCACCGGGTTGTCAAATACATCAAGTGGGTATTTTGCATTATATTCCAATACTTCAGGATCTGATAATGTGGCTTACGGTGTAAGTTCGCTTGCCTTTAATGCCAGTGGTAATGGTAATTCCGCTATAGGATATACTGCTCTTTATTCCAATACGACGGGTTTTTCTAACGTAGCCATAGGAACTGACGCCCTGTACAAAAATACCACGCGAGGTAACCTTGTCGCTGTTGGTGACAGCACCCTGTATTGGAATGGGTCAGGTGCATCGCAATTCTTTCATGCTACAGCAAATACGGGGATAGGGAGTAAGGCACTTTATTCCAATACAACAGGCGCTTACAACACCGCAAATGGTTTTAAGTCACTTTATTCCAATACCACCGGGTTGTCTAATACGTCCAGTGGGTATTTTGCTTTATATTCCAATACCATTGGCTCCTATAATGTAGCCTATGGAGAAAGTTCCCTTAACTTTAATACCAGCGGTAATAAGAATACTGCCAGTGGATCTGCGGCGCTTTATTCCAATACCACCGGCTCCTCTAATGTGGCCTACGGACCAGGTACGCTGGGCTATAATACCACCGGCTCCTTTAATGTGGCTATTGGCGAGAACGCATTGTTTAATAATACCACACGTAGTCATATCGTAGCCGTCGGTGACAGCTCGTTGTATAATAACGGTCTGGGCGCATCAACGCCTCTTGATGCAACGAACAACACCGCCGTCGGGAGTAAGTCCTTGTTTTCCAATACTAAAGGAGATAATAATACGGCTCAAGGATTTAAATCTTTGCACTCGAATACCACTGGGTTTGAAAATACAGCTGAGGGATCACAAGCCATGTATTTCAATACTTCAGGTTTTGATAATAGCGCTTATGGGATGAAAGCCTTGTATTCTAATACCAGTGGACAATATAATGTGGCCAACGGGTATCAAGCCCTGCATGCCAATGCCTCGGGTCACCGGAATGTTGCCGTGGGGGGTTCAGCCGGAGGTTCCAACAATGGAAGTGATAATGTCTTTATCGGATATTCAGCAGGGGGTTCAGAAACCAGCGCTTCTAATAAATTATATATATCAAACAGTAATGCCAATTCAAATAATGCGCTCATTTATGGAGAATTTAATGTCAACAAACTGCAGATCAATAATAAATTGGGTATAGGGTTAGCCACTGCCGGCTTCCCGCTGGAGATTAAAGGAACCTATAATGGCAATGACCAGCTGATCAAGTTCTACAATAATGCCAGCACCCCCAAATGGCATATGGATTTAAGGAACGCTGATAATTATGCCCTCGAGTTTGTAGAGACCGGCGTGGCGGACAGAATACTGGTATTGAATCCCGGTGGCAACGTAGGCATGGGTCGGATCCCGGTGACCAATAATCTTGAAGTGGCGGGTGATGCCAGTAAAGCCACCGCCGGCAGCTGGAGCGCCAACAGCGACAGCAGGCTCAAAAAGAATATCGAGCCCATCGATGGCCAGGACATCCTGGATAAATTGCTGCAACTGCAAGGCATCACCTATGAATGGAATGATGACAAGACGGGTTACATCCGCCCTGTGGGTATCCAATATGGATTTACCGCGCAAAACATCCAACAGGTATTCCCCGATAAAGTACAGATGGATCAATCCGGCTACCTCCAAACCGCCTATGGCGATTATGATCCCATGTTTGTGGAGGCCTTACGGACCCTGAATGAAAAAATCAAGATGCTCGAAGAGAAAGACCGCATCATTGCCAATCAGGAAGACCGCATCTCCAAGTTGGAACAAGCAGTCACCCAATTGCTGGAGAAGGATCACTAATTATTTTAGCCAACAAAGAAATCCCCTGTACTAAATCCACCTGCCCTGTTCCCTCGCTCCTCGCTCCTCTTTCTTAAAAACCCTACCTTTGGCCCCGCATGATAGAGCTGCAAGTCTCCGATCCACAACCCCGCTCCCGTAAGCCAGACTGGCTGAGGGTCAAACTGCCTATCGGTCAGGAGTATAAGAAGGTGCGCAACCTGGTAGATACCTACAATCTGCACACCATCTGCCAGAGCGGCAATTGTCCCAACATGGGCGAATGCTGGGGCGCCGGCACCGCCACGTTTATGATCCTGGGCAATGTCTGCACCCGCTCATGTTCTTTTTGCGCTGTCAAAACCGGCCGACCCAATGAATATGATACCGATGAACCTCGCCGTGTAGCCGAAGCCATTGCGCTAATGCAAGTCAAACACGCCGTCATCACTTCCGTCAACCGCGACGAACTCAAAGACCGCGGCGCGGAGATCTGGTATCAGACTGTAGTTCAAACCAAACAGCTGTCTCCCGAGACCACCATAGAGACGCTCATCCCGGATGTCAAATCCAATTGGGATGCCCTCATCCGCATGATCGAAGGCGGCCAGGAAGTTGTTTCGCACAATATGGAGACGGTTTCGAGACTTTATCGCCTCGTGCGACCCCAGGCCAAATACGAACGCAGCCTTGAACAGATCCAACGTATCAAAGATTTTGGTAAGCGTACCAAATCCGGGATCATGGTTGGCCTGGGTGAAACACACGACGAAATGTTTCAAGCCATGGATGATCTCGCGGCGCATGGCTGTGATGTCCTCACCATCGGCCAATACCTCCAACCCACGCCGATGCACCTGGCCGTGGCCGAGTTTGTTCATCCGGACACCTTCGCGATGTACAAAGAAGAAGGGCTCAAACGAGGATTTGCTTTCGTAGAAAGCGGACCACTGGTGAGATCATCCTATCACGCAGAGCGCCATTTGTAGGACCTTTAATAACGGTTCAGTAAAATTTTTCTTAACGATGCACTTGCGCCACATGGGCATTTGCCCTAGTTTTAACATCTACCCGTTGAAAACAATTACCCATCATGCCAGTTGACGTATTGCATCAAACCCTGAGGACCCATTTTGGGTTTACCACCTTCAGGCCCCATCAGGAAGACATCATCCAACACGTCCTTGAGGGCGGTCACGCCCTGGTGATCATGCCTACCGGTGGCGGAAAATCGATTTGCTATCAATTGCCGGCCCTGCTTAAAGAGGGCTTTGTGTTGGTGATCTCACCACTGATCTCCCTGATGAATGACCAGGTGCGATCACTGCGTGCCAATGGCATCCGCGCAGGAGCATTGCACAGCGGCACCACCAGCGAAGAATCCAGAGAGATCAATCATGATATTGAAGATGGTAAACTAAAGATTCTTTATGTTTCGCCTGAGCGTGCGCTGACTCCTAAATTTTTGGAATGGATCAGTGTGCGTCCCGTATCCCTTATCGCGATTGATGAAGCACACTGCGTATCGATCTGGGGAAATGATTTCCGTCCGGAATACGCACAGTTGCCAGCACTGATCCAATACTTTCCGGATATCCCTGTACTCGCCCTCACGGCTACTGCTGATACTTCCACACAAGTGGATATTTGTCAGCAGCTAAACTTGCGTGATCCTAAAACCTTTCTTTCCAGTTTCGAACGCCCTAATATTCATCTCGAGGTCAGAGCCGGAGTAGAGCGCATAGACCAGATCAGGGATTGGATCAAGGAACGGAAAGACCAACCCGGTATCATCTACTGCCTGGCGCGGAAATCAACAGAACAGATCGCTACCACGCTGCAGCGATATGGATACAAGGCAGCTGCCTATCATGCTGAAATCGATAATGCTACTCGTAAAAAAGTGCAGGAGGATTTTCAGTTTGATCGCATCCAGATCGTCTGTGCTACGATTGCATTTGGAATGGGGATTGACAAGCCCAATATCCGTTGGATCATCCATTACAACCTGCCCAAGAATATCGAAAACTATTACCAGGAGATCGGACGGTCGGGCCGTGACGGCCAGCCAGCAGAAGCATTGATGTTTTATAGCTTTCGGGATGTGGCGGTGTATAAGGAATTTATCGACCTCAGTGATGCCAACGAAACCTTCAAACGTGTGCAGTCCGAAAAACTGGAGCGCATCTGGGAATACAGCCAGGCGACCAACTGCCGCACCAATGTCATCCTCAATTATTTTGGCGAGTATCGTACATCGGGTTGTGGACATTGTGATCATTGTCAGCATCCGCTTCAAGGTTTTGATGGGACTCGGCTAGCACAGATGGCGCTCTCAGCCTGCAAGCGATGCCATGAATCTGTTGGGCTCAATCTGCTGGTCGATGTCTTGCGTGGTTCCGGTAAACGAGAAATTTACGACCGCCATCTTCAGCATGTCAAAACCTATGGCGCGGGCAAAGACCTTTCGGCCAGGGATTGGATGCACTACATTACCCAGATGATCAACCAGGGTTTGCTGGCGATCGATTATGTCGCGCATTCCGTTTTGCGATGCACGCCGCTGAGTGATGCCGTTTTGTTTGATGACAAGAAAGTCACTCTGCATCGTGAGGTGGAGAAACTGGATGAACCCGTCGTGAAAAAGAAACCAAAGTCGGTGCGGTTCAGTGAAGAACTCATCAGCCGGTTGGAGAAACTTTGCCAACGACTAGGCAGGGAAGAAGGTCTGCCACAGTATGCTATTTTTCCAAAAGGCACGCTGCGGGAGATGGCAGAAGTGCGACCCTTTACGTTGAAAGAGTTTTCAAAACTCGATGGCATCGGGGAGTATAAAACCCTTAAATACGGCCAGGCTTTTGTGGACGAAATCCATGCCTACATGAAGGACCAGGATTTTATCAAGAAGCCCAAGGGAATGACCTATGTTGAAACCCTCCATCTTTTCCGGCAAGGGCTGACGCTTGAGGAAATCGCTCAGCGAAGGGAAATGGCATTGTCCACGGTGGCTATGCACCTGGCGCGGATGTATGAACGGGGTGAGGATATTGAATTGCAAACTTTACTTTTTCCGGATGATCTGATTCTGGCCCGGCAAGGATGGAAAGCAAGCGGATATAGTGAGCAGGTCAGCAAAGTTAAGGAGCAGGTAGGGGATAGCCTGGATTATGCCCGACTACACCTGGCTCTGGCCATCCTGCGTAAAGAGAAAGCAATCAGTAATCAATAATCGAAGGACCCATTTCCAGGGGTATATCACAAACCTTGTTTGGATTTCGTTGTTCTTATCCAATGGGTAATTACTGCCTGGTTCGGTGAGGCCGCCCTTTTTCTTAATTTTGCGCCATGAAAATGCATCACTTACGTATTCTATTTTTGCTGATAGTTCTGGTACTCTCCCGGATCACTGGACAATCTCAAGGCATTGAGTTTTTTCACGGCACCTGGGAAGAAGCTCTGCTCAAGGCCAAAGCAGAAGATAAGCTCATTTTTGTCGATGCCTTTGCCACCTGGTGTGGTCCCTGTAAACGCATGGCCGCAAGTACATTTCCGGATCCGGAAGTAGGGGCGTTGTTCAACCAATATTTTCTGAGCATGAAGATTGACATGGAGCAAGGCATGGGACTTGAGTTTCGTAAGAAATTTCCGGTCAATGCCTATCCAACCTTGTTTTTCATCGATCAGGATCAGAAGGTGATCCAGCAATCTGTCGGGGCTAAGATTCCAGCTGATCTCATCACCATGGCCCAAAATATCATCAACAAATATGACCGGAGCACCAAATATGAAGCGGCCTACAAAGCCGGCGACCGCAGTTATGATCTGGTCTACAACTATGTAGCCGCACTCAATAAATCCGGTAAGCCTTCTGTCAAGATTGCCAATGACTACCTCGCCACGCAAACGGATCTGACCACACCTGAAAATCTCAAGTTTATTCTAGAGGCGGCCTCCCAGGTGGACTGTCAGTGTTTCGATCTGTTTGAAACTTACAAGCCACAGATCAGTAAAGTGGTGGATGAGACTGTCATCGAAGCGCGCGTACGGGCTGCCTGCGAAAACACCGTCAAACGTGCCATCACGTATGAAACACCTGAACTGATTGAACTTGCCGCTGATGCGATGAAGCGCCATATACCTGGAGAGGCTGATTGCTTTAAGTCAAAAAGTGAGTTGCAATATGCACTGCGTCAACATCAGTTGGAGAAGATCTCAGATCAGGTCAATTACTACACGAAGAAATGTCTTAAAGGAGATCCCGCGGGACTCAATCAACTCGCGCTTGATCTGGACAAATATGCCGGTGATGACTCGACCTCCATTGCCCTTGCACTTGTCATTGCTGAAAAGGCCACAAAAGAAAAGGAAGCCACATCGGATTGCTATTCTACGTATGCCTACCTGACCCTGAAGGCCAAAGGAAAGGATGAAGCTGTGAAGATCCTGGATGATGCGCTTTTGAAATTTACGGATCCGCAGAGCAAGGACAATCAACAGCTCACGGCATTGAGAAACCGCTTTCAGAATATGTAATCATAGCCGGCAGGGCGTATTTGGCTGCTTCTGGCTCTCAAGGGTTCATATGATACAATAATATCATATCAGCCGGCACTTCGCTATCTTTACCGGTTCTTACGACAGACCTGCATATGGCCAAAAAGAAAAGCCCGGATAGCGAACCCTTACCTTCTGCTGAACATCCTGGTGTCACCCATCTCGGTGGCATGTACGAGGATTATTTTCTCGACTATGCTTCCTACGTGATCCTGGAACGGGCAGTACCGGATATCCATGATGGACTCAAGCCGGTCCAGCGTCGGATACTGCATTCGATGAACGATATCCACGATGGCCGCTATCATAAAGTTGCCAACATCATTGGCCATACCATGCAATACCATCCGCATGGGGATGCCGCTATCGGTGATGCGCTGGTCAATCTTGGACAGAAAGATCTCCTGATCGACTGCCAAGGCAACTGGGGAGATATCCGGACCGGAGACAGCGCGGCGGCACCGAGGTACATTGAAGCCCGCCTCACCAAGTTTGCACTCGATGTTGCTATCAATCCGCAGACCACGCAGTGGCAAATGTCGTATGATGGCCGTCGTAATGAACCCATCTGTTTGCCGGTCAAATTTCCGCTGGTCCTTGCGCAGGGCGTAGAGGGCATCGCCGTCGGTTTGGCCACTAAGATCCTGCCGCACAATTTCGTGGAGCTGATTCAAAGTTCCATCAAGGTGCTGGAAGGCAAAAAATTTAAATTGTTCCCGGATTTTCAAACCGGGGGCATGATGGATGCCACCGATTACCAGAGTGGCTTGCGTGGCGGTCGCGTCAGGGTTCGCGTTCGTATAGACAAGTTGGATAAAAGTACCCTGGTGATTCGTGAGATTCCTTACGGTGTCACCACGGGCACCCTCATGGAGTCTATCGTCAAAGCCAGTGAGAAGGGCCAGATTAAAATCAAAAAGCTCAGTGATAACACTGCTGCTGAAGTTGAAATCCTTATCGAACTTCAATCGGGGGTGTCACCGGACCAGACGATTGATGCGCTGTATGCCTTTACGCAATGTGAGACGTCCATTTCCCCCAACGCTTGTGTCATCATCGACAACAAGCCGGTATTTATGGGCGTAGAAGATATCCTGCGTCACAGTACGATGCATACCCAGGAGTTGCTGCGCCAGGAATTATCCATTCGACTCGGTGAATTACAGGAGAAATGGCATTTTGCAAGCCTTGAGAAAATCTTTATAGAAAAGCGGATCTACCGCGATATTGAAGAATGCGAGACCTGGGAAGATGTCCTGGATGTCATTGGACTGGGATTGGCAAAATATGTAGCAACGCCTTCATCTAAGACCAAAGGCGATAAACGGCTGATGTTGCATCGTGATATCACCTTGGAGGATATTCAACGATTGACCGAAATCAGGATTAAGCGAATTTCCAAATACAATTCTTTTCAGGCGGATGAACTGATCAAGAATGTTGAAGAAGAGCTCGCTCAGGTTCGCCATGACCTGGCTCATCTGACGGAATATACCATTCAGTATTTCCAGCGTCTGCTCGAAAAATATGGCAAAGGCCGGGAGCGGAAGACCGAGATGACCACCTTTGACACGATCCAGGCTGCTAAGGTGATTGCCAACAATGCCAAACTGTACGTGGACCGTAAAGAGGGTTTTGTGGGATGGGGTTTGAAAAAAGATGAGTTTGTTACAGACTGCAGTGAAATCGATGACATCATTGCCTTTAGGCGGGATGGAAAATTTATGGTTACCCGTATCGCCGAAAAGGTATTTGTCGGGAAAAATATCATTCATGTCGGCGTCTGGAAACGTGGTGACGAACGGACAACCTATCACCTGATCTATGTCGATGGTGCATCCGGCAAGGCGTATGCCAAGCGGTTTAATGTGACTTCGATCACCCGGGACAAAGAATATGATCTCACCAAAGGAGGCAAAGATTCCAAAGTCCTGTACTTTGCCGCACATCCTAATGGAGAATCTGAACGGGTGGAAATCCAGTTGACGCCTGGCAGCAGTGCGCGTAATAAAGTTTTGGATTATTATTTTGAAGAGCAGGCGATCAAGGGTCGTGGAGCCGGTGGAAATATTGTCACCCGCTATCCGGTCCGTAAGATCACACAGATGGAAGTGGGTAAAAGCACACTCGGCGCGCAGAAGTATTGGTATGATGATGTAAGCGGGCGGATCAACAAGGATGAGCGTGGAGTATTCCTGGGCTCGTTTGATACCGGAGATCAGTTGCTCACGATTTTCGGGAGTGGGGAATATGAGATTTCCGAACTTGATCCTGAGGGGAAAATTGAAGTCAAGGATCTTTTGTATGCTGGAAAATTCAAACCCAAGTCGGCTATTTCCGCGATTTATTTTGATGGTGAAAAGCAATGGGCTATGGTCAAACGGTTTCAGATCGAGACCACGACAGTTGGGCAGCGGTTCAAGTTCATTACAGAGCATAAAGATTCACGGCTCTACTATGCCTCACCCGTAGAGGATCCGACGCTCGAATATGCCTATATGAGCCAGCGCCAGAAAGTCACAGAGATATTACAGCCTGCCGATTTTATTGAGGTCAAAGGCTGGAAAGCTATGGGCAACAAATTGGTGGATAAAAAACTGATCAGTATCCGCGAACAGGCAAAGCCAGAGGACAGGGACGACCAGATGGAAGAAGAAGAGGATGGTTCCGGCCCGGAAAGTAAAAGTGGGGTTCAGGCGGACTTGTTTGGTGGTCTGGCCAAGGATTTAACCGATGTTAAAAAGCCAGGAAAGGGGGGCAAATTTTCGCCTACGGTGAAAGGTGGTGGAAAGGGAAAAGGCAAAGGGGATGGATTCCTGCATACCGGTGATACTATTGAGTTTGACGTATAGGTTAGCGTCCGAAATAGCTGTTGACGTCCTTGATCTTTCTATTTTTTTTAGGATGGTTACAACCTTTTAGGGGTTTGTATCATTTATAGAGGAATTAACACCGAATTGCCATTGACCAAGAAGGAATTAATCGAAGGAGGTTGGATTGACAAGTACGTCCTGGGACTGACTTCTGAGGAGGAAAGTCAGGAGGTCGAACGATTAGCTTCGCTTTATCCTGAGGTACAGGAGCAGATCAACCAGGCCCGTCAGAAGATATGTGGTAAGTTTAACCGCAATCTGACGCAGCCGGCTTTGCGGCATTCTTTGTTGACGAAGCGTAAGGTGCTGTATGGGTCTGCGGCGATTGTTATCCTGGCGTTATCCGGATTGGCGTACATGTTTCGCGAGCATATTTACCTGATTGCGGACTACAATTCACAATGTGCAAAACTCGCGGAGCAACAAGCCAAAGTTGATAAAATGGATATTGCCACGCGTAAGGTAACTGAGCGTTCTCATTTTGTCAACGCAGGGACCACAGAACGGATCAAAGTCAGAGGGTGTGAATCCACGCCTGATGCAGAAGTGTTGGTGTTCAAATGCAAATTGTCTGGCAAGATGATGCTCCAGGTAATTGATCTTCCTGCGCTCCCGGCGGGGCATCATTATGAAGTTTGGACGGAGCATGGAGATAGTACCAACCGAATGATCGGGTTGATCCAGCCCCCGATCAAATATGACAGCCTGTATGTGCTGGACACTGCGCTCAATTATTCCTCCTTACAGATTACGGATGTGGATCCGGTCAATCAGATCTCCGAGCCCGTTTGTATGGCCACGGTTCGAAAGTAGTTTCGCCCGGCGGAAAAGGTGAAAATCATTGGAAATTGCTATTTTTCAAAATACAATTCCATTTTTTTCACGCTTTTACATTTATCAACACATGCACCACATTACTATTTTATTTCGCGGGCTGGTATCTCTGGCCGTATTCATGATTTTGTCCACAGGTACGACCTATGGCCAGGCCTGGACTATTTTGGGTAGTTGTAAGGTCAACGGACACGTCGACCACGATGAAATTGTGGTTACTGCCTCTCGCGGCGATTTCAAAGCCATCAAATTGTTTGTCGAAAACGAAGGGATCCAATTTGACCGGGTCATGGTTCACTACGGCAATGGAACATCGGATCGGATGGATATCCGGAAATTTATTCCCGCAGGCGGGGAGACCCGTGTTCTCGATCTGGCCGGAAGTGACCGTGTCGTGCGTAAAGTGACCTTTTACTACGAAAGCAATGGCATGACTTATAAAAAGGGGAAAGTAGTCCTCTACGGACGCAGGTAATGCAAGCGAACATAGTTGTTTAAACCACACAGGCCAGGGTAAAAGATCTTCTTTTACCCTGGCCTGTAAAATTTTGGGGTTATCCTACATAAACCGAACTTAATTAAGCCGCGGGCTTAATCGGCTTCATCCTCTTTCCCGCCCTTGGATTTGGAATCTTTTTCCTTGTCATTTTTCTCCTTCCGGGTCAAATCCATGCCGTTCTTCAGCTTTCGCGATACAGTTGAATAAGGACCAGTGATGACTTCCTGACCCACCTCAAGACCGGATTTGATTTCGATAAACTCGTTATCCTGAATACCCGTGACGACCTTGACCATACGGGCGGTATCGGCTTCGTATACAAAGACCACTTCATCTATTTCCTTGTCGCCGGGATTATCTACTGACGTGGCAGATTTTACGGACGTGGAGTCGCCTTCCTTCTTTTCTTTTTCGCGTGTGGTTACTGCCTGAATGGGAACCGTAACGATATTATATGCTGTATTGGTATTGATATCAACGGTGGCTGACATCCCCGGTCTGAAAGGCATTTTTTTATCTGCCAGTGCAGCATAGGATTCCGGCAGGATTCTGATCTTGACGATAAAGTTGGTGACCTGATCGGAGGTCAGCGTTTGGGTGGTACCGGTATTGGACGCTGAGCTTGCCATTTCAGTGACTACGCCTTTGAATTTTTCATCGAGGTATGCATCCACCTCAATCGAAGCGGTATCTCCAAGGGAGACGCGCAGGATATCATTTTCGCTTACTTCCACCTGTACTTCCATGCTGTTGAAGTTGGCGATGCGCATCATTTCTGTTCCGGTCATCTGGATGGTACCGACCACGCGTTCGCCCTGCTCTACGTTGAGCTGACTGATAATGCCCGCGGTGGGCGCAGTGATGGTGGTACGGCTGAGGCTCGTCCGGATTTCTTTGAGACTGGCTTCGGCACTGGCCACATTAAACTCTGCAGACTGTGCGGCTTGTTTGGCGGCGCGGTAGTTGGCTTCAGCAGACCGAAGGTTGGCCTCGAGTTGAGCGAGGTTGGCTTCCGAATTTTCGAAATCCTGGGCGGAGATCACGCCATCGGCCATGAGTTTTTTATTGCGTTCATGGATACGGCGGGTATTTTCCACTTGTGATTTCGTTTGCTCGATTTGGGCGCTGGACGTTTCGATCGAAGATTTCGAACGGGCCAGGTCTGATTTCGAGCCACTGACGGCGGCATTAGCGCGTTCGACCGCACTTATGTATGCTTCGGGATCAATTTTAGCCAAAACTTGTCCGGCTTTAACGGAGTCGCCTTCTTCTACATAGAGTTCGACGATCTCGCCACTTACATCAGAGGAGATCTTGACTTCTTTTTCCGGATAGATCTTTCCGGAGGCAGATACAATTTCCCGGATTTCGCGTAGGGCAACTTTATCGGTTTCTACACTTTCTCCTTTCGGTTTCTTACGGGCTTTAATGGCGGCCGCAGCGATCAGGATGACCAGGAGGCCGATGAGGCCCCAGATGATCCATTTGCTGTTTTTCTTTTTAGGTTTTGTCATGACGTTGATAGTCGTTGCTGTTGATTTGGAGAGAGGCTGAAGGATCAATCGATGTGGATTCCGCGGCCCATGTAATATTCTATTACCTTGATTTGGAAATAATAATCATACTTCTTGATGAGGAGGTTGTTTTCAGCAATGTCACTACGGTTGCGTGCACTCAGGTAATCATAACTGCTGATCGTGCCGAGTTCAGATTTGCGGTCCGCATTCTCGAGGGCAATCCGGGCGGCTTTGGCTGAGGTCTCCGCGGCCTCAAGCGATTTACGGGCGGCCAATGCGGAGGTCAGTGCATTTTGAATGTTGGTCTTCAGGGTTTGTTTAAGTTGCTCTATTTCAATGTCCGCATTAATGACATTGATCTTGGCACGTTCGACGCTGGCCTGTCCCGCGTAGTTGTTGAGGATGGGTATGGACAATGTCGCTCCCCAACCATAACCAATATTTTGATCCAACTGTGTTCCGTATGGTACAGGGTCATATGCCGTAGGGACATAGGTATCGTATTCGAATTGTGCTGGATCCCCATTGATATAGACCCCCGGTTGCTGGATGCGTTCGAGGGAATAGTCAATTGGTGTTTTTGCAAAATTGGACCAGTTGGTACCCAGATTACCCCCGATACTCAAGGAAGGGATTCGTTGGCTTTTGGCGATGCCGATACCCAATTCATTGGCTTTGTAGCGGAGTTCTGCCGCCTGGATATTAGCTTGATTTTTTACCGCGATGGCATAGACGGTGTCAAAGGGTTGTTGTTCAAGAGGATCCAGGTCATCCATACTGAGTTTAGGCCGGACGATGTCAAGTGGATAAGAAGGTTCCATCAGCATTTGCTGTTTGAGTGACAGCAGGTTGATGTCAATGGTATTGCGGGCAGTGATCAAGCCACTTTCATCTGTGGCCAGTTGAGAAAGGATGTCGTAACGGTCGTTTTCCGGACGAGTACCAGCCTGGATCATCTTATCCATGTTGTCCAACTGTCCTTTGGTGAGGGTCACGCGATTTTCTGCGATTTTCAGGTTTTCGTAGGCAAAGAGCAGGTTGAGATAGGATAACGCTACGTTTAGGGAAAGGTCTTCCTGGGCCTGGCGGATATCCTGTTCGGATGCCGAAACGTAGTAATCGTTTTGCTTAACGGATTTACTGATTCGGCCACCGTTATATAATAGCAGACCCGTACCGACTCCGATGCTCTGGTAGAGGGAGTTTTCCGTTTCGAAATCGTTGGTCGCCGGGTTGACCACTCGGCCAACGGTAAAACCGAAGTCACTACTCACATTAAGGCTTGGGATACGCTCACGACGGAGTTGTTTTCCGTTGATATCATAGCCTTCTTTATTCAGTTTGATCTGGGCGATCGTGAGGTTTTTGTCAAGGGCTTCCCGGATGCAGCGTTCCAGGTCCCATTGCTCCTGGGCATGGGTTGAGACCGACATCAGGAAAAGAATCAGGACAAGAACAATAGATTTATTCATCAGACCATAGATTTTCAGGGCGATATTAAGGGATGAGGGTTGATCCGGCAGGTTTTTTTCTATTAATGACCTCAAATAACGGATCAACACGGGTAGATGCGGATTCATGGTACAAACTTACGTAAGAAGGCCTGTATCAAGGTATTTGGGGTAGGCGGATCAATAAAAAGTGCCAAAGGATATTCCGCCGACCAGGCGGTCATATTGCCCGCCGATAGGCCGGTAGTAGGTCAGCAGGGTGTATTGATTTTCGGTCGCATACCAGTTGCCTTCCAGGAAACTGTAATCCGGGTTGCCTTGGGCATCCGGGACAGCAAATACATAGTTGTAATAGCCTTGCTTTAAATACAACCTTCCTACATAGCCTCCTACACGGTCATCGTAGGTAAGGCGGTATTCGGGAAGCATTTTAAAGTCGGTCATTCCGCCGACTACATACACATCACTTTGAAGGTTATCCGCCATTTTTAAGGTGACAATCACTTCTGAGTATTCTGTACTCAGTTGCTGTTCGCGATAATTGTACCGACTGACCAGGTTAAGCGTGGAGGCCAGCGAATCTGCCGGTATTTGTTTGCGATAGTAATCTCTGTTGTAGGGCACAAACATCCCATTGAGGTCTCTCCGCCAGATATAGGATTGGCTCCTGGCGGGTTCGCGGGGGAATAGGATAGTGCTGTATCCTTCTTTGTATTCCATGATATCCATCACATCTTCGGAGCGATAGATCATACTGCTGATATCCATATTGCGGAATTCTTTTCCAGCCGGGAACACGATTTTTCCCTGGTAATTGTAATCGAGGTAAGTGCCATTGACGGTGCGGGGCTGGATATCTTCCAGGCGGTTGTCCCAGCGGCCGTTCTGGAGGATGGTGCAGAATATTTCTGAGCGGGGATTGTAACAATTCAGGTTTTCGGTTTCGATGCCGAAGTCAATTTCCTGGTGTGTGTTTTGTTGTTCGACAATTACGGGGCGGACAACATTGGCTTTGATCTTTACTTTTTCTTCGGTCACCATAAACCGGCGTGTAAGGACGGGGTCGTCTTCGTTGCCGGACTCATATACGACCAGCAGATAATTGCCCGAGATGGACCATTTGACTTCGTTGTTGGGTATCGTGACCGAGTAATACAGATAATTTTGGTAGGTGCCTGATGACATTTCATAATTCAGGATTTCCCCCTCGCGAAACCCGTTGAGGTAATCAAACTGGCTGAGTTCCCGGGTAGGCTGCCAATGACGGTCACAGTGGATGACGGTGTAGTAATAACGGGTACCATCGCCATCGAGATCATCGAAAGAAAGAAAGAGAGAGTTCATGGAGCCCAGGACCGAGACAGGTTGGGTCAACGCCAGACCATTGATATGGAATTGTACGGAGCGAATGTAATCGCGGTATACGCCATTGTCATAGGAGGTCAGCTGAGGCTGCGCGGCAGCGAGCAAGCAAGTGAACAGAAAGATTGGAAGGAGCCTCAGGCGCAAGGGATGCTGATTTGGATTTTGATGATGTAATAACGTAAAAAATGGTTTGATCGTTTGGAGGTAATCGGGTTAAATACACGTTTTACGCGCACTCACATATTTATTATTCCGGACAAAATACCTCCATGGCCAAAGTGCAGCCTCACCGGCGCTTTCCACGCCAATCCTTGGACCGGTGCAAATGTCAGTGTCATGATAGATCAGCCCGCGGTCTTCAATCCACACCGGAGTGTCCCTTGAAATCAGAGAAGAACCCGTCAAGGTGCTGGTCAGACCCAGCGACATACTCAGTGCGCCCGGGCCTTTCGTGAGCCTGCTGTCATCTTCGCCCATCCCTCTGCGGCTGGCCATGGCTGTAATACCTTCTGCGGGTTGAACTGCGCGTATCAATACGGCGTGGGCGTTGTCTACCTGACCGGTGACCACATTCATCAGATGATGCATCCCATAACATATATAGATATAAGCGACTCCACCGGCTTCATACATCACTTCTGTCCGGGGCGTCCGGCGATGGTTGTAGGCATGACAGGCTTTGTCGTCGGGCCCGCGATAAGCTTCAGTCTCCACGATGATCCCACTGCACCGATGTCCATCGATGTGCGTGACCAGGAATTTGCCAAGCAGGTCTCTGGCGATATCGGTCACTTCGTCAGATAAGTAATAAGATCGGGGCAATCGTTTTGCCTTGGGCATATTACTTTCTCGAATAGTTGGGTGATTCTTTGGTGATGGTGATATCGTGAGGATGGCTTTCGCTGATGCCGGCCGGTGTTATTTTCACAAAGGATGCGCCTTGCAGGGCTTCGATATTTTTTGCTCCGCAGTATCCCATCCCGGCACGAAGTCCACCGGTATATTGTTGCATGACTTCATGCAGTGTTCCCTTGTAAGGGACCCGACCTTCAATGCCTTCCGGCACAAGTTTTTTAATATCATCCTCCACATCCTGAAAATAGCGGTCTTTGGATCCTAATGCCATGGAGCCTAAAGAGCCCATGCCACGATATACTTTAAACTTCCGGCCATCGAGGATGATGGTTTCTCCGGGGGATTCTTCGCATCCGGCAAAGAGGGATCCGGCCATGACGGTGTGTGCACCTGCGGCTATTGCCTTCGCGATATCTCCCGTGTAACGGATGCCCCCATCGGCGATGACGGGTACCCCCGTGCCTTTTAAGGCATAAGCTGCACCGTAGATGGCGCTCAACTGTGGCACACCGACTCCGGCGACTATCCTTGTCGTGCATATACTGCCTGGGCCTACACCCACTTTTACACCGTCAACACCGGCATCCACGAGTGCTTTGGCACCAGCACCGGTGGCGACATTACCTCCAACGATTTCGATATCAGGGTAGCGTTTGCGGATTTCCCGGACCATTCGAAGTACACCTTCAGAATGACCATGAGCGGTATCCACCACCAGTACATCTACATCTACAGCCTGAAGGGCATCGACTCTGTCATGGGTGTCTGCGGCGATGCCAACGGCTGCACCTACCCTAAGTCTGCCGCGATCATCTTTGCTGGCATTCGGATAGGCTTCCAGTTTCATCAGGTCTTTATAGGTAATCAACCCGGTGAGTTTGTGGTTGGCATCCACCACCGGCAATTTTTCAATCTTATGTTTCTGGAGGATGGTTTTCGCTTGTTCCAGGTTGGTCCCGACGGGTGCGGTGATCAATGGCGCATGCGTCATCAGTTCGGATACCGGGCGATCGCTGCGGGCTTCAAAGCGCAGGTCACGGTTGGTGAGGATGCCAACCAGAATGCCATTCGCATCTGTGATGGGGATCCCTCCGATTTTATATTGTCGCATGAGGGCGAGGGCTTCACCGACACTGGCGTTTGGGGCCAGGGTGACAGGGTCTTTGATCATTCCGCTTTCTGACCGTTTGACGGCCCTGACCTGGTTGGCCTGGCTGCTGATATCCATATTCTTGTGGATGATCCCTATCCCTCCCTCGCGTGCGATAGCGATGGCCGTGTCCTTTTCCGTGACGGTATCCATAGCAGCGGAGACCATGGGTACATTGATCCGGATATTACGGCTAAACTGGGTGGTTATGTCTGCTTCACGTGGGAGAACGTCCGAATAGCCCGGTACGAGCAGAACATCGTCGAAGGTCAGCGCATCAGCGAAGAGCTCATGCTTGCTTTTAAGATTGAATTCCATGCGCAAAGATAATCACAGAATTGAGAGATTGCAAAGGAGCTGGCAGGATATATGGATGAAGGTGGAGTTTAACGCACGATTAACTTTTAGCCTAAGCAATTGCCTATTGGCCGTCTACCCCTGTGGTAATTTTGAGGTTGGAAATTTTCCTTGCTACCTTCGCCGGTGATGAAATTATACGGAGATGATTATTTCATGAAGTTGGCTCTCCAGGAGGCCCGGAAGGCCGCGGATCAGGGTGAGGTGCCGGTTGGAGCGGTCATTGCATCCGGGGATCAATTGTTGGCCCGTTGCCACAATAGTACAGAGTTGCTCCATGATGTGACGGCCCATGCTGAAATCCTGGCGATTACGGCGGCATCACAATATCTGGGGAGTAAGTATCTCATGGATTGTACTTTATATGTTACGTTGGAGCCCTGTGTGATGTGTGCCGGGGCTTTGCGTTGGGCCCATGTGGGTCGGGTGGTGTATGCCACTTCGGATGACAAGGCTGGATTTATGCGGTTTGGCAAGGAGTTGCTTCATCCGCGTACGCAATTGGAGATGGGAATTATGATGGAGGAGAGTGCGGTGTTGTTGAAGTCCTTTTTTGCGGCCAGAAGGCAGGTTTAGGGGGTTGGACCAAAGGGAAAAATGCGGAGGCCGGGGTCTTTTTATCGAAAAAAAAATGAGGGAGGTATTTGCATTAAATATCAGTTTTTTAATTCTTTATAAATTAAAACAATATTTAATGTAGACGTATATTCACAATATACTAATCATGCCTCCCGGACTCGTTTTTTACCAGCCTACTTCTCTCCTTAACATATTTTAACCCACCATTTAAATCAA
This sequence comes from Saprospiraceae bacterium, assembly GCA_044227555.1. Lineage (GTDB taxonomy): Bacteria > Bacteroidota > Bacteroidia > Chitinophagales > Saprospiraceae > Opimibacter. The sequence continues at coordinate 42,373 of JBGAWQ010000015.1, read as the reverse complement.
GGTTAAACTCCCCCTTCTTTCCCCCTCCAACCCCCAAATGCCCCTACTTTGGTGTCCACAACCTTCCTTCATCTATGAACATGCCAAAATCAATCCTCCCCGGTTTTATATTGTCCTTTGCTTTGCTTACAGCATGCAGTCCAACCTATACCTATTTTACCAAAAGTCTATACGAACAGGAGAAATGGACACCAGAGGAAATCCAACGAATACAGTTTTACGTCTCAAAGGATATCGTCCTGAATAGGACCATTAGCGGAGGGGAATCCACTATCGCAGAGGGGAAAATTAAAATCGTCAACGGCGAGCGCGTCGAACAGGTTGTGGTCAAGGCCGGTACACCGGGTGTGCTGGTGATGATGCCTCGTGAAGACCGTTTCGCTATTAGCTTTGAAGAAGCGGATGACGAGGCATTTCTCATGTTTGGGCCCAACCCTAAGTTCGACAACCGTTACGCGTTATTGGCCCAGGAATGGGAGCGGGATGGCGGGCAAGTGCATTACCGTGATAAAGTCTATTACGCCGATGCTTCCAACGCCTATGCAAGCCTGATGGTCGACCTCAAGCGCGCTTCCCAAAGTCAGTATGAAACCCGGCAAGCTAAAGGACGTGTGATTACAGACTAGGTGTTCGAAATCTATTGAGTGCCTTTCAGAAAGGGTACGAATTTGAATTTCCCAAAGGCGGCACTCTTCATTTCACCATTATCTTCTTTGGTATAGCGCCACATGGTCTGGCTGTCATCACTTCCGATCGGAATCACTAAATGTCCACCGGTGGCGAGTTGAGTGACCAGGGCATCAGGTAGGGTAGGAGCACCGGCGGTCACCAGGATTTTATCGAATGGAGCAAACATGGGTAAGCCGGCATATCCATCGCCCAAAAATGTACGAACGGCCCCAAATCCCAGTTCACGAAGTAACTTGTCTGTCCTTTCATAGAGCATGCTTTGACGCTCGATCGTGTATACTTTGGCACCCAATAAGGAAAGTACGCAAGCCTGGTATCCTGAGCCGGTCCCCACTTCAAGTATTTTATCCCCTTTCCGGATCTCAAGCAGGTCGGACTGTATCGCTACTGTCAGCGGCTGAGAAATCGTCTGCTCACACCCGATTGGAAAGGCCACATTTTTATACGCCCATTCTTCAAATGCTTTTTCCAGGAAAAGATGTCGGGGTACTTTGGACATGGCGTCCAGCACTTTTTCATTCGTTACACCTTCCTGACGCAGGATGTCGATGAGTTGTAAACGCTGCCCCTGGTGCTTGTAGGTATCTCTACGCAAGATTGTTTATTTTACCACCTGGATTTTTATTCCGATGCCAGCTCCTGAATACGTTTTACCCGTTTCCAGAGCGGACATATCGGCGATAAAGGTAAATTTTTTATATTATAAAAAATAATAATATATGAGTGATATCAAATTCGGCACCGATGGCTGGCGGGCGATCATCGCGGATGATTATACCGTCAAAAACGTAATCCGCGTGGCAGAAGCAACTGCGATATTTATGAAAGAGCGCGCCATGCAAAAGGTAGTCATTGGCTATGACTGTCGCTTTGGAGGCAAGATGTTTGCTGAAACGGCCGCGCGCGTGATGGGCACGCACCAGATTGAAGTGGTGATGGGTGACCATGTGGCGTCTACCCCCATGGTCTCTCTTGGCGTTTCCAAGCTTGGCGCTGACCTCGGTATTGTCATTACCGCAAGTCATAATCCTCCATCCTACAACGGTTTCAAACTAAAGTCCTCCTATGGTGGGCCATCCGTACCCGATGATGTCACTGCGGTCGAAAATCATATCCCCGAAAAACCAATGAAGGACCTCATATCACTGGAGGACATGAAAGCCAAAGGTCATCTGAGTTACCTGAATCTGGAGGACATGTATTATGACCATGTCATGGCTTCTTTTGATATCCCCGCCATTCGCCAATCCGATTTTACAATTGGGTATGATGCCATGTACGGCGCAGGATACCTGATCTTCCCCCGAATCCTCCCGCAAGCCAAATGCCTTCATTGCGACTATAACCCTTCTTTCTATGGACAGGCGCCTGAGCCTATAGAGCGAAATCTGCAGCCTTTCCGTGACATGATCAAGAGTGACCCCCGCATGCAAATCGGGATAGCCAATGACGGAGACGCTGACCGCATCGGGATGTTTGATGGTGACGGCAATTTTGTGGACTCCCATCACATCCTGCTTCTCCTGCTTCTCTATCTGCACAAATACAAAAACATGACTGGCAAAGTGGTGGTGACCTTTAGCGTAACGGACAAAATGGTACAGCTGGCCCAAAAATTCGGCCTGCCGTACGAAGTGACGAAGATCGGTTTCAAATACATTGCCGAGATCATGACCCGCGAAGATGTACTCGTCGGTGGTGAGGAATCAGGTGGTCTCGCCGTAAAGGGGCATATTCCCGAACGGGATGGCGTTTGGATCGGCCTGATGATCCTTGAGTTTATGGCCAAAACCGGCAAGTCGCTCAAGGAGCTCGTACAATTGGTGTATGATGAGATCGGCACCTTTGCTTTTGATCGGGATGACTTGCACATCACTCAAACACAAAAGGAAGACGTTCTGGATAAATGCCATGGAGATAAATACTCAACGTTTGGTACATATACCATTACCCGAACTGAAAAGCTCGATGGGTTTAAATATTATCTCAGTAATGGAACCTGGGTGATGATTCGCCCATCCGGTACGGAGCCGGTTTTGCGCGTGTATTGTGAAGCACCGGATCGCGCTATCGCCAGGACTACGCTTGATGCTGTACGAAAGGAATTGTTGGGAGCCTGATTATTGTCCGTCGTATTGCTGGATCTTGTCCACTCCGGCAATACGCTTCAACATATTTCTGAAAATGAAATAGTGGAACGGAAGCATCGCGTACCAATAGTTGCGACCCAGAATACCTTGAGGTCGAAACGTTGCAATCTGTTTCAGTACACAGCGGTTTTTGCTTTTCACGATGGAAAATTCCAGCCAGGCTTCTCCCGGGAGCTTCATTTCAGCAAAGAGGAGCAGTCGATGGTTTTTACGATCTGCAAGTATGACGCGCCATACATCAAGGGATTCACCGGCCTGAATATCGGTATCACTTCGGCGGCCTCGTTCCATGCCTACACCACCGACCATCTTGTCCATAAATCCGCGGATACGCCATAGCCGGTCCGCATAGAACCATCCATTCTTTCCACCGATACCAAAAAACCGATCGGTAACTTCTTCGACTTTGTCCTGGGGAATTTCAACCCATTTACGGTCGGTATAACATCCATTGACGGGTACTTCAATGTGTTGGTTGACTTCAAGATTGGTCAGACTACTGGAGGCGGCATCTTTCCAACTGGATACGACCATGTTTTGTTCAATGCGGAGGAAGGCCATTTTGATAGCCTCTTTATACGGAATGAGTTCCTGTGGAATGATGTCCTGAACAGAATTCTCCTGACAGATCACATCATTTTTCATGCTTTCTACGAGCTGCTTGGCAATCGTAAAGTTGGCCGACGTGGTGAGATACAGCCAATAGGCAGACAAACCCGGGAAGACCACAGGCATAGCTATGATGTATCTCTTATACCCGCGTACTTCCGCAAAGTCGAGCAGCATTTGCTTGTAGGACAAAACATCCGGCCCCCCGATTTCAAAGGTCTTGAAATAGGTGTTTTCATCCCGAAGGCACAGATGCATGTAATTGATCACATTGCGTATTGCTATGGGCTGGCATTTCGAATTGAGCCAACGCGGTACGATCATGATGGGCAATTTTTCAGTAAGGTCGCGGATGATCTCAAAGGATACACTTCCGGAACCCACGATAATACCGGCCTCGAAGATGGTGTAGGGTATTCCCGAATTGACGATGACATCCTTGACCACCTTGCGGGCCATCAGGTGGCTCGATAACTTTTTCTGATTACTGATCCCGCCGAGATAAATAATCTGTCGCACCTGGCAAAGGGAGGCGACCAGGATAAAACATCCGGCAGATCTCAATTCATATTCTTTGAGCGTCGTGCTGGTATCGCCCAGAGAATGAATGAGATAATAGGCTACATCGTAGATCTTTTTATTGAAATGCTGAAGTGCATTTTCCGGTTGCAGGAAATCAAATTCAATGATCTCCACTTTGCTTAAAAGGTCTTCAGAGGGCCTGAATCGATTGATGTCCCTGACGACACAAGTGACATCATGACCGGCTTCAACCAGCACGGGCAAAAGCCGCATACCGATATAGCCATTGGCGCCTGTTAATAGAATCCGCATACGTTATCTGGTCCTAAATTACGCCATATTGACCATCTACAACAATCGAAATCTTGAGATCTGAGCTATTAGGATTGCTTTGCCCCCTCCAGTATCCGGATGTAATTGGCCCGCTGGTATGCCGTTGGATCAGAGATATTGGACTGGTTCATAGACCCTTTGAAGTAATCCAGGGTCTGGAAACCCATGCTGTCCATCCATTGCAACAACACCCTCTCCATGGTGGAGATATACGAGATTCCGTTTTTATATAGGGCTGAAGCCGTCATGGTGACATCAGCACCGGCCAGCAGGTATTTGATCACCTCGCGTGCACTCTGCACCCCGGTTGTGGCTGCAAGTGAGGATTTGATTTGACCCGAAAGAATGGCGATCCAAAGTAAAGGGAGTCGAATCTCGGTGGCTTCGCTATAGGCCAGATCATGCAGTACTTTGAGTTGGAGGATGTCATAATCCGGCTGATAAAAGCGATTGAACAACACAAGACCATCCGCCCCGGCATCCTGCATTTGTTGGGCCATATATCCCATGGCGCTGAAGTACGGATTCATCTTTGCCGCGATGGGGATCTTGACGGTCTTGCGTACCAGCCGGATGATGTCGAGGTATCGTTCCTCAACTTCCCGGCTGCTGAGCCGGATGTCTGCAGGAATGTAAAAAATATTGACCTCCAATGCATCCGCTCCTGCCTGTTCCAGTTGGCGGGCATAGTCAATCCAGCCCTGAGGGGTAATCCCGTTCAAGCTCCCGATGATCGGTATATGCACGCGCTCCTTGGCGAGTCGTATAGTCTCCAGGTAATTAGCTGTAGCTACATGGTATTCATCGAGGTCCGGAAAAAAATCAGATGCTTCGGCAAATACATTTGTGGTCGATCGCATGATGGAGGCCATTTTCGCTTCTTCCTTCCGGATCTGCTCTTCAAACATGGAAAACATGACTACTGCACCCGCACCGGCATCTTCCATGCGAAGAATATTGTCAATGTTTTCTGACAGGGTACATGCCGAAACCACAATCGGAGACCGCAGCGGCAAGCCAAGGTATTTTGTATTTAAACGTGTCATGATCGGTATATAATTTCAAAATTTTATTTGGCATCTATCATCCTTACAGGATTTCTGCGCTTTGGGCGCAAATTGTTGCGCCCCTACATGGTTAAATATCATCACAGGACCGGTTGAAACTTTTCTGCCCCACTCATCGCCATGGTCTCATACGTCTGCCACCTCAGATCCACAATTTCCTGGGCTAATGACATCAATTTCCCTGCTTCTTCGGCATTGGTCAGGGTGAGAACCTTATACCGCAGTTCTTTGTACGCATAGTCCTTGAGGGTTACCGTTGGACGCGGTGAATCGAGGACAAATGGATTCCGGTTGTTTTTTCGCAGCACAGGATTATATCTCAACAATGGCCAATAACCACTGGCCACCGCCAATGCTTGTTGCTCAAGACCTTTCTGCATGTCAATTCCATGAGCGATACAATGACTGTAGGCCAGGATCAACGATGGCCCATCATATGCTTCTGCTTCTCTCAGTGCCAATAAGGTTTGTTGTGGATTGGCACCCATGGCGATCTGGGCAACATATACATTGCCATAGGAGATGGCTTGCAAAGCCAGATCTTTTTTGCCAACCCGCTTGCCTGCCGCGGCAAACTTGGCGGTTGCTGCTGTAGGCGTTGCTTTGGACATCTGACCACCGGTGTTGGAATACACTTCTGTATCCAACACCAATACATTGATATTGCGTCCGCTAGCCAATGCATGATCAAGACCACCAGATCCGATATCATACGCCCAACCATCTCCACCAATCAACCATACACTTCGGTGAACCAACTCGTCCGCGATGGAAAGTAAATGACCGGCGAGCGGGGAGGATATACTCTTTAGCTTGTCTTTCAGTTGTTCGACACGCATACGTTGTGCGGCCACTTCGGATTCCAGCTTTTGTGGCGCCAGGAGCAATCCATTCACGAGATCTGCGCCGAGTTGGGGTTCAAGCTGCCGCACCAATTGTTCAGCCATGGCCAGGTGTTTGTCAGCGGTCAGTCGCATGCCCAGTCCAAATTCAGCGTTGTCTTCGAAAAGGGAGTTGGACCAGGCCGGACCTTGACCTGCTGCATTCTTCGTCCAGGGGGTCGTAGGCAGGTTGCCTCCATAGATGGATGAACATCCGGTAGCGTTGGCCACCAGCAAGCGGTCGCCATACAATTGCGTCAGCAGCCGGATATACGGAGTCTCACCACATCCGGCACAGGCTCCTGAAAATTCAAACAAGGGTTCCAGAAACTGAGCGCCATGTACCATCGAAAAATTGATCGTCGAGCGATCATTGAAAGGAATAGTTTCAAAATAATCGATGTTAGCGCGCTCCTGCTCGAGATTCGGTAGGATCGGCTGCAGGTTAATGGCCCTTTTGCTTCGATCGTTAGGGTCAGTGGCTGGACAGGAATATACACACAGGTTACATCCGGTGCAGTCTTCGCCATAAACCTGTATCGTAAATTTTGTTTCCGGAAATCCACGTGCGTTGATCGGTGCGGATTTAAATCCATCCGGTGCGTTCTGCAATACATCTTCGTGATAGAATTTGGCCCGTATCACAGCATGCGGACAAACAAAACTACAATTGCCGCACTGGATGCAGATATCAGGTTCCCAGGTAGCCACCATATCGGAGATATTTCGTTTCTCCCACTTCGTCGTACCGGACGGATAGGTTCCGTCTGGTGGCATCACGCTGACGGGTAATTCATCGCCACGGCCTTCCATCATTCGTGCCACAACTTCTTTAACAAAACCGGGCGCTTTTTCTGAGACAATCATTCCGTTTTGTTTCAACGCCGTGGTCTTGGAAGGAATGGTGACTTCAAAAAGATGGGCCAGGGTCTGATCGACCGCATTGAAGTTTTGTTCGATGACCGCTTTCCCTTTTTTGAAATAGGTTTTTTCGATGGCCTTTTTGATATGACTGATGGCCTCCTCTTTGGGTAACACGCCGGAGATGGCAAAGAAGCAGGTCTGCATGATGGTATTGATCCTTCCCGCCATGCCGGTCTCTTCGGCGACCTGGTCGGCATCAATGGTATAGAGCCTGATTTTTTTTCGTAGGATCGTTTCCTGAACGATGAGGGGCAACTGATCCCAAACATTTTCTTTGGGATAAGGACTGTTGATCAGAAAAGTAGCACCGGGGCTGGCCAGGGTAAGCATGTCCACTTTTTCCAAAAAATTGAATTGATGACATGCGATAAAATTAGCCTGGTTGATCAGGTAAGGTGCCCGGATGGCTTTTGGTCCAAATCGAAGATGAGAAACGGTTCGCGCACCTGATTTTTTTGAGTCGTAGACAAAATAGCCCTGGGCAAACAAGTTGGTGTTTTCTCCGATGATTTTAATACTGTTTTTGTTGGCGCCCACGGTGCCATCAGCCCCCAGTCCATAGAACAAGGCCTGGTTCCACCCCGATTCATCCAGCGTGAAGGCAGGATCATAGGGCAGACTCAGATGCGTGACATCATCCAGGATGCCAATGGTGAAGTGATTTTTCGTTTTGTCTTTCTTCAATTCGCCATACACCGCTCTGACCATCGCGGGTGTAAATTCTTTCGATGATAATCCATATCGTCCGCCTATCACACGGGGCAATGCGGGAACCTGTCCCTCATGATACGCTTCGACCAGAGCAGTCAGCACATCTTGATATAAGGGTTCTCCCGAGGCCCCGGATTCTTTCGTCCGGTCCAGCACGGCGATGGATTTTACAGTTTTTGGCAACACATCCAGCAGATACCTGACAGCGAAGGGTCTGAAGAGCCTGACTTGTATCACACCTGTTTTCTCGCCGGCCGCATTAAGCCAGGCGGATGTTTCAGCAGCGGTTTCGCTACCGGATCCCATGATGATGATCGCACGATCAGCCTCAGGGTGACCATAGTAATCAAAAGGCCGATATGCTCTGCCGGTAAGATCTTTGAATTTGTCCATCGTTTTGGCAACGACATCAGGACAGGCTATGTAAAATGGATTGGCAGACTCACGTCCCTGGAAATAGACATCGGGATTCTGGGCCGTACCACGGATAAAGGGTCGATTGGGGTTAAGTGCGCGCTGACGATGTGCAAATACCAACTCATCATCGATCATAGCCCGAATGGTTTCGTCAGGAATCAGAAGCAGCTTGTTGACTTCGTGTGAGGTACGGAATCCGTCAAAGAAGTGAATAAACGGAATGCGGGACTCCAGGGTGGCGGCTTGTGCGATGAGTGCCATATCGTGGGCTTCCTGTACGCTGGCCGAAGCGAGCATCGCGAAACCGGTCGTACGGGCTGCCATGACATCCTGATGATCTCCAAAGATAGATAGTGCCTGTGCGGCAAGGGATCTTGCGGCTACATGAAAGACAGCGGAAGTGAGTTCTCCGGCAATCTTATACATATTGGGCAACATGAGCATCAGGCCCTGGGATGCGGTAAAGGTGGTCGTCAATGAGCCGGTTTGCAATGCGCCATGCACGGTGCCGGCCGCGCCGCCTTCGCTTTGCATTTCCATGATATCCGGCACATGGCCCCAGATATTCTTGATCCCTTTGGCTGACCACTCATCGGCCAGTTCGGCCATGGTGGAAGAGGGTGTGATCGGATAGATGGCGCATACTTCGTTGACCCTGTAAGCAATATATGCTGTGGCTTCGTTGCCATCCAGTGTCGCTACTTTCAGTGGCTGCTTCATGAGTTAGTTGGACTTTGGTGATGGGGTCTGGTTATGATCTTCCTCCAGGGGAGTGGTCTCTGAAAACGCTGGTTCCGGTATCATATCAATAGCATGACATGGACATTGCTCAAAACATACAGCACAGCCGGTACACAAGGTGTAATTGAAATGATATCGTTTTCCAGGGCCTAGTTTGATGATAGCTCCTTCCGGGCATGCCCCATAGCAACCATCGCATTCAAAGCAGTTGCCACAAGAGTAACATCGCGAAGCTTCATATCTCGCTTCGTTTTCAGTGAGACCCTGCACGATTTCAGTAAAATCTTTGGTGGCTTCTTCTAAAGGCAGATGAGGCTGCTCTTTTTTGGGGGCTTCAGTGCGATACCAAACATTGAGATTTTCAAACCCGGCAAGAGGATGTTTAGGGGATGGTTTATAAGGCTGACCACTTAGATAGCCATGGATATACCGGGCAGCTTTTTTACCATGACCGACAGCAATGGTGACCGATCTTTCGCCTGGCACCATGTCTCCACCGGCAAAGATTCCAGGGGCTCCGGTCATCATATCATGTCCTACGATGACTGTACCATCGTCCTTAAAGGTGATGCCCTGCAATGGCTTCAGAAAACTCGTATCGGTATCCTGACCAAGAGCCAGGATGAGTGAATCAGCTTCAAGGGTTTCAAACTCACCGGTAGGGATAGGTTTGCCATTCTCAATCTTCATCACTTCGACGGTAAATGCTTTTTCATCGATGCTCTTGATTGTGCGTAACCAGTGGATTTTTACCCCTTCACCCATAGCTTCATCCGCTTCAAAATCATGGGCAGGCATGTGTTCACGGTCCCGTCGGTAGATGATAAAAGCATCATCTGCGCCCAGTCGTTTAGCCATGCGTGCGGCATCCATTGCAGTATTGCCGCCACCATATACAACCACACGTCTGCCCAGTTTTGGGGCATGCCCCAACTCAACCTCACGAATAAAACTTACGGCATCCAGGATTTGTCCTGCGTCCCGCGCGGGGATATCTGCCTTGCGACCGATATGCGCCCCGACCGCAATAAATACTGCATCATAATGTCCTGCTGCTTTCTCGGCAGCGATATCTGTTACTTTATAATTAAGCCGGATATTGACCCCTGATCTTTCGATACGCCTGATTTCATCCATAAGGATATTGCGGGGTAGCCGATAGGCTGGAATCCCAAAATGCATCATGCCACCAGGCAGCGGTCCTGCCTCAAAAATATCCACATGATGACCCATGCGATGCAGATGATAGCCAGCGGATAAGCCACTGGGTCCGGCCCCAACGATCAGTACTCTTTTTCCGGAGGACGGGGCTTTGATTTCAATGTCCCATTGTTCTTCCAGCGCTTTATCTCCCAGAAACCTTTCTACCGCATGGATACTGACCGCATGATCTACGAATCCACGGTTGCAGTGATCTTCACATGGATGATAACATACCCGGCCATGTATAGCTGGCATAGGATTCTCTTCCACGAGTTTTTGCCAGGCTTCTTTGTAATTACCGGCCTGCGCGAGGCCGAGCCATGCCTGGATGTTTTCTCCCGCCGGGCAGGCGTTATTACAAGGAGGTAGAAAATCTGTATACACTGGTCTTTGCGTCCGGAGTGGTCCGGTACCCTCCGCGTGTGTGCTGAGGTCCGGTTTGACGGTCAGGTCAATTGGCCGATGGATCATATAGGAAAGGATATTGAAATACTATGAATGAGGAGGTACATTGGAGTGCGTATGTGCGGTGTGACGGATAAAAAATGGAATGGACCATGATTAATAGGCAGGGGGTTCAGTCATGACGATATCCCTGACGCGCTGGGCAATGGATATACAAGCATCTACTTGTTCTTTGCCAAGGCAGTAGGTATGATCATGGGGTTCAAACCGGCAATGTATGGGGCTTAGGTCAATGGACTCAAACCGGGCATCCAGGGTGCTGCATTGTGCCAGTAGGCTGGCCATCGTCACAGGGTGATGTACGGCCGTGCCTCGTCGGATCAGGTAGCCGGCCAGGAAGTTGGACAAGGATAATCTCGAATGGGTGCATATCAAGTGGGTGACTACGTCTTCTTCAGAGCGTTCCATTTCATTTTCCGCGCTGAGCAGTGATGCCATCGCACTGGCGTATAATATGTCTGATCTGTCCTTTCCCATAGCTTTTGTGGTCGTATTGAAAAACGGATTCTTCAAACCCACTCTGCTTTCTGTTTGCTAAATAAAGTTCAAGGGGCTGACGGTCTTACTAAATGAGGAATGTCATTGAATAGCATGATTCGTGTCACGGGATCCATGAGAGTTATGTGGAAGTTGGTCATTGGATCTATTGTAATACAGGCTAAAACCGGCAAAGTGATCAGAACCGGAAAATGTATGACCTTGTTTGAGTGACGGGATGGCAAGTACATTGCGATCAGAGATATGTGGAATAATGATGCTCCCAAGGAAGCGAAGCCTCTGATGCAGTAAGCCCAGGGAAATCAGATCCTGAGTTCCCAAATCAGGACCAGAGCCTGGCTTTTGGGAATAGTTAAAAAGCCATGACTAAGCTCATGGCTTTTTCTTTGTCATCTTAACAAAGTTGAGGTTTGAATGGATTGCGAAGGATTGGACAGAAAAAGAGAAATACGCCTGCATTCCAATGAAGTATGGTCTCACAGAATGGGATTATTTTAGCCCCTTCACTGACGTTAATGGTTGTACATGAAAAAGACGCTGTATTACGGCATAGTTGGTTTTGTTTTGTATGCCGGAGCTTGCAAATCAGACCGGCAAGAGCCACAATCGGGAATGACATCTGACACAACAAGGGTTGCAGGGCCACGGGATATGGTGGTAAATGTTGAACCCCCAACCAAGAATGAGAAACAAAGGACAATTTCCAAAAAGGCTGATCACATAACAAGCAATACAACGGCAAAGGATCAAGATTCTAAAATCACGGAAGCTGAAGATCTGACCACCATAACGCAGCAGGACATGGAGTACAATGAATTTCCGGCCAAGCCTGCTGCGTATCCCGGTGGTACCGCCGCATTGAATCAATACCTGGCAGAACACATCAGGTATCCGGCACAAGCCCGGGAAAATAAGATAGAAGGTACTGTGTATGCCAATATTCTTGTGGATGAGTCAGGCACCCTCGGAGATGTAACTTTTTTAAAACCACTTGGTTATGGACTGGAAGAAGAAGTCTTGAAAGCGATCAAAGGAATGCCAAAGTTGATTCCCGCAGAGGACCAGGGAAAGCCGGTGAAAACTAAGTTTATCCTTCCGGTTAAATTTTATATGAAGTAAACCGATATAAATGAGCTAAAAAAGGCTGTCCGAAGACAGCCTTTTAGATTTAATTACGCATTGTAGCCGAAAGGCATGAGGGTATACGAAGAATACCTGCTATTTACCCTTGGGCTCAGAAATTTTTCCTGCGGCATCCAGGAATACGTGACCGGTAATAGGATCACCCGTTCCTGTGGATTTTATCCACCCTTCGGAGGCGTCAAAAATCCCGGTACCCCCGGTAAAATTGAAGTACGTTTCGTTGTAATGGGTTTGGAAAGCTAAATACTCACCTTCCATATACAACTTGTCTCCATTAGGTGCGCTCAATGTTACGGTAGCGATCCCACGGAACCCGTTGATCAAAGGATCCCATGCCACACCAGATGTGTTGAAAAAACTTTTTTCCGGGTCGATGCCTTCCATATAATCGCAACTGCCATATACTTTGTATGTTTTGGGAACCTCAAAGACTCCCTCTGGATAAGGCACTTGCCAAACACCGGCAGTATAATCAGGAGCGTTTTCCCAATTGGCATTGATGCTGACAAAAGGCCTCACCTCATCGTCCTTGTTGCATGCAAGGGCTAAAAACCCAAACACCAACATTAAGCAGAGAAGCTTTTTCATGGCTATAGATTTATTAAATGAACGAGTTTTGATGTCAATTATCAATTTGGCAATACCAAATGAATACTTCCATCATCCTAAATTTAGGTTCCGCCAAAACAGATTACAATGACATTGATCATACTCCCGACTAAGGAGGATTTTGTCTTTACGTTTCATGCAATGGGAAGCTTCCAGCGAGAATTCGTAGGTACTGGACACAGTGCGTGGATCGGGAGGAGGCAAACAAAAAGACCTGGCTGAGCGTGTCAGCCAGGTCTCTAATAGAAGATCAAATATAATTCGTACGATTATTGGGTCACGCGGATGACAACCCTTCTGCTGAGGAGTTCGCCCTCTGCTTTGTTAGCACCTGCGATTGGGTTTTCTTCACCCATACCTACTGCAGTCATACGTGTAGCGGCAACACCCTTGGATTCGAAATATGCCTTGATGTTGTCAGCACGTTGCTGAGACAGTTTCTTGTTATAAGCAGCATCACCCACTGTGCTGGCGTGGCCTTCGATCAAAAGGCTGGTGTTTGGATTGTCGTTGATGACATTCAGTGCTTTGTCGAGACGAGCTTTATCATCAGCGGTCAGCGTAGGTTCAGCATTGGCAAAATAAATGGTCATGTCGGGGCAGCCAAAGTTTGAAGCATCGCCAGGATAATGAGCGCATTTGTCCTGATCATCGTTGATACCATCACCATCTGAGTCAGGAACAGGGCAGCCATTGTATTGGGCAGAACCACGCTGATTGGGGCAACGGTCGTTGTCATCATTGATACCATCACCATCTGTATCCGGTGTTGGGCAACCATTGTATTTAGCACTACCGGCCTGGTTTGGACATTTGTCCATTTCATCATTAACACCGTCGCCGTCTGCATCAGGAACCGGGCAACCTCCATATTTAGGTGAGCCAAAGAGTGCAGGGCACTTGTCCACTTCATCGTTGACACCGTCACCGTCTGTATCAGGAGCTGGACAACCATTGTATTTAGCACTACCGGCTATCAGTGGGCACTGATCCGTTACATCCGGGGTGCCGTCATTGTCCGTATCTACGACAACAGGCTCAGCCATAGGCGCGGCGGCCATTGGCTCTTTTGGTTTGCCGGGAAAGCCCCAGCTAAGTCCTACCTGGATGGCATCGTTATACAGGTCACTACCTTCTGTAAAGGCATCACCGATCTCACCACTGGTGATATCAGAAAGACCATAGATGTACCGTCCATAAAGACCTACGGTTTTAAACAGACGAATTTCTAAACCAGCCGTAGCCGCAAAGAAGGTCTGACTGGACCCGGCATCACCATAGGAAAGTCCGAGGTCAGCCTGATCGCCATCAAACTTGGCTTTTCCACCAATAAAGTAATCTAATTGAGGTCCGGCATACAAGCCTAACCATTTCAATGGGCTTACCCTGATGAGGATAGGCAGCGAAAGATAGTTGAGGTCTACCTGGCCCGCGGAATTAAGTGTTGCGGAGGTGCCATCGTCAAATTTGGAACCCATCTGGGAGTAAAGAAGCTCAGGCTGCAGGGAAATGGCCTTGGTGAGGCCCAGGTGGTAAAACAACCCACCGGCTAACCCGGTCTTCGTATTAAGGAGGTCACCATCGGTAAAATGGTTGGCCGAACGGATGTTGGCCATATTCACACCTGCCTTAATTCCAAAATAGGCCCTCTCATCCTGCTGGGCCTGGGTGGCCGTCAGTATACAAAGGGATACAAGGGTAAGTAAGAATGTACGCATAATTCTGGTTTTGTTTTAATTTATAAAATGTTTGCTATCAAATAGATAACAATTGAATTCGGCTTTGTCCCCCGGGTGGTGTGTTGAGCTTGGTGGCCTCCTCCCCCGAATCAAAAACAATATAAGCATTTACGTTCCTCCAAAAATACTAATTACCTGCAATGTCTGGCCCTATCTGCCTCAGAATCTCAAGATAGCTCAAAGCAATCGGTGGAGAATCATAATGTGCAAACAAGTTAACCCAATTAATTGAATCAATAGCTACTCTCCAACCAAGAATTTTCAAGCCCCGTCTATCCGGTCATCCCCCTTTGATCCGGAAAGTTATTTTTAGTTTCGAAACGGCGCATCACCGGAGTGGATGGAGCCATCAGCAAAAAAGATGAGCAATAAAAAGTGCAGGACGGACAAGCAATGCCTTAATTGTGGACATGAGGTCCAGGAAAGATATTGTTCACATTGCGGGCAGGAAAATCTGGAGTACCGTAATTCAGCGTGGGTGTTGGTCGTGGATTTTGTCAAAGACTCCTTTAATTATGACAGCCGCCTTTGGCATACCCTGGGTCAACTGGTGCTTCGTCCAGGTCAGATTGCCCTCGAATACATGAATGGAAAGCGAAGACAAAATCTTGAACCTATCCGTTTTTACATATTTGCTTCTTCTATTTTCTTCTTATTGCTCTATTTCAGGGTCGGTTCTTTCTCTAACGAAACTACCCCGGGACAAAAAATATCTGACCAAAGACGCATCTTTCATCTCCACCAGGAAAAGGAAATGCGAAAAGGCACACCGGATACCGTTTGCATTAATCAATTGATCCATTCCATCCAGTCTCCGGACGATTCTTCCAACACAGGTGGAAATACGAATGAGGGTGATCTTGAAATTGATCTGTTTGCGCCGCAACTGGATTCCGTCCAGTCTGAAGGTTGGCTTGGGAAACTGCTCCTCGAACGGATCGAACAACGCCAACGTGAGATGCAACAACAGCATGATGGCGATGAAGCATCCGCGTCTTCAGCGTTCCTGGACGAAATCTTTCATTCCCTGCCGCAGTTGTTTTTTCTGAGTCTTCCGTTTTTTGCGTTCTTCCTCAAATTGCTGTATTGGCGCAGGCCGGGGAACCTCTATGTAGAGCATTTTATTTTTTCAATCTACTACTATGCCTACATGTATGTAGTGCTGACCACCGTCATCCTCATCAATGCTTTGGTCAGCGAAGTTGATGCAGAGGCATTGCAGGAACCATCTTCATGGGTGACCACATTGTTGGCCATCTATCCGTTTGCCTACCTCTTGCTGGCGATGAAACGATTCTATCATGACCGATGGCTAAAACTCTTATTTAGATATCTTACCCTGCTCATATTGTTCTGTTTCAATATACTCTTTCTCTTTATAGTTGTGGCCTTTGTCACCTTTATCTGGTAGCTCCAGGCGACAAAGCGGGGTGTTGTGAATTATTGCTTCAACGCTTTACTGATTGCAGCCTGAACCAGAGGTTCCATACATTGATAGCCTTCCAAATTGGGGTGTACACCATCTTCGGCGAATTTATAGGGGAGTCCGTTTCGTTCATCCGCCATGGCATGGTGATAATCTACGAAAGGGATCTTATGCTCAGCGCAATATCCGGAGATCATTGTATTGAGAGTTATAATCTTGTCCGCCGGTTTCAGACCTGGACGCCAGGGAAAATCATAGACCGGAAGTACTGAACACAAGACCACCCGGATGTCGTGCAATTGGGCTAGTTCGGTCATGGATACAATATTTTCAAAGATAGCTTCGAGGGGGGTCGGGCCACGGTTTTCTGCGATGTCATTGGTGCCGGCTAAAAGGACCACGACAGAAGGGTGCAAATCAATGACGTCCTGACGAAAGCGAATCAGCATCTGGTCGGTGGTCTGTCCGCTGATGCCCCGGTTGATATAGGGCTTACCCTGGAAAAATCCGGGATCGGTTCTCATCCAACCTTCCGTGATGGAATTTCCCATAAAGACCACCCGTTTTTCTTTTGGATCAGGCTTAGGGAGTTTAGTATTAGCATCAGCATAATAGCGCAGGTTGCCCAGGTCTTTTTCATTAAAGTTGTCTTGTCCCATAGTCCATTGGATGGAGATACACCAAAGCGTGAGCATGATTTGAATCGGAGAGATCTTCTTCATGTTATTTGATTTTAGCAGTTGCGGCCCGTACCTCTATGGTTCTGCCAGTGATCTGGGTGTAAAATATTAATTCCTCTGGCAAAGCGTAGCCAATCAGGGTTCAATAAAGGTTTTGGCTATCCCCAGCGGACGCATGATATAACGCTTTTTATGGACGTGGCTTTGCTGTCGGGTCAGGATATCGTCCAGGGTTTCGATGGTCTTGACGATATATTTGCCTTTGTTGAGCATTACACATTCAGCCCGGCCACTCATTGCGGCATCCGTGATTTCAGATCGTGTGGCATACCCGGTTTTATTGAGCGTCTCCAATACCTGCGTTGCCCAGATGACCGGGACATGCGCGGCCTCGCAGATCCACAGGATTTCTTCCTGGATTTCACTGAGTCGTTCAAAACCGATCTCCACGGCCAGATCTCCCCGCGCGATCATCACGCCGGTCGCTTCATCTTTCATGCCATTGATCAGCAAAGCTGGCAGATTCTGGACTGCTGTAAGCCGTTCGATCTTCATGATGATAGCCGGTTTCTTACGTGGGTTGATATGGGTCATAGCCATCCGAAGCATTTCCATGTCAAGCGGACTATTGACAAAAGAATACCCCACCATATCGGCATGTTCACAGATAAAGGGCAGGTTGATTTTATCTTCTTCCGTCAACGACAGCAGACTGATATCGGAGTCCGGCAAATTGATGCCGCGCTCAGGCTTGAGTACATGGTTTTTTGCAGAGATGCGGATGATCCTCACGGTTACTTTATCCGGCCCGGCCTTGATAACTTTCGCCTCAAATTTGCCATCATCAAAAAAGATATGCTCGCCCTTTTTCATCATGCCCACCAGCTCGCCAGGCTCAATGATGAGCGTATCTAAACTTTTGTTTTTGCGTTTCCGGGGTTTTGACAAGGTTCTTTTTTGACCGCTAAGGATCAGTGTCTTGCCTTCTTCGACCGGAAGGCCCAGATTTTCATTTTTCTGTAGCGCAATGATTTGACGGATCCTGATTTTCGGTCCCGCGAGATCCATATAGAGCTTACAGGTTTTTCCGGTTTTTGCAATGGCCTTTTTCAAGGTTGAAATCATGCGGAGCCAAACCTCCGGGGTATCATGGGCACAATTGATACGGGCAACAGACATGCCATGGTTGAGCATTTCTTCAACCAGTTTGCGATCATCGGCCATATCGGTAGAAAAGGTAACCATGATATGGGGTCTCTCCTTGTTCGGAAATACACCTAAAAGCCGCTCCGCATGTTCAGCTCTTAATCTGGACGCTTCCTCAAAATTACAGGCTACCTCTTTGACGACCCGATGATCCTTATGTTGCAGCCAACGCAGCACATTTCGTACCTGAAAGAGGGTATGGCTTTCCGAATTGGTCAACGAGGATAATCCTTGATGATGCAGATACTCCTGAAGATCACGGATCTCGTTCGTGCGCAACACGAGATAGTGCATTAAGTTGGCTCCGCTGAGCCTGAAGTTTTTGTGCAGTTTATCCAGTTCCGGTGCAAAGGTGTGTTCGGCATCCTTCATTTGCCGGATCAGAGAAGACAACTGGAGGGCTATTTTCCGATGGGTAAGCCCCTTCATGGTTTTAGATTCATTGGATGCCCTTGACATAGTCTTTACAATTGATCAATCCCCGAACCTGCCTGCAGGTTACAAGATGAAAGATCAGCTCATCCGCTTTGGTCATCAATGATGACAGTCAGCAAAGGGTATGATGCGGATCAAAACCTAATAAATTTACAGTGACTTAATCAGGAAACGGGGATCGCCATCATCCATGCCGCCATTTGTTGCAGGATCGCAGCACTCTGAAAGACGATGACTGATAGATGGTAAAGCAGGAGTACCCCCAAAGCCCAGGGAAAAACCTGGTATCGCTTGTATACCACTCCATCGCAGATAGCAAGGAAGGTCAGAATCAAATCGGCAAGTCCAAACCCATATACCTGCACCATGGGCATCCCTTGTAGACCAGGTGCCCACTGCACCAAACTTTCAAAATGATGATGAATGATACGGTCAGTAGCCGGGGTGAGAATAGGGAATACGGTACATATCATCCAGCGGCTATGCAGAGCAGCTGTTTTTCGATGCCAGATGGCCAAACCATAGAAAATTGCAAAGACCAGAAGCGCATTGAACATCAGCGCTGAGAAGTAATTGCGGTAAATGTCTCCGGGAGGCCCGATATCCTTGAGGGTAAGTTGGGCTATATGCAGGCCTGAAACGAGAATATAAGGAACGAGCACATAAGATATCTTACCTAAGAGCTTGTGGACGCTTTTCTTTTTCCATCGGATCAGAAACGCCTGGGTGATCAACATCACACACCATAAGGTCATCCCCAGACCATGTAGATGTTTATGCGTTTCCATCGACTGCCCCAGGATGCTAAAATAGGTCGGCCAAAATCCCCAAAGAACCAGGATAAAAAATACAAGAAATCCAATCCCTGCGTATCGGTGGATTGATCGTGAAGGATCCACTCCTTTTTTTATACTATTAGCCCTTCTCATCTCGTTGATTTTGGGAGAAGCGCAACCATAATTTTAAAAAACGAAATCGGGAATTGGTCGATGCCATAGGCTACAGATGGAATGAGGATTACATTTTCACAAATCGCCTCGCCAGAACTTTTCCGTCTTGTTGGAACATCAGATAATACACTCCCGCAGCCATGGGGCTAGTCTCTACTATTGTTTTTTCCCTGAGGGTACCTTCCCAAATGACTTCTCCAACTGCATTGCGGATGATAAAGGGTATAGCCACCGGGTTGCCGGGATATTCAATATAGAGTTGTCCGGAAACCGGATTCGGATAAAGCATTACCTCATTATTTTTTTCGTTGTCGCTGGTCGACGTCACAATTAATTCTATGACATTGGAGGGAGAAGATGGACAGCCATCGACTGTGACAATGACATAATAAAATCCGTCAGTTAACGCCAGGAATTCCGAATCTGTGGCACCGGCGATGGGCCCGTTCTGATCATACCATTGATTCCCGGCTATGGCATCGGAGTGTAATGCGTCTCCGTCGGATGTAATTATCGGTGCGGCAGGTTGTGGTATAACTATAACCGGCAGAAGGGAGGGCAAGCCGATACAACCGCCGAAGGCAAAACCGCTGACGGAAATGTTGCCAGAGATCGCATTTGACCCGAAATCAACTGTAATGCTATTGGTTGTTGAATTCCCGGTGGCCCCATTGGGTAATGACCAGATGTAATCTGATGCATCGATAATGGGTTCAATGAAATATACTATACCGGTACTGCTCTGACAAACCTCTGTTGTTCCAGTGATAGGTCCTGCCGCATCGGGGGTGACCAATATCTGGATTTGGACTGTATTGGTGTATACAGGCGCAAAAGTAGGTTGACTGATTTCTGCACGATAATAGGTAGTGATATAAAGTTGCGGAGTGGTGTAGGTATTACTGTTGCCACCATCACCTGCAGTGACATTCACCCAATTGGATATTCCATCCGGTGATTCCTGCCATTGGATAAAACCGCTGTATTCATGAACCGCAATAGTGCCACCACCACCTTCACAATCCACTAAATCACTTCCAGCAATTCCGGCTATTGGCGGGGTAGGACGCAAGACGGCGCTGATCATCAGGCGTAACGGAATCGTCAAAGGCGAAAGCCCATTCCCATCTAATCCGGTCGTAAAAAAAGTTTGGGGACGTAATGGATCCTCTTGCTGAATACCCAGGGGATAATAAAAGTCATTGGAGGCCAACACGGCATACCCCGCAAAAAAAGATTCGTCTGTAAACACAGGTGGAGTCGGCAGGTCGAAATCATGCCATGCGCCCATTCCAGCCGGATCGATGGTGTAAGGATCGGACTGAGCGACTATGATGCCGGCTTCATTGCGCACAACGCCATAAACGGTCTGACCCACATTGGAAGGATCATCAGGGATGTATGCCCGGACCGTACGCACTTCAGCAGTGCCGTTTATATCGTAGGAGGCCAGGAAGATATATTGATCGTTAGGCGCAAGGGCCATAGGATCAATAGGATCACTCTTGGCGGTATAGCTGCAGTCAAAGTCATTGACATTTTGCTCCCATCTCATCGTATTGTTAGAGATATTATCATCATCAGGCAAACTGACTTCAATCGTCGTTGGGCCATTGGCAGATGGAGTATACGTGGGGAAATGCATGATGTAATCATCCAGTTGATCCAGGCTGGCCAGAACGCGGGTTTCTTCCCATGCATTAGCTCCCGTGACTTTCAGTGTGACAGGTACACTATGCATAGTATTACGCCCGGTGTTTTCAATGCGCACTCCGATATCCTGGGGTGAAGAATAATGTACAGATGCATCTCCCAAAGCATAAATGCCACTGATCCCAAGATCATTATTAAACGTAGGAATAAACCGAAACGTCCTGCCTGCATCTGGTGCAGGGCTGGCGGGGGGTCTGGCATAAAAGATCGGGCTGGTTTGATAGTAGTTGCCATTGGTAAAATGAATATTACCCCACGGTTCTTCGCTTGACTTACTCACGATCAACAATTGGTCACTGGCCCCGTTCCCGCCTTTAATTCCACAGGCTACAGTCCTGAAATCATCTGCAAGACCTGATGGGGTCCAATCGCCATAGACATACTCTATCACACCTGTACTCTCGTACAACTTGATTTGAAATTCCATATTATCAAATTGCGGTACAGGATCAGTACCTGCTTCCCGCACATCTTTAAACTGAATGGTGCAGACTCTGTAAGGGGCATCTCCCGAAGTATGTACTCTGTATTCCGCATTGCCCGCCCCTGCATCGAGATTGATATTCATAGGAGCCAGGATATTGGCATCCGCAGGATCGTTGGAATTAAAGATCCCACCATAACTATCGTGTGGGGTATCAAAATAAAGCCCGGGTTTTGATGGTGGGGCATCACCAAGTCGAATAAATCCATTCGTATTGAGCACAAAACTGCTAAAAGTGTCACAGTGAAATGGAAATGAAAATCCGATATCCTGCGGGCCCGAGTTGGCATCATCAAATCCACTCGTCACAATGATCGTTCCATTGGTGCCGAGATCCACATATGCTCCCGCGATGTTTTGCGCTTTTAAGCTGAGATAATCTATGGGGCCGCAAAGGTCCTCCCCAATCAATCGCAGCGTATAATCTTCGACTTCACCCCATGTAGCGTAACCACAAGGTGCGTCGTTAGGTCCATTATCCGCATCGTGCAATCTCACACGCATACGTGTCTTCCCCGGCATTGCATTTCCAGGTGCAGTGATGAAACCACTAAAGACAGCATCACCGGATCGGGTAGAGGTGAATACATTTTCTCCATTGTCATCAAAATCACCATCTGTATTCCAGTCAACCCAGACCAAAACCTGGTCTGTGATATACGGGACGCCATTTTCAACATCAATGCGCATGGGCTCACCGATGTACATTTCGATCACTTGCGAGGTATAATCTTCATAGCCACCGTCTCCTTTGTCAGAATGCTGGTTGACCTGGCCCATGGATACATTCGAGATGTACTCATAGGATTGCTGGGCGGCACCGGCATCGCAATACTCATAGCCAATCGTCCGGTATCCGGCAGGAGCCGGGTCGATGAGCGCGTGAGGTTCATCCACCGTGACCGAAGTGCATTGGGCATCCAGCAGGTGATCAAGTACCGCGTCAGCAGGAAGATCGTAGGTCAGCCAGAAATTATTTTTTCCGTCCCCAAGTACTTGCGATCCATCGATCACAAAAGACCCATTAGGATTACTGACGGCATTACCAAAAAGTACAGCGGTAGAAAAAGTATTTGAGGATCCGCTGTAATAAAGCCTGGCCTGCGTAATATCCTGCGTGGGGTCTGTGCAGCCTTCTGTATTGAAGTTGAAGGAGGTGATGGTAAGCGGCTGAAGATTGCCTTGGGTCGACACTTCCACTTTGAGTATTTCCTGATTGGCCTGGTCGGGTTCAACATTGGAAGTATTTTTTTGCACAGCTGTTGTGTTCAGGTATACCATTGGCGAAGAGGTATACTCAATCGGCGTTTCCCACAGGCCGCGTCCATAGGTGGCAGCCCTGAGTTTACTTTCACCAGGATTGCCTGCGTAATAAATTTCAATTTCACCGATCCTGACATTCGGCAGTCCATTTGCATAAGGCACCCAATCTGCATCTCCATCTTTAAAATAGACACCAAGTTCAGTACCAGCATACAGATGTATACTGCTTAGGTGTTGTTTGTTTTGGACCACACTGTACACAGGTATAGGTGGCAGTCCATTAGAAATTTTAGTCCATGTGCCTCCTCCATCAGACGATTGGTAGACACCTGGCTGACCATAGCCACTCAGGGCCACCCATATCAGGGCCGGATCTTCGTTGTGGATAGAAATATATTCTATACCCGCACTACCGGTTGGAAGATTAGCAGTAATGTTGGCCCAGTCTGTGCCTCCATTAGTGGTGCGCCAGATCTGTCCGTAATCAGCAATGCAAATCACTTTCGAATCCGATGCGGCAATTGCCATGGATTGAATTTTGCCAGGAAGATCTATGGATGAAATTTGATTCCAGCTGTCGCCGCGGTCGGTGGTTTTCCAGACCTCATTATAGCCTCCGTAGAGTGTAGCCGGATCATTGGGATCAATGATATATGGAGTCACCCATGCCCCTTCATCGGGAGGCGTGATATTTTTTGAACTCTGCCAATGATCATTGGTACGATCGATTTGACCATAATACACCGTACCGTATTGGATGTCATCGTTGGTGTAGTCAATCAGACATTCCATGCCGTCACCGCCGCGCACGTCAAACCAACTGGAACCAGAGTGTAACTTGGTCCCATTGTCCTGCAGGCCGGTGATGACATCATCAGGGCCGGTCTGAGAAACACCCAGCCGATACATTTGGCTGATCTGTATGCCATTGGTTTTGTCTGTCCAGTTGCTGCCATTGTCCTGAGACATATATACACCACCATCATTGCATTCAAAGACATCTCCATTGCTGCGGAAAGCCAGTTTATGTTTGTCCGCATGCACCGCCTGTACCTGGTCGCCATACCAGTGATTGATGATGTTCCAGGTAACCCCACCATCCCATGAACGCCATGAATTGACACCACCAACGAGCACGATCTGTGCATCCAGTGGTGAAGCCGCCAGGCTGAGGTCATACCATCCTTGTCCACCGGTACCACTGCCATCAGATTCCCAGGTGAGCAGATTTTTGACGCTGCCGCTGAATACCTCATTGAATGAATTGCCGCTGTCTGTAGATTGAAATACACCATACAAACCACTCGAACCATTAGAGGCCAGGGCATAAACCCAATTCGGTTGGTTAGGTGAAACAGCAAGCTCAATTCGGTTGGCATTGCCATCATTGAAAACAGGTCCGGTGAATGTATTGCCATCCGTGCAAATGTAGATTTGACCGTTTTTGGTCGAGCCGTATAAGGTATTGCTGTCGCCGGGTTTATATTCCATATCAATAAACTCCGCGGTAGTCATTTGTTGATTCCACGTCACTCCTCCGTCATAGGTTTTAAATACACCTCTTGTCGTCGCGGCAATAAGAATCTGCGGATTGAATGGATCCATCAGTAACCGGTTGACCATTTGCCCTTCGTAGATGGTGTAACTAATGCCGGTTGGTAACCAGGTTTGACCTCCATCCGTAGATTTCAGTACCCCGATACTTCTGTTGTCCCAGGCATCACGATCTCCGGTGGCGATATAGAGGGTGTTGGACGTAGCATAATCCGGGGTGATGGCCATATCGCTTACCGCCAATACGCCATTCTGATCCGTGAGGCAGGTCCATGAAGCGCCATTGTCTTTGGTCTGCCACAAGCCACCGGCAGCGGCACCCACCCAATAGGTTGATAGATCGTCTGGATGAAACGCGATGCCATTGATCCTTCCTATGCCTGAATAGCCACTGAAGGAGGTTGTAGGACCTAATGGAGTCCACGCTGAAGTACTGGTAGATAAGGCCCGTGGATGTGCCTGTTCGAATTCCTGCCTGATGTCCATGGCCGTTTTGACGGGAAATGTTCCGGTCTGGCGGTCGACCCTGCTTTGCATTTCATATTCCCAGCGTTTGAATTGTTTCCAGCCCGGTGCTTTCTTCTTGACTCCATTTTCGATGTAGCTGCCTTTGTCTACATGGAAAGGTGCCCAATAGGTTTCGAATGCCTTTTGGTAATCCGGAAGGGTGAGCTCAGATTTTGTTTTTCCGGCAGGCAGATTTTTGAGCCATGGTTGTGCAGAAAGGTGCATTTGGCACAACAGGGTCAATACGGTTAGGGTGAGAATTCTCATAGGGATGGTTTGATAGTACTAAGTAATTCGCGTAGCCTGTGAAGGTAAGCAAAAGGACCTTTTTTCAGTCCGGGCACATTGGGACTGATGTTGGCTTTGAGGATTTAAAATTGGCCTTTCTACCGATAGGATTATAGTTTGTAAAAGGGATGCACCTCCCGGCCCCGTGGCGTTTCAATGCTGATCATGTAGAATCCTGATGGAAGATTAGCGGTGGAAACCCTGCCATCCGGTGACCATGCATGATGAACTACAGGAGCACCCTGGCTATTAATAATGGTGTATTGGAGTGGAACGTTTTCTGTCATGCCATGCAGCCACATCATTTCCTGAACCGGGTTTGGATAGAGTTTAAACACGTCAGTGGATCCGGACTCATCAACACTTACGCTCAGCAATTCGATCCCATTGGATGGTGCTGATACGCAATCACCATCAGTAACGATGACGTAATACGTGCCCGGGTGTGTCGCCAGAAAATACTGATCCGTGGCTCCTTCAATCGGGCCATTTTGATCATACCATTGATTGCCCGACGTTGCACTGGATTGTAATGCATCCCCCGATGCTGCGATGACCGGTTGTTCAGGGTTGACTTCTACAAAGACAGTATTCGAATAGACGGATATGAATCCCGGTTGAAAGACCTGTGCCCTGAAATAGGTTGACGAAGTCAATGGATCGGTCACATAGAGAGCCCCGTTACTTTGTGCAACATCGGCCCACGCTTCGAGTCCATCGGTAGAGGATTGCCAGTTGACAAAACCGGTATATGAATTAAGTTTTAGGGTAGCATTACCATATGCGCAGAATGAGGTATCCGCTGATGCCACACCCGCAACTGGCGGTGTACCGTTTAGGGTGGCTCCGATCATAAACCGATTGGTAAATGTGAGGGTGTCCATAGGTTTTATGCCGGTGCCATTGACAAACGAGGTGTAGTAGGTATTTGGCCGCACTGGCGATTCGGGCTGTACACCGAGAGGAGCAAATTCAGTTAGGCTTGAGGTCATGCCAAAACCTGCATAAAAATCAGTGTTGATCACTGAGGGCGCTGAAGTAAATGTAAATGAATGCCATTGGCCAAGATCACTTTCCTGTATGATATAATTTTCTGAGCGGGCCAGGATATTACCGGCCGCATCCAGGGCGATTCCAAAAACGGTTTTACCCACTGAAGGAATGTTGTCCGAAATAAAAGCATGGATGGACTGAATGCTGGCCGATCCATGCACCGGATAACGGGCATAGTAGATACCCTGCACACCCGACAAGAATCCATAGGCACCTGTAGCGGGTTGATCAAGGGCGTAGTTTAGTTGTAAAGGGGTGGTCTCCAGATGATGTAAAATTTGATTGTCTTGATTGCTGTCATCATCGCCTACGGTGATGCTTATGCCCGAAGTACCTTCGTGCACAGCTTCAAAATCCTCGAAGTTGATCCTTGCGTCTTCCATGAAGGCCAATTGCGCAATGTATTGGGTATCTCTAAACACATTCGCACCTGTCGTCTCCAGGTAAACCGGGATATTGGTCATGGTGTTAAAACCAGAATTGAGAATATTGGCTGAAATATTTACCGGCGCGGAATAATACGATGAGGATTGACCCATGGTATAGAGTTGTTGTACGGTCAGATCATTTGATCTCGTGGGGGTAAACCGATATGTTCTGCCCGGATCGGGTTTTGGGCGATCGGGCGGATTGCCAAAATTGAAAGATTCATTGGGCAAGTAGTTTCCATTGTGAAAAGTGACATCATGCCAGAATGCGGCGGAGCTTTTCACCACCACGAGCAACTGATCATCCGCATTGCTTTTTCCTTTTAAACCACATGCGGCTGTTTTATAATTGGATGCATTTTCTGATGGCATCCAATCCCCGTAGACAAACTCAATCACATTGGTCGTTTCATAGAGTTTGATCTGGAAATCCATATCCACGTATTGCTTGGTCGCTGGATCTGAGCTCCATTCCCGCATATTTTTCCATTGGATGGTACACACCCGGTACGGTGCTACACCTCCGGTATACACGCTAAACTCCGGCAAGCCTGTGGCGGATTCAATGTCATTGTTAAAAGCAACGATAAGATTGACATTATTGGAATCGGGGTTGTTGAAGACACCCCCTGAAGTAGATTGCGCATTGGAAAAAAACAAATTCGTTTTTGGCGTGGTCTCTACACCCAGTTTGATAAACCCATTGGTATTGAAAATGAATTGGGTGAATGACTGACATTGATATTCAAAAGTGAATCCGATTTCCTGAGGGCCGGAGATGCCGTCATCCAAACCGCTGACCGATATCGGCGTGCCCAGCGCTTCCAGGTCCATATAGGTTCCGGAGAGGCTCTCAGCTTTAAAGGCATGGTAGTTGAGACCACTGCACGGATCCTGGGCGCAAATTTCTGTAGCATAAAGTAGGGAAATACAAAATGTAACTATCCAATTCATAGTGCCAGGTTTTCTCAAATTCTATTGAACAGGTTAAGGCGGCTAGTAAGATAGAAAAAAGTCAGCTATGCTCCTCTTCAGATCACTGAGTTGCTCCTGGCCGTTTGGGATGTAAAGAAGTCAATGTTGAATGCAGCTGTTACTTCAGGAAGACTTCTGATTTGTGTTCACGCCCGGTAAACCGGAAGGACCAAAGGTCTCATACTTCCAGGCATTTTTTACAACCCAGCCCAAATCTCCCAATAGATGTTGGGTGGCGATTTCGACCAGGCCGTCTTCTGAATATTCGTAGCTCACTCCGTGTTCAATTTTTGAAGTCGGTCGAAATAATGTCTGGTATATGTTTCTTTAAACTCCGGGGACAAGAAAGATGCTTGTATGAGGGTTTGCACTTTATCCTGCTTGGAAATCATGGTTTTGAGAATGAGGTTTACTTGTTTTTCCGGAATTTCAGCCTCGATGCCTAAATATATTAATTGTGCACGGATGTTTCCCACGGCATAATTGATGGGTAAGAGTCCATCCACCAAAGCAAATACGGAATCGTCAACATGTAAATGGGTATTCAACAAATCATAAGCCGGACTGAGCCTGTAATCACCCTGCAGCGTTTCCAGTAACGAGAAATTCTTATGGTGAGCATCCCCATTTGAAAACAGGTAATTGAAGATCATGAGGCGGAACAGTTTGGGTGCTTCAATAGGGTAGATGAGCGAATACTTTTTCAATGTAGGGAACAAGTCATAGTAACAACCTGAATACTTGTAATGCTCGCCATCCTTTTGGGGCGTAAGACCTGCCAGTGATGCAAAGTCCTCCTTGGCTAGTTTACTTCCTTCAGCATTCACGTCAAATCGTTTAGTGATGTACGCGGCTTCTCCATTCTTAAAAAAGACCAAAGCATTTTCCGCGGTTTCAATGCCAAATACCTGCTTAGCGATCTGCATTGTCAGATGTTCATTGGCCGGTAATTGGTCGGGATAATCCAGTTTACCCGTTGAGGAGTTAAGTACAGGTGCGGGTTTAAGAATATAGGCGCCTCGCTCTCCTTGCTCTGTCAGTCTTAGTTTATTCTTTTCCAGTAGCACTGAAAATTTTTCCTGGACCCCTGAGATGGACATCCGTTTTTGATTTTCAAGAAATGTCTCAGCGGTTTTTTTGTCAGTAGCCGGGGTTAGATACGGGAGGATATGCGATACTTTATGTCCGTTAAAGACCCGGCGGAGACATGCCGAACTGTACGTTGTATATCCTGGTGCCAGTGTTCCCGGGCAATGATGAATATCTGGGATCGGCATGCTGTATTATTCTGTCTTAACTATGGTGACCGCGCCGATCGTATCGAAACGAGCAGTATGGAGTAACAATCCAAAATCATCATTCTGGTCAATGCGAAGATGACGGCTTACTATCCGGCGGTTGGTTCCTTCAGGAAGCAAATGATAAAAGAAAGGAAACAGGTAGTCGGATCGAAACGTTTGCTGTGATTTGGGGAAGGTAAGACTGATCGGGGGTTTGGATGGATCTGTCATCCATTCATGGGTATAGTTGAAGACGAATGATCCGTCATCTTGTTGAACCAACATACCCGCCGGTTCATCCTTATACAAAACCATGGCCTTTCTCATGGTGCAGATTTAATGCTTTTGACTTTTAGGGCCAGTTCAAGCCCAAGGATATCGGCCACCCTGACCAGGGTCTCCAGGGTAGGGTTTCCCGCTCCTCGTTCCAGTTTGTATAGGGTATTCACGCTCACTTGGGCCAGCTCGGCCAGTTGTGGCTGGGTGATACGGAGATCTTTCCGGCGTCGCTTATAGGATTCTCCAAGTGCCTTGGCTGACATTATAATGTGATTTTACGGTAAAATTGGTGCTTTTTAGTTTAAAATGCAAGTAAAATCACTTTATGATGTGATTTTTATGCTAAGAAGTACATTTTAATCTATAAAGTACATGAAAATCACATTATAGTGGTAAAATTACATTAGAATGGCGATGCATCCAGGAATATTCCCATAGAATCACATTGTAGTGTGATTTTGGAGCAAGTAGTAACTAAAGTATCGATACTACCCACCTGTGGTTCACAGATTGGAATTGGAATATAAAATGACTTACTGAAATATGAGAACGAGGCCCAAGCCAGTTCAGTGCTCAGTGATGAGTGATTACTGAGCACTGAACAGTGAACTCTGATCAATTCCCTTCAATTTCAGCTCTGAGTAATTCAGCAAAGGATTCAGGCCGAATTGCCCCCTTATCCCCTTCCCCTTGCTTTCTCAACGCGACCATGCTATCTGCCATTTCCTTGTCGCCTACCAGGAGCATATAAGGAACTTTCTTCAGCTCGGTATCCCGGATTTTTCGCCCGATGGTCTCATTCCGATCGTCGATAAATCCGGAGAGTCCGAGATTCTCGAGTTGGGTCAGTACCTGCTTTGCATAGGGGATGTGTCCTTCTCCGATAGGCAGTATGGCAAATTGATCGGGAGCCAACCACAGCGGCAGTTTGCCAGTGGTGTTTTCGATCAGGATACTGATAAAGCGTTCCATGCTGCCGAATGGGGCGCGATGGATCATCACCGGACGATGCGCCTGGTTGTCGGCACCGATATACTCCAGTTGGAAACGTTCAGGCAGATTGTAATCCACCTGGATGGTTCCAAGTTGCCAGGACCGACCAATTGCATCCTTGATCATGAAGTCAAGTTTCGGTCCATAAAATGCGGCTTCACCCGGGACTTGTACGGCCTCTAAACCGGCAGCTGCCGCTGCATCAATAATTGCGTTTTCTGCTTTCTCCCAATTCTCAGGATTACCGATATATTTTTCCGGTTTGGTCAGATCCCGCAGCGAGATTTGCGCGGTAAATTTTTCGAAGCCGGCTTTGGCCAACACCAATTTGGTAAGGTCAAGCACATTGAGGAATTCGTCCTTCAATTGATCTTGCGTACAAAAGATATGGGCATCGTCTTGCGTAAATCCACGTACACGAGACAGGCCATGCAACTCCCCGGATTGCTCATAGCGATAGACCGTACCAAATTCCGCAATGCGCAAAGGCAGATCACGATAGGAGTGCGGCTTGTGACCGAAGATCTCACAGTGGTGAGGGCAGTTCATAGGCTTGAGCAAAAACTCTTCACCTTCACGTGGCGTATGAATAGGTTGAAAACTATCCGCTCCGTATTTTTCATAGTGACCTGATGTCACATACAATTCCTTTTTCCCGATGTGTGGAGTCATGACTTCCTGGTAGCCGCGTTTGGCTTGCTCTTTACGCAGGAAATTTTGAAGGCGATTGCGGACGATAGTTCCTTTTGGAAGCCAGAGTGGAAGTCCGGCTCCTACACGCTCAGAAAAGGCAAATAGTTCCAGTTCAGCACCGAGTTTACGGTGATCCCGCTTTTTGGCTTCCTCCAACAGCACCAGGTATTCCTTCAGTTCCTTGTCCTGCGGGAACGTGATACCATAGATGCGGGTCAGCATCTTGCGTTTTTCGTCACCACGCCAATAGGCTCCGGCGATATTGGTCAACTTGACGGCTTTGATTTTTTCGGTGTTGGGGATATGCGGGCCCCGACACAGATCCACGAAATTACCTTGCTGGTAGAAAGTGATTTCCCCGTCCTTCAGCTCCTGCAAAAGCTCAATTTTATACTCATCGCCTTTGTCTGTAAAATAGGCGATTGCTTCTGCCTTGGAGACATTGCGTCTTACATATTCATTTTTCTGTCTGGCCAGTTCAAGCATTTTGGCTTCAATGGCAGGCAATTCTTCAGGAGTGAGGGTGCGGTCCCCGAGATCCACATCATAGTAATAGCCGTTGTCAATCGGAGGTCCGATGCCAAACTTTACGCCTGGATAAATAGCCTCAAGGGCTTCCGCCATCAGGTGGGCAGAACTGTGCCAGAATGCTGATTTGCCCCCGGTATCATTCCAGGTCAGAAGCTGGAGGGTGGCATCGTTGTCGATAGGTCGACCGGCATCCCAGATCTCGCCATTGACTTTGGCGGCGAGTACATTGCGTGCCAAACCTTCACTGATGGATTTGGCGATTTCCATAGAGGTGATTCCCCGGGCATATTCCCTGACCGAACCATCCGGTAATGTTATTTTAATCATGCGGCAAAGTTAAGAGAAACGTGCGGAAGAGGTCTCCTTCGCGCGGAAAAGCGCTTCGGCGACCAAGGAGGCACAAGAGGCAGAAAAATCATTTGATTCACCCTTTAGGGGAAAGGGGCAGAAAAGGCTTAAGAGGCCTGCTTCACACGGAAAGGTGCTTCGGCGACCAAGGAAAGATTAACGCACCCTTACAACATCCCCTGTGCAGAAGTTGCCAGGCAGATCACATGGGGTGAGGCTGATGTTGTTGTTGAGTTTGTATTGGTTCAGGGCCTGGCGGACGCTCTGACGACGCTGCAGTACCAAAGTATTGCTGACTTGGTCCTGAAGAACAGGGGTCATATCAAATTCAACTTTAGGAGTAGTGAATTCAACCGGGAAGTAATCGAGGTCGAGAACCTGAAGATTTTTCAACGTCTGATCCTGGCGTGCTGGTGGAACCACGAGAGCCGCTTCAACAATAGCCGGTATTAATTCACGTACGGTGTATCTGATTTCAAGATGCTGCCCAATGGACAAGCGGCTGTCCCGAAGACCATTCCAGGTCATCAGTTGGCGAACAGTACAATTGTTACGCGCAGCGATCGTAGAAAGGTTGTCGCCTGAACGAACAATATGTTCTTTAGTCCTGGTCATGACTTTGTAGGTCGCGCCATCAATACTTAGGGTAGTGGTGCTGATAGATTCTTCTGCATTATCAACAGCTACTGCAGGCACTTCCATAGAACGTCCTGAATTGAAGAGCTCAGCAGACGCTGCGGGCAAGCTCAACGTATAACCGGAAGTTGAAGACGGAATATAGCCTCTGATAAAAGATGGATTCAGCAATTTGACCGACTCGACGGTCATCCCTGAGCGACGCGCAACCTCTGTGATGGACATTCCTTCATAAATGGTCACGGTGGTCAATTCTCCCATTGCTAATTCAGGATATACCGGGATGATATTGTGGGCGTCATGAAAATTCATCAAATAGCTGGCTGCGATAAAGCCTGGTACATAGCTGCGGGTTTCTTCGGGGAGATATTTCGCGATTTTCCAGTAATCAGAACTTCCGGCACGTTTGACGGCAGACCTTACCCGACCAGGGCCGGCATTATAAGCGGCCATGACCAATTCCCAATTGCCAAACATGGTGTAAAGTTGCTTGAGATATAAAGCTGCGGCTTTGGTGGATTTATCCGGATCCATCCGCTCATCTACATAGGAGCCCACCTTCAATCCGCATTCACGGGCAGTGGGTTTCATAAACTGCCATAGACCACCGGCTCCTGACCGTGAAACAGCAGCCGGATTCAGGGCGGATTCAACGATTGACAGGTATTTCAGATCCGTGGGGAGCCCCTCTTCTGCCAGTGCCTTTTCAAACATTGGGAAATACACTGCGGCCCATCCAATCATGGATGCCGTTTGCGCCGGGCGACGATAGATATACGTATCAAGATATGACCGTACCGCGGGATTGTATACCGGGTTGACGATAGAAACAGCAGTAGGAATTCGCTCGCGGATGATTTCTTCCTGTTCGTCCAGGTTGGAGGTCATGCGCTCATCCACGACCACACCCGTGACCGGGTTGGTCCATGCCACCAGGCTGAAAATGCCAATGGCAAAGTAGAGAAGGCGTGAGCGAATGATCAGGTTCATAGGACAAAATGGGTGAGAACGCTTTACAGCCTTCCCGTGGCTAAAGATCGCAAAGGTCGTCAATAAATCAAAGGAATCGAAGCAGATGCCTGATTGTTAACTAATTACATCAATTTATAATACGTATATTTCTGTTAAATAGTGTATTATATATTAATATTTGGGGATAATGGTTTGTTAACACCTCCGGAATTCACATATACTTCCGGCCGGGAATCCTAAAACGGCAATTCTGTCCTGGTAAGTATCTCTTCGGTCAAGAATTAAAACGGTAATACCGGTCTGGATCCTTTTTCGAGATAAACCCGGGCCAGCTCCACCAGAGTGGTTCGGATGTCACGATAAGAGAATCCGTCCACCTGAAGACTTTTCGTAGCATCATACGAAAAGGTCCCATAGGTATGGTTGAGGATTTCGGTCCCCGGCCCACCCATACCTAACCATTGATTGGCAGTAAGAATGGTACGGGCAAGCCATAACGGTGCCAGGCGGAATGATTTTTCAGGGTTCAATTGCTGACCGAGGATCTGATATACTTCTTTATATGTGATATTACTCCCATTGAGTATCCATCTTTGTCCATGAAGGTTGCGCTCCAACAAATGGCTGATAAAGCGGACCACATCACGTACATCCACCATACCGGTCTGACCTCCCGGATACCATCCGGATTTTGTAGCGACACGATCTACCATTTGCAGGGATGAACGATGCCATGCTCCGGTCCCAAGGATAATGGAAGGCAGCACTACGGATACCTTCAATCCTTCCGCAGATCCCCGCCACACTTCCAATTCGCCGAGATATTTGGATAGCCCATAACTCGTGGAGAAATTATTGTCTATCCATGCAGCCTCTTCATGGAGTGTCGTGTGATCCAATTCACGACCCAGCGCGCTGATCGAACCTACATAGACCACATGAGCGGGTGAATGTTTCAGGCACGCATTGACCATTTGTTCGGTTCCGGTGCGGTTGATGTCGAGCAGCCGGTATTTGTCAGACGGATGATAGGATACTAATCCGGCACAGTGAATGACCCATTCATGGCCTTCTACGATGTCGAATACGTCTTCGGAGTTCGGCAGGGAAAGTTTTCGCCATGTCGCCAATGACAAGATATCTTCCGGAATACTCTCCCTGGAAGAATGATAGGTAGCGGTAATTTCAGAATAGCCTTGTTGACTAAACCATCTGATCAGATAGGAACCTACCAAACCTGATCCGCCGGTGATCAACAACTTTGGTTTCATCGGGTAGCTTTATGTAGAGCTCCCCCGATGGTATCCGTAGTTGCTCCGGTGATCTGGTGTATACCAAAAGCCCGGTTGTGCAGGTGCAAATACCCAAGCCAGGCCATCAGCAGGCATTCTTTATAATCGACAATATCATTAGCGGGTACCTCAAACTGTAAGCGGTCTCCATGAAGGGATCTAAGTCGTTCGATCAGATAGGTGTTATGTGCACCTCCTCCGGTCACAAGTATACGTCCCGAAATATTCACCAGATGTTGGTGAATCAGCAGGGCTATCCCTTCCGTACAAGTGGCAAGGAGATCAGGAATAGGCTCATGTCTTTGGTCCAGCCAGGTTATCCAGGACTGACGAACTTCTTCATTGGACATGCCTTTGGGTCGACCGGCTTGAAAAGGGAAAAGCGA
Organism: Saprospiraceae bacterium; assembly: GCA_044227555.1. Lineage (GTDB taxonomy): Bacteria > Bacteroidota > Bacteroidia > Chitinophagales > Saprospiraceae > Opimibacter. The sequence goes on along the minus strand of JBGAWQ010000015.1, from coordinate 7,299 downwards.
TGCCAGCCATGCTGCGGCTGAAACATCTGCCTTGCCTTGCCGGGCAAGTTTACCATCCTGGTCATAGGAGAGGCCTGCTTTCCGGGCGAGATGATTGAGAGCCTGGTTGCAAGGCCCGATATCCCAACCCTGCCAGGTGCCATCTTGTCGCCGGGTACTTACATTGACGATACCACCGAGATTGAGATAGGCATCATAGCCCGGAAAAAGATCACGATCCGCTACCGGTGCGAAAGGGGCACCCTGCCCGCCTGCAGCAATGTCTGCGGATCTGAAAGAAGTAATGGTATCCACGTTTGTCGCCAGGGCAATCGCGGAGCCATTTCCGATCTGAAAGGTGAAATGCCTGGCAGGATCGTGAAACACCGTGTGCCCATGAGATGCAATCAGATCAGCAGATACGTGATGCTCATCCATCCACTTTCGGATTTCATCTCCTATAAATTGGCCAAATAGTACATCGAGTGCTAAAAGGTCACTTGAAGAAAATAGTGGTGCTTGTTTTAATTGCTCAGCCAGATTCGATGGGAAGGTGATCGTCTGACTAAGCAGTATTTTCCAGGAAGGGCTTTCATGCTGATCCTCAAACCGGCACAGGGCTATGTCCAGTCCGTCTAACGAACTTCCGGACATGCACCCTATGATGTTGACAGCCATTATTGCTTCGTTAAGGTCATGGTGTATTCAGCCACCGCTTTGATTTCTTCCGGCGAAAGGATGCCCTGGAATGGGGTCATTGTGTTTTTCCCTTTGGTGACCTGGATGATTCGTTCTTCAAGCGTCAGTTTGGAGATCGTAAGATCCTTTGAGCCATTGAGGCCCAGTTTTCCATCCAGTCCATGGCACAATACGCAGTACTTTTTATACACTGCTTCCCCGGGGGATGCGGAGGTCTGGGAGCCAGATCCGGATTGGCTACAAGCTCCGGCCAGGGCGGCTATCAAAAGAAATACGAGTGCTTTATTCATCAGGAAATGTAAGTGTGATTTTCAATGGGGGCAAAACTAAACAAATTGAACATCTAAGCGCGGAGGTTGCCGTCTGTCGACCTTTCATTATTAATAAACACTTAGAGGTATCGGATGTTATAGTTGCCATGCGTATCATACCTATTTCCCAGCAGGCATCCGGAGCCTTCAACAACGGTCAGATTATTGAAAACAAGCCTATTGGTTTTCCGCAGGATGGAGGTTTTGTCCGTCCGTATTCCTCGCTTTTTTATTGGGCGAGAGCAGAGGGCGTTGTTGACAGTACCATTGGATTGCATCCTCATCAGGGATTTGAGATCATGTCTTTTGTACTTGAAGGGAAAATCAAACACTTTGACACCAAGCTCAATGACTGGAGGCCACTGGAGGCCGGGGATGCGCAGATCATCCGGGCCGGTAATGGCATATCCCATGCTGAACATATCGAACGAGGCGGCGTCATCTTCCAGATCTGGGTAGATCCGGACTTATCCAAAACCCTGGCCATGGACGCATCTTATGATGATTACAAAGCCGATGCCTTTCCGCATTCAGGTGCGGAAGGTGTGGAGATCATTCATTATGCCGGAGAACAGGGATTGATGCAACTCGTCACTCCGGGCGTTGATATCCGGCGTATCAAATTATCTGCCAGGACACATACCTGGCCAGGGAGCCCTGATCTCATCCGGTCATTGTATGTGGTTGGTGGTTCGGGTATGCTCAATGGCAAGACCATCGAACAGGATGATTTTATTATTGTCGATGATGGAGCTGATCTTTCTCTGGAAGCACATCGTGACGGATTAGACTTGTTTGCCTTGACGGTTCCGGCCCAACCCAATTATCCCACATATGCCCATCGCCTGAGGCACTGATCCCGTTGGTCCTTATCTTGGGCCAAATTTTAAGAAGATGGATCTGACCCCTGAACAAATAGACGCTTCCGGCTATAAAATACTTGCGCAACTCGATCATAAGGAACTGGTACCTTTTGTTCGTAAATATCTGGGGGTACGTACCTGGTCATCCAATCTCTACTACCTGTTTAATATCATGGCGTTTGGAGGTGCAGGATATTACATGATCCGTGGATGGAAAATTGGATACTTCACCCTGGAGGATGGTCTTTCCCATCTTTGTTATGGATTGGCTATTGCCTTCGCGTTGCTGCCGTTGCATGAGGGTATTCATGGACTGGCTTACAAATCGCAGGGGGCTTTACAGACGGCTTATATAGCCAATTGGAAGAAATTCTATTTCATGGCAGTCGCAGATCGGTTTGTGGCCAGCGGCAGGGAGTTTCGCATTGTAGCCATTGCCCCATTTTTAATCATTACCGTGCTCTGCTTGCTATTGATGATATGGGCGTCTCCGGAATGGAAAATGACCTGGTTGGGTGTGCTCATGACGCATACTGCCTTTTGCTCCGGAGATTTTGGTTTGCTTAGTTTTTTTGACCATCATCGGGACCAGGAGGTGATCACCTATGATGACCGGTCATCAGGACTTACATTTTTTCTTGGGCGGCCGGTTGGAAAATAAAAAAGCCACCCCTAAGAGTGGCTTTCATGTCTAAACGTAAATCACTTTAACGGATCTCAATGGTCTTGGTTTCCGGTTTCTTCCAGGTTTCTTCTTTTTTAGGAAGGGTGATGATCAGCACGCCGTTTTCATAGGCGGCACTGATGCCTTCACGCTGGATCGTATCATCCAGGAGGAACGACCTCTTGAATGAACTGTAATTAAATTCCCTGCGTGTAAACTTGGGGCCGGACTCTTCCTTCTCCGCTTTCTTCTCGGCAGAGACGACCAGATGATCTTGTTCGATCCGGATATTGAAATCATTTTTTTCCAATCCCGGGGCCGCAAGTTGCATGCTGAAATGGTTATCATGCTCTACGATATTGACGGATGGCGATGAGACCATAAAATCAGTACCGATGGCATCAGCAAGCGTAGTGTTGAACAAAGTGTCCATCCATTTGCCCAGAGAGGCGGAAGGAACGACGGGAGAAAATCTGTTGATCATGATGCTTAGGTTTTAAAGGTTATTGAATATTGACTTGAATGGTTTCAGGATGTGCGTCAGGAATGGTGATCGTGAGCAGGCCTTGTTCCATCGTGGCTGTAAGATTGTCGGTGTCGGCATTTTTATGGAGCCTGAATACTCTTTTAAAGCCGGTATAATCAAATTCCCGACGGATCATTTTCGGCTTTTGTTCATCTGAAGCCGGAATGCCACTGATGATCAGCTGATCATCCTGGAGCTCGATCCGGATCTGTTCTTTGGTGAGTCCCGGTACCGCCAGTTGGATGCTGTATGCGCTGTCTTCGCGGACCACATTTGCAGCCGGGCGATTAACGACCGGGGATGTCTTAAAGGTTTCAGCGTGTCTTGGGGTCACGTGTGGAAATACGATTCTGGAAAGAGGAGCAGTCCGGCCTCCAGGATAACATGCGTATGATTTCATGTGCATTTTAAATTTTAAGTGAACGAATACTCACTTTATTCAAATGCCATTCCATCCAAAATTTTATGCCATAATGACATATAATTAAAATTTCACATGCCAAAATGGCTGATATTAGTTCGTCAAACTGAAAAATTGACTGATCCGGCCTCCGGAAAGGAAGAGTAAGGGCAAAAAAAAGGGTACCGGAAACCGATACCCTATTCAGCAAACCGCTGATTTATTGTTTTGGAATCTGGAACAGGATCGGGAGGGTCATGCGTACTTTGACGGCTTTACCATCCTGCATTCCGGGAATCCATGCCGGCATCAGGGTGACGACCCGAAGGGCTTCTTCATCGCATCCGGAGCCAATTCCTTTTTTAACCATTGCATTTTTAATGGAGCCATCGGTGTCTACGATAAACTCGGTGACCACCTGGCCCTGGACCTTATTTTTAAAGGCTTGATCCGGGTAAACGAGATTGGCTTTGACATGACTCACGACTTTCATGAAAGTGCAGTCAATGGAGTCGTTCTGTATGGTGTCGCAGCCTGCATAGCGAGGCATGACTTCAGCGATATCATAGACGTCCTTGTGGGCCACTTCGACCGTAGCCGTTGTTTTTGGTTTGTCACCGGCAGGAAGGTTGAGATTGAAGCTGACCGGTATGGTATACCGGAACGCTACTTTTTTGCCCTCATTTTCGGCGGGGGTCCACTTGATCTTTTTGGTTTTCATCAGGTTGATGACACGGGTCGCTTCGGTGCCCAGCCCCAGCCCTGGATCCTTAAGGGGTTTGACTTCACCTACGGTACCATTTTTTTCAATGACAAATTCCATGATGACTACACCGCCGGCACCCTGAGCTTTAGCTTCAGGAGGCATCTGGAGGTTGGCCGCGATAAAATCCGCCATCCTGGATTTCGTGCATTCTGTCAGTTTGGGATCGCATCCTGGCCAGGCCGGGGATACATCCGCACGGCGAACCGCTTCGTCCAGGGTGGTTTGGGCTTGCAGAAATCCGGTAAAGAGAAGCATTCCGGCGGCAAATAGGATATGTTTTGAAAATGTGCGCATTGCAGATTGTTTGATTTACAAATAAAAGAGACGTCCTTTAACGAAGGCGCAAAGGTAAAAATTCCATGGCGGGAAAAATTTTTGCTAAGGCTTGTAATACCGAAGGTTGAGTTGGCCTCCATCCCATTCGGCATAGGAATTATACAGTAGCCAGTCTCCAAGGTTGATATATCTGGCACCATTGACGCCGAGATTATACTCAATCGGCAGATGCCGGTGGCCGAAGACAAAATAGTCAATGGGTTGTTTGGCCAGTATGTCAAGCGAATGTTGGATCAGCCACTCTCTTTCCGGCCCTAAAAAAGTCTCTTCCGTGGTATGCTGACGGCTGGTCCCGGAAAAATATTTCATCAACCGGATTCCGGTATTGGGATGGATTCGGGCAAAAAGCCATTGGCTGATCGGGCTTGCAAAAATGCGCTTGATCATTTTGTACCCGTGATCTCCGGGGCCCAGGCCATCGCCATGGCCAATATAAAAGGTCTTGCCATCGATCTCATGGATCACGGGTTGTCGCAGGATCGGAATATCCAATTCATCCTTGAGATAATTAAACATCCACATATCGTGGTTGCCCGTAAAATAATAGACAGGAATTCCCGCATCCCGGATTCGTCCAAGGCAGCCCATCAGCCGGGTGTATCCTTTGGGTACGACCTGGCCGTATTCAAACCAATAATCCCAAACATCACCCAGAAGATAAAGCGTCTGCATATCCGCAGCTGATTGTTCAAGCCATTGGACAATCAGTTTCTCGCGCTGTGCACTGGTCACAGCACCATCAATACCCAGATGGAAATCAGATGCGAAATAGGTTTTCTTCATACATCAATGCGAAATAGCAGAATTTCTTAATGGATATAATTCGTAGGGTCAGGTTGCAACCTGACCCTACGAATTATATCCATTATTTAGCTGACAAACCGTGGATCAGCTTCCATTACGTTTCCGCAATTGGGACATGTCCGTTTTTCCAGGGAATTGTAATACTCCTTAAATCGAGGTAAAAAGTCCTTCTCAATATCTTCCAAATGAAAGCGGGTATCGTGCAGTTTGGTATTGCATTGATCACAGAACCACATCAGGCCATCATTTTCTTCCGCTCCGCGTTTGAGTTCGATCACCAGGCCGATCGTACCGGCAGGCCGCATAGGACTATGTGGGGTATTGCCCGGCAGGAGAAACATCTCGCCCTGACGGATGGGAATATCCACCGCTTTGCCATCTTCCTGGATCCTCACATTGATATCCCCTTCGATCTGATAGTATAATTCTTCGGTCTCATTATAATGATAATCCTTACGTGCATTGGGTCCGGCTACCACCATGACGATGTAGTCGCCCGCATCATGATAGAGGTTGCGATTGGCCACGGGAGGTTTGAGTTCATGACGATGTTCGTCTATCCAGGCCTGGAGATTGAAGGGTCTGCGTATCATGTTATAAAGATAGGAAAATCAAACGGGAGAGACGCGATGCCTTGCGTCTCTGTGTGAGATTGTCGGAAGGGCGCGGATGGATCACGACCGAAATAGGAAAATCAAACGGGAGAGACGCGATGCTTCGCGTCTCATTATGGAGATGGATCACACCTCCTTCAATGCCTGATAGATCTTTTCCAATTGCGCATCAGATAGGTTAGAAGTGTCGTTGGAATTGCAATATTGGAGTAACCAACGATCCTGGTTGTTTCCCTTTTGTCTGGCGTAGGAGTAGGGAAATTGTTCACAAAAAGTAACCAGGTTGTATTTGGAGGCATAATCCGGGTAGCGTTTTTCCAGCTTCATTTCGATGGCTCGCTTGGCGATAAAATCAGGATTGTCAACATGGTCACGCATCTCGTAATAATTTTCTACAGCGAGGTCTGCGATGGCATCTGCATCTGCTTTGCGATGGGTGTAATACTGGTTAAAGGCCTCTGGCCAGGATTCGCCCGTTACATCCAAATAATCATTCAGTTTCAGTACATCCTCCATCGAACAATTCATGCCCTGGCCGTAGAAGGGAACCACCGCATGCGCCGCATCACCCATGAGTAGAGATCTTTCGGTAAACCATGGTCCACACTTGACCGTACCCAATGCGCCTGTGGGATGAAACTTGAAGTCTTCTACCAAATCTGGCATGAGATCCACGAGGTCTGGAAATTGCGATTTGAAAAAAGAAAGAATGGAAGGGTCATCGTTGAGCTGATTAAATCCGGGCGCGCCATCAAATGCCAGAAAAAGGGTCACCGTAAAACTTCCATCCAGGTTGGGCAGGGCGATCACCATATAACTTTGACGTGGCCAGATGTGCAGCGCGTTTTTTTCGATCTGCCAGGTGTTACCGGGTCCGGCTGGAATTTCCAGTTCTTTATATCCATGATCCAGCCATTGCAGACTGTAATTGAATCGCAGGTTGGAACCGATCTGCATAAATCCATTACGCACTTCTGATCCGGCGCCGTCTGTGCCAATGAGCACATCGCCTTGCAGGTCAAAAGTTTCCCCGGAAGAATAGATACTACCCCGTACATGAGCGTTAGCAACATCAGCGTGCGTGACACCATGATTAAAACGCAGATCGATGAGTTCATTTTGTTCGGCCGCATCCAGCATCAGGGCATTGAGTCCGGGGCGCGAAATGGATTGAATAAACTCGCCATCGCGGCCGCTGTAGGGCAACAGTCGGGTGGTCTCTCCACCTTTGGTGTGGATCATGCGTCCCAGCATTGGAATACTGATGTCCAGCGCTTGTTGCTTGAGACCGACCAGATCCAGCGCTGCCAGGCCTCGGTCAGAAAGAGCCAGGTTGA
>JBGAWQ010000014.1:0-81446 GCA_044227555.1 Saprospiraceae bacterium | reverse complement strand
TCTCTATCTGCCTGTCCAAAGGACTTGGTGCACCCGTAGGTTCCGTCCTCATCAGCGATGCGGACACTATTGCCAGGGCCAGGAAGATACGAAAGGTGATGGGCGGAGGAATGCGACAGTCCGGCTACCTCGCCGCTGCAGGAATATATGCGCTCGACCACCATATCCACAGGCTCCGGGATGATCACGGGAGGGCCAGGAGAAGCGCAGCGAAGCTACAGTTGATGCCATGGGTAGGCGAAGTTTTCCCCGTACCCACCAATATCGTGATCTTCCGGGTCGCTGATCACCTCACCGCCGACCAGGTCGTGATGGCATTAGCCAGACACGGAATCACATGCTCTGCTATCACCCCGAGACTAGTCCGATGGGTCTTCCATCTGGAGATCACCGATGACATGGTTGCGACCATTGAAAATCTTCCCGAACAACTATACTGAAGATCAGCCGGAATTGCTGATCTTTATTTGACAAAGCGGTCCCTCCATTTTATTTCATTTGCCTTTATGAAAAGATTCATCTTTCTGACGCTGCTATTTCCAGTCATGCTGTCCGCACAGGAATCATTTAACATGACGCTGATCAGCAACCTGGATTTGCCCAACCTGCCCACACGCTCAGGGCTGGAATACAATGATTGCTGGGGATTCAGACATGCCAATGGCACGGAAATCGCAATCCTGGGCGGGGTAGAGGATATCTTTTTTATCGATGTTACCGAACCCGGCAATCCGGAAGTGATCTACACCCACCATGTGCTCAACCAACCGTCGGGCTCCACTAATCAATCCATCTGGCGCGATTTTAAAACCTATGGCAATTATGCCTACGCCTCAGCCGATGAAGGCACTTCTGGTCTTTTGATTTTCGATCTGAGCCAGGTGCCCACCAGCGTATCCTTCGTCACCCAGACCGTCCAGTTCTGGAACCGCGCCCATAATATTTTTATTGACGAACAAAATCATAAACTCTACGCGGCTGGAACAAACTCAGTCAACAATGGGCTGGTCATCCTCGATCTGAATATTCCCGCCAATCCCACAACCGTATGGAATGTACCCCTCAATACCGCAGGCGGCGGCTATGTCCATGATGTCCATGTCCGGGACAATATCGCCTATTGCAGCCATGGCAGCCTTCAGAAAATTCAGATCTATGACTTCAGCAATCTGCCTTCATTTAGTGTGGTCGGCTCCATTGAAAACTATCCCGAAGCCGGCTACAATCACAGCAGTTGGCTCAATGGCGAAGGCAACCTCCTCGCCATGTGTGATGAAACCCATGGCAGCGATGTCAAACTGGTTGATGTCAGCGATCCGGAAAATATTTCGAATGACGATATCCATACGTTCTATTCTGAATTACTGGGCCCCAGTGCTCCGGGAGCCAGCATTCCCCATAATCCTTTTATCCTCGGCGACCTGGCGTACATCGCCTACTATCATGATGGCGTACAGATCTTTGATATCTCCAATCCGGCCAATATCACCAACATCGCCTACTACGACACCTACCCCGACAATGTGGATTATAACGGCTACAACGGTTGCTGGGGCGTCTATCCATTCCTGCCATCAGGTATCATCATCGCCTCCGATGAAAACTATGGATTATACGTTTTAGAAATCACCAATCCCCCGCTGGGCATTCAATTCCTTTCCTTCCACGCATCCAGAACAGATCATAGCATCCAACTGGATTGGAGCGTCACTGAAGCTACCGATGGTGATCAGTTTGCCATCCAACGATCCACTGATGGAGGCATTACGTTTAATACGATTGGAAAGGTTAGCCTACAGGACGGTCAGTCCAATTATTCATACCTCGACAATGACGTTGCCGAATCGGTGAAATATGTTTATCGCATAGACTTCCTGCATTGGGACGGCAGCCATATCTCTTCCTCCCTGCAACTCGTCAGGCCAATATCCACAAAACAGATATTCAGAGTCACCAATCCATTTACCTCTGAAATTACGATTGATGTGTTGCAACCTGTAGATGACCTGGACGTAACCCTGTATAATATCGAAGGACAAATCATTTGGTCACGCTATGTCCCCGAGATTGATTCACAGATGACGTTTGCCACAGATGGTATCGCCGCTGGATCCTACATCCTGACGATGAAAACGTCAAGCACAGACCAGTCCGAAAACCTCATCGTACAGAAAACGCAATAAGTCTGGAAAATCTGGCAGGACTGGATTACCAGGCCATGTCTTCCCCGGATTCGTGATGATCAGGGTTGTTTTGATTGTTGGCCTCCCATTCCGCCTGCTTGCGGTCAAACTCTTCGTAGTCGTAGTTAGGCATCAGATCCACTTTGACATGATCGACCACCTCCTGCAGCGAGGTCAGAAAGCGGTTGAAATCCTCCTTGTACAGGAAGATTTTATGCCGCTCATAATTGTCTGAATTGTGCTTTTTGGTGCTTTCGGTCAGCGTAATGTAATAGTCCTCACCACGCGTCTTGCGCACATCGAAAAAATAGGTCCGACGGCTGCCTGCCTTTACCTTCTTGGAATAGACATTTTCAAACTTGGAATCGTTGCTGTTCGACATAGCACACCATTTTTGTTTTACAAATCTAACTTTATAATTGGAATATCCTATAGGTTCCTGGCTGATGGTCAAGGCTGCAGATCCTCTTCCTCCAGGACATTGACCAGTTGCTGCTGCTGCCACAACTCATAATAATGCCCCTGTCGAGCTATCAGCTGATCATGGGTGCCTTGCTCCACCAGCCGGCCATGGTCGATCACCAGGATCAGGTCGTAATCAAGCATCCCAAGGATACGGTGGGTAATGATAAGAGCCGTTTTTCCCGCCAGCTCTTTGTTGAGAAAGTCAATAATGGTATGTTCGGTATGGGTATCCACCGCTGAAAGGCAATCATCCAGGATGACAAACTCCGGTTGCCGGATCAAAGCCCTGGCAATGGAAATTCGTTGCTTCTGCCCACCCGACAAGGTAATCCCACGCTCCCCGATCCGGGTCTGAAAACCGTCCGGCAATCCCATGATGTCATCATACACGGCGGCATACCGGGCATATCGCTCCACTTCTTCGAGCGTAGCATCGGGACGGCCAAACCGGATATTGGCTTCAATGGTGTCTGAAAAAAGGAACACATCCTGAGGCACATAAGCAATGTTGTCCCGCAATGACTGCAATGCATATTCTTTTAAGGGAACACCATCCATGAGGATGCGCCCTGAAGTGGGCTCGTACATTCTAAGGATCAGGTCTGCAATGGTGGATTTGCCCGAAGCGGTCCGGCCTATAATGGCCACCTTCTGCCCTGGCCGGATATTAAAATGCATATCCTCCAAGGCATGAATGCCTGAGTCCGGATAGGTAAACCCGACATGCTCAAAGGTAAGTTGACCTTGAATCCGACCATCCTTAATACCCCCATCTTGAATAGCAGAAGGGGTATTGAGAAATTGATTGATCCGCCCCTGGGAGACATTAGCTTGCTGAACGATGGATGCAATCCAACCAATCGATGTTACCGGCCAGGTCAGCATGTTGATATAGATGACAAACTCTGCAATATTGCCGGTGGTCACGGAGCCATCAAATACCTGCAAGCCGCCGACATAGATCACCAGGATCGTACTGAGTCCGATCAGTACCATCATCAGTGGAATAAACATGGCTTCGACCAGAGCCAGGGACATATTGTTGGTCTTGTAGGTCTCACTTTCCTTTAAAAAATGAGCACCAAATGCCTTTTCCTGGGTATAGGACTTGACGACCCGGATTCCGGAAAACACCTCCTGTACAATGCCGGTCAACTGACTGAGCTTGGCTTGAATGGATTGACTCCGCTTTTCGATCAGGCTGCTCACATAATAAATCGAAAGAGAAAGCAAAGGAAGTGGCAGCAGGGAGTATAAGGTCAGGCGAACATCCACCTTGAGCATGGCATAGATGACCATGATAAACAAAGTCACCAGGTTGATCCCGTAGAGAATAGCAGGACCCAGGTACATCCGGACTTTGTTGACATCCTCCGTAATACGAGCCATCATATCCCCGGTACTGTTGCGCCGGTAAAAGCCCTTGTCCAACTGCTGGTAATGATCATAAATCTCTTTACGCTGATCATATTCGATCAGTCTCGACATGACGATGATGGTCTGCCGCATAAAGTACATGAAGAGGCCCATGACCAGTGAGAGCAAGACCACAATGCCTCCAAACCGGAACAGGGCCTTGCTTAGCGAACCCACAATCACTTCCCGGGCCGGGCCATCAGCAGCTTCATAAGCCCGCAATTGGGCAAGCACATAGTCAAGGGCTTCCCGGATCACCTGAGGCTGCCAGGCCCTGAAGTAATTGGCTGCCGCGACAAAAAGGATCCCGAGACCGAGATGATATTTATACTTGAAGAAAAACTTACGAAGTACCCTGAGATGATGCAAAAGCAGTGTGGTTTATATCCTGCAAGATAGGACAACCGGAAGATATGATTTGTTCCGGCGAGCAGTCATTTCTCCTCAATTTATCCAGGATGGGAACCGGTAACTACCCGTTTTTTTCGTTCTTTCGAAGCGCTTCCTGGTAGACCCTGAGTTTTCGCCATTCCCCCCGTGAAGCCATAACCGCCTGTTTGGCCCAATGGGATGGATCCTGCGCCTTATAGATACCACCGGCATCCTGAAGGATTTGCTGCAACTTCTCAAGTGGGGCATTGGCCAGATCCTCCCACGTGTTGATTTGATTGGATTGAAGCAAAGCAGCAGTCTTAGGGCCAATACCTGTGATGAGGGTCAAATCATTTTCTGTGACCTGCCTGCCAAGCAATTGGCTCACATGTTCAAAGTTGGCGCGAAGGGTTGGGGTAATGCTTGTTTTGCGTGGACGCTGCTCCGGGGTTTGGGCCTTTTCCAACTCATCCAGTAAAATCCCCAGACGTTGTTCATATGCATCTATGGTGGCCTGCAATCCTTCCACTGTAGTCTTGTGTTGACGGGCCACCGCATCACGGTCATAGAGGTATTGTTGTTGATCGTAAATGGTACGCGACTGGGTGGCGGCTTTCTCCTGGAGCTCAAGGATCGAATTCTGCAACCCGGCCCGCACATGACTGAGTTCTGCGATCTGTTCTCGAAGGTCAGCTGTATTTTTCCTCTCTTCCTCCAGGCGTAACGTAAGATCAGCCAATTTGGTCTTGAGCCCACCGGAATACAGATAACTCAACAATATGCCCAGGAGCATAGAGCCGGTCACAATAAGCAAGGTCTCTGCAAAAAGCAGAAACGATTCATTATTCATAATATTCAACCACAACATATCGGTCTGTTTTACGCCTTACTCAAAATAAATCAACACACTTCTGTTTCGGAGGGTAAGGGGGTGGCTTCGCTGTCCGGAAGTCAATTCTATTGGATCTTCCTTCCAGCCTATTTGTTTTACTAAGTTTTCAACTCGCATTGCTCTTTCCATCGCCATGTCTGCAGGCTCTGCCACACCACTTCCATCCGCAATGCCCACGATATGCATCAGCACCGCTTCCTTGCCGACACCTGATGTTAACCATTCCTCCAACCGTTGCGTATAGATCCCGGGTAAAATCAGGCTATCTCTGATTGGAAAACACAATTCAAACGTATCCGGCGAAATATGTATCGCCTCTGCCATCGATATCCGCTCAAAATGAACGGCTTCAAAAGGATTGGATTTGACATCTGCACTGATCTCTTGCACTGACACTTCAGTCACTGTGCGATCTTCAGGGATGTGTAGGTAAGCCAACGCATTTCGAATACGCCTCTTTCCAAGCTCCACCAATAACTGCTGGTCCGCCGCTTCATCTCTGAAATAATAGCTATGGATGACTACGATTTCATCAGTAGAATCCAACCCGGCCAGCTGCGATCGCAAGGCATCAAATGTATCTCCGGCATAAGGTATATCTGATCCCCACCGGAATACCAGCGGGAAAGGCACACCTTCTGCATATTCGGGTCGGGACGTTTCCCGGGTTCCGTGCAATCGTGGGGCTATCCGTTCTGCATACAACCAGTAGCAAAAGCAAATCCATCCGGCTAAGAGGACGATATATGCCAGATTCCTCAACTGCAATGATGTAACAATCTCGTTTCCACTGATATAAGGTAAAAAATCGTGCCAAAATTGGCCACCTGCGTCATTTAGGCCAGGTTGAGGGTAACATTTTGACCCTTCAGATACACTATCCTATGACCGCGACCTGCTATGATCAACCTGAGAAACAGTCCGTTTTTGTGGTTTGCCCTCCTGCTCCTGGTGGCCTATGGCCTCTCATCCATCCATTGGTCCGGCATCCACCTCCTCCCAATATCCATCCTGGTAGGCTTAGCTTTTATTTCAGCCGGTGCAGGGCTATGGAAATATACACCGGGATCCCAGGCATGGTCCACGCTGGCCATTGGGCTGATGATCTTCTCTGCGGGAACTATACGCCTGAAATGTTTCACCACCACTCTGTTCCCCGACCCTTTGATCCTGTCTTCCCAAACAATGGACGGTGTCATTGAAGTCACCGAAGTGCTCAAAGCCGCCGGCCAAAAACTATCGCTTAAAGGACGTGTACATATCCTGCAATCTGGTGATTCAGTGGCCTGCACGGATCGTTTTATTTTAGTTCAATTGCGGGAAAACAGCTTTGAGGCGATTTATCCCGGCGACCTCCTGCGCATTCACGGCTGGGTCAATGCGATTTCAGGCCCCTTCAATCCACAGGCGTTTGATGCCCGAACGTATTATAAATCCATAGGCATACGATACCAGGTTTCAGTAAAAAAAGAGGATGCCGTCCTGCTAAAAGCCAGGTCATTTTCAATCCAGCGATTTACCGCCAAATGGCAATCTGCCTTGTGCCGAATTGTCACCGCCCATACTGCTCCCGATGTAGCCCAACTCACCAATGCCCTGGTATGGGGCGAACGCACCTCGATGAACCAGGACATCCGGGATGCCTTTGCGGATGCCGGCGCCATGCACGTTTTGTCCGTTTCCGGCATGCACATGGCGATGATCTACAGCATGCTTCATCTGTTACTTGGAGCACCCGGCGCAGGCAATTTCGGACGCAGGATGATCCGGCTGGTCTGCTACAGCAGCGCCATCCTGCTATATATGGGATTGACGGGTGCCTGCCCTGCCGTAGTGAGATCCGCCTTGATGATTTTGCTGTACCTGCTGGGCAAAGCCATGGGTTGGAACACCCCGATATGGAACCTGCTTGGGTTTGCGGCTTTCGTCATGCTTTGGATCAATCCCTTTGTTGCGCTCAATATTGGCTTTCAATTATCCTTTCTCGCGATGGCCGGCATCTTGTTTTATGCACAGCCGATGATCAGGTATTTCTCTTTTAAAAATATCATCCTGCACCGTGCCTGGGAAGTCACCGCGGTCTCACTGGCCGCACAGGTATTTATCGTACCGATCATACTCCGTCAGTTTTATCAATTTCCACTGACCTTCATTGCCAGCAGTTTTGTGGCCATCCCAGCCAGCTATATCGTCATCTTCGGTTCGCTGATCAACATCGTCTTAAGTTCGATGGGCTTCCATCATCTGTGGACCTGGTACGATATCGCCTGCAAGTATTTTATCGTAAGCATGAAATGGATGGCGGGACTGAATCCGGATATGAACTATTCGTTACCCCCAATTGCGGCTTTGATGCTTTTAGGCATGGCCATCCTTTTTACGGCAGCGCTGGTTTGGTATTGGCCCATGCTTAGGAAGGTTGCACTTGGACTCGGACTCGTTGTGATAGGATCATTAGGATGTCATCGGGCCAGCCAATGGCAAACAAGTGAATGCATCATCTATCACCAATACTCAGGCGTACTGGTCGATATCATCAATGATGGCCAATGCATTTCTCTTCAGGACTCGTCCGTATCAACGACATCAGTTGAATTTGCAGCACGTGGCCACAGATGCTACCGGGATGTGATCCATACCGAGGTGATATACAGCGATGACGCCTTTAGCTCAAGTATGTGCAGATATAAAGACAGATTGTTGATCCTGCCTGACTATCGAATATGGCTTTATGATGGCCAATGGCCACAAGATGGGTCGGAAGGAAGGCTAACTCATATATTGGTTACGCAAGGTTCTGAGATCACTGAGATCAAAAACTTTATCTGCAATCACCAGGATGCCATGGTGATTCTGCCAGCCCACCTCAAGGCCCAACTGAGAAATGCATTGATTCGCTTTTGCAAATATGCGGGTATCAAATATTGGGATATCAATCAGGATGGATTTTACCACTTGCCGGCATGAGACAAGAGTATCATTATACCCTGACCCGCACTGACCGAATATGTCTCATCATGTTTGTGATGGTACTACTGGGTTGGGAACTAATCAAATATCTTCTTCCGCCAATCCCTATCGCACGAGTGTTTCCTGATTCCGGATGGTCCAAAGTTGAACAAGAGATTGCTTCTACTCTGGATTCCATTCAACAAAATGAAGGCAATACCGTAGGTGAAAAAATCAGCATGCAACAGCATGAAATATCCCGGCACGAACAGACGCTTGCTTCACCGGTGGCTATTATGACGGCCAGCAGAGATGAATTACTCCTGGCGGGATTCTCCTTTAAAGCTGCGAGTAATATCCAGAAATATATTGGAGCAGGAGGTGTCATCCGCAGTGAAAAGGACATATTGAAAATATACGGAATGGACACGGCGCAATGGAACATCGCCAAGGCATGGATCAAATTTCCGGAGTCTGATCATGACACGACGTCAAGTCGATCGAAATATCCGAAAAAGGAAAGAGTCAACGTCGTCATTGATCTCAACGCAGCAACATCAGCCGACCTGGAAGCCCTTCCCGGCATAGGATCCGTGCTGGCCGGCCGCATCATCAGCTTCCGGGACAACCTTGGAGGATTCATCGCCATCTCGCAATTGAAAGAATGCTACGGCTTACCCCCTGAGACTTACGATGCCATCCTACCTCAACTCACCATCCATCAACCCGCAAATAAGATCCATATCAATCAGGTCGATGTAAAATCAGTCGTACATCCCTATCTCCCAAGAAAAATGTTACGCATCCTGGATGCCTACCGGAAACAACATGGAGCTCTTGCTTCTCCTTCGGATCTACGAAAGATTTATCCACCAGACACTTCGTGGTGCGAACGACTGATTCCGTATGTAGTGTTTGATTAAGAGTAGAATAAATTATCGGGTAGTCGTTTCGACTCCGCTGTAAACTTAAATCTTCACCGTCGCACTATACTTCTCGACAAACGCCTTCATCTCACTGACCATCTTCGGACTTCCGATCGAGATCGTCGCTCGCTGATGCAAATCGTTGATCGGAAGATCAAGTATCCGCTCCAGGTTGCAGGTGATCGCAATCCCTCCGGCTTGCTCAACGATCATCGCCATCGGATTGCATTCATACAGCAGACGCAATTTACCCTTTGGATATTTACGGGTATGCGGATAAAGGAAGATCCCTCCCTGAATCATAATCCGATGAATATCTGATACCATGGATCCGATATAACGCAATCCAAAGTTCATATCCGAACAATGGTCAATATACCTGCGCATCTCCAGGTCAAACTTGAGGTAGTACCCTTGGTTGACCGCATAGTACGCACCATCTTCAGGGATTTTAATATCACGGTGACTGATGCAAAATTCACCAATAGTTGGATCCAGGGTAAATCCATTGACCCCATGACCGGTAGTATACACCAGAATCGTAGACGTGCCATACAACACATACCCTGCTGCTACTAACGAGGTCCCCGGCTGCAGAAAATCCTCCAGTGTCGGAGGACCACCCGGGTCAGATTTACGCCGGTAAATACTAAAGATCGTACCTACTGATACATTGACATCAATATTACTGGAGCCATCGAGCGGGTCAAACACCACCACATACTTTGGCTTTTTCTTGGCCACAGGAGGCAGGGCCACAAAATTTTCCAACTCCTCTGAAGCAATGGCCGCACACTCTCCACTGTTGCCTAGGCACTCGATCAGTTTATCATTGGCATAGAGGTCCAGCTTTTGGACCATGTCCCCGGATTCATTTTCCGAACCGGCAACGCCGAGGATGTTGACCAGCCCGGCTTTATTGACCTCCCGGTTGATGATCTTGGCGGCTACACCAATATCACGGAGGAGATTGGTGAGTTCTCCGGTCGAACTCGTATACTCCTTTTGCTGCTTGAGAATAAACTCATCCAGGGTGATGATGCGGTTTCTGTCAGACATAGCTATTGAATTGTTCTCTAATGTATTGCCTTTTCTCCTTTTTTAATACCCTCCATAGTACCTTCTCAAAAACCACTCCACGCTGAGCCCGGCCAAAAGCGCAAAGCACAACCATTTGAGGTGGATCAATGGACGGGTTTGGGTCGTCGTATACAACACAGGCTTGATGGAATCATTGCCAAGTATCTGATCCGCCAGTTGATCCATTTGATCCGGATGTACTACCATCCCTCCATATTGCCCTGCAAGCTGTCTCAACAATCCATGATCCGCCGTGGAAGTCATGGATTCAAGCTGCACCGGCTGAACCACAAATTGACCATCTGCGGTCTGCCGCACGCCATTCAAATCCGTAGTGGCGGTATAGGTATAGCTGCCTTCTGGAAAACGTCCAACCTGCAGAGCATACGCCTGGTCAGCCGTGTTGAACGTATATTCAAACTCCTGTCGGTCCGCATTTCGGATTTTGAGAAAAACTTCGGGCGTGTTGATCAACTCGTAATTGTCATTATATAATTCCGCCTGGAAGGAAATCTCCTCCAACTCCGTAAATAACTTCTTAGGTGTGGTCACTCTGAATTTCCGCTTATCGGATTTGGTAGAAGCATACTGACACAACTGACTGAGAAGTTCATGGGTGACTTCCTTGGAGCCGTTTTGTAATTGATCGTACAACTGCCATTTCCATATGCCTTCCCCTGCAATCACGACGGTCCGGAGATCATTGGCTTCACCCATGAGGATCAGCGGATACTGGGTGTCCACTTTTCCGATTCGCTGATAGGCCAATATCTGCGCCGATGGGGAAGGACGATAATCTCCATAAGGGGACAACACGGGACTGAACGTTTCGACCTTTTGACGTAGATCTTCCGACGTATTGAAACTATTAAACCCGGTGTTAAACAACATCGTGACTTCATTGGGAGTCCGGTTTCCCGCATTGTCCACTTGCAGGATAGACTGGGCCGTATTAAAGGCAAATAGATCAGTCTGATATCCCAGCACATAGATCACAGGGATATGCTGATCCTTCAAGGCATCCTGAATATCCCGAACCGGAAATTTAGCCGATGGCAATTGATGAAGCACCACGAGATCGTACCCTTTGAGTTTGGCGACCGTCATATCTGATGCCATCTGAATATCGACCTCGTAATTCTTTTGCTCCAGTAATGCGGCCCTCCAAACAGCAAGATCAGGGTGTGGACTGTTGGCCAACAACAATACCTTCAGCCGGCCATCAATCACCTCCACAAAAAAGTCACGGACATTATTGACATACGTAACCTCATTTCTCACCTGTGTCAACTGCACCCGATAGTGCTGCACCCCACTTTGCTTGGCTTCTATGACAATACTTCGGGTCTCAAACCAGGGATCTGAAGTCACCGCTACAGGTATTTTCTCAAGCAATTCATTTTGCTGGTCATGGATACGACGGACTTCCAACGAAGAGTTGATCCCTTGCAATCGCATAGCCGCTACATCTACCTGGACCGTAAACTTATCCCCGAGATAGGCTATGCTGTTGTGAAACACATCCCTGATCTGCAGATCGGTTTTGACGACAGTATCTCCGAGCGCAATCACAGACAATGGTGCCGTCAAGCCGGTAGGTATGTAAAGCGGATTCTTTCCCCGATTGATCGCGCCATCAGAAGCAATAATGACGGCACCCACATTCTGCCCCTTATATTGCTCCTGCAGATACGTCATGCATTCACCCAGATCACTGGCCTGATCATTGAGCAACCATTGATCTACTTGCTGCACTTCTTCCCCAAAACCCAACCGATGCACCACATATTTTTCAGAAAGCCGTTCACTGAGTTGCTGAAGACTTTTGAAATACTGACTGGAATCCGGACCGGCCAATGCTGACCTCACACTTAGAGATTGATCCTGGGCGATGACAATGACCGGTGGCTCCGCACGACTCTCCATCAACTTAAGTAAAGGAGAAAGCAACAGGCTGCACAGCACCGTGACGACCAGTCCACGAAGGAAAGCCATGATATACCTCAGCAACGGAGCCTGGTCCGAAAATGTCGTATCCCGCCTGTAGAGAAAGACCGCAGCCAATACCCCTGCGGCGACACAAAACACTAGATACCAGGTAGGATATTGCCAGTTAAGATGCTGCACAGGTCCGCTTTTATTTGAGAAAACTATTCGATAGTTAAACGCTCACAAAGATTGAAAAAATATCCAACCTCAGGGAAAGCCGAAAACCCACCATCAGGAATCAATTTTTTGAACCTTTAGGTCGTTTTAAGGGTATCTTTAACGCCATTTTGGTTCAATTTCAGCGATATATGGGCAGGTTTCCGGGAGTGAAATCCATTCTTTTTATGCTGGGGCTACTTTTGAGTACCCAATCATTGTTCGCTTCGTACATCCTCATCCCCATGGATGAAACCCAGCGTAACCACCTCAAAGCGTACGGAATCACCTATTGGGTCCTGGATGCCGGCGTCGAAGCCTACTGGCTCCTCAATTACAGAGGCGGCTCTTTCGCCTTCGAAGCCAACGAGCTCTTCGAAAAAGAATGCAAAACCCGCGATGTCACCTACCAGGTGATCTCCAATGGGGAGTTTGGGCAAATCCGAACGGAAATCTCCAACCCGGAAGCCAATATGGAGACCATCAAGCTTGAAGTGGCTCCCAAAATCGCCGTCTATACCCCTGACTTTAATTCCAGGGGCGAAAGGATCCAACCCTGGGACGATGCGGTGACCCTCGTCCTGACCTATGCCGAAATCCCCTACGACAAAGTGTACGATCGGGAAGTGCTTTCCGGCAAACTCGCCCAATACGACTGGCTCCATTTGCATCACGAAGATTTTACAGGACAATACGGTAAGTTTTACCGCTCTTTCGGCATGCAGCCCTGGTATCGCGAGAATCAAAGATTACAGGAAGAACTGGCGACCAGCCTTGGCTTTTCGAAAGTTTCACAACTCAAACTCGCCGTCGTCAATGAAATCCGCCAGTTTGTAGGTGGCGGTGGATTTATGTTTGCCATGTGCAGCGCCACAGACTCATATGACATCGCCCTTGCGGCCGAAGGCCTGGATATCTGCGCTGAAGTATTCGATGGCGATCCCCAGGATCCGGATGCGCAATCCAAACTGGATTTCAGCAAGTGTTTTGCATTTCGTGATTTTCAGCTGGTCACCAACCCGATGGAGTATGAGTTTTCGACCATCGACCACCGCGATCGAAATGTTGCTCCAGAGATGGACTACTTCACGCTCTTCACCTTTTCCGCCAAATGGGATCCGATCCCAACCATGCTGACGCAATGCCATACTACCACCGTCAAAGGCTTCATGGGCCAGACCACCGCTTTTGATAAGGAATATGTCAAACCGGATGTACTGATCCTGGGGGAAAACAAACCGGAAAATGAGGTTCGTTACATACACGGTGAATTCGGCTTTGGCACCTGGACATTCTACGGCGGCCATGACCCGGAAGATTACAGGCACTATGTGACGGATCCTGACACAGACCTTAATCTGCATCCCAACAGCCCGGGTTACAGGCTCATCCTCAACAACGTACTCTTTCCCGCCGCTGAAAAAAAACAGCGTAAAACCTGATTCCCATAGCCTGTTCTCCTTCTCCTTAAGCCAACTTCATTAGCGCATCCGGACCTTTTGTATCTTCGGTCATCAGTGACCACATCCATGCCAGGAAATACGGAGGACCATACCCCCTTGCCCCCCGTTCCCATGATCTTTATTCTGGGCAACTCCCATTGCGGTTCTACCCTCCTGTCCTTTTTCCTGTCTTCCCATCCGCAGATCATCAACCTTGGCGAAGTAAAAACCAGGACCTGGCTCAAAGACCGCTATTGCACCTGTGGCCATCCCGTGGACCAATGTCAATTCTATCATGGCTATTTTGAAACGTTCAATGACCTGAAGCAAAAAGCAACCCTTTCCATGCGGAATACGTCTCCCCTGCAATTCTTATGGAGAAAACGAATTCCCATGAGCCCCTCTCCTCAATCCGCAATGCATTCTCTTTATGATTCACTGCAGGACAGAATCCATCAACAATATCCTGAAGCAATGTACTGGATCGACAGCTCAAAAAGCATCTGGATGCTCAACGCCTGGTTGTCTATCCTTCCATCTGACACCATCCGGATCATCTGGCTTCGCCGCAACACCAAGGCCACAGTGAGCTCCTTTGTCAAACGTGGCAAATCCTTTTTAAGCGCATGGATGTCCATCCGGCTGAATGACCGCATGACCAACAAATTTCTCAAGGCCAACAAAATCCCCTTTCTGGAAGTCCGATATGATAGATTTTACGAACATTGGGCTGATGAGGCAAAACGACTGTCTGATTTCCTCCAGGTAAATATTCCGGCAACCTATGCCTCCCATGCCAACCACCATGTGATCTCCGGAAATGAAAAAACACGCACCGAATTCGCCACCCACTTCAATGGGCTCCGAAAAGATGAAGAGTGGGTCAACATACTGCGCCCATATCAAAAAAAACTAATGGCCTGGTTTGGCGGAGCATGACATGAAACTACTTATCCTCACCATCGAATATCCCCCATTGGGAGGCGGCGCGTCCCCGGTCATCCATGCGATCAACAGGGAGTTTGTGGCTATGGGGCATGAGGTGACGGTCATCACCATGGCACACAAACACACGGCCAATCAGGAAACTATTGATGGAATCAACATCTACCGCATTCACAGCTTCAGGGTGCATAAACACATTTCGTACCTGTGGGAACATATTGCATTTGTGGTAGCCGCAAGGAGGTTTCTTAAAAAACTATTGAAGAAACAAACCTTTGATTTTTGTTTTACCCACTTTCTGGTGCCGACCGGCATTCTGGCGAGATGGCTACAACGGTCCTACGGCATCCCCTACACCATTACAGCTCACGGAAGCGATATCCCCGGCTTCAATCCAGACCGGTTTTATCACACCCATCGATTTACACCTCCGCTCATCCGGTCGATTATGAATCATAGCCATCGGATTATTTCTCCGTCGACCTATCTGATTGCACTGATGCAAGGACTCGAAGGTATACCTGCTGAAAAAATGGTTCATATCCCCAATGGAATCGACACCGGATATTTTAAGCCGGGTATTAAAAAACCTATCATCCTGGCTACTGGCAGACTCCTCGAACGCAAAGGCTTTCAACACCTGATCGAAGCCGTCGCTGATGAACCCCTGCCGTTAGAAGTCCATATATGCGGTGATGGACCGATGAAAAAATCCCTTCAGGACCAGGCCCTACACAGCAAGACCCCCGTTATATTCCATGGATGGCTTGACAACCGAAGTGAATCCTATCGCACACTACTTGCCGAAGCCTCTATTTTCTGCCTGATATCAGCAAGAGAAAATGCAAGTATCGCTTTACTGGAAGCACTAGCTTCCGGCTGCGCAGTCATCACCTCCAATGTCTCCGGCTGCCCTGAATCTGTTGGCGAAACCGGGATTTGTATTACACCCGGTGATGTGCATGCCTTGAAAACGGCCATCCGTCAACTGATCACCGATGCCGACTACGGTAATCACCTCAGGAACGCAGGAAGGAAACGAGCCATCGAACGATTCGCATGGCCATCGATCGCAACGGCTTATCTGTCTCAGATTGATCAATACCGATCCAAATGAGCCGACTGAAGAAGGATGTTCAACTGACACTGCTTAGCCGTATCCCTGTGATGCTGCTAAGTTTTTTGTCAGTGGTGTTCCTGACCCGCTTGTTAGGCCCGGCAGGTAACGGCGTATATACATTCACCTTTGCCGTCCTGAATCTCTTCTTCACCATCGTCGGCTTTCAGCTCGATACATCGCTCATGGTCTTCCTGGCCAAAGAAAAAGATCAAAATGCGGCAGTATTTTCCGCGGTAGGCATATTAGCTCTATTGACCGTGGTAGTCTTCGGCGTCCTGCTGACCCTGGCAGTATTTGTACTTCCCGGCGTCGAACAATGGATTATTCCAATAGGACAACCTACCATCTTCTTCTTTATATTTCTACTGCTCGCGTTTTTCCTTCGGCGCATAACCACCTTGGCACAAGCCACCTTACGGGGAAAATTCAAATTCAAATCCTTCAATGCATTTGTCGTGATCTCCCAGGTGATCCCTGCCTCAGTCTATGGGGTATTGCTCCTGAGACAAATACCAGGCAACCAGGTGTTGCCGGTTTTAGATGGTTTAAGGATCATCCTCCTCATCGAAACGATCCTGGCTGTCTTCAGCATCATCCTGGTGTTACGCAACCACATCGTCGTTTTTTCCAAAGATTTCAAAAAGCTTGTACCTCCTATAGCCCACCTATCCTATAATAGCCTCCTAAGTGCAGTGGGTCATTTTCTCAACAAACGGCTCGATGTCTGGTTTGTCCAGTTTTATAGGGGCACATCGGCATTAGGTCAATATGGCCTGGCCACGCAGATCGCCAACTTCATCAGTGATGCTATGACCCCGTTCAATCAGGTCCTCATCCCCTATGTCGCTGAGGCTTCCCCAGCCGAACATAATGAGATTGTCGAACGTTCTGCACGACTTAATTTCTCCCTGGCAACCATCGCTGCGGTACTCATCCTTACGACCTCATGGCTCTTTGTGCCTGTACTCTTTGGTCATGCATTCCACGATGCCATAGCCGCAACACAAATCCTGGCGATAAGTGTAATTTTCATTTCACAACGACTGGTATTTACCGGCTATTTCAAAGCCATCAACCAAATGCGCTATCCGGTTCGTGCGGCATGGGCAGGTGTATTGATCACTATTGTACTCGATATACTCCTGATCCCGGGATATGGAATTCTCGGAGCATCTATAGCTACAACATTTGCTTATCTGACGTCCTCCGGATATCTCATTATCATGGCACAACGTAAACTAGGATTCCACATGACTGATATCATGATGCTTCGCAAGTCAGACATCACCTGGTTGCTTTCCCGCACCAAGACGAAGGACCACTAACTTGGGGTGAGCTTAAAACTTTTTTCGAAAAACAATCAGCAGTATTACCCCGAGAGCTGCTCCAATCCAGCCAAACCACCCTTCTCTGGACAATGGAGGCTCATACTTCAGTTCAATTTGATGTGTCCCCGGTTCAAGCATCATACCCGTAAATCCGATATCCACCTTTTGCAACTCTACCGGGACTCCATCCGCCGTTGCTTTCCAACCTACATCAAAGGGCATGGAAAAAAACAACATGGAAGGGTTAGATACTGTGATATGCCCTTTGATCAAATTGTGTGAGAAATAATCCATCGTCATCGCTGAATCCACAAGGGACTGCACACGATCTCGCGTAGCCGTTCCAAAAAACTCATCCTGCTTCATTTGCAGATGTCGCAATTTGCTGGTCCATGGGGCACCATCCTCCGCTACAACACCAAAATATAGCACTCGCCTGCGACCCGGCACTTCATATTGTTCAAATTCAGCCTTTGTCACATAAGCATCCATTGGAATCCCAAACGGAATGTAGTACTGATTGAGTGAGGTAGTGATCGTACCGGTTGTATCCACAGGGGTATAAATTGCCGGGTCCACAAACTCCTGCGTTTCGGCATTGGACAATAGGTATTTGATAGAAAATAAGCCATGCAACAGGTTGGTCCTCGACACCCCAATCAGCCAACGCGTGTTTTGTTCCTTCGAACCATCTATCACCCCAACCTTATCCAGAAATTCAACATACTGCTTGTGATTGTGGGACTGATAGGTCTTAGTACCAAAAAATCCCTGGACCATACCATCATTATATCCGGTCTTGATCGATCCAAATACTTTATCTGTTCGATAAAACAAATCATGATCCTGTTCATGAATCTTTTGAACGGCTTCCATCGAATCATCAAAGTGAAACTTCTTGTCATGAATATCTGATTTCAACAAAGCATCCCGGTCATGGATAGCCGGCCAGGCAAACCATAATGCTTCTGCAGATGCCAGCACGATAAGCGTAGGATACATCACTTTTGACCCTATACCGGCGGCCAACATCCACAACAAAGCGGTGTATGCGATGATAAATCCGGAGGCTTTCAATTGAATGGCTGAACGTACTTCCACCCCTTCCACTTGATAAGGATACCAGAGTAAAATTAAAAGCATCGCAGAGGACAAAAACAAAACCCACTGATTGACCCGCTTTCCTTTAACGATTTCCTGCATCCCCTTTAGGGCCACAAAAAGAAAACTGAACGGGATAAAGAGGGATAATGCTCCTTTGTAATAATTGCCCGCAAATCCATAGAACGCGTATCTAAACCATGGAAACAGAATTATCCAGAACCACAGCAATAAAAACAACCCATAGATCCATCGTTGCCTCCGGTCCGCCACTGCGAAAAACTGAAACACCATGAGTAACATCAGGAGCCCGAAATAAAAGCACGGTGCTTCAAGATAGTTGCGCCATCCTTTGTAGTCCGTTCCCCCACCCATGGTGTCATTGGAGAATGTCCTGAGCACAGCCGTGACATTGTGTTTGATTACCGACATTCCAAAGACAGGTTGATCAGACAATCGGTCACTATAGGATACATCGCCTGTTACACGAGGGCTGTTTTCAAATTTGTGCCATTTGCCACCAACAAAAGGCATGATCAAACACACCCCAATCAGCCCGGCAATGAACATCCGCTTATAGCCGTGCAAAATGGCTCTCCAGGACGATCCATACACATCCAGCATTCGGACCAGGCTGTACACGGCTAAAAACAATATCAGGAAATAACCCCTTGGCCCCATCAGGAAAACAAAGGGGATCGGAAACAACCACCATATTTTCCTCCGCAGCAACAATTCAAATCCGAGTATGGCGCTCGTCATCCAGAAGATATCATCCGCATGACCATACCATGTGTTTCCCAACACCATGTAACCACCAAATGCATACGCTATCGCTCCAAAAAAACGAACTGGTAAAGCAAACTCTGCTTCTTTTAAGAACCGGTAGAATACAAGGCCCGTGACGTAGAGGATAGCCGCTTGTACCCAGGCCACAGCATAGGCGATATGCACGGCATCCATATGCAGATATATCCAGTGAAATGGATTGAGCAAAAATCCCGGATAGATATTGGTACCAAGACCCATATAGAAGGACCAGCCAGGCCATCCTTCTTCCTGGAAATAGCGCGATGCCTGCACAAGATTGGGATAAAAAACAGTAATCGTGTCTGAACCGGCATCATTGAAAATATAGAGGTTGGGGCCAAAAAGATATTTTGCAAAAAGAATCAGGGTCAATACCAACGCAACGCCCGCAAAGAGGAGAAAGGTAGCGCGCTCACCCAAAGGCCACATGGGCAATGCAGGTTTGACAGCAGGTTTCTTAGAAAGGGTTGGCTTTGCTTTTCCTTTAGTCATCGGTGTGGGTTTGATTATTGGCCCAGCATGGTTTCGTCAAAATAAAATAATTCCACGCCAAGGTCATCGAGGTTCTGGCTATGATAGGGCTTAAACCGCGCATAAATATAATCCAGGATTTCAGGCTGCCATTGATACGATTTGTGGAGTTCCCACATCACCCATCCATGCTTTTCTGATCGGACATCAGCTATAAACTGATCCAGCGTATACAATCGCTTTTTGGGTACTTTATGAAAATGGGATCCGGCAAGTTGCTCAGGATCCAGATAAAATGTTTTTACGTTTTGAACAAATAAAGCATCGTCAGGATGGAAATTTGCCTTGAGCGTACTATATACTTCAGAATAACCAGGCGCCCAGGGATGCTTGATATACACCCGATCCGCATCGTGCCACAACTGCAGCGTTGAAATAAAGAATATGGACACCGGTACCCAAACCCCTTTTCGGGGCCACAAGGTCTTCCCAATAGCATACCCCGTCAACAGTAACACACTCACCACGAAAGGAACAATATGGGCAATATACCGGTAATCCCTGCCCTGGTCATCAGCGAGGTAAACCATGAGCACCAATGGAATGATGATGAGCAGATATTGCAACAACAGCAAGGACTTCAATGATCTCATCACCTTTGAACCCAGAAGACCCAGGCCTGCAATCAAGAACATGATAGTGTTGTATTGCGGCAAGCCATTCTCAAACAGATACTGAAAATAGGCTGGCTTGGGATCGTGCGGAGAGAGTATACGGCTAGCCGCCTGCCTGAACATTTTCAAAGGCCCCAGTTCAACTACAAACGTCAGGAGAAGAAGCAAAACCCCTGCGGCTGCGCATATCCCAAGGAAGGTCCATTGTTTTCGAGTCGGGTGCTGAATGGTCATATACACCAGATAGCTTGCAAAAACCGGAAGTAAGACCATCGACAATTTATGCACGTGCGCCAACAATGGAAGGCACAACATTGACCCCAATAACAAATAGATCAATTGCTTTCGGGACGATCCTGCAGTAAGGGAAAATTGATCCTCTTGCCATTTAGTGAGTGTACGATGGATCAGGTACACACCGCCCAGAAAAAGAGGAATGAGCAAAGCGTACATCCGCATGTACCGGAACAAAATCAGGAAGCGGTCATTCATGAGGCAGACCAGTGGAATCAAAATGGCCAACCAGGCGATGCCATACCATCTTGCAAATACATACAAACTGCCGGCTACAAACACCAGTCCGAAAATCGCCGAAGGTATCCGTGCGGTATATTCTGAGACACCAAACATCTCAAATACACCGGCACAAATCAAAGTATGCAGCGCAGCGCGGTCATATCCTTCTTTGAAGTACGCCAGACCTTGCTGCATCACCCCTACCGCCGCATTGATGACCAGGTTTTCATCTTCCCAGATATCAAAGTAGCCAAGCCGGTAAAAGAAAAGACCTGTTGCTACAGCCAGCGCAATCAAGGCAACTACTCTTGTAGCCATGGAATTGAATACCTCTTTGAACCTATAACTATTGGGCGCTATGGGCAGAGTTGTAGCCGTAGTGCCGTGTCGAAGAATAAAAAACCAGGCTACTCCAATAGGTATCGTCAAATCTCTGGTGAAGAATAGCAAAACAGGATTTGATTCGAACCAACTATACAACAGGCTCAGATTGGCCAGGAGTTGCAAGATGGTCAGCGCCAGAATCCAAACAGAAATGGAACTGATATATCTTCTAAAAAAAGAAGTTTCTCCAATGAATCCAACTATCGCGCACAAAAGAATCAAGAGTCCTTTCGACAACGTATCCTGCTGATCAGCATAAGCAAGTACCGGGGACAATACATAAGAGCATGCTCCGGCGGCAATGGCAAACAGCAGAGCACTGATCCATCCTCCAGTATGAGTGGATGGCACCCTTGCCTTTTTTACCAGTTGCGGAGAATCTTTTGGTGTGGATTTCCTGGCTTTCTTTGGCACCAGGTAAAGTTAACTTTTTCCTTTTGGCTCCGGGCAAATGGCATGGCATACAAATGTTTCCTCTCCCCTATCTTCGAGATTGAGTTATCCTCATTTACCGAACCAAAATCGACGAAGACAAACAATCCATAAAACATGAGTGATCCTGCACCTCACGACACCTTCCATCTAAAAGGGAAGGAATACATCGAACTCAACAAACTCCTCAAGCTATTGAACCTGGTGGAATCTGGCGGCGAGGCCAACATTTGCATCGAAGACGGCGAAGTGACCGTCAATGGGGCAGTAGAATTGCGTAAGCGAAATAAGCTAAGACCCGGATATGAGGTGATTTTCCGGGATCGCCGGATAATGATTCGGGAATGATACTTACTCTCACCCTATCACTCCCTCGCCCCATCATTCCATCACCCCATACCACACCCAATCAGGATTGTGGAGCTGGGGGGAATTGAACCCCCGTCCAGATAAAGCTCACATCAGCTTTCTACATGCTTAGTTACAGATCTGATTTAGGATGAGACAAGGTACTGTAACAACGCGGCCTCACCCGGTTCCCTGAAGTTGTCGGCGTTGGGTCAGGACATCCCCTCAGCTTATTCTGCATTTCTGAATGCCGCACGGTTTTGTAGCAGAGATCAAACCGGAAGCATAAAGGCATACTAATTCCTGGAATTAGGCAGCCAATGCGAAACGTGTTTCGCCAATTATTGGTCGATGACTATTTGATAACGGGGTAAACCATCATCCCCCGGCATGCTTACTGACACGATACATTTACTGTCGATTCCTGTCAGCCCCTTAGATTCAATGAACAAATATTGACAACAAAAATCATTGTCAACGCTTTGACACTTATAGGGTTAGTCCGCCGAAGCCTTGGCGAAGGAGGATCAGCCCCATAGTTTTAATGATCGAATATCCCTCCTAACAAGGGACCCAAAGGTAAAGTTTCCTGCCCACATGAAAAGCAGGGGCGAAGGGGCTAAAGGAGCAAGGGGCTAAAGGCGAAGGGAAGTAGGTAACTAGAAGTAGAAGACCGGCGACGCACTGGTCAAAAAGGCAAAAAACAATTTTAGGATTCCACCCAACGTATTTTGCCCCTTAGCCCCTTGCTCCCTTGCTCCTTTGCTCCCTTCCCCCCTTTTCCCTAATTTCACCCCACAAACCAACCCTCCTGTTCAATGAATGATGCCATTCGCAGCCAGTTCCCTTCCCTGAAAAGAATCGTCAACGGCCGCCCCATCCTCCACCTCGATGGCCCGGCTGGCACCCAGGTCCCCCAATCGGTCATCGACGCGATGGTGAATGTATACAGCCATAGCAACGCCAATACACATGGCCAGTTTGTCACCTCCCGGGAAACTGATCAACTCATCCACCACGCCCGCACACAGGTCGCTGCCCTGCTGGGCGCGGAAGGCCCGGAAACCATCTCCTTCGGAGCCAATATGACAAGCCTCAATTTCGTCCTGGCCAACGCCATCGCCCGCTCCCTCCAACCCGGCGATGAAATCCTCATCACCCAACTGGATCACGAAGCCAACCGCGGCCCCTGGCTCCAGCAACGTCGCCATGGCATCGTCGTTCGCGAAGTACTCCTCGAAGAAGACGGCAGCCTCAACTACGCCGACCTGGAAAAGAAAATCAGCGAAAAAACCCGCGTCATCGCCATCGGCCTGGCATCGAATATATTCGGTACCGTCAATGAAATCGATCGCGTCCGACAATTAGCCTATGAAGTCGGTGCCTTGCTCGTGGTGGATGGAGTACATTACGTACCCCACCTCCTCACAGATGTCCGCGAGATCGACTGCGACTTCCTGCTGTGCTCAGCGTACAAATTCTACGGCCCTCATGTAGGCATCCTGTATTCAAGACCCGGAGCACTGGATCGCCTCGATACCGACCGCCTTAGGGTCCAAACCCAAACTGCTCCTTATAAAATCGAACGCGGTACTCTCCACCACGCCGCACTGGCAGGCGTAGCTGCCGCCGTAGATTTTATCGCCTCCATGGGTGAAGGTCAGACCCAACGTGACAAAATCACCACAGCCATGGCCCACATCCAGAAGTACGAACGAAGCCTGGCGCAACAACTATATCTCGGACTCCGGGACCTCGATGGCGTAGATATCTACGGCCCTCCATTGAAAGAAACCCAACGCGCCCCAACGATCTCCTTCACGGTTGAAAACCATCGACCCGAAGCCATTTGCCAATACCTCTCCGAACATGGGATCTGCGCCTGGGATGGACATTTCTATGCCATCCGTGCAGTAGAAGTCATGGACCTCATGGGCCAGGGAGGCGTAACCCGAATGGGCATTGCGGCTTACAATACCGCCGAAGAGATCGATTACGTAATCAGTACGTTGGGAAAATTGTTAGAGCGCTAATGCACGCTATGATTTAACGCCCTACCGTCTCAACGATTTTTCAATCGCCTGGACCACGGTGTCCTCATCATCAGGAGCTTTTTCAAAATCCTTGCCGGTCATCTGTTCATAAAGATGGATGTACCGATTGCTGACCAGTTCGACAAAGGCATCATCCATCACCGGCATCTGCTGCCCCTCAAGCCCCTGAAATCCTTTTGACATCAACCACTCGCGTACAAACTCCTTCGATAATTGCTCCTGAGGCTTGCCCTCTAACTGATTCTGGGCATAACGATCGGCATACCAGTACCGGCTGCTGTCCGGGGTATGCACTTCATCAATGATATATAGCTCATCCCGATACCATCCAAACTCATACTTGGTATCCACCAGGATCAAACCACGACGCGCGGCCATCTCCGTGCCTCGCTGAAACAAAGCCCTGGTGATTCTGGCCATCTCCTCATACACCGCTGCAGGCAATAACCCCTGCTTCACAATTTCTTCACCCGAAATATCCACATCATGACCGGTATCGGCTTTAGTCGCCGGAGTAATGATGGGCTGAGGAAAAGCTTCATTGTCTGCCATGCCATCCAACATAGGTTCGCCACACAACAACCGCTTACCTGATTTATACTCCCGGAGGGCATGACCGGCAAGATATCCGCGAATCACCATCTCGATACGAATCGGTTCACACAACACCCCGATCGTTACATTAGGATGCGGCATCGACTTCTTCCAGTTAGGCACGATATCCTTAGTGGCATCCAGAAAAAATCCGGCAAGCTGATTGAGCACCTGGCCCTTATAAGGTATCGGGCGTGGCAGGATATGATCGAATGCGGAAATACGATCTGTAGCCACAGCGACCATCAGGTCATCTACGTAATATACATCCCTCACCTTGCCCCGGTAAAATCCGGTCTGCCCCGATAAGTTGAAATGGGTTGCTGAGATTGGCATAACTTTTGGTCGATTCGGTTGTTATAAAGATTGTCAGGGCACAAATTTGAACCTTGTGCTTGACATTTCGGAATAAACACCCATATATTTGTCAGGATTTATGAAAAATATGACTTGTACAATCTATACCAACTGCTGTTGCTGTTGTTGTGCTCAACCCCCGGGTTGACCTGAGATTGTACTATAGTATACCAAACCATATAGGACAAAGCCTTTCAGTTCATCCGGATTGAAAGGCTTTTTTCATTTTATCCATCTAATCACGAATCCAATGCCAACACAAACACTGCACAGACCTAAAACGACAGCAACCCTTCCTGAGGTAGGCAACACCCCATTATTGCTGATCGAGAGCCTGAGCACAGACCGCGTAAAAATCTGGGCCAAGGCCGAATGGCAACAACCCGGCGGCAGTGTGAAAGCCAGGGCAGCTTATGCCATCATCTCCAGAGCTATCCAATCCGGAAGACTACATGCAGGCAATCAACTACTGGATGCTTCCAGCGGCAATACAGCAATAGCCTATGCAACCCTCCTCCAAACCAAAGGATGGCGCCCCGTCATCTGTCTGCCCTCCAATGCCTCATCAGAACGCCAACGTTTATTGAAATCCCTTGGCGCGGAACTCATCCTCACCTCTCCCCTCGAAGGCACAGATGGTGCGCAGGACGTGGCTAAGGATTTATTTAAGACCCATCCCGACCGATATTTTTTCGCGGACCAATATTCAAATGAAGCTAACTGGCAAGCCCACTACTTCACTACCGCTGAAGAAATCTGGTCTCAAACGAATGGACAAGTGACTCATTTTGTTGCAGGCCTGGGCACCACCGGAACGTTTACCGGTACGTCAAGACGATTGAAGGAACTCGGCAATGTCCTCACGATCTCGCTACAACCAGATCATCCCTTCCACCCCCTCGAAGGCTGGAAACATCTTGAGACCGCCCATCATATTCCGGCTATCTATGACCCCTCACTGGCCGATCAGAACCTGACCATCGACGCTGCCGAAGTACCAGATATGATCCGCGCCATAGCAGCCCATGAGGGCATATACATTTCACCCTCCGGCGCTGCCAATCTGATCGGTGCACATACCATAGCCTCAACATTAGACCGGGGCAACATCGTTACTACACTCGCAGACACACTCGACAGATATCATGAAGTACGAAAAGAAATATTCGGCATATGAGCACCTCCATTCATCATCAGACCCTTCGTCAGATCCAAAAACATCTCGAATCCGCTTACCCGCATGAAGCCTGCGGATTTCTGCTGGGCACCCAAGCGATCGGCCATCGCCATATCACTTCTCATTATGAAGTAGAAAACCGCTCGACCGAAAATTTGCGGAGACGATTTGTCATCGATCCCCTGGACTACATGCGTGCGGAAAAATTGGCCCTGCAATCCGACAAACAACTCCTCGGCATCTATCACTCGCATCCGGACCATCCCGCCATTCCCTCGGTCCATGACCTCGAATACGCGCAACCTTTCTTTTCCTATTTCATCCATTCGATCCAGGGCGGTCATATGACAGTAACGCGAAGTTTCCGACTCCTGGATGGAAAATTGGCCGAAGAGATATTTACAGTAACTAAAGATTCAAGAATAAGCAACTAATTCGATGGTTAAGTACTAATGGAACGCAAAGAACAGAATAATGAGTCACTACATGAAAAGCACCATAAATAACCTTGGCAAATCACCTATTCCCCCTTTAGGGGAAAGGGGCAAAAGAGGCTAAAGAGGCATAATGGGCTATTGATGATTGGACACAATAAGCTCTTCATAAATTAACCTAATAAAAACAATACGCTATGATTACCATTTTCATTCCGACCCCACTCCGTCGCTTTGCCGGCGAACAATCCAAAGTTCAGGTCCAGGCTGCTGATGTAGCTGGTGCCGTCAGATCACTGACCACTATCCATCCCGGGCTGGTTCCGTACATCTATGACGAGACAGAGCTGCTCCGAAAACACGTTCGGATCTATCTCGGCGAAAACGATATCCGTGAAAAAGAAGGATTGGCCACACCACTCCATGCCGGGGACGAACTGAGCATAATTCCCGCTATTGCCGGCGGTTCACTGTAAATTCATAGGTCAAATGCAAAACTCATTGGAAGAAGTCATCCTGAGTAAGGAAGAACTCGAACGCTACAGCCGACACCTGATCCTGCCGGAATTCAATCTGGAAGGACAGAAAAAACTTAAACAAGCCCGTGTACTGGTGATCGGCACCGGTGGCCTGGGTGCCCCGGTATTACTCTATCTGACGGCCGCAGGAGTCGGAACGATCGGCATCGTTGACTTTGACGTGGTGGACACCAGCAACCTCCAACGCCAGGTCCTGTTTACCACCAGGGATGTGGGGAGACCTAAAGTGGATGCCGCCCGTGAAAGACTTCAAGCCCTCAACCCCCATGTCAACTTCGAAGTCTTTCCGGTCAAATTAGATAGCTCCAACGCCCTGGATATCATTTCACGCTTTGATGTCGTTGCCGATGGTACTGATAATTTTCAAACGCGCTACCTCGTCAACGATGCCTGTGTTCTGGCCGGCAAAGTCAACGTATTCGCCTCTATCTTCCGCTTCGAAGGACAAGCCAGCGTTTTCAATTACCAATATCCCGATGGCTCCCGCGGACCCAATTACCGGGACTTGTTTCCCACACCCCCTCCGCCGGGTCTGGTGCCAAGTTGCGCCGAAGGCGGAGTGATCGGTGTCCTCCCGGGCATCCTGGGCAGTCTCCAGGCCAATGAAGTGATTAAAGTCATTTCCGGAGTAGGAGACCCTCTCGCAGGCCGGCTGTTTCAGTTTGACGCCGCTTCCTTTTCAACCAGAATCTTCAAACTCAGCAAGGATCCTGACAATCCATTGACCGGAACACATCCTACACAAACATCACTCATTGATTACGAATTTTTCTGCGGCCTGCCTGCAAAACATGCATCAAATCATGAAGATCAGATCAGCGTTTCCACCCTGCACGAATGGATCCGAAACGGAAAAGACTTCCAACTCATCGATGTCCGCGAACCTCATGAATATGCCATCGCCAATATCGGAGGCACCCTGATCCCCAAAGGAGAGATCATGCAACAGGTCGACCGCATATCACGAAACAAAGACGTTGTCTTTCTGTGTAAATCCGGCATCAGATCAAGAGATGTCATCCAACGCCTCCGCACGGAAGCAGGATTGACCGATCTGTACAACCTCGAAGGCGGTATCATCGCCTGGGCCAAAGAAATCGACCCAAGCATACCCAAATACTGAAACGGCTTATAAGGCTTATTAAGTTTATTAAGACTAAAAGTTTCAATAGCCTTCAACCAAGTAAACCGTATTTTGCTGCACCATAACCCACTCACGACTCACGACTCACGACTCACGACTCACGACTCTCGACTCACGACTCTCGACTCACGACTCTCGACTAACTCTAATCCATAAACTTAACCATTATGTCAATCCGACTCGGCGATATCGCCCCCAATTTTCAAGCTGATACCAGCGAAGGCCCTATTGATTTCTATCAGTACCTCGGCGACGCCTGGGGCTTGCTCTTTTCCCATCCCGCGGATTTCACTCCTGTCTGCACGACGGAACTTGGAATGACCGCAAAACTGAAAAATGAATTTGCCAAACGCAACGTCAAGGTTCTCGCCCTCAGTGTGGATGGTGCGGAATCCCACGGCCGATGGATCAAGGACATCAACGAAACCCAGCACACCACGGTTGACTTCCCGATCATCGCGGACGAAGACAAAAAAGTGGCTGTGCTGTATGATATGATCCATCCGAATGCTACCGAAAAAACAACGGTTCGCAGCGTATTCATCATCGGCCCAGACAAGAAGGTTAAACTGACCCTGACGTATCCGGCCAGCACCGGAAGAAACTTTACAGAGATCCTTCGCGTGATTGACTCCTTACAACTCACCGCCTATCACAGCGTGGCTACACCGGCCAACTGGGTGGATGGAGAAGATGTCGTCATCCTGCCTTCTGTACCGGACACAGATATCCCGGCTAAGTTTCCGAAAGGCGCGAAACATATCAAGCCTTATCTGCGGATCACTCCGCAGCCCAACAAGTAATAAAAAAAGGGTGGCTGATGGCCACCCTTTTTTTATATGTTTTTAAGCATGTTTCGGTGCAGAAGGATGTCCTTCAATTCATGCAGTGCCTTGTATTCATTAGGCATGACTTTCTTGAAAGCTTCCTTGATGGCAAAGTAGGTGCCTTTCTCCAGTTCAGGCATGATGTACTTATCGATTTTGGTTGAAACCAACCGTATATCTTCCTTGATCAACTTGCGGATAGATGGAATGTCGTGCCAGTCGCCTTCGATAGCACAGATGATGCTGGTTGAACCATCCGGATTGACATCGCCCTCCAGCGAGATAAAATGATCCCCGATCGTCAACTCATTGACGGGGTACTTGGCAATATCTGAAAAAGGGATACGCCAGTTTTCCTCTTCCAGGCCACTATTGACCAGAAAGATTTCCAGTCCCTTTTCATGGAACCTGTAGACAACGACGCGTATGGAATCAAATACATTCATATCGTAAGACTATCGAATGGGTAAATGTACGAACCAGAATTGGTTATTTACGTTTTTTGACGGTCAGCAACCTGGTGATCAACTCATAAAATCCAAAAGCAAAAAAGATGCGCTCTTCTTCTTCCGCTAACGGGGTCATCAGAAAAAATGCACGCTGGACATCACTATGCGGACGCAGCGGATCAAACATATGCCCGACCTCCCGGTCCCAGATGATGATGGAAAGCAAATCAGGAGAATACGGCTTGACCTGCCCTATAATACTCCTTGAACGGAGACCGTGCATGACATTCTGTTGATCAATGATAGCCACCTGGGTCCCATTGAGGTAAACATCAATATCCTTCCTCTTAATCCGGTATACCAATTCCAGGCTCCGGGTTCTGCAATACAGCAGAGCCTCACGTGCGCCCTTGACATAATCCATATAAGCAAAGGTGACCATAGGCTCGAAATAGATGGACTGTAATGTTCCCACCGAGATACGGTCCATACCCCGTTTATGGAATTTTGATTCCATTTTAAGGGCCATAATCTCCAGCTCCTTCTCCTTCTCCCAGGGGATGAGCTGGTCTGCCAACGGCTTGGTGAGCTGCCGCATGATCTCCAGATCCTTGTTGATCCGGGACGTGCCCGGAGGCATCCCTAATACAGCCCTGAGTATATCCTCTATCATTTGCGGGTTCAAATTAGTAAACAGAAATGGCTTACGCCTCCCGAAGACCGTTGGAAATGGTTAATAAACGCAAATGAATGAAAAAGGATTAATCCCAAAGAGAAGATTACATATAAGATCGCATGGAATTGTTGCGCTTCATAGACTTCCGCAACCGGCGAATCGCCCGCTCCTTGATCTGTCGAACCCGTTCGCGCGTGAGATCCAGTTGCTCGCCGATTTCATCCAGGGTCAAGGGCTTGTCCCCCTTGAGTCCGAAATAAAAGGCCAACACCTCAGCTTCCCGCGGCGCCAGTGAATTGAGACTGTACATGATATCGAGCCGCATGGATTCCTCCATGAGCTTCAGGTCAGGCTGCATCTCTTCATCTGTCTCAATCATGTCCAACAGCGTAAAACTGTCTTCCTCACTGGAGACCGGCGCGTCAAACGAAATATGCCTGTTGTTTCCCGGCATATTGTTGATCACATCCCGGATCGGAACATTGAGCAGATCAGCCAGTTCCTCGTGCGTCGGATCCCTTTCAAATTCCTGGACAAAAGAAACATACGCCTCGTTGAGCCGATTATAAGAGGTGGACTTGTTGTGCGGCATCCGGACGATCCTGGAGTATTCAATGATTGCCTGGAGTATACTCTGGCGAATCCACCATACGGCATAGGAGATAAACTTAAACCCCTTGGTCTCGTCAAATCGCCGAGCAGCCTTCATCAGGCCTACATTACCTTCATTGATGAGATCCCCCAGAGATAATCCCTGGTTTTGATATTGCTTAGCTACGGATACCACAAAACGGAGGTTGGCTTCCGTCAACCGTTCCAACGCAGCCTGGTCTCCATTCCGGGACAGGGCAGCCAGCCTTGACTCCTCCTCCGGAGTGAGCATCTCAATCTTCCCGATATCCTGCAGGTATTTCTCCAATGCGAGGCTCTCACGGGCGGTGATACGGTTAGCAATTTTTAATTGACGCATAGCGGTTGCCGGGATTTAATCCATTTCAGACACAAAAGGTACAACACAGGGTGCCAAAAAGTTCATGATTGAATGATCCTAATTAAATTTATCTGCTTTTACAGGCCACATCACCAACTACATAACACCCTTTCGTGTACATAGTGTCCTGAAACAGGCCAATTGTTACCAACTAAACGTTCGATTTAGTCGTCTTTTGGTTAATAAACTCAAAATGACATGAAAAATTACTTGTGGTTTACGGTTATCCTCAGCTTAAGCATGGCTGAAATGGGGTGTGAATCAAAATCTGAACTGCCTGGTGATTGCCAGACCTTCAATTTCGACCATACCTTCAGGGCCAAAATCGGCGAAACCTGGTGCCATGAAAAGCCCGCCTACCAGATCACCTTTGGTCCGCTGATCGAAGACAGCCGTTGCAATGTACCCGAAATCGAATGCGTTTGGGCCGGTCGCTATGTCATGGCAGCTACCATCCTCTATGGAGGAGACGTCATTGCTGTGGATACGTTTGATGCCGTGAGCAACTGGAGTGACACGCTCTACAATACGCCTTTTACCGTGATGCTCCAAAAAGTCTACCCTGAAATCAGGGATTCAGTCGGCAACCTTCCGGATTCGGTGTATTCATTTGACGTTAAAATTTCTCAATAGACTCACTACCCTTTCCACCATGCTGAGGTATCTAAAGAGCTTGGCAAAAGAAAAAGGCCCTCCGTCAGGAAGGCCTTTTTCTTTTCTATTTCTAATAAAAATCTGAATCTGTTAATCCCGGCGTGGACCACGGTCACCGCCTCCACGACGATCACCCCCACCACGACGATCTCCTCCACCCCCGCGACGGTCACCGCCGCCACGACGATCTCCACCGCCTCCACGACGATCCCGGTCTCCAAACGAAGAACGCTCACGACGCTCAGGCTCCGGAGGCCCTTCCTCACCATAACCATCCTCATATTCTCCGGCCTCATTCTTCTTACGCTCAGGTTTTGGCAGCAAGGACTTACGGGACATCCTCATCTTACCGGTACGCTCTTCGATTTCGACCAGCTGTACTTTGACCAGATCTCCTTCCTTAAACACATCCTCAACATTGTCAATCCGTGAATAGGAGATTTCAGACACGTGCAGCAAACCACTCTTGCCCATGAAATCTACAAACACGCCATAAGGCATGATCGTCCG
The DNA here is from genome assembly GCA_044227555.1 of Saprospiraceae bacterium. GTDB lineage: Bacteria > Bacteroidota > Bacteroidia > Chitinophagales > Saprospiraceae > Opimibacter. The sequence continues at coordinate 49,041 of JBGAWQ010000014.1, read as the reverse complement.
GACAACGGCATCAAATACATCACCAACCTTTGGTACGTACGTAATCCCTATAATGCGCTGACGGGCAGCTTCAAGAGAATCTTTATTGGCACTGGCAATATTGACAATTCCTTTGTCCCCTACTTCCTCAATGTTGATCACCGTTCCGGTGGAGGCCTGGATTTCCTGGATGACTTTACCACCCGGGCCGATCACAGCACCAATCTGGCTCTTCTCGATAATGATCTCGAGGATACGTGGTGCGTGTGGCTTGAGATCCTCATTAGGCACAGCAATCACCTCTTCCATCTTGGAGAGGATATGCAACCTTCCCTCACGGGCCTGTAACAACGCCTTTTCCAGCAACTCGTAGCTCAGACCATCCACCTTGATGTCCATCTGGCAGCCTACGATACCGGCACGTGTACCGGTAATCTTGAAATCCATATCGCCCAATGCATCTTCATCTCCAAGGATGTCAGAAAGCACCGCGGCACGGCCACCTTCACTGATCAATCCCATGGCAATACCCGAAACAGGGGCTTTGATCTGGATACCACCATCCATCAGCGCCAGGGCACCGGCACAAACCGTAGCCATGGAAGAGGATCCATTGGATTCGAGGATATCAGATACAATACGCAAAGTATAAGGCTGATCCGCCGGTAATACTTTACGCAATGAACGACCCGCAAGGTTGGCATGTCCAACCTCACGACGGCCCGGCCCACGCATAGGCTTCACCTCACCTGTTGAAAATGGAGGGAAGTTGTAATGCAGGATGAATTTCTCGTAACGATAATCCAGCGCATTGTCCATGAGCTGCTCATCATTCTTGGTACCGAGCGTCAAGCTGGTCAGAGACTGTGTCTCTCCACGTGTAAATACGGCGGAACCGTGAGTCGAAGGCAGATAATCTACTTCTATCCAGATCGGCCTTACCTCATTGGTCTTGCGACCATCAATCCGCATACCGGTATCAATGACAAAATTGCGGATGACCTCCTTTTTCAGCTTCTCATAATACATATCGAGCAAAGGAGCCTTTTCAGTGAGGTACTCCTCTCCTTTCTCTTCCGTCAACTTGACGACGAGCTCTTTCTTGATGAGGTCAAACTGCTCTTTACGAACTGATTTATCAAGAGCCCCTTTGGCAATATCCAGGATACGCTGACGGCTAAATTGGTCAACAACCTTTTTCAATTCATCATCAGACGGAGCTTCAGGAAGCACACGCTTGACCGTAGCTTTCTCTCCGACTTTCTTGGCGAGATCAAGCTGAGCCTGACATTGTACTTTGATGGCTTCATGACCGATACGGATAGCTTCAATCAAGTCGTGCTCTGAACACTCATTAGCTTCACCTTCCACCATCATGATGTCCGCCAGGGTGGCAGCAATGATGAGGTCAATATCGGCTTCCAATAGTGCTTCACGGCCAGGGTTGACCACAAATGCTCCATTGATGCGGGCTACCCGAACTTCAGATATTGGACCGGCCCAGGGAATATTAGATACCGACAATGCCGTAGAAGCCGCAAGGGCTGCCAGGGCATCCGGCATGATGTCTTTATCAGCGGAGATCAGGTTGATGACGATCTGTGTTTCATTCATGTAACCATCGGGAAACAAGGGACGAACCGCACGGTCCACAAGGCGGGAAATCAAAACTTCATAATCAGACAGTTTGGATTCCCTCCGGAAAAAGTTTCCCGGAATACGTCCAACCGAAGCAAATTTCTCCTGGTAGTCAACAGATAATGGGAAAAACGGCTGGCCTTCCTTGGCCTCCTTATTGGAAACAACAGTAGCCAGCAACATGGTGTCACCCAGGCGCACCATAGCAGAACCATGGGCCTGAGCAGCCAGCTTTCCGGTCTCCAGGATCACCTCCCTGCCATCAGGCAACCGGAAGGTCTGGGTAATTGGATTTTGAACACCCATATAATTTATTTTTAATTTGTTGTGATGTGGTATATAATACGTTAGCCTTAAATGTCAGGAGCAGTGACGCAGACATTCAGGTACGGGCCATCGGCCGGAATACACCAGGATCTAAGGCAAAAAACAACCTTGAAATTGAGAGTATCTAATTCTCCGGGCAACTACATATGCACCATCAGCTGCACACCGCCGGAAGAATTACTTACGGATACCCAACTTTTCGATGATTTCGCGGTATCCCTTGATATCCTTTTTCATGAGGTAGTGCAGCAATCGCTTGCGCTGTCCAACCATGGTCAGGAGAGCCCGCTTACAGGAATTATCCTTGGAATTGGATTGCAGGTGCTTAGACAACTCATTGATTCTCAATGTCATCAAGGCTACCTGCGATTCGGTTGACCCGGTGTTGGATGCCGAGCCCCCAAATTGGGTGAAGAGTTCGTTTTTCTTCTGTGCAGTTAGATAAATAGGCATGTCATTTGACGCTTTAATAATGACGAAATAATAGCTTTACAATTTTTCGAGGCGCAAAGATACGGATTTATCCGGAATCCAACTGCCTGACTATTTATTCAAGAACACCTTTTTAAACTCCTTCCCATCATTAATTCGCCCTTTAGGCGATGTGCTGAGCGGAGCCGAAGTAGGACAGGGGCCGAACGAGCAAAGAAGCTTTTATCCTGGTAATTTATACACCTTTTTAACCCTCTTCCAATCAATAATTCGCCCTTCAAACGATGTGCTGAGCGGAGCCGAAGTTAGGACAGGGGCCGAACGAGCAAAGAAAATTTATCCTGGAGGTTCTCGTCTTATTCCAAGCCCTTGGCCTCATTCCAAAGGGCATCCATCTCCCCAAGGGTCATCTCCTGCAAAGGCCTTGGCGCCCTGGATTCGATATACTCAAATCGTCGCTTAAACTTAAGATTGACCCGCTCCAATGCGGTCTCCGGATCTATACCTTTATAACGGGCAAAATTGATCAGGGAAAACAAGATATCCCCAAACTCATCTTCCAAAGCCGCCTTGTCCGTCCCTTTCCGAACCTCCTCCCTGAATTCCTCCAATTCTTCTTCGACTTTGGCCCAAACCTGTGACTCATCCTCCCACTCAAATCCCACCTGCCTGGTCTTATCCTGCATCCGATAGGCCTTGATCATCGCCGGCAAGGAATCCGGCACCCCCGATAGCACCGATTTCTTACCCTCACGCATCTTGATAGACTCCCAGTTGCGTTTGACATCCTCCTCCCCGCTGACCTTGGTCTCCCCATAGATATGCGGATGCCGCCTAATCAGTTTCTCACAGATGTCCGTGATCACCGATCCGATATCAAACCGACCCTGCTCACGCCCAATTCGCGCATAGAAAACAATATGAAGCAATAAATCCCCCAACTCTTCCCCAATCCCCGGCCAATCCTCCTTTAAAATGGCGTCCGCCAACTCATAGGTCTCCTCAATCGTCAGATTCCGCAAGGAATGAATATCCTGCTTGCGATCCCACGGACATTGCTCCCGCAATTCATCCATAATCCTGAGCAACCGCCCAAACGCTATCAATCTTTCATCCTCCATGGTTTCTGCTTATATGACTCAAAAACATACCCTCCCGACAGCTACCAACCTTTAGCCCCTACGGGGCAATGATGCTGCCATATCCATCGCTTAAAAACTATTTCTTCTTACTTCAACTTCCCTCTTGACTACTCGTGCCGAGCGGAGTCGAAACATTCCTTATTGAGGCTCAGTAAAGTTTTCCACCTTACAATGCCTACTCACCATTGACCACTCACCCCTCACCACTCACCCCTCACCCCTCACTACTCTAAAAAGTGCCCCATCAAATCACGCTTCACCCTCAGATACTCCTCATTGTCCTCATTGGGAACCACCAATAACGGTACACGATCCACAATCTCAATGCCTTCGCGGACCAGCGAATTCACTTTCTCGGGATTATTGGTCAACAATCGAATACGGCGAATGCCAAGGTCTCGAAGAATTAGCGTCGCTATATGATACTCACGCTCATCCGTCTCAAAACCCAGTTGATGATTGGCATCAATCGTATTAAAGCCCTCATCCTGCAGGTTATACGCTTTCAATTTATTGATGAGGCCAATTCCACGCCCTTCTTGCCTCAGATAAATCAAAACCCCCTTCTCCCGGGTAATGATTTCTAGGCTCTTGTGCAACTGTGACCCGCAATCACATCGTTGGGATCCCAGGACATCACCAGTAAAACACTCTGAATGCACCCGCACGATCACAGGCTCCTCCGGATCCAGCCCGGGAGGATATATAGCCAGATGAGGCATGACCTCATGATCGCTATCAGCATATGCATCGATATACCAAAGACCGCCGGAGGTAGGAATACTTGAATGAACCTGCTTCTGCATGGATAGATAAACAAAAAAGGAAAGGCAAAGGTAAAGGAAGAAGGGAAGAATTAGTCTGAAACAATGGCGCAGGTTAGCGTCAGGAACTTTCAGAAAGATCCCGCTGCACCATTGACCTGCATATCAGGTCGCCGGGTCAAGGTCAGTTTATTTCCGACTGGTGCCGAGCTTGACCAGGAAGATCAATCCGCTGGTAATAAACACAGTAAGGGTGACAAGCAAAATCAACATAAACAATCCGGGTGATCAATTCGTTAACTTGGGCTAAGGTGAGGATTTTTTATATCTTATTATAACCTTTCTACAAAATTTTATTTCCCTGGTGTTGACAGCTGGAAGACAACCGCTAAAGCATTCACCCGGTTTGTTATATGTAGCTTTAACCGAAATTGTCACGACACGTATGAAATCATTTTACACCACCCTGATCACTTTACTTCTTGGATTCACCACCCATTGTTCAAATCTGTATGCCCAGAAAGGAGCTCAGGACATCTATCGGGACATGGAAAAACTCGGCGTTCTGGCCAATGTCCTCTATGTAGCCGCTCATCCCGATGATGAAAATACCCGGTTGATCAGCTACTTGTCCAATCATCTCTCGGTACACACCACCTACCTTTCGATGACCCGTGGGGATGGTGGACAAAACCTCATCGGTCCTGAAATCCGTGAGATGCTGGGTCTCATACGAACCTATGAGCTCCTGGGCGCAAGATCCATCGACGGTGGTGACCAACGCTTCACTCGTGCAAATGACTTCGGTTATTCCAAAACCCCCGCCGAAACGTTTCAAATATGGAACAGAGAGGACGTACTCAGCGATGTGGTTTGGGCCATCCGCAACACCCAACCTGATGTCATCATCAACAGATTCAACACAGACACCTCTCGCCCAAATCACGGCCACCACACAGCATCAGCCATCCTCTCAGTCGAAGCGTTTGACCTGGCAGGTAAAACAACATCCTACCCCGAACAACTATCCTTAACTCAGCCATGGCAGCCCCGTCGTATTTTCTGGAATACAAGCTGGTGGTTTTATGGCTCCCAGGAAGCTTTTGCCAAGGTGGATAAATCAAGAATGCTCGGTATTGACATCGGTTCCTTTGACCCCATCACCGGCGAATCCAATAGCGAAATTGCCGGCCGAAGCAGAAGCATGCACAAGAGCCAGGGCTTTGGTTCTGCTGAAACCCGCGGAGAAAGCCTGGACTACATCGAACTCATCAAAGACGCAAATGGAACCATACCCTCAACACTGTTTGACGGCATAGATATCACCTGGAATCGACTGGAAGGCGGCGCCCTCATCGCGCAAAAGGTTCGTGAACTTCAAAACAACTACGACTTTAAATCGCCCTCCAGGAGTGTACCCGCACTCCTTGATATCTATAAATCGATTTCAGCACTCCCGGAATCCAATTGGAAAAAAATAAAACTCACCGAATGCGAAAACCTCATCTGGTCTTGCCTGGGTCTGTTCGCCGAAGTTCGCTGCAACATCTATAAAACCGAACCGGACGCCCCCCTGAATGTCTTTTTAGAAGTTATCAACCGATCTGATGTTGATGTACAACTCCTCTCCATGCAACCCTCCACAGGAGACTCCATCATCACCTTTTCAATGCCTCTTGCATACAATCAGGGTTTCCAGCGAGAACTCACCATCATGTCACCCCACCATCTCAGCATTCCCTATTGGCTGGATCAACATCCCACCGAAGGAATGTATGTGGTAGAGGACCAAAAGATGCGAGGCCTGCCTGCAAATCCTCCTGAACTGACCGCAAAAATCAATCTGTCAGTTTTGGGCACCCCACTTACGCTAACGACACCTGTAATCTATAAAACCGTTGACCCTGCCGAAGGGGAAATCACCCGTCCGATCTCCACTGTCCCACCAGTAACCGTTGTGGCAGACAATGAAGTTCTGGTTTTTGAGCAGGGCATAAAAAGAACTGTGACGCTAAGTCTCACTGCTGTTCAAGACAGCATTGAAGGACAACTGCACTTGAAGACCTCCAAAGACGGATGGAAAGTCACCCCAGAAAATATAGCATGGACATTTACAAGAGCAGGTGAATCAAAAACGATCGAATGTACTATTACACCGCCCGATCAGACCTCCACCGCAGACCTCCTTCCGGTCATCACGATCAACGGCACAGACTATCACCACAAAATCACCACGCTGGATTATGATCATATTCCATACCTCTCCGTTGTTCGTGATGCAACGGTTCATCTGCAGAGTATGGAAATCAAAATAACGCCAAGGAAAATCGCCTATATCCCCGGAGCGGGCGATGAAGTCCCTGCTTCATTGAGACAAATCGGATACCAGGTTGACATCATGGAAGCAGATCAGTTGACACCAGATGTACTTGCGGGATACCAGGTGGTGATATTGGGCGTGAGAGCGTATAATACGGTGGATGCCCTTACTTACAAAAATCATATACTGTTTGATTGGGTTTCAGAAGGTGGCAGCCTCATCACTCAATATAATGTCAGTCGCGGGCTGGTCACGGAAGAGGTAGCACCCTTCCCGCTTAGCTTGTCCCGCGACCGCGTCACAGAAGAAAATGCCCCGGTGACCATCCTCGATCCTAATCATCCGGCCATGCTTTTTCCCAACAAAATTAACCAGGAAGATTTTAAAGGCTGGGTACAGGAACGAGGCCTTTATTTCCCAAATAAATGGGACGAACATTTCCTTCCGCTCCTGGAAATGAATGATACCGGTGAAGCTCCAACCAAAGGTGCTTTACTGGTGGCGCCCTACGGAAAAGGATATTATGTGTATAGCGGTCTCTCCTGGTTCAGACATCTTCCCGCCGGCAACCCTGGTCCATACCGCTTACTAAGTAATCTCATTTCGTTGGGCTATAAAAATGGAAAATCATAACGCTCTCTTCAGAAACCCGGATATCCATTCATAAAGATCTACCGCACTCATGAGCCCTGCGCCTGAACCGTCTTCGACCCCATGGTATAAAATATACATGTTTATTCTGCTGTTCAATGCAGTACTGATCATCTTATTTTACGTGATGCGGATGTATTTCAATATCGATTGACGATGAGTATCCTGGACTGGATTGTATTGATTTGCGCCACCGCATTTATCATTGTCTACGGTATTTGGAAGACCCGTAAACATCAGAGCATAGATGCCTATCTGATGGGAGATCATGCGGCCAAATGGTGGACCATTGGTCTGTCTGTCATGGCTACGCAAGCGAGTGCCATTACCTTCCTGTCCACCCCCGGCCAGGCTTATGACGACGGGATGCGGTTTGTCCAGTTTTATTTCGGACTGCCCATAGCCATGGTGATCATCTGTATATTTTTTATTCCGAGATACGTCAACATGAGGGTGTTTACGGTCTATGAGTTTTTGGAAAAACGATTCGACCTGAAAACACGCCTCTTCGCGGCTTTTCTATTTCTGATTCAAAGAGGTCTTGGTGCTGCCATTACCATCTTTGCCCCCGCGATTATCTTCTCGAGTATCCTGGGATGGAATCTCAGCCTGACCATCCTGCTCATTGGCGCAGCGGTCACCTTGTACACCGCGATCGGCGGCACCAAAGCCGTCAGTGCCTCTCACCAATTGCAGATGGCCGTCATGATCGGAGGCTTGTTTGTAGCCTTTTTTATCACACTCCACGGACTACCCCGTCAACTTGGATTGTGGGATGCACTGCATGTGGCAGGGATGCATGACAAACTTAAATTGGTGGATTTCAATATCGACTGGGACAACCGATACACCTTTTGGTCAGGAATCACAGGAGGCACCTTTCTCGCACTCGCCTATTTCGGAACGGATCAGTCACAGGCTCAACGATACATCTCCGGCCAAAATATCCGCGAGAGCAGGCTAGGCCTCCTTTTCAATGCGATATTCAAGATCCCGATGCAGTTTTTTATCCTGCTGACCGGGGTCATGGTCTTTGTATTTTATCAGTTTCAACCCTCTCCGGTTTTCTTCAACAGCCATATAGAAAAAGAGGTGTTAGCCTCACCGGGTGGCACCGAATATACTCAGCTACAACACGAATGGAATCAGGAACAAGAAAACAGAAAGCTTATTTATCAGCCATACCTCGACAACAAAACCAATCTCCCGGATAAAGACTTGCTATCAAAAAGCATGTCGAAGGAAAGATCCTTACGATCGGAAGCAAAGACGATCATCCAGGCCAACCTCCCCGAAGCCGAAGTCAATGACAAGGATTATGTTTTTATCCGATTTATCCTGGATTATCTCCCGCATGGTATCATAGGCCTCCTGATTACCGCTATCCTTGCGGCAGGCATGTCCAGTACGGCTTCAGAACTCAACGCATTGGGTTCGACGACTTCCGTCGATTTCTATAAACGTTTGATTCGGCATGATGCATCAGATGCCCATTATGTAAAAATGGCAAGATGGTTCACCATCGGCTGGGGCATCGTGGCTATTCTATTAGCCAATGTGGGCAGCTTGTTTGAAAACCTTATCCAGTTTGTCAATATCGTGGGTTCGCTGTTTTACGGAACCATCCTGGGCATATTCCTGTCAGCTTTCCTGCTCCCGAAGATGCACAGACACGCTGTATTTCTCTCGGCTATTCTGGCGGAAGGGATTGTACTGCTGTGTTACCTGACGACAGACCTTGGCTTTCTCTGGTATAATGTACTTGGATGTGTTCTGGTCATGATACCGGGTCTTCTGATGAGTATGCTAATCCGCATATTGGAAAAGAGCATAAAGGACTAACGCCTTCAGAAAAAAAAAGCCACGATGATGATCATCGTGGCTTTTCTTTTGGTGAGAAAAATAAATTATTTTTTCTTCCATTCGGCGATGGAGGCTTCATTCATTCGAATGTAAGCGCTGTCTTCATCTGCCTTGGCCATTTCCAGGGACTTGGTAGCGGTTTCAATAGCACCCTTCTTATCCCCAAGATCTGCCTGAATCAAGGATTTAGTCCGGAGTACCCAATATTTCTCATTGCCCTTTTCAATCGAGGTATTGATCCATTCCAGGGCTTTATTAAGATCCTTCTTTTCAGCATAGTAATAATTGGCGGCTGCATAGTAATCACCGGCAGTCGGGCCACCCATCACTTTAGCGATGCTGGCTTCAACCGTCTTGTCGGTGTTGACCTTGATCGGAACAGCCACATAGGTCTTTTCCCATGCCAAAAAGAGGTCCCCACCATGATTGTTCAAATTGTCGAATCCGATCATGAAGGTTTCAATGTCGTCATCGCCGGATAATGCAGATGATTCAGCCATCACGGTAACAGGCTCAACGCCGGATTCCAGATAACCACCCCAGTTGCCATTGGTGTAAGGATAGAGCATAAACGACCAGGATTTTTTACCTGGTTTGGTCAGGAGCGCATAGCTGCCCTTTTTTACTTCTGCTCCACCAAACATGACATCATCACCAAACGTGATCTTGGTAGCCGCATTGGCTCCGGTACGCCATACTTCGTCATAAGGTACCACGTCGCCAAAGACGACACGTCCTTTCTTAGACGGCCTGGAATACTCGACACTGACATCGGTCAGGCCTATTTTCTGTTCAATTTTACCGGTTGGACTCGGTGCCGGGGTTTGTAATTGCGCTTGCATGAATGTGGTCATGCCAAAAGTCAGAAGACCAAAGAATAGCAGTTTTTTCATAATGGTATGATTTTGAAAGTTGAATATACGGAGCCTAACATCCCCGCAAGGAAAAGGTTGCTACCGTAAAACAAAAAAGCACTCCCGATATACAGGAGTGCCTGGAGTGACAGCGCTGGGATTCGAACCCAGGACCCACGGCTTAAAAGACCGTTGCTCTACCGGCTGAGCTACGCTGTCAGATTGACCCATCGCTTAAACGGGAGCGCAAATATATGACTTTTTCATATAGACACTAAGGCCGGGAAATCATTTTAAAAGTGTTTTTATGTCTTCTGCCCTTCCGGATATTTCAGCAAGTGCCCGCAAATTGTACTTTTTACCTTCCACAGCCTCGAGCACATGACTGAAATACTGACGTGCTTGATCTACCAATACCGACACCTCCTTATACCGTGAAGAATAGTGTCCGGTCAGCAAACAACATACTTCAGCCCATGCCGCCATCTTTCCTGCCTCAGCAGCCGTACTATGCCCGGTCTTTTCAGCCATCTCCGCCAAATCATCGAGAAACGTGGCCTCATAATATAAAACTGATACCCCTTTGATAGAGGACAATAATCTATCATCATATCTGGTATCTGAACAATAAGCATAACTCACACGTGGACCAGGTGGGTAGAAAAACGTGGAGGCAGGTATCTGTTTAGATGAAAAAATCAAATCTTTGCCATTCCTGATATTCCGTATATGCTCGGGGGTAAGCTTATATCCCTCTACCAATTCTTTGCGCATCCTGGGTTCGGAATGTATTTCCCTGAATAAATACCCAACGCAGGCGATCCGGTGATATAACGGAAAGGTGAGGATCTCAACGTCTTCCACTACCTCGAGACGCTGCAAACCCTCAGGATGAAGTTCTATCACTTGCAACGGAAATGTAATCACCATTTCTGTATACGCCATCACCGCGTCCAGGAATCCACGGATACCCGGTGGACCATAGATCGTCAATGGATCACTGCGTTTGAGATGGGCATAGGAGCCTAACAAACCCGGTAAGCCAAACAGGTGATCTCCATGGAGATGACTGATCAAAATAGTTCGAATCTTAAACGGCTTAATGCCTGCTGACCGAAGACGCTCCTGGGTACCCTCCCCACAATCAATCATAAAAAAGAATTCGCCATATTGGAGAACCTGCGAGGAAGGGTGACGACCGTGCATCGGAAGAGCCGAACCGGATCCGATGATCGTCAGTGTAAATTCTTCCATATGAAAATGCGCCGTAAGCTAAGGCGATCCTCCGTGCCTCTATTCCTCTTCTGAAGGGGCTTCGGCATCTTCCATCATCTGCCGCTCTGCCTCTTCCATAAACACATAATCAATCGCTTCTGTCACGGTAGGGATAATGGCCAGAATGGTATCCAACCTTGAGATTTTAATCAACTTTTCAACACTGGGATGAGCAATGCCGGTAATGACATAGCTCCCGTAATCCTTCCACAACCGGTTGGCCGTCAATATGGCACTGAGCCCCGAAGAGTCCACATACTTGACATGGGTCAGGTCAAAAATCAGATTACGCACACCTTCATTGCGAAGAAATACAAATTCCGATTTCAGGTCGGGAGCAATGAGAGAATTCAGGTTTTCCTCTTCCAGCGATAGAAGAGCGTATTTGTCCTGTTTATCTAATGTAAACTTCATCTTGAATGGGTTGGCAACAGTCTTTGAGCTGTCCTTGGGTGCAGCCTTGCCGCAAAAGTACCCTATTTTCAATAATTTCCACCTACCTCCGGTTTGCCACCGACCCTCTCCCATTTTTCCTGATGACAATGTACCCGACTTGTGCTTATGTAACCAAAACGGATGTTTGTTTGTTAAGGCATAAGGAAATCTTTAAAAACCCTTGCATACCTTTTATTCACCCTTTAGGTGATCTACTTAGCGGAGTCGAAACAGATGAGGGGCAGAACAGGGTGTATGATGCTTTTAAAGGTTTCCATCAAATTAATAGAACGTCAGTATAACGTGACAAATCGTCACCACACCACCCAAAAAACCAGGTTTTGGCAGGCTGGAAGGGCTTTTTTACCTGTTGGAATCATTTTGGATAGATGGGTTGTGATAGATATAGTACATTTATGGAATGTTCTTATATTGGACAATAATTTAATATATTCTACAAGTCACACATGAACAGAAAGTTCTCTCCCAAGGTCAAGAAGATCATTTCCCTCAGCAGAAATGAAGCTTTAAGACTCGGACACGATTACATTGGAACCGAACATCTCTTACTGGGGATGCTTCAGGACAATGATAATCTTGCCGTCAGGGTTTTGGATGCTATGGATGTTGATTTTACGGAACTGAAATTCAAAATTGAAGACACCATCACCGAAAGCCGGGTAGAACCTGCCCAGGTGTCAGGTGGCAATGTCCCGCTCAATCGCCAGGCAGAACGGGTACTGAAAGTCACTTTTCTGGAAGCTAAAAACCTCAACAGCGATGAGATCGCCCCGGAGCATCTCATGCTGTCCATTCTGAAACATGGAGACAATATCGCCAGCAAAGTGCTCTCCGAATTTGATATCAATTACGAGTCCTATAAGTCTGAACTGGAATATGTCATTCAGGAAGAATCAGGCAATTACAATGAGTTTATGAATCAGGGCCCGTCAGATTCTGAAGGCTCCTACGAAGAGGAAGGCGAAAAAGGACAATTCGGTTCGAAACGCGGCACGTCCAAATCCAGGACGCCTGTGCTTGATAATTTCGGTCGCGATATCACGCGCCTCGCCGAAGAAGACAAACTGGATCCGATCATCGGCCGGGAAAATGAAATCGAGCGGGTATCTCAAATCCTGAGCCGCCGGAAAAAGAACAACCCTATCCTGATCGGTGAACCTGGTGTAGGAAAAACCGCCATCGTAGAGGGCCTGGCGCTCCGCATCATGCAACGCAAAGTCAGCCGCAACCTCTTTGGCAAACGCATCGTCATGCTTGACCTTGCCGCACTGGTAGCAGGCACTAAATACCGTGGCCAATTCGAAGAGCGGATGAAAGCCATCATGGGCGAACTCGAAAAATCAAGAGATGTCATCCTCTTTATCGACGAGATCCACACCATTGTGGGTGCAGGTGGCGCAACCGGCTCTCTTGACGCCTCTAATATTTTCAAACCGGCACTGTCCCGCGGTGAACTGCAATGCATCGGGGCTTCGACGCTTGATGAATACCGCCAGCACATTGAAAAAGACGGCGCTCTCGATCGACGCTTCCAGAAAGTACTGGTAGATCCTCCTTCTCCGGAAGAAGCAGAACACATCCTGCACAATATCAAAGCTAAATACGAGGACTTTCACAATGTGGCCTTTTCAGATGAGGCCATTAAAGCATGCGTCAAACTTTCCGACCGCTACATCAGCGATCGTTTCCTCCCGGATAAAGCGATCGATGTACTCGACGAAGTAGGTGCCCGGGTGCATCTCAAAAACATCCACGTGCCTAAGCACATCGAAGAACTCGAAGCCCAGATTGAGGAAATCAAAGAGGAAAAAAATAAGGCCGTTAAAAGCCAGCAATATGAAAAGGCTGCCGATCTGAGGGACCATGAATCCAAGTTGGTTCGCAAGCTCGAAAAAGCCAAAGAAGACTGGGAAGAAGAGGCTAAAACCAAAAAATACCCGGTTACGGATGACGATATCGCCGAAGTGATCGCGATGATGACAGGCATCCCGGTCAAACGCGTAGCCCAAAGCGAAAGCAAAAAGCTGGTTGGCATGACCGATGACCTCAAAAAGCAGATCATCGGCCAAGACGAAGCCATCATCAAAGTTTCAAAAGCGATCCAGCGCAATCGCGTAGGGTTAAAAGATCCTACTAAACCCATAGGCTCCTTTATTTTCCTGGGGCCTACAGGGGTTGGAAAGACGGAACTAGCGAAAGCATTGGCCAGATATCTCTTCGATACCGAGGATGCCCTGATCCGCATTGATATGAGCGAGTACATGGAAAAGTTTTCCATCAGCCGTCTCATCGGCGCGCCTCCGGGATATGTCGGATATGAAGAGGGGGGACAACTGACCGAAAAAGTCAGAAGGAAACCGTATAGTGTTGTACTGCTGGACGAAATTGAAAAGGCGCACCCGGATGTATACAACATCTTGCTGCAAGTGTTGGATGATGGCCAGCTTACGGACGGTCTTGGACGAAAGGTAGATTTCAAAAACACCTTGATCATCATGACCTCCAACATTGGGGTACGTCAGCTCAAGGATTTTGGCCAGGGTGTAGGTTTCGCGACCAAAGCCCGCCAGGATGCCGCCGAAGATCTGACAAAATCTGTGATCCAAGGCGCCCTTAAACGGACGTTTAGTCCTGAATTCCTCAACCGAATCGATGACGTCGTCATCTTCAACAGCCTCGATCGCGAGCATATCCACAAGATCATCGACATCACCCTGACCGACCTCTACAAACGAATGGCTAATATGGGTTTTGTCCTGAGGCTCACTGAAGAAGCCAAAGATTTTGTGGCGGAAAAGGGTTTTGATCCTCAATTTGGCGCAAGACCTCTCCACCGGGCTATTCAGAAATATGTCGAAGATCCTTTGGCAGAATTTATCCTCAATGAGAATCCCGCTGAAGGCAGCCATCTGATAGCTGATCTCAACAAGGAGTCAAAAGAACTTGTCATCAGCCAGGCGATCATGGAAAAAGAAAATTCTTGACAATATCACAATGCATAACCTTAGTTTTGTGGCCCGGACCAAATCGGTTCAGGCCACAAGACTTATTTATATCCTTGGTTACCAACTATATAGCAAAACCGAAAAGGACCGGCACGACCGGCTTCCCGTCTTCCATCACCTAAACTAATTATCCTTGGCCAAACGATTTTCGGGCAATTACCCTCCTTCAAAACAAGACGACGCCAAATTCCAATTCAAAATCAATGGAGATATCCGGGTTCCGGATATTCGATTAGTCGGGGACAACCTCGATGAAGTCAGCAGAGTAGCCGGTAAAGAAATCGAACCCGGAATCTATCCTACCCGACAAGTCCGCAACTGGGCTGAAGATTTGGGGCAGGATCTGGTGATGATTTCCCCTAATGCGGATCCCCCGGTCTGCCGCATCATCGAATTCAACAAGTTCCTCTACAACAAACGGAAGAAGGAGAAGGAAATCAAGGCTAATACCTCCAAAACGGTCATCAAAGAGATTCGCTTTGGACCCAATACTGATGAGCATGACTTCGAATTCAAGGTCAAACACGCCCAAAAATTTCTGGAAGAAGGCTCAAAGGTCAAATCCTATGTCCACTTCCGCGGCCGGACTATCGTTTTCAAGGAGCGGGGCGAGCTCCTCTTGCTGAAAATGCTGAAAGAACTTGAAGAATATGGGGCTGCCGAGAGTCTTCCAAAGATGGAAGGCCGGCGAATGATCGTTATGATCGCCCCCAAAAAGAAAAAGTAATCTCCGGGTTATCTCTTGGAAATTAGGGATTTGCCATTATCTTTGCAGTCCTTTTTAAGTAAAAACCGATCGGTCATGCCAAAAATGAAGACCCATAGCAGCGCTAAAAAGCGCTTTAAGCTTACCGGCTCCGGTAAGGTTAAGCGTTTCCAGGCCAACAAAAGGCACCGTCTGCGCAACAGGGACAAGAACACCAAACTGCGCCTCACCGGGGCTACCCTGGTCAGTGTAGCCGATGAGTCCCGCGTAAAACGGATGCTCTGCCAATAAGTAATCACGAATTTCATCCATAACCGTCTGCCAGGATTTAAGCGGTACCACCACCCCCTGTCCGACCAAAATGAAAAACAATGCCAAGATCAGTCAACTCGGTAGCCTCCCGGAAAAGAAGGAAGAAAGTACTAAAAGCTACAAGAGGTTTTTGGGGCGCCCGTAAAAATGTCTACACCGTAGCCAAAAATGCCCTGGATAAAGCCATGGGCTATGCCTATGACCACCGGAAACTGAAAAAACGCGCTTTCCGTAGACTGTGGATCGCGAGGATCAATGCTGCGGCCCGCATGAATGGCACCACCTACTCCAGGCTGATCAACAAACTGGACAAAGCCAATATCCAACTCAACCGTAAAACACTTGCGGATCTGGCCCTCAACCACCCGGATGCGTTCAAGGCCGTAGTTAACGCTGCGGGATAAGTAATTAAGATTATTATTCCGGCAAGTTTCTCACCCATTTAGGAACAGGAATAATCAACAACCCAATTCAGGGATAACACCCGGGATTGGGTTTTTTATTGGCTTCCCGGGTCTATTTCCGCATAGCCTCAACAGGATCCAACCTGGCCGCCTGCCAGGCCGGTACTAATCCGGAGACTACCCCAATGACCAACGATAGGATAAAGGCAATCAATACATTGCCCCAGGATAAGTAGATGTCATAGTGAAAGGCAGAAGAAGCCAACTTGAGCACACCAAAGACAATCAGTAATCCAAAGAAAGCACCGATCAGGCACAATACCACAGATTCAATCAAAAACTCAAGAAGGATAATAAACTTCCTTGCTCCAAGCGCTTTCTTAATCCCAATGATACTCGTACGTTCCTTCACAGAAACAAACATGATGTTGGCCACACTGAACATGCCTACCAGGATAGAAAAGCCACCGATAAAAATACCAACGACATTCATCGTACTAAAGATGGGCTCGATGAGTTTGGTAAACATCGACAACTGATTGATCGCAAAGTTCTCGGGTTCCTTAGGCTTGATTTTTCTGGCACTTCGCAAAATACCCGTGATCTCATCCCGCAAATCATCTAGGTTTACGCCGGGTGCCGCCTTCACATTGAGCGAAGTTCCCCAGGAATTTTTTGATTTGACATTGATAAGCTTTTTGGCGGTGTTAAAACTGATCAAGACGGCTTCATCAAACTGAAAAATGTTGATCAGTGAATTCCCTTCCTTTTTCAACACCCCGATCACCTGGAAATCCATGCCTTTGATCTTGATCTCCTTTCCAATCGGATCGATGGCACCAAAAAGTTCATCCGCAAGCACAGACCCAATCACGGCCCTATTCGTACCATTCGCAGATTCAAAAGGGGTAAAAAATCGACCCTTCGCAAATTCGAGATTGAATATATCCTGGTAATCATCCGTGACACCGGCCATGAAAGCCCCTTCAACACTGCTTCCACCAAACTTTATGGTGCGGCCGGGAATAAACACTGAAAAACTCGCCTTGTCAGACAATTTGGTTTTTTTCTTGATGATCTCGAGATCCTCATAGCTAGGCTCAGGTCTGCGTTGGTATTTCCACCAATTGGCCTCCGGATCTTCGGTCCAGGTAAACCGGTCTATATAAAGAACATCGTTACCTAGCTTTTCAAAACTACTGCTGATATTTTCTTTCAGGGAGTCTACAGCAGAAAGGACAGAGATAATACAGATGATCCCTATACTGATACCCGTAAAGGACAGAAAACTCCTCAGCTTGTTGGCCGCCAACTGCTGAAAAGCCTGGACTACACTTTCATAGATAAGTTTGAAAACCATACCTCCCAAAATTAAAGCATAGCCGGGATCCGGCCCCGGATATTCGATTAAGCTCTCCGAAAGCACGACCGGCAGGAATCAGCTCCGGTTTTTGTCCAAAATAGAGGCTTACCCGCACAAAATAAGCCATTTACAACTTGCATTTTGCCTCCCGTAAATAGTATCTTTGCCGACCAATTTTTTATCCTATCGCCTTATGCGCACTAAACTGTCTCAGTTTTCTTTTGATCTGCCTGAAAAACTGGTAGCTAAGTATCCCGCCAAAGAACGGGATGAATCCAGAATGATGGTCATCCACCGGAAAACCGGATTGATGGAAAACAAATCCTTTAAGGATATCCTCGAATACTTTGATGATGGAGATTGCATGATCTTCAACAACACCAAAGTATTCCCGGCCCGCCTGTATGGAAAAAAAGAAAAGACAGACGCTGAAATTGAAGTGTTTCTGCTCCGCGAACTCAACGCCAAGGCTCGCCTTTGGGATGTCCTGGTTGACCCAGCCCGTAAAATCCGGGTAGGCAATAAGCTCTACTTTATGGATAAAAAGGGCAATGAAATCCTGGTCGCTGAAGTGGTAGATAACACCACTTCGAGAGGCCGCACGATCCGATTCCTGTTTGATGGGTCCGATGAAGAATTCAGTGCTTTACTTCGTTCCCAGGGCCAAACCCCACTACCCAAATACATCAACCGCAAAGCGGAAGAGTCCGATAAAGAACGATACCAAACCATCTACGCCAAGGAAGAAGGCGCTGTTGCCGCGCCTACCGCAGGACTTCACTTCACCCGCGAACTGATGAAACGCCTTGAAATCAAAGGCGTGAATTTTGCTGAACTCACGCTGCATGTCGGCCTCGGCACCTTCCGCAGCATCGATGTCGAAGATTTGTCCAAACACAAAATGGACGCAGAGTATTTCCGCATTACTGAGGAAACCTCCGAAATAGTCAATGCCTCTAAAAGAGCCGGACACAAGGTATGTGTGGTTGGAACGACCTCAATGCGCGCCATTGAATCTGCGGTATCCGCACAAGGCCTCCTCAAACCGGCAGAAGGATGGACCAATAAGTTCATCTTCCCACCCTATGATTTCAGTCTGCCCGATGCGATGGTGACCAACTTCCATATGCCTAAGTCCAGCTTGCTGATTATGGTTTGCGCATTTGGAGGCTATGAACTGATCATGGATGCCTATAAGAAAGCCATCAAGGATAAATACCGGTTTTATACCTACGGCGATGCCATGCTGATCATCTGATCCATCCTCCACGCACCAAACATCACCACCGGATTTTACCACCCAACAGGATAGGCTTATTTTTTTATCCTGAAGAGTTGGATCCCACTTTTAAGGGATTCAGCGGAACAAATTCAGATTGAAGGAACTATTAATGTGTTATGTACTGATAATCTGTATTTTGTTATAATTTGTGGATATAAAAAAAATGGCTGATTTGGTGTCATGGCCATCGGGATTTTTTACATTTGCAGAAAATTAGCCATGGGAACCTGACCGATCTCCCATACGTTAAAGCCCATACGGTTTACTTTTTTTTAACTCTTTAGTCTACGATTTCATGTACTGGACACTTGAATTAGCCCATCACCTGGAAGAAGCTCCATGGCCCGCGACCCGTGATGAATTGATCGATTATGCCATCCGGTCCGGCGCGCCACTGGAAGTCATCGAAAACCTCCAGGAGATGGAAGATGAAGGCGAACTCTTTGAAAGTATTGAAGACATCTGGCCGGACTATCCGCGAAAAGATGACTTCCTGTTTAACGAGGACGAATATTAATCCACGCTCAACGTTTACCAACGATAGGTAAAAGCCTTACTGGGCACGCTCCCCGTAAGGCTTTTTCATTTTCCATAATTTCGTTTACGTTTGTAACGTCACCATGCACGCAGGCTTACGCAAAATCATCATTGCCATCGATGGGTATTCCTCCTGTGGCAAGAGTACCTTGGCCCGGGCCCTGGCTAAGCGCCTCGGCTATATTCATATTGACACCGGCGCAATGTATCGTGCCGTAAGCCTCTATGTCTTAAGACATCATCTCGACATCCACGATGCCGATGCCATGGAAGAGGCACTTGAAAAAATATCCATTCATCTCAGTTTCGAACACAATACCCAGATCACCTACCTCAATCATGAAAATGTAGAGGAAGCCATCCGGGAACCCAATATCAACGAAATCGTAAGCAATGTTTCGGCGCTGTCCATCGTCCGAAAAGCCATGGTGGCCCAACAACGCCGGATGGGACTGGATAAAGGAATTGTCATGGATGGAAGAGATATTGGTACTGTAGTGTTTCCGGAAGCTGATCTTAAGCTCTTTCTGACCGCAGATCTCCCGGTGCGAATCGAACGTCGCTGGCTCGAACTCCAATCCAAAGGCATTCAGCTGGATCGCGAAGAAGTCAAGGCCAACCTGCAACTTCGGGATCACATCGATTCCACCCGGGAAGACTCCCCTCTTCGCCAAGCCCCTGATGCGACCATCATCGACACGAGTTACCTTACGCCAAAAGAACAATTGCAAATCGCGCTGGATCTCGCCCGATCTATCATCGGAACGACAGAAACCCAGATCAGCACTGAAGACTGATTTCAGTTTAGAGAGCGTCCGCCAACGGTTATAGGAAGTTGACAGCCGACAGGTATCCACCCTTCATCAAGGTTGACCAGTCGCACTCTCCGCCATTCCCCCAACTGATCAGTAATGACCACTTTTTCACCGGCCGATAAGGATCTGGTGACAGGACTGTCTTCGGTAGGCGCAGGTCGCAAAGCACAGGTCTCCCCTATAATAGCTTCATCATTTCTATAAATCTCATGATACGACAAGCCCGCAAGCCCTAGAATGATCCCTCCTGCCGTTGCTAAAACAAGGACATATTTCCTGGAGAGAAATGCAGTACGACCTGTATATGCAAATACAACTATCATAAGCACGATCAACCCCATCATGGCCCAGACCGCTGGACGAACCAAAGTCACCAGGCCTTTATACCAAGTCGACAGAAAAAAGGGTTCTACGGGTACAGTAGCCCCCGCTATGCCCTTTCTTTCTTCGGAAATACTGTTGCGGATGTTTTGATCCAAGGGTCGTAAACGTAAAGCTCGCTCAAAGCCCAACATAGCCCTGGCGGTATGGTGCAGCCGGGATTCTGCCAGACCCATATTGTAATATAATCCCGCAGAAGAATGTCCCTCAACGACCATCTTATTCCAGATCTGAAGGGCCTCCTCATATTGACCGGCCAAAAATAATCTCTCGGCTTCAGCAGGATCAGAGGCAGTATATCCAATGGAAGGCAACAGGATAAACATGGTCCAAAAACAGAATATCCTATGTAGGCTCATTGATTTCATTTCAATAAATCACTTAAACTACCTGGGCGTTCCTCCACACGCCAGCGAAATCCTTCCAGACGCAAACTGTCATGGTTGGCCTCTCCCATAGGCGTCATCGTAGATGAGTTTTCACCAAAATATTTCAGCACATTGATCTGGTTGTTCAAAAACGTAAAATACATTTTACTGCAAATGGTTTTGTTAACCCCAATAAAAGCAGAGTGGTCATCGCGTGTATAATAAATCGACTCAGCATTTCCGGTGACCCACATATCATGTATCGCACTGCTGTCAAAAGCGGCCACAATAAGCTTCCCTTTAATCTGATCATAATAAGTTCCAAAAAGCTCTGAGAGGATGAGCGCCCGTTGTGTTAGCGTGATATCCTTGATTTGATGGTGAGAGATGGACATCGTGATGCTGTCCGCGCTAAACTGTGTGGTATCTGACCACAATACCGGATCCCCAAAAAAACTAAACAAACTGTCCCGGTCATTAAATACGAGGGAATCCGCAAGTCCTTGCAGGTCAGATTTATACAACCTCACATCATGATAGGCCCGGATCATTCGAAAGGCTTGCTGGGTTAATGAATCCTGCCGGCGCTCCATATTGAGCGTATCCGCGGCGATATACAATGTGTCCGTTTCGATGAGGGTATAAAACAATGTTCTTTTAATACCATACGCCAATACATACTCAGAGCTTTTGGCAATATCCATGGTATCTGCCAGAATACCAACCTGCTGTACGGTATCTCTCCAGACCACATGGCCAGTAAACTGGCCTAAGCCTGTTGCCTGATCAAAATCAGATTGCTCAAATTGCATCTTCCAATCTCCATCCGTGATCTCTCCCTGACCACGTGTAGAGACCTGGTCGGTCTGCTCGTTGTAAAATATTTCCGGACTCCGCACCGTCCGCGTACTATCCATATAACTCGCTGGTTCACCCTTGATCCAGGTTTCACCACTTTGCTCCAGATAGCGCAGACTGGCACCTTCGATTCGCTTATCGTTTTCTTCCACGCGTACATGGCCCAGCATATTGATTTCACCGGCGGCAGCATCATAACGAATGGTATCCGCAGTAGCGCGCTTCTGGTCACCGGCATATTGAGCATGACTATTGAATTCCGCCCTCTCATTGGCCAGATTGTAATAGCCGGATTCACAATAGATTTTTGAAGTCGGCGTATAGATGTTGGTAGGCCCGGTAAACAAAACCGTGGATTCTGCACCCCGGTAACGCATCGAATCTGCGGCAAGGTTAAACTTAGGATGCAATACAATGACACTATCCTTAAAGACAACTTCCTCACGATCCGCATAATAAATACCGCGGCGTGAGGATACCTGCAATTCTTTATCGACCATCACCCCGCCCTGGGTATACTCGCCATATTTCTCATCGAGATGATAACTCAAATCCTTGGTCCATAATTGCTTGCTTCCCTGGCTTAGGGTCACTTCGCCAATCAACGTTGCAATGTCGGACTCCCTGAAGTAATAAAGCGTATCTGTAAATACATTGACGGAATCGCCTTGCTGAATGACCACATCGCCATATGCAAAGACCCGATCTTCGCCATAGATGACAGCGGAGTCCGCATAGATATACGTGCTGTCGAGCCGGAGTTGTAAGCCCTGTGATATCCACTTCACGGACTCTATTCCCTGCTTGTCTTCAATCAACTTTCCAAAATGGTCTATCAGGATAAACCGCGGTTTGACCGTATCCTGCAAAGACGAAGCAGGCTTGGCCTGACTGAAAGCTAATAGAGGAAGTAACCCAAACATAGAAAAAACCAAACCCCTGATCATAGAGTGTTTACGCCAACATCCACGGGTAAATGGAGTTATCATAGGTATTGGGTTAGATCAAAATGGTCCGTCATGATCAACGAAGACGATCCATAGACTTGACCAACTGCTCGTCTTTACGGATCCGGATCATAGCAAGTATAGCAAAGACTATGGCGCCAACCGGAATAAATAAACCAGCTTGTTGCTGAACGCTTGCTGTTTGCTCCACACCGGCACCACTGCCGGAAAGGAATAAAAACGAACAAACCGGCAAGGCTATTGCCACAAGGATCACCGCATATCCCATTTTGACCTGAAGGGATCTGTTGGTATATAAGAAAATGGAACCCAGGGCCAGGACCATCCCTAATACCGTTTCGGCCAACAAGATGGGATGATCTGTGACGGTGTAGGCCTGATCAGTAAAAAAACCTTGAGTGGCTACTGGGGATATAGCCATGGGTAAAAAAAACATGGACCCAAAGCAAAGAGCGGCCAGGATGAAATAAATCGTTTGTATTCGCTGGATCATACGATCATGGAAATAAGGTGAAGGCAATTGTCTTTTTGCGAGAAGAAGTGGTCATATGAAGAATTCCCGGATCAACCTTTTCAAACTATGGGCCGAAGAGGGGATTTAATCAGGATTTGGCCAGATGTACTATTCCCCAATGCAAGCCTTAATCCACAGATTAAGGCTGCACCAGTTCATGGCGGAGAGTTAGGGATTCGAACCCTAGAGACCCTTTTGGAGCCTACACACTTTCCAGGCGTGCGCCTTCGACCACTCGGCCAACTCTCCATGTTTTCCCAGGCACTATCGTACCGGCCAAACCCTGGATTCGTTTTCCAGGAGCATGCCCTTTGGGGCTGCAAATTTAATCCTTCTTTCCAAATACAGACGCAGCATTCTCAGAAGTTACCCTGGACAGTTCAGGCAAGGAAATGCCAAGCACCTCACTCATCCGGGCAGCCACCAAAGGAATATAGGCAGGCTCATTTCGCTTGCCTCGATTAGGTGCCGGAGCAAGATAGGGTGCATCGGTCTCTAAAACCATCATAGTCAATGGTATATGCGGAAGAAGCTCAGCCAATCCGGCCTTTTTGTACGTCACGACTCCCCCTATCCCAACTTTAAACCCAAGACGTTCAATTTTTTGAACGTGCTCCACGTCACCACTAAAACAATGAAAAATACCTTTTAGACGACCATCCTGCTGATTCGCGATGACTTCAATGGTCAAGTCAAGTGACTCCCTGGAATGAATAATGACAGGCAAATCCATAGCCCTGGCCCAGGAAATCTGGGTTTCAAAGGCCATAATTTGTTCCTTTTTATAGGTGGTGTCCCAATACAAATCAATCCCCGTCTCTCCAACGCCTACATAGGCCCTGGACTTAAGTTCAACTTCCATCATCGCGAGGATATCCTCATAGTTTTCTTTAACAGAACAAGGATGCAGGCCCATCATGGGAAAGCACTGTTCAGGATATTTGTTGACCAGGCTCCACATTCCCGGGATACTTTCCACATCAATATTGGGCAGCATCAAGCGATCCACGCCGGTAGAAAGTGCCCGTGTGACCATGGCTTCACGATCCTCATCAAACTCTTGTACATAGAGGTGACAATGGGTGTCTGTCCAATGCAATTGGGATGTTTCCATTATTATTACATCATCATGAGTGCGAAAAAGCAAAAATACTACGTGGTTTGGCACGGGCATCTGCCCGGAGTATATTCCACCTGGGAAAAATGCCAGGCTCAGGTTAAAAATTTTCCTAACGCATCCTTCAAATCCTTTCCTTCTAAAACAGAGGCGGAAGAAGCATACCGATCGGGGCCTGAAAAAAAATCCTTCCATCGGACCCCCGCGGTCGCTCGCAAACCCACTGTCACAACCGGCATCATTGAAAACAGTCTCAGTGTTGACGCCGCCTGCAGCGGTAATCCCGGCCTGATGGAATATCGAGGCGTATGGACCTCAGACAAGACAGAAATTTTTCATTTTGGTCCTGCTCCACAGGGCACCAATAACATCGGAGAATTTCTCGCCATCGTGCATGCCCTGGCCTGGCTGGAAAAAAGAAATGATTCTTCGACACCCATTTATTCAGATTCAAAAATCGCGATCGGTTGGATTAAAAAAAAGAAAGCCAATACGAAGTTGTCTCCCGGAAAAGCAAATACCGAGTTGTTTGATATGATTCGCCGTGCTGAGAAATGGCTAGCAGAACACACCTGGAAAAACCCACTACTAAAATGGGACACGGATAACTGGGGAGAGAATCCTGCTGATTTTGGCAGGAAATAAGGGACCTCAAACATACATATCTGCACTAAGCCACTTATGATTTCACAAAACGCATCGGGTGATTGATCTCAATTTCACCGCGTTTGATCTTTTCCAATTTACGATTGATCATCCGTCGTTTCAACGGCTTCATCCGGTCGATAAACAGGATACCTTCGATATGATCATACTCGTGTTGAATCACTCTTGCATTAAATCCATCAAAGGTCTCAATATGCTCTTTCCAGTCGGTGTCGAAGTAACGCATACGAATGACGGGGGGCCGTTCCACATCAGCATGCAGATCAGGAATACTCAGACACCCTTCTTCATACATCCAGAGCTCTCCATCTTCCTGTAAAAGTTCAGCATTGATAAATGCGCGCTTAAATCCTTTAGGTTCATTTTCCGGTTTGTCCAATTGCATCGTATCTACGATAAACAAGCGGATATCCCTCCCTACCTGGGGCGCAGCAAGGCCAACCCCATGTGCATTGTACATGGTCTCAAACATATCGTCGATCAACCCATTGAGATTAGGATAGTCCTCCCCAATAGGTTGTCCCACTTTCCGCAGCACGGATTGCCCATAGGCATAAATCGGTAATATCATATGTGTCCCAAATATTCCTGTAAAATGACGATCGCACTGGTCCGATCCAGCAAGGCTTTATCCTCTCGCTGGCTTTTCTTGAGGCCGCTTCGAGCCATGATCTCCCTGGCCTGAATGGACGTATATCGCTCGTCGTGAAGATGGAGTGGCACGGTAGGCAACGCTTTCTTAAGATCAGCTATAAACGTATCTAATTTGTCTTTAAACTTTCGATCCCCCCATGCGCCTTCCAAAAAGGGATAACCCACGACAATGGCTTCGACCCCTTCCTTCGCGACATAATCGATTATCCACGCTAACACCGAGGCCGTCGCTTTAGTTTCCAACCCCTGGGCTATAATCTGCAATGGATCGGTCACGGACAGCCCGGTCCGCTTCATCCCATAATCAATTCCCAGGATTCTACCCATGGCGCAAAGATAAAAGGCCAGGACCGGATAATCGTGAATGGACTTTTCAGGGCATGCTATAAAAAAAAGAACCCCCTCCACTTGCGCGGAGAGGGGTCCCATCCCAAAAACAGTAATTCTTATCTGTTGATGTGGATTCCGTTTAGAGAATCAACATCTTCTTTGTAGCAGTATATCCCTGGAACTGGATCTGATAATAGATCATGCCCTGGGCGCCAATCTGATCCTTGGTCAATTCTACCTTGTTGAGGCCCTTGGCACCGGACAGGGTCTGGCTGAGCAATTGCTTGCCGGTCAGATCAAACAAAGTCAGGGTCACCTCGCCACTCTGCGGAATGACATATCCAATCTGCGTTGTGTTGGTGAAAGGGTTAGGCTCATTTTGAAGCAATTCAAAATCAAACCTGTCCTCAGCACCACGGAAATTCAACGACAGATCCATGATTTCATCCTGGGTAGTATAGGCTTCAGCTTGTGTAGGATTAGAGATCAGGCTTACAGCTTCACTCAATTTGGCAGCATACCCTGCTCTGAGCACCAGCGTAAAGAGCGGTTGTGTGGCATCTACATTGATGCCCTCAGCACTATTCCAGCTGGAGGTCAATGTACTGTTTTGCAACCATCCGAAGTTGTCCTCCGTGACATCCATGGTTCCGGCTTTCACACCAGCCAATTCAAGGCCCTGACCAAGGTCAAAGCTGAACTGCATACCTTCGATAGACTTACCTTCAGCTGCATACACCGGTACTTCGAAAGTTTCACCGGCTACAACATTACGGTCATCGATCACGAGGTCAAACACCTGGCCTGAACCCCTTGGTACAATGCTGGATGCATTGGCTTTCACGGTATTGTTCACGTCCCCAACCTTTACACCGTAGAAATCTGCACGGTTGACCCCGAGAGCCAGTGGGCTGAGGATATGATTTTCAGGAACATCCTGCATCCATGGATTGTATGGGTCAGGGAATACATAGTTCTTGTCTACAAATCGCCAGCTGGTATTGTTTGGCAGCTCTGCATAGATACCCAGGATCAGCTTACGCAGCTCGATAAGGTCGATGGCAGTGATCGTCTTGCTGTTGTTGGCATCTGCGGCCAGCATTTTGTATGGACTGGAGAGATCCTTGATGCCCAGCAGGTGTTTCTGGATTTCCACGAGGTCAAGGGTAGATACCCCATTCTTGTAGTCGTTGTTCTTACCCGGATTGATGGTATAATTACCACCGACTGGCATAGCAGGGAAGGTATATGTACCCGCGTGATTGGTAGACATTGGCAGCAAGGTAGAACCCTGGATACCTACTTGCACATCAAGTACGTTGTCAGAAGTCTCGGTGCTGACATTACCAGTAATGGTGCCGGTCAGATTACCACCTTCAGGACAAACATCATTGTTATCATCCACGATGATATACGTTTCGCAATAAGCCTGGTTGCCGAGAGCATCGGTAACGTAGAGGTTAACCGGTACCTGGCCCTGGCCAACGTCTTCGCATGTGAACGTGCGGCTCTTCTCGGTTACATCCGAAGAAAGGGAGAATTCAAATGGGAAGCCACATGGATGATAGCTGCTTGCATTGAAGTCCGAAGCCCATACGGTCACCATACCGGTGTCTTCGATTCCATCGCCATCGGTATCCACAGCCATCAGGTCTGTAGAAAGTCCGTGTATACACACAGGAACAGGAGCTTTACAGGATTTCAAGATGAGCAATTGCTCACGTACAGTACGGTTACCGCAACGGTCTTCAAAGGAATAAATGATCCTGTGCGTACCCAATTGGTAGGTTCTGGATGCATTGATAGTCGCACCAAGCCCGGTATACGGACCCAGATCAATAGTCTGGTCATTGTTAAGGTCAATGGCGTATGTCCATTGCAGCAGGTTGTCCGGCGTGCAATCATCGTCAGCCGTCTGGATCAACTCAAGAGGAATACCTCCACAGTCGAAGTCATTGCAGCGCTCGATGGTGGGCTGATCGGTTTCGAATTCAGGTCCATATTGATTGACTACTTTCAACACCTGAGTGTGCTCCCAATAATTAACACCTTCAACGATTCCGCCGTATTGTTCATACAGACACCATTCGATGACCTTCCAGGTACGGAGGATCTTGAAGCAAGCGCCATCTACGATCGGGAATACAACATCTTCATGCGTAACACCAACCAGGTCGCAGGCATCTTCATTGATAACCGGACTATTGTATGGATACTCAAGTTCTTCAGGATCTGTTCCTTCACGGCACTCGAGACCATGATAATCATCTGGCCAATCGATAGATTGATAGGTTATCGGCGAGAAATTCACAACGGTGATGCGCTGGACGCATTGATCATAACCATTTGAGTCTTCTGCTCTCCAGAAGCGGTCAATATATCCGACACCGCAGTTATTGATGTGTGGTACGTCATTAACCGTGATTTCAACATCACAATTGTCTGTAGCAATACCATCTGTTCCACAGATGAAATCATTCTGGTTGGCATATGGATTAGACGGATCATATACACACCAGGTCTGAACATCATGCTGATCGCGAACAACATTGCCGAAATCGCTCAGATCATCCAGATTGAGTGGATAGTCACAGCTGATGGTCACACTACTTGGACAGGTAATGTGTGGCTTAATCTTGTCTTGCACGATGACTTCCACCATGCAGTAGTTATGGTTGCCTGAGGCATCAGTTACTTCAAGTTCAACCATGATCGGGCCCGCACCGGCATCACAGCACCAGAAAGGAACTTTTGGAGTGTGGTAGGTACCCCGGTCATAGCCATCTATGATTTGGTTAGGAGTTTCATCCACACCAGCACCATAAGTAGTCCAGTCATAGTCGTTGCAAGAGTCCATCCTGCGGGCGCGGAAAGTCACCGGACCGCATGCGTCATAACTGCCATCATCAAATACAGAGGCATCTACCTTGGTCAGCCCATTGTGGCCACCCAGGGTAAGGGATACTACAGTATGTTCATCACAGACCGCTACGGGTGGAGTCAGATCCTGAACCGTAATGGTCATGGTGCACTGACTTGAATTGTAGCATTGGTCATACGCGGTATAGGTAATTACATTGTTACCTACCGGCAGATTAGCCCAACATCCTCCGTTGGAATTGCAGAATCCACCAGGATATGCGACTGTAGCTGTATAGGTAGGGCTGCAATTATCAACGATATTGGCAGCAGGCAACCAGATAGCTGCAGTACAATTGTGTCCTGTAGTCGTGTGTGTGAAATTGGCAGGGCAAACAATGCTTGGTCCCTCATTATCTACGATCTCGATGATCTGTACATATAAGGTATCGGTTTCACCGGTACAGTGCCATTCTCTTACCGTCCATACGCGCATGATTTTCTTGACACAACCGATTGTTGGGAAAACCAGATCTTCATAGGTGGTCAGCGCATTGCAGAAACCGATGAAATCAGGATAAATCGGGGTGCCGTCAATCGTGGGTACACCTGTCCCTGGAATCGGACCATCCGGAAGAGGATCAGGAATGCCGTCATTATTGGCATCAGCCCATATTCCATCACACTCCAACTCTGTATCATTGATGACAACCAGAGAATCCGGGAATGTAATATCCTCATAATTGATACGCGTTACGGAAATAGTCATTTGGCAAGGAACGGATTCATTACCTGAATCATCCCTTGCGATGTACGTACGTGTGATCTGCTTGATATACAATGGGTCGCATAGCAACTCTGCCTCTTCATTGACCAGGATAATGGTCGGTGAATTATCGCAGTTATCGCTGGCCACCGGGCCATTGTAATTGTACAAGTCAAGACAGGAGACGGTCATGTCTGCACATTCGATCGTCGGCCTCATTTTGTCCTGAACCGTAATATATGTCCAGCAGCTGTTGCCAGAGATATTGTCATACACACTGGCTATCAAAGTCATCCCAATCTGTGCATGGGTAACAATGGCATTGGGAATGGTATCCCCGGCCAGGGTATAAACATATACGGTAAACTGACCATTGGGGCATTGGGTGGTCTCCCCAATCATGGCTACTGTAACTTCAGCTGTGCAGTCTGCACCTAAAGATACCTGAGCGCCGTGGCAACCTAGCGAGCAGTTACTCTGTCCGAGAACAGGGTTTTGCCACAGGAGCGTCAGTAGGAGTAAGCTCGCTGTCAGGGATTGGGACAAAAGTCTTGAATACTGTTTGAGACGTTTACGCACACCATCCCTGAGAGAAACAGAAAAGTCCGTTTTCTTCATGAGATCTTAGTTTTAGTTAAAAAAAAATAGTTAAGCCTATATTGAAAGCGGACCGCTAAAGGCTGCGCCGCTTTGGCAATAGCAATTTGTGTGATCGGTGGCTGGTCGCGGAAACGCCGCTTACCGCCAGCTTAGGCTTATTATCGTTCAGGAAGGTCAGGTGGCCAGGATGGGCAATTTATCTCCGGTTCAAATATGAAATAAATTGTAACCTGTACTATTATCTAAATCAGCATTTAACAGATTAGAAAATTGTTTAATGCCAGTACAAATATAGATTAGTCATAATATGACAATATACCCCTGAAAAGGTATTTTTTACATTATAGAATTATACTATTCGTATAATATTGATTATTAGTATTATATATAATTATATTACATTAAACTATAACAAATTTATTATCAGGAGATAAAAAAAACCCCCTCGATGAGGGGGTTTTCCCAAAAAGTAACGTCGATAGGTCGATTAAAAGACCCAACGTCTCAAAAACTAGTCGTTAGAAAAGCTCATTTTATGTGTAAAACTTGCATTGGCTGTATATAGCGTGTAATAGTATATCCCGGTAGTACCCAAATCCTGCTTACGAACCAGGATTTCATTGATTCCCGCCACTCCGGACACCTGCTTACGGTAGATCTGGCGTCCTGCCAGGTCATGAATAACCAGGGTAGCCACCTCAGGTTTCGGTAGGGAGAACCGAATGCTGGTATTCTCACTGAATGGGTTAGGGATATTCTGGAACAATTGGTAATCCTCTGCAACCGGCTCAGCACCCTCCCGGCTAGAGATGAGGACCTTAAAGATCTGCACATCATCCCCCTCGACCAGGTACGCTTCCGGAACAACCGCAGATTGTATAATTTCAACCGCAGCTGCCGGCATCTGTGAAGCAGGTAGCGTCAGGATGACTTTGTCCCCAAGATCTACCTCATCCGCGGATGACCAGCTGATATAGATCATCCGGGTATTCGAATTGTAATACCACTGATCATCCGTCAACACTTCAGAAGTAACCTGATTGAGTTGATCTGGAGTAAGATCGCCGGCAAACAGACTAAACTGCATACCATCAATCTTGCTTTGTCCGGGAAGAGCTTTGATCATCCTCTGCACTTTTCCGGATTCCTGATCAGCCTTCTCACTGAGCTTCAAACCATACATAGCATTAGATCTAGGCTGCAACTTCTCTCCAGCAGATCGATGCAGGAAGTAGGATCCATTTACATCCCCAACCTTGATGCCCACAAAATTGGCGGTATCAATACCTCCGCTAACACTGTCGATCCAAACAGACTCTGGGAACGGCGGCGTGAACGGATTGTAAGGATCAATAAACCCATAATTCCGGTCGACGAATCTCCAGGAGGTATTACTTGAATATCGATCGATAATGCCAAGAATCAGTTTCCGGATTTCAAGCAGGTCTAGCGCAGTCAAATGTCCACTGTTGTTGGCATCCGCTGCAATGATCTTGTAAGGTGAGTTCAGCTTGGCTTTACCCAACAAGTGCTTTTGAATCAGCACCAGGTCCAGCGTGGATACACCTTCACGATGATTTTCATCATCATAGGGTGCAACCCGATATCCTATACCTTCATTCAACCCTTCAATCTGGTATTGTCCTTTCTGATCTGTAGTATCCGGCGTCATAGGTGCATTGATGACACTGACTTCTACCCCACTGACATCCAGACCATCTTCATTTTCAACATTACCCCACAATACAAGTCCATCCTGGCAATAATCCAAAGGATCCCGTAAGTCAAGGTCAGCCGTATTACAACTATCCACAATCATCGTACCTGCAGCATTCCAGAAATACAAACTAAATGTGCTTACGCCAACATCCCCGCAATCGTACGTTTTCAGAGTGTCAAATGCGCTGGTTCTTGTAAAACTCACAAGGAAGTCATCCGCATTTGTACAATTACCCTCAAGGAAGGTCACGAACGTGTCAGCAGGGATGGTAATTTCTGTTTCCGGAGGAAGGAAGATAACCGCCTTCTCACACTGGAACTCGGTTGGATCCGGATCCGTAACCGTAATCACGACATCCATCGTTGAGATATTTCCACAACCATCCGTAGCTGTAAAGATCACCACGGTGACCCCGATGGGATAATTACCACTTGCATTTGCTCCTGTGGTAGCTCCATAAGGTGAATTATTAGTGATCGTGACACCACCACAATCCGTAGCAGAAGCAATGATGGTGAAAGGTGCAACACAATTGGCATTAGCCACCTTGGTCATATCATTGATATTGGTAAATACCGGAGCTGTAGGATCCTGAACATTAATGGTCTGCACAAACATAAACACTCCGTTCGCCTGACAATTATCAGTAATGGTCCAGGTCCGCGTGATAATCTTACAGGGTGTATTAGGATTGTTGTCCACATTCATCACCGTCACATCGGCATAAGTAACCACTGGATTAGAACAGAGAAGAGCCGAAGGATCAATTATGGGAACACCATTTGGAATGTTCGCCGGATCCGTCGAATTACAAATGTTCACATTGACAGGAGAAGCGGGCCAGGTGATATCACCCTGATCCAAAGGATTAGGATTATTAACGGTCACGGTCTGAACACACGTTGACATGTTACCAGATGCATCAGTGGCTTTGAAGGTTCTCACAATAGTCCCTACCCCGCAATCATTGAGATTTATGACATGCGTTTCTGTTATAGTCACACCGGGACAGTTGTCTGTAGCCGTGGCCTGACCATAAATACCAGTATTATTAGGATCTGTAACCGTATGGCAATCGACCGTGAGGTTTGCGGGACATGTGATCACCGGAGGGATCAGATCGATAACTGTGATGAACGCTGTACAGGTAGCTGTATTGCCATTCTGGTCTGTAACGGTTAAAATCACGATATTCTGACCGAGGTCCGTACAATTGAAATCGGTTTGTGAAAGATCAAAGTCAAGGTCCCCAGGATTACATCCTCCACCTGAACCATTATCCACTTGTGTTGGATCCACTGATGCATTTCCATTGGCATCCAGGAAAATGGTCACATTCTGACAAATGGCTTCTAATCCTCCATTATCTTCAACGGTTACAAATGCGGTACATGTTGATGTATTTCCCGGACAGTCAGTGACCGTTAAAGTGACCAGGTTCTGTCCTAAGTCGGTACAATCAAAGTTGCTTGGAGATACCGCCAAGGTAACCGGACCACATGCATCACTAGAACCATTATTCACTTGTGAAGCCTGAATCGTGACCATACCATTACCATTGAGGGAAACTGTAATATTCTGTGCAGCACATATCGGGGCCTGCGAGTCATCCACTATAATGGTCTGATTACAAGTACCGGTATTACCGCAATCATCTGTTGCGCTCCACGTACGCGTGATGGTATATTCTTGCGGACAAGCACCACCAACGGTTACATCAGAGAAGGTAATCGTTGGGGTGGCATCACATACATCTGTCGCGGTTGCATTTCCAGTATTGGTAGGCAAAGTGCTAGCTGTACATTGTATGGTCACATTGCCAGGACATGTGACCACAGGAGCCACATTATCCGCGATAGTGATGACCTGCAGGCATGTGGATGCGTTGCCGCAATCATCTGTACCTGTCCAGGTTCGGTTGATCGTATAACCCGCAGGGCATCCCGTTCCTGAAGTCACATCAGAAAAGGTTACGGCTGGCGCAACATCACAATTGTCCGTGGCTGTTGCAGTACCCGTATTGGCCGGGAGGGTGTTTGCGTTACATTGTATGGTTAAGTTAGCCGGACAGGTCAGGACTGGCGCGGTACTATCATCGACAAAAATAGTCTGAACACAGGTACTTGTATTGCCGCAATCATCTGTCGCGACCCACGTTCGGGTAATGGTTCTCTCCTGGGGACAAGCTCCGCCAACAGTCACATCTGAAGATGTAATCGTCGGCGCACTATCGCAGGCATCCGTGGCCGTAGCAGAGCCTGTGTTTGCCGGAAGTGTGCTGGCTGTACATTCAATAGTGATATTGGCCGGGCATGAAATCACAGGAGGCGTGTTGTCCGTGACAACCACAATTTGAATGCACGCAGTAGAATTTCCGCATCCATCAGAGGCGGTCCAGGTACGCGTGATAGTCATCAACAATGGACAGGCACCAGATACTGTTGCATCACTAAAGGTGATCGTTGGAGAAGCTGTACAATTATCAGTGGCTGTTGCTGACCCTGTAGCAGGAGGCAGTGTACCTGAACTGCAATTTATTGTTACGTTAGCCGGACAGGTAATAGCCGGGGCTTGATTGTCATCTACGAAAATAGTTTGATTACAGGTGCTCGAGTTACCGCAATCATCGGTAGCCCGCCAGGTCCTTGTGATCGTCCGTTCTTGCGCACATACGCCAGCCACTGTCACATCGGTAAAAGTAACTGTCGGGGTACCATCACAATTATCTGTTGCAGTTGCTGTACCAGTATTGGCGGGCAAAGTACTTGCCGTACATAATATGGTGATATTGGCTGGACAGGTGATGACCGGCGCCACGCTATCGTCCACAAAAATAGTTTGGTTGCAGGTACTGAAATTACCACAATCATCGGTGGCCCGCCAGGTCCGTGTGATCGTCCTTTCTTGCGGACATCCGCCGGCAACGGTGGCATCTGTGAATGTAATCGTTGGTGTTCCGTCACAATTGTCAGTCGCTGTAGCGTTCCCTGTATTGGCAGGCAAGGTACTGGCTGTACATTGAATAGTAAGGTTAGCAGGGCATGTCAATACAGGAGCCAGATTATCATCGACGAAGATGGTTTGTACACATGTACTGGAATTACCACAATCATCGGTGGCTACCCACGTTCGGGTAATGGTTCTCTCCTGTGGGCAAGATGCGCCGGTAGTAATATCCGTAAAGGTTATATCCGGCGCTGGGTCACAGTTGTCTGTGGCCGTAGCAGTACCCGTTGCCGGAGGCAAAGTATTAGCTGTACAGGCAATGGTAATGTTCGGCGGACACGTGATCACTGGCGGAGTTTCATCATGCACCAGGATAATCTGGTTACAGGTGCTTGAATTGCCACAATCATCCGTGGCCTTCCACGTTCTGGTGATCGTATAAGTTTGTGGACCCGCAGGCGCAGTCACATCTGTAAAGGTGATAGTGGGTGTTCCATCACAATTGTCCGTAGCCGTTGCTGACCCCGTATGGGTTGGATTCGTAGATTCTGAACATTCAATGGTGATATTCGGCGGACACGTAATCACCGGAGCGAGATTATCATCCACAAAAATAATCTGCACACAAGTGCTGGAATTGCCGCAATCATCTGTAGCCTTCCACGTTCGATTAATGGTTCGTTCCTGTGGACAAGCACCGCCAACCGTGTTATCTGCAAAAGTGATGGTTGGGGTTGGATCACATTGATCCGTAGCCGTTGCACTGCCTGTATTGGCAGGCAATGTGCTGGCCGTGCAAGATACCGTCAGATTGACAGGACATGTGATGACCGGGGGATTGGTATCAGCAAACAAAATCATCTGCATACAGGTAATACTATTGCCACTACTATCTGTTGCCTTCCATGTACGGGTAATACTATACCCATTACATCCACCGGTCGCGGAAGTGACATCACTATAGGTCACTACTGGGGCAGGATCACATCCATCGACAGCCGTTGCTGTTCCTGTATTGGAAGGCAGGGTGCTGGCATTGCAACTGATGGTGACATTACCCGGGCAGACTAAGACCGGTGGTGTAACATCCTTCACCGTCACGTTATAGAAACATTGCGTTGAATTACCGCATGGATCTGTAGCTCTCATGGTTATGAGTGTCGTGCCCAACCCCAGGGTAACCATTTGCCCTGGAGAAAATATTCCAGGTATGCCATAGACAAATATGTCAATGTCGATCAGATTTGCACTAGCACATGCATCTGATACCGGAGGCGAAGGCAAAGTATACTTTATACTACATGATCCTGGAGGTGTTGAAAGGGTGAGGTTGCCCGGGCAGGTGATCACAGGTGGAGTCTTATCTTCCACTAATATTTCCTGCACATGAGAGAGCTGGCCGCTTATACACCAATCTTTTAGGATCCAGGTACGTAATATTTTCTTAGATCCCGGACACATCGGGATGGTTTGATCTGTATGGGTGAAAGAAATCTGGCAGGCATTGCCCAATGGTTCGTTATTATACATCGGCTCACCCGTATTGGATGGACTTGTATCGGCGTTGACACAACTGATCGTGATGTTGGGTGGAAACTGGACCTGATTAAGTGCCGGCTTACGCAGATAGATGACATCCTGGCACGTTGAACTGTTACCGTAATTGTCCGTGGCGGTCCACGTCACCAATATCTGCTTGGTAAAATGGTCTGCGTTGCAAGGCAGATTTTGAACTACATACGAATGCCATAAGTCGACATCCGTATCGCAATTATCCGTTACCGATTCAATGTAATCCTCAAAAGGGATATCTTCGATATCCACGTTACATGGCAACGTATCACTGGTGCATACCAATTCCGGTTTCAGTTTGTCCTCAATAAAAATCGTGGACATACAACTGTTGTTTGTGGGCAACTCTGTGACCACCACCATCAGTTCCTGACCAAGCTGTTCACAATACACGGTATTGGTCAGCGGGCCCATGATATCTACGACATACTGGTTAGCCGGATAACTTGGCGCATTCACCAGCGTCAAGGCAGTTATCACAGCATAACCTTCCTGGCCCAGCGAGATATTGACTTCGGGCAGACAACTAAGGGCACCCGGGGGTTCAGGCCACTCTGCAGCCTGATCTTCATTACCTGTTGAATTGTCATAAAAATTCCAGGCATTGAGGTTTCGGGGCTCTACCTGGATCAACCATTCATCAGGTGTGGCCGTCACGACAGAGATCAAGCCTGAAAATATCAGGCAAGTCATCAGTAACCTCCGTGGGGTGCGGCTTGAACGGGTAATTTCCGACATGAATAGTGTTTCCATCACTAATACGAATTAAGTTGAATAATACTTAGGCGAATATGGATACCGGATAGTAGCTGCCTGGGCACCTACCCTTGATTTGTTTTGATTCTTTGAGGTTCAGTCAAACAGAACCAGGCGGGGTTCTCAGTCCCCACCTGATCAATCCACTATTATCATCCTGTTGGAACAGTATTGAATTTCTGATTCGATTTCGTACATGTAAATACCAGTACCTCTGATTTCCGATTTACGTACGACAAACTCATTGTCACCTTTTACGAGGCCCACTTTACGGGTTAACACCAATTTACCTCCTGGCTCGAAGATGCGGAGTACTGCCTTCTCTTCGCGCTGACTCTGCATATGGATCGTAGTCATATCCGAAAATGGATTCGGACGATTATCTGCTATTGAGGCGGTCTGCGCATTCTGAACCAATTGGATATTGATCGGATCATCGTTAGACGCTGCAAAGGCAAAAGGTGTGGTTGGGTCAGGATTGAGATACAACTGAAATGGATATCCCATCGAAGAGGTCTGCTCTACCCACATGGATAGGATCTGCAATCGATCCCCTTTCCATGCCTCCAGGGTGAAGGCAGAGACAGAGGCATTTTGACCCTGCTCATCAGGCATCCGAAAATCATCGCGAGAAAGTTGATCTCCAGGGGTCCAGTCCATTAATTTGAAACCGGAATGGTCCCAGTCAAAAGAAAACTGGAAGGCATTGTACATCTCCGGTTGCTGAAGATACATGTCTACACGATAGACATTGGATTCAGGTTGTGGATGCACCGTATATGCGACTTCACAGGTTTGCCCACTGCGTGGCACAATCATACCGCTACCGGCCTGAAGGTTGGCCGAATGGTTGAGGTCACCGATCTTGACAGCATCAAAATCCACATCATTCATGCTGTTGCCAAATGGTATAATGGAATAGGTCTCTGGCCATGGTGAAATCCATGGATTAAGCGGATCAGGAAACAGGTGTCCTTTCTCTATAAACCTCCAGGATTTATTACTTGGTAAGGCATCATAAAACCCAAGAATGAGTTTTCGCAATTGAATGATATCAATAGCCGTGATGCTGGCACTGTTGTTTACGTCAGCCGCAATAAACTGATAGGGTGTTGTAAAGGATTCAAGGCCCAGCAAATGCTTTTGGATTTTGACCAGGTCAAGCGTAGTGACTCCATTCTTTGCATCCCCCTCACGTTCCGGGCGCACAATATATTCTCCACCCAGTGGCATGGCGGGGAACACAAAGTGTCCATTAGCACCTGAAGGCATTCCTCCAAGTGTACTTCCGTCGAGATACACCATGGCCCCAGAAAGTGAACCTGACCCAGGCACAGAAATATTTCCAGAGATGATACCAGTACCTCCCTGATCCGGAGGACATATATGATTGTTGTCCTGAATCTCAACAGTGGTCACACAAAAATCGGAGAGTCCATTTTGATCAATAACCCACAATTCAATTTCATTATCGCCCTGGTCACCGCAGTCGTATACCCGTGTATCATCTGCAGGATCTGCACTGAAGGAGAACGTGATAGGGTTACCGCAGGCCTGGCTGCTTCCACCATCAAACATTTGAGCTTGCAGGGTGACCATGCCCCAATCCGCCGTGCCATCTCCATCTACGTCCATGGCCATCAGATTGGTACTCAACCCATGTATACATTTTGCTGAAGGCGGTTTGCAACTGCGAACCGTTACAGATTGTTCCTCTGTGGCAATATTGCCGCATCGATCCCAAACCGTGTATACTATTCGGTGCGAACCAATCGGAAGATTTCTTGAGAAAGCTACTGACCCACCGGTCGATTCTCCTGAGACATAATCAAAGGATTGGTTGTTATCGACATCCACATAATATTTCCAGGTCATTGAAGTTGGATCAGAACAATCGTCTGTCGCATGGGCTTCAAAGTCCAGCGTAATACCACCGCACTCCGGATCAAATGAACATTCGCTGAGATCGGCAATAGGTTCGATTACCGGCGCTACGGTATTCATCACTTTGATGACCTGTACATGTGTCCAGATTCCACCGGTCGGTGTATTCAACTGACACCAGTCAATGACTTTCCAGGTGCGCAATATTTTAAAACAAGCCTGATCAGGCGAGGAAAACTCGAAGAGATCATCTACGTGGGTGGCCCCCACAAGATCACATGGCCCATCCGCCAGGACAGGTTGACTGTATGGCTGCTGCAGATCTTCCGGATCCAGCTGACCTACTTCACAGATATTGAATGTGGTAAAATCCTGTGGCCACGTAATATCATGTTCATCAAAAAGATTGAAGTTGACAAACGTGATCACTTGTTGGCAAGACGATTGAAATCCGCCCGCATCCGTGGCTATAAAAGTCCGTGTAAGGGTACCAACACTACAATTGTTGATATTGAGCACGGGATCCAACTCTTCAACACTAACCTGACAATTGTCGGTAGCCAATCCGTCCAGTCCAATACAATGGATACCGGGACCGTAAGGATCTGCGGGATCATCGATGCATATCTGTTCGCGGTCTTCTTCGTTGAGTGCGACCGTACCAAACACATCCAGGTTGGCAAGCGTATAAGGGAACTGGCAACTCACGGTCAAATTACTTGGGCAAATAATTTGGGGAGGAAGTTTGTCCTGCACCTGCACCTGAACCATACAGTCATTGAAATGACCCTGCAGATGTGTGTCCGATACTGGTCCTGCACCCGGGGGTAGATCATACACCCGCAGGATGATCATGATATTATTATTGGGGATGTCTTCGCAACACAGTTGGATATAATCATCAAACTGGTTGTTGGGATTGCCCGGATTAAAACATTCACTACCAGAAGGGGTAGTCATTCGTTTCGCCTTGAAGAAGACTCCGTTGCAATTGTCTGTGCTTCCGGCATTGAATACGGTTACAGGCACCAACGTAGTACCGGTTTGATTGACCGGGATTGCTACAAACTGGACACATACAGGCGTGGGAGGAACCAGGTCTTGTACAGTGACATACATGGTATCCGCGCCTTCGAGGCCACAATCATTCAGTGCTTTGTAGATGATGCGATGCACACCTTTCGGCAATCCGGTAACAGGACCACCGTTGGAATGAATAGTGCCAAAGGGACCTTCTATCCTTACGGAATATACATCGGCACAATCACCTGAAATGGTGGCAGGGGCCAAAACAAAATCAGCTGTGCAGGAATTCGTATTTGTAGAAACCGTCAAGTTTGCGGGAGCCACGACTACCGGTGGGGTGTGGTCTACTACTTCAATGATCTGCATGGCCGCTGTTGATTGATTATTGTTACACCAATCAATTACGGTCCAGGTTCGCTGGATCACATAAGAACCGGAACAATGCGGAAAGATGACATCCGATGGAATAGCGCTTAGGTTGCAAAACTGTCCATTGATGACGGGATTTCCCAGAACCGTTGGATAGCCCGTGCCTGCAGGTGTAGTATCGGGTGCAGGAGAGCAACTGAGAGCATTGGGCCCGGTCAGGGATGGAGGAAAGATGACATTGGCGAGGCTGGCCTTCCGCAGGGATATCGTCTGCTCACAGATAGTGGTATTATCGTAGACGTCCTTGATGATATAAGTACGCTCGTAGACTGAAATGATGTTGCCGGCGCATTGACCTGAAGAAATCAGAACATCATTAATCTGTGTGTTTGTGGCTGAGCAGTCTGAAATGTCACCGGGGAACATTGGATTATAACCATCCAGATCCGTATTACACTCCAGAGTCACATCCCCCGGGCAATTCACGATTGGGGCCTGTTTATCAACCACTTTGATCATTCCCATGCATGATTGTCCGGAAGCCGGGTGGGTGACGATCACCATATAGGTGTTACCTATCATGTCAGCAGTGATAACATTGCCGATAGAATTTCCATTGACAAGGATATCGACCGTGATTTCACCAGGGCATCCGACCAGGACAACACCGATAAGATCATAGGTGACTACATCCTGACAGGCAGAGGAAAGGCTGATCTCTACCGGAGGATCCATCGGGGGGCAGGACATGACACAATTCTGCTGGGCGCCCAGTCCGGAACAGATAATTCCCATGGTACAGACCAGGATGGTATGAAGGGAGATAATACCTCCTCTTAAACCAGTGGTAACCAGTTTTCTCATAAAAGACAATTTGGGTTTAATCAATCGATGTTACTGCTTTGGGAAGCCTGTTTTGGGATGGGACGGAATTACATATTAGTTTATTTTATTATTTGATTTTGACGCTATATTAATTCAATACACATTACAAATATATATAATATGTATTAGCCTGTATCTGCCAAAGACACTTTTTTAAAATTTTATTTAACATATAATATATTTTATTATTTGTAATATGCTTTATAATAAACATATATGTATATAATCCCTTGAAATGACCTCAAAAAAAAATTCTTATCCTTTCTCTTTTCCTTCCTTTCAGGACGTATTCAGTGCCTGAATGGTATAAAATGGCCTTAGGGACGATGCTATTAACCGGCAACCTGGCCGCGCTTCATCCTGGTCTGAAGAGACCCGCCTAATCTTCAGGCAACATTGGAATAATTGTAATTTTGTTGAAGTGGACCTCATTAGAGGTTCCACCTTAATTTTAATTGCTATGCCTCTGCCCTCTTCAATTGTCCTGTTAGCGGCTAAGCCGAACAGGATACTGGTTTGTCTCTTAGTGCTCTCCACCATATTCAGCACCCTTTCTTGCTCGAAAAAAGATGCCCCGAAGGACAAAATACCTGCGGATCCTTATCTAGAAGCCCGATCTCCTATTCTTGTACTACGCCCCAGTACAGAGACCGGGATTGATTTTCGCAATATCATTGAGGAGACCTTTGAAATGAACATCACCACCCATATCAATACCTCCAACGGTGGAGGTGTCGCGGTGCTTGACGCCAACCTGGATGGACTCCAGGATCTTTACTTTATCTCCAGTTCCGGAGAAAACCGGTTTTATCTCAATGAAGGCAATTTCAAATTCAAAGACATTACTCCCACTTCCGGACTGGCCTCCGCTGAGGGCTTCGAGGTGGCGGTGACCGTCGTAGATATTAATGAAGATGGTTATCCAGACATCTATGTCTGCCGGGCTGGCCCAGTAGTCAATGAAGCGCGTCGTAACAAACTTTATATCAACAACAAGGATTTGACCTTTCGCGAAGAAGCGGCCACATATCACCTGGATGACCCATCCGCAAGCATGGGCGCCAATTTCTTTGATTATGACCATGATGGGGACCTTGATTTGTATTTATTGAATTATCCTGTAGATTTTGGCTTCTCCAGTAAGATCAATGTGAAGCCCAACAGTAAAGGGGATGGGGTTGAGCCTATCCTGGATCCTATCGGGCCTTATGACAGTGATCGTCTGTATCGCAATGATGGTCCTCCTCAAGCGGATGGCTCCGGTGGATTTACAGACGTTTCCAAAAAGGCAGGGATATGGAACTTTGGTTATGGGCTCAGTGTCTCTGTAGAAGATTTTAATCAGGACGGCTGGATGGATGTGTACGTGGCGAACGATTTCATTCAACCCGACCTATTGTACATCAACAACCATGATGGCACATTTACCAACCAATTAGCTGCCTATTTTAAACATACTACCCAGCATTCTATGGGGACAGATCTTTCAGATTTTGACAATGACGGCAACTTCGACCTCTTTGCAGTAGACATGCTCAGTTATACCCAATTCCGTCGCAAAACGCTGCTCAGTACAAACTCACAAAACAAATACACCACCCTGATCCGCAACGGGTACTTTGAGCCTGTCGTGCGCAATGTGCTCCAGCATAACAACGGAAACGGAACCTTTAGTGATCTGGGTTGCCTCTCCGGAGTATTTCAAACAGACTGGAGCTGGAGCGGCCTGATGGCTGACATTGACAACGACGGATGGAAGGATATCCTCGTGACCAACGGTTACCAGAGAGAGGTTACGGATGTGGACTTTATCAATTTCACCTTTGCGGACATCAAGGCCAAAGGTTCGCTTGAAAATCAATTCAAGGACGTACATGATTTTCTGAATATGATTCCACAATACAAACTCCATGATTTTGTATTTAAAAACAACAGAGACTGGACGTTTCAGGATATGTCGGGCCAATGGATGACGAATCCACCTACCTGGTCCAACGGTGCCGCAACCGCAGACCTTGATAATGATGGTGATCTCGATTATATCGTCAACAACATTGCGGACGAAGCCTTTGTCTATGAAAACAAGGCAGCTCAACTGGATTCAACCCATTATCTCCAGGTAGCTCTGGACGGACCCCCATCAAATCACTTTGGAATCGGAACGAGAATCAATCTTTATAGCGGATCCAATCATCAATACACCATGATTTCACCAACGAGGGGTATTTTTTCCTCCATTCAGACCCTTGCCCATTTTGGATTGGGTTCGGCAACGAATGTCGATAGTCTGCTCATTATATGGCCGGATGGAAAAAAAGAACGCCTCCTCAGCATACCTGCCAACCAACGAATTACGGTTAAATATGAAAATGCTTCGACTATAACCAGCCCAGTGTTATCAGCGAATACTACTCCGTTATTCAAGGATATAACCAGTGCTTCTACATTGAACTTCAGACACACTGAGAATGA
Organism: Saprospiraceae bacterium; assembly: GCA_044227555.1. GTDB lineage: Bacteria > Bacteroidota > Bacteroidia > Chitinophagales > Saprospiraceae > Opimibacter. The sequence continues at coordinate 5,205 of JBGAWQ010000014.1, read as the reverse complement.
TTACATCGACTTTGAAACCAATTTCCTCATGCCCTGGGCCTTATCTGACCTTGGCCCATTGTGTGCCACAGCGGATATCAATCAGGATGGTTTGACAGATGTCTATATTGGTAATTCATTTGGTAAATCGGGGGGCCTCTATCTTCAGGATAAGAATGGAACCTTTAGTGTCTTTGATAAAAGTATTTGGGCAACGGATTCCATTTATGAGGATCATGGCGCGCTTTTCTTTGATGTGGATCTGGATGGAGACAGCGACTTGCTGGTCTTGAGCGGAGGATATGAGAGTGTATCGCCGGAAGCATGGAAGCACAGGCTCTACATCAATGATCAGGGCAAACGATTCATTCCCGCGCATACGGCACTACCAAAACTTAAGGACGTGTGTCTTCGGGCAGTCGCCTATGATTATGATGATGACCAGGACCTGGATCTTTTCCTGGGTGGGCGGATTAGCCCGGGCCATTACCCGGAAACCCCACAGAGTTATATCCTGCGCAATGACCGCAACCGCTTTACAGATGTCACCGCTGAAGTATCGAGCGCATTCGGCACGGTTGGCATGGTCAATGATCTTAAACTAGCCAATCTCGATGAAGATCCCATGATGGAGCTGGTGGTTGCGGGTGAATGGATGCCCATCACTGTCTTTAAAATTGGGAAAGGCAAAGTCGAAAAAATGGATGCTGACAACCTGGGACTGGATAAGTCCAATGGCTTCTGGAACCGCCTTGAAATTGCGGACCTTGACCAGGACGGGGATGCCGATATTTTAGCCGGCAATCTGGGTCTCAATACCCAATACCGTCCTACAGCAGAGTACCCGGTACAATGTTATTCGTTGGATATTGACAAGAATGGTAGTCTGGATCCTGTAATCACTTATTACGAAGATGGCAAATGCTATCCCATGGTTCAAAAAGATGTACTGATCAAACAGGTTCCCGTGCTAAAAAAGAAATTTATCTATGCCAAGGATTATGCTACTGCGACCATAGAGGATGTACTGAGTAGCAGCCAGATGAAAGAAGCTTCCGTTTTAAACTGCTATATGATTCTTTCCGGTTGGTGGGAAAACAACGCTGGCAAGTTTTCTTTTCATCCCTTTCCTAATCCGGCTCAGGCCTCCCCCATCATGGCTATTTCAGTTGCAGATGTAAATCAGGATCAGGTTCCGGATATTTTCATGGCGGGCAACAAGTATCGTATGGAAGTGGAAACAGGGCGCTTGGATGCAGGCAACGGAACGTTATTACTTGGCCATGGAAAAGGTCAATTTACCTGGATGGACAACCGTCAATCCGGTCTCTGGGCCCAAAAAGAGGTCCGGGATATTGCTGTTTTTCCCGGCCCCGAGGGACGCATGCGTATCCTTATCACCAACAATAATGACAAGGCTCAGCTTTATGAAAATACGTTCAAGAAATAAGATCAATATGTCCTCCACTATTCCGATGCTTGTCCGATCTATTTTCTTCTATGTGGCCATGTTCATAATGGCGGCTTTTATTTCCTGCCAATCAGAGGCCAAAAAAATGGAACAGATTAGTCCTGCTCCAGGCACACCTATTCCATTTGACTCTATTGAAAAAGACCGTATTGATACGCTGGTCAAACATATCAATGACCGATTGCCTTTGGCTGGATTACCTAAAAAGTTGGCATATCCTAAATATACGGTGGAAGACACTATTTATTATTGGCAGGTGGATTCCAACTCCGCTCGAATCTCAATAGAATTTAATGCGCCTGAAGAAATTATTTGGCCCACATTCTTTGTCGACCAGGGAAAGCTTGTCTTTGTGCGGTTCAGATACCATTCCTCAGCCTTTCCACAACCCTTTGCGATGGAGAGTTATATCTATTTAAAGGACGGAAAAATAGTTCACTGCGTTGAACGGAGCATGAAAATGGATGCAAGTCAAAGACCTGGCACCCTCAAGCAATTCAAACACGTGAAAACGACCCGAACATATGAAGAGGTAGAAAAGGATTACAAGGAAATATGGGACACAACGGTGGAATACATGAAGGAACACCACCAATTCCCCTTTAAGAATTAATGATGAAGAGTATACATCCCTAATATTTGGGAACCGGATACACCCAATTCATTTTTCTATACCACTTGTATTCTACCTCCGCCAGGTTTACTTTAGGATTTACAAAATACTGAGGTGGCCGGCCATTATATCTAATCTGGACATTAGCTGTGATCTGAGGATTAGGCGTATGATATACCAAAGCTTCACTCTTCAGAAAGCGTGCAAAGTCAGCAATAGATCTCGGATCATGCTCAAGATTACGAATCTGAACGTCATTGATAAAAGAATGAATATCCACGGGTACCGGTTGCGGTAACGAATCGGAGTGTATAAAAAATTGCTTTTCCGCTCCTTCTCTTGTATCCACCTTCATCCGCCACGAAAAACGGTTACCGACAGTGGTCCAGTCAAGTGGATTGGGGAGGAAATGTCCCCGGAAGGGAAATAATAATTGAAAAACAAAGTATCCATAAATCAAAGGGGATATCGGTCTCAATCCAAGTGTTAAACTGTTAGCACCGTAGGCATTTGCAGGAATGGGCATCCCCTTACCCTCTGGACGATTTAATAATCTCCGGATTCCTGGCAATTCCCTGGTTTCATAAAAAATCAAAAGGACAAATAACATGGTATATGGGAATATCCCGATATCAGAAAATATCCTGGAATTGGCCGAGTTGAAACCTATAAACAAGTATACCGCCCATTTACGAATAGGTTTATACCAAAGAAGCAATGGGGCCCCCAGATCGAGCAATAACCCACCGTAATTGAGAATATATATTGCGGCTTCATTCTTCAACAGTGGAGCCATCAGGTGCTTTTCTCCCATGTGCTCCACCAGATACCTGACCGGTTGACAATTTATCAACCAATCTTTTGTCAATTTGGCGATACCTCCATAAAAATAAACAATGACAATCTGGGCCTGGAATATCACGATCTGCCATCGCTGGATCCAAAACTCCTTGGTCTTTTTCCTGCCCAGGGACAGTACACGATCGGCATCGGTAAAACTGAACAGAAACGCAATAAGAATAAAGAGGTAGATATGATTGTTATAAATACTCTTGTCGATCAGAAAAATATAAGCATATCCAATGGCGAATACCAAACCCGCCCAGCGGAGTACCAAACCCGCTGCGATACAAAAAGCGCAAACAAAAAGAAGGCCAAGGATCAGGTTCATATACACCTCCGGCAGCGGTTTGACCCAATAGAGAAAATCATAATGGAAGTTGACCCTGGGTAAAACAAACATGTTTCGGATCAAACCGATCTTAAAATACCTGAACATGTTGTACATCATGAGGATGCCATAGCCTATCCGGAGTATGGCCAACATGTATGGGTCTATTGGATCAGCAAGCCATGCTTTGAACCTTGCCATTCTGCTCTGTTCCATTCGCCTGTGGTTTCCCTTTAAATATGATTGGGAAAATACTACTATTTCCCACAAAAGAGAAAGCCTCCCTCCAGCGAACTGGAGAGAGGCCATCTCATAAAACGGTTTCGGAAAACCGCTTTTATTTCACAACGATTACTCGATGATGATCATCTTCTTCGTTGCGGTGTACTCGTTAGCATCAAGTCTGTAGTAGAGAACGCCTACGGATGGGATATCCTTGCTGCTTACAGAGATTGTATTGTAGCCCTTAACAGATTCCTGTTCTTTTACTACAAGTACTTTTCCTGTTACATCAAAGATAGACAGCGTAGCCTTTCCAGCTGCAGGAAGATCGTAACCGATTGTCGTGTTGCCCTTGAATGGGTTTGGTTCGTTCTGATACAGAGCAAACTCAGCACCCACCTCAGTTCCACGGAAGTTCAGTTTCAGATCCTTGATATCAGCAGACGTGTTGTAAGCTTCAGCTTCAGTCACCTTGGAGTTCAGGCTGATCATTTCGCTCAGCTGACCGGCAACGGTAGCCTGGAAGTGCAGCGTGAACAGAACATCAGATGAGGTAGCACTTACACCGCCGATCTTGTACCAGCTGGTGGTCAGTGTATTACCGAACACACCCATGTTCTCGTCGGTCATGGTCAAAAGACCAGACTCAACACCACGGAACTCAAGGCCGTTAGCCTGCATGGTAAACTGGTATCCTTCGATACCTGCGAAATCTGTAGAGCGGATAGCCACGTCTACGATTTCACCTGCATTTACCGTACGGTTGTCAGCGATCAGGTTAACCACTCCGTTTCCGTTGCGTGGCAGTACCTGAGCTGCGTTAGCCTTAACTGTATTGTTAACGTCACCTACCTTGATAGCTACGAAATCCTTATCCATTTCGTTGCTGTTCAGGCCGCTCATGCTGATAGACTCGCTGAAAGGCCATGGGCTGGTTTCGTCAGCAAACTGGAAGCTCTTATCTACGAATCTCCAGCTCTTGTTAGCAGGAAGTTCGGTGTAGATACCGAGGATCAGTTTACGCAATTCCACCAGGTCAATAGCGCTTACATTCTGGCTGTTGTTAGCGTCAGCAGCGATCAGGTCGTATGGGCTGTTCATCAGCTCAATACCCAACAGGTGCTTCTGGATCTTCACCAGGTCAAGGGTAGATACCCCGTTGCGGTGAGCATCGTTACGCTCAGCATTTACAGAGAACTGTGAAGGAATCACCAGGTCGTTAAAGTTGTATTGTCCATTCTGTGTGGTTACATAGGTTGGGAATACATGGCCTGGAGCATTGATACTTACAGCTACCTGTTCAACAGACTGTACATCTTCAGTCAGTACATCACCAGCGAGGATGCTACCACCTGCGGTGTCGCATACGCCAGCATTATCAGTAATTACGATTGTGGTTGTGCAGTAGTCTTTGTTACGCTCGTTCCAGCTGATCTGACCGTTGCAGTTGTCATCGGTTCCACCGTCAGCTACCCAGATCTGTGTGCTCAGTTCAACACCGAAAGCAGGTACATTTTCACAGGTATAGGTGAAGCTTGGCTGGTAGGTTGTACCGCTGAAGCTATAAAGCAGATCTTCTTCTGGTGTGCAATCGTCAAAGCTGGAAGCATTGAAGTCCTTAGCCCAAACGGTTACTTGACCACCAACTGGCATTACTACCGTGCTCAGACCGTTGATACATACTGGGCTAGGCTGCTTGCAGTCTTCCAGACGGATCAGGTATTCGCAATGGCTCCAGTTACCGCAACC
>JBGAWQ010000013.1:0-88218 GCA_044227555.1 Saprospiraceae bacterium | reverse complement strand
GGCACCTGGCCATGCAAGGGCTTTTACTACTTTCCGCCGGATCAGGATGAATTTTCTGATCAATATATATTTGTGGCGATTGATACCATGGAGCATATGTTACGGAAGCGTATCACCTCAATTTGGTTTCAGGAAAATGAGCAGTATCAGGCTTGGACATTTGATCAGCCCACCTATGGACAACAGACAGAACTAACTCACCTCGATGAGGAGTTAATGGGTATATTATCAACTGCAACAAAATATGGGACTACCAGTAGCAATGACACCATCAGGAAAGCCATTGATTACTCCTCACTCAATGGCAGGATCATGGGGACCCAAACTTTACTGGACATAAAGGATCTGGATGCAGATGTGATCCTCCTTGACTTTTGGTATTCCTCCTGCTATCCTTGTATGAAGACGATTCCGGAGATCAACAAATTATATGATCATTTTAAAGGGCAAAAAGTGGCCGTCTATGGAGTCAATATCATCGATGATGAGATCGTTAATAAGTCACGTATCGAGAAATACGTCCGTAACAACCCCATGCACTATCAGACGATCATGGCAGACAACAAGCTCTATGCTTCCTGGGTCCCCAACGGATATCCAACCCTGTTGATCCTGGACCGGAATTTCAACTTAATCCATGAAAACACAGGTTTCAGTGAGAACATGGAAGCCGAACTTTCAGATATTATTACTGCACAACTCCGGAAACAATAGACACCAGGCTTATTTGGATGATCAATGATGCATGTGCATATCCATACCTTTCATCGGACCAGGCTTGACTGCTTTATATTCCAACATCTTGGGCGCACCACTGTCCTGGACTAAGGCATAGGCCTTATCAATCTCCAGGTCAGTAAACACTTCATCCTTACAATCACGGCAGGGCCATTGTACCTTGACGCTATTGATCGACGTGGCTTTTCCCAATCCCACTTCGAGCGCGAGACTATTGCCACCAAAAGATGCCCCCGAAGTCACCGTACGGTAGATCATCCGCTCACGTCCACCGTCCTGCACCGAAATCGCTACTCGTGCGCCTACCGCTTTCTTATTGGCTGTAGTACCGGATAGGTTGAGTACTACCCAATGGTTCTGTTCGTAGTTAGGGTTTTCAAACAAGCAGTTGTAAAATCCATCACCATCATAGGCCCCGCCAATCACCACATAAATATCTTCATCCCCGTCATGATCCCAATCCGCAAAACCAACCCCATGCCCTTTCTGGATATTGGCAAAGTGACCGCTATAACTCACATCCTCAAATCGTTCCCCTTGCATATTGAGATACATTTTATTCGGTACCAGGCCCTGGTATAGTGGGTTGCCCGTAGACAGATAGAAATCGAGATAACCATCCGTATTGATATCGCCAAAATTGCATCCCATCGTGAATGCGGTTTCCGTGAGTCCCATCTGCACGCCTACTTCATCAAAGGTCATGTTACCATTGTTTTTGTAGAGTTTAGGGAGTAGGCCCGGTTCCATTTTTTTCATATGGCTTTCCATCCAGTACCCGACCGGGGATGCATCATTGTTGTAGGAAGAGACAAAGAGGTCTTCCTGTCCGTCGTTGTTGAAGTCAAAACTCCAGCAAGGGAAACTCCATTTGGGGTCATTGACCTTAGTCTCCGGACCGGCAAGGCTAAAGGTATTCTGGCCTTTGGCGCCTTGATTGACAAACAGCAGATTGTCACTGGCAAGAGCAGAAAAATAGAGATCCGGATACCGGTCGTTATTAACGTCTGAAGCGACAACACCTTTGAAAAAGTGATTTTGAGTGAGGCCATAGGCTACGGACGAATGCGTAAAGGTGCCGTCCTGATTATTGATATACAGATCGATCCCGCGATCAAAATTGGGAAGCGACTCATTGCCTACGACCAGGTCCAGCCAACCATCAAGATTGTAATCTGCCCATGCTGAGGCTTGTGTTGGAGCGACGTGAGTCAACCCGGCTTTCAACGTGACATCAACAAATGACCCTTTCCCTGTATTCATAAGCAAGGTGTTAGGGATATCCCCCATAGTCATATACCAGGCACCACGCATCAGGTATAAGTCCAGATATCCATCATTGTTGAAGTCAGTTTGATTCAGGTTGAGGATACCAACATGACCTTTCAAGCCAAAAGCCTCCGTTTGGTCTGAAAAAGTTCCGTCTCCATTGTTTTTATAAAATACCAGTTCTTCTGTCGGGCTCCAAGAGGTCACGACGATATCCTGCCATCCATCATTGTCGAAATCATCAACCACCACGCCACCAGCCAGGCCTTGACGGTTGACGCCCAGATCGGAGGCAATATCTTTAAAGGCCGGGATGGAATGTTTTGATTTGAACCACGAAGGATCAATCAGGTATTTAGCGGGTACTTCATTTGGATATTTACCAAGCGTCATGTAGGCGATATTGAGAAGGTATCTCGACTCGAGATCCTCCGGAAACTCGTCCAGACATCGCTGGTATACTTCGATGGCGCGGGTAGAACCTTCCTGTGCCTGATGCAGGCCCTGGCCTTTGATCGGAATAAAACAGGATTCATGATTATGGTTGCGGACGCAATTCTCCACTTCCCCTTTCCGCATATAAGCGATTCCCATCAGGGAATACAAATTCCGTTTTGCTTTAGGGTCAAGTTTAACTTGTTTTTCCTGAAAAAAACGATCCAGGGTGACGTAGATCTGAATCGCTTCGTCTGTCCTGCCTTGCTTCAGGAGTTCGAAAGCATAATCCAGTGTAAGATTGATTTTGGCCGATGGATTTTTTTCCTGATCCATTTTCGCTTTAATGATTTCAGCTCGTTTTTGAGTAAAGGCCGGTGTCAGTTTCATGACATCAATTTTGGCATAAGCCTCCTGGACCCAGATCCTGGTGTCGGATGCCGCATCGGTCGCAGGGGTACTTTCTTTTTTACATCCCGAAAACGCCATAAAGGCGATCGAATACAGGAATGCAGGAGCTAAAGCGCTGATTTTCATAGTATGCAAATATAGGCGTTGTGCTTATCTTTCCCGCTGCATCTTATCAAATCCACAAGGTGATGCAGTCCATCTAAAATCAAAAGGATATGTCTCAGGTCGATGAATTCAATGCCTATCGCCAGCGAATGAATGATGTCATTCTTTCGCAGGATAATAAAGTGATCAAGCGTTTTTTTAGCCTTGACAATCAAACCTATGAAGATGGTGCACTGACGGAGGTGACGAAGGAGTTGCTAGGCCTGGTCGCTTCAATGGTCCTCCGTTGCGATGATTGTATCAAGTATCATCTTGGACGATGTTATGAACTTGGGGTTACTCGCGAGCAAATCTATGAGGCCTGCTCGGTAGCGCTCATTGTAGGAGGATCAATCTTTATCCCGCATATGCGCAGAGCGGCAGAATATTGGGAAGAACTGGAGAAGGTTTGATTTTGATAGGAAGGCGGGAAGTAATTTGATATTGTCTTTTCACTTTAGAAATGAGACCAATAGATTTTCCCATTCTTCTTTAAGTGTAGTCTCTGGCCGTATACGGCCGGCTCTTTGGTACCAATAATCTGCATTCCATAGATCGCCTTCTTTGCGATGAAGGTATGCATGTATCCATGCTGCATCTTTTGATGCAAGGTCCTGTGCGATCGTATGGCTTGCCTGCCAATCCCCCTTTGCATCATACCACAGTGCAGTCAGAAAGGGGTTGAGCCCTGAAGGCGGTGTGTCATGTTGAAGTGATGCATTGAATTCTTCAAGGGTCATGGTGCAAAGGTAATGGCCATGGGTGTCCCATCACACTTAAAAGGAACTTGAAATACTTTGATGTCCTGCACTGACATCAGGATGGAATTGAAGTCCCCTTTACCTTTTCTGGAGATGGGGGCGAAACAGATCAGGACGAAAACCAGATTTTTAAAAAATTACGCGCCTCCTGGAAGAGTATCTTTCGATTCATCTTCGAAAACGTTATCCCCGGACGCAGAGCAATTGGGTAGCCCAGAATCCGAATGCCTTCCTTTTCTGAAAGCCGATAGATAAACTCAAGGTCAAATAGATACCGGTCTATTGTAGTGGATAAAAAAATATCCCTCACTTCCCGCCTGAATCCTTTAAGCCCTGCCTGGGTGTCATCTACTTTGAGCCGTAAAAGCCCAGCGTTGATCCTACGGAGAATCCTGGAAATCCGCCTGCGTGCCGGAGGAAGCTGGGCATAATACCCTTGATCGCGGACACCAATCACCGCGTCGTGATCCTGCATCAGCACCAGGATCAAACCCGTCATACTGTCTTCCGTATATGGCCAGTCTATGTCGGTATAGACGATATAATCGCTGGTTGATTCCGAGACTCCTTGTCTTAGCGCGAATCCCTTGCCCCGGTTGACCGCATAGCTGATCCAACGGATCTCGGGCAGGTCTTCACGAAGTATTGAAAGTGAGGCGGATGCGTCCAGGTGTTGCGAACCGTCATTGACAATAGTGAGGTGCAACGCCAATTCCGGCAACGCTTCCTGCAAGGATTGAAATCGCTGTATGACGTTGGTTTCCCAGCCCGGAAGCGGATTATAAGCGGGTAATATGATATCAAGGCTGGCCATGAAAGGGCCAAAATTACACATTTCCGTTCCGATGCATTTTCTTTCCCTATTGGATGCATATAACTTCTATTTTTGCTCTTTCCTATGAGTTATCTCCAGTCCCTTAACGAACCCCAGCGCTTAGCCGTCACCCATACGAATGGTCCTGTTATGGTCATTGCCGGCCCTGGTTCCGGAAAGACCAGAGTGCTGACCTACCGCATTGCCTACCTGATCGAACAAGGCATACCCCCACAGCATATTTTGGCCCTGACCTTTACTAATAAGGCGGCGCGGGAGATGAAAGAGCGGATTGCCCATGTCGTAGGTTCAAAAGGGGATCGCGTGTGGGCAGGAACCTTCCATTCTATCTTTGCCCGTATCCTTCGGGTCGAAGCTACTCGCATCGATTACCCACCGACGTTTACGATTTACGATCGCGATGACTCAAAAAGTCTCGTCTCTGATATCATCAAGGAAATGCGACTTGATCCCAAGCAATACAACGCGAGTGGTGTTCTGGCCCGCATATCTTCTGCCAAGTCCAACCTGATCACCCCGGAGATGTATGCCAAGGATGATGATCTGGTCCTCTATGACCGCATGAATAAACGGCCACAGATCTATGAGATCTATGATCGCTATTACAAACGGTGTCGTCAGGCAGGGGCGATGGATTTTGATGACCTCTTGCTACAAATGTTTCGCCTGTTGCAGGAAAACCGCGATGGCGTGCGGGCCAAATACCAGCAAATATTTAAATACCTGCTGGTGGATGAGTTTCAGGACACCAACTATCTCCAGTATGCGATTATCAAACTGCTGAGTTTATATCCTGGCAGTGCCCACAATATCTGCATCGTTGGAGATGACGCGCAGAGTATCTATTCGTTTCGCGGTGCGACCATTGAGAACATTCTTCAATTTGAAAAAGATTTTCCCGAAGTCGTTACGTATAAACTCGAGCAAAACTACCGCTCTACCGATCACATCGTACAGGCAGCAAATTTGGTCATCCAGAATAACAGCAAGCAAATTCCAAAGGAAATCTGGACGCAGTTAGGGACAGGTCATAAAATCAAGGTGATCAAAGCGGTGAGTGATGTTGAAGAAGGTCGGCTGGTGGCCAGTACGATCATCGAATACAAAAACAGGCTCCATCTCGAGAATAAAGACATTGCTATATTATACCGCACCAATGCCCAATCCAGGATTTTTGAGGAGCATCTTCGGAAGCAGAATCTGGCCTACCGGATTTTTGGGGGACTATCGTTTTATCAGCGAAAAGAAGTCAAGGATATTCTAGGTTATCTCAGGCTTACGGTCAATGAACGGGATGATGAGGCCCTCAAGCGTATTATCAATTATCCCAAGCGGGGTATCGGTAAGACCACCATGGATCAAATCGCTGAAATCGCCGTCGCTCAGAGTGTATCAATGTGGGCGGTGCTTACCTCAGGGATGATACCGCTTAAGGGCAAGCTACAAGGCTTTGTTCATATGATTGAAGGATTCAAGCGCAAAACCGCGGATTCCAATGCATATGATGTCGCCGTGATGGTAGCACGGGAGAGTGGGATCTATGAGGAGTTGCGTCAGGATGCCTCTGTCGAAGGTATCAACCGGCTCGAAAATGCGAACGCCCTTCTTGATGGTATCAAGGAATTTGTTGAAAATGATAACGCGGATGAAGGCACGATCGATCGTAGCTTGGCGGCGTATCTCGCCAATATCGCCTTGCTGACGGATCAGGATGAAAATACCGGCGATGAACCGGATTATATCAGCCTCATGACCACGCATACTGCGAAAGGTCTTGAATGGAAGGCTGTTTTTGTGGTCGGGTTGGAAGAAAATTTATTTCCATCCTATTTGTCCATGGGATCTCCGGACCAACTGGATGAAGAACGTCGCTTGTTTTATGTCTCGATTACGAGGGCCCGTATGTTTCTCGCGCTATCTTATGCGACGAGTCGATATCAGTTTGGGCAGTTCAGATACAATGATCCCAGTCGTTTTCTGGAAGAGATCGATGAAATACACATTGAATCAACCGTTGAGCGTCGCAGTAAACCTACGCTGCCTGAGCCAAGGTTATTAGCCGATCGTCCGAGTCGCAAGCGTGATTATGAGCCAAGAGTCAGTCCTTCCGATTTCAAAGCCAGTCCATCGGAAGAAATTGCAGAAGGGATGGAAGTATTGCACCTGCAATTTGGTCGTGGCAGGATACTGAGCATAGACGGAGCACGTGAAAACCGTGTGGCTACTATCCAGTTTGATGAAGGTGAGCTCAATGAGCGAAGGATTATGCTGCGGTTTGCAAAGTTGCAGATTGTTGAATAACTCCTTTTGCGGTCGTAGCGGCGTTGAACGAGAATAAAGGGCGGAAGGCTGAAGTGGCGAAAAGCTTAGTGCGTAATTTCGTTGCGTTAAAATTAATAATCCTAATTAGCGTGAATTGGCGAAAATTAGCGGCAGAATTATTCCATCATAATCATCTTTGCATATTCTTTCTTTTCCTTCCTTAAATTAATTTCTGGATTTTGGATATTCATTCTCATACCAGGTTCATCAAAGCACTGGCCCTGCGCCATGGCTTTATGGGGGCTGGTATTGCCCGTGCGGAGCATATGGATGAGGAGGCGGGGCGCCTGGAAGCCTGGCTCCGTCAAGGCTATCACGGTGAGATGAGCTATATGGCCAATCATTTCGAATTGCGTACAGATCCAACGAAGCTCGTCCCTGGTGCCAAATCGGTCATTTCCCTGATGTATAATTATTATCCGCAAGAAGGGATGGCCACCAGCGCTGAGGGCCAGGACTTAAAAATCAGCCGGTATGCCTTTGGAGAAGATTATCACAAAGTCATTCGGCGCAAACTCAAATCCATGGTGCGGGAGATGCAACAGGAGATCGGGGATTTTTCGGCGAGAGTGTTTGTGGACTCTGGTCCTGTGCTGGAAAGGGACTGGGCCAGGCGGAGTGGATTGGGGTGGATTGGAAAAAATACACTGACGATTCACCCGAGGATGGGTAGTTATTTTTTCCTGGCCGAAATTATTCTTGATGTCGAACTGGAGTATGATTATCCGATTCGGGATCATTGTGGTACATGCACTCGTTGCATTGACGCATGTCCGACGGAGGCCATTTCTCCAGAAGGGTATGTGCTGGACGGGTCAAAATGCATTTCCTATCTCACTATTGAATTAAAGGACGCAATCCCGAAGGCATTTCAGGATAATATGGAAGGATGGATATATGGTTGTGATATTTGCCAGGAAGTATGCCCCTGGAATCGGTTTTCAACTCCGCATATGGAGCCGGCTTTTCAAAAGAAGGAGGAATTGCAACAAATGACGGATCGGGATTGGATCGAAATGACGGCGGAAGTGTTTGATGAAATCTTTGAAAAGTCGGCGGTGAAAAGGGTGGGGTATGATGGGTTGAAAAGAAATATCCTTTTTTTGTCTTCCTCTAAACATGACGATAGTATTTTAACAGATGAAGCTAGTTAATGGAGTATCTTCTCTTTGAATTTTAAAATAGTATAGATCATGCCAAGGCTGGCCTTGATAGCTTCATTTTTATTTGCGATTGAGATCTCAGCATTCTCCCAGGTCGTCTACGAGCGCACTTATCCCTTTGAATTCCCTTCGATCCAATTCCCGCTTGAGCTATCGGATGCCTCTACCTTTTCACTTGGAGATAACAATGAATGTGGTGGCATTGGAGTCAGGCATATCGATGCGGCAGGAAATGAACTTGAAGACCATTCTTTTTGGGCAGAAGCTTTTTCTTCCGGCGTGCATTGGGTGGGTCATGACTCCGTCCTGATCTGGGCAGAGGAGGGCGCCAATGATGTAGGACCTGATTCTTTTCGAGTGTATGTATGGACCCCTGACTCCGTCCAGAAAATATTGAGCGTTGATATTCGTCAAACACCGTCTAGTTCGTCCAGGTATGGGGCATTTTTATACAGTCCTGAACGGTTGGTCTATGAGAAGACTGATACACTGTACACAATAAACCAGAGCACACAACAGATAGAAGACAGTTTGATCATCCCCGGCATTGCATTCGTTCATGAATTGGCAAAGGCGATTCTTGTGATTTCAAATGACAACACTACGGTGTTGCTTGATGAGCATTTAAATGAGATTACGCAGTGGCAAAATTCGACAGTATTGCCTTTTAATATAGTAGAGGCTGGAGTATTGGATTCATTTTTAATCGGTCTTACCGGATTTAGTAGCACAACCGTGCCGATCTTCAATGTGTATACAGAAAGCCAACGTGAGATAGATTTGTCTTCGTTCCTGGATCACATTGATGAGGTGCAGGTTAATAAAAATCAACTTTTTGTGAAGGGAAGCTACCACAACGAGCTATATGTGCTTCAACTAAATCAGCATTTTGATATAGTGACTTTTCAGAATCTTGAAATGCCCAACCTGAATTTTGATTTGAACTATCGTTACTATCCTGATAGAGTCTATGCCTGGGGATTGGATGGCGTGTCAAAATACAGGGCTAATTATAGGATGAGTTATAAATACGTAGAGCCCTCTCCTGTGGATTACATCGACATTGCCCTGGATACGATGTGGGTTGACTCCATAGACAGCCACATAGAGCATTATCGAGTTGTTTATTTTTCAGCTGTGGTCAGCAATCATTCTTTTCAAACTGTTCACGATTACACAATGCATTATGAATTGATCCCTGTATGGTGGTGCGATCGCGGGGTGTATGGACTTATTGTTGAGAATAGAACAATCCTTCCATCTGCATCTGATACAATATCCTTGTCATTGTTTACCTACCCATTTGGCTCTACGTATACCCAAAGATTTTATATTCATCACGGCAATCATCATCTGGATGAAGATACGTCCAACAATAGTTTTCAATTGGTACATGTCGTCAGTAGCTCAGAAGATCTATTGAGCTCGCCTCAGCTTGTTTATCCGAACCCTTTTACCAATGCACTGTATGCTCAGGAGGGATCAGATTCTGCTGACATGCGGCTGTATACGCAGGAAGGAAAACTTGTTGCCACCGGAAGGGGCCATCTTGAAAATCTGGATAAATTGCCTTCGGGAATGTATATCCTGCGCACACTGACCTCCGGGAGTTTGCAAGTCAATAAGGTGATCAAATCGGAGTAAAATCATCTATCTTCGTATCCCTCTGAATAGCCACCACTGAGATACTATGAGCTTGAACAGATTCATCTTATTTTTTGCATTGACCTTTATCTGGATTCAGGCAGTAGGCCAGGATCCTGCTTGTTCGCATGCCATGACCTTGGAGGAACAGCAGGCCATGGCCGCGTACCTCAAAAACTATCACAACAACTCCAATCGGGCAACGCCAACTCCACCTCCGGGACAAGTGCGCACCATGGCAGAATGGGAACCCATTCAAGCACTCATCCTCTCCTGGACCGGGCAACCTACCATACAGCGTGAGATCGTAAGAGCGGCAGTAAAAGAATGCAAAGTCATCATCCTGACCACCAACCCCGATAACGTTTCCGGTATCCTGACCAATGCAGGCATACCTTTGGATAGTGTGACCTTCCTCAATGCCCCCTTCAACACGATTTGGGTTCGCGATTACGGTCCATGGACCGTTTATAAAAATGATGTAGACAGCCTTTGGATTGTGGACTGGATTTATAATCGTCCACGCCCTCAGGATGATCAGGTGCCAACAGTGATCTCCAATTATCTCGGACTTCCGATCTACGAAGCCACCCAGGCACCGATGGACTGGATTCACACTGGCGGCAATCACCTGCCAGATGGATTGGGGACACTCTTTTCTTCCAACCTCGTCCTCAACGAAAACCCCGGTAAATCCGAAGCCCAGATTGATTCTATCGCAGATGTATTTCTCGGCGTCAAGCAGTATATCAAATTTCCGACACTGCCCTTTGATGGCATCCATCACCTGGATATGCACATGCGGGTCATTGATGAAGAGACTATATTCTTTGGCCAATATCCGGAAGGCATCGCCGACGGCCCCCAGATCGAAGCTAACATCAAGTACCTCCAGGAGGGGTTTAGTTCTTCTCTGGGTCATGCCTACAATATCCTTCGACTGCCCATGCCTCCGGATGGAAATGGACGGTATCCAAACCAGGGAGGCAGCTACCGCACCTATACCAATTCTATTTTTCTCAACAAGACCATCCTGGTGCCAACCTATGAGGAGAAATATGATACGACTGCTTTGCGCATTTATCGCGAAAATCTGCCGGGATACAATGTGGTTGGCATCAATTGCAATTCGATCATTGGGTCGCTGGGAGCGTTGCATTGCATTACCAAGACTGTTGGCGTCAACCAACCCTTGTGGATTGCCCACGCCCGTTTGAAGGACTCTGACGATGCATCACGTGAATATCCTGTGACGGCTATTGTAAAGCACAGAGAAGGCGTGCAAGCCGTTGAATTATTTTATAAGATATCGACTGACTCGACCTATACCATGGCATCCATGGTGCTTGTGGATACAGCAGCTTCCATCTGGGGCGGTATCATCCCTCCTTTTCCTTCCGGAACGGAGGTGCAATACTATATTCATGCCACAGCTACTACAGGCCAGCAACAGGTACGACCCATCGTAGCTCCTGAAGGTTATTTCCGGTTTCATATCTTTGGAGAGCCGGCCAATATTCCTCCTTCTGTCCAGATCACTTATCCTCCGGATCAAAGTGTGTTCAACGCATTGGATGCAGATTTGCATATTACGGCTGAAGCCAATGATGCTGATGGAAGTATCTCAGGTATGCAGTTGTTGATCAATGATGAGATCGCATTTACAACCGCAGAGGCTACCTTCGATTATCCATGGAGTAATCCAGGAGTCGGAGTCTACGAACTGGTTACCTTGACGACAGATGATGATGGAGCCATTTCCCACAGCGACACCATACATGTGATCATAGAGGAAGCAACGGCCACAAACCAGCTGACCAATAATGAGCCATGTAAAATCTATCCAAACCCGGCTAACGACGTTGTAAACCTCAGTTGTGACCTTGGCCTGGATGAATTCGAAGAAATATCAGTCTCAAATCTGCAGGGAAAGTTGCTTCCTGTACGTGTTGAGGGTTTTGGCCAAGAGATGCAGCTTGATATTTCTTCTCTTTCTCCCGGCGTTTACCTGGTTTGGCTTAGGTCTGCAAAAGGTGTGAGCGTGGGGAAACTGATTAAAAAATAAATCTGTTTTGGTTTTTGTCGTTTCAGCTCCTTTCATCAACTGAGGAGTTTTCCCTTTTGTCGTTTCGACTCCGCTCAACGACCAATGATTATCCTGGATCTGGCGAACCGAATTTAGTCCTTACCCATGAAGAAATTTTCCACTGTTCATTTCGGCTCCGCTCAATGAACCAATACAATGACAAGGAAGATTTTTGAAACGTTGAGCGGAGCCGAAACGTAATTGAGCAGAAGCAATTGGATAAGAGAAAATATAATACGGAGCATTAGATACTGAGAGGTCTTCGGTCGTTGAGCGGAGCCGAAACGACATCACAGAAGTCGAATTCGCACCGTAGAGCCGAAACGGCACCGTTGAAGCGAAAACATCAACGATACTGTTGAAATCATTTACACAATAGGTTCCTCCGTCTTCATATAATCAAATAACACGCACCACCCTCACATGATCGTCATACAACCGATCATGTTCCGGAATAAAGGAAAGGTACAAGAGGCCAGGTGATTTTCCTTTTTCTAAAGAGCCCAGAGTATCGTCCATACCCAAGGCCATAGCTCCATTAGAGGTCGCCCATTGAAGCAATGTATCGAAAGGAACAAAGGATTGATAACGAGCAATCGTTTTCATCTCTTCCAATATGGAAAGCTGCCAGTTGGACGTGAGACTGTCGGTACCGATAGTCATCCGTGCGCCTTGCTCGATAAAATAACTGTATCGAGGTAAGGTGTTTTCAATATAGAGATTGGCATTAGGGCATGTAGCCCAGTATACCTGATCACTCCAGGCCTGGGCGGCCAGGATATCTTCCGGCGTGGTCAAGGTATTGTGAACAAAGAGTGTTCGCTGCGCGGGATCCATATGCGTCATGGCATAATGAATGGATGACTGCCCTTTAGCTTTAAATGAATCCAGGTTGAACCCAAAGCTTTGAAAGAATGGAAAGAATGCTCCATTGCCATGCACAAACATCTCCTCTTCAGCGCGCGTTTCCTGGTTGTGGATGCTCACCGTTGCCCGGTGCTGGTTGAAGGTATTGATCTTTCTAAATAAAGCAGGTGAGACCGAATAGGGTGCATGCGGCACAGCCGCAAAAGGCTTCGGTGTGGAATGGTAGACATCAAGGTTGCCGCTGATCAACTTGTCAGTCAGCGTTTCCTGCATAAAGTCAAACATCTCCACAAAACTGTAATAGTGGATTCTGCTCTGCTCTTTGACTGTATACGTATCGGTCGTGTTGCAGATATCACCAACAGCCTGAATACCCTGGTTCCACATGTAAACATCGGCAGCACGGATGGCTCTATCGATCACTTCAGGATCCACCTCGCGCATGCTGACCACATGTTTCAAGAATGGAAGTAACCCCGTGCCGGTCGGTGCTTGCCCATGGAGATGAGACAACTCCAGATGGCAGTGCGTATTGATAAACCCTGGTACAAGAATGCCCGGGTGATATTCCAACTGCTCCGCAGGGACGTTTTGTCGTGAAGTAATATCTACGATTCGGTCTCCGTCAGTGACCACTACACCTTCATGGATTCTTTGTGTATAAACCGGGTAAATCCAATCCGCAGTATGAAAACGAAATCCCATCAATAGGACTTTACGACCAAACCATTGATCATCCGGGGCTCAAACCATGTGCTTTTTGGAGGCAGGGTCCCTTTGGCATCAGACACTTTGACCAGCTCATCAAACTGAACCGGATAAATGCAGAAGCCGATATGATGATCTGAAGCCCAGGCTTTTTCTTCTACCCGACCGGGTCCCAGATCGCCGGATACATATTCGATGCGATTGTCGGTGCGCACGTCAGTGATGCCCAGGAGTCCTTCGAGGATTTCTTTGTTGAGCACATGGGCATCGAGAACCGCCGGCATTTTATGGTATTTCTTGAGTACCTCTGGTTTCCAGGTGAGGCGATACCATTCTTCCTGCACGCACATGGTCATGTCATGTTTGCGTCGAGGCTTGGAGGCTGCCGGCAGATGTGCGATATCACAATAGCGACTGATCTCCGCGATAAAGCGGGTGGGCTTGAAATGATGCGGGAGCTGTACGACCCGATTATAATCCAGGATATCGAGTTCTTCAAAAGCAAAAAGCGCGGTCATGATCAGGGAATAATCCTTGCCGTGTTTATTGCCCTGCAGATTCTGCAGTTTTTCAGCGGTACTGCATCGATGGTGGCCGTCCGCGATATATACTTTCGGAACCAGGGTTTTATACAATTGCACCAGGTCACCTGCTTCCGTCTCCGGAATTCGATAGAGCGTGTATTGATTGCGTCCCCCTTGGGTGCCGATCTGTAAAAACGGTTTTCGTTTGCGTTTTTGTTTTTTGATTTCGGCGGTGATTTCCGCGATAGACGGATGACAGACCAACACGGGTTTGACCATGGTGCCACGTTGAAGCAACACCTTGAGCATGGTCTGCTCACTATGTGCAATGGTTTGTTCGTGGCGCACAATCTTGCCCTTGGTGTAATCCGCCACATCAAGACAGGCGATGAAACCTGTATGCGTGACCGAACCTATCCGTATTTCTTCAATGTAGAAAGCAGGAGAATCAGACGTTTCAAAAAAACCATTTCGATAATACTCTGGAAAATCATCTCTCACCGATGCAAAAAAAGAATCCGCTGAAGCAATCAGTTCAGTATTGGGATAGATAGCCTGAAACGGATGTACTTTCATGATATTGGGTGGGTTGACGATGAAGTTTGCCGGTGAACCAGTATTTGTAATTAGAAATTTTTGATCTCTACAAACGGGATTTTAACGACATGAGCATCCAGCATTTTTGCGCCGGCCTTGACCTGGAATTTTGAACCTACGGCTGCATAAGCAGAAGGTACATAGGCCATGCCCAGAGGCACTTGCAGGGTAGGGGCCAACGTGCCGCTGGTGACTACACCGATTTCATTTCCTTCCGCATCACAGACCGGGTATCCATGCCTTGGGACACGACGATCATCGACGATGAAGCCAACGAGCTTTTTAGAAACACCTTCCTTTTTCTGCTTAGTAAAAATCTCTTTCGATGGAAACGTACTGTTTTTTCCGAGCTTGGTGATCCAGCCAAGGCCGGCTTCCATCACGGAAGTCGTATCATCGATATCATTGCCATAGAGACAGAATCCCATTTCCAACCGTAGCGTGTCCCGGGCGCCAAGACCAGCAGGTAATGGCTTTACAGGATGCTCAAGCCCCATAATGGTATCCCACAAAGCCACCAGGTTTTGGCTGTCGACATACAATTCAAATCCACCTGATCCGGTATACCCCGTCGCGGAAATGATGACATTTTCGATGCCGGCAATTTTACCTTTTGCAAAATGATAATAAGGGATCGCATCCAGATCCACATCAGTAAGTGGTTGCAACAATGCTTTGGCCACCGGCCCCTGCACGGCCAGCAATCCAGTCTTGTCTGAGATATCAATGATCCGGGTGTCAAAGGCCGAAGCATATTTTTGGATATGATCCCAATCCTTATGGATATTGGAGGCATTGACCACGAGCATAAAGGCCTGCTCCCCTTCAGCACACATATCTTCCGGCAAACGATAGACCAACATGTCATCCACGATGCCACCGGTTTCGTTGGGCAAGCAGGAATACTGTGCCTGACCTATAGCCAGGGCAGCAGCATCATTAGAACTAATGCGTTGGACCAGGTCAAGCGCTTGCTTGCCTTTGACGATAAATTCTCCCATGTGGGAAACATCAAAGACACCAACGCTTTTACGCACCGCGTGATGTTCATCCTGGATATTGGAGTAGACCACCGGCATATTGTAGCCGGCAAATTCAGTCATTTTGGCGCCCAGGTCAATATGCCTGGATTCGAGAGGAGTAGAAAGGATCATAGACGTTAGTATCTGATATTGATTTGCTTGATGGTATCGCCCATTTCAATCCGATGGACGATATCCATACCGGAGATGACTTTGCCGATGATGGTATAGCGACCATCCAGATGCGGAGTGGGACTATGGGTGATGAAAAATTGTGGACCTTCCGTATGCGGTCCTGCAGAGGCCATGCCAACATAACCCTGGTCATCATAATAGGTCTCTGCCAGTTCGGAGCGCAGTGTAAAGTCCAGTCCGCCAAAGCCATCGCCACGCGGACATCCGGTCTGAATGACAAAGTTGGGGACAACGCGATGAAAGGCCTTACCATTATAATAACCTGAGCCGGCAAGCTGCAGGAAACTCGTCACGGATTCAGGAGCGCGCTCAGGATATAGCATCAGCGTGATGTCACCTTTAGTGGTACTCATCACTACTGTGCTGCCTGTTTTTAATTGGTCGAGCACTTTCCAGTCAATGGGTTTAAATCTTTTCTGATCTTCGGGGATAGCAGGTGCATCCATGCCGAAGGCTTTGAGGGCTTTACTTACTTCCAGATAAGTCTCCATCTCATCCGGGAGTTTGAGTCCGGCAAGAGCCTTATTGAGTTCGGATCTGCGGTCTTTAAAGACTTCCTTCATGCCTGTACCCGGATCTGTAATGGCACTGGCAATTAAAGCGATGATACCGGCATCACCTGACTTCATTGCGTTGGCCAGGTAGCCTGCGATTTGTGCTTTGATCAAATAGCCTTCACCGGCGAAATAGGTATCAAAATTTTTGCTCTTGCAGGCATCAATCAGGCTGGTGACGGCTTGTGTCCTTACCTGGAGTGGCTGGTCAGGCTGCGTGTATTTGGGTAAGGATTCAAAGTTTCGGATTTCACTGGCCCATGCTTTAAGCCATGCGGCTTTTTCGTAGGGATTTGACGTCGCTTTGTAGGCAACGAGGATTTCATTTTGAAGAGATGTTTTAGCACCGCTGAGCATGTTAGTAGATAACGTGTTGACCGCTTCAGCCAAGCGGCTCTTCGCCTGCCAGGCTTTGCAATCATTCATGGCTGCCCGATACTTTGCGACATCTTTTTCAATACCATGATTCAGAAAATAGTCAGCAGCCACTTCGGCAACATGTGCGTTGGGATCGGATGTAGATGCAAGGATCACAGGAAAGACATCTTTGTAAGGATACCCAGACATCGCCCGAAGGATATTGCAGCGAACCCGGTAATCTGATTCTGTAGGGAGGGAAAGGGTTAATTCTTTTAAAGCATCAGGAGATTTGACTTTACCTAGTGCAGTAGCCAGGCACATACGCAGGTTGGGGTCGCTTTCCCCATGCCAGCTGGCAATCACCTGATCCGCATGAGGGGTCAGATCAATTCCCTTGGCACGGTTAAGATAGTTGGCTGCGATCACACGCACAGGCATGGGTATAGCAGCATCCGCCATATACTTCATCATGGTCGATGTGCCTTCAGGATCAACCATATCTCGCAATGCATATCGATAGATCCCTCTCACTTGTCCCAGCAGCAGTTGGGTATCAATAGCCTGATACGTGGAGATGGTACTGAGTGCACGCAGGAACTGGGCATCACCAATCTTGCCCATCGCTTCCAGAATTTTACTGTTAGCGAACTCATAGAGTCTTGCACTATCACGACCATCAAATGCGGCCGTCAATGGTGCTTCTGCTCTGGCCATGCCCAATTGACCCACAGCGACTGCAGCCATGGCACGTATGCGGCCATCAGCATCTTGTAGCAATGGCAGTAATGCATTCAGCGCTGAGGTATCCTGAAAAGAAGCAAAAGCTCTTGCAGCAGCATAACGCAATGAAGGATCTTCGCTGGACAACAATTGGATGAGGCTATCCTTGACCTGGCGGTTTTGGAGGTCAAAGACCTGACGCATGGCTGGCTGTTCGAAGCGGACATCAAATGGGGTCTCCGCTTTTTCCTCTACCGGCACGCAGGCTACAGGCAACAACAGTGTGATGATCGCGATGGCAGCGATGACCAGGGACCATGGTGTATTTACGCGTTGTGCTTTCAAAGCAGTGTCATCCGGGTTTGCATCAATAGTGGTACAGACCATAAAGATCACTATTCATTTTCGTTAAATTCCTCCTGAAAATTTTCTGAAGGCGTATAGTTTTCAATAGACGGGTTTCCCCGCATGGAATTGTATTTGGCACAATCCGTTTCAATGTCCAATCCACCTTCAGGGATGGCGAATCTCGCGGTGGCATCATAGTCTACATCCGGTGAATTTTCGAGCCGGCTCAGGAAGGCTTTGAAAAATGGTTTGGCCATGACACTTCCCTGTCCGTCAGCCAGCGTGTTGAAGCGTATCCACTGATCTTCGCCACCGACCCAGGTGCCCACAACGAGCGAAGGGGTGATGCCAATAAACCATCCATCCCGATAATCATTGGTTGTCCCGGTCTTGCCACCCACCTGGCTTTTATATCCGCCGAAACCTACCGCAGTGTATTTCAGCATATCCACCATGACGGCATTGGCTTTTGCGGGCAAGGCCACTTGTTCTTCACGCACCGCCCGGTAAATGACCCGACCATTTTCGTCTTCGATCGAAGAAACGAAATAAGGCTTAACAAAGACCCCATTGTTGGCGAACGTGCAATAAGCGCCTGTCATTTCCATGACACTCAGGTCTGCAGAGCCGAGACAGATGGAAGGTTGGTTAGGGACGCGGTACTCACCATCC
The DNA here is from genome assembly GCA_044227555.1 of Saprospiraceae bacterium. Taxonomy (GTDB): domain Bacteria; phylum Bacteroidota; class Bacteroidia; order Chitinophagales; family Saprospiraceae; genus Opimibacter. The sequence continues at coordinate 69,843 of JBGAWQ010000013.1, read as the reverse complement.
GGTCTCCGCATAGAACTATCAATGCCCATATTGTTGACCAGTCCACGCACGACATTCGCATTCCCCAGTTGTTGCATCAGGAAGACAGAGATGGTATTGCGCGAATCCCGCAGTCCTTCGAAGAGGGTGTAGGTTCGGCGTGTATATTTTCCATCCGCATTCTGTGGCGTCCAGGGCTTGAGGACACCGAAACTGCCATCGCCAGGAGCAATCGTATAAGGCTGATCCATCACCGGATAGCAAGGAGAGATGCCTTGCAGGGTGATGGCCGTGGCATAGACAAAAGGTTTGAAGGTAGAACCCACCTGGCGGCTACTGCCGATGTGATCAAACTGGAAATACTTATTGTTGATCCCACCGACCCAGGTTTTCACTTCACCGGTTTTAGGATCGATAGCCAGAATCCCGGTCTGCATAAATTTGCGGTGATATTTGATGGAGTCGAGGGGCGTCATCGTCACTTTCTTTTCACCGGCGGGTCCATAATCAAAAACCATCATCTCGACAGGCGTGTTCATCTCCCTGGTGATGTCTTTTTGAAACAAGCTATAGGCCGAAGCTAATTCATCCCAATATCCGCTTGCCAATATGGCTTTGTAGGTTTTGCCTTTATCCGCGGAGATGGTTTTACCACTGACCAGCTTGGCTATACGGCCGGCTTTCGATGCTTCCTGCACCAGGTTGTCGATATCCCAATCGCTCAGGGCGAGATTAAATTCATCATTGATTTTTTCCAACAATACACTCAGGCGCTCGTCTCTCATCGCCTGGTATCGGCCGGTCTGACGCACCATATTGCTGAGGGATTCTTTACGGATTTTCTTTTGGGCTTCATCCGCGTTGTAGGTCCATGGATCCCGGGTGCCCCACACGGTATTAAACCGTTCCTGCACTTTCGCCATGTGTTTCCACATTTCTTCTTCGGCCATCATCTGCATATCGAGATCGATGGTGGTATACACTTTGAGTCCGTCTTTATAGATATTGTATTTCTCCCCGTTAGGTTTGCGGTATTCCTTTTGTTCAAAAAGATTTTTAAGCCAAATGGCAAGCTCTGAACGGAAGTAAGGCGCCGGCCCGGTGACATGGCTTTGTTTGTTGAAATGCGTGATGTCCAGGGGCAGGACACGAAGAGAGTCATATTGATCCCGGGTGATAAATCCTTGTTTGCGCATCTGGTTGAGTACCACCATGCGTCGGTGCTCCACCGTATCCGGGCGTCGCACGGGGTTGAAGAGGGCGGGGTTTTTAAGCATGCCTATCAAGGTCGCGGCTTCTTCGATTTTCAGGTCTTTCTGATTTTTTCCAAAATAGATTTCGGATGCCGCGCTGATCCCATAGGCCCCATAGATAAAATTAAATTTGTTGAGGTACATGGCGAGGATCTCTTGCTTGGTGTACTGCTTCTCCAGTTTCACGGCGGTGATCCATTCTTTAAATTTGGTAATCATCAGCGTCCAGCTCTTTTTCAATTTACCCATGCCTGTAAAATCAGGACGGTCAAAGAGTAGTTTCGCGAGTTGCTGCGTGATCGTACTTCCTCCACCTTTATTGCTGTTGAATGTAATGACCCCCAGAAACACCCTCGATAGTGCTTCTATATCTACGCCTGAATGGGAAAAAAACCGGGCATCTTCGGTGGCTACAAGGGCATCGATCAGGTGCGAATTGAGATGGTCATAATCTACCGGTAGTCGGTTTTGCGTATAGTATCTTCCGATTTCGCGGCTTTTGATATCTATGACCTGGGTCGCGAGTTCGAAATCCGGACTCTCCAGCTGCTTGAAATCCGGCAGTCCCTGAAAGGAAAGGATGAAGAAAAAAAGAATAAACAGGATGACGAGGGAAAAGGCCCCGATCCAGATTTTTTTAGTGTACCTGTTCATTGCGTTTGTACTGCTCATGCGTTGGTGGTCAAACAAAGGCCTGACCCTGCCTGTAACGTAAAAACTATGGGTGGACTTGCGTTTGCAGCCATGCCAGGCTTTCCATCAAAGTCTGGTCCTCTACCTGGATGTTCCAGACGCAGAGACCAATCTGGCTGGGCAAGCTATAGCCAACCCGGCCGGCTGATTTCTTCTTATCGCCGTGGAGCCACGTTTGCAGGTCCTTCAAGGGGGGTAAAGGTACTCCGTCAGGGCGCAACCACCGCATGATGAGACCGATTATACGCTGAAAATCTTCTTCCTGGAGGAGCCCTTGAAGCCTGGCGATCCGGCTTTCAGCCATCATACCCAGGGTGATAGCCTGCCCATGGCTGTGGGGAGTCGCCGTAAGGAGAAAATAGCTCTCTAACGCGTGACCGATAGTATGTCCAAAATTGAGCGTTTTCCGAATGCCTCGTTCCAGTGGATCCTGCTCGACGATTTGTTTTTTAACCGGAATATTGGCTTGCAGCAGTTCATTCCAATCTATTGCTTCAAAATCATCAGCACCGGCGAGGATTTCCCATAGCTGTGGACTCCCTATAATGGCATGTTTAATCACCTCAGCCAGGCCATCTTTAATCTCCTGCGAAGGGAGGGTCTTGAGAAAAGAAGGATCTATCCAAATGAAGGCAGGAGCTTCAAATCGTCCGATATAGTTTTTAAACCCTTTGAAATCAACACCGGTTTTACCTCCAATGGAGGCATCAGCCATGGCCAGCAATGAAGTTGGAATATGGGCGAAACGAATACCACGTTGATAACAGCACGCTGCAAATCCACCCAGATCACATACCATACCTCCTCCGATATTGAGGATGATGGTGCTCCGATCAGCACCCGCTGCAGCCAGGCTGGACCAGATCAGTTCGCAACTATCAAGCGTTTTATGATGTTCTCCCGAAGGTATCGTGATAGTTCCGGTGATGTCCGGGGCAAAGCCGATTTGAGGAAGGCACCATTTGGCTGTATGGTCATCGACCACAGCGAAGACTTTAGAAGGCTGAAGACCGGAAATTAATTCGTTGAGTCCCACGTGGGTGTGGCCCAAATAAATATCGCCCAGGGGTGAAGGGAACTGTTTCATGGCAATGTGTCAATGGGGTTGAGGGTCCAGGCTCGGGCCTTGGCTGCGAAGAGGGGTTTGACGGCAGCCCAGGTGGAGGCAAACAGGGGAGAGGACCGGTAATTTTCCAGGGCTTCTTCGGATTGCCAGGCGCTGATGGTCCAAAGTTGGACGCGGTCCTCGTAGGTACTGCGAAGTAATTCAAGCCCCAGGCAGCCCTCCATAGCACGTATATTTTGTTTTGCCGGATTGAAAATAGCCATAAAGGAAGTCTCCTGGTCGGGGAACATTTCCATGACAACAATACGTTTGATCATACATCCGATGCTTGACAGGCTTCAAACATATTATAAAAAAATGTAAAATTATGCTTCGGCATAGGGTGACGGTAACCCCTTATTGATTAGATTTGACACCAGCTAAAAACAGTACTATCATCGGACAAGCTACATCCAACGCAAAAGACAAGGTATTGAGCGAGATTGTTTTGACCGTAGAAGACGTTGATCCATTAGAACTATTCGGACAAAACAACAGTAAACTCAACCTGTTCCGCAAGGCCTTTCCAGAGGTCGTCATCACATCCCGGGGTGACCAGGTCAAAATCAGCGGCAAGAAAAAACTGGCCCAGAGCGCCAAAGACAAATTTGAACTGATGCTCCGTATTCTCAAGGAGCAAAAGGCATTGCCCATGGCTACGCTCGAAGACCTGCTCGCCGGTACACACACCTTCGAGCCCGAGGTCCCCGGGGATTCCGGGGTTGCGGATCATGTCATCCTTTATGGACGCACCGGCAAGCCCATCAAGGCCAAGACCAAAAATCAAAAGAAGATGGTCAGTGCCTGCGATGCCAATGATGTGGTCTTCGCCGTAGGTCCTGCAGGTACAGGAAAAACATATACTGCAGTGGCGCTGGCTGTGCGAGCGCTTAAAAATTCAATGGTCAAGAAGATCATCCTCACCCGCCCGGCGGTTGAGGCCGGTGAGAGTCTCGGATTCCTGCCCGGAGATCTTAAGGAAAAGATTGATCCGTACCTCAGGCCACTCTATGATGCCCTCGATGATATGATCCAGATCGACAAGCTGAATTATTTCATGCAAAACCGGATTATCGAAGTGGCACCACTGGCGTATATGCGAGGTCGAACCCTTGACAATGCATTTATCATCCTCGACGAAGCCCAGAATGCGACAGAAGGCCAAATCAAAATGTTCCTGACCCGTCTTGGTCCATCGGCCAAGTGTATCATCACGGGTGACTTATCACAGATCGACTTGCCCAGAAGTGTTCACTCCGGTTTTCGCAAGGCTATCGACCTGTTGGGTCATCTCGATGGAATTGCAACGGTGCGGCTCAGTGCTGATGACGTCGTGCGTCACCGTCTGGTCAGAGATATCATCATCGCCTTTGACAAGGATGCTGAAAAACGCCGGCAAAGTCAGCAGAAGAAAGCTGATGAAGAAGAATAACTGCTGATGCCTATTGCTTATCGCCTGTCCTGCCCGACTTCCGGAGTGAAGGGTACTATCATACTGGAGCCGTCCAAAAGTATTTCCAATCGTGCCTTGATCATCCGGTCACTTTGTACGGAATCGTTTGATATCCATGGATTAAGTGCCAGTGATGATACCCGTGCGTTGCAAGCCATGCTTGCGGCTGAGGGCGACACCCTTCATAGTGGACATGCCGGGAGCAGCTATCGGTTTATGGTCGCCAGAGCCTGCCTCGGTGATCGGGAAGTGACACTGGATGCTTCTGAACAATTAAAACGTCGCCCGATAGGCCCTTTGGTCAAAGCATTGCAGACCTTAGGCGCGGATATTACGTACCTGCGTAAAGAAGGATTTCCTCCCTTGCATATCAAACCGGTAAAAGATCTGGGTGCTGCCGTCCATGAAGTCACGCTGCAAGCAGGCGTGAGCAGTCAGTACCTCACCGCTTTATTGCTGATCGCGCCTGCATTGCCCAATGGATTAACCATACATCTTGTAGGCCCCCTGGTATCTGCATCGTATGTGCAGATGACGCTGGCCATGATGCACTATTTTGGTGTGGAGCATACCTGGAGTGGTCAGACGATTCGAATCGAACCTGGAGTCTATACGCCAAAACCATTTTCAGTAGAAGGGGATTGGTCAGCGGCTTCTTACTATTATTCAATGGTTGCGCTTGCTGAAGAAGCAGATCTCATCATCAATGGATTGCGTCCCGAAAGTATTCAGGGTGATGCCATCGTCAGCGAATTATTCAAGGTCTTTGGAGTGGAAACTGAGTTTATCCCGGAAGGCATCCACATTCGCAAAACAGGTAGTGTCAGCAGGTCCATTAGATTTGAGCATGACTGCACCATGTGTCCTGATATTGCTCAGACGCTAATGGTCACACTGGCCGGTCTGGGCATACGTGGACTATTATCCGGGCTGAACACATTGCGCATTAAGGAGACGGACCGCATCCAGGCGATGGTCACGGAGCTTGCCAGAGTGCACACCCAGGTCATGGTTAAGGAAAGCAATGACGATGTTGCTGTTGACATTGCGGGAAAAGCAAAGTGGAAAGACCGTGCAAAGTTTCATACTTACGACGACCACCGCATGGCGATGTCATTGATGCCTCTTGCCTGCATCCACCCCATCGTCATTAAGGATCCCGATGTGGTGAGTAAATCTTATCCCGGGTTTTGGAAAGATATTGAGACGATCGGGATAAAGGTGGAAAAAATAAAAGTGAAAGAGTAAATCCGCGGAACGGCTGTTACGACAAAGCGAGAATCTTGATCTCCACCCGCTGATTTTTTAAGCGGGCTTCTTTGTTGTACTTGTCATAAGCGATGATCGGATCTGATTTTCCATATCCCTTATACTGAAGTCGTGCCGCGGGAATCCCTTGCGAGATGAGATATTCCTGTACGGCTTTGGCCCGTTGAGTAGACAACTGCAGGCAATAGTCTTCCGGAGGTACCGTATTGGTGTGCCCACCGATTTCGATGACGGTCTTTGGATAAGCTTTCATGTAATCTGCCAACTCATTGAGTACTTTATAGGAATCTGACATGAGATTGACAGAGTCTGCCTTAAAGTAGAGATAGTCCAGCCGGATTTTCTGTCCCACAAACACTTTGCCGGGCACTAGTTCGGTGAGCAGCACGGGAGTAAATGATTTTTGTCCTGAAGAGATGGTGCCTTGCTTCACAGTAGATGAGGAACTCCCGGATGATTTTTGTCCTCCGCTCGAACTATTGCCTCCGGAGACCACACTGACATCATTCTTTGCAGGTGGATCAGATACTTCAGCTATGATGTCCTGGGGGATCAGTGGACAATCCACAGGGACGATGTCAGACATGCCATCGACCAGCACGTGTCCGTTGTAGGCTTCCAGGATCGGCGTTTTATAAAAGGCTTCGATGGTGATAAACTTATGTGTCTTCTGTGGATGGAACAGGAAGGTATATTTCTTCCACGTTTCGTTGGAGACTGCAGGAGACTCACCGAGCAGCTCTGCTTTGTCGCAGAAATAATCACCCCCCCAGATCATAAACACTGCGGGGCGTACGAAATTTTCAAGTTCGTTGGAGCCCAATTGCTGGGTCTTGCTCGTGGCGCTTTTATACTGATTGGATCGGACCAGAAATGCAGAGAAGGTATAGCAAACACCACCTTGAATAGGAGTAGACAGTGCCTGGGATAAAGATTCGTAAGTGTCATTGGCGCGGGTCACCATCCCGAGATAGGTGTTGCCATCATAGGGTTCAAGGGCTACTTCCCAGGCATTGTTGACCACCGGGTGGATATCCGGTGGGCTTTCGGAAGGAAATTTGCTGAGACCGCAGTCATGCCATCCTTTGATGGAAGGCATACCGGGCACCCCTTTGCGGGGCATATCCTCAAAAGAAGGATTTTGCAGCTTGATGATCTCCTGGGCGGGAAGGGAGAGGATCGTGCAGCAACCGATACCTATGGCAATCAAGAATACCTTAAACATGGCAAAAGTCCTTTTCTGTTTTCGTGTATAACGCTTTAATACCGAAAAATTACTCCATGCCGCTCGGGCAAACAATGCTTTTAACGGAAAATTAGACTATGGTGGTCTATAGTTCTACGTACAGGGATTCCTTTTAGCAATTCATTAGGAAAAAGCATTGATGCCGGTGATGTCATGACCGGTGATCAGCAGGTGGATATCATGGGTGCCTTCATAGGTAAGTACAGTCTCCAGGTTCATCATATGACGCATAACCGGGTATTCATTAGTAATCCCCATACCGCCATGGATCTGGCGGGCTTCGCGGGCTATTTCCAGGGCCATCATGACATTGTTACGCTTGGCCATGGAGATCTGAGCCGGAGTAACCTTTCCGGCATTAGCCAGGGTGCCGAGGCGCCATAAGAGCAGTTGCGCCTTGGTGATTTCGGTGATCATTTCAGCCAGTTTCTTTTGAGTCAGCTGGAAGCCGGCAATAGGTCTGCCGAACTGTTCCCGCTGCTTGGCATAGCGAAGCGCACTGTCATAGCAATCCAGTGCGGCACCTACTGCACCCCAGGCGATCCCATACCTGGCCTTAGACAGGCAGGATAATGGCCCTTTTAAGCCCTTGATATCAGGGAATACATAGGATTTAGGTACACGTACATCTTCGAATACCAGTTCACCCGTGATGGACGCACGCAGCGACCATTTACCATGGATTTCAGGGGCAGAAAAGCCCTTCCAACCGGCTTCTACAATCATCCCGCGGATATTGTCATCGGCATCCCGCGCCCAGACTACGGCCAAATCAGCAACCGGGCTGTTGGTAATCCACATTTTTGCTCCATTAAGGATGTAGGCATCTCCATCGTCCACAATCCGGGTTGCCATCCCGGCCGGATTAGAACCATGATCAGGTTCAGTCAGTCCGAAACATCCAATCATATCACCGGCTCCCAATTTGGGGAGGAATTTCTTTTTGTGCTCCTCCGATGCGTAGCGGTAGATCGGATACATGACCAGCGAGCCTTGCACTGAAGCCATCGATCTGATGCCGGAATCTCCGCGCTCCAGTTCCTGCATGATGACGCCATAGGCCATTTCGTCCATACCACCGCCGCCATATTCTACCGGTAGACTGGGTCCGAATGCACCGATTTCGGCCAGACCTTTAAACAGATGCGTAGGGCAGGCTGCCCGGTTGGAATAATCCTCGATGATCGGGCTTACTTCCTGTTTGACCCAGGCCCGGACGGCTTCACGCGCGAGAAGATGATCTTCGCTGAGCAATTCATCCACCTGGTAATAATCGTGGCCCTGGTATAAGTCTGTTTTGACGCTGGCTTTAACCGACATAACTGTTATTTTAAAATCGAAGGGCAAAGATAGGGAGATTGAAGGATAGGGGAAAGGAATTAGGGAACAGGAGGCAGGAAACAGGAGACACCCAGGCCAAAATCAGTTAAATGTATTTTCTTCCTTTTCTTTGCATAATCACAATGTAATAGCAGTTATCATTAATTTTTCAAGCTAACTCCTGGTTCCTAACTCCTAACTCCAGGCCCATGCATATGGCTGAAATCAAACTCGAAGGCATGACCTTTTTTGCTCACCATGGTTATTATGCCCACGAACGCATTCGTGGAGGTAATTACATAGTGGATGTAAGCATGGAGGCCGATATCGAAAAAGCAGCGATCACGGACGACCTGAAAGCGACCGTCAATTATGAAACGGTATACCGGATATGCTCGGAGATCATGGAGCAACCGGTCCACTTGATCGAGACCCTGGCTTATCGTATCGCACATGAAGTCCGCAAACAATTTTCTGAAGCCTCGCATGTTTCAGTCACCATCCATAAACTCAGTCCGGAACTGGGTGGCAATGTCCATAGCGCACAGGTGAAGTACGAGTTGGAATAATGATTTCGAAAGAGCCGAAATGATTTAGGCGATTATCCTACGAATCGATTCTAATTCTTCTCCACTAAACTCAAGGTTGTTGAGTGCAGCCACATTATCATCGATCTGACTCACTTTACTTGCGCCGATGAGCACCGATGTCACTCTTGCATCTTTGAGGAGCCATGCGATAGCCATCTGAGCCAGGGTCTGACCTCGTTGAATCGCCATATGATTCAGCGCTTTTACTTTCTGCAGACGGTCATCGGTGATTTGTTCGGTTTTGAGATAACGGGCATCTTTGACCGCGCGGCTGTCTTCCGGAAATCCTTCGAGATAGCGATTAGTCAGCACACCCTGGGCCAGCGGAGAAAAGACAATACTACCGACCCCTTCGTTTTCAAGCACCGGTAGGAGTCCATCATCCTCCACCCACCGATCCAGCATGTTGTAACGGGGCTGATGGATGAGCAGGGGCGTGCCTTTAGCTTTCAAAATATCGGCGGCCTGCTGTGTGCCTTCGGCCTTGTACTGCGAAATACCCACGTATAATGCTTTGCCTTGTTGTACAGCGGAATGCAAAGCACCCATGGTTTCTTCCATTGGAGTATATGGGTCAGGGCGATGGGAATAAAAGATGTCGACATACTCCAATCCCATCCTCTTCAGACTCTGATCGAGGCTGGCAAGCAGATATTTTCTCGAACCGAAATTGCCGTAGGGGCCGGGCCACATATCCCATCCGGCTTTGGTGGAAATGATCAGTTCGTCCCGGTAAGGTTTGAAGTCCTGCCGGAATATCCGTCCAAAGTTTTCCTCTGCGGCACCAAACGGTGGACCATAGTTATTGGCCAGGTCAAAATGCGTGATGCCCAGATCAAAGCTTCTGCGCAGCATATGTCGTCCCACTTCGAGATCGTCAGTATGCCCGAAATTATGCCACAACCCGAGGGACAAAGCAGGGAGTAGAATTCCGCTTCGCCCGCAGCGCCGGTATTTCATGGTGTCATAGCGGTGATCCGGGGCCTGGTATTGGCCCGGAGCAGCAGCATCATGGATACGCATATTCATCACAAAGTCTGTTTAGTCCTGATCAAGATATTGAAAAAAATATTGCCGCTCCTGTTGCCAGTTCAACTGTGGCAGTGCGTGAGCCAGGGTCTCAATTTGTTTAAGTTGTCCGGCTGCAAATACTTTTAGAGCGTCGGGGTCATCATGTAAAAACCGGTGTTCCATGCTTCGTCTGATTTTCTCTATTGCCTGATGATGCATTTGTTCTTCCTCATCTATACAGGCCGTTACAAATTTTTCCCAAATGATATCTACGGCCAGTGGAGAAGGGTGTACAAGGTCACGGGCATAAAACCGGTAATCCCGCAACTCATCCATCATGATTTCATAGGCAGGGAAGTAATACGCATCGGGATGATGGTGAAGATATTGATGCAGTGCAATGATCAGAGTGGCTTTACTACGCTGGTTGTGGATCAAGCCATCCCTGAAATGCCTGACCGGACTGATCGTCCATACCATCCTGCATCCGGGGGCTATCGTTTGCGCGGCATCATGGATTCGTTCGTAGGCATCGAGACATTCCTGAAACGTAAGATCCACTACATCAAATGCAGTGGATGACAGCTTATGACAATTGCCCACAATATTTTTTGTGGCCCTGTAACGATACACCTTGGCTGTCCCTGGACTGATACATACTACTTTGCATTGTTGAAGATGTTGATAGGCCCCGTCTAGAGTATGATTGATGGAGCGGGTCACCTCATGGATATCCTTGCCGGAATATTGTCCATGATGATCAAGACTATGATAAAGGCCTTGATGAAAGACAAGTTCATCCGCAGTATAATATTGTTTTTTGGCTATACGCTCCATCGAAACCGCAATCGAAACCGGATTGTACAGGATACCAAAAGGGTTGGTTAGCACAGGGTATTTATAGCGAAGTAATTTGTCACTGATATGTTCTGTAAAGCAAGAACCATTCATCAGCATCTGATCTCCATACCGGATGCCGGGCCGCAAAGGGGGTACTTTGACCGAAAGGGAGAGTTGTTCACGCATTGTCATAGTCTGTCTTTATTCAGCCAACTTCATACGAGATCATTTCCCGTGGCGGAGTACCGCTGCCGGATGATATAGCCCACGATCAGTCCATAGAGGAAGCCGCCGATATGTGCCCGCCAGGCTACACCAGTGGTATACGCGGAGGTGGGGACGATGGAAATGAATCCATTGATAAATTGTTGAACGCCCCAGATTCCAAGAAAAAACAATGCAGGCATATATACCGGTCGAAGGAAAATGATGACAAACACTTTGATGCGGCTTGCCGGAAACATCACCAGGTACGCACCCAGCACAGCAGAGATGGCACCACTGGCTCCCACAGCAGGCACCAGGCTGTGCATATTGAACAGGATGTGAAGTGCGGAAGCCGCAAGCCCGCCACCAATATAAAACAGCAGAAATCGAATGTTACCAATGACAGCTTCAATATTGTCCGCAAAAACCCATAGGAATAACATATTTCCGATGAGGTGCATCCATCCTCCATGCAGGAACATATTGGTCAGGAGGGTATAGTAATCCTGACCGGTGACGATTTCTTCAGGTACAACGCCGTAGGTCTGTACGAAAGCTTCTTGATAGGCAGGAGCGATGGTCAATTGAAACATAAACACCACCACATTGGCCAGGATAAGCAGGTAGGCAAAGTAGGGCTTATGTCCGCCTTGCACCTGGTCATCTCCAATCGGGAAAATCATACATGTTGGGTTGAAGGGTGTAAATGTAACCTGAATTTGGAGGTTTGGTCGCTGACAGACTTATCTTTAGAGCATGAAGTATACAGAAGCACGTCAGCAGATGATCCTGACCTGGGGACAGCTCAGTACCCGATGGGGCATCAGCCGGACGATGGGGCAGATACATGCTTTGTTAATGCTTTCGCCAGTAGCGCTCACCACAGACCAAATCATGGAGGAGCTCCAAATATCGCGTGGCAATGTGAGTATGAGTCTCCGCAGCCTGATGGAGTGGGGGGTGGTCCATAAGGTGCATATTTCCGGTGATCGTAAAGAATATTATGCTTCCGAAAAGGATGCCTGGAAGATGGCGCTGCAGATCGCACGTGAACGAAAACGTCGGGAGCTGGATCCGTTGATTGACGCGTTACGACAACTCAAGGTCAATGAGCCCGGTCAGGCCAGTGAGGCAGAAGTGGAGGAGATCAACAAGATGACCAGCCAGATCCTTGATGTTGCCATGCAAACAGATAAAGTCTTAGACATCGGTATTCGCTCCGGTGGTCAATCCCTGGTGCGAAAACTGATCAATGTACTTCGATGATTTTTTCTCCACCGATCAACGCAAAAAGAAAAAGGCAGGACTAGAAGTTCCTGCCTTTTTACATAATCGTCGTTTCGCTCCGGTCAGACCGTCATAATGTCTTTTTCCTTTGCGGTGATCAGGTGATCGATGGCCTCGCTATGGGTATGCACCATTTTATCCACATCGGCTTCTTTCTTTTTTCCCATGTCTTCAGGGTACCCGTCTTTGATTTCTTTCTTGATAAAATCCATGACTTTGTGACGGATATGCCGCAGGGCTACTTTGGCTTCCTCGCCCATGACTTTGGCTTGTTTGGCCAGATCCTTGCGTCGTTCCTCAGTCAGCGGAGGAATTGAGATGCGGATGATCTCGCCATCATTCATTGGGGTGATCCCGAGGTTGGCGGCAAAGATGGCCTGCTCAATTTTCGCCAGCATGGATTTTTCCCAGGGCTGGATGGTCAGGGTGCGGGCATCGGCAATACCGACATTGGCTACTTGTTGCAACGGGGTATTGGAACCATAATAATCAACATGCAGACCCTCTAGCATTCCTGTTGAAGCTTTGCCGGTCCGAATCTTGGTCAGTTCTTTTTTGAGATGATCTATGGCATGATCCATTTGTTCTCTGGATTGCGCGATCATCGTGTCTATCTGTTCATGCATGGTTTGACGATTGTAGTGAGTAAGTCAATCCTGATACGGATCAGGATGTTAATCCCGGCCAAAATACGAAAGGATAAAATAAACCAACATAGCTACGGAGGAAAGTGCAGCCACGAGATAGGTCATCGCCGCCCATTTAAGGGAATCCTGGGCATAGTCATGTTCCATGCCGCGGGTCACGCCGGTATTTTCCAGCCATACGAGCGCACGACGACTGGCATCAAATTCTACAGGTAGCGTTACAATGCTAAACAGCGTTGTGATGGCCATCGCAATGATCACGATCAGCAGCAACTGTGGGAATGAACCCATAAAAAGCATGGCCGCGAGAAAGCCCCATTGTTGCGCAGCCGCAGCATATTTAACCACAGGGACCATGGCGCTCCTAAACCTCAGCATGCTGTATGCCGTTGCATGTTGCACCGCGTGACCACATTCGTGAGCGGCTACCGACGCTGCGGCGACCGATCTCCCGCTGTATACCTCAGGACTCAGTGCCACGGTTTTGGTCAGTGGATTATAATGGTCAGACAGGAAACCTTCGCCTTGCACTATCTGCACATCATGGATGCCATAATGCGAAAGCATAGCCTGTGCGACTTGCTGTCCGGACATACCATTGGACAAGCCTACCTGACCGTATTTATGAAACTTAGAACGCAACTGGTTTTGCACCAGGAAACCGATAAGGGCGATGGCGCCCACCAAAATCAAATAGCTAATGCTCATAATTTATAGTTTAGTAATCAACCCGGTGGTTGAATGAATTAACCTAATAATGCAAAAATGCCCGTTTAGGTTTCAAACGGTTTTCCCCGAAGGGACTAAAATATCAATCTTCCCGACCGATCCATTCAAAACCGGCATAAGGCACGAGAACCTGCGGTAAACGTATGCCTTCCGGGGTCTGGTTGTTTTCGAGCAAGGCAGCTACAATCCGTGCCAATGCCAGAGCGCTGCCATTGAGGGTATGGACCAATTGCATTTTCCCTTTTTCATCCCTGAACCGCACTTTCATCCGGTTGGCCTGGAAGGTTTCGAAATTGGATACCGAGCTGACTTCCAGCCACTTTTGCTGAGCGGCAGCATAGACTTCAAAGTCGTAGGTGGTGGCGGAGGTAAAGCCCATGTCTCCTCCACACAAATGAAGAATGCGGTAGGGCAACTCCAGGCTGTCCATCAGGTGGGCAACGTGGCTGATCATCGTTTCCAGTGCCTGGTGAGAACGGCTTGGATGTTCAAACCGAACAATCTCCACTTTATCAAATTGATGGACCCGGTTGAGGCCTTTGACATCTGAACCATAGGAACCGGCTTCACGTCGGAAACATGGCGTATAGGCGGTCAATGCTATAGGAAGATCAGATTCTGAAATAATTTGACCACGGTACATATTGGTGACCGGAACCTCCGCAGTGGGAATCAGGTAAAGGTCATCACGCTCCGCATAATACATCTGGGCCTCTTTGTCAGGCAGTTGTCCCGTACCGTAGGCGGTGTCTGCGTTGACGAGTAGTGGTGGCTGGATCTCTTCATAGCCGGCACGCCTGGCTTGGTCCAGAAAAAAGCTGATCAGTGCGCGTTGCAACCTGGCGCCTTTACCCCGATACAGCGGAAATCCACTGCCGGTGATGAAAGCTCCGAGTTTGAAATCAATGATGTTGTATTTCTCCGCTAATTCCCAATGAGGAACCGAACCTGCTGGAAGTACCGGTAGTTCTTCCTTCCAGGGTTGATGGACCTTGTTGTCTTCCGGAGTTTTGCCCTCCGGAACACTTACATGTGGAATATTTGGGAGGGAAACCAAAAGGGTATCCAGATCAGTTTTAACCTGTTGGAGGCGTAATTCCAGGCCCTCAACGGTTTCTTTGATTTCCTGCACCTTGGTTTTCAAGGCATTAGCTTCCTGGGCCTGACCTGTTTTGAACAGTCGTCCGATCTCGTCGGAGAGGGTATTCCGTTCATTGAGGAGGCTGTCCAACTCGGTCTGCACCTCTTTGCGCTGGTCATCAAGGGCTATAACCTGGTCTAGGACCTGCAGTCTTTCGTCCGAAAATCCACGCTTCCTGAACCCGGTAAGCGCACGGTCTTTTTGTTCTCGTAAAATCTGAATTTCAAGCATATATAAAGCAACTTTTCTGCGGCACTGACCGTTTATGTACGGTAGCTACCCAATAAAATTTCACCAAAGGTAATTCCCCTCAATTAAAAATAGTTTTTACCTTAGTGGCGTTTTACACACCTACAAGACCGGTCTGATAATCCTTCAGATTCTCCAATTCTCAATTAAACAGTGATTCGTGGCCGATTGAAGTGAACTGAACCGTGTGTTTGTATTTCTGATTGAACCCATTTTATCCGTATTAATCATCTTATTTTATCATGTACGATATTTTGCAGTTGAACGACATGCTCGTTCCTGAATTGCGTGAACTTGCAGAGTCTCTCGGCGTTGACGGCTTTAAAAAACTCAACAAACAAGAGTTAGTGTATACCATCCTCGACCATCAGGCTCTTGCTTCTGAAAAGAAACGTCCCGGAGGCAATGGCTCCGAGAAAACAGAACTCCCTGAAGAAGTACCGATGTCGTCTGACAATATGCGCGTCGACAAACGTCAACCAGGGGCCATCCAGAAAAGAGGACGTAAACCTGCCCATCCCAAAACAGAAATAGGTGAGGATGGCGATAGTCAGGCTCCTGAAGTAAAAGAAGAAGCAACAGAAACCCCTGCCAAACCAGAAACCCCTGCCGGCGATCGCACTTCCCAACATCGCAGACCCGAGCACCGGGAGAGGACTCCACATACGCCCCGCGAACCCAGAGCTCCCCATCAGTCCCGGGGGCCCCAGGAAGGACGGGACAACCGCAATCAGCAAGAGCCTCGTCAGCCGCAGGAAGCACGCCAGCCACAGGAGCCCAGACAGCCGCAAGAGCTGCGACAGCCCCAAAACCAAGTGAGCAATGAGCAGCGCATCCAGCAACAGCAACAACAACAGCAACAACGCGAAGCCAGGGATCTGCAGCGGGAAGCCCGTGAACGATTCAATGTCGAAGTGGATGGCATTATAGAAGGAGAAGGTGTACTCGAGATGATGTCCGATGGCTATGGATTCCTTAGGTCATCAGACTACAATTATCTCTCCTCCCCGGATGATGTCTATGTATCTCCTTCCCAAATCAAATTGTTTGGACTCAATACAGGCGATACCGTAAAGGGCGCGATACGTCCTCCAAAGGAAGGAGAAAAATATTTTGCCCTCCTGCGGGTGAGTACCATCAATGGCAAGACCCCGGACGAAGTGCGGGATCGAGTTCCATTTGATTACCTCACTCCGTTGTTTCCGACTGAAAAATTCAATCTGCTGACGCATCCCGCAGGCAAGGATTACGGTAACCGAATGATCGATCTGTTTACCCCAATCGGTAAAGGCCAGCGTGGACTCATCGTCGCTCAGCCGAAGACCGGTAAAACGTTCCTGCTCAAGGATATCGCAAACGCGATTGCCGCCAATCACCCGGAATGCTACCTCATCGTTCTGCTCATCGATGAGCGGCCCGAGGAGGTGACGGATATGCGCCGCAATGTGAAAGCCGAAGTCGTATCTTCTACTTTTGACGAACCCGCTGATAACCACGTGCGGGTCGCCAATATCATATTGGAAAAAGCCAAACGATTGGTGGAATGCGGACACGATGTGGTTATCCTGCTGGATTCGATCACCCGTCTGGCCCGAGCCTACAACACCGTTGCCCCATCCAGCGGTAAGGTGCTCTCCGGTGGTGTTGAAGCCAACGCGCTCCACAAACCCAAACAGTTCTTTGGGGCAGCCCGTAATATTGAAAATGGAGGTTCTCTCACTGTGCTGGCTACCGCACTGATCGATACTGGTTCCAAAATGGATGGTGTCATCTTTGAGGAATTCAAGGGCACAGGTAATATGGAACTCCAGCTCGACCGGTCATTGGCCAACAAGCGAATGTATCCTTCAATTGACCTGACCAAATCCAGCACCCGTCGTGAAGAACTGCTCCTCGATGATGCCATCCTCCAAAGGATGTTTATCCTCCGGAACTACCTCGCCGATATGAAGCCGGATGAGGCCATGGAGTTCCTCCGCAAACACATGCTCAATACGCGGACCAACGAGGAATTCCTCATCTCGATGAATGGATAATGAGTACACCCCGGGTCAGGCACGGATTTTGCCCTGGTCTGTTAGGTTTTTTTAGGGAAAAAGCCGATTCTTTCAAAAAATAAGTACATTTGTGCCCGCTTTTAACTGAGCGGACTACATAACAAACAGGTTTACAGCGATGAAAAGAACATTTCAGCCATCCAGAAGAAAGCGGGTCAACAAGCATGGTTTCCGCTCCCGCATGAGTTCCAAATCCGGACGCAAAGTGCTGTCAGCTCGCCGTGCCCGCGGCCGGCACAAGCTGAGTGTTTCCGACACTATGCGCGTTAAGTAATCTACTTACGTCCTGATAAACAGGCACGTTCACGTTAAGAAATATCATTATATGATGATCCTCCGGCCAAATCCGGGGGATTTTTTTTGTCTGTAAGTCACGCCCGGACGACCTCTCTACTGCTGCGTGGCGTGTTATCTTTGATTATGGTTCGCTATACCCTGTCGAAACCCGAACGCCTTTCCTCCCTAAAAGCCATCGACCGGCTCTTTAAGGAAGGGAGAAGCCTAACCCGTTACCCGATCCGGCTGGTCTGGCTCGAGTCGACCGGGGCTGAGAGCCAACTTTTCCCGGCTCAGGTCATGTTTTCGGTCTCCAAAAGGAAATACAGCAGAGCTGTCGATCGAAATCGGATCAAACGCCTGATGAGAGAAGGATACAGGCTCCAAAAACCCATGTTGTATGCTAACCTTCCGTTCAGCCGCAGTTTTCATCTTAGCCTGATGTATACCGGAACAGAAATTATGGACCAGGCCGCAATACAAAAGAGCATTACCCAGGCGTTGGAAAGATGGCTGAGCGAGTTGTCCAAACCAAAGGATGCTGATACAGCTGGAAGTCACACCCAACATGCCTAAAATCATACTTTTCCTGCTGCTCACCCTGTTCGTTGTCGAATCAGCGACCGCACAGAAATACGTACTCATCGAAAGGGCTGGTAATCCCAGGACGGAACGGATCGCGATGTATGACGAATTGACTTTCAAACTAAAAGATGATGTTACCGGCTGGCAAACCCGTCAAATACTTGATATGGATGCCAATGGTCAACTGATCCGCCTCGGGGACGCCTGGGTCGAACTCAAAGAAATCGAATGGATCAAACTTCAAAGACAGCGGGTCATCGCCAATGTGCTGGGTGGGGCTCTTCAAGTAGGTGGGATATCGATGTTTATGGGCGACCTCTGGTTTACGGTCGTAGGAGAACCCCAATATTCAGAAGGCGGCATGGAGTTTGGCTTGCTCAATTTTGCCGTCGGTACAGGCATCCGGTTATTGTTTGCTCCAATCACGTATAAGCTGGGGAAACAGAAAAGGCTAAGGGTCGTAGATCTGACCTTTTAGCTTACATATGTTCTGCCACCTGTAGGCCCATTAATCCATAAGCACTGGGATGGGTTGATGAATACCAGAATCACAATTTGATCCCATTGACAAATCCGGGAAGGTCCTTGATGTTGTAATGCAGCTTGCCATTGACACTGACCACAGGCATCGTCACATTGTCTCCCGTAAATCCACTGTCTCTGAGTTGCTTCCACATCGTATTGACTTCCGGAACTCCACTGTTGACATCGACTTCTTTATACGCCACGCCTTTAGCGGTCAGTTCTTTTTTGACATAGGCACAACGCCCACAACCTTCCTGGGTGTAGATGACTAATGGAGCTACAGTGGTTGCGGATGAACCTGTCGGGTTTGAGGTCACCGGTGGGGGTGGAGTGGTTTGTGCAACCCTTGGAGTCGTTTCCGTGGATTGGATTTCATTTTTTGGAGTAGCGGTTGGCGTCGACTTTACGGGTTGGCCCGTATATTCTACAAAGGAGACATCATATCCGTATGACCATGCCTGACCCGGTCTCGGGGTCAGCGTTGCCATTTCTTTCATAAATCCGGCAGGCACTACGGCTTCAACTTCCATGGATGGAGTTACATCCATTCCTGTGGCATTGATGGTGACGGTCACCAGGTAAGAGACCTTTCCGACATTCCGGGCGACAACGATATTTTTATTGCCGTCTTTCTTTTCAAAGATCTGGATATCCTGATCCTGTGCGCAGATGCTTCCGAAGAGGAATACTAAGCACAACATGGAGGAAAACAGTTTCATAGACCAAATATTTTTTCAAAGGTATATAACGGGAATCACTGCCTTACTGTTGCTTGTGCAACACCTTTCCGGATCAGGGCTTTAAAGACTGGTAAAGTGAATGATATTGATCCATTCCACTGTTGGCGGAAAGGGTGGCCAGGTGTTCAAACCCTTTCAAAACCATTTCCCGACAAAGAGATTGGTCGCCCTGTATGCCGGTCATTGCTGTGGCAATCTCTTCCGGGGCATGGGGATCTATAAGCAACGCGGCTTTTCCTCCGGCTTCTTTGAGTGAAGATTGATTGGACGTAATCACCGGGATACCCACTTGCATGGCTTCAATCACGGGGAGTCCAAATCCTTCGTAAAAGGACGGGTAAATCATCATTCCTGCGCCCTTGTATATCGCCGGGAAGTCAGCGAAAGAAGGGCTTCCAAGCCAAATCAGCAAATGAGAAATTCCCGCCGCAGTAGCCGCTTTGAGCACTTCTTTAGTATAGCTATTTCCCTGCCCGATGATCACCAGGGGGACCTGGTCACTTTTCTTTTGCAGGGCCATGGCTTTGACGATAGCGACAAGGTTTTTTCGAGAGATCACGGATCCGACATAGAGGTTATAGACCTCCGGAAGAGCATATTTTTTTTGCGCCAATAGTACCCCTTCACGATCGACCGGCACAGCGAAAATGTCATCTGCACCTTGGTAGAGCACTTTTATTTTTTCCGGTCGGACCTGGTAGAATTCTATGATGTCAGCTTTGGTTTGTTCGCTAATCGCGATGATGACATCTGCTGTCCTGCAGGCATGCTTCCATTTAAGGTCATAGATCTGACGATCCATGAACGCATAATCCTGAGGATAATATTTGAAGATCAGGTCATGGATCGTAACCACCTTGCCTATGTTCAGCTTAGAAAGTCCAATAGGAAGTTCGTGACTGAGGCCGTGATACACATCCAAATTTGCGGCACGTATATCTCCGACCATATCCATCATACGCCACAGCGGTTTGAATCCATGCGGTTGAATAACTGAATATGCGGTATCGGTGATGAACGGTTGAGTTCTCTGATCTGCCTTGATTTTGGGCGTCAATAGGCTAATGGCATCCTCGGGATAGGCCTCATGATATTGCGAGACCAGGCGCCTGGAATAATTACCCAGTCCTGTAAAATTGAGAAACAAACGCTTGGCGTCGAAACCTATGTGCATAGAGCGGGTTGAAAGGCAATACCAGTCACGCCTAAAGATAATGCGGGGAAATATTTCAACCTATTCCCATGAATGATCACGAGAATTACCAATTATTGCCATCTTATAAATGCACCACAGGTGGCAGACTCAAATCCGCAGATCAATGTTCATCATGGGCATGCAATTGATAGTCGGCTACCAGTTTTTGCTGCACATCCGGCGGCACTTGTTGGTAGTCGGCGAGTTTCATGGAAAACTTAGCTTTCCCTTGTGTCAGCGAACGTAACGTGGACGAATATTCATGCAATTCGGCAAGCGGTACACGGGCCAGAATTTTCTGGTAATGTCCTTCGCGTTCCATCCCCATAATAATGGCTCTGCGGGTCTGCAAATCGCCCATGACATCCCCCATGACTTCATCCTGACAAAGGATCGAAAGATCATAAATAGGCTCGAGCAATTGCGCGCCGGCATGCTGGAAGGCCGTTTTGAAAGCCATCGTTCCGGCCAACTGGAAGGCCATATCATTGGAATCCACCGGGTGCATCTTGCCATCATAAACACTCACCCTGATGTCGCGGCAATGGGATCCGGTCAATGGGCCTTCTGTCATTTTATTCATGACCCCTTTCTTGATCGCGTTGCTGAATTTGGAGTCAATCGATCCACCTACGATACACCAATAGAATGCAAGGGTGCCACCCCAGGGCAATTTTTCATATTCCCGGTTTCGTACGGTCAGACCATCAGGATCTCCCATGCCTTCAACATAAGGTTCAATTCGCATATGGACTTCGGCAAACTGACCCGCTCCACCGGTTTGTTTTTTGTGACGGTACACTTCATTGGCCATCTTGGTGATGGTCTCGCGGTAAGGAATCTTAGGCATGTCAAAATGCATGGATAGCCCATACACTTTTTCAATTCGACTTTTAATCAGATCCAGATGCAGTTGACCCTGACCATGGAGAAGCATCTGTTTTAACTCTGCCGATTGTTCGATGAGCAAGGTCGGATCCTCTTCATGTGTGATGTGCAGGGCCTTGGCCAGTTTTTCAATATCTGCTTTATTGGGTGTAGATACCGCTACCCGAATGCGAGGTTCGGGGAAATGGATTTCTTCCACGCCGGATTCCACTCCTTTGGTGGCAAGGGTATTATTGGTATGGCTCTCTTTGAGCTTGACCGTCACCCCCAGGTCACCTGCTTTTAATTCGTTGACAGATTCCCTGGTTTTCCCTTCGGAGACATAGATCTGTGCGATCCGTTCATGATTGCTATTGGCCAGATTGATCAGATCATCACCTGGCTTGAGGGTACCGGAATACACTTTAAAGTAGGATACATTGCCTACCTGTGGCTCGGAGATAGTTTTGTAGATAAATATCCGGGTTGGGCCGTTAGGGTCCGGCGCTATAGGATCGCCCTTTGTGCTCAGTGGTTTGGGCCGGTCAGCGGGTGATGGACCGATATCATTGATGAAGCCCATGATGCGACCACTGCCCATATTGAGTTTACCTGATGCACAGAAGACCGGGAATATCTGCTGATGCGCCAGGGCTATATTTAAACCTTGGGTTAGTTCTTCTTCACTTAAGTTGCCGGCATCAAAAAACTTTTCCATCAGGCTCTCATCATTTTCTGCTGCCGCCTCCACAAGGACCTGATGCATGGTTTGCGCTCTTCCGATTTCACTATCTGGAATAGGCTTTTTCTCCGGCTTGCCTCCATCTTTTGGAAATACATACATGACCATGCGAAGGACGTCAACTATGGTGTTGAATCCGGAGCCAGTCTGTAATGGATATTGGAAGGGGATGGCTTTGGGGCCAAACCTGGAATGGATTTGTTCGAGGGTGGTATCAAAGTTGGCCTTCTCGTGATCGAGTTGATTGATCACAAACAGACACGGAGTTTCAAATTTTTCGATATACTCCCACAGCAGTTCCGTGCCGACTTCTACGCCGCTGGCAGCATTGACGATCATGACAGCGGTATCCGCTACTTTGAGAGAAGAGATGACTTCACCTACAAAGTCATCATATCCCGGCGTGTCGATGATATTGATTTTATTGCCGCGCCATTCTACGTGCATCAGCGAACTGAAGAGCGAGTTGCCGCGTTCCTGTTCAATCTTGGTATAATCGGAAGCCGTGTTCTGGCCTTCGATGGTTCCTCTACGGTTGATGGCTCCGGATTCAAACAGCATGCTTTCTACAAAGAGTGTTTTTCCGGAGCCGCTATGGCCGAGCAAGACTACATTCCTCAGATGTTTAGTATCGAAACCCATGAGATCAGTATTTTTAGATGAGATGATAATGTAATTCAGTCCACAGGTCCCCTTTCGGGGATCATGGTTTCAAATTAGGACTTAGATTTTGTTTTATAAAAGAAAAAGTAAGATTCAGGCAGAACTGTGCTGAATTAAAGGAAGATAATAATGTATAGTCATCACATTATTAGGCAAAAGGATAGGCAGAGCAGGCTTAAAAATATTTCAATCGCGTTTTATTCCCGGTTTGAAAAGGACGCGTAAATCATGGTGAGGCAAATCATGACATGGCATGATGGCCGTCATCATCGAAAACCGATCGATAACAAGTAAGGAAAAAGGGGATTCAGCTTATTCCACTTCGAGTTTATATCCGACGCCTTTCAGGGTTTTGATAAATCGCTCACCCACTTTTTCGCGCAACTTGGAAATGTGCACGTCAATCGTACGGCTCACAATCGGTACAGAATATCCCCACACCTTTTGAAACATTTCTTCACGCGTGAATACCTTGCCGGGTTGAGACGCCAGGAGCATCAGTACTTCAAATTCTTTTTTAGCAAGCGTGATGACTTCATCATCAATGATAGCCTGATAGCTTTTGGGATCAATTTTGAGGGCACCGAAATCGAGTACAGTATCAGATCCGGATGAGGGGCGCCCTACCTCTTTGCGACGCATCAAGGCCTTGATGCGGGTGAGTAAAAGTCTTGGACGAATTGGTTTTTGGATATAATCATCCGCTCCTGCTTCAAGTCCCGCGATTTCGCTATACTCTTCACTGCGAGCGGTCAGGAAGGCGATGATGGTATCTTTCAACTTGGGATTCTTCCGGAGTTCATAACAAGTCTCCACACCATCCATGCCCGGCATCATGATATCGAGGAGGATGAGATCAGGTATTTCCCGCTCGGCTTGTCTGAGGGCTTCCTTACCATTACTGGCTTCAATGGTTTGGAATCCATTGCGGGACAGATTGTACCGCAAAAATTCCAGGATATCGGGTTCGTCATCAACGATGAGCACTTTGATCTGAGCATCTGCCATCACCATAGGCATTGAAGGTAAGGAAAGAGAAGGAGGTTGTTGCGCATTGAGCATGTGCAAATATCCAAAGAATCTGCCATGTGCCGCAGATTGCTGGTGGAGTGCGGCCCCTTGAATGATGTCTTTTCTTGTGTTTGACCTCTAACGTAAATGCATTGTAAAGGCCTGACGCGCTAAACAGGGGTTGTTTTGAAGAGGCATGCAAGGTTGTAAATGTTTTGTAAAAACAAGGCCAATATACCCCTGATGATTTAACGAAATCTTGAACCGCAAAATGCGATACCCGCTACAGGCCTCCGATACCTTTGCGTCGTGAAAAGACATACCGGACAAGAAACTATAAACGCTGTGTCCGGCATCCCTGGTAGAGAAAGGTGATCAACACCCATCACCAGGGATCTTGAAAGATTAGCAATGGAGCCAACGGCCCCGCCTGTGGAGGAAGGGGTGATGGAACAACAGTTGGTTTCATTGAATTTTTTTGAATCAACCGATACTTCTGATGCATATTCAAATCAACACCAACAAAACACATTTTCTAACCAAGGGACAGATTTTTTTTCGTTCCCTATTGTTGCCCACCCTTCTGGTATGGGCTCCATTTCTTTTTGCTACCACGGGTATCATTACCGGCAAAGTGATCGATAAATCCAGCGGTGAAACCATCATTGGCGCCGTCGCGCAACTCGAAGGTACAGAAGTGGGTACAGTCACGGATATCGAAGGCAATTTCAGACTTACCGTGTCTCCTGGCACCTACACCCTTCACTTGAAGTATGTAGGGTATATGCCTGCAACACTTCAGATCGAAGTCAAACCGGATGATGTGATACACATCGATTATGCGATGGAAGAAGAACAACAAACGTTGCAAGAAGTGGTCGTTGTAGCCAAAGTAGATAAGGCTGGTGATGTGGGGATGAATCTTGAATTGAAGAAAGCCTCCATGGTGGCCAGTGGCATCACTGCTTCCGAAATCCGTCGTTCACCCGATCGCACGGTCGGAGATATCCTCAAGCGCGTCACGGGCGCTTCCATCCAGGATGGCCGATTCGTCATCATCCGGGGAATGAATGACCGCTACAATGCCGGTTATCTCGATGGTGCTTTGTTGTCGTCTACAGAAGCAGATCGCAAGGCTTTTTCATTTGATGTCATTCCGGCCAATCTCATTGACAACCTGATGATCATCAAATCCGGGTCGCCGGAGTTGACCGGCGATTTTGGTGGTGGCGTCATCCGTATCAATACAAAATCAGTTCCTGAAAAACTGACGCAAACCATTTCCATTGGTGGTCAGTATCACTCCCTGACCACAGGAAAAGATTTCAACCAGGTAACCCTGTTTAGCGGTGAGGCATTAAACCTGAATAGCGGTGAACGCGGTATTCCTGAGTTTGAAGAAAATGGGTTGCGTCCAGCTTCAACCTATCCCACCAGTCAGGAGAAACAACAATTTGCGGATATCACCAAGACCTTTAATAATGACTGGTCATACTCTGTCAGACAACCCGCGCCAAATGGTCGTTTTGGGTATTCGTTAGGCTTTCCACTACAAGTAGGTAAGACAGGAAATCTGGGTGTGATCCTGGCGCTCAATTATGCCAACACGCTCAAAGCCACCGACAGTGAAATCAATACCTATGATGGGTCCGGACAAGTAGCTAATTTTCATGACTTCACCAGTCTGCGCAATATCAACACCGGGGGATTGCTCAATCTCAACTATGTCGGTCCAAAGACTCAGGTCAGTCTGCACAATTTGCTTAATGCCACCAGCGATTTCAATTTTGTCTACCGCACCGGTACCGGCAACTTCAGTGATGCACTGACCGTCCAGAACACCGCCAATATTCTGACCACCAATCAGCTTTACAACAGTATCCTTTCGGTGAAACAACTGATCAGGGACAGCCTGATGACGGTGAGTGCTTCTATCAGTTATTCTGCGGTCAACCGGGATATTCCGGATTACCGTATCGCGAGCTATACAGCCACTCCTGATTTTCCGGATTATATGCTGACGATTGGAGATTTCTTCAATAGCAGCAGTGGCCGATTCTATTCTTCTGTTGATGAACAAATATGGGGAGGACAACTTGAACTCAGTAAGAAGTTTAACGGAAATCGTATTCGAACTGAGATCAAATTGGGTTCGTTCATCCAACATCGTACCCGTGATTTTGGGTCCAGGAATTTTGTGTACAAAGGCGCACCGGATGAACTTACATTGGAACCATCCATTGATCTTGGAGAGCAGAATATAGATGCCACCCGTTTGTATCTCGTGGAAAAAACATCGGATGACCTGGCGTATTATACAGCCGGATCAGATACCCGTGCCTTGTATCTTTCCGCCAACCAGGTTTTTGGTCGTAAACTCAAGGCGGTATACGGCGTCCGTGTTGAAGACTTTGATCTCAACGTAGATAATGAAAAAACGATCCAGGCTATTGCTGCCATTGAAGAAACATCGGTTTTACCTTCAGTCAATCTGACCTATTATCTCACGGAGAAGACCAACTTAAGAGCAAGCTATTACGCTTCGGTCAACCGTCCTGAATTCAGGGAACTGGCCCCCTTCTCTTTTTACAACTTTGATAAAAATGCAGAGTTCCGCGGACTGCCTTCATTGGTCGTTGCCGATCTTAAGAATGTGGATTTCCGTTATGAGTTTTATCCTGACGGTGTCCAGATGATATCCATCGGAGGTTTTTACAAACACATCAACAACCCGATTGAATTGAGTCTGGATGTATCTCAGCCGTTTACCACATTTACGTATCAGAATGAGAAATCCGCACAGATCTATGGCGTGGAACTGGAATTGAAAAAGCGCCTGAATTTTATACCACTGGGTGGCATCTTTAATTACATGGCTGTCTATGGTAATCTTTCGCTGATTCATTCTACCCTTTCATTTAATGAAGGTAGCCAGGCAAGCCAGGGTCGTCCGCTTCAAGGGCAATCCCCATATATCATCAATGCCCGCCTGCAATACGAAAACCGTGACAATGGTTGGTCGGCCAACATAGCCTTTAATCAAGTGGGCCGTCGTATCGCCTATGTCGGTGTGGATCCAAAATATGGGGATACCAGGCAAGATATCTATGAGGCCCCCAGAGCCGTCATTGATATGCAGGTAGCCAAAACGATAGGTGCCTTCAATATCAAGTTTACACTTGGTGATTTGCTGCACAATGACCTGGTGTACTATCAGGATGCAGATCAAAACGGCAAGTATGAAGAAGCATCAGCTCCTACCGTAAAAGGTGACCGGCTCATGTACATCTACAACTCCGGCTGGACCGGCAATCTCGCGCTCTCATTTAATTTTTAATACCGTTACCGATACATAGAAATTCTAATGCAACAGGTTTCATGCTACACGTATGTCAAAGCGTATCAATCCATTCATTTTACAAGTTAAACTAAACCACCTGGTAATGAGAAAACATGTACTTACCGCATTAATGATTCTATGTATGTGGGGAAGCCAGCTCCTCACCGCTCAGTCCACGTTCAAACTGGACCAAGTCACTTATGTTGGCGCACTGTCCGGCATTCCTTCCGAAGACTGGACAACAGGCTGGACCAATTTTGATCCGGAAAACACGGTGTATCCGGATCCTACAGATATCACCACCCTCAATGGAATGGATGCTTCGCTTCCTGTTCCGGGGGAAAAGAACATCACCACGACCGTTACCCTTGATCCATCCAGGGTGTATGCGCTGAGCGGTTTGATCGTAGTGCGGAGTGGCGGCAAACTGATCATCCCAGCCGGTACCATCATTCGGGCAACCGCGGACCTCAACAGCAATCCAAAAAACTATGGGTCGATCGTGGTTGAACGTGGTGGAGATATTCAGATTGAAGGTACCGCCAGCCAACCTGTCGTGATTACTTCCGCAAAGCCCGCTGGTCAACGCCATGCCGGTGACTTTGGGGGATTACTCATTGCAGGTTACGCTATTCACAATCTTTCCAATGCTCCTGACTATTTAGTGCAGATGGAAGGCTTTAACAACATCAGTTTTGATGCCAACCTCGCTCGTTTTGGAGGCAGTGATCCTGCCGACAACTCCGGAAGCATCTCTTATTTGCGTATTGAGTTTCCAGGTGTGGCGTTCGAGACCAATAAGGAAATAAACGGCTTCACCCTTGGTGCAGTTGGTTCAGGGACCAAAATCGACCATGTGCAGGTTTCCTTTTCCGGCGATGATTCTTTCGAGTGGTTTGGTGGATCTGTCAACAGCAAATATTTGATTGCCTTCAAAGGAACAGATGATGACTTTGATACGGACAATGGATATGCCGGTGTCAATCAGTTTGGTATCGCATTGCGGGATTCTGCGCGTTATGATCCAACCTTTGGCTTACCATCAGGCGCATCCACTTCAGAAGGTTTTGAGAGCGATAATGAAGCTTCCGGTACGGCCAGTGTACATCCATATACCAACGCTGTGTTTTCAAATTTTACCATGGTAGGACCAGTGCCTGTCGGTTCTAAATATTCCCAGATGAATTCGACAACCAAAGCTGCATTCCGCCGCGGGGCACGTATCCGCAGGAACTCCAGCCTTCGTATCGTCAATAGCATCTTTATGGGCTACCGCAATTTTCTCATGATCGATGGCGATAGCTGTGTACGCAATACGAACTACCCTGATGCTTTAGACCTGGTTAACCCAGGTACACCGGTAGATCAACAATCAAAAGAAATTTCTTTCGCCAATAACCTCATCGTCAATACCTCTGCTGCTTTCACAAGCACGACGGATACCACGGCTAACGGACTGGTTGAAGTAACACGTGCAGCTGGTTCTGCCAACAAGCTCGCAGCCATCAACAACTGGGTTCGCCAGGATGGCCCATTGGCTAATAATATTGATCCTGTACCTTTTACAACCGGATCGGTATTAGTAAATCCGTTAGCTGTATCAAAAGCGCCCAACTTCAATCCAGTGACCCCATCTCCTGCGCTGGGGGGAAGCAATTTTACCAATAATCCAACCCTGGCCAATTTCAACCTTGAGCCAACCCCCTATGTAGGGGCTTTGTCTCCGGAGGCTGATGAAGATTGGACCAAAGGCTGGACCAATTTTGATCCTCAACATACAGCGTATCCTGATCCAACGGATCTGACTACACTCAATGGGATGGATGCGTCCTTACCTGTACCGGGTGAGCTTTCCATTACATCAACATTGACCCTCGATCCTTCCAAAGTCTATGCACTCAGTGGAATGATCGTGGTGCGTGATGGTGGCAAACTGGTCATCCCTGCCGGAACGATCATCCGAGCTAGCGCTGATCTCAACAGCAATCCTAAGAATTACGGAACCATTGTTGTTGAACGTGGTGGCGATATTGATATCCAGGGTACAGAGGTGCAGCCTGTGGTCATCACTTCTGCCAAGCCAGTGGGTGAGCGTAACCGCGGAGATTTCGGTGGATTGCTCATCGCAGGTCATGCCGTTCACAACCTTTCCAATGCGCCGGACTATAATGTGCAGATGGAAGGATTCAACAATGTAAGTTTTGATGCC
Source organism: Saprospiraceae bacterium (assembly GCA_044227555.1). Lineage (GTDB taxonomy): Bacteria > Bacteroidota > Bacteroidia > Chitinophagales > Saprospiraceae > Opimibacter. The sequence continues at coordinate 40,614 of JBGAWQ010000013.1, read as the reverse complement.
AACCTGGCCCGTTTTGGTGGCAATAATGTCAATGATAATTCAGGCCGTATCTCTTATCTGCGGATCGAGTATCCGGGGGTGGCCTTTGAGACCAACAAGGAAATCAATGGTTTGACCTTTGGTGCGGTAGGTGCCGGTACACAAGTGGATCACGTACAAGTGTCCTTCTCAGGCGATGATTCGTTTGAGTGGTTTGGAGGTTCGGTCAACACCAAATATCTGATCGCTTTCAAAGGTACAGATGATGATTTTGATACCGACAACGGATATGGTGGTGTCAACCAGTTTGGTATCGCACTTCGCGATAGCGCATATTATGATCCGACCTTTAGTCTGCCATCAGGAGCATCGACTTCTGAAGGATTTGAAAGCGACAATGAAGCTTCGGGCACAGCTAATGTACATCCATACACCAATGCAGTATTTTCTAACTACACGATGGTTGGGCCCGTTCCTGTGGGCTCAAAGTATTCTGAAATGAATTCGACCACTAAAGCTGCTTTCCGTCGTGGTGCTCGTATCCGTAGAAATTCAAGCCTGCGAATTGTCAATAGCATCTTTATGGGTTATCGCAACTTCCTGATGATCGATGGGGATAGCTGTGTACGTAATACCAATTGTCAGGCTGCATTGGCTCTTGTCACCCCATCAACCCCAGTGGATGTCGCGACCCATCAGATATCATTTGCCAACAACCTCATTGTTAATACATCATCAGCATTCACCAGTACTACGGATACCACTGCAAATGGATTCCTTGAAGTGACACGGGCTGCCGGCTCTGCCGCAAAGCTGGCTGCCCTTAATGATTGTCTTCGTGGCTTCGGAGCACTGGCAAATAATATCGATCCTGTCCCTTTCACTACAGGAACCGTGTTAATCAATCCACTTGCATCCTCTACCACACCGGACTTCAGGCCTGTAGGTTCATCTCCTGCATCCGCAGGGGCCAATTTTATAGACAACCCGGTGTTGGTTAATCTCATCACCGCTTCACACGAAATCGAAGAAGCTCAGGAATCTTCGGTATACCCCAATCCGATAACCAGTGGAGCGCTGTTCTTTGGTAAAGAAGTAATCTCCTATGGAATCTTTGATGCATCCGGAAAACTGGTGGGGCATGGCTTCAACGCAGACCATGCCGATATCAATGGCCTGCCCCAGGGATTATATTTTATCAAACTGGATGGCAAGATGCAGAAGTTTATCGTCCAGTAATGGGGGATAGATTTTTTCAGGGATAAGGGGTTTTACCTCGTCCCGCATACCATGAGGCATTAGATTTTTTTTATTATCGGAACCCCGGAGACGCAATGTCTTCCGGGGTTTTTTCGTCGGTGAGGCGGTAAAACCAAAAAAGGAATTACAATAGTGAGATTTTTAGTTCGTTTATTGTGTTGTCATGCCTATGAACCGAAATCGTAAATCCCGCACAGAGCGCAAATCCCGGGACGCCGGTAGAGTGGTCTCGACTATTTTGCACGCCATCCTGCTGCTTGTGATGTTTCTTCCGTTTTTCAGCATGAAACCGCCGGAAGAACCCTCTAAGGAGGCGCTCGTGATTCAGTTTGACTACCCCTACAATCAATATGTCAAGCCTGAGAAGTTTGTGGAGGAAAATACAGACATGTCTTCCAAAATGTCTGGTAGTGAGGCCGGTGGCAGTGCAGCCTCTGAGGAACCTCAACATTCGAGACCGCAACAAGCTGCTCCCTCAAGACTATCGTCTCCTGCGATGACCGCGGTCACACGGACCACCACCAGCAGTGCACTTCGTACAGATATTGGAGCGATACCCTTGCCCACCCCGAAGATCGTCAGTCAGCAAGCCTGGGCTTCGGTCAATGATTTTGGAGGGTTTGAAAGTGATGGGGTAGAAGAGATGAAGTTTATCGACTGGTCGGATGGTGCATTTGGTGATGTGGCCGGATCAGGCCCCGGAGATGGCGATGATGATTCAGATATCTCGAGTGATGGCTTTGGGTCTGGTACCGGTGGATCCGGTGGCCAGGGCGGAGGCACCGGCAGTCAAAATGGCACAGGATCAGGCCCAGGTGGTGGAACAGGTTCAGGTGGTACCGGTAAAAACACCGGAGTAGGTCAGGATGGCAAAGGCATGGAATGGGGTGTAGGTCTCGATGATGGCTTATTAAACCGAAAACTTGTGCAGCGGGCCAACGTTGGAAGCCTTGCTGTCAAGGAGGGAAGAGTGAGCATTTTTATATGCGTAGATAGAAGTGGTATGGTCGTTTCTACAAAATATGACCTTGCAGGTTCAACACTTAAGGATCCTGCATTTATTGCCAAAGCAGAGGCATGTGCGTCTTCCTATATTTTTGCCCGCGATTACGATGCTCCGGAGAAACAATGTGGGAAATTGGCCTTTATATTCAGAATCAAATAGTCCACTGTCTTTTTTCAATCGATCTTCTTTTAAGATTAAGAAGAATCAAATCCCAATGGTGTTTGGAATTTAGTGCGTCCATTAGACGGTGGCCACCACTTCCATTTCAATTAAAACCCCATCATGCAAATCTCCGCATGGGATAATAGCTCTGGCAGGTCTATGCGACCCCAGGTGCTCAGCAAATATTTCATTGACTTGTTTCCAATATCGAATGTCCGGAATAAAGATGGTGGCTTTTAGGATTTGATCCATACCGGAGCCAGCTTCCCTCAGAATTTCCGCGATATTATAGAGGACCTGGTGGACCTGGGGTTCGATACCACCTTCCACCAATTGGCGGCTGGTAGGGTCGAGTGGTAGTTGACCGGATACAAAGACCAAACCTCCGTGGACGATAGCCTGACTATAGTGACCTGCCGGTACCGGAGCACCCGTGGTGGAGATGATTTTCATGAATTTCGGATTATTTAGGTTGTAAATGAATAAGTTATAAAATAATTAATTCCTATAGAACAATCGGTATCTTTGCACCGTTTTTGTAAAAACGTTATTACACCTAAACCGATCAATATGCAGGCTCAAATGGTTGACCAACAATTGAAGTACAAAGTAAAGGATATCAGCCTGGCCAAATGGGGCCGGATGGAAATAGAACTGGCAGAAGCTGAAATGCCGGGTTTGATGGCCCTCAGGGACCAATACAAACAGATCAAGCCCCTGAAGGGAGCCCGCATCGCCGGTTGCCTTCATATGACCATCCAGACCGCTGTGCTCATCGAAACCCTCGTTGATCTCGGCGCCGAAGTATCCTGGTCTTCCTGCAATATTTTCTCCACCCAGGATCATGCGGCTGCCGCTATAGCTGCCGCAGGAATTCCAGTTTTTGCCTGGAAGGGTGAAACCCTCGAAGAAGCTGACTGGTGCATTGAGCAGACCTTGTTTGCATTTTCTGACGGCCAGCCCCTCAATATGATTCTGGATGATGGCGGTGACCTTACCAATATGGTGCTGGACAAGTATCCGGAATTGGTTGCTGGTATCAAGGGAATCACTGAAGAAACCACCACAGGGGTTCTCCGTCTTTACGACCGTGAGAAAAACGGTTCACTGACCTTACCTGCCATCAACGTCAATGATTCTGTAACCAAATCCAAGTTTGACAACAAATACGGATGCCGGGAAAGTTGTGTGGATGCCATCCGCAGGGCCACAGATATCATGATGGCTGGCAAAGTGGCCATTGTTGCCGGTTATGGTGATGTAGGTAAAGGATCAGCTGCTTCATTGCGCTCTGCAGGTTGCCGGGTGATTGTAACTGAGATCGATCCCATTTGTGCTTTACAGGCAGCTATGGAAGGGTTTGAAGTCAAACGCATGGCTGATGCCATTCCGGAAGCCGATATCGTCATCACAGCCACCGGTTGCATCAATATCCTGACCGCAGAGCACTTCAAGGTCATGAAGGATAAAACCATCGTTGCCAATATTGGTCACTTCGACAATGAAATCGACGTCGCCTGGCTCAACAAAAATGCCGGCAGCACCAAAGTGGAAATCAAGCCCCAGGTCGATAAGTATACCGTCAACGGAAAAGATATCATCCTGCTCGCTGAAGGTCGCCTGGTCAATCTCGGTTGTGCCATGGGCCATCCGTCTTTTGTGATGTCCACTTCGTTTACCAACCAGGTACTCGCACAACTTGAAATCTGGACCAAGGGCGATCAGTATGGCAATAAAGTATATGTGCTTCCAAAACATCTGGATGAACTCGTTGCCAAATTGCACCTGGATAAATTGGGTGTGCAACTCGATGTACTGACTGATGACCAGGCTGCCTACATTGGTGTCACCCCGGAAGGTCCATTCAAGCCAGAATACTACCGGTATTAATGGGCTGCAGCTTGCCCCGGACGAGTATCGGACTAAAGGGCATGCTGTTGGTTTGCCTGTTGGGTATTTTGTCTACTGCCGTCTTTGGTGAAGACCATCCTCTTCATGACATACATATCAGTGTATGTGAAGTGAGGTATAACGCCCAGGCTGCTTCATTCCAGGTTTCGCTCAAAATATTTATTGATGACTTTGAGCGAGCCATGAGCAAAGAAGGCGCGCCGGCTCTTCATATCGGGGGGACCACGGAGATCAAGGATGCAGATAGTTATATAGGGGCTTATCTCAACCAACATTTCACTATATCACTTGACGATTCACGGTTGGTTCCCATATTGGCCGGCAAAGAATTGTCAGATGATTATCTGGCGGTATGGTGTTATTTTGAGTATCCGGCCAAGTTGTCCGGGGTCAAGCATTGTAGTATTTCCAATGACGTTCTCTTCGCGCTTTACGAGGATCAGCGCAATATCATGGATATCCGGATGAACAGCAGTCATAAGGATTACATGATTTTCCAACCCGGAAAAAGTACCTGGAGCTATAGTTTCTGAGGCATGTTTAAAAAACTCTTTATTCTTCCCATCCGCCTTTATCAAGTGACATTGTCTCCAATGCTTGGGGCCAATTGCCGGTTTACTCCATCCTGCAGTCAATATATGATTGATGCCATCCAGGAGTGGGGGCCTTTGAAAGGAATCTGGCTTGGTTTGCGCAGGATCGGACGATGCCATCCCTGGGGCGGGCATGGGCATGATCCAGTACCCAAACGGAAATCTTCCCGCTAATTCCTGATCTGCATGTGGCAGGATTTTATGGTTTACAGTCCAGGGGGTTATATATGTAATAAGGCGGTGTTCAAACCTTTTTACATTTAAATTTTTCACTTCTCCGGTGAATTAGTTTATCTTGGGGATACAATTTGTTTACCTCCACCCTTTCATCAAATTCAAAACAAATGAAAAAACATCTACTCCTTTTCTTAGGATTGGTTTGTCTGTCATGGAGCATGTATGCCCAGGTGACCACCTCTGCCATGGCCGGTTATGTCATGGATGAAACCAATCAACCTCTCCCCGGAGCCAATGTCCTTGCTACTCACACTCCATCCGGAACCGTCTATGGAGTGATCACACGGGATGACGGCGGGTATACGATCCCCAATATGCGTGTCGGTGGTCCTTACACCCTTGAGGTCAGTTTCGTAGGGTATGAAAAGAAATCATCAGAGGGTATCTATCTCAAATTGGGAGAAAAACTCAGGTTTGATGTTGCCGTCAAAGAATCCGCAACCCAACTCGGCGAAGTTGAAGTCGTAGCCAGCGGTACCTCCGTGATCAACAATGACCGCACAGGACCAGCAACATTTATCACAAATGATCAGTTGCGCAATATGCCGACGATCACCAGATCCGCTGCGGACATGACCCGTCTCAACCCCATGGCCGCTGAAGGAGGTTCCTTTGCCGGACGCAATGACCAGTATAACAACTACTCATTGGACGGGGCCATCTTCAACAATCCATTTGGTCTGGATGCAGCAACACCTGGTGGGCAGGCTGATGCTCAGCCTGTGTCACTCGACGCTCTGGAGCAAATCACTGTAGCTATTGCACCGTATGATGTGACCCAAGCAGGTTTTACAGGTGCATCCATCGACGCGGTGACCAAGTCAGGTACCAATGATTTCACCGGTACCGTCTTTGGTTATTTCCGCAACAAAAACATGATCGGTACCAAAGTAGGCGACACGGAAGTGACCCGCGGTGACTTGTCTGCTCTGCAGACTGGTTTTAGTGTTGGTGGACCTATCGTTAAAAACAAAGTGTTCTTCTTTGCCAATTTTGAGTTGGAGCGTCGCTCTGACCTCGGTTCCTATTATTTGGCTAAACGGGATGGTCTCGACGGCGCCAATGTGTCCAGGGTCAGTGCTGCAGATCTTGATTTTGTATCCAACCTGCTCCAGCAAGAGTTTGGGTACGCAACAGGCTCGTATGAAAACTATAAGCACAACACAGATAATATGAAGGGTATCCTCAAGTTTGATGTCAACCTGGGGACCAATCATAAACTCAGTGCTACGTTCAACTATCTGGACGCCTACAAAGACAAACCCGCGCACCCATCCGCTATCGGCCGTCGTGGACCTGACTTTCAAACGCTCCAGTTTGAAAATTCCGGATACCGGATCAACAATGATATCCTTGGAGGTATCATCGAGTTGAAATCTATTTTCAGCAACAAATACGCTAACAAATTACAAGTGGGTCTGACCTCGTTCAAGGATAGCCGCGATCCATTTTCTGCACCATTCCCGGTATTGAATATCGGTAAGGATGGTGTGCGTTATATCGTAGCCGGTCACGAGCCATTTTCTATCCACAATCGGCTCGATCAAAATGTACTCCAGATCTCCGACAACTTCAACATTTACTTAAAAGGTCACACCCTTACGTTGGGCGGTAGTCTTGAAAAATTCTCGTTTGACAATTCGTTCAACTTGAATGCATATGGTGGCACATTTGGACCGGATATAGATATCAATGATGTCGAAGCCTATGTGACTTCACCAGATTTTGACACCCTTGTTATTAATGCGAACTCAACATTTGATAATAACAATGCCAATGATTCCTGGGCATTGGCTGAAACCAATATGGGTCAATTGGCTTTTTACGCTCAGGATGAGTGGGAAGTAAGTGATCAGTTTACACTTACACTTGGACTACGAGCAGACATTCCGCTCTACTTTGATACGCCTGAAAAAATACAGGAAAATATCGATCGCAACTGTTGCTATGATCCAACACTTACATATGCTGACGAGGGAGGCGCTCCGGTTACATTTGACCAAACTGTATTGCCTGATTCCAAACCGCTTTGGTCACCAAGAATTGGTTTTAATGTAGATCTCAACGGTGACCAGACCGCTCAGATCCGCGGAGGAACCGGCTTGTTTACCGGTCGTTTTCCTTTTGTCTGGATTGGCAACCAGGTGGCTAATCCGAATGATTATTTCTATTGTATGACAGATCCGGATTTCAAATACCCACAAGTATGGCGAACTAACCTTGGATATGACCGTAAATTTGGAAACGGTTACACCTTTACTATGGATCTCGTTTATACTAAAGATATCCAGGCAGCTATGGTACGTAATTATGGACTTAAGCCTCCAACGGGCTCGTTGGTTGGTGTAGGTTCGCGACCTATTTATACCAATGATGATCGAATCCAGCGATACGACTTTTTTGCTATGGGACTTGTGGCCACAAATGCCTATGTATTTACTAATACCGATCTTGGATATTCTATCAATACGTCCTTTTCAATTTCAAAATCCTACGCCAACAACTTTAACTGGATGGTGGCCTACAACTATCTGGATTCTAAAGATGCGGCTTCTATCGACGCTGAGATTTCATCGGATGCCTATGACCGTAACCCGGCCAATGTACTGCATAGCAACACGCCTGAACTGGCGCCATCGCTCTATGGTAATAAACATCGCTTTGTTGGTTCATTGTACAAGAAGTTTATGTATGGCAAGTCATGGGCCACACATATCGCTTTGTTTGCTGAATATGCTCAAGGCGGTCGTTACAGCTATACCTATTCAGGTGATATCAACAATGATGGTTCCGGTCTGAATGACCTCATCTACATCCCGACAGCCGGGGAGATGAGCCAATTGAATTTCTCCGGTGATGCCGCCGCACAGGCTGCCCAGGCAGAAGCCTTCAATAATTATATTGAGCAGGATGATTACCTGAGTTCGCATCGCGGTGAGATCGCAGAAAAATATGGAGCGGTCAGCCCATGGTACTCCCGTTGGGATGCCAGGATCACCCAGGAGTTTGGATTGAAAGGCGGAAGCAATGTCCAACTCAGCCTGGACATTCTCAATATCGGCAACCTGATCAGTTCAGATTGGGGTGTTCGTGAGATTGCCACGACCACGGGTTTGGCACAACCTATCGGAGTTTCTGTAGCTAATGGTGTTCCAACGTACAGCTTTGATACTGCACAGACCGCTTCGATCTACAATGATTTCAGCCTCAACAGCAGATGGCAGATGCAAGTGGGTCTACGCTTCAATTTTTAAAATACCCGAAACAAGTTCTTTCCCCTGAACAAAAAAGGGCCGGTGATCGCCGGCCCTTTTTCATTATTCTTTTTGTAAGAGATGATCTATCGCCATTCGGTATCCTTCCAGTCCATGTCCGATGAAGTGAGCATCGCATACCGCTGTCAGATAACTATGCCAGCGAAAAGGTTCCCGCTCATAAATGTTGGAGATATGGACTTCCACAACGGGATTGGTAATGGCTGCCACCGCATCACGTAAAGCGACGGAGGTATGGGTCAGCCCACCTGCATTGAGAACAAAGCCGGTGTTTGGCTCGAAGCCTTTTGCATGGAGGTAATCCAACAAAACCCCTTCGTGATTGCTTTGTACATAATAAAGTTTAAGGGCAGGATACGCAGCCTTCAACGTGGCAAGGTATTCGTCAAAAGTCACATCCCCATATAGATGGGGCTCCCTCAGCCCAAGCAAGTTCAGATTGGGACCATTAAGGATGTGGATGTTCACGATCAATTGGCGATATCTGATAAAAACTTGATCCTCACCAATTGAATCTCCTCTACAGTGATGTCATCATCCTTAAGGGCCTGGTAGGCATCCGCAAAGGAATCCGATTGGGCATTCATGAAGTAATCATAGATTTCTTCCTGGATGCTCTCATCAACAGTCTCCAGACAATATTGGATGTCCAGCTTGGTACCACTGCTGACGATGATATCGAGTTCTTCTACCAATTCGTCCCAACTGAGATTGTTGGTCCGCTGGATATCTTCAAGCGGCATCTTACGGTCGATAGACTGGATGATCTGGACTTTGGTGCGGGACTTGTTGGCCACCTGGCGAACTATCATATCGCTGGGTCGCTCGATTTCGTTTTCGTCTACATATTTTTTAATCAGCTCCACGAAAGCTTTCCCATATTTCTGGGCTTTACCCATCGAAACGCCGCTGATGCTCGAGAGCTCCTCCATGTTGACCGGATAGTTGGTCGCCATTTCGTGAATGGAAACATCCTGGAATACGGCCCAGGTGGGTACCCCTTTTTTCTTGGCTTCCTTGCGACGGAGGTCTTCAAGTTGTGCGACCAGGACTTCATCCAAAGCCACCATTTTGGTTGGCACTTCATCCTGCGCCAGTTTCTCCTCGGAGAAATCACGGTTGATCGGAATCTTCAGGCTCTTGGGTTTCTTGATGTAGGCTTTGCCCTGGGCATTGACTTTCAGGACCCCGTAATTTTCAATTTCCTTTTCGAGCAGCCCGGCCAGTAATGCCTGGCGTAAAATGGAGTACCAGAAGACTTCACCTTTTTCTGCGCCGGATCCATAGCCTTCGAGTTTGCTAAACTCGAATTCATTCATTTCCTTGCTGGACTTGCCGACCAGAAAGTCTACGATGACTTTGGTGGAATATCCTTCCTTGAGTTTGAGAATAGCCTCTAACGCGGTCTTGACTTCATTCTTGACCTCGTGTTTTTCCTTCGGGTACCGGCAATTGTCACAGTATCCACCACAATTGCTGTCATCATACTCTTCCCCAAAGTAGTGAAGCAGGAATTTGCGCCGGCAACCGCTTGTCTCGGCATAGGCGACGACTTCTTCCAGAAGTTGGCCACCCATCTCCCGTTCTGCAACAGGCTTGTCGCGCAGAAATTTTTCCAGTTTATAGATATCCTTTGGGGCATAAAACGAATAACAGGATCCTTCGAGGCCATCACGACCTCCGCGACCGGTTTCCTGGTAATAGTTTTCAATACTCTTGGGGATATCATAATGGATCACTACGCGGACATCCGGCTTATCGATACCCATCCCAAAAGCGATGGTGGCACAGATGACTTTGACCTCTTCGCTCAAAAACGAATCCTGTACATGTGCTCTTGATTTGGCATCCATACCGGCATGATAAGGCGCGGCCGAAATGCCATTGAGATTAAGCATTTCAGCCAGTTCTTCGGTGGTCTTGCGGGCCTGTACATAGATGATGGCTGATGGGCCACCTTTACCTTTCAGGATTTGCAGGATTTCTTTGATAGTCTGGTCTTTTCCGAGCTTAGGCCTTACTTCATAATAGAGGTTAGGACGATTAAAGCTGGAGATAAACTTTCGTTCATTCCGCATGTCCAGACTTTTGACGATGTCTGTCTGCACTTTGGGCGTGGCTGTGGCGGTAAGGGCGATGACCGGAATGTTTTCGCCAATACTTTCGATCATTGACCGGATGTTGCGGTATTCCGGACGGAAGTCATGGCCCCATTCAGAGATACAGTGGGCTTCGTCAACCGCTACAAAAGAAACGTTGGTGTTTCTAAAAAACTCAAGATTCTCTTCTTTCGTCAGGGTCTCGGGAGCTACATATAAAAGTTTCGTGGCGCCACTGGCGATGTCTTCTTTGACCTGGGCGATTTCTTTGCGACCGAGGGAGGAGTTGAGGAAGTGCGCGATGATATCTCCTTCACTATATCCACGGATGGCATCGACCTGGTTTTTCATCAGGGCAATCAACGGAGAGATGATGATAGCGGTACCTTCCATCATCAAAGCCGGTAGTTGATAGCAAAGAGATTTGCCACCCCCCGTAGGCATGATCACCAGGCAATCACGCCCTTCCATCACGGTCTCTATAATGGCTTCCTGGTCTCCCTTAAATTGTGAAAAACCAAAGTACTCACGCAATGCTTCCTGGAGATCGATAACATGCTCACTCATCGCTGCATCTATTTTTTCTAAATATACTAATAAAAAATCCGAATAAGGCAACCCTGCCTTATCAAAAGCTTTTCCAAAATGAACGAATCTAAAAAGGTGTAAAAAGTAGAGCGATATCAGACCATTTATCTGGTGGATGTGAAGCGTACCTCAAATAAGGGTTACATCCACCTTTCCAAATATACAATAATTTATGTTTGGGTCATACCCTGATGGCGAAGTTTAAACAAGCGGCTATCACAAATGAGTTACAGGCGACATTTATTTGGAAGCGAACTCTTTGATGATCTTTTCGAGTTCGTATTCATCGCCCGGAGTATAACCTTCGTGCTGATACAGAACATTGCCTGCTGCGTCCACGACAAAGGTCTGAGGGATGGCCTGGAAATTGAGCGCCTGTTGTAATTCCTGTTTGGAATCGACCAGCACATCAAACTCCCATCCTTTTTCTTCAATGAGTGGTTTGACCTGGGTCAGCGCACGGGCATTGTCGATCGTGATCGCTACGAGTCGCATATCATACGTTTCCTGCCAATCGGGGTAGAGCTCACCGATGGCATCCAGTTCCCTTTTGCAGGGAGAACACCAGGTAGCCCAAAAACTCATGACTGTGATTTTGGTCTTTTTAGCGTATTCCTGGATTTTGACAGGTTTGCCCTGCAAATCAGCAATAGTGATATCTGGTAACATTTTGCCGGTATCCGGGGCTTTGAATCCAAAGGTCACCGATGCTAAAAGGATGAAAATCAGTATGTTTTTCACAATCATTACATTTAGAAAAGAAAAAAAGGCATGAAGGGGCCAAAATAAATGCGACCCTGCCATTACTCAAATATCTATTTTTGGAGCCAATTGGATGGCCGGAATCCATCTTTTAACGAATCATTAATTCAAATCTGCTCGTATGGCGCTTCTCCGTACCCTTTTTATTTGCCTTTTTTCAGGGATGGCCCTATATGTCACTGCCCAGGAAGAGTTGAGCCTTTCCGGTAGCCTGGAGACCAATGCCAACTTCTATATCCGGGATCCCAAGATCGGGGCAGCCAATACGCCTCAGTATGAGCATCAGCAGATCGGTCTCGAATCCTGGCTTTCTGTTCGGGCACAGATAGCAGGTTTTGATTTCGGCATTCGCTATGATCTCTTCGCCAACTCTGCCTTACTCAATCCTACGGATTCATATACTGATCAGGGCTTTGGGAGATGGTATGCGGGCAAGAAACTCGGAAAACTTTATATCCTTGGAGGACATATTTATGACCAGTTTGGCAGCGGGATCATCTTCAGAGCGTATGAAGAAAGACCGCTGCTGATCGACAATGCGCTTGTAGGGCTCAAAGTCTCTTATGAACTCTCCGATGACTGGACGATTAAAGGGATTGCCGGACGGCAAAAGGATCTCTTCGATCTATATCCCTCCGTACTGACCGGTGCCAATATCGATGGATTTGTATCGGTCGGCGAAGCCGGGAAGGTAACGCTTGCCCCAGGCATGGGGATCATCCACAAGACCTTGTCTGATGATCAGATGGAAGCCCTGGCCGGAACACTGAGCCAATATACCCCCGAAGATTTTATTGACTCTGTTCCTTACAACACCATTGCTGTATCAGCCTACAATACACTGTCCGCCGGCCCATTTTCCTGGTATATCGAAGGGGCCTATAAAACGGAAGAGGTGATTTATGACAACTTCGCCGAGAGCACACTCTGGACGGGAGTAGAATCTGTTGGAAAATTTGTGAAAACGGATGGCTATGTGTTTTATACCACTTTATCCTATGCCGCTAATGGCCTGGGTATTTCCGGTCAATACAAGCGGACCAGTAATTTCACTTTCCGCGCAGATCCATTTGTAGCCGCCAATCGTGGGATGATCAATTTTCTTCCTCCAATGGGCAGAGTCAACACGTATAGGTTGACAGCCAGGTATGCTCCGGCCACCCAGGAACTGGATGAACAAGCCCTGCAACTGGATGTTCGCTATGCCCTCAATAAAAACCTGAGTTTCCTCGTCAATATATCCCACATCATACGTCCGGAATCCGAAGATCATCGCGATATCTATGACGAAATCTACACCCAGTTTACCCTCAAGAAACCTAAGAAATACACCATGATCGGTGGTGTTCAATTGCAGCGCTACGACCAGGAACTCTACCAGGGAAAAGCCGGGGCACCGATCGTACATACTGTGGTTCCGTATATCGACTATCTATGGAAAATCGATCAAAAAAAATCTCTTCGCATCGAAAGCCAGTACATGGATACAGAGCAGGATCACGGCAGCTGGCTCTATGGCCTTGCGGAGTACTCCATATCGCCACACTGGATTTTCGAACTCTCAGATATGTGGAACATCAAACCGGTAGAAGATCCAGGCAGTGCAGAGCCGGAAGACAAATTACATTTCCCAACAGCAGGGGTGGTTTATTCCGCAGGCAATACCCGTTATGCTTTCAGGTATGTCAAGCAAGTGGAAGGGATCGTTTGTTCGGGCGGGATCTGCAGGCTCGAACCTGCCTTTAGTGGCTTTAAACTCAACATCAGCGCAAACTTCTAAGCCGACATGATGCAGCATGTTTCATTGATCAAATCAAAAGCTATGTATTCAGAATATACTTCTATGCTAAGGGCCGCTGTGCTAAGCGTTGCGGTTGTGTTTGCTGCGTGTACCGAACAGCAAAGGGTCATTGAGCCGTTTGTGCCGCAAGGAAATCGCGTAGTGTTGTTAGAAGAATTTACCGGCAAGGGTTGCACCAACTGTCCAAAAGGAAGTAGGGAGATCGAAAACCTCCTCACGCAATTTCCGGACAATCTGGTCGCCATATCCATTCACGCCGGCTTCTTTGCCAACCCACAATTTTTCCCTTTAGGGACCTACGATTTCCGGACTGAAGAAGGAGAATTTCTATTTGACTATCTCGGTCCCAACCTGGGTTATCCTGCCGGGGTAGTAGACCGGATCGCTGTCAACGGGGATATGCAGATCGGTCGAAATCAATGGGCCTCTGCGATCACCAGCGAAATTCAGATTCCGCCGGCCATAGAGCTGAGCATTGTCAAGGAGTACGATCCTGCCACACGAGGATTGCATATTACCGTTAATGGAATCGGCAAGGAAGATGTTGGCCACGAAATCCGCCTGTCCGTTTCACTCATCGAATCGGGCATCATCGATGCACAGGACGATCTGGAGGCCGGGGGCATTGTGCCCGATTATGTGCATAGGCATGTCTTGAGGGATATGCTGACGCCGGCTACCGGTGCACCGGTAACGTCTTCGATCATCACCGGGCAGACCTTTAGCAATAGTTTTACCTATACCATCCCGCAGGAATGGGTGGCTGAGTCCATGGAGATTATTGCTTTTGTCACCGAAGCCCAAGGGACTGTGTATCCTGTCCTGCAGGCCACATCTGCCCACGTGGCAGAGTAGTCACAGGCCTCAAGGCTCAAATAAGCCTATCTTTGACGTACCGGAAATCTTTAAAGGTTCCGGAAAGATTTTGTTGTAAAGCGATATACCCATGACCCTTTCCCTGCAGTGGCTGAATGATTATCTCAAGACCAGCCTGACTCCCGAACAGATCAGTGAAGCCCTGACTTCACTCGGCCTTGAAGTAGAAAAGATGGAGGTATGGGAATCCATCCGTGGCGGCTTGAAGGGGATTGTAGCCGGCAAAGTCCTTACTTGTTCCAAACATCCTGATGCAGATCGGCTGTCGCTCACCACCGTAGATATCGGAGGTGACACACCTTCATCTATCGTATGTGGTGGACCCAATGTAGCCGCAGGGCAGACGGTATGGGTAGCGGTGCCAGGTACCACGCTGTATAATAAAGAAGATAAGCCGTGGACAATCCAGGTTTCTAAAATTAGAGGAGCTCTGAGTGAAGGCATGATTTGTGCCGAAGATGAGCTGGGCCTTGGAGAAAGTCATGCCGGAGTGATGGTCTTACCGGATGAAATCAAAGCCGGAACTTTGGCCAGCGAGTATTACCAGGTGAGTTCTGATGTGTTATTTGAAATCGGTTTAACGCCAAATCGTTCGGATGCAACTTCCGTATTGGGTGTTGCCGCAGATCTGGCGGCCTTTCTGAGCATGCAGGAAGATGCCTTCCATGTAGTCCAATGGCCCGCTATACCTGAATTAGCGCCTGCGGCAAATGGCAAACCGTTCAAAGTCACTATTAAAGATCCGAAAGCTTGTCCCCGATATTCAGGAGTATTGGTATCAGGATTGACCATAGGTGCATCTCCGGACTGGATCAAGCAGCGCCTTCAGGCTATAGGTATCAAGTCGATCAATAATGTAGTGGACATCACCAATTTCGTTTTACATGAAATGGGTCAACCACTACATGCATTCGATGCAGATAAAATCAAAGGCGGGGAGATCATCGTGCAAACCAAACCAGGCAACACTCCGTTCCTGGCGCTGGACAACGAAGTATATAACCTGGATGCTGCTGATCTCATGATCTGTGACGGAGATGGATATCCCATGTGCATGGGCGGTGTGTATGGAGGATTATCATCTGGTGTGTCAGAGGCTACTACAACCATATTCCTGGAATCTGCCCATTTCAATGCAGGTTCTGTGCGTCGCTCCAGTATGCGACACAATCTTCGGACAGAGGCGGCACGACGTTTTGAAAAAGGTTCGGATCCCAACATGACCATGAAAGCATTGGCCCGGGCAGTTGATCTGTTACGCACCTATGCCGGTGGACAGGTGGCTTCCGTATTGTTTGATATCTATCCTGAGCCGGTACTGCCGGTCAGCGTAAATTTGTCCCTGAAGACGCTCAACGAGAAAACAGGCGTTGAATTTCAGCCCGCGGTGGTCGAGAAAGTGTTGGAGGCTTTGCGGATGGAGTATAAACCTACGGATGGAAATGCATGGTTGGTTGCGGTTCCGACCAACAAAGCGGATGTCCTCCGGGAGATTGATGTCATAGAAGAGATCCTGCGGGTGTATGGATTTGCAAGTGTTCCGCTGCCGGCGAGAATGCATACGTCCATTGCTATCGAGCCCCGGTATACGCCGCATCGTTTGCGAAGGCTGGTCGGTAATCATCTTGCCTCTTCCGGTTTCCTGGAGTGCATGAACATGTCGCTGACCCAGCCGGCGTATTATAAAAACATAGCTTGGTCGGAGAGCAACAGTTGGGTGACCATACACAACACGTCCAACGAATCCCTCAACCTGTTGCGACCGGAGATGCTCATCCCTACACTCGAAACTATAAGGCGCAACGTCAATCGTCGCCAGGAGAATCTTCGTTTGTTTGAGTTTGGCAAATCCTATCTGCAGGTTGCGGGTCAACCACACGAAACCGAACATTTGGTGATTACTATGACTGGTCTTCATCCTTCGGGGTGGAATACGGGGGCACCCAGGCCTGTGGACTTTTTTTCGCTCAAAGCAGTAGTCCATGCACTATTACTCCGACTGGGGATTGCACGGTATGAGACCGAGACTATTTTGCAGACAGATGGACTTGACTATGGATTGAAATACAGCGTTGGATCCTTAGGGTTTTTGCGGATAGGAAAAGTCTCTGCAGAACTCGCCCAGCAGTTTGACCTCCGTATGGAGGTACTGGTTGCCGATATTTTATTGGAGCCGTTGATCGGTTTATCCAGTCGTTCTGTGACCGTATATGAAGAGATCAATAGATTTCCGTCAGTCATCAGGGATTTGGCAATTGTCGTGGACGACACCACCACCTTTGAGGCTATACGTAAAGTCGTCGTTGAGGCGAGTGGTGCGGCACTGACCGGGCTGGAGGTCTTTGATATTTACCTTAATACCGAGCACCTTGGAGCAGGTAAGATGAGTATTGCCTTGCGCTTTACTATTGAAAACAAAGAAGCTACCCTCTCCGACAAGGAGATTGACCAGTGGTTTGGGCGCGTCCAGAAGGCGCTGGCTAATGGGGTCGGAGCAGATATCCGGAAATAAACATGGATTTGCATTTAGTCTTTGCGTTGAGCTTGCTCCCCAAGGGGTGCTGGGATTGGTCGTCTAATATCCTCCATGTTAATGTTTAGCAAGTTCAGGGGATGTCCAATTTGAGCTTTTTGCAACAAATTGGGATCCGGGCCTGGAATAATCTGTGGGTGATAGATGGCAAGATAAAGGTTGATTCCGGCAATTTATATTTGTTTTTAATTGTAAATGAGTCTATTACACATATGCGTAAAACAAAATCTATATATTTACTACTTTCGCGGTATATTTAGCGAACGATGTATCATCCCAACGAGTTAATACAGGATATACAGGAAAGACTGAGCCGGATGGTTCAGGACTATCGTGCACTTATTGACCAGAACCAAAAACTCGAAACTGAAAATATTACTTTGGCCAAAAGCCTGGAAGAGGCTATAAAACAACAGGAAGTACTTAAGAAACAACTGGACCAGATCGGCCAGGATACAATGAGAGATACAAAAGGACTTGACCAGTGGAAGGCAGAGACCCGGAAAGAAATCAAGGGGATCATGAAAGAAGTGGAAAAAACCATTCCGCAAGTGGAGTCTTTGTTGGATAAGAAATAACACATGAATCGGATAGAAGCTAATATCGCCGGTACAAAAATCCCTCTCAAGGTATCTGAGGAAGAGGAAGTGTATGTGAGGAAAGCCATTGAAGACATCAATGCGCGCATCAGGCAATATCAAACGGAATTTTCCCAAAAGGATATCCAGGATTGCATTCTGATGGCATTACTTACCTACGCGGTCGATTATCACAAGGTTCAGGGCAGGATGGTGGATGAAACCGCCTGGAATACATTGATTGATATCCGGAACCAATTACAGGTTTTGGAAGCTCAGTCCTGACCTCCCTCTTAAGTTGTTTTCCCATTTTCCTATTCCAGCGCCCAGGCCGGCAAACCATATTGTTGACCTAAACTCTTAGTGTAATGAATGTAATGATATTAGCTGCGGGGCTTGGTGTGCTTGGATTGGCCATCGGGTATCTGGTAGCCACCTTTGTCATCAACGGGGGTAAAAAGCGCTTGCTCGAGGAAAGCAATCAGAAAGCTGACCTGGCTGTACAGGAAGCCCGGCTGACGGCTAAGCGCATCACCGATGAGGCTGAAATGAAGGCTGAAAAAATCCTGTCACAAGCCGATGCCAAACATGAAAGCATCAAAAACCGTAAAATCCAGGAGGCCAAAGAAAAATACAACAGCCTCAAGGCCCAGTTTGAAACCGAGAAAGCACAGCACAAAGTTGAATTAAAAGAACGCGAAGTCGAGGTCGTCAATAAAGAAAATGACCTCAAGCAGCGTCAGGAGGCCATCAATGCGAAAGCGGAAGGACTCGAAGTGCGGGAAGCCGAAATCCGGGCCATTAAGGAAAACCTGGAAAAACAAATGAAAGTGGTCACCAAGCGAAAAGAAGAACTGGACCATTCCACCGAAAAGATCATCAAGGAATTGGAGACCATCTCCAAACTGACCGAAGCCCAGGCCAAGGACCAGCTCATTGAAGCCATTCGCAACAAAGCCGAAGCTGAAGCCCTGGCGGTGGAGAAGGAAGCCGTGGCTAATGCCAAAAGCAATGCCGCGCGTGAAGCCAAGAAGATCGTCATCCAGACGATCCAGCGGATGTGCGCGGAATACACCATTGAGAATACGGTTTCCGTCTTCAACCTCGAATCAGACGATATCAAAGGACAGATCATCGGTCGGGAAGGACGTAATATCCGGGCGCTGGAAGCCGCAACCGGGGCTGAGATCGTAGTCGATGATACGCCTGAAGCTATTGTTATTTCCAGCTTTGATCCAATACGCCGTGAAATATGCCGTATAGCGCTTAAACGATTGGTTGCGGATGGACGGATCCACCCGGCCCGCATTGAAGAAGTGGTGGCCAAGGTGAAGAAACAAATGGATGAGCAGATCATCGAGATCGGTGAGCGTGCGGTAATCGACCTGGATATACACGGTCTTAATCCATACCTCGTCAAGATGGTGGGCCGCATGCGCTTCAGGTCATCCTATGGCCAAAACCTGCTCAAGCATAGTTTGGAGACAGCCCAATTGTGCGCAGTCATGGCGGCTGAACTTGGCCTGAATCCAAAGCAGGTGAAACTCGCGAAACGTGCAGGACTGCTGCACGATATTGGTAAAGTGTCTGAGGAGGAATCAGAACTCTCCCACGCTATCCTCGGGATGCAGATCTGCGAAAAGCACGGTGAAATACCTTTTGTCTGCAATGCAGTGGGTGCTCACCACGATGAGATCGAGATGGACAACATCATTTCACCTATCGTACAAGCGTGTGATGCGATCAGTGGTGCCCGACCGGGCGCCCGTCGCGAGATCCTGGAGAGCTACCTCAAGCGGATCGGCGATCTGGAAGATCTGGCGATGGGTTTTGAAGGTGTGCAGAAAGCATACGCCCTTCAGGCCGGCAGAGAACTGCGTGTGATCGTAGAGAGTGACAAGGTGACTGACGAATTTGTAGATGATCTCTCCTTTATGATCTCTCAGAAGATCCAGAATGAAATGCAATATCCCGGACAAGTCAAAGTGACGGTCATCCGGGAAAAACGGGCGATCGCCTACGCCCGATAAAATTCAAAAAGGGTCATCTCAAAGGAATACGAGATGGCCCTTTTTTATTTTACAAGCGTAATGTCCCCTTTAAAAGCACCCTCCGTTCCATCTTTATACCTCACCCTGGCCCAATAAGCATATACCGCAGGGTTCATCTCCTTTGATTTAAAGGTTCCATCCCATCCATAGTCCTCCTGGTTGGGTGGAAATTCACGGTTGACAAACACCTGGTTGCCCCAGCGATCGAATATTTGCATTTCGACGATGAGGTCTACATCTTTGTTACCATACACCGTGAAGGCATCATTTATGTTATCTCCGTTTGGGGAGAAAACATTGGGGATATAAACGACTGGACTGATTTGTTCCTGTAGGCTAAGCCTCGCTTCAACCATGCAGCCATTTGTATCTATTGCAATAACAATAATCTCTGTTTGCTGCGAGGGACGTTCAATAGTCTGTTCCAGACAAATGGGTTGAAAGCAATTAAACAAATGCGCTGGTTGCCACAGTACCGTATCAAGCGAGTTCGCCGGCACATTGACTTCTGCGGTTAGCGTAATCAAATCATTCCCTCCCTGAACGATCTCCAGGATGAGGTTAATTTCGAGTGGTGCATCCCCCGGCACATCGAAAGAAGTTACCTTCGAGCATCCGTTCTGAGCTGTAATGGTCACACTATAAATACCGGCAGGCACATTCATCAGATCTTCAGTAGTAGATCCTGTTGACCAGATAAAAATATTTCCAGGTGAAGGCGTCACGTTCAAATCAATTCTTCCGTTTGATTCACCGCAAACCGATTGCTGAATATTTGCTTCAACGGACACTGCACCGGAATTGTCTATGATCGAATAGGTACTTGAGGTAGAACAATTGGACAAATCAGTAACAGTTACTGTATACATACCTGGCTCTACGTTAGTTAGGTCTTCCGTTGAAGATCCGTTGGACCACAACACAGTATAGGTGCCGACAGGAGATATAGTCAGATCGACGCCTCCATTAAAAGCCGTGCAGCTGGTGTTGCTTGTTATCACAGCCTGCACCGTAAAATTTGAGACGGTATTGGTGACGACGTACGATGCCGTTGACGTGCATCCATTATTTCCGGTAACCGTGACCGCATACATGCCTGCTGAAATATTGACCAAATCCTCTGAAATGGAACCATTGGACCATGCATATTGATACGGCTCAATGGGGGTAAGGCTAATGTCAATACTTCCATTTGCACCACCGCAGGTTGAAGGCAGGATGATTTCCGTAATAACCGGAAAAGTAATCTGATCTACAATCGTGAAAAGGGTGGAAGAAGAACATCCGGTGAGATCTGTAACTGTAACGGTATAGTTACCTGCTGAAAGGTTGAAGAGATCCTCTGAAGTAATACCACCTGCCCATAAATAGGTATAGATTCCAGCGGGAGAAACAAGAAGATCAATCATGCCATTTGGAGCCGTACAGTTTCTATTGGCAGCAGTGGTTCCAGACAATACCGGGATTACTCCTGATGCAGGTACTCCGAATGTATCGATGACCGAACACCCTCCCGCACCTGTGATGGTCACCGTATAGCTGCCTTGAGCAAGATTGTTGCGATCTTCAGAAGTGAATCCATCATTCCAAATAAAACTATTGCCGTTGGCAGGCACTACGCTGAGACTAATGCTTCCATTAGCAAGGCCACAGGTGGAAGGTGAAATCACTTCACTTACTGAGATCGATGGTAAATCATCGGCGACTATAAAGTTAGCTGTGGAAGAGCAGAGGGAAGCATCAGTAACAGTTACGGAGTAGGTGCCACTCGATAACAGATTTATATCCTCAACCATTGAACCCTCAGACCAGATAAATGAATACGTCGCCGCTGGCATGATCATCAAGTCTATAGAGCCATTCGATGATATGCATGATGTATTGGGAAGGACATTGGCTGTGATTGAAAAATTACTGTTCTGGTTAGGTATAAAAAACGTATCCCTGGCCTGGCATCCATTCATATCTGTAGCGAGTACATCGTAGGTTCCTGACCCGACATTTAGCAGGTCTTCTGTCGTATGGCCATCAGACCAGAGATACGTATAGAGGCCTATGGGATTAAGTGTTATATCGATGGCACCATCCTGGTCCCCGCAGTTGGATGGCGTAATGACCGCAGTGATCATTGGGATGGCGATAGTACTGGTGATGTTGTACTGTCCAGTCGACACACAACCAAGCATATCAGTCACAACCACTTGATAAGACCCTGCCGCAAGGGATTGAAGATCCTCGGTAATCGATCCATTGGACCAAAGAAAGCTATAGGTTCCTGCCGGAGTCACCGTAAGGTCGATCATTCCATCCGGAGCCAGACAAGAATGGCTTGGCGCAGTGGTTGCTGAAAGGGTAAGGTTTGAATTGAGGCTTGGTATGGTCATCGTATCCGTGGTGACACATCCTTTCGGAGAAGTAACGGTGACACTGTAATCCGCCGGAGCAAGGTTGATTTGATCTTCATTCGTGCTGCCATTGGACCACAGGTATGTGTTTCCGGCAGGAGGCTGAATGCTGATGTCGATAGCACCATTACTATTTCCACAAGTTGCCGGTAGTATTTGGGAAGATATCTGCGGAAAGTCAAGACTATCCTGGATGGTGAATGTACCCAGTACCATGCAGTTGTTTTGATCCGTGACGGTAAGTCCGTAATTCCCGGCTGCCAAACTGTCAATATCTTCTGAAGTAGAGCCATCGGTCCATGTATACACATACAATCCGGATGGTTCTACCAATATATTTATGGTGCCATCAGGGACACCACAGGAGTAATTGGGAGTTACTATAGCTGTGATACTAAAGTTGGAGGCAGAATTTATAATCTGATAGGTACCGCTTGCCATGCATCCATCGGTATTGGTGATGGTTACGCTGTAAGTGCCTCCGGTGAGTTGCTGAAGATCCTGCGTGGTCTCCCCATTGGACCAAATATAGGTGTACATGCCTGGCGTATTTACGGTCAGGTCGATCGAGCCATCAGGAAGACTGCAGGATTGATTGGGTGAGGTGACTGCAGCGAAATCAATCGTTGTAGTATTGGTAGTGACGATAAACGTTTCTGTCGATATACATGAAACCCCCAATGTGGTGGTAACGCTATAGGAGCCGGCAGAAAGATTAAGGAGATCTTCTGTCGTGGCACCGTTAGACCAGGTATAGAGATAAGAGGCCGCCGGATTGACTGTTATATCCAGACTTCCATTGGGAGTCGCACAGGATGTGTTTGGCGTGGATATCCCCGTGATGACAGCCATGACCTGGTTGTCCGCCACGACTGCATTGCCTGTGGATGTGCATCCGTCAGCGGAGGTGACTGTGACTTGGTAATTTCCACCTGGAATATCACTGAGATCTTCAGATGATGCACTGTTTGACCAGTTGTAGGTATACGCTCCACCCGGAGAGGCCGTGAGGTCGATATGCCCATTGCTTTGTCCGCAGAGTGCGGGCGTTGTGATAAATGTGAGTGTTGGTGCTGATGTAGCATTTGCAATGGTGAAGCTTGCAGTGGATATACAACTCCCACCTGCTGAAACCGTAACGCTAAAATTTCCTGCAGCGAGATTTTGAATATCCTCCGTGGATTGACCAGATGACCAGAGGAAGGTATACGTGCCACCAGGCGTCACGTTAAGATCAATCATACCATTAGGAGCCGTGCATGACGTCACGGGTGTCGTATTGCCGGAGACATTGATAGGTGGATTGTTATTGGTGATGGTGTAGCTCTCTATGGTGGAGCACCCTGTGGCAACCGATGTCACGGTGACCAAATAGGTCCCGGATAACACATTGGTTAAGTCTTCCGTGGTTTGGCCATTGGACCAGATGAATGTATAAACTCCGGGTGGGCTGACGGTTTGGTTAATACTACCATTAGCCAGGTCGCACGACGAAGGCGTGGTAGTGGCAGTAGATGCAGGGCTTGAAGTGCTATTATCGACCATATATGTTCCGGTAGATGAGCAACCTCCATTATCCGTGACGGTGACAGAATACGTTCCTGAATCCAGATCCGTAAGATCTTCTGTGGTTTCACCATTGGACCAGTCAAAAGAATAGTTGCCTGAGGGGGAAGCAGACAGGTCTATGGAGCCGTTAGGGTTTGTGCATGATGTGACCGGCTGGGTAATGGCAGAGAGATCAATTTGAGTGCCTGATGCTTCTACCAATACCTCGGCGAGAGAGGTGCATCCTCCAGGTGAATACACGGTGACCGAATAATAACCCGGAGAGGTTACAGTGATGGAAGGAGTGTTTTCTCCGGTGCTCCAGAAGAAGGTTGCAAAATTGTTGGCATTCACGACTTCTACGATGGTGGATTGACCATCACAAATGGGATCCGGATCATTTAAGATCACCTGTGGTGCCCCTTCCTCTACGACAAAAGTGTCTATTCCCTGACATCCTTCATCATTTTGAACAAAGAGAATATAAGTGCCGGGCCCATTGATGTCCAGGACTTCATTATCGGATCCATAGGTAGGGAACCAAACATAACTGGTGAATGGGCCTCCGGACGCATAGAGCGTTCCATTTTCGCCAGGGCATAAAGCTGTGGTGCCGGATATTTCAGGAATGGGTGCGGGCGCATTGACAAAGGAAGTTACATCGATGGAGCCAACCACAAAGGGACATGGCATATTCGGATCGGTGATCGTACATGAATAGGTGCCATTAGCGGATATCGTAATGAACGCTGTATTATCGCCTGTCGACCATTCATATACGGACGTTTGGGAATAGGGAAACAACGCTGCATACAGTAAGGCGGTCTGGCCAGTACAGAAAACGCCCAACTCCATCGTCATGTTGACCGTCCATTCAAAATATTTGAGGTGGATAAAATCCGTGCCGGTGCATCCGTTCGCATCAGTGATGGTGACCGTAAAATCGGATCCGAAAGGCGGGATGGTCATCGTGATGCTCTCCGTAGTCTCCCCATTAGACCAGATGTAACTGAACGGAGCAGTGCCCCCAAACTGTGTCGCGGTAAGGGTAAGCAGATCTCCCGGGCACATGACCGACCATTGAGGAAGTGACGGAACAATCTCGGTGTAAAACGTACAATTGACCTCATCATCCAATGGCAATTCATGGCCATAGACCAAATGAGTCCATATCAGACTGACCAAAAATAATATCAGATGTCCACACGTTCTCATGGCCTTCCTCGACATGATATCGATTGCAGTTTTGGTAGATGCGTTGTGTACCAAATATCCTTAAGTGGCTCATCCTTGAAGTATCACCTGCCCCTGAGCAGGGCATATTTACGGACGAACGGGTAGGATTACTTTAAAACCCAACGATTCCAAGGGGTGTGATTGAGAAATAAGGGGTGTGGAAATAAAAGTGGCTATGTAAAGGTAATCAGTCTATTGAACTATTGGTTAGCCTTCATGACCTTCATGGTCTGGTTCCAATCGGGAGTAGTCATCTGAAGAAAATAAAGACCTATAGGCAGTGATGAGATGTCCATTGCAAATGGAAATGCTCCCCTATAGGTTTGATCAAAATAAATGCTTCCATGCCTATCAGTAAGGACTAATTGAACCTCTTGAAGAGCGGGGAGATCACCCCATATCTGCAGAACCCCGGTTGTGGGATTCGGATAAAGCTGGAGTTGCGGGACTGAAGTTGGAGTATAATCAGAAGAAAGGATTACGTTGACCACACTTCTGGAGGATACACATTCCACATCATCTGTCTGTATCTGCCAATCATAGAAATAATAATAATAGTCATCGCCAAAGGATGAAGTATTGATTTGACCAACATCCCCCAATGGATAGGGGTAAGTGAGCCCACCCACATTGCGCCACAGATTGCCTTGTTGGCAATGAAGCGTAAAGGATCCTACAGGAATAAAAAAGTCAAGGATCAGGGTATTTGCTCCGGGTTCTAATTCAAACCGTTTTGTTGCCAGTAAAGAATCGGCCGACCATAGCTGAACAAAACGAGTACCCAATGGTCCATCGGAGGGTACATAAACCGTCACGGAATGTAAGGTGAATGGTTCCCAGGATTCAAATTCAAGATAACCACCTTGTGAAGGAAGGCCTCCATGGCCCGTCGTATCCAACTTGCCTCCGGTCTGAATACCTCCGGGAAATAGATGGTGGCTTTCCACGTAATAGGCAGTTGCTCCGTTGATCGGCATGGTTTGTAATGTGGAACCCGTGCCCAATAATGTGCCTCCTACGGGTTGATCATACCATTGGCAATTGACTCCCTCCGCGGATAATAAAACGGAATCACCGGACACAATGACTACATCTTCGACAACAGGTGCGTCGGCCTTAAGCACTTCAATATGAAATGGATCAGACGTCCATTGTCCCTCGAAGCAGAGCGCATCTGTGGATACACTATAATCGCCTGTTTCGGTCACTGGAAGGGTTTGTGTGTTGGCCACGCCATTGGACCACAAATAATTTTCGCCCTCTGTCGCAGTCAGTAATAAGGTATCTCCCTGGCAAATGGAATTTCCTTCCGGAGCATAAATTTTAGGAGGAATATCCACAACATCGGCGATCACAATAGGTTGAGTGAGTGAAGCACATCCATCGCTGTCTTCCAGGATTCCAAAATAGTGTCCGGGATGGATGACCGGATCAACCTGTTTGTTGTGGTGGTCTGACCACAGATAGGAAGTGAATCCTGGAGGAGCTATCAGGAATGTCGTATCCCCCGGGCAGATCGATGTTGAACCATCAACCAGAGCCAACGAACTTGCTCTCATGCATGGTTTTTCGGGAATCAGGTAGAGGCTATCAGCAGCGAGATCAAACAGGCGCGTGATCATGCCTGAAGGCCAGTATACAATCAATGAATCCACCAGGTTGTTTTGGCCCAATCCGAAATGCGTATTGAGCGAACTCATAGGACTGTAACTCTGTCCTGAACGTACTTCCCTGGTCTGGATACCCCATGGGCCATAGATTTCTATTCTCGCCCCAATGCCATTCCGGTTACTGATGATGCCAAAGAGGGATGTTTTGATCCAGTGATGGCCATTAGGCGCATTGAGCCATACCTGGCTATTACGATAGACATCCAGGTATCCGTCGTGATTGAGGTCCGCGATGGCCCCCGGCATGACAGGCGCTTCCATACCCGTAAACGTCAAATCCCCTTGGCCGAGGTACAATTCATTTTGTAACTGCGAAAAGATGTCGATGAAGCCGTCATTATTAAAATCTCCTGCGGCATTTTCCCAGGCACCCAGATCATCGCTTTTTATACCAGACCCGTTGATGACATCTGTAAAGGTTCCGTCGCCATTATTTCGAAACAAACGATTTTGAAAATCATGATTCACGATAAAGGCATCCATATCCCCATCGTTGTCAAAGTCCTCGAAGACCGTACTCCAGGACTGGGCATTATCATCCAGTCCGGCTTCCATTCCATTTTCGGTAAAGGTTCCGTCGCCGTTGTTTCGGTAGAGCAAATTCGTGCGATCTATATCTCCGGGTAGTGCCCCTACTTCACATTTAGTAATATACAAGTCAATGTCCCTGTCATTGTCGTAGTCTACCCATATGGCGGAATAACTTCCGGGACGATTGGCGGTATGAATCAGGTTGGTATCCCGGGACATATTGCCAAAACCATCATTGCGATAGGGAACCGATTGGCCCAGGTCATGGCATACAAAGCCGTCCAGCCATCCGTCATTATTGATATCTGCCAGGGTGGATCGTTGGCTCAGGATATAACCTGGCATGACCGATTCCGAATACATAGTGCCGGTTTCGTTTGCCTTGACAAAAGATGCGGCACTCCCATTTCCAAAAAGCAGGTCTGTATAGCCGTTATTGTCCAGATCACCCGCGCAGATGCTCCAATCCGGGGGAGATTGAATAGGAAACGCAAAAAAACGCTGATTATATGAGCCGTCAAGTTGCTGGTAATCAATGTATAGTCCTTTATTGCCTACACGTACCACATCATCTAACTGATCCCCGTTCATGTCCACCGCACAATCCGAAAACGGTACATAGCCGGATACAGGTTGAAGCAGATCAGAATAGTATACAAAGGAAACAGGCTGAGCCGAACCGGTCATGCTTTTGATTAACAAGACCATGGAGAAGAACCACTTGTGGAGATGCATAACTGAAATCTAAGGTATGAAATGGCGGTTTTACAGGGTCAATTACCTGATCAACAGGCTTAATTTGAGCATCATCCGAATAAATTTCAATACTAAGGTATGGGGGAAATGCGGGTGAGCGGGTGAGGACATGTTGCCCCGGGATCCTAAAAAAGATTTGAGCCTTATCTATGCCACACAGCCCTTTCTTCTTACCTTTGCGCCTGATTTGAAGAAGACCCTTTGCAAATGAAGGAATTACGACGTTTTGCGGCCCTTTTTTACCTCGTTCCGGCCATGATTTTGGCCCTGGGAACCCCGACATATGTCCTGGCCCAGGAGCACCCTTCAGCGACCCCGGAAGCCGGTCATACCGCCACCACCGAAATGCATGCGGATTCCGCCCACATGATGCATACTGACTCTGTTTCGGAAGGCCATGAAGGGGATATGCATGGAGGCGAAGGTCATGGAGCGCATGCCTGCCATTTTCATGCAGATGTCCATGAATCAGAATACGACGCTACCAATACAGCGTTTCACCACATTTCTGACGCGAACGTATACAGCATTGGATCCTTTAATTTTCCGCTGCCTTGCATCCTGTATGCTAAAGGGCATGGATGGGATATCTTCTTTTCCTCCAAATTTGCTTTTGATTTCTATGGCCATGGGGAAGGACGCAAAGCGTACAACCAGTATGTACTCGATGCCGGAGCCGTAAAGCGCGTTCAGGATGCCTCTTTTCCGATGGGCCAGGTGGACCTCGACGGTTTCTTGCATATCGACTCCCTGATCGATGGCAATAAAAAGGAGTTTGCGTACGCCTGCTATGGCGGTCAGCATTATTTGCTTGATGCGCAGAGTACTGCGGACGGCGGACTTTTCGGAGGAGGGATTACTTCTTTTTACGATTTCTCCCTTAGCAAAAACGTGGTCTCTATGCTCCTCATCACCCTATTACTGATGTGGGCATTTTTCAGCATCGCCAAAGCGTACCGGAACCGTACCGCTCAAGCCCCTAAGGGCCTGCAGTCATTTATGGAACCGATCTTCCTGTTTATCCAGGATGAGGTCGCCAAGCCGTTCCTCGGACCAAAATGGGAAAAATTTCTGCCCCTCCTGCTGTCCTTGTTTTTCTTCATCCTCGGTCTCAATCTCTTTGGACAGATTCCTTTTTTAGGAGGTAGCAACGTCACCGGAAATCTGGCGGTAACGATGGTTCTTGCCCTGATCACTTTTGTGGTGGTGACCATCAATGGCAATAAACATTATTGGGGTCACATCCTCTGGATGCCGGGTGTGCCTGCGGTGATCAAAATTCTTATTCTGACCCCGGTGGAGATCCTCAGTATTTTCATCAAACCCTTCACCTTGATGTTGCGTCTTTTTGCCAACATCACCGCAGGTCATATCGTGATCCTGTCCTTTATCGGGTTGATCTTTATGTTTGGTAAAATGGGAGAAAGCACCAGTGGCTATATCACCGGAACCGTAGTCTCTATTCCACTCACCATATTCCTGATGGCAATCGAATTGCTGGTCGCATTTATTCAGGCTTATGTATTTACACTGCTGACCGCTTCTTATATCGGAGCGGCTACCCAGGAGCATCACGACCATCATGCTGAAAAGCATTGATCGGTAAATCGAATACGATAGAAAAAGGATAATAAACTGAAATTACTAACTCAATAAATACATTTTAACATGACAGGTTCAATCGTAGCTGTAGGTATGGGTTTGGCAGCCATCGGCGCCGGTATCGGTGTAGGTTCAATCGGTGGTAAGGCCATGGAAGCCATCGCCCGCCAGCCAGAAGCTATTAAGGATATCCAATCCAACATGATCCTCACAGCCGCCCTTGTAGAAGGTGCCGCGCTGATCGCGATCATTATGGCGTTCCTTGTAAAGTAATAGCGACGAACAAAGAGATCCCGGATGCTCTGCGATTGGCAGAGCTTCCGGACATCTTTTCAAAAAGGTGTTGCAAAGAATTAATCTATTGTCCCCGGTAAGGACATATTTAATAAAATAGAACATGAGCTTATTCTTTCTCTCAGAATTTACTGTTGCCCGTCCTGGGGTTGGTTTGTTGTTTTGGACATTCGTGACCTTCAGCATATTCTGGATCGTGGTGGGACGATTTGCCTTCCGTCCGATCAAGGACGCATTGAAGCAACGTTCAAATGATATCCAGTCCGCGCTGGATGAAGCTAAGAAAGCCAAGGAAGAAATGGCACAACTCAGCAGTGACAATCAGCGTCTGCTCAATGAAGCCCGTGAAGAAAGAGCCCGCATCCTCCGCGAAGCCAAGTCCACCGGCGACCACCTGATCCAGGAGGCCCGTGACAAGGCAAAAGTGGAAGCACAGAAGATCGTCACCGATGCCCGCCAGGAAATCGAAAACCAGAAGAATAAAGCCCTGGTGGAAGTTAAAAACCAGGTAGGCCAAATGTCGGTGGAAATCGCCGAGAAACTGATCCGCCAGCAAATGGGACAGACCCAGGAGCAAAAGACCCTGGTCGATAAACTGGTCAATGAAATCAAATTGAGCTAAATCTAAAACCAGGTATCCGCCTGAACTACATCTTCAGTACGGGATCAAATCACATAGATATCTAATACCATGTCAACCTACCGGATCGCCTCCAGATATGCCAAGTCGCTGATCGACCTTGCTACCGAGCAGGGTAAGCTGGACAGTGTCGTGGACGACATGACCTTTTTCTCCGGGGTCGCCAAGTTGCATGATGTAGCCTTATTATTGAAAAGCCCGATCATCAGTGGGGATAAGAAGGGTAAAGTGCTGCATGCCATTGTCGATGGAAAGATGGATCCGATTACCTCCGGATTTATCGACATCATTCTCCGAAAAGGCCGGGAAGCTCACCTGGGGGATATCGCCCAGGAAGTAATCAACCAATACCGGGCCATCAAAGGCATCTCAGTAGTAGATGTCGTTTCCGCAGAGACCCTGGCACCGGAAACCCTGGATGCCATCCGGAAAAAACTGGTAGAAAGCAAACTCACGAAAGAATCGGTCACCTTCAGAACCTCTATCGACAAGGACCTGATCGGCGGCTTTGTGATTTCTTTTGATGACAAACTCTATGACGCCAGCGTCAAACATCAGCTGGATGTACTGCGCAAACAGTTTTCATAACCGAATAGTATAAAGCAAGCAACATAACCTTTAATCAAGATCAACATCTAAATAAAAAAAGTCATGGTGGACGTAAAACCTGATGAAATTTCAGCAATCCTCAAACAGCAATTGTCAGGATTTCAAAGTGCAGCTGAACTCGAAGAAGTAGGTTCCGTATTGCAGATTGGTGACGGTATCGCACGTGTATACGGTCTGACCCGCGCCCAATCCGGTGAGTTGGTCCGCTTTGAAAACAATGTGGAAGCCATCGTCCTCAACCTGGAGGAAGACAATGTCGGTGTGGTATTGATGGGTTCCGGCGAAGGCATCAAAGAAGGTTCTAAAGTATATCGCACCGGAAGGATTGCGAGCATCAACGTCGGTGAAGGTTTTGTCGGCCGCGTGGTCAATACGCTGGGTGCTCCGATCGATGGTAAAGGCCCGATCCAGGGTGAGAAATATGAAATGCCCCTCGAGCGCGTAGCTCCGGGTGTAATCTTCCGCCAACCGGTAAACGAGCCTCTCCAAACCGGTATCAAAGCGATCGATTCGATGATTCCGATCGGCCGCGGACAGCGTGAGCTCATCATCGGTGACCGCCAGACCGGTAAGTCAGCGATCGCGATCGATACGATCATCAATCAAAAAGAATTTTACGATAAAGGCGAGCCCGTATATTGTATCTATGTTGCTTCCGGTCAGAAAGCGTCTACCGTAGCCAACGTAGCCAAGACCCTGGAAGAAGCCGGCGCTATGGCCTATACGGTTATTGTTTCAGCCAGTGCTTCTGATCCCGCGCCACTGATTTTCTACGCTCCCTTTGCCGGTGCTGCTATCGGTGAATTTTTCCGGGATACCGGTCGCCCAGCCTTGATCATCTATGATGATCTCTCCAAACAAGCTGTTGCGTATCGTGAAGTATCTCTGCTGCTTCGTCGTCCTCCAGGTCGTGAAGCGTATCCAGGTGACGTATTCTATCTGCACTCCAGGTTGTTGGAGAGAGCGGCTAAAATCATCAACAACGATGAGATTGCCCGCAATATGAATGACCTTCCGGAGAGCCTCAAGAAAGGCAAGGACAAGAACGGTCAGCCTATGATCAAAGGGGGTGGTTCGCTTACCGCTCTTCCGATTATTGAAACACAGGCCGGTGACGTTTCTGCCTATATCCCAACCAACGTAATTTCGATTACGGACGGTCAGATCTTCCTCGAGTCCGGTTTGTTCAACTCAGGTATCCGTCCGGCGATCAACGTAGGTATCTCCGTATCACGCGTAGGGGGTAATGCGCAGATTAAATCCATGAAGAAAGTAGCCGGTACGCTCAAGCTTGACCAGGCTCAATATCGTGACCTTGAAGCCTTTGCTAAATTCGGTTCTGACCTGGATGCGGCTACTACCGCTGTGCTTGAAAAAGGAAAGCGTAACGTAGAAATCCTCAAGCAAGCCCAGTATAGCCCGGTATCCGTAGAGAAACAAATCGCGATCATCTACCTCGGTACAAATGGTCTGTTGCGCGAAGTACCGCTCGATAAGATCCGCGAGTTTGAAGAACTGTTCCTCTCGACCTTATCCACCCGCAATGCAGGTATTTTGGACAATCTCCGCGCCGGTAAACTGTTGGATGATGATATGGCTACGATCAAGGCATTGGCTGCTGAACTCAAAGCACAGTACGTCTCCTAACCAAAGACCCGAATTGATCAACGGTTATAATCAAACTAAAAGCAGATGAGTGGTAAGTTGAAAGAGGTACGGGAGCGGATGAAATCCGTCAGCTCCACGCAGCAGATCACCAAAGCCATGAAAATGGTTTCGGCCGCTAAACTGAGGAAAGCTCAGGATGCGATCATCCGTGTGCGCCCATTTGCCAATAAACTCAACCAGGTGCTGCACAATGTACTCGCTTCTGTGGAAGGCGAAGTACGGATCAGCCTTGGAGAAGATCGGGCTGTCGTCCGCCATGCTACGGTCGTGGTGATCACCTCTGACCGCGGACTCTGCGGCGCCTTCAATACCAACATCATCAAAGCGGCTATCCGCGAGATCGAAACGCAGTTTGCCGCTCAACGTGCTGCGCGTAAGCTGACCATTGTACCCATTGGTAAGCGGGGATATGATTATTTCAGAAGGCATTTCAAAGATTGCACCATCGTCAAAGACTATGTGAATCTCTTTGAAAACCTCGAATTTCAAAAGACGGTGGCCGTGCCCAGGTACCTGATGGATCAGTTTACCAAAGGAGAGACCGATAGGATCTTTGTGTCTTACGGATCGTTTAAAAATGCGGCTACACAGTTTGCCGAGTCCGCGCAGTTCCTTCCGGTCCCACGCCTTGAAGCCAAACGGAAGAAAAGGGTCAACTATATCTACGAACCAGAAAGTGAGTTACTGCTCAATACCATCGTTCCAACCATTCTCGAAGTGCAGTTTCAGCGGTATTTGCTGGACACTAATGCCTCTGAGCACGGTGCGCGGATGACAGCGATGGATAAAGCGACCACTAATGCAGAGGAGATGTTGTCCGCTCTTCGGATCAGCTACAACAATGCCCGGCAAGAGGCGATCACCAAAGAGCTCAGTGAGATCGTAGGCGGTGCGGCTGCATTGGGCGGATAATTTTACCGTATTGATCGATTAGCCGGAGTTGCGGATTAAAAAATCCGCATTTTTATCCTGATGAAATACTGGTCATCAGGCGTTTTCGCCATTCTCCTTACTACACTGATGCTTGCGCCTGGTTGCAAACCTTCCAGGGTATCTCCTACGTTGACCCGGCATGAACAGAAGTATCCGGAGCTGCGTAAAAAATACGTGTATCAGAGTGTCATCCGGCTTGCCAATATCAGGAAGGATCCCGATTTCGAAAAATTGATTGAGGATGTAGACAAAGTGATCGTCTACCTGGCGCCGGATGGTGACAGCACCTACCAGATCAAGGATATTCGATCTGGATTGATGGACGAAGGATATGAGGCCCTGGTAGATATGCGCACTGCGGATGCTCAGCGTATCAGCCTATGGGCACTGGAAGATAAAGCGGACACCCACTATATCGCTTTGATCGACGGGACAGATCAGGATGTGATCCTCGAAGTCGATGGACGTATCCATGTCGAATACCTGGCGGCTCTTTCCATGGCTGACCAGGGATCATTAAAAAACATCTTACAAGGCGGATTCTGATGAGTGAGATTATTCTCCAAACGGATCAATTGTCGAAGCGATTTTCGAGACGCATCCTGGCCGTAGATGGCATGGACCTTCAGATTCCCAGAGGTCAGGTGTTTGGTTTGCTGGGTCCAAACGGAAGCGGGAAGACCACAACATTAGGGATGGTTCTCGGCGTAGTATCCCGAACCAAAGGTTCATACAGTTGGTTTGGGCAAGGTGATGATTACCGCTTGCGCAAGAAGATCGGTGCCATCCTCGAGCAACCCAATTTCTATCCCTTTCTTTCAGCTCGTCAAAACCTGATCGTGCACAGCCGCATTAAGGACATCCGCAAACCGGATACCGATGGACTGCTGCGCATGGTGGGGCTCTACGAACGATCCAATGATCCTTTCAAGACCTATTCGCTCGGTATGAAACAGCGCCTGGCGATTGCTTCTGCCATGCTTGCCGATCCGGAGGTGTTGATCTTTGATGAACCTACCAATGGACTTGATCCCCAGGGGATCGCGGAGATCAGGCAGTTGATCCTGTCTATTCGGGATATGAACAAGACCATTATCCTGGCGAGTCATCTATTGGACGAAGTGCAGAAAGTGTGTTCCCATTTTGCGGTATTGCGCAAAGGGCGGAAGATCTATTCCGGCAGTGTACAGGACGCCTTGCAGAGTACCAACCATGTCACCGTGGGAGCCGATCAACCGGAAGTATTACGCACTGTTGCAGCCTCTTGTCCTGGCGTGGCAGGATTAGAACAAAGCGCTGAAGGATTGAGATTTCAGTTGATTGATGGTTGGTCGGTCTCAGATCTCAACCGATACCTGGTGCAGCATGATGTCGCGGTCCACTATATCCAGCAAAAGAAATCCAGTCTGGAAGAAAAATTCCTTGAGATCCTGCATGAAGATGACAGTACCCGTACTCCTCACCAAACCCCTCCGGCAGTATGATCCCGATACGCAAAATCATTGAACTGGAGTATTATAAGTTCAGGCATTACAAGCCATTCCTGGTCATCCTGGGTTTATATGTTTTTTGTTTTGTCCTTTGCGGCTTCTCGATCAAAAGTCTGCTGGATTGGTTTTTGGAAAAGCAGAAGAACGATGATGTATTAAAGCACTTTGTGGAGACCGGGTTGCCTTTGTTTGACTTTGTGGATATCTGGCAAAACCTGGCCTGGCTGGCCACGATCTTCAAATGGATTCCCGCGTTTGTGATCATCATTTCCGTGACACTGGAGTATTCGCAGAAAACGATAAAGCAGAATATCATCGACGGACTTTCCAAGCGTGAATTTCTTGCGTCTAAAGTAGCCCTTGTGGGCGTGATCAGTATCGGATCGGCAGTCTTGCTTTTCCTGTTGGGTTTATTTCTTGGGCTGTTGTATTCCCCCGTGAAGGGATTACCTTATATCACGGAGCACATCGAATTTGTAGCGGCGTATGGGCTTGAGGTTTTTGTTTTCCTCTGCATGGCTTTATTTGCCGCCTTCCTGATCCAGAAGAGTGGCGTGACTATCATCCTGTTCCTTTTGTACACGGCTTGTATCGAACCGATCAGCACAGCGATTTTACATTATCATTTCGAGTGGGAGGTCTGGTATTTTCCCGTGGAGGCTATCAATCTGATTATCAGAGTTCCGTTTCAGAAATATGCCTTATCCTTTGTGCATGATACGATTGAGATCAGGGATGTATTGGTGGCCTCAGCGTGGGCGATCATCTTTATTGGCCTTTCCTATCTCTTGCTGAAGAAGAGAGATCTTTAGCCCATACGATTGAAGTATAAAAAGAAAAACCCTGATGGCAGGACCATCAGGGTTTTTTTTTTGCTGAACGAGTCAGCTATAATGCTTGATTAGAGTTTAACGAAAGGCAGTGCAGTTACCGCATTCTTGTTCCTCAGTTCGAGGATGTACATGCCGGCTTCCATACCTGAAACATTGATTTGTTCTACGCCTTTACCGCTGGCCAGGCTGATCGGACCGAGGTCTTTCACGAGTGAGCCATTGGTGGTGTAGATTTTCATGCTTACGGCTGCATCTGTCTGATAATCTACAGTCAGGGTCATGTTGTCGACGGTAGGATTAGGATACAGGGAGAATTTGCCTTCTGGTACCAGGGTTACACCGGTGGCTTCGTCAGTAACATCTACGATGTCGCCATTGAGTACTTCACCGGTTTCTTCATCCTGTAGGAAGATGATGGCTTTCATTTGCTCAACATCATATCCGGCAGGGATCTGATAGGTAAACTGTACAGAGAAGTCTTCACCGGCTGCTACTGCGTCAGGTACACTGTTTTCCATACCGGTGAAACCACCAAGGAGCGCGCGGGCTACGAAGCGGTATTCCATTTGGCTGGCAGGAACCGGATCAGGCAGGCTTTCGAAGCCACCCATAGCACCTTGTGCGCCACCGGCATAGTAGTTGGTCTGGTTGTAGCCAGCATCGCTGCCCGTGACATGATCTTCAGTGATCACGCAGGTAAAGCGGAAGTCATTAGCCAGCGTAGGAACAGAAGAGTGGGCCGTTCCATAAACAGTCACGGTCCGTGTTTCAGGATCGTAAGCGGTTTGTGTTTTTACTTGCACAGGGACCATTCTGCTCTGCAGGCCGGCAACAGCTGTACCGAAGTCAGCAGGATCGATGTTGATTTCTTTGCGATCCGCGTGGCCTGATGGATAGCCGCTGATGGTGTTGCTGAATGGACCGTCATAATTACTGATGGTCATCGGATCTCCGTTGTGAATAGCGATGGGCATGACGAGGTCTGGATTGGCTTCGTATACAGCATCGATATTGACGGCACCGCGTGGGCACCAACCGCACCATGTACCGGTACCTTCTTCCACAAGTACTTTCTTAGGCAGTTGCTCATTGAGGAAGTAAATCTTACGGCCACCGGTGTTATCATCCGGAGCTTCGTCAGCTGTGTTGTTTGGATTGGCGACCAATACACCAATACCATATTCGCCAATTTCTGAAGCCTGAACGGTTACACTGTGGGTAAGTTCCTGGGTACCCAGGGTGGTGATGTTAAGGTTTGTGATGGTATCGGTGTAGTAGTTGGTACCATCGGTCCAGGTGAGTTCGAGAGAAGTCAGTGGGTTAGCGCCGTGGTTTTCAACCGTTACCTTGACAGGAACCTGGGTAGCAACGTTGTTGTATTTTTCAAAATTGATCCCCCGGACGATAATGTCATTGTTTTTGAAAACTTCTACGCGGATATTGTCCATGTAGAGGAGGAACTTGTCATTACTGTGATTGCGGAAAGCAATGTAGATCGTTTGACCGACATAAGCGTCCAGGTTGACAGACCTTGATTTCCAGGAGGTTTCCTCAGCAGGAACGTTGAGGGCCAGGTTGGTAAAGCTGGCAATCTGGTTGTCTGTAGTGGAAATTCTCACTTCATAGCCATCACGGAAGGCTGCGTCAGGGCTGAAAGCCTGCCAGACCAGGATCGTGTTGAGCTGTTCAATGGTAAGGGCTGGAGTGATAATCCAGTCATCTGCCTGACCTACAGGATTGAACCAGGAGGTACTGACAATCACCCGGTTAGGTGAAGTACCCACCACTTGCCAGGTAGGGCCGGCAATGGAGGCCACGTTTGGATGGACCGTCTTGCCATCCACGTCAACCGCGGTCATAGGCGCGATTGAGCCAGATTCAAAATCCTGGGAAAACAGGACCTGGGCCTGAGCCTGAACGAACAGGAAGCCCAGTGCTAAAAGGGTAAAAATTCTTTTCATGAATAGGTTTTGATTGAAAGACGAAGAAAAAAATGACGGACAAATCTAAGCATTTCCAGCCATGTAAAAAACCTGTTAATCTTAATAAACTGCCAATTTGTAGAGGAAATGTCGCCTCCTTTCTGTACATTCATTTGGAAGACGGCCAAACAGGCCTATTTTAATATTGCCGGTCAAATGTTAAAATTTTATTAATCCATTGGCCCTTACGTCAATAAGTAATATCTTGCATCCTATATGAAGAGAATTATACCCTTTCTGTTCAGTCTGATGTTGTTGCCGGTCTTTATCCAGGCCCAGGTAACCATCACTGTGGATCCGGCCACCTTTGTGATGACCGGTAATCCTTCCCAGACGGATGTGCTGGTTCATGTTCATGTAACCAATACATCCAACCAGGTCGCCAATATCTTCTGGAGCCGTCGTATGACCAACAATCCGGTCAGCTGGTTTTCCTGGATCTGTGACAAGAATTTCTGCTTTGACCCCAGTGTCAATGCTTGTCCAACCAGCAAACCCAACGTGATCAATCCCGGAGAATCCTTTGATGTCCAAATCCACCTCAATCCATCCAATACCGAAGGTACTGGTGACTATGAAGTGAATCTATTTGATGCCGATGGCAACCCATTGGCCCAGGTGACCGGACAAGTGGTGATCAGCAATACGACAGCTGTTAAAGATGCAGCGGATACCAAGTTGACGGTATATCCGAATCCGACTTCTGATTATTTCCAGGTTTCTGAAACTCCTGGTTTGAAGTATATCGAGCTCTTCAATATCGTAGGCAATAAGGTCCGTTCATTTGATGCTCTCCCACAAAAGCAATATGCAGTGGGTGACCTTGCAGATGGTATCTACCTGGTTCGCCTGATGACATCCACCGGCAAAGTGATCAAGACCATCCGGTTGAGTAAAAGATAAGCTGACCGTATTTTCGGTTTGACATAAAGCAAAGCCCTCCCTATGGAGGGCTTTTTTGTTGTTGCCTTTTCCCTTCCTATACCATTACCTTTATCTTCACACTGACTTCGATTCCTATGGTCTACCCACTTTCCCTCTATCGTTTGGGGCATTTCAATGCAGCTCATCAACTGGCGATTCCTACCTGGTCGCTGGAGAAAAACCTTCAGGTCTTTGGCAAGTGCGCCAATCCCAATTTTCATGGACACAACTACGAAGTGGAAGTGCGGGTGACCGGCCATGTCGATCCGGAGACCGGCATCCTGATCAACCTTAAAGAGCTCAAGGATATCATCTTCCGCGAAGTCGAAGAGCGTTTTGATCATAAAAACCTTAATATGGATTGTCCTGAATTTACAGATAGGGTACCTACTGTAGAAAATATCTGCATCGTCATCTTTGAAATTCTGCGCCCATTGATCCCTGATCATCTCGATTTGGGAATCAGACTGTATGAAACGCCTCGAAACTTTGCCGAATATCCGGCAAGGCCATAAAAAAAGGGATGCAGATCATGCATCCCTTTTTTTATTTGGACGTGGGGTTGATTACTCGCGTAACTTACCCAGCAACCTCAGGATTTCGATATACAGCCAGATCAGCGTGATCATGAGGCCCATCGCGGAAAACCACTCCATGTATTTTGGAGCACCATATTGTTCGCCTTTGATGATATTGTCAAAATCGAGGAGCAGGTTGAGGGCGGCTATTCCGATCACCCCCAGCGAGAAGAGGATGCCTACGGTACCACCTTCATGGATATAAGGGATGTGGATGCCGAAAAAGCTCAGTCCGAAACTGATGAGATAGAGCAGGGCGATGGCGCCAGTGGCCATGACAACGCCCATTCGAAATTGTTGGGTGACGGGGATGATTCCGGTCTTCTGGATGAAGAGCATGATAAATAATACCAATAGGGTGAGGGAGATCGCCTGGATGACAATCCCTCCGCCGAAACCGGCATAAATGCCGGAGATCCCTCCGACAAACAAACCTTCCATGGCGGCATAGGCCGGGGCGATGTAGGCTGAATATTCTTTTTTAAACACATTGATCAATACCAGGATTAGGCCACCGATGGCCCCGCCAATCATCAGCACGGGGTTAAGGGCCTGGTAACTGATCAACCCGGTGATCAAAAGGATACCAAACAGAATGAGAGTTTTGTTGATGGCTCCCTGGATGGTCATCGTTCCTTCCTGCTCGATAGAGATCGAGGAGGCTGGTGCATTGGTCAAACTGTTTCTGAGGAGCGGGTTTCCCCCGCCGGCGAATTTTTTAAACATGTGATTTCAGTTTTTATCTTAATGTAAATGTGAAAGTAGGGATAAAAGTTTCCAGGGTATGAGGACCCTATTTCTTGTATTTGGCGATAGCTTCCCGGATTTTCTGTACGCGGTTTTCCGGACTGGGATGAGTGCTCATAAACTCTGGTTGGCGCTGCCCACCGCTCGCGGATTCCAGAATTTTCATGACCTCAATCAGGGCTTCAGGGTTGTAGCCCGCCTGGATCATAAAACGGACGCCGAGGTCATCGGATTCCAATTCCTGGTCGCGACCGTAGGACATATTGACCAGCCCGGCGATCATCTGTGCGGCTTGTGCGGTATTGTAATCTCCTGAGGCGACGACAGCGGCACCGGTGAGTCCCTGGGTCAATTCCTCCTTGGCAATGCGTTCAGCACCATGGCGTGCAACGACGTGACCTATTTCATGGCCGAACACGCCCGCCAGTTGATCTTCGGAATCCAGTTTGTTGAATAA
>JBGAWQ010000012.1:0-92292 GCA_044227555.1 Saprospiraceae bacterium | reverse complement strand
CAAGCATCGTAAACGGTTGGTTTAGGAACGCTAACGTTAGCATAGCAATACCAGAAGTCAGTACCTACTTCGAAGTCGGCTGGGCAAGTCAGTTCAGGAGCCTGATCATCAGACAGCTTGATCACTTGTACGCACTCTACAGTAGTCTGTGTACACCAGTCCAAAACGGTCCAGGTACGAACGATCTTCTCGCCGTTACCGCAGTCATTCAATGGTTTGTCCCAATAGCCTACAAAGATGTTACACACGTTGTCTTCATCAGTGATTGGACTGCCGTTGACCGTTGGCCATCCCGTATAGTCAGGATCAGAGGATTCGCCGCAATGACCTACATATGCAGGAGGACATACTACGCTGTCCAGCACCAGCGGCTGTACGGTGATATTTTGATCACAGGCTGCAGTATTACCACTATTATCTGTTGCTACCCAATGACGGGTTACGACCAGGCCTTCGCAAGGATCACCAGATTCTGTGTCTGTATAGGTTACATCCACATCACCGCAGTTGTCAGCAGGATCCACTTGTGGCAGATTGACATAGATATAAAGGCCGACTTCCCGGATGTGTCCGTCATCAGCATTAAAGTCATCTGAAATTCTTACTTTCCAGATACCACTGGCCTCATGACCATTGGCATTAAAGAGTACAGGCATTGCAAACCCACCATTGATCAGCGGCTGGATATGGGTATTTTCATCTCCGTTGAGATCTACGCACTGGGTGATTGCTGTTCCATCATCATCAAAGCGACAGTTGATGGGCCATTCCTGACCTGTACATCCACCAACATCAAAGAAATGTACGATCGTACCATCAGGTGCTTCTACTTCCATATCGATATCCGGCAGCCAGGTGTGATCATCAATCTGAATTCTTACATCCAGATCCAGTACCGGTGTGCTGGGCAGATAGCTGTAGTCAAATGTATATTCCCACTCGTTAAATTCGAGCAGGTCATTCAAGCCTGTGATGATTTGTTCCTGGTAACCTGTGAGTTCCGGAGCAGGTTGATCTGGCAGTTGTGCGCCGCACATGATCGTCCAGTCACGGCATTCGATCGTGGGAGGAATCTTGTCTTCTACACTGATGGTACCCCAGCAGCTGTTGCCGGTCGTAGGATCGGTGACGGTTACCTGAAGGGTTTCTCCAACAGCGCTATTGTCTATGGTCACACCACCAGGGCCTGAGCCATAGCCTTCGATGGATACGATATAATCATCATAGCAGCCGTACGGGCCACCTTCGAGGATCATGTCTGTTGATACGTAAGCAACGCAGTTTTCATTAACAGAAACCTGAACGTTGTCATTGCAGGCCAGTGTTGTTGTTGGCGTAGGATATTCGTTGACGATAACGTTAAAGCAGCAGGTGCCGATATTGCCGGCAACATCTGAAGCCTGGAAGCAGTTTTGTGTAGTTCCAATCGGGAAGAATCCTCCGGATGGAATACCAGCAGTCTGTGTGGCATCTGCTGTTGCACTCTGGGTAAAGTAGGAAACATATCCATTGAATACCCTCGGTGTAAATGGAGCGCCCCATGGAGTATTGGCAGTACTACCACAGTTGATCGTCATTGTTCCATCGGTGTAGGTTTGGTTAGGACCGTTACCGTTGGTGTAGTTAGACGAAGCAGAAAGGGTATGCAGGGCAATACCTGTTGTACCGGGAGGAATCGTAAAGGTAATTGGAGCCGGCGTAATAGTTCCGTTACCAGGGAATGGACCTGAGAATGGACCTACCGTAGCGTTTGCAGCACCAACTAATGTCCATGCACCGGAATTAGTTTGGAAACCTGCAAAGGTTCCTGATTTACGATACACGTTGACCATTGTGGCATTTGAAATATTCATCCCAAATCCATTGACGGTCAGATCTGACCCGGTATTGTTCACGAGATCAAACCATACCATCCCTCCTGATGAATTTCCGTTACCACCAGACGTAATGGTGTTTAGGGTTACGGATGGGCCCTGGAAAGGACAGTTGTCTGTAACGCCTACCGTATATCCGACGATGGCTGAACAATCCCCTGGATCCAGGTTGACGATAATATCAGCCGGACAATCCAACACCGGAGGCACCTGGTCTGAAACGTTTACGACTTGTACAGACTGGCTGGTCTGATAACAATTGTTGACCACTCTCCATACAATGCTGTGTGCACCGGAAGCTACTGGAGGAATCGTAGTATTACCTGATGGTACAACCACGAATGGTCCGTTGTCCAGGCTGTAGGAGATCACAGCACCCGTACATGCACCTTGTACACCTGTTACTGCAGGAACCGGAATGGGCACTGAGAGACAGTTATTTTGAGCTGTTGATAAGTTGAGGGGGCTGACGATACCCGTAAATGTGCAAGTAGGAGGAACGGGCACACCGGCAAAATTGAGTGTCCATACGCAAGTTAGTCCGGCATCACCACCTACGTGGTCATTAATAACAAGTGTCCACACTCCGTCTGCGTTAATTCCACTGAAGGTATTGGCAAAAGTGAATGTACTCAGTGCGGCAGTATTTGCAGGACTGGTTGGGAAGGCGGGTATCACGTTGACGCGACCTTCGGGTTTAAAACTACCGTTATAAGCAAATGTGGTAGGGGGACATGCCGCAGCACCGGTTGACGTTGTTGCAGTAGCAGCCGCAATGTTGGTTGCTGCAGCATCGCTAAACAATACATTCATATTGTTATTGCCACCGCCATTACGCGTGCACAACTCCAGTACCTGACCACCCGGGCCGACCAACCACAGGGCTAAGTCACCCATAAAGGTGTGACCCAACTGTACATTTAAGGTAATGTTGGCACCGTTAGCTATAGTTCCTACACAACCTACCTGCACGGTTCCCTGAGCTACGCCAGAGGTGCCGGTAAAAGGAATGGAGAAATTATTGCCGGTGAATGAAGCCTGGGCTTTCAGTCCTGAGATGGCAAACAAACTTGCCAGCAACAGGAAAAAGAAAGGCCGGAGGCTTTTCTGAGTATTAAATCCT
Source organism: Saprospiraceae bacterium (assembly GCA_044227555.1). GTDB lineage: Bacteria > Bacteroidota > Bacteroidia > Chitinophagales > Saprospiraceae > Opimibacter. The sequence continues at coordinate 89,295 of JBGAWQ010000012.1, read as the reverse complement.
TTATTCATGAGATTAGGTTTTGTAATGTTATTTAAGCCGGTCAATACGTCCGGATATGCTTTGCTACAATTAGCTGAGTAGCGCGATCGCTTCTTGTTTCAGTTGTAGTTTCTCCTGCTTGGTAAAGAAGGCGTAGCGATCCGCAAGCAAGGAAGTAAGACCGGTGACCAGGGACTCCTGCACCGTCTTGCCATCATAGAGGTCATTGAGGATGAGTGAATAAAACTCATACTTGGCTTCTACAGTCCTGTATGTATTGCTGGACGGGTCAAGAACTTCCAATTGTCCCTTGAGAATCTTACACTGGGTTTCAACCCGGTCAATGGCCGTCTGCGTGGATACATAAGGACCACTGGGTACCGACAGAAAGTTGTCGTTGACATGGGATTGAGCCTGCAGTGTAGGTAGTGATACCACATAGAGGCCAACCATAATCAGGCAGAGGATAACCGGCTTGAATGTGAGAAGATTGGTGAATGTGCTTTTCATGAGATGTTTGTTTATAATGAGATTAAATTCTGCTGCACAGATTATAATCCCCTCCTTAAACAAACGGAAGTCCTAGTCAAAAGGGCTAAGCACACCAATTCGGCTGCAACACTGCAGTCCATTTAATTGGTCATTCATTCATCAGGTTGGGACTATAATTTCTATTCCAAAAACCACAGTCTTTCAATAGGTATCAAAACTAATACCAGCACGTAAAATGTCGGTATCCCGACACGCCTTTTTAACATTTGTTAAAAGTATTTATTATGTAATTTTGGACAAATTTGTCTTATATTAAATAAAAACATAAAGTGTATTTGGCTTAACAACATATAATTAATAAATTTTTAGGCCCGCTATTTAGATTTAATTTAAATAGATGGTTGCCAAATTATAAATCCCTGAAAATCAGAAAAATTCCTCTTGAATATAGGAATACCAACAGTCACAAACTGCGGTTTTGTCTTTACCATGTCTCTATCGCCCATCAAACGAAACGAAAAGGGCCTTCCCCCCAATCTGGAGAAAGGCCCTTTCCAATTAAGAGGTATATGTTCTACCCCAGTATCTGCTTACTCGATAATCACCATCTTCTTCGTGGCCGTATACTCACCAGCATCCAGTCTGTAGTATAGCACACCAACAGCCCCCAACTCTTTGTTGGTGATGGTTATCGTGTTGTACCCCTTCACAGCATCCTGCTCTTTCACAACAAGTACCTTTCCGGAGAAATCAAAGATGGTCAACGTAGCCTTACCAGCTACAGGAAGATCATACCCAATCTGTGTAGTTCCCTTGAATGGGTTGGGTTCGTTCTGATACAGCGCAAACTCAGCACCCACCTCCGTTCCACGGAAGTTCAGTTTCAGATCCTTGATATCAGCAGAGGTGTTGTAAGCTTCAGCTTCAGTCACCTTGGAGTTCAGGCTGATCATTTCGCTCAGTTGACCGGCAACGGTAGCCTGGAAGTGCAGCGTGAACAGAACATCAGATGAGGTAGCACTTACCCCGCCGATCTTGTACCAGCTGGTGGTCAATGTATTTCCAAACACACCCATGTTCTCATCAGTCATGGTCAGCAGACCAGACTCCACTCCACGGAATTCAAGGCCATTAGCCTGCATTGTAAACTGGTATCCTTCAATACCCGCGAAATCTGTAGAGCGGATAGCCACATCTACCATTTCACCTGCATTGACTGTACGGTTGTCTGCCATCAGGTTAACCACTCCGTTTCCGTTGCGCGGCTTCACTTGTGTAGCATTAGTCTTGGCAGAGAAGTTAATGTCACCGACTTTGATTGCTACAAAATCGTTATGCATCATACTGTCTTGTGCCAGATCCGGCAACAAGATGGCCTCGTTGAATGGCCATGGGTGTTCTGTGGTCATTGGATAACCCTTCTCGACAAACCTCCAGCTCTTGTTGTTTGGATACTCAACATATAAACCCAGAATCAACTTCCGGATCTCAATCAGGTCGATCGCACTCACGGACTCACTGTTGTTCGCATCCGCAGCGATATACTGATATGGAGTCGTAAACAGCTCCTTGCCCAATAGGTGCTTCTGGATCTGAACGAGGTCCAAGGTACTCACACCATTACGGTGATCATCGTTACGCTCTGGCGTGATCTGGTAATCATCTCCTGCAAACAATGATGTAAATGTGTATCGGCCATTCTGAGCGGTAATGTATTGTGGGAACACATGACCCGGAGAGGTCAGACTCACCTGTACCTGCGATACCGCATCTGAATGGTCTGTCAATATTTCGCCGCTCACGATCGGTCCCGATCCACCACATGCATGATTATTGTCGGTAATCACAATCGTGGTCGAACAGAAATCCTTGTTCCGTTCATTCCAGCTGATCTGCCCATTACAGTTGTCATCTGTGCCACCATCTGCAACCCAGATACTTACAGGTAACTCTGTGTTGAAAGCAGGTACATTATCACAAGTGTATGTAAAGCTTGGTTGGTAACTGTCGCCGCTAAAGCTGTACAATAAGTCCTCAGAAGGCGTACAGTCGTCATAGCTCGATGCATTGAAGTCCTTTGCCCATACCGTCACCTGCCCTCCTATCGGCATCACTACCGTACTCAGTCCATTGATACACACCGGACTCGGCAGCTTGCAGTCCTCCAGGCGGATCAGGTATTCACAATGACTCCAGTTGCCACAACCATCCTCCACACTCCACAGGATCCTGTGGTAGTCTCCACACGAAACACTGTTGTACGGAAGTCCGTTGTCCCGGATTGATTTAATGCTGTTCTGGCGTGTATTGAAACTCAATACCGCATCATTGTTTTCATCCACCGTAGCCTGTGTCGTCGTCTTCAGATAAATGAAGTCACTTCCGTTAAACGGATACAACTTCACATCATAGTTGACAATATCGCTGCAGGTCTCATGTACCGTCCTGCTCAGGGCAAGATGTACGCTGCAGCTTGAAGCCAACGGATTATCCTCTCCCAGGAACACCTGGTTATTGTCCGGCAGGGATACCCCATCATCCGCTACACACAATACTTGTGTCTCACAAGCATCTGTGAATGCAGGTCCATCTTCGTCATGAACCTTGATCACCTGCGTATAATGCCACAAGCCCGCTCCGGTTTGCGGATTGTACTGACACCAGTCAATCACTGCCCATTCGCGCAGGATCTTGAAACAGGCTCCATCCACAAAGTCAAAACGTGTGTCTTCATAGGTTACACCTACCAGACTGCAGGCATCATCATAGATCGTAGGCTCTCCGGTATTACCCAGGTCTTCAGGACACGTGGTCAGCAATACATCGCATGGCCACTTCACACCGTCATTCGGATCCTGGTTGTTACAGTTCTGGTCTACGATGTAGAATGGATCGTAGTCAACTACCCAAATACGTTGTGTGCAGGTACCTGGAGCAATCCCTTCATTGCCATCGCTGGCACTGAATCTCCGCTCGATCAACTTGATCGCTCCCTCCGGTGCATTGCCCGGAAGATCGCCTCCACTGCAATCATCGATGATCCGTACCCGTACTTGAAGGTTCACTTCACAATTGTCATCAGCCCATCCGTCAACTCCCCAGTTGTGTGGCTGGCTGTAGTCTTCGTTGCCCGGATCATTGATCACGATATGATCTCTTGCGCTTTCATCATATCTGTAGGCGTCAAACATGTTGCCAAACACAGCACTCAGTGGATCTTCATCTAACGATCCATTGTTGTTACCCTCACCATCGGCAAAGGTGCCTTCCTGGACATTAAACCAGAAGTCACAGCTCACGATGATATCAGGCGGACACTCTACAAACGGACTGATCTTATCCTGAATCTCGGCTTCGACCATGCAATAGTTGACATTCCCGGCAGCATCCGTGACTTCCAGTTCCACCATCACCGGCCCATTACCTACGTCGCAGCATGCAAACGGCACGCATGGACGATGTACCGTTCCGCGGTCACGGCTGTTGACTGCAGGTATACCACCTGGATGATCATCTATGCAAGCGCCTTCCGTCGTCCAGTCAAAATCAATACAGCTATCCATTCTGCGAGCCCGGAAAGTTACAGGGCCGCAGTTGTCATAGCTGCCATCATCAAATACACTGGCAGGCACCAGCGTGATGCCACTTGGACCGTCATTAGTCAGACTCACAATGGTATGCAGGTCGCAGTTGGCCACAGGCACCACATCATCCACCACTGTAATATGGAAACTGCATGTACTGCTGTTGCCGCATTCATCACGCACCGTCCAGGTGACGGTATGGGTGCCCAGTTCCAGTCCATTGATCACGTAGTTGTTACCAAACGATACGACCGTGCCTCCCGTGGAGTGCAGGCTGTACGTGGAGATTTCACTGCAATTATCTACGGCCGCCGGCTTAGGTACGCTCACATTAGCGTAGCAATACCAGAAGTCCGTGCCTACTTCATAATCTTCAGGACACGTCAGTTCCGGACCTACGTTGTCTGAAAGCTTGATCACCTGGACGCCTTCAACCACCTCTACATTACACCAATCCAGCACCGTCCAGGTCCGCGCTATCTTGCGCCCTCCTCCACATTCATTCAATTCTTTATCCCAGTAGCCGACGAAAATATTGCACAGGTCATTTTCATCTGTGATCGGAATACCGTTGACCGTCGGCCATCCGGTATGTTCCGGATCCGCACTTTCTCCACATAATCCAACATAAGCCGGTGGAAACACTACATCATCGAGGGTCAATGGAGTCACCGTGATGTTCTGTATGCATGTGCTGGTATTGCCGCTTTCATCTGTGGCGGTCCAGGTCCGGGTCAGGATCTGTTCGTAGCATGGATCACCGATGCTGGTCTCCGTGTACGTCAGCTCTACTTCACCACAGGCATCGTACGCATCTGGAGTAGTCGTCTCCGGATCGAGGATGCTGCCGCAATCCACCGTGACATCCGCACATTCAATCACAGGTTTGATCTTGTCTTCGACACAGATCGTGCCCCAGCAACTTTGATCATTACATTCATTGGCCACGGTGACCGTAAAGCATTTTCCAATATGCTCAGATGTAAGTGTGGCATTAGGAATGACATTTCCGTTTTCGTCGGTAATGATGACATAATAGTTGTCATTGCCTTCGGCTTCTCCTTCCAGGATCATACCACTCAATACAATGGATTCGCATTCCGGGCCTAATGAGATTTGCACCTGATCATTACAAGACAAGGCTTCAACGCCCTGGATGTATACAAACATAAAGCTGGAGGTCTGACAACCTTCTGGTCCGACAATAGTGATCAGCGTCAGTTGGAATGGTCCTCCGGGCGTATCTCCCCAGGCTATAGTGACACTTTGCGCTGTAGTAGCTACGATCACTCCACCTCCACTTAAGGTCCATGAATATTGCCAGTTAGGATGGTAGTCTTCGACAAAATAAGTTACTGTTTGACCAGGGCACACGTATGCATCACCAATGATCACTACGGTTGGCAGAATACAGATATAAGCTGGATCCTGATCGTCTTCTGAAGGAGGGTCATTGGTATCTATCTGATCCGGATCACTATCGATATCCCGGTCGGTAATATCTACTCCATTTGGCCTCAGCACCTGGCTGATCTCCGCAATATTGACATAGGACCCGGGCCCGGTATCATCATTGATCCGGAGAGTGATCTGTACGGAAACGCTTTCCATAGGATTAAGCCCATTTGCATCCAGCCCGCCATTGGCTATGGAAAGTACGATGGATGCACTCTGCCCGGTACTTCCAGCCATGCCGGGAGTCCAGTCAGGATCATTGAGCATAAATCCAATAGGAATATAATCGGTGATGGTTATGCTTCCCGCGGTCACCTCACCTTCATTTGTGACGGTAATGGTAAACTGCACGTTGTCCCCTCCGTCAAACGGTCCCTGGTTGGGATTCAGCGTTTTTACCAGGGAAAAGTCCACAACGCACATTCCATCGACATTGACAATCTGCAAACAGGTGGAGGAGTTCCCGCATGCATCGGTGGCAATAAATGTCCGCTCGATCATATATTCTTCCTCGCATTCGCCGGGTATGATGTTGTCAGAATAGGTGACTTCCGGTTGAGAACAATTATCCGTAGCTGTGGCGTATCCATTGTGCTCGGTGCTTTCATCCACACCGAAATCTATGGTCACACTTGCGGGACAGGTAATGACCGGAGGGGTAGAGTCTACAACAGAAATCAGTTGTGTGCACGTAGAACTGTTACCGCAAGCATCCGTAGCGGTCCATGTCCTGGTGATAGAGTATGTCTGTGGACATAGTTGTGATGGCGTAATATTGTCGGTGTGCGTCACCGGGATGTTCGGATCGTTTACGACCGTGATGGTTTGACCGGGGTTCAAACTTCCTGGGGACTGGGCCGAAGGGGCATTCCAAACAAATTCATTGTATGCATCTCCATTGCCAGTGAGTCGAAGGCTCAAGCCCAAGGCCTCTGTGCCTGCTTCCGAAACTCCAATATCCGTGCTCATCATTCCATTGGCAGGTCCGCCAACAGCCACAAATGATCCCTCGTAGCTCAAAAACTGTATCACGGTTGCGCCTTGTACTAAAGCAATACCATCGGGTGCCCCGTTTTGAATACCATTGCTTGGATACGCCAGAGATATGGCACCAAATCCATTGCTTTCATTGTCTATCACACCGGTGAGGTTATCAGTATCGTATACTGCACCTCCGGTTCCATTGTATAAGACTATAGCATACCCACTGAGATTAAGTCCTGCCGTTCCGGCTACTTCCACAAACTCGCCGGCATCTGTACCTGTATTGTCATAGTGGAACTCATTGATCCAGATCACCGGCAGTGGAACGCCTGTACCCTGACAATTATCCGAAGCAGAAGCAGTTCCTGTATGCGCCGGGCTGGTGTCTTCTGTACATTCTATTGTAAGGTTTGGCGGACACGCGATAGCAGGAGGGGTGGTATCCACGATAACGATGACCTGAGTACAGGTGGCTGAATTACCGCACGCATCGAAAGTGCTCCAAGTGCGGGTAATGGTATACTGCTGAGGACAGATATTGGATGAGGTGATTACATCGGTATAGTTCACCATCAATGGGGCTGGCGGCGGAGATGCTATGGTTTGTCCGGCATTAAGTGTACCTGGCGACTGAGCCGATGGACCCGCCCAGGTAAAGTTGGCATATGCATTTCCTGAACCGGTAAGTTGAAGACTTTGGCCCAGTGGCTCTGTGCCTTGCTCCAGTAATCCGATGTCTGTACTCACCATGCCGTTTGCCGGACCGTCAGTAGCGGCAAAGGATCCTTCATAACTCAGGAACTGCACTACGGTACCACTATGTACCAGGGCAATACCATCCGGGGCGCCATTTTGTATACCGTTAACCGGATAAGAAAGTGAAACCGCTCCAAATCCATTGCCTTCATTGTCAATGGTACCGGTAAGATTATCGGTGTCATAGACGAAGCCTCCGGTTCCATTATACAATACAATGGAATAGGTGCTGAGATCAATACCCGCTGTTCCTGCGACTTCAACGAATTCGCCGGCATCCGTTCCGGTGTTGTCATAATGGAATTCATTGATCCAGATTTGTGGTGTGGACATCCCTCCGCCCTGGCAGTTGTCTGTAGCACTCGCCATGCCTGTGTTTGCAGGCAAGGTGCTTGCTGAACATTGAATGGTAATATTTGCAGGACAAGTGATCGTCGGCGGTGTATTGTCAAATACAGTGATCAGCTGCGTACAGGTGGACATGTTGCCGCAGGCATCCGTGGATTTATAGGTCCGGTGAATCACAAAACGATTGACACAGGTGGAATCTGAAATGACATCGCCAAGGTGTGTGACCGTAACAGGTCCGCAATTGTCAGTGGAGGTGACACTTCCCGTAGCTATCGGAGGGATCTGTGAAGAACAGGTCACTGTGAGATTCTGCGGACAGGTAATGGCTGGAGGTGTGCTGTCGTCTACAAAAATAGTCTGGACACAACTACTGGAATTACCACAGTCATCGGTAGCTCTCCACGTTCTTGTAATGGTACGTTCTTGTGGACACGCACCGGCAACAGTTACATCAGTAAAAGTGACTGTAGGGGTCTGATCGCAGATATCCGTAGCTGTAGCATTTCCTCCGGTATTTGCCGGAATGGTAACTACTGTACACTGAACCGTTATGTTGGCTGGACAAGTTATCACTGGAGGAGCGGTATCTTTTATGCTGATGATCTGCGTACAGGTAGAGCCGTTTCCACAATCATCGAGAGCGGTCCAGGTCCGCATGATCGTATACTCTGGTCCACAACCTCCGGCCACAGTGACATCATTGCTGAATATTTCGGGGAAAGAAGTACAGTTGTCCGTGGCGGTGGCAACTCCAGTTCCTGCAGGCAAGGTATTATCTATACATTGAATAGTAAGGTTAGGCGGACAGGTGATGACCGGAGGTGTGGTGTCTACCACGTTAATCTCCTGAACACAGGTAGTGGAGTTGTTGCAATCATCAGTCACGATCCAGGTACGCACAACCACAAACTCCTGTACACACCCTCCTTCATTGGGATAAAATGTAAACTCATCATAAGCCACTGACGGAGAATTGTCACAATTATCCGAGGCCGTGGCGTTTCCGGTATTCGCGGGAAGTGTGGATTCATCACATTCAATCGTTACATCTGTCGGACAGAAGGTGATCACAGGGGGAGTCGTATCATCAATCGTGATCAATTGGGGGCAAGACGTATTGTTGCCACACGCATCAGTGACCGTCCAGATGCGGAAGAAAGATCCGCCACAAGTTCCACTGACCGAAGTATCGCTATAGTCTATTTCCGGAACAGCATCACAATTATCCGTACCCGAAGCCAAACCGGTGTTGGCCGTCAGCGTATCTGCAATACATTGAACCGTGATATCCGGCGGACATGAAAGAGAAGGAAGCGTGTTGTCCTGAACAGAAATAATCTGCACACAGGACGCGGATTGACCCATACCATCCAGGGCGGTCCAGGTCCGGGAGATTGTATATTCCTGCGGACAATTTCCCGAAGTGGTTACATCTCCAAAGGAAATGGTGGCATCAAAGTCACAATCCAGCACGACCGGGTTTCCGGTATTGGCTGGTTGGGTGCTTTCGTCACATTCTATAGTGATATCTGTCGGGCAAGTGATGAAAGGAGCGTTTGAAATGATCTGAATAGTTTGTGCACACGAAGACGAACATCCATTGGCATCCGTAATCGTTACGGCTATATTCGCATTTCCAGGAACACCGGCAGTCACGCTGACACTGGATCCTGTAGTCGGACCTACAATGGTGGCGTTACCCGAAATACTCCATGCATACCCACTTAATCCGGGTGTTGTAGCGTAGATATTGCCGATAGACAACATGCACAAGCTATCTGATCCGGAAATGGCGCAAACCGGTACTGGGTTTTCGACTACGACCACTGAAGTGGATTGGGAGCAATTGTTATTGTCGGTCACTGTTACTGCATAAGAGCCTCCGGGAAGGTTAGTGATTATATAACCTGAATTCTGGTCCGGAGCTGATCCGTCGTTGGAGCCGGGGCCATTCCAGGCAATATCATACAGTGGAGTGCCGCCTGTGATTCCAACGGTAATTGTTCCATTGGATGAACCTGCACAGTTGCCCGTCGGCATCAGGGTAATGTTTAAAGGTAAAGCTGGTTGAAGGACCGTCGCGGACTCTGAGGCCATGCAACCGTTTGCATCAGTAACAGTTACCGTATATGTGCCTGCCGAAAGATTAATCAGATCCTGTGAATCATTGTCCGGGACTTCGGGTCCGTCGTTACTCCAGTCATAGGTGTAGATTGGGGTGCCTCCGGTAACGGTTAGGTCAATAGCACCGTTAGACTCACCAAAACAAGCGGGAGTGGCTATGGATGATAATACCGGATTGGTGGCGGTGGTCAGGATGATCCCTTGAGGCACACTATCCGTCACACCACATGGGTCAGTGAAAATGCAATTATAGAAACCCCCAGTGGAGGCTACATAGGAGGCACTGTTTGCACCTGGGATGATTGCCCCGTTTATATACCATTGGTAATTGTTCGAGCCTCCGTTGACCGTAAGTGTGACACTTCCTTGTTCACACACGATCGGGAGCCCGCTTACAGTGATGGAGCTGATACAAGTCTCTTTAATAAGACCCCGAAGGTCATCCGGAAGACTCATCAGGTTAGGCCCATAACTTGCTCCTCCAGGACTGAGGGTGACCTCTTTGAATGTACTGGATATATTGGAAATTATAAATTTATTGTCTCCCCGGTAGATAGCACCAAAAGTCTCTCCCCCCGGAGTTCCCGTGATGGGTACGTTAATAGGGGCATAGGTCATGGCTGCAGAAGGCCATTTCTCAAAAACCACGGTTCCGTTCCCGGACCAATGGTAGATATGATCATCATCAGTATTATAGCAGATCACTTCTCCATCGGCACCATTACCCATGGCAAAGCGTAGCGTTTTTGCTCCAGTGGTCGTGTTTAACTCATACAACGTTTCAGGCACGCTGGCACCATTCCCGGTAGCACCATATAGCGTACCATTACTGTGAAAAGTAATGGATGAGAAATTATCGCCTGTATTTCCTACCGTAGTACATACGCCTGTGTGAATATTAACCTTGGCCAGTAATCGTCCCGAGATTCCGGATACTTTCAGCAGGATAAAGTGCTCTCCGGTCTGTGGATGGGTGGCCAGCCCATTCATTCCTGTGATGGTAAACCCCGGAAGAGAAGGGGCTAGTCTGCGGATGATCGTGTTTGTAGCGAGATTCGCGTGCCACATGGAATCCTGGAAAGGTGAGGTGCCGACGAGTACATCCGGGAGGCAACTGAATCTGGCAGCGACTGCATTCATGGCCACCGGATTGCCACTGTATGCCACTTCGCATCCGGATGAATTCTGCAGACGAACAAATACGGAGTAACTGGAATCCTGGGGAAGTCCATTAAAGATTTTGCTTAATTGATAGGGACCTGAATTTAATCTGTACTCCAGCGTAGGCCCTCCGGTGGCATTGACGGTTATACTACCATTCGGAAAAGCCAGCGTAGGTTGGATAACGGTAACCGAATTGATAACCGGGGCTATGGCGGTAGCGACCTGAACAGAGCCTGTCATGTTGTTCATACAGGTTGTGGTTGGGTTGGTGCCTGCGACAGTGTATGTCCCGACAACAGTTTGAAGGCCTGGAAAATTGAAGGCGGCTCCAGTCCCCGCAAAAGGTGCACCTGTAGGAGCCGCGTTGACGTACAACTGGTAATTAACACCAATCTCTGAACCGGCCAGGCCTACGACTACCCCATTGCCATCACAATAGGTTCCTCCACCTGTGACAGCGAAGGCCAAAGGCAACGGATTGGCGGTAAGGGTCTGGGAAGCCGTAGATGTACAACCATTGGCATCAGTTACCGTAACCGTGTATGTTCCTGTCGTAAGATTTGTTAAATCCTGGGTATCGTTATCTGGTGTCTCCGGACCGTCATTGCTCCAGTCATAGGTATAACCGGGGGTGCCTCCCGTTACCGTCAAATCTATAGCTCCATTATTGCCTCCCGCGCATGTCACGTTGGTGACAACCGTGGACAAGGACAGGGCAGTGGGTTGATTGACCATGGCTGTATGAGAGGCCGTGCATCCATTAGCGTCCGTGACCGTGACCATATATGTGCCTGCGGCAAGGCCCGTCAAATCCTGGGGATCATTGTCCGGCGTTTCTGGCCCGTCATTGCTCCAGTCATACGTATAAGGACTTACGCCTCCGGAAACGGAAAGATTTATTGCACCGTTGAGAAGACCAAAGCAAGTAACATGGGTAATGACAGATGTAAGTGCTAATGCTGCAGGTTGGGTAATGGTCACACTGGCTGTTGATGTGGCTCCAACCATATCCGTGACGGTGACCGTATAGGTGCCGGCCACAAGCCCCGTCAAATCCTGGGTGTCGTTATCAGGAGTCTCTGGTCCGTCATTGCTCCAGTCATAGGTATAGGGAGCAGTTCCCCCGGTAACCGATAAATCGATACTACCGGTAGCAGCCCCATTGCAAAGGACGTTGACCTGCGTGGTAGTAAGGATTGGGGCGAAACACAGAGACACAGTTTGTGGAATAGACACATTATCCACCGTGATAATATCAGCTTGTGAATTGGTCAGGAAACAAACTTTGATCTGCAACTTATTTCCCGAGAGACCTGTCTGCGTAACAGTAGTTGATCCGCTTTGATCTGCAGAAGGGAAAGCATACTGGATGGTACCGACGCCTCCACCCACCACATTGGGTATGGTGACAAAGGCACCTCCGTTCAGGCTGTATTGTACCAGGATATAATCTTCGTTGTCTATCGCCATCCAGGTGAGATCCACTGAAAACTGTACGGTACCCGAGGTGGCAATATTGATTTCCGGGCTGATCCAGCAGATCTCCTGGTCCGAATCCAAACCTTCGAGTTTTCCGGCGGCTGTTGTGGCAAAATAATCTCCGTTGTCACGACCAATTCCGGCAGGAGGCTCATCCAGTGTCCAGGGGGACATGGTCCAGTTCATGCCGAAAAAATTATTGACCTGGTTGAGCAGGTATCCCTTGTTGATAATACTAAACGTTTCCAAATAAGGTCCGCTGGCCATGGATCCTACCATATAGGTGGCCGTGGAAGTACATGGAGGTACCGACGTATCCGTAACCGTGACCGAATAGGATCCGGCAGCCAGCCCACTTATATCTTGCGTAGTGGCACCACCTGTCCATACATACGTATATCCCGGATTTCCTCCGCCCACCGTAAGGTCAATAGCGCCATTGGCTCCACCACAGGATGCCGGAAAAGTAATGGCACTCTGGGTCATCGGGGAACTAATGATATTAACGGTTGTGGTCTGGGTGCAATTGGCACCATCCGTTACCGTTACTGTATATGATCCTGCCGCCAGTCCTGTCAAATCCTGTGGGTCGTTGTCCGGAGTTTCAGGTCCGTCATTGCTCCAGTCATACGTATATCCACCCCCAGATCCACCGGAGACGGTCAGATCAATAGAGCCGGAATTAGGTCCGTTACAAACGATATTCTTCTGGGTAGAGGTAAGAATGGGCTGGCTACAGTTGAGTGATACACCCGACTGGGGAACCGAAACATTGTCAATCGTTACAATTTCCGCATTGGCATTGGTAAAGACACAAACCCGTATACGAAGCGTACTGCCCGATATCCCCCCTTGCGTGACAGTGCCTGAACTGGTAAACGGAGCGCCGGGAGCCCCAAAAGGATAGGCCACAGTAGCGCATGCATTTCCACCGAACTGGTTAGGCACCATGGTGTATGCACCACCATTCACACTATACATCACCCGGATGTAGTCACCAAGACATCCTCCTGCCATCACATCCGTATCAAAACCCGCCCAGGTAAGATCTACAGAAAGGGAAACAGTACCTGCAGAGCCAATTTGTAATAATGGACTTTCCCAACACACCTCCTGGTCCATATCAATACTTTCCAGGACCCCGGCTGCAGTAGTGTTGAAATAGTCCATAGCATCACGCTCCATCATCGCCGTGGACCAGGGAGTCATGGTCCAGTTTACGGTTGTAAAATCATCGATAAAATTTAATAGGTATCCCTTGTTGGGCGTGGAATAGGTCTCCAAATATTGTCCTTGGGCTGTTATGGAAAATACCATTAGAAGGCTAATGCCGAAGTGTCTGATGTTCATGATTCTCTAGGTTAGTCTGGAATTCTGGGTTTTACATCCTATTCAATTGAAGCACAAGATACTTGCAATAGTCAGTTTAGCAGGAGGAATCAGGGATTTTAACCGTTAAACCAGAAGATTTCCCGCGTTTATTTGATATTTCTGAGGATTTTATTCCATCAGTCTGTGATTCTTGGGCTTTTAATGCCGGCAGCATTAATTAATCCAATATCTTCGGGACATTAATAATTGCATTTCTTGTCCTGATAAATTGATCAAACTAAACTGTTATGGAAGGCTATCTCGCACAAATCATCATGTTTGCCGGCAACTTTGCCCCCAACTCCTGGGCCTTCTGTGCGGGCCAGATATTGTCGATTGCACAAAACACAGCCCTTTTTTCGCTTCTGGGCACCACCTATGGAGGAAATGGACAAACCACCTTTGGTTTACCGGATCTCAGGGGCAGAGTACCTGTAGGTGCCGGCCAGGGTCCTGGATTAGCCAATATTGTTTTGGGTGAAGTATCCGGCGCCGCGACCACGACCCTGATTCTCAGCAATCTTCCTATACATAATCACTCGGCTACAACTACGGTTGGGGTCACCACGGTGAATACATCTACAGAAGAACCTGCTGGAAATATCCTGGCTTCCCAACCCGATAACTTCTATGCCCCGGCCAATACCGTCAATGGTTCCCTCGGTGGAGTAACCACCACTATTGGAAATGCCGGTGGAAACCAGCCTTTCAACAATATGCAGCCCTACCTGGGTATGAATTACGTTATTTGCCTTGAAGGGATTTATCCTTCCAGGAACTAATCAAATACCCCGAACCCTTATTCATGAATAGAAGGTCATTTGTTCATCGCTCCGCCTTTGGCACCCTTAGCCTGGGGGTGGCCTCTGTTCAGCCTGTTTTTAACACCCTAACTTTTGGGACGGTGCAAGTCAGCAAATGGCTACAGGACATGAGTTGGAACCTGGTCATTTCCCGTAAATCAAAAGCAGCACATGCCGGCGCATCTTTTGAACAAATCACATCAGCTAAAAATTTACAGTTTACCGATCTGGGTTATTCGAAAGCAGATGAGTATTTTTATTTTTTCGGTGATAAAGAACAATACGCATTTTACCCTTTAGTCTCTGCCCGTGCGTCCTCTGATTTTGTCATGCCTGTTTTCAGACAAAGTAGCCAGGGCGAATGGCAATACGTGCAGACCCTGACGAGCTATCAGGTCGAAGCCATGGTTAAGGCTTCAAATACCCTTCGCCGTGAGAGTCCTGTTAAATTACAAAGCCTGATCTTCCCCGTGGATAAGGGTTCCGGAAACCAGGCCTCAGGTAGCTACGCCACCCAGGATGGTTCAGTCCATGTCATTACCCGGCTGAAGAAAGGACGTGCCATGTCCACTTGGACCATCATCGATCATTCCGGACTTGTTTACAAAGAAACCTTTTCGAGTTCTCTTTTCCTGGTCTGATCCCCTTTCCAAGTAATGGGCCACGAACCTATATCACCACCTTCACTGGCCCGGATCACGGCACCATTACTTGATCCTTCAGATGACTTTCCATCCATCACTGAAGCTACTTCTTCCCTATTCCAGCTTCTCACAGATATTAATTCACTTGATCGTGAACATCATGCCCAATGCCAACCGGTCTTATTGCCTTCAGGCAAAGGAATTGGAACCTTCTGGGCCGCTTTGTGCATTCAGGATGTATTGCGTACAAAAAGATTTGTGCGTGGACTTTTCGAAGCGATACGGAAAGCTCAACTCCGGTTTCCGGGAACTACGATCCATGTATTATATGCCGGCACCGGGCCTTTCGCAACGCTGGCCTTGCCAATGACTACCGTCTTTAGCCCCGAAGAAGTCCGGTTTACCTTACTGGAAATACATCCTGCATCCGTAAGTATGCTTCATAATACAATAGAGCATTTTGCCATTGAGGCGTATGTAAAAGATGTCGTGCACGCCGATGCAGCCACCTATCTTCCTGCTGAGGATGTTCATATCCTGGTGTCAGAAACCATGCAACGAGCACTGGACAAGGAACCACAGGTGGCTATTACCCAACACCTGGTACCTTTTCTGCATCCAGATGGTTTTCTGGTACCCGAGGAAATCGTGATCCGCGCCGGTCTCCTCAATCCTGCCATGGAAAGCACGCGGCAGATGGACTTCGTCCATCCCCCCGAACATTACATAAAATACCTGGATGATATTTTAGTGATCAATAAAGAAACCCTTTCATCCTACAGCAATACATTTCCAATAGCAGAAATAACCATTGCCCCAACGCTAATCAACGGATATAGTGCCCTGAATCTGTTTACCCTTATTCGCGTTTTTGACCAGGTGCAATTGTCTCCCTGGCAAAGCGGGCTGACACTACCCAAATCTATTTGCAGGCTGGACCCAAGGTCCCGGGGCAAGGAAACACATACCTTTCAATATCAAATCGGATCGAATCCCGGTTTCATTCATCATGTGCCAAACCCGACCCCATGAAGTCGATAGCTGCAGCAAACCGGTATTTCAGGTTGCCGCTTTGGTTTGATCCGATCAGGCTGCAAGCAGATTTGGCCATATGCGAAGAGCAAGATTGGAAAGCCCATTACAATACGAATGACTACCGGGGAGACTGGAGCGGAATTTCCCTGCGCTCTGCTACAGGATCCGAAGGTGATATCAACACTATTGCCCCGGATTCATTTGCCGATACCGCACTGCTACTGAATTGTCCTTACTTCCGTAAGATCCTCGAACAGTTTCCATGTACACTCGAATCCGTACGTCTGCTAGCTCTCTCTCCCGGAAGTGTCATCAAGGAACACAGGGATCCCGGCTTGGGATATGAACATGGACGATTCCGGTTACACCTTCCTATTCGGACAGACCCTGATGTATTATTTATCGTCGATAATGATCTTCTTCATATGGAGGCAGGACAATGCTGGTATGCCAATTTCAGTCTTCCGCATCGGGTCGAACATCACGGCTCCAGCCGTAGAATTCATCTGGTGATCGACGGGATACGAAATGATTGGACCGATGACTTGTTTGCGAGGGCCGGTTATGATTTTGCAGCAGAAGCAAAGGGCAAAGAATACGATTCCACCACAAAAGCAGCAATGATCCGGCAACTTCGATTAATGGATTCGCCTGCTGCCCGGTCCCTACTGCTCACCCTCGAATCCACACTGGTCAATGAAAGAAATATGCTCATTCCTGAAGAAGATGTACCTGATGTAAAGGCTGATAAAAACTGGATTCCTGTTGGTGTAGAAAAAGATATTCATGGATACAGGGTGAAATGGTTACATGCCGGAGATGCCCCTTTCACAGAACCCTTTTTTCATCAAACCATCGCCCGGATTAAACGTCTTGAAACCAATAGACGGTATCCCAATGTCACCACTCCTTTGAATTCCATTATTGAAAAAGCAAGGCACATTCAAACCCTCCAACCAGCTGCGATTATTTTCCATACTTCCCGATGTGGTTCGACCCTCCTCTCTCAAATGCTTAGTACCGGGGATCATCATCTTGTTCTTTCTGAAGTACCCTTACTGGATGCATGGCTTCGCCTGCCGTTCAAAGATCCATCCCTACCAACAGAAATTTCGGAGGCTGTTTTTGAAGCCACTGTACAATTGCTCGCCCATTGCAGGAACAATGAAGGTGGACGTCTCATCATCAAGACAGACAGTTGGCATGTATTTTTCCACGCCATCTTGCGTCGCCTCTACCCGGATACTCCATTTATATTGATGTATCGCCGCCCGGATGAAATACTGGCTTCTCATCAAAGGCAACGCGGATTGCAGTCGATCCCCGGATATCTGGAACCTTCCTTTACTGGTCTTCATTTAGATCCGGGCTCGTATGCCGATCTGGATGGTTATCTTATCCGTTGGCTTGAAAGTGTTTTTCAACGGTTGATTGAAATCAAAACAAAGGATCCTGATTCATGGTTGATACCATATCACGCTGGCCCGGAACAAATGCTTCGTGTGCTTGAACGAGCCATGCGATGGAGCATCAACGATGATGACCGGCAGCGAATGATGGCGCGAAGTCATTTTCATGCGAAAAAATCCAATGAGGTATTTACACCGGATGCTGAAATGAACACTATTCATCCGGCACTGGAGACCCTTTTTAAACTTTATCATCAGCTGGAAAAAATGCAATCGTGATGCCCGGAATGGATTCCACCTTCAGTCGCGAAGCCATTTAACCATACAAGGAAATGGATCAACCTGCTTTTCGGAGGCCTGTTGAGGATCGAGGGTCAGGCCCATCCATTGCAGTAATGGCAGACCGATATATGTTCCGCTTTGAAATTGCTCGATAAACCATTTGGATTGTCCCTTATAGCCTGCTTCATGAAACACGAATGCAGGGTCCAATCCCAGGTGAACCGCTGCGGCATAGGACCAAAGGATAGCCCCGAGCTCCAATGATTGCGAGGGCGGGCCGGGCTCTACATTTCCCTGTAGTGATGCCCTATCGGCTTTGGGCACCATGGCAAGGTGGCCCGCTTCATGCAGGACATCCCCCGGATACTTCAGTTTATCTGGATCAATGATCAGTCGTCCGGATTCAATCAATATCCCCGGCAGAAATGTCTCTTCCTCAATGACCCGGAATTCCGTCTCAATGCCGATATCCGATAAAAAACGGAACATTACATCCGCTTCTCGGGAAGGTGTCATTTCACTTTGATTTTCCGGCTGAAGGTACATCCGCTTCAATGGTTACAATTCTGCCCACATGCGCATCAGGTTACTGTACGCTTGTAATAAAACGAGGTTCTCAGGTGACTTCTGGTCCTTTTGCTCAATAAGCTGCTGAGCTGTTTTAATCTGAAACAGTAGCTCCCGCTTCATCGGATCACTCACGGCACATTGCATCCAGGAGACAGCCGCCATCCTTACACCCTTCGTTACCGGCAATACCGCATGCACCTGAGTGCAGGGATAGAGAATGGCATCACCCTTGGCTAATTTGTATCGTTGTTCCTGCACAGGAGTGATCAGGGAGAGTTCTCCACCTTCATACTGGTCCGGATCAGACAGGAAAATGGTCATTGCCACATCCGCACGAATAGGCCCGGTCTGCGCGTGTGCCATGATTGGGCTGTCCACATGATAACCGTAGTGCATGCCGGGCTCATACCTGCTGATGACCGGGGGTAAGATTTTTACCGGTGTCATGGCAGCCTGCACCAATGGACTATGGGCCAAAGCCTGGAGCACAATAGCATCTATTTGCTGCTTTTCGGGTGAATCATCCATGGGTGCCTGGAGATTGTGTTTAACCGCTTTGGCAGATGTGGTGGCCGTGGTGGCCCCACTTTGAAAACGAACGGATTGGATCAGTGCATCCAGCATTTCCAATTCTCCGCGAATCAGCAATCCGGGGACCACCAGGTAAGAAGTGGGCTGTATCATGATTTATCCCTTTTTACAACGTATTCCGATTTCACGCTCCATGCGGATGATCTCCGTGTCGGAAAGTAAATCGTTGGGCAAACAAACAAAATTTCGGAGGTTTCCCCGGTGCCCGGCAGTGATACCATCCAGGTTGGGGATCCGGTTATAATTGCAATAAATCGTATGTAAACCGGATAAAGTTGTCAAGGGCACCAATGATTCTACCAGATTGACATTGAAATATAACTCCCGCAGATTTTCCAGATGCTCTATCCCTTCCAGCGTAGAAATCTGGTTGTTGTTGACAAAAAGAGAAGACAATTGCCTGGCTTCTGAAAGCTCACGAAGATGCTTGAGTCGATGAAAAGCTACGATGAGTATGGTGACATGCTTAAGACCGGCAATACCCGAAAGGTCTTCGAGTTCCACAGAAGTGCTGGGGTAAGGTGCCTTTGGCCCTGTAAATCTTAAAGTCTGAGCGGTAAACATTCCATGCAACGACAGGTCATCAGGCATTTCCAGGGTGGTTCTCCGAAGCATGAGTTCGTTGAATGCCTGTTTCCACGGGTCGGTCAGCCCGATCCACCAGGATTTGGCTTGAGCGATTTCCAATGCGGAAGGAGGTTTCTGATCTTCTGCCGGTTCCATGAATTACTTTGATAATGGATTTGCCTTGAAATGCAATAATAACTAATAAAAACTGGCTGGTCTCACGACAATCCCCTCTCCCGAATGCTCTTCCCATTATGTCTGTTAAACATCGCAATCCGGCCAATTCCCCTGTTCAAAATAAACATTGAGCAATATTTGGACCGGTCAACTTACCTGTTCAAAAATCTCTAGTTTCGAAAGAAGATAAAGCAAGCCCCCAAAGCCGTGAGGATCATGATGAGGTGTCTGAACTGGTTCGACTTGATCACCTTGACGAGCGCGATCCCTGCCCAGAGGCCAAGGAATAAGGCCGGCAAAAGCACCAGGTCAATCCTAACCGAATGCACATTGATCGTCTCCCAACTCCAGATGTGAAAAGGGAGCTTGATGAGGTTGGTGATGAAGAAAATCCAGGCCGTCGTACCAATAAACATCTCTTTCGGCGCCCGGATCGCAAGGAAATACAACTCTGAAAACGGACCTGCGAGGTTTCCTACCATGGTAGCAAACCCGGACATTCCTCCCATGATCCCCGCAAAAAGACGGTTGTCCGGCACCTGGTAATTTTTAGCCCGCTCAAGGAACCACATGAGGATGACGCTTAGCATGATCAACAAAGCCATTCCCTGTTTGAACGCTGCTTCGGGCAAATCCTTTCCATACCATACCCCCACCAGGACCCCCAGGATCATCCAAGGCATCAATTTCCACAGGTAGGACCACTGTGCATGGCGGTGATAATAGATGACGGCAAATACATCCCCTACGATCAACAATGGCATCACAATTCCGGTCGATACTTTACTTCCGAACACCAAGGCAAACAGGGTAGTGATGATCGCTCCAAACCCCTTGATCCCTCCTTTGGCCATCCCCAGGATAAACGCGCCGGTCACTGCCAGTATCCATCCATGGAATGATATATCTATCTCTTCGAGGAGTGCCTCCATATAGCTGCCAAGTTCGCCATTTGTTTGCATACGCCCCCTGAACTAAAATATCAAGGCCCTCTTTGCGTTTTACCCATACCCTTTCAGATTCTGTTTATCCGGATCTGGCCATTCGGCTGTTATACAGTTGATCTCTCACCCTGAAGGGTTATTTCATGTACGTAAACCCGGATTGCTCAATACTTTTGTGACCCATAAGGATGAATAAAGAAAAACTCCTGAAGTCTTTTAAAGTCACCATCATTATTTGCCTGGTGCTGGCGATCAGCCTCGTAGTCCTGCTGCGCTGGAAAAGTGACGTGATCATGCACAAAGTGCTGGACTCAGTTCAGGGTCAGCTCACCGACTCGCTTCGCTATGAGGACACCCGAATGGATTGGCTTTCCTACTTTCCCTGCACCGCCATCCAGATCACAGGTCTGACGATCGGCAGTGGAGACGCGCCATTGATTAAAGGTGGCAATCTTGATATCGTCCTTAGCATCTGGCCATTACTGCGCGGAGATATCCTCATCAGCAAACTCGAAGTCTCTAATTCGGTGATCCACCTGATGCAGAAAGATGGACACTGGTCGTACGACATTCTCCGGAAATCTGAAGGCGAAGAAGACGGTTCTTACAAAACGCGTATTCGAAATCTGGTGATTGAAGAAAGTTCTATTCGTTACGACGACGGAAAAAATATGAGCTTCACGCTGGATATCGATCAAAGTTCATTTGAAGGTTCATATGAAAACAACGTGTTCGAAACCACCATGGACGTGCAGAGCACGTTGAGTGCCTTGAAGCTTGATCAGCATACCCTGTCAGCTCCCCTGGCCAGCAAATTAAAAGGTCAGTATGTGTTTGACTTAAACACGGATGTACAGACTTTCTCCGACTGGACGTTGGAACATGAAGCAGGACTGTTGTCCGCCCAGGGAAAAATCACAAGGCTAAAAGATCACGAAGAAGTAGATATGAATCTGTCATGGTCAGATACTGATCTTGAAAAACTGAAACCCTGGTTGCCGGATGATTGGGCCAAACAATGGGCGCCGTATGTGTTTAGTGGAAATTGGAATGGGCAGGCCCGCATTGAGGGGAAATCATCGGCTACCCATACGCCCCACATCAGCCTCACCACCAATCTTAAAAATGGCGGTGTTCGCTTTTCTGAAAATGGCGAAGAAATCAAGGGCCTCTCTATGGACATATCCTATGATAGTGGTATGGACAAAACTCCATCTTCCCTGACGGCTCAAATTCAGAAAAATGCTTTGTTTGGAAAATCACTCAATGGTTCGTTACGCATTCAGAACCTGGATCGTCCGGTAGTGGATCTATCGCTCAACGGTACGATCCCTTCGCGCCTCCTCAATCTATTGCCCTCCTCGGGAATTCAATTCGAAAAAGGCGATCTGGCGTTTTCAACGTTTGAACTTTCCGGTTTCCAGACCGCACGGGCTACCCTGGCTTCTTTTGTAGACAAAGCGAATGTTGCATTGATTACTGACCATGTTGTCTTTCGCTACGGAAAGGAATCGTTTACGATTGATAATGGCTCGATCAGCCTCTCAGGGAGCACCCTAAACCTAAAGATGGACCATCTGAAATGGAATCTCGCCACCTTTACAGATCTCGAAGGATCCATTGCTTCGTCTACCAATCAACTGGACTATCAGTTTAATAGCTCGCTTTGCGAAGGAAAAATAGACACCAAAGGAAAGGTCACTGATTTGGATCAAAATGCTGTAGTCACCGGAACATGGATCGTCTCCGGGATTGAGATGAAACTCTTGCTAGAATCCTTTTCCAATTTCGATCAAACGTTTATCACGGCTCAAAACCTAAGTGGCAAGACCAATATTTGGGCTTCTTCCACGCTACCATTTGATGCGCAATGGAATCTCCTCACCCGCCAGGTGCGTGTGCAAGCTGCAATAGATATTCACAACGGTCGACTGATCGACATGAAGACCCTGGAAGACTTCAGCAACTATATCCATCTCGAAGATCTGCGGGATATCCGCTTCAATGAGATCCGCAATTACATGAAGATCGAAAACGGAATCGTATATCTGCCCGTGATGTTTATCCAGTCCAGCGCGCTCAACCTCAGCATCAGCGGTCAGCACAGCTTTGACCAGGATATTCTCTACCACGTCAAGCTCAACGCCGGCCAGGTGGCTTCAGGCAAACTCAAAAAGAATGATGTACGGAAAGATTTCAAGCCGGCCCGCAAAAGCGGATGGATCAACATGTATTTTATCCTCAACGGAACGGTGGAGGATGTCCACTATCAGCAAAACCGCAATGGCGTCATCGCCGGATTTGAAGAATCTACGGCACTAAAAGAGAAATTACGCAACGACCTGGTCGATACTTTCGGATATGATGTCTATTGGATCGAGCCGAATGAGTGGGAAGACATACCGGAATATCAGTGAGGTGAGAATTGAAAATTGAAAATTGAAAAAAGTAGCTACGATCCATCATTCCTAATTCAACTTTCGTAATTCGTAATTCCTAATTCCCAATTCCTAATTTCTAATTCCTAATTCTTCATTCTTCATTCCAAAAGCATCATCGTCTGGAATACGCTTTGCTTTGCGGTGGTGATTTCTAAAATTAAAACACCTCGTTCGGGAATATCAGATGACTTTAGTTGATGCTGATGATAGCCGCTACTCAAATAGTGGGTCGTGGATTGAAGGATACCCCCGGAAACACCAAATACTGTAAAAGTTACTTGATCTGATTCGGGAAGAAAGAATTCAATATTGGTTTCTTGCTTCCACGGATTAGGGGCTATGGAATGGATTTGGATTTTATCTATTTCATCTTGTTGGTCAACATGCAGGACGGGCCTGAAGATGTCTGATTCATTCAGATAGAGTTCAGCGTCTGTGATATCTGAATTGATGGAAAGTGACCGATCCAGGGTTCCGGTTTCCTTTGCCTTTGTGACGACAGTGAATGCTATGTCGGCTTTGGACAGCTCTACAGAATTCACATCAAACCAACTCATAGTGCACCGATCGCCAAACAATGCATAATCCTCCTCAGAAATATCTATACTGCCCGGTAGGATGTCCAGTATTTCCATCCCGGTCGTTGTTATAGTAAACTGGAATCCGGAAAGCGACAATGCATCAGCCACCCTTATAGGAATGTACAGTAGATCGCCATGTTGATAAGATTGTTGCTCAGCCTCAAGCGCGAAAGCGGGCAATGGTTGTCTTGGGAATAATGCAGTGGCATTGGGCTGTGCGGTGCCATTTACATCTCCAATCTTGATACCGTAAAAATCGAGGTTGCCCGGATTTGAAATATCTGTAATCGTAATGGTCGCTGCGTCATCGGGAGGCCAGGTAGCATCCCAGGGGTCTTGGGGATCCTGAAATACATAATCCGCCCGTATGAATCGCCAACTGGTATTGGAGGGTAGTTGGGTATAAACCCCTAAGACCAGTTTTCTCAACTCGATCAAATCGATGGCGCTTACGTTCTGGCTATTGTTAGCGTCAGCCGCAATCAACAGATATGGACTATCCAGGGTGTCCCTGCCCAAAAGATGTTTTTGAATTTTAACCAGGTCCAATGTAGAAACGCCATTTTTAGGATGGTCGTTTCGTGCACAGGAAATGGTTTTTTCCATTCCTGTTTCCGCTACGCTAAAGGTGTACACCCCATCTACTCCCGTGATATACGTAGGATAAACATGGCCTGGTTCGGACAATGTAACGGCTACATCTTTTATCCCTTGATCACTATTTGGTAAGGTGACTCTACCGGATATGACAGGATCCTCCGGTTCACAACAAGCCCCACTAGCATCGCTAAATATGATACTAAAATCATGTTCAGATTTGTTTCGCTCATTCCATTCAATGTTACCATTTCCATTTGCATCATGTCCTCCATCCGCAATCCAAATCTTCCAGGGCACTTCTACCCCATAAGCCGGAGCACATCCAACAATCGTGTAGCTGGGTGTATATGAATCCGGATCAAAGCTTCTTAGCAGCTTCTGTCGGGTAGTGCAGTCATCAGTACTACTCTGATCAAAATCTTTGGCAAACATGGTTAAAAAACAGCCCAATGGAATTACCCTTTGGAAGACTTCGTTCTGTGCCGTACTCGATGGAGGGTGACAATCATAAATATCCAGAAATTGTTCACAAACAGAGGAATCTCCGCACGAGTCCGTGACGACCCATTGTACATGATGATATTCCTCTGATCCTTCTGTATACGAGATTCCGGCTGAATTAATACCGCTATCCGGTGACGTTTCGGTGTCAAATACCAGTTCCACTTCACCCGACGAATCCACTGAGAGTGTAGTGAGTGGTTGCAGAATTTGTGATGCTGATGTATCGTTTTGAAAAAACAGCACTTCATACTGCAACGTCGTTCCACAAGTCACTTTGACTTTTGATTTCTGCGTGACATGCACACTGCAGGATGTTGCCGTGGAATCATTTTCGCCGAGATAGATCTGGTTATTGGCTGGTAGTCTTACGCCTTCGTCCTGCAGACACAGTCTGATCAGCGTATCCTGGCATTGCAGAAATTCCGGAACTCCGGTTTGGCTGTAAAGATGAATGCTGTATGTGGAGGTGATCCACAGTAAAGCCATCGCCTTTGCGAATTGAAGTTTCATGGGTTTGAGGCTTACAAGCAACAACATTGCTGCCTTCTGCTTTTAAATATAATCCATTTCCTTCAATTCCCGCTCATCTCACCACTCACTACTCACTACTCACCTTTAGCCTTTCAACATCTTCAACGCATGCCTCCATGTCCCCCGGTTAAATCCGGGGATGCACCAAAGAATACAAAGGGGTTCAATCGCCCTGGCGGCTTCCACTTTTCCCATATCCTCGGTTTCCCATCCGATTTCAGCCAACAAGGCAGCTGCGCGGGATTTGGCATCATCACTATTTCCGCAGATAAACATCGAGGGCTTCTGTCCGCCGAAATCCGGATCAACCATCAAGGCATTGCCAACACATGAAAAGCACTTTACAAAATGAGCCGCAGGAACCAATCGCTGCAAACGCTCCATCAAACTTTCATCAAGCGAAGTGAAAAAGGACAAGACCCCGTTGGTAGGAGGAACCTCAGCAATAGGATTGGTAGCATCCAGTATCGTTTTCCCATCCAGGTGTTGAATGCCACATTTCTTCAGCGCTTCTTCTGCCACCGTCCCCTTCACCGCAAGAATCAGCAGGTCTGAAAACCGGGCTGTGTCTTCAAAGGAACCGACGGAAGCCTTCCCCTCTGTTTTTGTAAGGATCTCCGCATGCTTGGCGGCATCATTTGTACCCACCATCACCTGGTATCCATGCCGGCCGAGTCCATTTGCGAGGGCGATTCCTACAGCCCCCGATCCAATAATTCCAATTTTCTTTTCCATTTACAGATTTGTCATTTAGTTAAACCGTAAACAATGGCTCCCCGTAAAGGTTGACGTTTAATGATTAAAGGATTTGACTTTTATTATACGTTGATACGTCAAACCTATGTTGACTTAAGCGGTTGCTGAGCTGCGCCGCACTGAACGGGCGGACATAGATGTGCATAAGGTAGTCGAAGTGTAGCACAAAGGATGAGAAGTAGAAGGTCGAAGTGCTTTCGCGTCATCAAGTTTCAACTTGCATGACAATACAATTTATAAGACCTGCTTTGAGCGGGCCAAGGATCAACCCCTTATTTAATTCTCCTTTCGGTGAATATCCACCAGGTACTTTCCAGCAAAATATTCCTCCTCAAACCAACGGCTCACCGGATGCGCTTCGATTGTAAAATAAGGTGGCAATTCTTTCCTGAATTCCTCCGGATCACCTCCTTTGTAGATGATCCAATGTTGAGCAGGTACCAAATGCTGCGTCCACATGACCATCTGCTTCAACGTACTCACGGCCCGGCTGATCACGAGGTCAAACGTTCCCTGGAATTCCTCCATCCTTGAATGTACTCCCACCACATTGTTCAGCCCAATCGCCGCTGCGATCTCCCGGACCACATGAATTTTCTTGGCCGTTGAATCCAATAACGTAAACTGCACTTCGGGATAAAATATCGCCAAAGGGATGCCTGGAAAACCTCCGCCAGTACCTGCATCCAGTATATGCATTCCGCTTTGAAAAGGATCAAGCCTGGTGATCGCCAGGGAGTGAAGCACATGGTGCTCGTATAGATGGTCTATATCCTTCCTGCTGATCACATTGATCTTCTCATTCCATTCCCGGTACAAAGGTCCAAGCATAGACAATTGCTGTACCTGTTGGTCCGTCAGCGAAGGAAAATATTTTCGGATCAGTTCCATTTCTTCTTTGGATACATCATGGTGTAGGCACCCATCCATGCAAGATAGAAGGTATATGCGGCTTCAAATAACGGATACATGATTCGGGTGTCTTTTTCTCCCAAACGATCGGTCCATTGGATATGCGTATACCACCTGATCCATAAACCAGATGCAAACAACATCCAAATCCATGATGAGGTACTACAACAAAATACTGGGACCATCCACCACTGTGCAATAAGTGCCATACCATATACACCCGGCTTCAACCAGTTTGCCGCAGCGTATTGATGCCCCGCGGAGAGATGCCTATGCTTCTGCCGCCACCATGCGGACCAGGTATAAACCGGCACAGATTCCAAAAATGTATCAGGATCGATAGTATATGTCACTCCTATATCCTCAGCAGCTCGTTGCACCAAGAGGTCGTCATCCCCATAAGGTACCTGTTTGGTATCATGAAACGGATCAACCTTGATGAACCATTCCCTTGGAAACATCAAATTGCGCCCTACCCCCATGTACGGTTTACCCACAGATGCCCATGAGAAATACTGCATGGCGGTCAGCAGTGTTTCAAAACGAATCCAAAGATTCAACAGACCTGACCTCCTGATATATGGAGAAAATCCCAAAACAAGTGAATCGCCCCTCCTGCCTGCAACCATCCCCCTGATCCAGTGATCAGATGCGGGTTTGCAATCAACATCGGTGCAAAGGATCAGCGAATATCTTGCCTCTTGAATGCCCTGCCGGATTGCTTGTTTCTTTCCGGGCACCAGTGTTGATTGAACCAACGTGATCTGGTCATGCGACTTTACAATCGCTTTCATTCGCTCCGACTCACTGAGCTCACTATGATCATCCACAATGATGATCTCAAATGCCGGGTAATCTTGTTTTAGTAAAAACGGAAGGTGGTTTTGTAATAGCTGGCTACCGTTTTTCACGGGGATGACCATGCTCACTCCAGGCAAAGCTGCTGCCTGGGAGGACGCTTTTGATTTTTCTCTG
This sequence comes from Saprospiraceae bacterium, assembly GCA_044227555.1. Classification (GTDB taxonomy): domain Bacteria; phylum Bacteroidota; class Bacteroidia; order Chitinophagales; family Saprospiraceae; genus Opimibacter. Next base: position 61,234 of record JBGAWQ010000012.1, on the reverse strand, counting down.
ATTCGAAAAATCAACGCATGATATCCCACCAGGACCACCCACGAAAACACCCAAAGCATCACTAAGCATATCATTGCGGGTAAAAGTACGGATTGTGCATATCCCCGGGAGTAGCCAGGCAAGCATCCCTGCGGGACCTATAGGCAAATAATACTGCTGGTGTTCCACCCCCTTCCTAATTCTTAATTCCTTGTTGGTTATTGGGTATTGATCCATAGCCTGACCATTCTCCTGACACGGCCTTTCTTCACTCTTCATTCTTCATTCCTCATTTCGCTCCCCGCCCCGTACCTTTGCACCCTCAAACCAGAAGATAGACGAAATATGTACAGAACGAATACGTGCGGTGAGTTGAGACTGGGCAATGCAGGCCTGGAAGTAACGCTGAGTGGCTGGGTCCAGGCCTCAAGGGACCTGGGAGGCATGACCTTTATCGATCTCCGGGATCGCTATGGCATCACCCAGCTGGTATTTAATATGGAAGAAGATGCCGCTTTGTGCCAGCAGGCACGTAAACTGGGGCGGGAATTTGTTATCCAGGCGACGGGGACGGTGCGGGAGCGAACCAGCAAAAATCCCAATCGCCCGACTGGAGATATCGAAATCGTCGTGACGTCCCTGAAGACCCTCAATGCCTCAAAAGTACCTCCGTTTACGATTGAAGATGAGACAGATGGCGGGGATGAACTGCGGATGAAATACCGCTATCTCGACATCCGGCGTAATCCCGTGCAGGAAAAATTGATGTTCCGCGCCCGAGTAGCGCTCGAAACCCGGAAGTATCTCTCCGGTGCTGGATTTATTGAAGTGGAAACGCCAAACCTCATCAAGAGTACCCCTGAAGGCGCACGCGATTTTATCGTCCCCAGCAGGGTCAATGCAGGCCAATTTTACGCCTTACCACAGTCCCCGCAGACCTTTAAGCAAATCCTGATGGTCGCTGGCATGGATCGCTATTTCCAGATCGTCAAGTGCTTCAGAGATGAAGATCTTCGTGCTGACCGCCAGCCGGAGTTTACACAAATAGACTGCGAAATGGCCTTTGTGACCCGCGAAGATGTACTGCAGACGTTTGAGGGCCTGACCCGCCATTTGTTTCAGGGCATCCTGAATATTGATCTCGGCGAATTTCCACGTATGTCCTACGACGATGCCATGAGCCGCTATGGTTCGGATAAGCCGGATGTGCGCTTCGGAATGGAATTTGTCGAATTCAATGATCTCGCCAAAGGCCATGGCTTTTCGGTGTTTGATGACGCCGAACTCATCGTCGGTATCTGCGTACCGGGCCAGGCAGAAACCTACTCCAACAAAATGCTCAATGACCTCACGGAATGGGTCAAGCGGCCGCAGATCGGCGCCAAGGGATTGGTCAATATCAAGCTCCAGGCCGATGGAAGCATCAAGAGTTCCATCTCTAAATATTATACCGACGAGCAACTGCAGGCTTGGTGCGCGCGCGCCGGTGCCGGCCCCAATGATATGATCCTGATTCTGTCCGGGGAAACCGACAAGGTGCGTAAGCAACTCAACGAACTCCGTCTGGAGATGGGTACCCGCCTGGGCCTCAGAACACCTGGCGTATTTAAACCGCTTTGGGTGGTTGATTTCGCGCTACTGGAATGGGATGAAGACGCGCAACGTTTCCATGCCATGCACCATCCGTTTACCGCACCTAAGGCAAGTGATATCCCACGCATGCTGGATGGTGATCATGAGACCATGAAAAACCTGCGTGCCGACGCGTATGACCTTGTGATCAACGGGGTAGAGATTGGGGGTGGATCTATTCGTATACACGACCGTGCCCTGCAGGAAAAGAATTTTAAACTTTTAGGATTCACGCCTGAACAAGCAGAGAGTCAGTTCGGTTTTCTACTCGGCGCGTTTGAATATGGTGCACCGCCACATGGAGGGATTGCCTTTGGTTTTGATCGCTTGTGTGCGATGATGAAAGGGGAGACGTCCATACGGGACTTCATTGCATTCCCCAAAAACAACATGGGAAGGGACGTGATGATTGATGCACCATCCATGGTGGATGATGCCCAGTTGAAAGAACTGTCACTGCGTGTCGAATTACGGAAATAAAATACCCTGCATACGGGTTTAACATAAAAGGAAAATCATGAGTGTGGTTGAAATGAAGGTGCCGGTCATCGGAGAGTCCATCAAGGAGGTGACGCTGTCTCAATGGCTTAAAGCCGATGGCAGTTTCGTCAAGCTGGATGAACCGATCTGTGAATTCGAATCCGACAAGGCGACCCTCGAATTTCCGGCCGAAGCGGAAGGCAAACTCATTCATGTGGCCAAAGAAGGCGATGATCTCAGCATAGGGGCACTGGTGGCAAGAATCGATACCAGCGTCAAATCCACAGACACTGAAAAGAAAGTTGTACCCCCTGCCGAAGTTCCTGCCCCACCTGCCAAGCCGGAGCCTCCGAAAACAGAAGCACCTAAACCAATCCCTTCACCCGCCGCAGGAAAAATTCTGCGTGAAGGAGATGTCAAACCAGAGGATGTAACCGGTACCGGCAAAGAAGGCCGCATCACCAAATCCGATGCCCTGCAGGCCGTCACGCAGAAGCCGGTGGCTCCGATACAAGAAGTATCTACCCCTATAGAACAAGCACCGGTTACTCACCCCGCTCAATTTTCAAGAGAAGAGCGTCGGGAAAAGATGTCGAGGATGCGCCGCACGATTGCGCGTCGACTGGTCTCCGCGAAAAACAACACCGCCATGCTCACCACCTTCAACGAGGTGGATATGACCGCGATCCTGGAAATGCGTAAGAAATACCAGGATCAGTTCGTTGCCAAGTATGGGATCAAACTCGGCTTTATGTCGGTCTTTGCCAAAGCCTGCGCGCAAGCCTTACTCGAGAAACCGGATGTCAATGCGCATATCGATGGCGATGATCTGATCTACCATGATTATGTAGATATCTCCATTGCTATCTCCACACCAACAGGACTGGTCGTCCCACCCATCCGGAATGTGGAATCCCTGCGCTTTGATGAGATCGAATATCAGATCAAGGAATTGGCAGACAAAGCCCGTGCTGGAAAACTTACACTTGAAGAAATGTCAGGGGGCACCTTTACCATCACCAATGGTGGCATCTTTGGTTCTCTTCTGAGTACTCCAATCATCAACGAACCGCAATCTGCCATCCTGGGAATGCACAACATCCAGGAACGCGCAGTGGTTGTCAATGGACAGATCGTCATCCGACCGATGATGTACATCGCATTGTCGTATGATCATCGGGTGATCGACGGTAGTACCAGCGTGACGTTCCTGGTCCGCGTCAAAGAATTGCTGGAAGATCCTACGAAGTTGATTTTAGGAATCTGACCCTCGGCAAGAGATTTGCTTAGGTCCTCGGTTTTTTAATCAACGCCACTACCACTTCCGTAATGCCGTGATCCAGTATGCCCAGCTCTTCGGCCGCGCGTTTGGAAAGATCAATGATTCGACCATCGATATAGGGTCCGCGATCCGTGACGATGACCATGACCGATTTATCAGGATCGTCTTTACGGGCTACCTTGAGAATACTGCCAAGTGGATAATTAAGATGGGCACAGGTGAGATCGTCCGGATCATAGATGTCACCGTTGGCCATCTTGTGACCGTTGAAGACGTCTGAGTAGTAACTCGCTATTCCTTTTTCCTGGCTGTACCCATAGGTCACCGAAACAAATAATAGCAAGACTACGGATAGGAGTATCCGGTTTATGTTCATGGTGGCGATATAACGCACGATTTGCACAAATAGTTCACTTTTTGGAGTTTATGGCTGTAAATATTTTAATATGAACCAAAGAAAAAGGGTAAAATGCTGACATTCAGCGCTTTACCCTTTCCCTTTATTTCGCCGGATGGCCGGCTATTTAAACTCCATTTCGATATTGGTCACTCCTTTGAGGTGCGGCAGGTACTTGGCGGCCGTGGTAGCATCCATGGTCTTGCCATCAATCACAATCACATCATTGACCACAGAAATTTTCTGCGTAGCATCTGTAAACAACCCATCTGCCTGAAGTGCATCCAGGAATGCGCTGTATTCCTGGCTTTGCCCTACACCATTCGCATCACTTCCCGGAGCAGGCATTTCCTTTTTCATCTCCACTTCCATCGTATGGGCATTGCCGCCATCCGTATAGATCTGTGCCAATGAAGGCGCGATAACGAGCGAAACAATAGACATCAGCTTGATCAGGATATTCATCGACGGACCGGAGGTATCCTTAAATGGATCACCAATCGTATCCCCAGTGACGGAAGCCTTGTGTGGCTCACTCTTCTTGTAGAATGTTTCCCCATTGATCATCACGCCTTTCTCAAAACTCTTCTTGGCATTGTCCCATGCACCACCGGCGTTGTTTTGGAAAAGGCCAAGCAACACACCACTTACCGTAGCTCCGGCAAGGAAACCCCCTAAGGCTTCTGGACCGGCAAGGAATCCTACGAGAACAGGTGAAATAATCGCTATCGCTCCAGGCAACATCATTTTTTTGATAGAAGCATCTGTAGAGATAGCCACGCACTTTTCATATTCCGGTTTTCCGGTGCCTTCCATGATGCCTGGTATAGTGCGGAATTGGCGCCTTACTTCTTCCACCATCGCCATAGCAGCTTGTCCAACCGCACGAATGGCGAGGGAAGAGAAAATCCATGGGATCATCGCTCCGACAAACAAGCAGGAAAGAACATCGGCTTTATAGATATCAATGCCATGAATACCTGCGACCCCAACAAACGCAGCAAAGAGCGCAAGTGCGGTAAGAGCAGCCGAAGCAATAGCAAATCCTTTTCCCGTAGCGGCTGTAGTATTTCCAACGGCATCGAGGATATCTGTTTTTTCACGAACATCAGCAGGCAATTCACTCATCTCCGCAATACCACCCGCGTTGTCAGCAATCGGACCGAAAGCATCAATAGCCAGCTGCATGGCGGTGGTCGCCATCATACCTGCAGCCGCAATAGCTACACCGTACAAACCGGCGCAGTAGTAACTGCCCCAGATACCGGCTGCCAATACGAGGATCGGCAGGAAGGTACTTTCCATACCCACGGCGAGACCACCAATGACGTTGGTAGCATGACCTGTTGATGATTGCTGAATGATAGAATTGACCGGACGCTTGTTCATCGCGGTATAGTACTCGGTGATCATACTGATGAGTGCGCCTACAACGAGGCCAACGACAATAGCACCCAGTACACCCCATTTGGTAAACTCATGTCCGCGCAGTGACATCTGCTCAGGAAGGATGTAATACACCAAACCAATGGATGCCGCACCGGTCAGAATGATCGAACCCCAGTTACCCATATTGAGTGCTTTCTGCACCACCTGGGTAGAAAGGCCTGCACTCTCGTTGATACGGACAAACCATGTACCAGCTATTGAAAACAGGATACCTACGCCAGCGATCAGCATAGGCAACAAGATTGGAGACAAACCTCCGAGTCCGTCATCTCCGGTCACAATGGTTTGTTGACCGAGTACAATGGTAGCGAGTACTGTAGCTACATAGGAACCAAAAAGGTCAGCGCCCATACCGGCCACATCACCTACGTTGTCACCAACGTTATCCGCAATGGTTGCCGGGTTACGTGGATCATCTTCCGGAATACCTGCTTCCACTTTACCAACCAGGTCAGCGCCGACGTCAGCAGCTTTGGTATAGATACCACCGCCAACACGGGCAAAAAGAGCAATGCTCTCAGCACCCAGCGAGAAGCCGGTGAGGACTTCAATGGCCTTGAGCATATCCGTGCTGTTGACACTGGCATCCGCGGCAAAGACGGCTTTGAGGATGATAAACAAACTTCCCAGACCCAACACCGCGAGTCCGGCTACGCCCATACCCATCACTGATCCACCGGTAAAGGAGACGCTAAGGGCTTTGCTCAAACTGGAGCGGGCAGCCTGGGCGGTACGCACATTGGCCTTGGTAGCCACTTTCATCCCGATATATCCGGCGGTTGCACTAAAGACCGCACCCACCACGAAAGCGATAGAAATGCTCCAGTGGCTGTGCGGATTGGCCGAAGCCATCACGGCGAGCAGGATACCTACCAGGACTACAAAGTAGCCCAGGATCTTCCATTCTGCGCGCAAAAAGGCCATGGCGCCTTCCGCGATATAGGTACTGATCTCACGCATCCGGTCATTTCCGGCATCCTGTTTTCCGACCCAAATAAACTTCATCCAGGTGTACAGGAGGCCAAGCAACCCCATCGCCGGAACCAGGTAAATCAACTTATCCATATGTATTTGTTCTTCGTTTAATTGTCCCTTAAAGGGGCGCAAAGATAATCAAACTACCCTATAGAGGTAAGTCAGCCGACTGATCTTTTGCGGGTCCTTCGCAGGCCATACCCCTGCATCCAATAGAGAATCATTACATATTTATATACCTTGCAATGAATTCTTTACCTATGACGCTTGGGCAATTTTTTGAACTCTGCGGCGAAAATCCGGCCTTCATGATCGGGTTTTTCACTCTCATCCCTTTGATCGCCTTGTTGGCTCTCGTATTCTCGAAAGGCCAGGGACATCTCTCACCCTGGAAATACCTGTTCTCCGTCCTGATTTACGGGGTCTGCATTCCGGGCATTTTTGCGGTGACCCTGAGCGTCTATCTTTTCCTTTTCGAGCGCCGGTCCATCATGGATACCAATGTCTACACCCAGATCCTCCCCATCCTTTCTATGATTGCAACGATCATCCTGATTCGCAAACAGGTGGACCTGGACCTGGTACCCGGATTTGGCAAATTGTCCGGCCTGATTACCATCTTGTCGGTATTGATCATCCTGATGTGGATCATCGACAAGACCCATATCTACTCGATCACCTTTATGCCATTTTACGTGGTCGTCCTCATCCTGGTTGTCGGCTACCTGCTCATTCGGTTCGGTTTCCGCAAAATGGTAGGGTGACCTCAACTCCTGTATAGATTTTGTTGTTTATTTTGTAACCCCATTGCATCTCACCCCGGACCGCCTTACGGGTCCACTGGATTTCAAAACATTCAATTCCACACACGATGAAAAGGCTATTACCCTTTCTGATTTTATATCTGTCCTGCACCTTTACCCAGGCACAGCCCGTGATGAAATTTACACAGCTCTCCCTGTCCGGTCCTGCATTGGTTCAACCTGTAGATATCACCGGGTGTGGTGATGGCTCTGGCAGACTTTTTATTGTGGAAAAACGAGGCACTGCCCGCATCATTAAAAATGGCGCCGTTCAGGATGCGTTCTTCCTGGATATCCGCAATCTGGTGATGGATAGCGGCGAACGAGGTTTTCTTGGAATGGCTTTTCATCCTCAATTTCCGGATAGCCCATACGTCTATGTCAATTACGTAATCACCGGCTCGATCACCAATAAGATCAGTCGCTTCACCCTCAATCCAAACAACCCGGATGATATCGATGAATCCACGGAGATCGAGCTCCTGCGTCAAACTGGTGTGCAAAGCAACCATAAAGCCGGCGATCTTACGTTTGGACCTGATGGCTATCTCTATGTAGGCTTTGGCGATGGCGGTGGCGGTGGTGATCCCTCCAATGCAGGCCAGAATATTGAAACGTTCTTAGGTAAAATGCTGCGAATCGATGTCAATACAAAATCTGAATCCTTCAATTACGGTATTCCTGCAGACAATCCATTTGTAGATACTGCCGGCCGGGATGAAATATGGTACTATGGTTTGCGCAATCCCTGGCGCATCAGCTTCGACCGTGAGACCGGTGATTTCTGGATCGGTGATGTGGGACAGAATATCTGGGAAGAAGTGGATATGATCCCTGCCGGTACACCCGGAGGTTTGAATTTTGGTTGGGACTGCCAGGAAGGTAATCATACGTTCGAGCCCGGCAATTGCCAGGCCAACACCCCATTTACCTGGCCCATCTTTGAATATCCACACAGTTGTAGTCCCTGTCCAAATGGCCGAGGCGCTTCCCTGACCGGCGGCTTTGTCTATCGTGGCCATGATTATCCATCACTGCGCGGTTATTACATCTGCGCGGATTATGTCAGCAACTACTACTGGCTGATCAAACAGACCGGAACGGATCCGTTGACCTTTGAGGTGATTACGCAGAATGGAAGTGGTAAGATTGGTGAGTTGGTTTCTTTTGGAGAAGATGACCGCGGTGAAATGTATGCTTGCAACCTGAATGGCGTTCTTTATTCCGTTGGAACTGAAGGGTTGCCGCCCATTCAATGGAACAACGTCCTTGCTTCGATTACCGCCGGAGGAAACAGGGTAGAATGGTCCATCGCCCAGGCCATCGGTGTTGAAGAATATGAAATTACGCGCAGTCTCGATGCCTCGTTTAGTGCACCCACCTCCGTTGATCATATCATCCCGGATGGCAATCAGACCAGCTTCAGATACACGGATCCATATCTGCAACATCAATCTGTGTATTACCAGATCATCGTGACCCGTGAGGATGGTAAAAAAGAATATTCACCTATCGCCCGGACACTTGCGGACCCGATTTCCAAACCTAATCTCGTCTATGAACAATCCACGGGTTTGTGGCGCCTCAATCTACCCGAGCCGTGGAGAACAGGCAACATGGTCTTGTATGATCTGTCAGGAAAAGAGGTATACGGAAAAACCCTCGAGTCCAGAGCGCAAATGGATCTGGATCCACCAGTGACGCCTGGGGTTTATTTTTTGGAAATCCGTGGACAAGCAGGGATTTGGTCTGAACGGGTAAGTTGGTAATCCGGCTGATTTATTTGACCAACCGTGCATCCGTCAACGCATACATCAGCTTGTTGACATCATCCGGATTGAGTTTGAGCTTGCCTTTGATCGTAATCGTCTCTGCTGTATAAGTGATCGGTTCCGCGGCCACGACTTCCATCACGGATTCAGGCCCCGCACCACCACAAAAGAAACACATGCTGTATGGGAATGCGGAAAAGACAAACTCCTTGTGACTCTTGTATCCATCCGTTGGTATGATAAATCCTTTAACCGTCACTTCCTTTCCATCCAGGGCCTGAATCTCCGCACTGAATACCGGCTTATCAATCTTAAAACCCAGGAAGGCGTCATACTCCTTTTTGTATGTAATCCTCGCCAGGGTCTTCCATAGGTTTTCCGCAGTACCGGTTTGTGCATTTAAAGACATCCCGGATATCCCAAGGACGGCGCAAAGAATTAATGTCTTGAATGGTATCATGCGTGACCGGTTTGCCGCACAAAGATGACAAGATCTGCCAACTATAAGGCCAAGTCCCTTTATATTGGAGCGATGGAACCGAAGAAACTGGAATCCTACCTCGACCTCTACCATGCTGCTGCCCGGCCTGCACTGTATAGTGCTCCATGGTGGCTTGATGCTACTTGTGGTGGCGGAGGATGGGATACCGTTTTTCAATATGATGATGCTGGCTCCATGATCGCGGCTCTTCCATACGGACATACTCGTATCAGAGGTTTGTCTGCGGTCATCACCCCACCATTTACACAATGGGTGAGCGCGCTTCAAAAAAATGCTGAGCAACAGCCGGACCTCCCGTATTTACTTTCAAAACTTCCGCGGGCATCTATCATGGATCTTTCGATCAAACCGGATGGTTCACAGCCATTGATCACCACAGCATTGAAATACAGTTATATCATACCCACTGATGTACATCCGGATCAGATCAGGTCGGGATACAACGAAGGCTTGCGGCGTAATATCCGCCAGGCAGAAAAAGAATACCTGATCAATAGTTCTGATGATATTAAGGTGTTCCTAAGCCTGTGTCAACAATCCTATAGTGCTCAAAAGCTAAATCCTCCAAAGTGGTTGGATCGTGTTGTGCCTGATATTTTTAAAGAATTAATCTCTCGTAAATGCGGCAACCTGACGATTGCCGGTTGGAAAGGCAAACCCATAGCCGGTATATTGACGGCCTGGGATCAGGATACCTGTTATTATCTGGCCGGGGGCCGCACTTCAGATGACGAGGGGGCTTCAGCACATGCATTATTACTGGACCAGGCCATCCACTCGGCCAGGGTACGTGGATTGTCCTTTGATTTTGAAGGGAGCATGCATCCGGGGATCGCCAATTTCTTTCAGTCTTTCGGTGCCATACCTATGGCCTACTGGAATATGAGGAGGTACCATGGGCTCGGTCGACTATGGGCTTTGATCCAATAATTTACTTCTGGAAAGCAACAATTTGCCGCATTGTTGTATCTTTCACAGCATTAACTCCCTTCTTTATTAGTATTTTTCCCCTGAGCAAGTCACATTGTTCTCTATATTGTATTGGATTCAACCCATCTAATCATATTCGTATGAAAATAAAATTACTGTTTTCAGTTATGGCTATTGGCGCCCTGTCCGGGACGGCACAAGCCCAGGTGATCCTGGGAAGTGATCCGGCGCAGGAGATCAAGATTACGACCAGTAGTAATTATACTCCACAGTACTGGAGTCAGACGGCCTCAGGAGACAAGACGATCAATAGTGTCGGATTGGAAGGTCCCCAGATGGAGGCCGCCCGCTTCTTGTCCCAGGCTACTCTTGGCTCCGATATGGCTACCATCCAGCTCGTTGCCAAAGAAGGTATCGAAGCCTGGATTGATGACCAACAAGCCAAACCCTTCAATCCAATGCTCGACCGCATGAACCAGGTGTGGGCCGAAGTCATTGAATGGTATCTCGTGAATGGCGGCGATCCGGAAGAAATCAACTATCGTCCGTCCTGGACCATCTTCAATTACACGTGGTGGGAAAACCACATGAAGTCGGATGACCTCCTTCGTCAGAAAGTTGCCCTGGCCCTAAGCGAAATTTTTGTGATTTCGTTTGACTCCAACCTCAATGGTTTTGGAGATGGCCTTTCTGATTATTATGATGTCCTGCTTAAAAACAGCTTTGGCAATTTTGAAGACCTGCTCTATGATGTGTCTGTACACCCCTGCATGGGATATTTCCTGAGTCATCTCAACAACCCAAGAGAGATCCCGCAGGAAAACATCCACCCGGATGAAAACTATGCCCGCGAGATCATGCAGCTCTTTACCGTCGGGCTATACGAACTCAACCCCGATGGAACCCGCAAGACAGATGATCAGGGCCACTGGATTCCTACCTATGACCAGACCGATATTAAAGAACTGGCGAAAGTATTTACTGGCTTGGGGGTAGGCGATGTCGTGGACAATGAATGGACCGATCAACCGTATTTCGGGTTGGATATCTATATCGCTGACATGACCGTTCCGATGATCATGTATCCAGAGTGGCATCAGCCAGGTCCAAAGACCTTGCTCAACGGCTATGTCATCCCTGAAGGCCAGACCGGACTCAAAGACATCAAGGACGCAGTTCATCAATTGTTCCTCCATCCCAACGTAGGACCTTTTATCGGCAAGCAACTCATCCAACGTCTCGTTACCTCCAATCCTAGTCCTGAATACGTAGCACGCATCTCTGCAGTATTCGCAGATAATGGTGCCGGTACCCGTGGCGATCTCGCAGCCGTGGTTAAAGCTATTCTGATGGATCCCGAAGCCAGAACCTGTGCGGCTTCCGAAAACGAATCCTTTGGTAAACTGCGCGAACCTTTCGCACGCTATACACATTTCACCAAAGCCATTCCTGTAGAACAGGCCTATGGCCGGTATTGGAACGTGGCGTATGGTTTTTATGAAGCAACCAATCAAATGCCGCTGGCTTCACGAACGGTATTCAATTTTTTCCTTCCTGATTTTCAACCCATCGGTCCGATCGCTGACAATGGTCTGGTCGGTCCTGAGTTTCAGATCCACAACAGCCGCACCAGCGTCGAGTATATCAACCAGGTCAATGACTGGGCGGTATGGGGATATATCATGGATGACTGGGAAGACAACAATCCGTATGTCACCTATATCATTGATGATCTGTTGCCATTGGCTCGTGATCCTGAAGTGTTGGTCAATCGGTTAGATATGCTCTTTACCTATGGTAATCTTTCCGAACACACACGTCAACTTATCAAGGATGCCATCACACCGATTATTAACGGCAACTATCGTTGGGACCGGGTGCGACTGGCATTGTACCTGATCGCGATTTCTCCGGATTATGCCATCATGAAATAACCCCATCCTGTTAAACCCATTCATCCTATCAAGACGAATTATGAAAATAAGATTCAACCATAACCCGATCAGCCGCCGCAACTTTTTTGGACAGGCCAGTTGTGCCGCGGTCGGTGTATCGACCCTCTATTCATCGCTGGTCAATATGAAAGCGATTTCGGCTGCCGCACTGGCTAATAGTAGCACGGCTTTTGATCCGGATTACAAAGCTCTGGTATGCCTGTTTATGTCCGGAGGGAATGACTCCTACAACATGCTGATGCCAAGGACTCCATCCGAGTATACAGACTACGCAGCGACCCGGTCTAATCTTGCGATCCCGGTAGATACGATGCTTCCCATATTCCCGGATCAGGCAGGTGGCCGATTATTCGGTATCCATCCCAGCCTGGTGCGCACCCAGCAGATGTTTAATGAAGGAAAAGTCGCCTTCCTCTCTAATGTGGGTACTCTTGTAGAGCCTACTACCAAAGACGGATATTATCAGGGCCAGGCCCGCCTTCCGTTGGGTCTCTTTTCGCATTCCGATCAGGGCCAGCAATGGATGACCGGATTGCCCAATGAGCGCAGTGGCGTTGGATGGGGCGGTAAAGTCGCCGACCTCATCAATGACATGAATAACAACCCCAACATCTCCATGAACCTCTCGCTCGGAGGTACCAATATTTTCCAGACCGGAGAGAATACCATTGAGTTTGCACTCGATCCATACAATGGTAGTTCGGGGATCTATGGTTACGGCAACAATGAAGACTGGAATGTATTCGACCGCATGCGTACCCAGGCGATCAATTCGATGGTGGATTATGAATATTCCAACATGTTCAAGAAGACCTACATCGATGTGATCCGCCGTTCACGCGATGGTCACCTGCAGTTCCAGGAAGCGATAGGCAATGTGCCCGAATTCCAGACTCAGTTTACGGACAACTATCTCTCACGCGCATTTCAGATGGCCGCGTACTCTATTGCCGCACACGAAGATCTCAGCATGAAGCGTCAGATCTTCTTCATTGAATATGGCGGCTGGGATCATCACGATGAAGTGCTCAACAATCAGAATGCGATGTTTGGGGAAGTCGATGCTGCTTTGTCAGAGTTTTCAGCAGTGCTGGCCGAACTCGGATTGAGCAATCAAGTGACTACATTCTCTCTTTCAGAATTTGGACGTACCCTGACTTCCAACGGTAATGGTACGGACCATGCATGGGGAGGAAATGTGATGGTCATGGGTGGTGATGTCATCGGAAAAAGAATCTATGGCGAATATCCAACCCTTGCGCTCAATTCAAACATTGAGTTGGGAAGCGGTGTATTGATTCCGCAGTTGAGTGCTGATCAGTACTTTGCCGAATTGGCATTATGGTTTGGCATCAGCCCTTCTGAACTGACTACGATATTCCCGACCCTCACCAATTTCTATCAACCCGGTGGTGCCCCACCAATCGGATTCTTAAACATCTAAGCCTGAATGGACATGAAAAAATCAATATTCCTGATACTGATATGGGCGGTCATGCAACAGCTCGCTGTAGCCCAATGCTATCCTGACCGTCACAGCACTAATTTCTTTGATGGATGGATTTCCTGCGAGCCTGCCGTCAGTCCTAATCCTGAACGACCGGTCAGCCATTTCATCATGTATGATTTTGGCAAAGTGTATAAGCTCGGGCAGATGACCATTTGGAATTCGAATGATCCGTCGCATCTCGATTACGGTATGCGTGATGTCGCGATTGACTACAGCGCCGATGGTGAAACCTGGTATACCGCCGGGGACTTTGTCTTCGGACAAGCCAGCGGGCTGAGCACGTATGAGGGTGAAGAAGGTCCGTATCTCAATGACATCGAAGGCCGTTATCTCCTGATTACTGCATTGTCCAATTACGGAGGCACCTGCTATGGACTCAGTGAGATGCGAGTATCCGGCGAGGAGGTCATCATCTCCGATGTGGAGGAGCCGACCAACCTGGCCTGTGTAGACATCAAGATCTATCCCAATCCATTTGCGGAGCAAGTCACGATGGTGATGTCTCCTACTTGTAGCGGACCCATGGTCATCAACATGACTGATGCATCCGGGCGGATCGTGTATTCTGAAAAAGCGGACGTCCTTACCGGACAGAATAAAACCATGACCCTCGGTCGTGATCTTCCTGCCGGTACCTACACCTTATATTTTGAATACGACGGCAAGTCGGTCCGACGAACCGTGATCAAAATGAACAGGACATAAAATGAAAGAAAAACCCGGTGTTGAGGCACCGGGTTTTTTCTTTCTGGCATTTCCTATTTTGCGGCATGGAAATTCATGTGGACCACATTGATGATCTATCAAGCATCACCGCTGCGCTCAGCACCCTCATCGCCGACGGATATAAAATCATCCTGCTCCGCGGTGACCTCGGCGCCGGCAAAACCACAATGACCCAAAGGCTCTGTGCCCAACTCGGTATCACTGAGCCGGTCAGCAGCCCGACGTTCAGCCTGGTCAATGAATACACCTCTCCTTCCTACGGACCGGTATACCATATGGACCTCTACCGACTGGACAAAACCATTGATCTTGTCCAGATTGGATTTGAGGAGTATCTTGAATCAGGAAACATCTGCCTGATCGAATGGCCCGACCTGGCGCGGGACCTGATCACGATGAAGCATGTATCCGTAGATATCCGGGTCAATCCGGATCATACCCGTATATTCAACATTACGACGCATGACGCAGTGGACGCATAAATTCGGATTCGGACTGGAGACGCTTCCTGAAAAGGTAGCCGTCAAGCAGGGTGCCGGCACGTTTTCAATAGGCATCCCCTATGAGATCTCCAATACCGAAAACCGGGTGGCCGTAGTGCCCCATTCGGTCAAACCACTGGTGATGCAAGGCCACAAAGTGGTCGTCCAGACTGAAGCCGGATTGCGGTCCAACTACAGCGACCACCAATACAGCGAAGCCGGAGCCACGATCGCGATGAGCCGCCAGGAAGTCTTCAAAAGCGATGTACTCGTCAAAGTAGCCCCACCTACTATCGATGAGATCGAACTGTTGCATCCGGATCAATGCCTGATTTCTCCACTACAATTACCCACCCTCTCCGAGTCTTATGTAGACCGTCTGTTACGCCATCGGGTCACCGCCGTAGCCATGGAATATCTACAGGCCGCGGATGGATCCTATCCCCTGGTACGCACCATGAGCGAAATCGCGGGGATCACCGCCATCCAAACCGCGGCAGAATTGCTCTGCCGCTCTGAATTTGGCCGCGGGGTATTGTTGGGAGGTATATCCGGAGTTCCACCCGCTAAGGTGGTTATCCTCGGCGCAGGGGTCGTTGGTGAATTTGCCATTCGCACCGCTCTCGCACTTGGTGCCACCGTCAGAGTATTTGACGACAACGTCTATAAGCTAATGCGCATCCAGCAGATCATTGGCAGAAGACTCTACACCTCTACCATCAATCCGGAGCAACTCCAATATCAACTCCTCAGTGCCGATGTTGTCATCGGGGCTGTACACTCACCTACAGGCCGCTCCACCATCCTCGTGCCGGAAGAAATGATCATGAAGATGAAAGAAGGTAGTGTGATCATCGATGTCAGCATCGACCAGGGCGGTATCTTCGAAACCTCCGAAGTCACCTCGATGGACAACCCCACCTTTATCAAACACGGCGTCATCCATTATTGCGTGCCCAACATTGCCTCCAAAGTCAGCAGGACCGCCTCTGCCGCCATCAGCAATATCATCACTCCGCTGTTAGTCAAAGCAGGTAATTATGGTGGCATCGAAGCCCTGCTCCACGATCACGCCGGATTCAGGCACGGTGTCTACACCTACAAAGGCCACCTCACCAATGAGTATCTGTCCAAACGCTTCGGCCACAAATACACCGCTCTCGACCTCATCCTTCCTTCGCACCTTTAATCCGGATCCACAATACTCACCACTCACCACTGACTACTGACCTCTCACAGCTCACCTCTCACAGCTCACAGCTCGCCCCTCTCTGCCCTTTGCTCTATGCTCTATGCCTAACCCACAGTGGCAAATCATCATCAACCGACAAACCTGCGCTTCGGGTTGGAAGAAATGGCAGATTTTCCTTGAAGAAAATCGCATCTCTTGTGACCTCCATCATACCTACAGTATAGATGAAGCCTATGCCACGATCACAACGCTTTATCAACAAGGTCACTTACATTATCTCTTCGTTGGTGGCGATGGTACAATTCATCATGGGGTCAACAAACTCATGGAACTTTCCGGATCGCAATCGTCAGCCATCACTATGGGGGTATTGCCCTGCGGAACCGGCAACGATTGGGTGAGATCCTTTGGCACCCCTCTGGACCGCCTGGCTATAAGTCTAAGAGAAGAATATACAGCACCTTACAATTTGGTCCGAATCACCTGGCCTGATGGACGCACGAGATATGCGGCCAATATGGTAGGTGGTGCCCTGGATGCGGCGGTCGTGCTCAATTTAAAACGCGCATCCTTCAATATCCCTTCGTGGATACTCTATCCCTATGGGTTGTTGAAAACCCTCATGAAACCGCATATGTGGAAAGGGGTGATCCGTCATGATCATGAAGTGTTCAGTGGTGAGTTTCTGACCCTGCAGGCCGGTTTTGCAAAATATTGTGGCGGTGGTATGCATGTGCTGCCGCATGCGCGCGAAGACAGCCCGGGTCTATTGATCATGAAGCCTAAAAAATTACTTCACTTGCTGTTTCAATTACACACGATCTACAATGGGCATATCGGACGTCACAAAGAAGCTGTGGTCAAACACTTTGAACATATAGAAATCACCCACACAGATACGCCAATACCGATCGAAGCCGATGGAGAGTTTCTGGGCTATAGTCCTGTCAAGCTGGAAGCTTGTTTTGATGCGATGAAACGGATTGTTTAATCCCGAAAGGTTCACGCCTGCAAGTCCATTTTCATAAGCAGGTCGGTCTGCATCTCATCGCCCATCCTAAATCCATGACTTCCGAATTGCACAAACCCATGACGCTCATAGAAGCGTTGGGCTCCGGGATTTTTTTCCCAGACGCCCAGCCATACATATCGCAGTTCAAAGTGCCTGGCTCTTTCGATCGCCTTCTCCAATAGTTTTGCGCCCAGGCCTTGGCCCTGAAAATGATCATCTACATAGATCCGTTCGATCTCCAGGCTGTTGTCATCATAGACATCACTCTGTGCATCTCCGCGGTTGATCTTAAGATAGCCGGCCACCATATTATCCACCTTTACAAAATAGAATTCGCTCATCGGATTGTTGAGCTCTGACAGGAGTTGCTGCGGATTGAAGGCCCTGTCCATATACTCTTTCATGTTGTCCGGTGTATTGAGCGCATGAAAGGACTCATAAAATATACTACGGCTGATTCGGACGAGGAGCTCGATCTCAGTAATGGCAACAGGCAGGACTTTGACGTGCGACATGATAAGGAATGGGAAGTTACGCAGGATTTTAAAATATCCAGCTTTGTCCATGTTCATGCTTTCGCACGGTCTTCCATAAATCTTCAAGCCGTTAAGCTTAAGTTCACTTAAGCTTGTGCGACTAAGCATATCTTAAGAAGCAAGCTTAAAAAAACATTTCGGGTAACAAGACCTTGCGCCGTAAAATTGTCCGAGCCGAACGGAAGCCCTTTTTTATGGCCATAAAGCCAGAAAAAAGGATAGCATGAAATCCAACTAAGCGTGAAAGCATACCAGGACGCCAAGCGAATAAACTAAACCCAAAGCGAGTTTTTTGCGGCGCTAGATTTTTTGGTTACTTTTTTATCGATGAAAAAAGTAACAAGAAAGAGCCTCTCGGGCACCGAGATCCCATCAATTATGCAACACCCTAAACTCCGTCCTCCTGTTCATCTGCCGGCCCTCGGCGGTGCTATTGTCTGCTACAGGAGCGTCCTCACCAAAACCAGCGTAGGTAAGTCGTGAGGGTTCAATGCCGCGTTGCAAGAGATAGTCATACACCGCACGAGCTCGAGCTTCGCTGAGTTGTTGATTGGTGGCTTTGTCGCCGGTATTGTCGGTATGTCCGCGCACTTCGATGCGCATGGTCTTTTGATTACGTAACGTCCACACCAGTTTATTGAGTTCGGGATCCGAGGCTGGCAGGAGTTCCGCTGAACCTGAAGCAAAGAATATATTACGTAACACCACGATCTTCTCTTCCGCTGCGGCGAGTGGGATCATGCGAATGTCGAGATGCCGCACCGCCACCGTGTCTGCTGCCAGGGAGGATGAATACATGATATATCCTTCTGCTGAAGCCATGACGCCATAGGGTACATTGCGTTGGGTCATCGCAGAAATTTTCCCTTCTTCATCAGTCCATTGAGACAGTCGGATCGTGTCTTTCTGGTTGGTTTCAAACAGCTCTATCCTGGCACGTAAAGGTTGACCATTGATTTGATCAGTGATGGTCACATCAAGTGCCTGTAGTGGTGCGGATTGAAATTTTTTAGGAAGCTCAAAAGCAAACAGATCATTCCGTTGATCCGGGGTCTCGTGGGTGATCAGGGCCTGGTGTCCGTCCGGATGCAGGGAGAGGGCTCCTTCATTGCTTCCGGTGTTGATCGGTGCACCCATGTTTTGAGGGGCTTGCCAGGTACCGTTGATGTTGCGTTTGGCAAAGTAGAGATCATATCCTCCGAGACCATCTTTGCCATCGCGCATAAAGTAAAGGGTTTGCCCATCAAAATGGACAAAAGGACTTTCTTCATTATCCGCTGTATTGATGGTTGGTCCGGCATTTATTGGATTGGACCATTTACCTGCGGCGATCTGGTAGACATACCATATATCTCGGCCACCCATACCTCCGGGCCGGCTACTGGAATAATACAGAGACAGGCCATCGAGTCCAAAACAGGGTTGTGCATCCCAGGCTGTGCTGTTAAACACCGGACCCATGTTGACCGGCTGCGACCATTTTTCCTTTTTACGTACGGAGAGATAGAGGTCGCAGCTCCCATAGCCTCCTTCGCGGTTGCAGGAAGTAAATATCAGGTAATTACCATCGGGTGAGATAGCGTGTGCGCCTTCATTGAGCGGGGTGTTGAATGGAAAATCTTCGATCTTCCACAAGCCGGCTGTGGTATCCCATGAGGCAATAAACAGATCTTCCTGACCATTGACCACGCGGGTAAAGATCATCTGTTGGCCGTCCAGCGTCCATCGCCCAAGAGCTTCTTGATTGGGGGTGTTGATATCATCATCAAGCGGTTGCAAGTTGATGCTATAAGTCTTTTCCCAAAGGGGGCGTTTGTTTTCAAGAGCTTGCAGATTGCTGACGGCTTTTTCTACAAGCAGGGGTTGATTTTTGCCAAGGGCAATGAGTCGCAGGTAACAACTGATTGCTTTGGGGGGTTGATCAATCTCTTCATAGATACGGCCCAGCGAGTAGAGTTGTTGTAACTGTGAGGCTGTATCCATTTTAAGTGAAGCTTCGAGCTCGTCGATGGCCAGTTGTTTTTGACCGGTCTCATAGTAGAGACGGCTGAGCTCCTGGTGCGGCTCCGTCCAGAGCGGATTTTTAGTCTGGAGATCCTTGATGATACTGATCGCCTGGGAGGACTGGCCCGCTTTGTACATGAGGATGGCTTCCTGCAGTGTTTTGGTCTCTTTGGGAGATACTTTAGGAGGAACATATGTATCCTGTCCGGTCGCCATGCCGGCCCAGATGCAGAGACTAACCAGGATTGCTGTTGGTTTCACGCCGAGGGAAGGGATGTGTAATGCAATAACAACGAATTCCACGGCAGTACTGGTATTTGACGCAAGCTGCTCCTATGGCCAGGTACCCGACAGAACATCATTTTGAGCATCCATTGCCAGGACAAATGCAAGAGATCAGGATAGCAACGCTTTCACTACGGCCGAGATGGCTTTACCATCTGCTTTGCCGGCGAGTTCTTTGGAGGCTTCTGCCATCACTTTCCCCATGTCTTTCATGGTGGTTGCTCCGATGCGATTCATGATACCTTGAATTGTTTCTTTCAGTTCGTCTTCGGAAAGTTGTTTGGGCAGGTAGCGCATGATCACTTCGATCTCTTCGCGTTCGATGGAGGCCAGGTCTTCGCGTCCTTGCTTGACAAAGATATCGAGGGAGTCCTGGCGTTGCTTGACGAGTTTTTGAAGCAGAGCGATTTCCTTTTCGGTATCAAGTTCGCCGGTGGCTCCGGAGGTATTATAGAGCAGAATGGCGGATTTGATAGCGCGTATACCTCGCAGGGAGACCTGGTCTTTGGCCTTCATGGCGGTCTTGAGGTCTTCGTTGATGGTGGCTTCGAGAGACATGGGTTTAGATTTATATTTTCTGATGCAAAGATACAATTTGTAGGGCCGGGTATGGATAGTGGAGGATTTGCTGTATTAAAGAAGGTCATGTATCCTTATCCCCCATCCAAAGCCCTATATTACAGTTCACATCCATCCTTTCGCCTTATGAACTGGATCATCCTTATCATCGCCAGCCTCTTTGAAATTGCGTTTGCAACCTGCCTGGGTAAATTTAAAACCGCCAGTGGAACACCCGCTATGTATTGGTTCACCGGCTTCGTGGTGTGCATGGTCATCAGTGTATATCTCCTTTATAAAGCCGCACTGACGCTTCCTGTGGGAACTGCCTATGGCGTATGGACCGGTCTGGGCGCCGCAGGCATCGTCATCGTTGGCATCTTTGTTTTTAAAGAACCCGCAACCTTTTGGCGAATGTTTTTTCTCACGTCCCTGATTCTTTCCATTGTTGGGTTGAAATTGGTATCATGAATGGTGAGTGGTCAATGATGAGGGGTGAGTGTTTAGCGCTTATATATTTTCACGATAACAAGCCATATCGATTTGGGATAAATCAAATCTTAATAAAGCAGGATTACTATAAAAACATTTCGGGTAGCAGTGTAGGTCGCTCGAAATTGTCCGAACGTTCCTGACGCGCTGTTTCAGGCGCAAAACAGGACACATGGGTTCAAATCTCCTTCGAGAAACAGCAACGTAGAAACGAAATAGGCGTGAAAGCAAAACCGAACCATCAGCGAATGATTGGAAACCAAAGTGAGTTTTTCGAGCGACTAGACTTTGGTTGGTGAGCTGTAGCACAAGGCTGAGCGTGAGCAGGTCGAACCATGGTTACTTTTTTATCAATGAAAAAAGTAACAAAGAACCCCCTCGGGCAACGAGATCAAACCCTCATCACAGATTAATCACCAGAAATCCGATCACCCCCGCTAATAGTATCAACCCATACCCGATACACACATATTTGCGGAGCTTACCACTTCCTGCCCAGAAGGCTATAGTAAACTTGGTCAATGTATTGGCCACGGTAGCCACCAGGATGGCATTCCACGCGGTCAAGGCGGGTATGGTGACGACTGACATTTTAGAAATGGAAATAGAGATGGCATCAACATCGGACAAACCGGCAATACCACTGGTGATGAGAATCCCTTCTTCACCAAAATACTCATTGGCGTAGTTGATAGCCAATAGAATGCCTATGTAGAGCACACCAAAGATGAATGCGTTGGTTAGTTCGAGTGGCTTTCCCAATGGAATCTGCGTTTCCCCATTCTGCGTTTGACTGCCGCGCCGATAAAAATAAAGGGTGGCCCCGGCTGCGGTTAGAAACAATAAACTGATCGGAAGCGCCAGGCCGATCAACAATGATTTATTAAACAAAAACACCCACAGGAATACCCGAAAAACCATGATCGTCGATGCGGCAAGAATCGCTGACGTATAGATCGCATTAAACGTGGTATGCTCGCGGCTTTTCCTGGCAAAGATCCAGGTCACCATGGTACTGGAGACCAGCCCCCCAATGATACCGGTGAGCAAGGTGCCTTTGTTGGCCCCAAATATGCGCATCAACACATAGCCCAGAAAACCTACACCAGACGTCAGAATGATAACCCATCCTACTTCACGCGGGTTGATCGCATCATAGGGCCCATAATTTTCATTTGGAAGAAAAGGGAAGATCAACAACGCCACCACCACAAATCGAACCAGGGCATACATTTCCTCCTGCGTGATCTGACCGATGACATTCATCAGCCGGATCTTGGACGAAAGCATAACGAGCAGGATCACGGTGACCATGAGACTTTCCTCCATGTAGCCCAACAAAGTCATCGCGCCCAGCAACACCGCAAGCATGGCGGCCAGCTCCGACGTACCACCTATGTCTCCCCGTACCGCCGTAATCCAATATGAGATACCGATCAAGGTCATGATCGCCAGCAGGATCGCCACAAATACCCATGGAGATAACAGAAAATGCAGCGCTGCCCCCACAAATCCTGTGAGGGTCAACAAGACAAACGTGCGTATACCGGCAAAGGCATGCTCCTTTTTCTGCAGCGACGAGTGCTCACGCTCGAGTCCAATCAACAAACCAATTCCAGCAGCCACCAACAGCCGGATGAAAAAATCCAACTCAGTGATTTGGATGCTATCTGTATGGATAAGATATTGGTTCATGCTCCAATGTGATGATGCCAATTCTGTGCCATTCCCGTTTCGGCATCTCTACGAATACAAAAATAGGGGGATGAGGCTTAAGAAGCGAAAAAGGCTTAAGAGGCAAAAGGCATAGAGCATAGGGAAAGAGATATATCGAAGTGCTGCGAAGATCTCGAAATATTCCGAAGCCTCTAAACGGGCGTGCATTGTGCTGAGAGTAAAATAAAGTCGATCTCTTATTTGCCGAGACTCCATTCCCTATGCCCTTTGCTCTATGCTCTCTGCCTTTTTGCCCCTAAATCCTGATTCGACTCCGCTCATCACGACGCCTAAAGGAGACTTTTTGCTACACACCAAACAACCCAACGATCTCAGCCTTCTGCCTCTTTCGCCTTTTTAGCCCTTTTCCCGTATCTTTCTATTATGAACATCCAGCCCTACGATACCCTGACAGAAGCCATCACGGCACTTCGTCAGCAAGGATATACCGAAGATTTCAATCTTCAACCCAATTGCATTGATTGCAGGGACGCAGCGCTGCGCCTGCATCCACACGAATTCGAAATCGATAAGGTATTCCGTTTTTTTGGCCCTTCAGATGTTGACGACGAGAGCATCCTCTATGCAATCTCTTCTGAAAAATACAACCTCAAAGGAATATTGGTCAATGGATATGGTGTCAGTTCGGATCCGTTGACACAGGAGATGGTGGTGAAGTTGGCATGGGGCATAGAGCCTGGAGTAATGGGCAAATAAATTACCCTAGCCCTTTCATTGTAGTTCAAGCACACTAAATAAATAAGTTTAAATAACCTATTATTCAATTCTGATAGATTTCAGCCTGATGAAAATATGCACGTGATTTGAAAAGATTAATTTTATCTATCCGGAATGCCAGATACCCTTCAACCTAAATAAAAACGTATGAAACCTCAACGTTTGTTTTTCCACGGAATTATTGGTATGATTTTCCTGTTTAATTCCACTCTACTCCATGGTCAATGGCAATATTTCGGGTCGCCAGAGACAGGACGCCCTATTCATTATGCGTATAGTTCGGATCGGATTTACATGATCGCTACAGCGGGATTGTTTTATTCAACTGATCAGGGAAACTCATGGAACAATATCCCGTTACCGGACAGCATTATTTCAGTAAACAGGGTGTATGAAGAAAATGGAAGTCTCTTCCTGATGAATATTTACATATGGCCAGACAATAATTTCTTTCCTGCAGTATATCGGTCAGATGATGAAGGCCAGACATGGAAAAGCATCTACCCTTTTGATTCCGATTCATTCAATAGCTTTTATGCCCTGGCCAAGGGGGATACCACAATATTGGTTCAATGGAATAAAATTGCCATTTCTACCAATCAGGGAGAGTCCTATAAAATACATAATTTCAGTTTGTATGGCATTGATAATCTTTTTTTTCATGCTAACCAGTTCATGGCTTCAACCTATGATGGACTTTATGCTTCTGATGATCTCGGGAAAACCTGGGACCTCATTTATGAGCGCACCGATTCTATCTCCTCAATGATTTTTTTCAGCAACGGCCCCAGGCTTATCAGGATCGAGGATAATACATATTCCATGACAACTAAAAATTACATTTATATTTCTGATGACAATGGCTTAACATGGAATTTAACATTCACGATTGATGATCCGTTTCTAAATTGGTTTGGATTATATGGCGATTCAAGCCACCTCTTTCTTATCAACACGATATTCGGTAATAAACTATATCACTCCGCTGATGGCGGCATAGTTTGGGAGGTGATTACGCTTGATGAGCATTACGATTCGTATCAATATATAAAAGGTATTCTCTTCGGTCTTCAGGATGGGAATCAGTCCGGAGGGGTCCGGATAAGCTATGATCAAGGCCACTCCTTTCAGGATCATAGCAATGGATTCATCGCGGCAGACTGTGATCAAATACTTCACAGCTCCAATCAGTTATGGCTGCATGCCAATTCGAAAGTGTATAGAAATGAAAATACAGATCAATGGCCGCATTTTGCAAACTGTACCCAATTGGTAACTGACGATGAAACGCATTTGCTCGCATACATCAACGGTCTTTTACAAAAATCTGACGATGGCGGCCTTTCATGGGATACCATACCCTCTTCACTTTTTCAGGGATCGCCATTCTTTAGTGGTTCACTTTTTGCTTGCGGAAGCCTGCTTTTTGTTAGTTCATTTGAAGAAACCTGGTATTCCAATGATTTTGGCATCACCTGGAATCGGTTCACTTTATTAAATTTTGGAGAAATCACTGCTGTCTCTTATAGCGAGTCGGTCTATATAGTAGCCAACAGTGAAGGCATTATTCTGCGGTCTTTAGACGGCCTGACGTGGGAGAATATCTCATTAAATCTGGATCCGATATATCCAAACGATATCAGCATGGTGCACAGCCTCAATGGATTTACATTTGCACATCTTGTTGATTTAGGAAATATACGTTTGTCGCCTGGAGATCAGTACTGGAAATCCTATGCTGTAACGGATCCAAATCCTGTTGGGAATTCACTCCGGTTTGAGATCAATGCATTAGCCCATAGCGCGAATATCCTGTTTGGCTCTATTTATGGCCACGGTGTATTCGTGTCCTTTGATAATGGCGGCTCGTGGCTGCCATTCAATCACGGACTAACTGATTTAAAAGCCTTGACTATTGAGATTGTTAACGACAGCCTTTATCTCGGAGTTAGTGGTGGGGTGTGGGTGAGACCAATTTCAGATGTGCAAAAATATGGCTATTCCGGGGTGGTCTTTAATGATATGAACGAAAACGGGGTCCAGGACTCCATCGAACCCGGAATAAAAAATGTTACTATCCAAAAACACCTGGAAGACATTTCCATCACAACGCTTTCAGATGGATCATATAAACTCTTTAGCTCTACCATTTTGCCGGATACAATTTCAGCTGCTTTGCCTTCACCTTATGCAATCATCACTACCCAGCCTGTATATGTTACTGAACCTGACAGCCAGCTAACTATTGGCATCCACTTCACTCCAGGGATCTTTGATGGTGCTGTCACGCTAACCAATGTTTCGGTTTTACGGCCTGGCTTTGAAACTGATTTTGTGATCACATACAAAAACAAAGGCACGGAAACGTCCGATATGCAGATAAAACTATCTCTGCCGGATCAACTTGAGTTTGTTTCATCATCCCTACAGCCATCAGTTGTCGGTGACACACTATTTTGGCTGATTGCTGATGTGCCTATGTTAGAGACAGGCAATATTGTCGTACGGGTTCGAGTAAATACTTCTACACCAGTGGGTACCATCCTCAATGTAGATGCCTTGGTTATGACTGGTGGAAATGAAGATTACAACCCTGAAAACAACGCAGGTGAATTGTTATTAACTGTTTTGGGTTCATACGATCCAAATGACAAATCGGTATTCCCAGCCGGCTACATCACCCCAGCTATGATCGCTGATACACAGCGGCTGGAATACACGATACGGTTTCAGAATACAGGTAACTTTCCCGCATCATTTGTAAGAATACAGGATACACTCTCCTCATTTCTTGAACTTTCTTCCCTGGAAATGTTGGCAACATCGCATCCATTTTCATGGAAGTTATTACCTCAAAATGTGCTTGAGGTATATTTCGAAAATATCAATCTTCCGGATAGTTCAGCCGACGAACGTAGTAGTCATGGCTTTGTCAAATTTACCATCGATGCCAAACCAACCCTTCAACTTGCCGACCGGATTGAAAATAAAGCCTACATCTATTTTGATTTTAATATTCCGGTGATCACGAATACAGTTGGGAGTACTGTTGGGTTTGAAACCAGTATCCGAGAACCTCTTGAAAAGCTATCCCTTAGTGCTTTCCCCGTTCCAACAAAGGATTTTATACTGATCAATATCAATTTGACGAAGAGCTATGACGAAGTGTTGTTGACGCTTTATGATTCAAATGGTTCTTTGGTACAATCACGAAGCTCAGCAAAACTTGAAAACATATACATGGATATGAATGGCCTGCCTTCAGGTATATATATACTACAGGCAAGGACATCTGATGCTAGCGGTATGATCAAAGTGATAAAAAATTAAGGCAACCTGACAGGTCAAAAAGAAAGAAGCGTTGGCATACGCACACCAACGCTTCTCCTTTACTTTCTAACTTCTTAAGCCCTAATCTCCTAAACGTATAAACCTATACGTTAGAATTTAAACCCGATCCTTCCAAAATAATAGGCTCCATCACTTCCCATCTGTACACTGTCATTGAATCCACCCTGGTCCGTCCATCCGTCAAACTGTGGCGTTGGGTATTTATTGAACAGGTTGTTGGCGCCAAGGGTGAGACGTAACTGGTCGGTGATGGAATAGCCAATACTCAGATCTACAATCAGTGCCGCTTTATAGGTATCTGTAGCCACCGCAAAAAGCGCATCGGCCTCCGCCTCCGTGGTCGGAGGGGTATCTACCCATTGGAAATCCTGCAAGATGACCTGGCTGAATTGAGTGAGGCTCACGCCTAAGTCAAATTTGTTGACTGCATAACCGGCCGTCAGGCTGAATTTATAATCCGGAGCGGCGGCTTCGAGATAGGCTTGTGAAAAGGGTCCGAAGAATGTATAGACGTTGAGATTTCCATTGTGAATTTCATCAATGGTCAGGTCATTGATATTGCCTGCAAGGCCAAGGTTGAGTTGACCTTTTCCAATGGCTTTTTTATAGCCCAACACGATATCCACGCCCTGCGTCTTGGTATCCACCCCATTGGCAAAAAACTGGGCTACATCCACGCCCAGACCCAAACCACTGGCGTCAAAGTTGTCCGTAAGGATAATCCGATCTTCCACGGTGATCGAATATCCATCAATCGTAGCCGTAAAATCGCCAAGCGATAACGTAAATCCAAGACTGGCATTAAAGGCTTTTTCTTCCTGCAGTGGACCTATACCAAATGCCCTGGTGACAGGACTTGTATTTGATGACAACAATGAGGGCAGGGATTCACCGGCAACAAAATTATTGAAGATCAGGTTGTAGTGAATCTGTGCAAGGGATGGCGCGCGGAATCCTGTAGACACCGAGCCACGAACGGATACCTTGTCATTGATAAGATACCGACTGGCCACTTTCCAGTTGAGGGTGTTTCCAAAATCACTATAGTTTTCATAGCGCAATGCGCCACTAACCAGGAAGGGCTCGGTGATATTGAGTTCACCATCAATATAGAGACCCACATTGGTGCGGCCACGATCTACTTCATTGGCAGGGCTATACCCCGGAAAACCTTGTGATCCGCCAGGTAAAGGATCTCCATTGGGGTCAGTAGCAGGCGATTGATTGACGGGATCTGTAATCGGTCGACCATTATTGTCATACACCGCATAAGACGCTACTTCGCCGGAGAAGATCTCAAAGTTCTCGGTGCGATATTCCAATCCATACGCGAGGTTGAATCCGGAAACGATCTCTTCGAAATACTTGCTAAAATCCAATCCCGTTACATTTTGAGAAAGGCTGTGACCGCCGGCATCAAAATCAGTGGGTGAAGCATCTTTCATAGAAGCATTGTTGGTGCCGGTGATGTAGTAGTGAAAATAGTTTTTACCATAGGTATTACTGAAATCAGCGACCCAGCCATTATTAGTCGTGTGGCGTACACCTGCTGTGGCCGCTACGTCGGAGATGTTGGATGTGATATGGGGTGTAAATCCATTGGGATATAAACTTGGGACGGAACGATTGTCACCATCCGCAAAACTCTCTCTTGAAAAGGCATTGGCATCCGTGTCTCTGAAGTTGCGACCGCCAAAGGCATAGACTTCGGTGTTGGCTCCGATAGGTATGGCTGTGTTGACCATAAAATTAAAACCATCGATTTCGGCCGTGCCATAGCCTTTACGCCATGACCAGCCTGGGCGCAAGGTGCGGTCTTTGGAAAGATATTCGGTGGTCAGGTTTAGAAAGCCACCATTCTCGCCAATAGGCAAACCATAGTTGAGATCGAGCTTTACGGTGTTTCCGTCGAATGATTTTTCTTCCCCGTCAAGTCTGTTTTTACCTTCGATATTGTACAACACATCACCGGCCTGCTCTTCATAACCATCACCAATAGCCGTGCTATACATTCCATATGTAAGTCCACCTGTCAGGCCTTGCGTCTGATCTTTCAAAACGATATTCATGACACCGGCGATGGCATCACTGCCATACTGCGCGGATGAACCGTCTCTGAGGATTTCAATCCGTTCGATGGCGGATGCAGGTAAAGCATTGAGGTCCGTCCCTGAGTTGCCTCGTCCGCGGGTACCAAACACATTGACGAGGGATGATTGATGTCTTCTTTTACCGTTGACCAGTACCAGCGTTTGATCAGGTCCCAATCCACGCAATGATGCGGGGTCGATATGATCCGCTCCATCCGAGCCTGATTGTTTGGTAGCATTGAAAGAAGGAGCCGCGTATTGCAGGATCTGGTTGATCTCCGCTTTTCCCGAGCTGGCGGATAGGGTAGCCACATCGATCATGTCAACAGCTACCGGTGTATCCGTTGAGGAGCGTTTGTAGCTGCGGGTACCCACGATCTGTACTTCACCGAGGTTGATCCCTTCTTCCATCATAATGAAGATCTGATCCCGGCCATCTACTTTGACTTCCATCGTCATGTAGCCTACGTAACTGAATTCGATGACCGCGTCTTTGCTGCTGACCTCAAGCGCATAAGCTCCGTCAACATCCGTTACTGTACCACGTCCTGTAGCTTGTTCGGATACATTGACGCCGATCAACGGGAGGCCCGCTGAGTCAGTAACTTTTCCAGTGATGGAAAACTGCGCTTGAAGCTGGTACGTGGCTATCAGGGTTAATAGGGCAAGCCAAAACTTTTTCATAATCGTGGTTTTTCAAATTGTAAAAAGATAGGTGATTTCGCCTGTTGTTATGAAATATACACAATAATCACAAGGCATGGATATCTCTGAGGTTTGACGACCCTGTTATTGACAGGCAGTCTTTCCTTAATGTTCTGCTAAATAACCTTTTCATAACATACGCCTGTCGCTTATGCCATTACCTTTCTATAAAACAAAGGTTATGGAAAACACGAAGACCTATTTCCGTAAAGGTTGCAGTCTGAAGGTACTTCTATCCCGGCATCTCATGATCCTCTCTTTTCTCTCATGGTTACCCTCGTACCTGGCAGGCCAGACCATTGAGGTCAATGCTGATGGTACACAAACTCTCATCATGGACATGGGGTCATATCCATACTTTCAGATCAATCCGGATGGTACCCACACCCTCATTTATGATAACGGTTGCACACAAACCTGGGTGAATCCCGATGGTACTCATTCTGTCATGTTGAATGCGAATACCCAAATACCCGTCCTGGTGAATCCCGATGGGACACATACCTCCATCTTCAGGAATGGAAATATCGAAATTCGCAACTTTCCGGATGGCACCAGCAAGACCTACTTTATCTCTGAGCCTTTCATCACGGAAATATCCTCCACAGGTCCTCCGGTACATCCGCCAATAAACACATCTAAAAAGTCAAAAAACAAGCACCATCTGTAACAGATATTTGCTGCGGCACCCTGGTCATTGCTTATCCTACTACCAATGGTTTTCGCCCTTCTACTGTTTCCTATCTTTGCAGGATCATACGTGATGTGAGAAATGCGAAGTGTTGTTGGAATGGTTAAAATCATCTTCGTGCTGTCCCTCGTCCTGGTTTGCAGTAAGGCTTCCGGTCAAATCATTTCCGGGCGGGTGGCCAATGAGGCAGGTGAGCCCCTGGAAGGAGCAACCGTATATTGGCTCGGCACATCGACCGGTGTGCATACCCTGGCCAGTGGTCAGTTTCAAATCTCAACCGAAGGCATCCCGGATAAGCAACTCATAGCAAGCTACATTGGTTATACGCCGGACACCTTTCAAATCACGGGTCCGGTATTCCTGGTCTTTACTTTAAAAACTTCTGAAACCCTCGATGAAGTTATTGTGTCTGGACAACGGGACGGCGTCATTATTTCTGATCTGTCTCCTATCAAGACCGAACAAATCACCCAGACCGAATTAGGAAAGGCAGCATGTTGCGACCTGGCGGGTTGCTTCGAAACCCAAACCACCGTTCAACCCCAGACGACCAATGTGATCACCAACTCCAAAGAACTCCGGATACTTGGTTTGTCGGGCGTATATAACCAGGTCCTGGTAGATGGATTCCCTGTGATACAGGGCCTCTCTTATACCTATGGTATCAGTACCATCCCGGGCACATTGGTGGACAATATATACGTCGCCAAAGGAGCCAATAGCGTATTGCAAGGGTATGAAAGTATCAGCGGGCAGATCAATGTTGAAACGAAAGAACCGGACAACACTGACAAGCTTTACGTAAATGCATTCATCAACAGTTTTGCCGAAAAACATCTCAATGCCAATTATGCGTTGAGAAAAAACAAATGGAGCAACCTCACCGCTATTCATATGATCCAGCCGGCGGACAAGATCGATCAGGACGATGATCAATTCCTTGACCTACCGAAACTGACCCGGTATATGGTTTTCAACAAGTGGAAATATGGCGATGAAAATGAGTTGGGCTGGAGTAGCCGGATCGGACTGCGCTTTGTGCATGAACAGCGGGTAGGAGGGCAAATATTTTATAATCCGGATACGGACCAGGGAAGCACCATAAACTATGGACAGACAGTCCGCTTTAATCAACCGGAGCTCTGGACGAAAACAGGATATCGCATCAACAGCAAACACAATATTGTATTCTTTGCATCCTCCTTTTACCAGGATCAGCAGTCTTACTTCGGAACGGTAAAATATGATGCCCGGCAAACAAACGTCTACGGCAATATTCAACATGAACTGAACTACGGTAGCCACAATCTCAAATCAGGGTTCAGCTTTCGATACCTCAACCTGAATGAAGACATTGCCTTTACCGACAATACACTCAATCGGACCTATGCAGGTAATTACCACCGCATGGAAAACATTCCCGGCCTCTTTGCGGAAAACACGATGCGATTCCTAAACGACAAACTGACCTGGATTGCTGGTGTGCGTGGGGACCAGCACAATGAGTTTGGTTTTATGTTCACCCCCAGGACGCTCATCAAATACGATCTCGCCCCGAAAACCATTGTGCGCGCTAATATTGGCACCGGCTGGCGCACCGTAAACCTATTCAGTGAAAATATCGGCTTATTGGCCAGTTCGAGAGATATCCTTTTCGCTGAAGAGCTTGAACCGGAAAAGGCGGTGAACTATGGGATCAACCTCGTGCAGAAATTTGAAACGGATGATGCTTTATTATCCGGTTTTCTGAGCCTCGATTATTACCATACGGGTTTTCAAAACCAGATATTCCCGGATTATGATTCTGATCCCACAAAGGCCATTGTCCAGAATTTTACCGGCACCAGTGTAAGCAATGGGTTCCAGGCCGAAGTATATATGAAACTATGGAAACGCTTTGAACTGAAAACGGGATACACCTACCTGGATGTCTACCGGGAGATTGGGGAAACAAAAGAACTGTTACCCTTCAATCCAAAACACAAGGTGCTGACGACGTTGAGCTATGCGCCGGTAACCAATACCTTTCACTTTGATATGAACCTGCATTGGTATGGCGAGCAGCGGCTGCCGGATACAAAATCCAATCCTGAAGAATACCAGCGGCCGGATTATTCTGAACCTTATACTGTCGTCAGCGGACAATTCACCTACACCTTTGGGGCAATTGAAGTCTATGCCGGTTGTGAGAATATCTTTGATTTCCGCCAGTTGCAACCGATCATCAGCTGGCAGGATCCGTTTGGTCCATACTTTGACACGTCATCCGTGTGGGGGCCTACCAAGGGAAGGGAATTCTACCTTGGCGTGAGATATACACTCAAATAGTACTCGTACTAAACGTTTGTTTACATCCGTTGTAGGGATATATTAACCTGACTGTCATTCCCATTCATTATGTGATTTTATCACATTTGGTGTTGTAGAATCCGCTGTACCTGGTTTAATGCAGAAAAAGATCATAAAGGGCTTTACTATTTCCATGATTGCGGCGATCGCTTTTCTGCTACTATTGATTTTCGTACCACGGTCTTATCCTGTACCTGTAGCTATAGAAAGAGGCAATACTCAATATTGGGAATTATCTACCGGCTCCAGAATCGGTTATACTCACTTATCCGCGAAAGGGGAAAAGCAACCTCATCCCGTGATCTATTTGCACGGAGGCCCTGGAGGACCCATATACGACAGCAATATCAATATCCTGTCCGCCCTGTCAGAAGATGGATTTGATGTATACCTCTACGATCAGGTCGGTTGTGGTTGGTCCGAAAGGCTGGAGAATATAGAGGAATATACCGCTTCAAGGCATGTAGATGATTTGTTGGCAATTATCAAAAAAATTGGAGCCGAAAAAGTAATTCTCATAGGGCAATCGTGGGGCGCTGTCCTCGCGACCTTGTTCATGGCAGACCATCAGGAGTTGGTGGAAAAAGCAATATTCACCAGTCCGGGACCCATCATGCCTGTTCATAAAAAGGTGGAAAGAATCAAAGCGCCGGAGGCCCTGCATCTTAGAAATCCAACTTTCACCAACAAACAAGGACGGGAAAAAATCTACCATACCCGGGCGAGGGTGGTGGAATTTCTGGCAAGGGCTTTTAATTGGAAACTGGCATCTGACAAAGAAATGGATCAGTTTGTTGCCGTGCTCAATCACGAGATGAGTAAATCCACACTATGTGATAGCTCCTTAATCGGTCCGGTAGACGTTGGAGCCGGTTATTATGGGATGATCAAAACCGTTCAGAGCTTTGATCAGCTTCCAGACCCGCGGCCCAGGCTCAGCGATTGCACTGCACCAATACTGATCCTCAGGGGACAATGTGACGGGATCAAATGGGGATATATCGTTGAATACTACACGTATTTTAAAAACACGAAAGTGGAGATTGTCCCGGATGCCGGCCATGCCATCTATCGCGAACAACCCGACCTGTATCTTGGTCACATCAGATCGTTTTTATGTGAATAGCAAACCTAAGGTTGTCATTTTTTTGCATCCCCTTCGACTTCGCTATTGGTTATTGGCTATTCCTTATTGAATCCAGGGATTATGCTTTGCCCGACAGCTACCGACCTGTAGCCCCTATGGGGCAATGAGGCTGTTGTATCCATTGATCAAAAACTATTTTCTTCTGTATACTACTTCCTTGCTGGCTATTCCTTGTTGGAGTAATGCTTTTGCCGTTTCCTGACAAATCTTTTTTCACTCTTCACTCTTCACTTTTCATTTCCATCTGCCTTCTTCTCGAGCACCAGCTGCTTCAGCGCTTCCACCTGTTGCTTCAACACTTCGATCTCTTCCTGCTGCTCCTTGACCGCATTGATCAGGATGTAGGTCATCGCCGTACCATCATAGTCCATGTAGTTTTCTTTTTGTCCATCAGGTGCCGTATAGGTAAACTCACCGATCATATACGGGGCTACGGGTTTCAATTCCTGGGCGATGATGCCTACAAAGGTTGATGTATCATCCGCTATGCCTCCCTGCCCATTGTAACTGAATTGTACCGGCCGGATCTGCTTGACCACATCGAGACCGTCTTTAAAGTCGCGGATATTTTTTTTCAGTCGTTCATCAGATGTGGCGATCCACATGCCGCCCCCGGTTTTAGCAGCTTCGCTTGAACCAACATCCAGTTTATAACTGGGCGCTCCGGATCCTATTTTGAGGTCTCCTCCGCTGACCTGCAGATAGAGCGGTGCTGCTGCTCCGTTGTTCCGGGCCATGATCTCATTGTCATCCATGACAATATTGGAGCTCGCCACATCTCCTGTAACCAGGTAACCGGATGTGGCAGTGTAGCTGGCGTCACTGCCTCCGACAATATGCAGCCGGGTTTTGGGGGTCGTGGTGCCAATGCCCACATTTACAGATTCTGTAGCGCCATTTACCCCACTGATGCTCCCAAGGACCAGGCAATTACTGTCGCCAACCATGGCTCTTGACCCAATAGCGGTTGCATTGATAAGATTGCCCGTAGCTACATCTGCTTCATATCCAAAGGCAGCGTTGTATGATCCTGTTGTGTTGGCTAATAGCGCATTAGCCCCATGGGCTGCATTGTTCGCACCGGTCGTATTATAGTACATCGCTCTTGCTCCATTGGCTGCATTGTCCACGCCGGTCGAATTATAAAATAATGCACTAGCCCCATTGGCTGCATTATTCCAACCGGTCGTATTATAATACATCGCAGAAGATCCATTGGCCACATTTTGATAGCCGGAAGAATTGTTGTATAATGCATTATACCCATGGGCCGCATTTTGATTGCCGGAAGAATTATTTTTTAAAGCCCCAACCCCATTGGCCACATTATTATAGCCGGTCGTATTAGCGTATAAGGCCCACTTTCCATTGGCCACATTTTGATAGCCGGTCGTATTAGCGTATAAGGCCCACTTTCCATTGGCCACATTAGCCCAGCCGCCCGTATTAGAGTATAACGATTGATACCCACTGGCCACATTTTCATAGCCGGTCGTATTGACTTTCATCGCATAAGCCCCACTGGCCACATTTTCATAGCCGGTCGTATTAGCGTATAACGCTTGATACCCATTAGCCACATTATAAGAGCCGGTCGAACTGCTGTATAACGCAAAAGCACCATTCGCCACATTATAAGAGCCAGTTGTATTATAGTGCAACGCATTTGCACCATTGGCCACATTCACATCACCGGTCGTATTAGAGTACATCGCTCGAAACCCATTAGCCACATTAACCCCGCCAATCGTGTTTCTTCTCAAGGCTTGGCTTCCTATCGCGGTGTTTTGTACGCCTGTAGTGTTGCTATACAAACTGGAATCTCCTACGGCAACGAGATTGTCGCCAGAGGTATTTAGCCGAAGCGAGTTATTGCCTGCGGCGGTATTGCCCGAGCCGGTGTTATTGGATAAGGCCTGGAAGCCATTCGCGGTATTCCTCGAGCCGGTGGTATTGGATCGCAGCGCCTTACTTCCTAATGCCGTGTTTTGAACTCCGGTGGTGTTGGTAAACAAACTGGAATCTCCTACGGCAACGAGATTGTCACCTGAAGTGTTTAGTCGAAGCGCATTATTGCCTATGGCGGTATTGCCCGATCCCGTGTTATTGGATAAAGCCTGGAAGCCGTTCGCGGTATTCCTCGAGCCGGAGGAATTGGATCGCAGCGCTTTACTACCTAATGCGGTATTTTGAACTCCGGTGGTATTGGTATACAAACTGGAATCTCCTACAGCCACAAGATTGTCGCCTGAAGTGTTTAGTCGAAGCGCATTGTTACCTACTGCGGTATTGCCCGAACCAGTGTTACTCGATAATGCTTGAAACCCGTTTGCGGTATTCCTCGAGCCGGAGGAATTGGATCGCAACGCTTTACTACCTACTGCGGTATTTTGAACTCCGGTGGTGTTAGTATACAAACTGGAATCTCCTACAGCCACAAGATTGTCGGCGGCAGTGTTTAGTCGAAGCGCATTGTTACCTACTGCGGTATTGCCCGAACCGGTATTGCTTAAAAGGGCTTGGAATCCATGCGCAGTATTCCTTGCGCCGGTGGTGTTTGAACGCAGCGCTTTGCTTCCCACAGCCGTGTTTTGCATACCAGTGGTATTTGCAAATAGAGTAGAGTCTCCAACCGCTACCAGGTTGTTTGCTGAAATATTGCTGTACAAAGCGCTACGCCCGATAGCTGTATTCTTGCCACCTAAGGTATTCGAAAAGAGACTCCCTGCCCCCATAGCTACATTATTATTCCCGGATCCATTGTTTGTCATGCTCTGCGATCCTATGGCCGTATTGTAGCTATCATTAGTGGACGCTTTAAGAGCTTCATATCCTACGGCAACGTTATTATCTCCGGTCGAGCAATTGACGAGCGCCCTATATCCAAAGGCTACATTGTAATAGCTACCGCTACCATTGCGAAGGCTCTCCGTACCGACAGCAGTATTATATCCACTGGCGGGGGCGTTATACATGCTTTCATGGCCCACCGCCACATTGTCCGATCCAGGCGTGGTGTTGGATTGCATGGCCCCATTTCCGATGGCTGTATTGCGGGAGGAGGTGGTGTTAAAGAGTAAGGCGGAATTTCCAAGCGCTGTATTTTTCTCCCCGGTCGTATTGCTATACAAACTGGAGTCTCCAACCGCTACGAGGTTATTGGCAGTAGTATTGCTGCGCAAAGCTGCATTCCCAACGGCGGTATTACCTGAGCCTGTGTTACTGAAAAGGGCCTGAAACCCATGTGCTGTATTCCATGCGCCGGTGGTGTTTGAGCGAAGCGCTTTACTTCCAACAGCTGTGTTTTGTGCACCTGTGGTATTGGCGAGCAGACTGGAGTCTCCAACCGCTACCAGGTTGTTTGCTAAAGTATTGCTCTTCAAAGCGCTGCGCCCGATTGCTGTATTCATATTGCCGTTGGTATTCGAAAAGAGGCTCCCGGAACCAATAGCTACATTACTATTCCCGGATGCATTGTTTGTCATGCTCTGTGATCCTATGGCCGTATTGTTGCCATCATTAATCGTAGTTGTAAGGGCTTCATATCCTACTGCAACGTTATTATCTCCGGTCGAGCAATTGACGAGCGCTCTATATCCAATGGCTACATTTTGCCAGCTACCGCTACCATTGCGAAGGCTCTCCGTACCGACAGCAGTATTAAGTCCACTGCTGGGGGCGTTGTACATGCTTTCATGGCCCACCGCCACATTGTCAGATCCGGGGGTGGTGTTGGTTTGCATGGCCCCATTTCCGATGGCTGTATTACGGGAGGAGGTGGTATTCAAGAGTAAGGCGGAATGTCCAAGCGCTGTATTTTTCTCCCCGGTCGAGTTGGTTCGAAGGGCTTTGCTTCCTAAGGCTGTATTATTAATCCCGGTCGTATTGCCATACAGACTGGAGTCTCCAACCGCTACAAGGAGATTTGTGGTTTTATTCCGATACAGTGACTTTGCCCCGAAAGCGATATTTCCTTTACCTGTCGTAATACTGTCCAGCGCCCCGACCCCGATACTGTAATTCCGGTTGGCCCCATCCCAGGTGCCTGATTTAAGGCTGTCCAGCCTGAATCGCATAGGCTGATCATCTGTGGTGCCCAGAAAGTGGGTTGAATTGGTCCCGGTATTGCCATACATTTTCCAAGTATCATCCGGTCCACCCACTGGCTGCCATGCAGTCCCATTGTAATACCAGAAACCCATCAGGTTGGTATCATAGACCATCAACCCGGTAGCGGGGGAGGCGATAGCATTACGCTGCATAGTCGTCATCCTCGGGATCAGGATGCCTTTATCTGTGCTCGCGATGTCCAGCAGGGCGCTTGTATCAGGGGTTGACGTCCCTATACCCACGCTTTGGGACCTCAGACCTGCAACACAGCCTAAGAAAAGTAGGGCGACAAGAAGAAAAGGATTTGATTTCATGGCACAAGTTTTCACCCTGTAAAACTGCGCTCTTCAGACGACCTGCAAAATCACATCTTCGGGTGAAAATGTGAGCAGTGAGTCATCAATTTAGATGACAGAAACATCCCTGTACCCTGTTCCCTCTCTTCATTTTCAATTCCCCTGCTGCGCCAGCACCAGTTGCGTGAGGGCGTCCAGTTTTGCATTGAGGGCGTCTAATTCATTCTGGTGTTGGGCCTTTAATTGATCGATAATAGCCTGTTGTTCCTTGACCGCATTGATGAGGATATACGTCATCGCCGTACCGTCATAGTCCATGTAGTTTTCTTTTTGTCCATCCGGTGCAGTATAGGTAAACGCTCCGATCATATACGGGGCCACCGGTTTCAATTCCTGGGCGATGATCCCAACGAAGGTAGAGGTATCATCCGCTATGCCTCCCTGGCCATTGTAGCTGAATTGTACAGGCCGGATCTGCTTGACCACATCGAGACCGTCTTCAAAGTCGCGGATATTCTTTTTCAGTCGCTCATCGGATGCGGCGATCCACATGCCTCCTCCGGTTTTGGCAGCTTCACTTGAACCCACCTCCAGTTTATAGCTGGGCGTTCCGGATCCTATTTTGAGGTCTCCTCCACTGGTTTGCAGATAGAGTGGAGCGGAAGCGCCGTTATTTCGAGCCATGATCTCATTGTCATCCATTATAATATTGGATGTGGCAACGTCTCCTGTAACCAGGTAACCGGATGTTGAAGTGTAGCTGGCGTCACTGCCTCCTACGATATGCAGCCGGGTTTTGGGGATCGTGGTGCCAATACCTACATTTACAGATTCGGTAGCGCCATTGATCCCATCGATACTCCCAAGGACAAGGCAATTACTATCACCAGCCATGGCTCTGGCTCCAATAGCGGTAGCATTAACCAGGTTGATTGTCGAAACATCTGCTTCAAATCCAAAGACAGAGTTTTCATTTCCAACTGTATTACTGTTTAGCGCTCCATTTCCAATGGCTACATTGAACGAGCCGGTCGTATTAGCATGTAACGCTTCAAATCCGCAGGCCACATTGAACGAGCCGGTTGTACTATTGAATAATGCTTCATATCCATTAGCCAGATTTCTTTCACCGGTCCTATTGGAATATAATGCATAATTCCCATTGGCCACATTGAACGAGCCGGTCTCATTATAGGCCAACGTAAAATTCCCATTGGCTGTATTGTGATTGCCGGTCGTATTAAAATACATCGCACCTGTCCCGTTGGCCATATTTATTTCACCGGTCGTATTGTAATACATCGCACCTGCCCCACTGGCCGTATTTTGATTGCCGGTCGTATTGTGATACAAGGCAAAAGCTCCATTGGCCATGTTTAGTTCACCGGTCGTATTGTGATACAAGGCAAAAGCTCCGTTTGCCACATTTTGCTTGCCGCTCGTGTTTCTTTTCAAGGCGTTGCTACCAACAGCAGTGTTTTCAAAACCAAGCGTGTTGCTATACAAACTGGAATCTCCAACTGCAACGAGACCATAGCTGGAAGTAGTTAGTCTAAGCGCATTGTTACCTACTGCGGTATTGCCCGAGCCGGTGTTATTGGATAAAGCCTGGAAGCCGGTCGCGGTATTCCTCGAACCGGTAGTATTAGATCTTAGGGCTTTGCTACCAATGGCTGTATTTTGCGATCCGGTGGTA
The DNA here is from genome assembly GCA_044227555.1 of Saprospiraceae bacterium. Classification (GTDB taxonomy): domain Bacteria; phylum Bacteroidota; class Bacteroidia; order Chitinophagales; family Saprospiraceae; genus Opimibacter. The sequence goes on along the minus strand of JBGAWQ010000012.1, from coordinate 21,392 downwards.
TTGGCATATAGGCTGGAATCTCCTACGGCTACCAAAATGTTTGAAGTGGTATTGAAACGAAGGGCATTGTTGCCTATGGCGACATTTCCCGAACCCGTCGAATTGTTGTATAATGCATAAGCCCCATTTGCCACATTAAGCACTCCGATGGTATTGGAATATAAAGAGTGATAACCATTCGCCACATTAGAATACCCGGAGGTATTCGAATATAATGCCCGATAACCATTGGCTACATTACCTCCTGCGTTGGTATTGGAATATAAAGATTGATAACCATTCGCCACATTGTACCCTCCAGTTCTATTGGAATATAAAGATTGATAACCATTGGCCACATTACCCAATCCGGTGGTATTGGAGTATAACGCCATATAACCACTGGCAAGATTGTAATTGCCAAGCGTATTCTTCCGTAATGATTTACTTCCTATAGCTGTATTGAATGAGCCTGTCGTGTTACTATACAAGCTGGAATCGCCGACAGCCACAAGGTCATTTGACGTTGTATTGATCCTAAGGGCATTGTTGCCTATTGCGGTATTCCCGGAGCCCGTCGTGTTGCTGCCAAGTGCACTTAACCCATGGGCAGTATTCCTCGATCCGGTGGTGTTAGCGCGAAGGGTCTTGCTGCCCACAGCCGTATTCTGAGTGCCTGTTGTATTCACAAGCAGGCTTGAGTCCCCAATGGAGACCAGATCATTCTGCGTCTTGTTTCTGAATAAGGCTGTCGCCCCGATCGCAATATTGCCCTTTCCAGTAGTGATACTGTCAAGCGCCCCGACCCCGATACTGTAATTCCGGTTGGCCTCATCCCATGTGCCTGCCTTGAAATTGTTAAGCCGGAACCGCATCGGCTGGTCATCCATCGTGCCCAGGAAATGCGTGGAGTTAGTCCCGGCATTGCCACTCATCTTCCACATATCATCCGGGCCGCTGACCGATTGCCACGCCGTCCCGTTGTAATACCAGAACCCCATCAGGTCTGAATCATACACCATCAGAGCAGCCGCAGGAACAGCAATGGCGTTACGCTGGACCGTCGTCATGCGGGGGATCAATATCCCTTTGTCTGTGCTCGCGATATCCAGCAGGGCGCTTGTATCCGGGGTTGACGTCCCTATACCCACACTTTGCGACTTCAGTCCTGTGACACAGCATAAGAATAGAAGGGCGGCAAGAAGAAAAGGATTTGATTTCATGGCACAGGCTTTCACCTTGTAAAATTCGCCCCGGCATTGGACGCGGGAAATCACATCTTCGGGTGAAAATGTTTATCCACAAAAGCAATTAGCTGACTTGTACAACTCCAACATCACGTCTCACCCCTCACCACTCACTACTCACTACTCACTACTCACCACTCACCTTTCACCCCTCACTACTGAAGCTTATTATGTATCGCAATGCTTATCGCTTCGCCCTTGGAGTTGACGTGCAGTTTACGATAGATGCTCTTGACCTGTGTCCTCACCGTGTCCAGGCTGGTATCCAGTCGGCTGGCAATCAACTTGTAGCTGAGGCCCTCTACCATGGCTTGCAAGACTTGATTTTCGCGGGCCGTCAGTTCATCCAACTTTGTAGCATAGGTACGTTTGGGATTGAAATGCTCCAGTACCTTTCGGGCCACAGCCTTGCTCATTGGTACTTCCCCAACCGCAATTTTCATGATGCTATCCTTGATCTGTGGTAATGGAGTGCTCTTGAGCAGGTATCCCGTGGCACCGGCACAAAGCGCCTTGTAGATGTGGTCTTCATCCTGAAAAACCGTAAGCATGATGATTTCGGTCTCCGGATATTTCTTTTTGAAAAGTTTGATGCCTTCAATTCCATTCATACCCGGTAATCCGATATCCGAAAGGATGACGTCTACCTTTGTCTCTGCGGAGTCCAGGGCCAGGAATTCTTCCACGGATTCACATGATGCCACCACCTCACAATCAGGCTCGGCATTGAGGAAAGCGGTGATGCTCCTCCGTATAGCCAATACATCCTCGATAATAGCGATCCTGATCATCGTACAATATTAATCCATGGAGCAGGTATTTCAACACCCCACCTGGAATGGTTAGGAATAAACATAAAACATCCTGCTTTAGAAGGAAAAACAGAAAAGATTTGCTTTCTATACATATTGAATAATAGGATACCCCTCCGGGGCCGATGGTTAAATTCAATCAAAGATCATTCCCCGTCCGGATTCACTATATCACATCTTAGTGTGAAAATCTCCGTGTTTGGTACGTATCACACTTCTCACACCTCGTTTTCCACGTTTTACCTGGACCATCCGCATATGATATCCGACCATTTTAAATGAATTCCTTCCAGACAACAACCTTACAAATTCCGAATTCCTTGTATGCCATGGACAATTCACGAATTGTCCCTACATGATTGCAAAATTTCATTCCTTCCCGCATCGCGGTCGGGGTCTCCGCTATGCTCCAGCTTTTTTCACTCTTCACTTTTCTCTTTTCATTTATATCTCTTTTCTTTTCAAAATCACCGTATACGAATTCTCTCCCGCTTCAATTTCCAAAACCCCTCCAATGGCTTCTGCCCTTCGTTCCATATTCTTCAACCCTTGACCTCCGATCGCTTGCCTTTCCCTGGGGGTGTTTATATCGTTTTTGACTTTGAGCTCAAACATACCGTTCTCATTATGCATATCAATTTTCACATACGTAGGACTACTGTGCTTGACAATGTTGTGGATGGCTTCCTTAAAGATCAGGAACAATTCCTGGCGCAGCTGATTGTCTATCACACGATCTTCGCGGATACCTGAAATTATAAACTCGGGGACGATGTCCATGGGCTGAAGCATCAGGTCAGCGTGGTCCTTCATCCGGTCGATCAGGCTGGATGCTTTGTCGTGACCGGCACTGACACTCCACACAATATCACTCATCGCCAGGATAGCTTCGCGGCTTGTATTTCGAATATTCTGGAGTTCCTGTTGTTTTTCTTCCTCCGTATAGATGTCCCTGCTCACCATGTCACTTTGCAATGAAATTTGAGTCAGTACACTGCCCAATTCATCGTGCAGGTCCGCGGAAATCTTATTGCGGATCTGTTGCACATGCAACACCTGGTTGAGCCGGTATCGGTACATGGCATAAAAAATCCCACCTAAAGCCATCGCGGCAAGCGTAATGCTCCACCAGGTTTTATACCATGCCTGTAGGACAATGATCTGTAGCCGGTATTCACGACGGCTCCATGTATCTCCCGATGGGGCACCCTTGACCCGCAACTCGTATTCTCCCGGCGGCAGGTAGCTGTAGCTGATGACATTCGACTGACCGGAATTCTGCCATTCTTTGTCCCATCCCTGAAGTTTATAGAGGAACCTGTTCTTGCCCGGTTCGCGATATGCCGGGAGCATAAATCTGAAGTTGAAGAGTTGGTCTTTGTGGGTAAAGACAATTGGATTTTGATTTACCAGCGAACCGTCATAGGTATAGATACTATCCTTATCACCCCTAAACATGGAATAACTGATCAGGATGGGTTGAAGATGATTGAGACTGGTATCCACATCTTTGGGATAAAACGCGGTCAGCCCGTTTAACCCTCCAAAATAGAGTCGACCATCCGAAGCCTTGAGGGCGGCCAGGCGGTTAAATTCATTATGCGGCAATTCGTCCTGTACATAGTAACTTATAAAACTGTTGTCAGCAGGATGAAAGCGGCACAGTCCGTTGTCTGTGCTGAGCCACAGATATCCGAATTCGTCCGGAAGGATACCCACGATGTTGTTATTAGGCAGGCCATCCTTTGTCGTAAACAACCTGCAGCGTTGGTGCAGGGTATCCAGTTGAATGAGCCCATGCCGCGTGCCGAGCCAGATCTTATCTGCGGCTTCGGGATATACATAATTGATATCGAGTGCCGGAAGCATGATTCTTGAATTCCGGGTATCCGAATAGGTTTTGACGATTTCGCCGGCGTGGTCCATAAGAAACAACCCTGTATTGGCCGCTACCCAGATCAGGTCATTACCCGCATCAAAAAAATTATTTACGCCCTCAAAATTTTCCCGGCTCCCGGTTTTAAAAATGAATGTTGCCTGCGCACTATCGGAAAGCATAGGGTTGAGCCTGGCGATCGCCGCAGGTGTAGAAAAAAAGATAGTCGAATCATTGATATAGTACATCCCGGTGGTGATGCCCAGGCCAGGTTTGGACATACTATATTTATCGACCTTGCGGGTCTGCATATCAATCCGGCTTAAGTAACTGGTTCCGGAGGTCGCCCAGAGTTCATGTCCTTTGACGATCATCTTATATTGGGGTGCGGCTCCGGGATAAAAGGGGCTGCCATCTTCATTTTTTAGAAAGACAGGCATGGTTTCATGAGTCCGGGGATTGATCTGAATAAGATTGCATAGTTGCTGAGACCCTTTCGGATAAAATGGATACATGCCGGCCCAAATAATTCCTTCTTCGTCCTCCACGATACCACGCATACTGATCCCCTGATCGGAGGGAAACTGTTGGTCCTGATTGAGATAGTTGGTGAAAATGCTCCGTTTATAATTGATTTTAAACAGGCCTTTCCGGTTGGTCGCCCAAAGGGTATTGTCCTTGCTGATATAAAAAGTCTGTGTGGGGATATCCAGCTGGTACTCTTTCTTATAAGGCAAGGAAAAAGTAAGTTTTCTTGATGTGACAGGATCATGCATAGTGATGCTGTCCTCACCAACCTCCCAGGTGTTTCCATTTAAATCCAACACCTCTGTGGGGCATCGGTATGCGCTGGTGATGCTTTCAACATAAGGATACAACGAGGCGTTTTTATGTTGCATGGTATCGACATACCGTTTACCAAGCGGAAACTGATATTCAATATCGTCTGCCGTAGTAATCTTGTGTAAAGTCACCGGAGCATGCTCATCCTCCGGAGGACGAAAATGCTCGATAAACCTGCCATGCGAATCTATATGGTCAATCCCATTGTAATATGTGGCTAGCCACAACGAATGATCTTTGTCTTGTGTGACATAAGGAAGATTGATTTCATAGTCCGGTGCTTTAATAGAAAACCGGTAAGAAAATTGTTGTATCCAATTGGCATCAAAGCAAAGTACCAATCCATTGCCTAACACCAGCACCACACGGTCTCCGCCGTCAAAAAAAAGCTGGTATACCGGTTCCGGGGCAAATTCGGACCGGCCAAGATCTTTATGCACTACGGCGCCGGTTGCCGGATCCATGACGGCTAGTCCTTCTCTATAGCCAATCCAGATGTTTCCCGATTTATCCTTTTCTACTGTATAGATTGGCAGTCCCTTGAGTTGAGCATCCCCGGTGATCCGGTATGTAAAATCAGAAAATGTATATCCGTCGTATCGCGCCAGACCATTATGGGTCGCAATCCACATATAGCCCTGATCATCCTGCGTGATATCATACAATTGCTTATGCGGCAACCCATGTTCAGCGGAAAAAAATTCAATCGTCAGTCCCGGCGTCTGCCCATAGGCTCCTTGCATACAGCAGTTCAACATGATCAGCAGAAGTGCTTGCGTATACCTCTTTATAGATGTCACCTTCCCTTCCTTATGTTTTTACTTCTTTCTGCTTACCCGAAGTTTCCTGACCATTTCTCGATGACCATGACTTTTATTCGACCCTTCCAGGGGTCTTGGCGCATCCCTCTATCAAACTTCTCCTTGGCTATTGGATATTGGCTATTCTTTATTGATGTAAAGTCTACTCTCCCTCTTGACATTACATTCCTAATTCTCCATTCCCTATTCCTAATTCGTAATTCCCAACTCTTTTACCCCTTGCTCGAACACAATATCCACCGGAATCCCCTTTGCTTTCAACCGGTCAAGATCGGCTTGTAATTCAGGCTGGATGACCGCCATTTCCTTGACGAGTGCAGTTACACCGTCGTAGTCGCCATCTCCCTGCAGGGTCAGTATTTTTTCCGACAAAGCATTCATGGCCGTCTGCATTTTATCAAAATTGATTTTGTAGGTATTCGTTGCAGCATCTCGCTCAAAGGCACCCATCTCTTTGAAAAATGTAAAGCGGATCATATTGGCCACCCCATGCGCGCTGGATGCGCCAAATCGAACTGACCGAAAGATGCTGGCCATAAAGGTGGTGTAGTATTCTTTGATATCGCCCTTAAGTTCACCCCGTTCATGGAGTTTGGTGACCATATACAATCCGAGAATATCTGCCTTCCCTTCCTCCAGGGCAGAAGCATTTTCTTTCAGGGCCTCCCGTACGGTTCCCTTGCCATTAATTGTATTCTTGATGCCCAATCCATGCGCCACTTCGTGAAACATGGTGTTGGCAAAAAACGCATCGAAGTTGATGTACTGTCGCTGCGCGGAATCAATGAGTTCGTTGGCAATCGGGATCAGGATTTGATCAAACTTAGCCTGCATGGCATTTTTCAATTGTGATCTGCGGGTACCTTTCTCTAATTGTACCTTCTCATCGTTTGGCAGATTGACCGCGATGGTTTTGCCACCCGCATTGCAGTCCCCGGCATAATACACTACATCAAAGGCTGCCAATTGGCTGTCCGAACCCGGCTTTTCCTTTTTGTATTTTTCATTGACCGGCAATCCTTGTTGCAGTCCCGGCAGCATGGCGGCATATCGTTCCAGGCGCTGGCTCCAGGCTTTATCCTTGATCAGCACATACGTTTCATGTGATGCTTTGTAACCAAACAAACCATCTTCATAGGTTTCGATCGGTCCTGTGATGATATCAATCGGATTGGTCTTCATGTCCATCCAGGCGATATCGCTGGCATAATATTCATCCGTCAGAAAGGCTTCGGCCCGAAGGGTCAGATATTTCTTAAGCTCAGGATGGTCGGTGAGATCCGCGGCTTGTTTCAACAACGAAGCTATTTCGGCTACCTCAGCGGCAAACTGTTTGTGATATGGAATGGTGATCAATTTACCCTGATCATCTCTCCTTAAAAACGTGTACTGTGATTTTTTATCCGCAAGATCCGCAGCTTCAAACTCCTCTTTGGTCATATCCTTTGGATAATAATTTGCTCCTGCTGGCTTGGCCCCGAATCCCTCCAGAAAAGCGGTGTCTCCATTGAGCCGGTCCCAGGGCCCGTAATTGATCTCTACATATTTCCTGGCATTGTCGTCCTGAATGCCGGCCAGTAACGAGTCCTTTTGCCCATAGGCCTCATACCAATACATCTTGTCGGAAATCTCAGCCACACGGATCAACAAGGGAATCATTTGCTTCTCTTTTTCTGTCAGTCCACTGAGATCTGCGGTCAGCTTGACTGTGATGTATTTCCGGAGCAAGGTGCTATCAAAACCGGACGATGATGTGCCTTCTCCTTCAGGCATCGTTTTGGTCTGCTGGCAGGAAGCCATAACAAGGATGGATGCAAGTATCCATATAAATGAGATCGGGCGAAGAGCCATAAGGAAGTGATTGTTTGTTTGAGTGGAAAAAGTACAATTTTCCATTGTAATCCTTGCTTTCGCGGTCATGATCAGCGCAGCCCCTACCCCTGTTTCTCGCCTCCCTATTCCTCTCTCATGGGAATCCAAGGCCTATCCGCACCTCATAACCATTGAGAAATTTCAAAACAAACCATTTCGGGCAGCCAGACCTTGCGCCTCAAAACTGACCGAGCCGACCGGAGGTCCTTTTTTATGGCCATAAAAAAGGAAAGTGTGAAACACAAAGAAGCGTGAAAGCTTGTCAGGAGGCCATGCGATCGAACTAACCTAAAAGCGAGTATTCTAAGTTCCTGTATTTTCCAAATTTTGTTTCAAGCGGCTTCGAAACTAATTGATTTATAGGGTGTTTGACGCTTCACAACGGCAAACATTCGCCCTACTAATTTATTTCGGACGATATTGATGGTACTCATTTTGGATTTCCCTAATGAAATTCTTTTTTCATAAAAAGCCTTGATTTCGGGTTCGCATTGTATTGCTGTTTTAGCCGCCAGATCTAATAGGCACTTCATATCCTTATCCGCCATGTGATTAATTCTGGTTTTACCCTTGATGCTAGAGCCTGATGTATGTTCAAATGGCGCTATTCCACAGTAACACGCAAATTTTCGTCCATTGCTGAACCGTGTGAAGTTTCCAGTCTTAATAAGTGTGTTTGTAGCGACCACTGGGCCAATACCTTTTATACTTGTGATCAAATCATAGTTTTTACTCAATTCCCTCTCTTGTTTAATAGTTGTCTGTATTTGACCATCCAAGGTTTTGATTTCGTTATCCAGGCTTCTGATAATTTTGAGTTGTGCACGAAGGGCTGGCTCACGATCACTCATTCCAATGTTACGAAACTCCTCTACGCTGGCCTTTAATCCTGCACGCGTTCTGACAAGTTTTTCTCTGGACGTATTCAGCATTTTCAGGCTTTCCAGCGCTTTTGAAATTTGGGTTTGAATTTTCAAACGTTCAGGCTTTTCAGCTCCATATCGTGCGATTCTCGCCGCATCCACCTTATCTGATTTTCCTCGGGTCACTCCAATCGTATATTTGATATCAACTGAGTTTACCTTAGAAAACCTAATTGCCTTTTTAAATAGAAATTTCTCAAAGCAATAGCTATAAAGACCAGTATGCTCCATAACAATGATGCACTCTGATTGATTCAGATGGAATTGCTTAAACCAAGAAACCATTTTTTTAAAACCACCAGTGTTGTTCTCAATACAGAGATGATGCTTGCTCGAATGCAGGACCAGGTCGATCGTCCGTTTGGAGAGGTCAGCTCCAACAAATTGTAAGACATTTTCCATAGTTTTACATTTAGAAATTATTGAAATACGTTGCTGTAGCCTAAAACCTTTATTTAGCCGACAAGCTTATGATTCTAACTGGGCCTAAGCAACTGTGGTTGGATGTGGGGACTAATACTCGCCATAGGCCAGAAGCCTAGTTTTTTTGACTAGTTCACCCCACATCTTTCCACAATTTAATTCCAATCCCTAATCAATAGAAATGCATAAAAAGAGCAGGAACTGCTCTAAAGGTTTTTTGAGGCGCTAGCGTTTTTGGTTACTTTTTTGGCAATGAAAAAAGTAACAAATCCTCTCGTGAAGAAATATCAAACTCAAAGAGGAAGTAACCCTGTTGCTTCCTTATTTCACCAAATCCCCTTTCAACCGCAACAACTCAGTCTCCGCCACCTTGGCATTGTAGCGCGCAGCAATCAATCGGTCATAAGCATCTTCTAGACTTTTTTCAGCTTCCCGCAATTGAATGAACGTGGTCGATCCGAGTCGATAGGTCTCCAGGGTAATGTTGACGTTCTCGCGGGCAAGCTTGATATTGTCCTCCTCCAAAGCCAGGGATTCCTGCTGAAGTTTGAAGAGTTGATAGGCGTTGTTGACCTTCAGCTGCAGGTCTGATTTTTCACTTGCGTAGAGGAGATTGAGATAATCAATATTGAGCTCGGCCTGACGGATAAGGCGATCCGTGTTGCGATAGTTGACGATCGGAATGGTCGCCGAAAATCCATAGTTGAGCCCATTGATTTGATTAAACAACGGCAGCGCGGGGTTGAGGGCCACATTATTGTTGGTTTTTGAAAAATTATAGGCCGAATTAAATTGAATGACCGGATATCGCTCGGCCTTGATTTCCTTAAGCGATAATCCGGCGATATCCAGATTCTTTCTGCTCAACTGCAAGTCAGGACTGCTGTCTTCAAACCGATCCTGAATTTCTTCGAGCGTGATTTCGAAATGAATTGGGATGGAATCCACCACTTCATAGTCAACCGGCATCGGGTTGTCTTGTCCTGCCCCCGAGGGATTGATTCGTTGGTTAAGGATCTGCTTCAATTCACGGATATAGACCTCCTGATGAAGTTTAGCAGAGATCTGAGCATTGAGATCTATTTGGCTCTGCAGGTATTCCGGTTTCGTACCCAGACCCACTTCCAATTTTCGTTTAGACAGATCTACACGGGTCTGGCTGATACTCATTTGTTCTTCGATGGCCTTCAATTGTTGTTTCTGGCGCACGATAGTGTAGTAGGTGTTGATAACCTCCGCGATCGTGTTGACGACCTGACTCTTGATGCTGAGCCCTCCCAGTCGCATATATTCTTCGGCTTTGTCGCGCAGAGCAAACATTTTCAATCCATCAAACAAAGTCCAGTTGAGATTGACCGATGCGTTGAGGTTGTTGGTCGCTACATCTCCCTGACGTTCACTTCCATCCGAAAATTCCTGCTTCTGATGATTGTTGGTCCACAGGCTGCCTGCAGAAGCATTGATTCTGGGGAGGAAGACTGCATTTCGAAAGGAATAGTCCAAAGCCAGTAAAGCAGAATCACTTTTAGCCAGTCGGATATCATAGTTGTTTTCCAGGGCAATGGCAATGGCATCTTCTAATGTCATCAATGGCTGTGCACGAAGACCTGTTGACGTTAGAGGCAAGCACATTATCAAAGCCACCATGATTTGCCATGACAGGCGTTTGCTGCTGCTATAGTACCGTGTAAATATTCCTGCTGTAACAGCTATCCAATTGTGTTTTGCCATATTCCAATTATTCATGGCTTGAGATATCATCTGGTTGGGCAATGGCCGCCTCAAAAGCGCTGATACTTTTTTTCGAAGAAAGAAATGAATACAACGCGGGCACCACATACAGGGTGAGGACCAGGGCAAACAACAACCCGCCGACAATAACAATCCCCAATGGAATACGACTCGTTCCGGCAGAACCCACGGCAAGGGCAATAGGTAACGCACCTAAAGTGGTGGCCAAGGTTGTCATCAGGATCGGCCTGAGGCGCGCGACAGATGCATCTATTGCCGCCGGGATTTTCATTTCACCGCGTCTTCGCTTTTGATTGGCAAATTCCACAATCAGAATTCCGTTTTTGGTTACCAGTCCGATAAGCATGATAATCCCGATTTGTGAAAAAATATTGAGCGTCTGATCAAACATCCACATACTGAGGACCGCTCCGGCAAGAGCCAGCGGCACTGTAATCATGATAATGATCGGATCCACAAAACTTTCAAACTGCGCGGCCAACACCAGGAAGATCAACACCAGAGCCAGTATGAAGGCAAATGAAATATTGGAAGTACTCTCCGCGTAGTCACGGGACGCGCCGCTAAGTGATGTTTTAAACGTGTCATCCAGCACCGCGGCCTTAATACGATCCATTTCGGCAATCCCATCACCAATCGTTTTACCCGGAGCCAGTCCCGCCTGCACAATAGCACTCTTAAAACGATTGAAGTGATAGATGGTCGGTGGGTTGGCGGTCTCCTCCATACGAACCAGATTATCAAGCTGGATCAACTGGCCACGATTGTTTCTCACAAAAAAGGACTTCAAATCCAACGGCGCATCGCGATCGTTCCGGTCCACTTGAGCGATGACCTGATATTGTTTGCCGTTCATGATGAAGTAACCAAACCTGCGACCGCTGAGGGCCAATTGCAGGGTGTTGTTCACATCCAACACAGACACGCCAAGTTCATTGGCCCGTAACCGATCGATCGTAATCTGTAATTCCGGTTGATTGAATTTCAGGTTGACATCAAATCCCTGGAAGACCGGGCTCTTGCGAACTTCCTCCATAAACTGGGGAAGCTTCTCTTTGAGTTTGTCAAAATTGAGGTGCTGTAGTACATATTGCACCGGAAAGGATCCTCTTGATCCAAGCCCCACAGAAATCGTTTGTTCCTGGATCGCAAACGCCCTTACGTTGGTATATTTTCTAAACATGCCACTCATCTTCTGCGCGATCTCATTTTGTGAGCGCACTCGTTGTTCAGGCTCCACCAAACCCAAACTGATAAAAGAGGCATTAGATCCCTGGTTGCCAAAAAATGCAGGCGCAAAGGCAAGAATGATATTACGCTCCGGAAATGAATCCATCAATTGCTGCGTGATTTGCTGTGTGACGGCATCCGTAAAATCAAAATCTGCGCCTTCAGGCCCGGTGATACTGGCTCGTACCCTGTTGCGATCTTCCATGGGGGCCAATTCGGAAGGAATCTTTTTGCCCAGGAAGAAGATCACTGATGCACACGCCAGTACAATGATCAGCGCCAGCCAACGCACCCGCATAAAAGCTTGCAAGCTGGTCTTGTAGATACGCTCCAGACCGACGAAGAAGGGTTCGGTCCAGTTATAAAATTTAGAATGACGATGCACCCCTTTACGGGTCAGAAAGATATTGAGCACCGGTGTCAGGGTCAATGACACAAATGCTGAAATAAGCACGGCACCAGCCAGCACAATACCAAACTCTCTGAATAGCTTCCCTACAAAACCTTCCAAAAAGATGATCGGTAAAAACACAATGGCGAGGGTCAATGACGTGGCAATGACAGCAAAATAAATTTCTTTCGATCCCTCCAGGGCCGCCTTGTATTTGTTCATGCCCTGCTCCATCCGCTTGAAGATGTTTTCGGTCACGACAATCCCATCATCCACCACGAGACCTGTGGCCAGCACGATGGCCAGCAAGGTCAATACATTGATGGAGAAGCCCATGATGTACATGATAAAGAAAGCGCCCAGCAAAGAGACCGGAATGTCAATCAATGGTCTGAACGCAATGGTCCATTCTCTGAAAAACAAAAATATGATCAATACTACAAGCGAGATGGCGATGATCAGGGTCTCCTTGACTTCAAAGATGGCCTTGCGCACAAACGTAGTGCGGTCATATCCTACTTCGAGCAGAATATCACCCGGCATGTCTTTTTTGATTTTGTCGAGACGACGATAGATCTCGTCCACGATCTCGATCTGGTTGCTGCCCGGCTGTGCCACCAGCCCCAAGCTGACGGAAGGAATGTTGTTTTTACGTGAGGATGATTCTTCGACTTCCGGGGCCAACTCCGCATAACCTACATCCTGAAAGCGAATGACACCATTGTTGTCTTCCCGCAGAATGAGGTCGTTGAAATTTTTGGCTGTCGTGAGTTTGCCAAACGTCTTGATGATGAGTTGGGTCTCATTGCCCCTGATTTTACCACCGGGTAATTCAATATTCTCCCGATCCAGCGCGGCCTTGATATCTCCTATCGTCAATTGATGCGCAACAAGCCGGGTCGGATCGATCCAAAGCCGCATGGAATAACGACGACCGAATACATTGACCGAACTGACACCGGGAATCGTTTGCAATTGTTCCTGCACCACGTTTTCGGCATAGTCCGTGAGTTCCATCAGGTTTTTGGTCTGGCTCTGAATCTGCAGGAATACGATGGGATCAGAGTCCGAATCCGACTTGCTTACCGTGGGGGGAGCATCAATATCCTGTGGAAGATTGCCGGCAGCAAGGGATACTTTATCGCGAACATCATTGGCCGCTCGCTCGAGGTCTACACCGAGTTCAAACTCAACAGTGATATTACTGGAACCTTGTGTGCTGGTGCTGGTGATGTTGACGACACCTTGTACACCATTGATGATCTTTTCAAGCGGCTCGGTGATCTGTTGCTCGATGATATCCGGATTGGCCCCGATATATGTGGTCTTCACATTGATGACCGCGGGATCAATGGCAGGATATTCCCGCACACTTAAAAATGAATACCCAATAGCCCCGAAGATGAGGATCAGGATCGAACACACCATCGCGAGGACGGGACGCCGAAGGCTCAGCTCGGATAGATTCATTGTTGGTGTGGTGCGTTTTGAGTCGTCACTTCCAATCCGGGTCGCAGAAACAGGATCGCGGACGTAATCACTGTATCTCCCGCTTTGATGCCCGTAAGGATTTGGATATTGGTACTATCCCTTACCCCGGTAGTCACCTCACGCATAGCTGCTTTGCCTGCTTCATAGACATAGAGTTGTTTTTTACGGCCTACCGGGATGATCGCGCTGGTGGGCACGAGCAATGCCTCCTGGTTTTTACCCAGGACGATACGGACTTTGGCAAACACCCCGGGAATCAAAGCCGCATCATGTTCCCTGACCCTTGCCCGTATGGCCAATGTCCTGGTGGCTTCATCAATACTGACTTCTGACGCTATGATGGAAGCTGAAAAAACTTTGCTCGAACCATCCACCGAAAAGGATACCAAGGATCCGGTCCTGAGTTGAGAGCCATATCGTTCCGGCACATTAAACTGCACCTTGACGGTATTGACTTCACTGAGTGTCGTCAGGATCGTAGAAGGAGTGATATAGGCACCGGGGCTGATGTTTTTCAAACCCAGTTTGCCGCTATAGGGTGCCCTGATTTCCGTTTTACGGATGTTTTCCCGCGTGATGTCCATGTCGGCTTTGAGGCTTAGAACCTGAAGCAAACTCAAATCATATTCTTGCTGGCTGATCCCCTGAATTTTGAGCAACTCTGCCTGGCGTTTTTCGGTTTGCTCCGCTATCTTGAGTTGAACCTCAAGCTTGCGTAACTGGGCCTGCAGGTCTCCATCATACAATTTGGCCAGCAAAGCACCCTGAGCCACCTGGCTGCCTTCCTGAATATGCAACTCCACCAGTCGTCCGGCCACTTCCGGATGAATCTCAGTCGACTCGTTGGCGAGGATCGTTCCCGGCACTTCAATATCCGCACTCAATGCGCTTGGAGTGGCAATGAGGGTTTGCACCATCAACGGCTTAGCATTGCCGGCGGCGGGCCCTGTGGTTGCACCAGGAATATCCTTTTTCTTACAAAACACCAGGGTTGTCATGGCCAACAACATGAGTAACGCGGTGGAAATCGATGGCTTAAACACCATATGCATCTTGCGGTTAAACGGCTAAATTACGCTGTAAATCAAAACCATAGGTTTATAAAAGGAGGTGAATGTCCTGCTTTAAACACTTTGGCATGCAGCCTGTCCTATCCTAAAGAAGATGCGGGCTGAATTGTTTAGCAGTTATCGGACAAATCCGTTACTTCGGTGAAATTCCCCTCTCTCCTTTCGCCATTCCGGATACATCAGGTATTTTATTACCTTGACTGTCCATCAAGTTGTCGCACATGTCTAATTGGAAAAGAAGAACCTTTGTCAAATCAGGCGCCATGAGTACTATGGGTTTTGCTTTGTTGTCCGGAGCCCCGGAATTAATCACTGGTTGGGCAAAAGATCCTGAGCCCAGGTTTAAGATTTCCCTCGCGCAATGGAGTTTGCACCGCGCATTTCGAAGCAACACGCTGGATCACCTTGACTTTGCCCGAAAAGCCGCAGAAACATTTGACATCTATGCGGTAGAGTATGTCAACCAGTTTTTTAAAGACAAAGCCAATGACAGTAAGTATCTCTCGGAGATGAATACCCGCGCGGGTGATGCAGGTGTCTTCCAGAATCTCATCATGGTGGATGGAGAAGGTGGTCTCGCCGAACCCAATGATCAAACGAGACAAACTGCGGTTGAAAATCATTATAAATGGATAGATGCCGCAAAAGTCCTGGGCTGCCGCTCCGTGCGGGTCAACGCTTATGGCACATCTGATGATCCGAAAGCACTGCATATTGCTGCCGTAGATGGATTAGGTCGTCTCGCAGAATATGCCCAACCTCTCCGGATAAATGTGATTGTTGAAAATCATGGTGGGTACAGCTCCAATGGACAGTGGTTATCCGGCGTGATGAAAGATCTCCTCAAGCCCAATTGTGGTACCCTTCCCGATTTCGGAAATTTCTGTCTTGTGCAGGGGGATGGTACGATGGGGCACAATACCTGCCTGCGGGAATATGATCGCTACAAAGGTGTTGAGGAAATGCTGCCTTTTGCAAAAGCCGTCAGTGCCAAATCCTATGATTTTGATGATGCCGGCAATGAAACCAAAATTGATTTTCCACGGATGATCGCCTTGATTCAAAAATCCAACTACCATGGTTATCTCGGGATCGAATACGAAGGCGATCGATTGAGCGAAGAGGATGGTATCCTGGCCACCAAGCGCTTGCTGGAGCGCCTGATCAATCCCTAGAAACGCAATAAATCGCGTTTACCCATTCTGTTTCATATCTGCATGTAGCATTTAGTAGGCATGTAGCATGCTACATGCCTGCTAAATGCTACATGCCTGGTAAATGCCTATCTACCCACATATGTTATTGCCATCGCCCATTTCAATTATCTTTGAGTCATACACAAACGAACAAAATCAACTACCGATGAAAGTTTCTCTCTGGTTTGCCTTATTCATAATGTTTGCGGTTTCAGCCACCGCCCAATCCTCTTTAGTCACCACCTTTAAGTTTGCGGGAATCACGGAAGGATATGACCACAATTGCAAAACCCAGGTCTGGGTCAATGGATCTTTGGCCGGCGAATCCAAGGAAGTAAAAGAGTCCGCGGGTAGTACGTTTACCGTCAATGTTCCCTCCGGCGAGCAGAACATCCGTATCGTCAACCTGGCCCAATATGAAGGCAACTGGGAGGAACATACCGTAGATAACAATTACAGCATTGACTGCCTGTGGGAGGGTACGGCAACGTTTGGAAAGAAACCCTCTAAAATTTTCCTGCTATTTGATCTGGATAGCTCTACACTGGTCAGCTGGAAGAAAATGCCCAAAACTCCCAAATAATCATTCTGGTCTTGCCGATCCTGGTTTTCTGATTTCCTTTCCTGATTCTGCTGTTTTGTAAGCTGGACGACCCGGCCTTGTAACTACAATCCATTGTTTACGTGGATTTTATTTATCTTTCTTTGGAAATCATAACCTCGGTTCCGCCCAATACCAGAACTTATGTGTCGAATAATATCGTGCCAGGCCATCCTGACCCTTCTGCTGTTGGGACAATTTGATTTGTTGTCCGCTCAAAATCTGGTACCCAATTATAGTTTTGAGACGATCACGAGCTGCCCCGCAGGGTTTGGAGGAGCGGGTCCTACACTTGCGCCTCCGTGGATTGCACCAACTATGGGCTCTCCTGATCTTTTCAATGCTTGTTCTACCAATGCGATCACCGATGTTCCAACTAATTTTTTTGGCACCCAGGATGCAGTAACCGGAGATGGCTACGCCGGTGTCTACTGTAAACTTCAATCCTACGAATACCGGGAATACATTCAGGCGCCATTGACATCTCCCCTCGTAGCCGGAACCTGGTATAATGTTAGTTTTTATACCGCGCCCGCTGAGTATGGTTGCCCAATGCAACATATGGGCGCTGCCCTTACCATCACCGCTCCTTCCTCCAATTCAGTAACGCATCTCGACCTCAATGCCCAGGTTGAATATCTGGATGGTTACATCAGCGATTATGAAAACTGGACCCTGGTCTCCGGATGTTTTCAGGCGGAAGGCGGAGAACAATACATTACGATCGGTAATTTTTATGGGGATGCCGAAACCCCTCTGGATCCGGATTGTCAATCGTCTTTAAATGCTTACTACTATATCGAAGATGTCGTCGTGCAGGAAGGTACTGATCCTGCCGAATTGGGTGAATTGCCTCTTGAACTAGGTGATCCGGTGTTTGCCTGCTTTTCGCACGAAATCGATCCTGATGCAGGGGATTACAATTACATCTGGAGCACCGGCAGTCATGATCCATCTATCACAGTCATGGAGACCGGCATGTATATCCTTACCTTGACCGATGGTTGCAATTATGCTGTTGACTCTGTTGAAGTCACGATCGGTGGAAATTTTGATGCACCGGACCTTGGCCCGGATCAACTTGAACTTTGTGACGGTGATGTCTACTCGGTATCCCTGGACCCAGATCTTTTTGAATATACCTGGAACGATGGCTCTCATGATTCAGATTATTCGATCAGTCAATCCGGCACCTACAGCGTAACGCTCGATGATGGCTGTGCCGCGTTGACCGATGAAATCGAAGTAACCCTGGTCTATCCTCCTGCCCCGGTCGATTTGGGCGATGACCGCATCCTGTGTTTTGGTGATGAATTTGACATCTGGCTTGATCCCAACCTCGGTGATTTCCTGTGGCAGGATGGGTCAACCAACTCTTCTTTCCTGGTGTCTACCGGTGGTACGTACTCGGTGACCATCAGTAATATGTGTGGTGAAGAATCAGATGAGCTGGTCTTTACCGATCTTGAAGTGCCCGATGTACAGATCGGACCGGATGAGCTGACCATCTGCGATGGAGAGATCATCGAAATCGAAGTAGATCCTGATCTTGGGGAAATCAATTGGCAAGACGGCAGCAGCCAACCCAATTATGAAATTTATCTCCCGGGTACCTATGTCTGTTTTGTCACCAATGAATGCGGAACAGGAAGTGATCAAATTGATGTCACTGTCGTCGAACCCCCTTCCGTTTATCTGGGCCCGGATACTACGCTGTGTCCAGGTGAAACCCTGGTGCTCACTACCTTGCCCACCGAAGGCACCTATACCTGGCAGGATGGATCGGATACAGATTCTTTCATGGTCAACAATCCCGGGACATATTCATTGTCTGTATCTAATTTTTGTGGCATCGCTTCGGATGTGGTGCAAGTAGATTATGGTGTCGCTATTACACCAATAGATTTCGGACCCGATGTAAGTCTATGTCCCGGCGAACAAATCGTCTTACATGCTCTGAATCCCGGTGCGGATCATCTGTGGCAGGATGGAACCACTGCTGATTCACTGGTCGTCAATACCTCGGGTACGTATTCTGTATTGGTTTCAGACTATTGCGGTCAGACCACCGATACCGTTGCCGTCATCGTCAATGATGATCCTCCAAGTGTGGACCTCCCCGCTTCACTGACCTTGTGCCAGGGACAGTCACTCGTGCTGGACGCCGTAGTTACCGGTGTGGGTTACATGTGGAGCGATGCGTCCACAAATCAACAACTGACGGTCAATGCTCCCGGTACATATAGTGTGACTGTTTCCAATACCTGTGGCACGGATAGAGACACCGTGATAATTGCCGACGGTGGACCAGCCCCTTTGGTCGCTCTCGGCCAGGACACGTCTATTTGTGCCGGGCAGTCCTTTACGCTTAGTCCTGGCTTTTCTAATGTTGACTCGTGGTTGTGGGGTGATGGTTCTACACAGCCATCCTTTCCGGTGGTGGGTAGCGGAGTCATTACTGTGCAAGTCAACAATTCATGTGGCGTATCCTTTGACACACTCAACATTGGATTATTACCCGCTGTTCCTCCTCTTGATCTTGGCCCGGATTCTTCACTTTGTAGCGGACAATCATTTACCCTTTCTATCAGCATTCCCGCAGTCAATATTGTCTGGTCAGATGGCTCGACCAATCCTGACTTTACCGTTGCCGGACCGGGCACAGTCTATGCATCCATCACCAATAGTTGTGGTGTTTCTTCAGACACCATCGATGTGATCGCATTGCCTGATATTCCGAATCTGAATTTAGGAAACGATCAATCCCTCTGTCCGGGTGAAGTCATCACTCTTTCGCCGGGAATCGCAAATGTGACCTACCTATGGCAAGATGGGTCTACGGCCAATACATATGCTTCCACACAAGAGGAAACGGTCATACTCACAATTGCCAATGCTTGTGGAACCAACACCGATACACTTCAGATTTTTGAAAGTACGCAGGGACCATCCGTCAATCTGGGTTCCGACATCCAGGTGTGCGCGGGGATGACGGTCACCATTCCTTCCGGTATTTCAGGAGTAAACTATCTCTGGCAGGATGGATCTACCAATCCTGATTTCACGACGACTCAATCCGGTGTTTTTATCCTTGAGGTAAGCAATTTGTGCGGAACAGACACGGACACTATCGCTGTGGATATCTCAGGTGTGCCGCCGGTCGTTGACCTGGGCGCGGACACGGTGCTGTGCGAAGGCGTAACCTTACAGCTGATATCATCGGCAGATGCCATCACCACGATCACCTGGCAGGATGGTTCCTCGTTACCCACCTACCTGGTCTCCACGGCCGGTACGTATATACTTTCTGAGACCAACCGCTGTGGTGATGCAACCGATTCTGTAGTGGTTGATTACCTGGCCGCGCCGATGCCGTTTTCGTTAGGGCCGGATACCACACTTTGCCCGGGGGAATCTGTTCTATTGGCTTCACCAAATACCACTTTCACGATGGTATGGCAGGACGGCAGCAATCAAAGCACCCTGCTGGCCGATGCTGCGGGCACCTATAGCTTACAACTCAGCAACGAATGTGGGACTGTACAGGATGAGGTGGTCGTTGATGTGGACAACCGGTCTCCTGCCGTTGATTTTGACCCTACTCTTTTCTGGTGTCCTGGTGATGTGATTACACTCGATGCGACCCAACCGTTCCCCGCAACGTATTCATGGAGTACGGGAGCCGCTAGTCCTGCTATCGAAGTCAATACACCTGGTGCCTACACCATTGATGTGGTAACGCCTTGCAGTACGTTATCCCAGTCCGTCGATGTTGTACTGGACAATAATTGCATTACGCCGGATGTGCACAATGATATCTTCATCCCCAACGTCTTTTCACCCAATGGTGACAATATCAATGACGTTTTCCGTCCCGCCTTTGGATCGGATGTGACAGTCATCGAATTGGCCGGAACGATATATGATCGCTGGGGCAACCTGGTCTTTCAGTCCACGGGCACGTCCTTTTCCTGGGATGGCCTATATGCCGGCGAACATCTCTTGCCGGGGGCTTATGTATACCTCATTCATATCAGGTATTTTGATGGGACGCGTGAACGGGAGAAGCAGTTTGCCGGCGATGTGACTCTTATACGGTAGGCTTTCCCCGATAAATGACCGGCGGGGGGCTGTACTATAAACTACAGGAGTATCTTCGTCGTTATAATCCGGAATGAATCGCGCGACCTCATTTTCCATCGTCCTGGTGCTGTTTCTGCTTCCTGCCTTGGCCTACAGCCAGAATGAAGGCGTATATGATACCACCATCGTCCATCGCGACGGGCGGGTCATGCGCATCCATATCGATGGCAGCGATACCACCATCGTCGCTACGATCCCCGAAGTTGTGATCAAGGCGCCGCCGGTGTTCAATGATGATGAACAATACCGGCAGTATATGCGCTATCGCCGCTATGCCATGGATGTATTGCCCTACGCCATTGAGAGTATCAAACTTTATCGCCGCTACCAGGAAGAAACCGAGGGTATGAAAAACGGTAAAGCCAAAAAATACGCCAAGTCCATCCAGAATGAAGTGAAGGATGAATTTACCGATCCCCTGAAAAACCTGTCCCGAACGCAGGGAAAGATCCTGGTCAAAATGATTGAGCGACACCTACATACGCCTACATATGAAATCCTCAAAGATGTGCGGGGCACCTTCAACGCCATGAAATGGCAGACGATTGGAAAACTCTATGGATATGACCTGAAGGAAGGCTATATCCCCGGCCAGGATCCCATCCTGGATATGGTGCTCCGGGATTTTGAGCTCACTATTGAATAAGCGCCTTTGCCATATCGGAATGTTACTTTTGCGGAGGAATCTATCGGCCTCATGACTTACTCCGCTTCCTGGCGTT
>JBGAWQ010000011.1:0-94405 GCA_044227555.1 Saprospiraceae bacterium | reverse complement strand
ATCCTTATTTTTATCAAATAAATAAACGTCCTTCTTAATTGTTTGAAAATCAAGAAATGAGTTCTCAATGGTTTCATGATTTTTATCACAGGATAATGTATAAAGAATAACAAAACCCAAATAAATGGCTAAATTAGTTTTCATTTTGATTAAGTTTACCTATTTTATTTTAAGAATGATCAAAACAAAACTATAACCCTTCAGTGCCAAAATCTGGCACTGAACAAAATATTTTAAAAAATTTTCACTTTACTCCCCCCCCCAATATCTTCAATAAATTGGCAATGGTATTCCCATCGGCGTACAAGTAGTACCCCCGGGACCGACTATACAGAATATGCACATCCTGATCCCTAAGTGCCTCCAATATTCTATGGAGTGACCTTTTCGACAATCCCAGCCTCGCCGCAAACACAGCAGGGCTCCCTGAGCTTTTGTGTTCGATATGAAAATGGATTCGTTTGAGCTGGTTTACATGAGCATGGAGGTTCATGGTGTTCTGGGTTCAAGATGATTTGGGTTAGGGCATAGACATAGGCCTGGCTGAAATAAAGGCAGTGAATTTAATAAAATTCTTCATTACCATTATTATTATAGTGGAGAGATCAAAATGCAGAGTTCAAAGTGGAGAATGGAACATTTCGCAACAACCTTACAAACTTCTTTTCATCAATATTCGATAATTTCAGACTGCAGGATATTCTGGATTTCAAACCATTTTCCACTCCCGACTTTCCACTTACGACTCTCGACTTTCTACTCTCGATTTCCACTCTCGACTTTCGGCTTTCACTTTCGAATTTCAACTCTCGAATTTCCACTCTCGACTCTCGACCCTTTCCCGCTGCATCTCCTCCGATATAGTGGGATCATACCTGCACTACAAATTGCCTGTTGACTTCTCCCTAGCTCCTAAGTCCTGGCTCCTGCCTAACTGACCAAAATCATCCCCCAAAATGATCCTCGGCTCACGGGTCACTGAACTTCATCCTCCCTTCGGTTTTCTCGCTATTAATCGTTAATTTTGCGATGAATCGAATCTAACTATGTCAAATTCAATTGATTATATAGGCATACTGATCCAGTTTCTGGTGGCCATAGGTTTTGTGGGCCTGGTGCTGGTGGTTATCCATTTCGCGGGCCCGATCCGCCTCACCAAAGACAAACTGGTCAACTTCGAAAGCGGGATCGAAAGCGTAGGCAATGCCCGCATCCCTTTCTCCATCAAGTACTTCCTCACCGCCATCCTGTTTGTCCTCTTCGATGTGGAAGTCATCTTCATGTACCCCTGGGCTGTCAATTTCAAAGCCCTCGGCACCATCGGATTTGTAGAAATGGTCCTTTTTATCGGCACCTTACTGCTGGGATTTGTTTATATCATCAAGAAAGGCGCATTGAAATGGGATTGAGCCCCTGACCCGGGACCAACCACGAAAACCAACGATTTCATTTGAGATCAAATACCACTGAGACATGAGTACTGAAATAAAAAATACGGGAACCGACATCAAAATCGTTGACGCTCCCGAAGGCGTTGCCGGCGAAGGATTCTATCTGACCAATGTCGAAAAGATCATTGGCATCGCCCGGTCCAACTCCATCTGGCCCCTGCCCTTCGCGACCTCCTGCTGCGGTATCGAGTTTATGGCCACCATGGCCTCCAATTATGACCTCTCCCGCTTCGGATCCGAACGCATGAGCTTCTCCCCCCGCCAGGCTGACGTGCTGCTCGTAGCCGGCACCATCGCCAAAAAACTAGGACCGGTCCTCAAGAAAGTCTACCTCCAAATGGCTGAACCCCGTTGGGTCGTCGCCATCGGCGCCTGCGCTTCCAGCGGTGGCATATTTGATACCTACTCAGTGCTCCAGGGCATCGACAAAGTCATCCCGGTGGACGTCTACGTACCCGGCTGCCCTCCAAGACCCGAACAAATCATCGACGGGATCATGAAAATCCAGGAACTGGTGAAACATGAATCCCTGCGCCGGCGTAATCAACCGGAATATCAAGCCCTCCTCTCATCTTACGGAATACAATAACAGATCATGTCGGTCATCACAAATGAATTTCTGCTGGAACGGTTGCAAGGACAATTTGGTGACAAAATCCTGTCCACCGACATCCCCTTCGGCATGCCTACCGCCATCATCGCTCCGGACGCCATCGCGGATATCCTCCGCTGGCTCTATGACGACAGCATCCTCCGGTTCCGATTTCTGACCGACGTATGCGGCAGCCATTATCCCGATCTGCAGGATCAGGAACTCTGCGTCGTCTATCACGTCCAGAGCATGGAAAACAACATCCGCCTGCGCCTGAAAGCTTTCTTGCCGATCACACACCCCGAAATACCTACCGTCACGACATTGTACGAGTCTGCCAACTGGCAGGAACGCGAAGTCTATGATTTCTATGGGGTCATCTTTACCGGTCACCCCAATCTAAAACGCATCATGAATGTGGAGGAAATGGATTATTTCCCTCTACGCAAAGAATACCCGGTGGAAGACCCTACCCGTACCGATAAAGTGGATCTCTATTTTGGCCGATAACCCATCCGTTCGCGAAGCATAAACCGAAGGCAATACCACATGGATCAGACAACGCTCAAGGAAAATCAAATCCACGATACGACTTCGCACGAAGGCGATGGTGAATTTCATACCCAATATACCACCCTCAACCTGGGGCCTACCCACCCCGCTACCCACGGGATCTTCCAGAACATCCTGACCATGGATGGCGAAATCATCGTGGATGCCGAACAAACCACCGGCTACATCCATCGCGCGTTTGAAAAAATCGCCGAACGCAGACCCTACTACCAGATCACTACGCTCACCGACCGCCTCAACTACTGTTCCTCCCCAATCAACAACATGGGATGGCACATGACCGTCGAGAAGCTGATCGACGTCGAGATTCCGAAGCGGGCCCAATACATGCGGGTCATCATCATGGAACTCTCCCGCATCGCCGATCACCTGGTGTGTAACTCCGTCATCGCGGTGGATACCGGCGCCCTCACCGGCTTTACCTATGTATTCCAGTGGCGCGAAAAAATCTACGAAATCTTCGAAGCCATTTGCGGCGCGCGTCTGACCACTAACATCGGCCGTATTGGCGGACTCGAACGTGACTTTAGTGATGACGTATACCGGAAGATCAATGATTTCCTCAGGGATTTTCCAAAAGTCTTTACCGAATTCAGCAACCTGCTCGAACGCAACCGGATCTTTTATGATCGTACTGCCAAAGCAGGACCAATCAGCGCGGAGCGCGCATTGAACTACGGATTTACCGGCCCTAATCTGCGGGCTACCGGTGTGGACTACGACGTACGCGTAGCTAATCCTTACAGCTCTTACCAGGACTTCGAATTCGATATTCCGGTGGGTGTAGACGGTGACACGTATGACCGATTTATGGTGCGCCAACAAGAGATCTGGCAGAGCCTACGCATCATCCGCCAGGCGCTGGACAATATGCCGCAGGGAAAATTCTTCGCCGACGTGCCGGAATTTTACCTGCCCCCAAAAGAAGATGTATATCACAATATGGAAGCCCTGATCTGGCACTTCAAAATCGTCATGGGCGAATCTGATGTACCAAAAGGCGAAATCTACCATGCGGTTGAAGGCGGCAATGGCGAGCTGGGCTTCTACATGGTCAGTGACGGTGGTCGCGCACCGTATAAACTTCATTTCCGCAGACCCTGCTTTATTTTCTACCAGGCGTTTACGGAGATGATCCGCGGAGGAATGCTCTCCGATGCGATTGTGACGCTGAGTTCGCTCAATGTGATTGCAGGAGAATTAGATGGATGAGAAAAGCAGTGAGTGGTGAGTGGTGAGTAGAAATTAAAGACCATTTGAAAACATCAGCCTGAAGGGCTGACATTGTAGTAACCAGGTGTGAAACACCTGGACCAAAGACAGTCGAGGAACGCAAGACATAAAAAATGAACGAGACAGAAACCATCAGATTTTCGGCAGAGACAGAAGCCCTGATGCAGAGTATCATCAAACGGTATCCTGAGGGCAAACAGAAATCCGCGTTGCTTCCGCTGCTGCACATCGCCCAGGCGGAAAGCGATGGATGGCTGAGTGTACCGGTCATGGACCGGGTCGCCGGGATCCTGAATATCAAGCCTATCGAGGTATACGAAGTAGCCTCTTTCTATACCATGTTTCACCTTGAACCTGTAGGCAAATGCCTGATCGAAGTCTGCCGCACCAGTTCCTGCTGGCTGCGGGGTGCCTACGACATCGTGCAGCACATCGAAAACAAACTCGGCATCAAGGACGGAGAAACCACCCCGGATGGCAAGTTTAGTCTTCGCACCGTCGAATGTCTTGGTTCATGTGGCACCGCCCCAATGCTCCAGATCGGTGAGGACTACCACGAGAACCTGACCCTCGACAAGGTCGACCGTATCCTTGAAGACAACAAAAACAGAACCACACATAGCCGGTATGTGGATCATACCACCTTCAGAAAAGTATAGTGGATCGCAGATGACGCAGAATAATTTAAAATTGATGTACGCAAATTTCGATCAGGAATTTAACCCGGATCTCCTGCTTATGGATGGAGAAGGGGTCTATACGCCTGAGCGATATCCATACCAGGAAGAAATGTACAAGATTATTGGGGCGTGCATGGAAGTACATACCGTTCTTGGTATGGGATTTCTGGAACGCGTCTATCATGAAGCTCTTTGCCATGAACTTACACTTCGAGGCATCCCGTTTGAATCCGACAAAGTCTTGAAAATCTACTATAAGGAAACGGAACTCAAAAAAACTTACACCGCAGATATAATAGCTTACGGACATATCATGGTAGAATTAAAAGCCTTGAATGGACCTCTTGATCCTCACCATAGCCAGGTCATCAACTATCTATCCGCTACAAGACATGAATTAGGCCTGCTGGTCAATTTCGGTATGCCTTCACTGAAGTACAAACGATTTATCGTTTCCCGTAACAACCGATATATAAATAATAAAAAACCCTTGACAGAATGAAATCAGCACCCTATCTCACTCCCACTCATAATCTGCTCAAATTCTTTTTAAAATAATTCTGCGTCATCTGCGATCCATACATCATGAACTCTCAACCGCTCACTCCCTCACTCCCACTCAAAATCTGCGCAAATACTCTTTAAAATAATTCTGCGTCATCTGCGATCCAAATAAATCATGCAACGCAAACTCTTACTAGAACATATCGACGTACCGGGCATCCAGTCCTATGATGTCTACCGGGCCAAAGGCGGCTACGCATCTGTAGAAAAAGCCTTAAAGACCATGACCCCGGATGCCGTCGTCGAAGAAGTCAAGAAATCAGGCCTTCGCGGACGTGGAGGCGCCGGCTTCCCAACAGGGATGAAATGGAGCTTCCTCGCCAAACCGGAAGGTGTACCCCGCTACCTCGTCTGCAACGCAGATGAATCCGAGCCCGGTACCTTCAAGGACCGCTACTTGATGCAACACATCCCACACCTGCTCATCGAAGGGATGATCACCTCCAGCTATGCATTAGGAGCCAAGACCTCCTACATCTATGTGCGCGGTGAATTTTTCTACATCATCCGCATCCTCGAAAAAGCTATCGCTGAAGCCTATGCCCAAGGCTGGCTCGGTAAAAACATCCAGGGCAGCGGCTACGACCTCGACATCTATGTCCATCCAGGTGCCGGCGCTTACATCTGCGGCGAAGAAACCGCACTCCTCGAATCCCTCGAAGGCAAACGTGGAAATCCAAGAATCAAACCCCCTTTTCCCGCCGTCAAAGGTTTGTACGACTGCCCTACTGTAGTCAATAATGTTGAAACCATCGCTGCGGTCGTTCCAATCGTCAACCAAGGCGGTGAAGCCTATAGCAATATCGGTATCGGTAAATCCACCGGCACGAAACTCATCTCAGCATCCGGCCACATCAAAAAACCCGGTGTCTATGAAATCGAGATGGGAGTCCCTGTCGAAGAGTTTATTTACTCCGATGCCTTCTGTGGCGGCATCCTCAACAACCGCAAACTCAAAGCCGTAGTAGCAGGTGGTTCATCAGTGCCCATCCTGCCCGCCGACCTTATCCTGAAAACCGCCAATGGCGAACCTAGGCTCATGAGTTATGAGTCGCTCGCCGACGGAGGATTCGCTACCGGGACGATGCTGGGTTCAGGAGGATTTATTGTGATGGATGAAAGCGCGAGCATCGTCCACAACCTCTACACGTTTACCCGCTTCTATCATCACGAAAGTTGCGGCCAATGCAGCCCCTGCCGCGAAGGCACAGGATGGATGGAAAAAATCCTGCACAAGATCCTCGATGGTCATGGCACCATCAGCGATATCGATTTGTTGTGGGACATCCAACGTAAAATTGAAGGCAACACGATCTGTCCATTAGGTGATGCGGCAGCATGGCCTGTGGCGAGTGCAATCCGCCACTTCAGGGCTGAATTTGAAGCCTATGTCAACAACCCCAAACAGCAACTTAACATCAACTACTATCAACACACCATGGCTGCGGCCGGCGTATAAACATTAACACTAACCCATTCCTTAACGCTATACGGCGAAAGGAAACGATGCATACATCAAATGGCTAAAGTAACAATCGACGGAATTGAAATAGACGTACCGGATGGCACCACCATCCTCCAGGCTGCGCGCATGATCGGCCCCGAAGTGGCTCCACCGACCATGTGCTATTATTCCAAACTGAAGACCAGCGGAGGCTATTGTCGCACCTGCCTGGTCGAAGTCACCAAAGGTTCTGAAAAGGATCCACGACCGATGCCCAAGCTGGTCGCCTCCTGCAGAACCGCGGTAATGGATGGCATGGTCGTGACCAACGAACTCTCCCCCAAGGTGCAGGATGCGCGCGCCGGCGTAGTTGAGTTTTTGCTGGTCAACCATCCGCTCGACTGCCCGATCTGTGATCAGGCCGGCGAGTGCCATCTCCAGGATCTTTCCTACGAACATGGCCATTACAATACCCGTACAGATTTCGAGCGCCGGACGTTTGAAAAGATCAACATCGGAGACCTGATCCAACTGCATATGACCCGTTGCATCCTTTGCTACCGCTGCGTGAAAGTAGCTGAGCAAATCACCGATGGTCGTGTACATGGTGTGCTGAACCGGGGCGATCTGTCCGAGATTTCCACCTACATCAAAGAAGCCATTGACAATGACTTCTCCGGCAACATGATCGATGTATGCCCGGTAGGCGCACTCACCGACAAAACCTTCCGCTTCAAGAGCCGCGTATGGTTTACCAAACCGGTGGATGCGCATCGCGATTGTGATAAATGCTCCGGCAAAACCGTGTTGTGGTACAAAGGCGAAGACGTATTGCGGGTGACCGGACGCAAAGATCAGTGGGGCGAAGTCGAAGAATTTATCTGCAACACATGTCGCTTTGAGAAAAAGAAAACCTCCGACTGGACCATTGAAGGACCAAGAGAAATAAGCCGTCATTCGGTGATATCAGCCAACAAGTACCGGAAACTGATCAAACCGAAACGGATTACCATTAATGATATTAAAGCCTTACCCGAATGATAGACTGGTGGTTAATACTGGACAAAGCCATATTGGTCATAGTGATTTTCGCTGTGAGCCTGGGCGTGGCTGCTTACTCCACGTATGGAGAACGAAAGATCGCTGCCGTCATCCAGGATCGCATAGGACCTGATCGTGCCGGCCCCTGGGGCATCCTGCAACCTTTGGCTGATGGGGTCAAGTTTTTTATGAAAGAAGACATCACGCCCAATGCGGCGGATAAGTTTCTCTTCATCCTGGGGCCGTCGCTATTCATGCTCACCTCGCTGATGACCAGCGCGATCATCCCGTGGGGCAAACCATTCAACTTTGGAGGCCACGAATTTAGCCTGCAAGTTGCTGATCTTAATGTGGGCATTCTCTACATCCTTGCTGTCGTCTCTATCGGCGGCTATGGCATCATGATCGGAGGATGGGCATCCAACAATAAGTTTTCTCTGCTCGGTGCCTTGCGGGCTTCGTCGCAGATGATCAGTTATGAGGTACCTATGGGCATGGCCATCATCTCGATCATCCTGATGTCCAATTCGCTCAACCTCCGTGACATTGTGGACATGCAGCAAGGCTTTCATTGGAATGTATTCTATCAGCCGCTGGGTTTCCTGATCTTCCTGATCTGTGCCTTTGCCGAATGCAACCGTACACCCTTTGACCTGCCGGAATCGGAAAGCGAACTGGTCGGAGGATATCACACCGAATACAGCTCCATGAAACTGGGCTTTTATCTGTTTGCCGAATACATCAACATGTTTATCTCCTCTGCGGTGATCGCCTGCCTGTTTTTCGGCGGTTATCATTTCCCGGGGATCGACAGTTTGAATTTGTCTCCAAACCTGGCCGCGATCGTAAGCATCTGTGTGTTGTTTGCCAAAATATTTTTCTTCATTTTCTTCTTCATGTGGGTGCGTTGGACAGTACCAAGATTCCGGTATGACCAACTCATGCGTCTTGGCTGGAAGGTGCTGATTCCACTGTCTATCATCAATGTATTAGTCACCGGAGCCTGGCTCACTTTTGTAAAATAGAACCTATGCAACTGACCAACCGATCAAAAGTAGCTTCTGTCAAACAGCTGACGTGGTTAGAAAAACTCTACCTGCCGGCGATCATCCAGGGTCTGGCCATCACGTTCAGGCACATCTGGAAAAAGAAAGCCACGGTCCGGTATCCCGAACAAAAAAGACCTATAGCTGTAGTCTATCGCGGATTGCATGTGCTTAAACGGGACGAACAAGGACGTGAAAATTGCACGGCTTGCGGATTGTGCGCGGTAGCCTGCCCGGCGGAAGCCATCACCATGGAAGCCGCCGAACGCAAGAAGGGCGAAGAACATCTCTACCGTGAAGAAAAATATGCTGCCGTATACGAGATCAATATGCTCCGGTGCATCTTCTGCGGACTTTGCGAAGAAGCATGTCCCAAAGATGCGATCTACCTCACTGACCGGATCCTGCCTTCCAACTATGCGCGCAAATCATTTGTCTATGGCAAGGATCTGCTCGTAGAAGGCATCGAACCGGATAAGCGGGTCGATGTGAGCGAACGGAAAAAGAAATATGAAATGAATGTATGATCCTCATCACCCTCGGGTGAAGAGGTCACTTGAAAGCTAATATCAGGATGAGCCAAATACTATTTTTCACACTGTCGGCCATGACCATACTGAGCGCGCTCGTAGTGGTGTTTACCCGTAAACCCATGTACAGTGTACTCTCCCTAATCGCGTGTTTTTTCACGATTGCCGGCCATTACATCTTGCTCAATGCCCAGTTCCTGGCCATTACGCATGTCATCGTCTATGCCGGCGCCATCATGGTCCTGTTCCTGTTTACGGTCATGCTGCTCAATCTCAATACGGATTCCGATGTTCCAAAAGCACCAAAGCTTCGGTATGCAGCTATGATCGCCGCAGGTATGTTATTTCTAACCCTCGTGGCTTCGATCAAATCGACCACGTTGGGTGAATTTACCTTGCCTCCAGCCTCCGAGCAAGGATATGTACAGCATGTCGGACAACGGTTGTTTACGGACTACCTGTTGCCCTTTGAAATATCTTCTATCCTGTTCCTGTCCGCGATGATTGGAGCAGTCGTACTTGCAAAACGCGAAAAACACTGATTATGGATCACGCTGCACAACTCGTCCCGCTCAACTGGTACCTGCTGTTAAGTACCTTTCTCTTCTGCATCGGTGTGATGGGCGTACTGTTTCGCCGTAATGCCATCATTATCCTGATGTGCATCGAACTCATGCTTAACTCTGTCAATCTCCTGCTCGTGGCTTTCTCTTCCTATGGAGGGCATAGCGATGGCCAGGTGTTTGTCTTTTTCATCATGGTGGTTGCCGCTGCCGAAGTGGCGGTCGGCCTCTCCCTGCTGATCAGTATCTATCGAAATGTCGGCAGCACCGATATTGATGTGTTGAATAAATTAAAATGGTAGCCGGTCCTGCGGGCTTCAACGGTCCGCATGATCCACAAATATTGAACCGTGACTGAAACGATAACCAATAATCCAACTCTCACTTTCCTGGGCCTGCTGATCCCCCTGCTTCCTTTAGTAGGGTTCCTGGTCAATGGCCTGCTAGGAAAATATCTGCCCAAAGCATTTACCGGATGGATCGGCAGCCTGGCTGTGCTGGCCTCCTTCGTCTGTGTGGTGCTGGTCTTTCGTGACCTGGGCGCGGCACAAGCGCTACGGATAGATCTGTTTGACTGGATCACGTTTGGCAACATCCACATCTCCTTTGGCCTGTGGCTGGATGCCCTCACGATGATCATGTTGATGGTAGTCACCGGCGTAGGATTTCTGATCCACCTCTACTCCATCGGTTACATGCACGATGATGCAGGATTTACCCGCTTTTTCACGTACCTCAACCTCTTTATCTTCTTCATGCTGCTCCTCGTGATGGGCAGCAATTACCTGATCATGTTTATCGGTTGGGAAGGGGTAGGTCTCTGTTCTTACCTGCTCATCGGGTTCTGGTATAAAAACGAAGCTTACAATGATGCCGCACAGAAAGCATTTGTGATGAACCGGATTGGTGACCTCGGATTTCTGCTCGGCATGTTTATCATCCTCTTCAATTTCGGAACGCTCGATATTCAGGAGGTCGGCCAATTGGCTCCCGGTATTGCTGCCAATAGCCCATTACTGATCGCCATCACCTTGTTGCTCTTTGTAGGTGCCACCGGAAAATCTGCACAGCTCCCTCTATACACATGGTTACCGGATGCTATGGCTGGTCCAACACCGGTTTCCGCCTTGATCCACGCGGCTACGATGGTGACGGCAGGTATCTACATGATTGTACGATCCAATGTGCTTTTTGCTTTGGCCCCAACGACACTCACCGTGATTCTCTGGATCGGCGTAGCCACCTCAGTATTTGCCGCGGTGATCGGCCTCAAACAAAATGATATCAAGAAAGTACTCGCCTACTCTACCGTCTCTCAACTCGGGTTGATGTTTGCGGCGCTAGGCCTCGGTGCGTTCAGCAGTGGCATCTTTCACCTGGTGACACACGCATTTTTCAAAGCCCTCCTCTTCCTTGGAGCAGGAAGCGTGATCCATGCATTGCATGGCGAACAGGATATCCGCAATATGGGTGGACTGCGAAAACTCATACCTGTCACCTACATCACCTTCTTGCTGGCAGCGCTGGCTATCTCGGGATTTCCCATGCTGTCCGGCTTCTTTTCAAAAGATGAGATCCTCGCACATGCCTTCGAACAAAACAAATTGGTCTGGACGATTCTGTTTGTCAGTTCGCTTCTGACGGCATTCTATATGTTCAGGCTGGTTTATCTCACCTTCTTCAATGACTTCAGGGGCACCGAGGAGACCCGCCATCATATCCATGAATCTCCATGGACGATGACGTTCCCGCTCATCGTTCTCTGCGTGCTGAGTGTGATCGGTGGATTGCTCGGGATGCCTGCGGTATTTCATGTCAATCATTGGCTGGATGGTTATCTCGCCGGTGTGACTGAGCCATCAGCAGCCTTTCTGCATCATGGTGAGGCACTCAGTCACTCCATCGAAATCGGGTTGCTGACCTTCGCGGGTATAGCGGCGATCCTCATGATCTATTATGCTTACAGAAAATATGTGTCCTTGCGGTCCCTGCCTGAAGAGGAAGCCGACCTGCATGGCCTGACTAAACTGATCTACCATAAATTTTATGTGGATGAAAGTTATGACCGTCTCATCGTCAACCCGGTATTCCGGATGTCCGAGTGGTTTGGTCGCTTCATCGACAAGCAAGTGATTGATCG
The DNA here is from genome assembly GCA_044227555.1 of Saprospiraceae bacterium. GTDB lineage: Bacteria > Bacteroidota > Bacteroidia > Chitinophagales > Saprospiraceae > Opimibacter. The sequence goes on along the minus strand of JBGAWQ010000011.1, from coordinate 82,548 downwards.
CGCTGTTCAGGCTACGGCCACCGTAGTCGGTATGGGAGGCAAGTCATTACGCCTCTTGCAGACCGGCAACACAGGTTCGTATGTCTTTGCGATGGTGATTGGAATGGTTGTTTTATTCATAATCCGACTGTTGATCTGATGATGACGATACTCTTATTATTCTTCCCATTGGTAGCCGCCCTGCTGGTGTTGCTTGGTGGATCTACGCACGCAGCCAAAGTGGCCCTGGGCCTGGCTGTCATCGAACTGGCGATCACCGGATATGCCCTGTCTGTGTTTAATGCCTCCGGCCCGGAATCATTTTACATATTCAAAGATTGGATCACTGCGCCTAAAGTTAGTTTCCACCTGGGGCTGGATGGATTGAGTTTGATCATGGTCATGCTCACCAATTTTCTGGTACCAGTGATTATCCTGTCCGGATTCAAACGCACAATCGCCAATGCCTCAAGCTATTTCTCCCTGATCCTCCTGATGCAGTTTGCACTGATTGGTGTGTTCATGGCGATGGATGGCCTGCTGTATTATATTTTCTGGGAGTTGGCCCTGATCCCCATTTACTTTATCGCGTTGCGTTGGGGAGGACCTAACCGCGTTCGAATCACACTCAAGTTTTTTATCTATACCCTTGCCGGTAGTTTGCTGATGCTTTTCGGATTTATCATGCTGTATTGGTACAATCCGGATCAATCCTTTGACATCCGCGAGCTCTACAGGATATATATATCGGATGGCAATCAAAGCTGGTTGTTCTGGATGTTCTTCCTGGCTTTCGCGATCAAGATTCCTATCGTTCCATTCCATACCTGGCAGGCAGATACCTATCGTGAAGCACCGACACAGGGCACCATGCTCTTGTCCGGGATCATGCTCAAGATGGGTACCTATAGCCTCATTCGTTGGCTGCTCCCCATCCTGCCGATGGGCGTGTCCCAATGGGGACCACTCGCGATCACTTTGTGCGTGATAGGCATCGTCTATGCTTCGATCATCGCCATCAAGCAAAAAAATCTCAAGAATCTATTGGCCTATTCTTCACTGGCTCACGTAGGGCTTATTGCCGGTGGCATCTTCGCGCTCAACATCCAGGGCTTACAAGGTGGCGTGGTGCAGATGTTCGCACACGGTGTCAATGTAGTCGGACTGTTCTTCTGCGCGGACATCATCTACAATCGTACGGGCACTTTAGAAACCGGAGAGTTGGGTGGAATTCGTCAACTGGCTCCACAGTTTACCACCATGTTTATGGTGATCGTGCTTGGTAGTGTTGCATTACCACTGACCAATGGATTTATAGGGGAGTTTTTACTGCTCTATGGAGTATATGAATACAACACCTGGTTGTCTGTATTTGCGGGACTGACGATCATCCTTGGCGCGGTGTATATGCTTCGGATGTTCAAAAACGTCATGTTGGGTCCGGGCGGCATACGCGTACCGGAATTTCCAGACTTGTATTGGAATGAAAAACTTGCGCTGGGGCTATTGGTCCTGGTCATTTTCGTGATGGGGGTGTATCCCAAACCCATCCTCGACATGGCAGAGCCGGTGCTGCAGACTATTTTGAATAAAACTGTGATATAAATCATTCAATTGGGCTTCACGTCATTACTGGAGCCTAAGGAGACCCTTAAAGGAAAACGTCGTGCTTACATTAATCTATACCTGTTGTCTCGGATTGTTGTGCCTCGTGGCCGAAATCCTCAACCTGCGCAAGATGCTGGTACCGGTCATCATCGCGGGACTGGCGGCCATCTTCCTGGTCAATTATATGGATTGGCAACATACCGGACCTGTGGTCTTAAGTGGCCTGGATATGTCCAGGATGATGCAGGTCGATCATTTCTCCGTGGCTTTCAACGGAGTCTTGATTTGCGCTTCAGCCCTGCTCTTTGCCTTGTCTGCTGATTTTTATAAAAACGAACAACATCACCTGAGTGACTATCTGGCTATCCTTCTGTTTATCCTTTGCGGAGCAATGGTGTTGACCAGTTATTCCAATCTGGTTATGTTGTTTTTAGGGATAGAGATTGTTTCGATTTCACTTTACATCATGGCAGGCAGCCGGAAATTTGATGTCCGGTCCAATGAAGCCGGCTTCAAGTATTTCCTGATGGGATCTTTTGCTTCGGCGATCCTGTTGTTTGGCATTGCTCTGATCTATGGATCATCCGGTTCATTTGAGTTGTCCCAGATCGCCACTTATGCTGGTAGCACTGGGGCGAGTAGTCCTATGTTTTTAATCGGCGCGCTTATGATGGTGGTGGCCTTATTGTTTAAAGTGGCCGCTGTGCCTTTCCATTTCTGGAGTCCGGATGTGTACGAAGGCTCACCCACGCTCGTTACGACCGCGATGGCTACGCTGGTGAAGGTTGCGTTCTTCGCGGCATTTTACCGGTTGATGTCTGGTGGACTGCTGGGCATTGAGGGCTACACCGATGATATCCTGGTGATTGTTACTGCGGCCACGATGATTGCGGGCAATCTGATCGCGTTGAGCCAGGACAATTTCAAACGACTATTGGCCTATTCCGGTATTTCACATGCCGGGTATATGTTGCTCGCGATTTTGAGCCTGCGTTCGGGCACGTCTGATGCATTGTTCTTTTACGGCAGTTCCTATGTGTTGGCTACGATTGGAGCGTTTGCAGTAGCAATTCCGGTGTTTCAAGCAGCGGGTAAGGAGACCATTCATGCCTTTGATGGTTTAGGGAAAAAGAAACCTTTCCTGGCGGCGATGCTGACGATGAGTATGTTGTCTCTCGCAGGTATTCCACCACTCGCCGGCTTTCTGGGTAAATATTACATCTTCTCTGAAGCCATTAAAAACGGATTTGCCATACTGACGGTGTTGGCCATATTGGCGTCAATAGTTGGGGTGTATTACTACTTCAAAGTCATCCTCGCCATGTATACGCAACCGGCAGATGACAAGGAAGTCAAACCGGCATTCCTGTATACCCTGGTGATGGTGATTTGTGTGGGGCTCAGCCTGCTTTTAGGGGTATGGCCAAATCTGTTGATGGGGATGCTGTGAGGATATTAAAAGCATAGGGCATAGAGCATAGGGTATTACGTTTTGTCGCTTAGTGCTTTTCCATTCATAACTATACAACTTATTATAGCTTATAGCTTATTGCCCTATGCTCTTTGCCCTATGCCCTATGCTCTTTGCTCAACAGAACCTTCCCTCCCACTAATTGTTTTACCATAAAACCACGCCATGGCTTACAATCCACTGACCTCCGAAGAAGCATATGTTATTCTCCGCAAAGGAACAGAGCGTCCCGGCTCAGGCGAGTATGAGCACCAAAAACTTGCCGGCACGTATATCTGTCGTCAGTGCAACCAACCGTTGTACCGGTCAGAAGATAAATTTGCTTCCGGCTGTGGCTGGCCCAGTTTTGATGATGAGATCCCCGGCGCGGTAGACAAGCACATGGATGCTGATGGTCGGCGCGTGGAGATCGTTTGTTCCAATTGCAAAGGCCACCTAGGTCATGTCTTCACGGGCGAGCGGTTTACCGCAAAAAACACCCGGCATTGCGTCAATTCGATTTCGATGAAATTCATTGTTGCGGGGACACCACTACCTGAGGTACTTCACTCCTGATCGTACCTGTAAACCTCATTTTTTGCAAATTTGAAATTTAGGTAAAAGTGCCTTGGAGGCACTGACTATTAATGTTTTACAACAGTGTGACACACGTAGGTAAGCCACACTGTGTTTTGACAAGGAAAATCATCTGCCTTGATGATCTCTATCATAGCGAATCCTCAGGATTTCCCACAAGTTTCCAAGAGTGATTAATTGTCGGTCTATATGTCGACGAAATTGCTGCATTTCGGAGTTGCAATCAGTAGTGGAACCGGGACATGGCTTCAATCCCGGGCGAAAATTATAGGTTGTATTGCTTTCCTCTCCGGCATTTTCATCTACCTGATTTTTAGAATTCCCTCAGTAACGCTGTCATCCGCTTTACATCGAATAGGTCTATGGGAAGCTTATAACACGCTACGGGTGGATAAAACGTACGTTCCTGCCTGGATTTTACAAATCCTGCCGGATGCATTGTGGATGTTCTCACTCTCCATCCTGATTCTCTGGATCTGGGGATTTGAGCGACGGATGGAATCCTTGACCTGGCTGGGAATTATACTGGTGGCAGGTTGTGGATTGGAATTTCTTCAGTATACCGGGGTGCTCCCCGGGCAATTTGATGTATGGGATCTCGGCGCTATGATTTTAGCAGTCTTGGTCTCCCTTTGTTTCACCTTCAAATCCAAATTAGTATGACTCATCATAACCAGGCGCTTGGGATGCACCTGCTTTCTGGCTTGGCTTTGCTTTTCTTTTCCTTCCTGGCTATGGCCAGTTTTGATCTCTTTGGCGGAGCTACCTATCTGGAACAACCATGTTCAGAAATCACTCCGGTGTCCGCCACGTATACCATAGTCATCAATGTCAAGGATAAAGTTACCGGCGAACCGATTCCAAACGCCGAAATCACGACCACGATAACCCTACAGCAGTGTATTTATAAAGGCAACGGAAAATGTCAGGTTTCACCCGGCACACACAGTTTCTCCCAGTTCACCGAAACAGCCGGTCAGGATGGCAAATTGACGCTGATTACCAAAGAATTCACTTTTAGCACCAGTCTTGATTATGCGTCCATTGATGTCCATGCCGGGGCCAGCCATTATTCGACACAGGAGGTCTCCAGGGAACTCACCCCTGACAATCCATATGTCAGCATTGATTTAAGAATTATCAACTTAAACACCCAGCCATGAAAAGGTTTATCTCCTTTGGGATCATGCAAATGATCCCTGTGATGTTGATCCTCGGGCAGGAATTTGTGTACCATTCCATCAATCCGTTTGGCATCCAACCCTACAACGCCGATTCCACAAATTTCACCTTTAAATACCTGTTTTCAGATTATGATGCCGATGGGGACATGGATCTCCTGCATGTGGGCATCGACAGTATCAGTGAAGATTTGGGGTTTTACTATAAAGGGCTCTTTTATTTTGTCGATTACCAGGAAAATACGGGAGACGCTCACCATCCAGCCTTCGCAGACCGTCAACCCTTGCTCAACCCATTTCCATTTGTGGAAGGACTGTTTTTTTCAACCATTGGCGATCTTGATAAGGACAACAGGCCGGATCTCGTGGTTGCAGCCGAAATTGACAAGATTGGGAGCCAACATCTGCTATACTATCACCAGCGCGCCAATGGAACGTTTGAAATTAAACGGATGGATGACATGGGGATTGATCCGCTCCGTCCCCAGAGTGTCTTTCAACCAGAACTTACTGACCTGGACCACGATGGCGACCTGGACTTGTTGATGATCGGATATGCGCCTGAGTTTTTTGACACGACCGGGACCACTTCTGTCTTCACCTTTAAATATGCCAAAAACATGGGGACAGCCACCAATCCTCAATTCCTGGGTTGGTTTGAAAATCCCTTTGGCTTGAAAATTAATAATCCACCATCCATGCTCACCACCGGGGATATTAACCATGACGGTGATGTGGATATCCTGGCCTTAGTTACCGAGGACACGCTCAAGCCCTTTCACTTCTATGAAAACCGGCCTGGGGGTAATGGCAAACCGGCATTTCAGAGCCCGGCACGCGATCCATTTGGTTTTTCAGACCCGGGAACGGGCGTGAGTTACATAGGACCTACCCTGGTGGATATTGATGGTGATAACGATCTCGACTTGTTTGTATTCCGAACCGAAGAAGACGGGATCACCGGTCTGCAATTTTTTGAAAACAAATTGTTTACGACTGGTATCAGTCCTTTAGCCTATACCGATCAACAGATCCGGATATTACCAAACCCGGTCAGGGACTTCATGTACATAGAAAACTCGTCCGGCGTTCCTGTGCAGGAACTACGCTTATACGACCGCACCGGAACGTTGGTCCGTACGATCTATTCACAACTGGATAAATCGATATCTGTCGCCAATTTACCGGATGGAGTTTATATCGTCAAAATGCGGCTCACCAACCAACAGGAAGTCATCCGAAAAATGATGGTGCTCAGGATATAGATATTAAGCATTGATATTAGGTGTTCCATAATACTATATGCAGAATGAAGGATGTAGATCATCTAAAGTTTCCACCGTAAAACCTTAATCAACGCTAACTAAAAAGGCCCCGCGACGTAACGTCCTGGGGCCTTTTCAGTTTAGATACATTTATCTACTTATTCTCTTCCTCCGGCGTCTCCAGATTCGGGATCGGTGGGATGACCACAGACTCCCGGTCTACAGGCTGAGATTCATGTTCTTCGTCTTTTACAGTAGTGCCTCTGATCTGGAATGGTCGTGGACCAATCAATCTCTCAATGTCTGCTTTGTGAATCACTTCTTTTTCAAGCAAAGCCTTAGCTAATGCTTCCAGATCTGTCTTATGCTCACGAAGCATCTGCTGCGCACGTTCATATTGTCCGTCAATGATCTCTCTTACACGATCATCAATCAGGGTGGCGGTATCTTCTGAATAGGGTTTGGCAAACTGATCCTGGGACATCCCGTAAAAAGAAACATTACCCACTTTTTCATCCAAGCCATAAACAGATACCATGCTGTAGGCCATCTTGGTCACATGATCCAGATCGCTCTGTGCACCGGTAGAAATCTTACCGTAGATGACATTCTCTGCCGCACGTCCACCCAGGGCCATGCACATCCGGTCGAGTAACTGCTCCGTACGGGTAATGTATTCTTCCTTAGGCGAATATTGCGCGAAACCCAGCGTCCCGATACCTCGTGGCACAATAGTCACCTTGACCAGCGGAGAGGCATGCTCCAGATACCATCCACAGATAGCATGTCCTGCTTCGTGGTGGGCTATGATCTCCTTCTCTTCCGGGGAGATCAGCTTGTTACGTTTTTCAAGACCTCCAATCACGCGGTCAAGCGCATAATGGAAATCATCAAGATCCACCTCACTCTTATTGCGACGAGCGGCGATCAACGCTGCCTCATTACATACGTTGGCGATATCGGCTCCTGCAAAACCAGGGGTCATTTCACTCAGGATCTTCGGCTCTACGGAAGGCCCAATCTTGATATTTTTCAGATGCACCTTGAAAATAGCCTCCCGACCCGCCAGGTCAGGACGCTCGAGTCCAATCTGACGATCAAAACGACCCGGACGCATCAATGCACCATCGAGAATATCAGGACGATTGGTGGCGGCCATGATGATGACGCCCTTGTCCGTACTGAAACCATCCATTTCTACGAGCAACTGGTTGAGCGTATTCTCACGCTCATCATTGCCACCCTGGAAGGCGTTGCGACCACGGGCACGACCGATAGCATCAATCTCATCGATGAAGACGATACAAGGTGCTTTCTCCCTGGCTTGCTTGAACAAATCCCTCACGCGTGAAGCCCCTACACCCACAAACATCTCCACGAAGTCCGAACCGGAGATCGAAAAGAAAGGCACTGCCGCTTCACCGGCAACAGCTTTGGCAAGCAAGGTCTTACCGGTTCCCGGAGGGCCGACAAGCAATACACCCTTAGGTATCTTTCCACCGAGGGAAGTGTATTTGCGTGGATTTTTAAGAAAGTCCACGACTTCCATCACCTCTTCCTTGGCTTCTTCCAGACCGGCAACATCCGCAAAGGTCACCGTGACCTTCGCATCTTTTTCAAATAGGGTGGCTTTGCTCTTGCCGATATTAAAGATCTGCGCTCCCGGACCACCGGACCCACCGGAAACCCTGCGCATCATGAATATCCATAGTCCGAAAAACAGGAAGATCGGAATCAACCAGCCCATGAGCGGGCCGACCCAGTTTTCCTTATCCACATAATCCGGAAACACCCGAAGTTCTGGTGCCACTCGGTTGTTGAGCTCATTGATCTGATCCGCAAACGATTCGGGTGGACCGATATTAAAGACATAATGTGGTCGGGTCTTGCTGAACGTGGATTCATTCAGCTTCTTAAACTGAGGCTTGGACAAGCTCTCTTGTTTGAGAAATACCCTTGCATCTTTCTTATTGACGACCTCAATCTTGGCGACATCACCGGCTTCGACGAGCTGGGCAAAGCGCTGGAAGTTGATCACCTCCGTAGAGGCTTCATTGAGAAACATCAGGTTGAAGATGATCAGCCCGAGGATGATACTTCCGTAGATCCAATAGGAATTGAACGAGAACTTACCTCCCGGCTTACGATCCTGATTGTTGTTATTATTTTCTGATTCCATGAATGCTAAACAATGTGCTGTTTTGTCACTGGCTTTGTATAAACGAACGGTCTACCCGAATGGTTCTTGGTGCGGATCGACAGACGCGTAAAAATTCGATCAACGGTCCTCTATATCGGTCCGTCGGGCGTCACTCCACAGATTTTCGAGATCATAGAAGTGACGGGTTTCGGGGTAAAAGATGTGAACGATCACTTCAAAATAATCCATACACACCCATTTGGCATGCTCCAGCCCTTCGACATGGCCGGCATGCAGGTGCCGCTCTGACTTGAGCCTTCGTTCGATATTGCCGGCGATCCCCCGAACCTGGGTGGTAGAATCTCCTTCACAAACGATAAAAAAATCAGCCGGGGCATCATCGATGGCCCGGAGATCCAGGAGTACAATCTTTTTGCCTTTGATATCGGTGATACAATCGATGATCAGATCTTCGAGGCCGCTGGATACGGCTTTGGCCTTGACGGCCTTCTTTACGCTTACCAAATGTTCTCTTTTTTAATATAAAATCTATTGTCTGTCACCCCGATATCCGTCTATATGGGAGATTTCCGTTATCTATATTGCTCCAAATATACGATAATTGTCGCCCGACCGGAGGCCAACCGCCCCAAAGGTACGGGTCTTTTGCCCTACAAATGGAGTATTTACGGATCTATCCAAGCCTTGACTCTACCAACAAAGAAGCCCACCGATTGTTGGCCGGCGGCCCCATACCCCATGGGCTGACCCTCTTCACCACCCACCAGACCGACGGACGTGGGCAGATGGGCCGGATCTGGACAGCGGCCCCCAACCAACATATGGCGATGACCATCATCTATCGCCCGGTGTCCATGCCCGTCTCCCAGCTCCCCACCCTGGGGATGAAGATCAGTCTCGGCTTAGTACAGGCTTTGGAAAAACTGAATCCTGCCATTGATCCCAAAATCAAATGGCCCAATGACATCTATGCCGGCGGAAAAAAACTCTCTGGCATCCTGATCGAAAATGCACTCGCGGGTGGAAAAGTGCAACATGCGGTCATCGGCATCGGTATGAATATCCTGGAAGATCATTTCCCCGAAGATCTCCCCAACGCCACCTCCCTTCTCCTTTGCACAGGAGAGAAATATGACCCGCAACAAGTGGCTATCCGTATCCGTAATCAAGTCCTGACCCTACTGGATGACCCCGACCCTTTTTGGAAATCCGAATACGACAGATACATCTTCGGTTTGGATGAGGTATTCACCTTCATCAATGAAGCCGGTTCCTTCACCGCCCGGGTAAAGGGCATATCTGCGGAAGGTCTATTGATCCTCGAAGACGAAGAAAAAAATGTGCATGCGTATGCGACACATGAAGTTCGATGGAACATGATTCAATAAAACTGATCATAAAAAAATCATTTCGAATAGGGACAAACCTTGTCGCTCGCAATTGTTTGAGCGATTGAATCGTGCTGTTTCAGGCTTAAAGCAAGACACATACTTACAAATCTTGCGTAAGAAACAGCGGCGTGAAAAAGGAATAAGCGTGACAGCAAACCAGAACCACATGCAAATGCTGGCATGTAAATGCGAGTTTTGCGAGTGACTAGTCTTTTGGGTTACTTTTTTGACGATGAAAAAAGTAACAAAGGCTCCTCGGGCAGCGAGATCAATCCCTTTTCTTTGCAGGAATTCAGACCTTTGCCTTCATGAACCACCTTCAAAAAGCAGCTATACTGACCATCGGCGACGAACTGATGATCGGCCAGATCACCGATACCAACAGCGCCTGGATCGCAGCCTTTCTAGACCAACATGGATGGCAGATATCCCGCAAGATGGGTGTCCGCGATGACATCCCTCAAATCCTGGAAGCGATGGACAATTGCTTTGCCGTCGCCGACCTGCTCATCCTTACCGGCGGTCTTGGACCCACTAGTGATGACCTGACGGTAGATGCCCTTTGCCAATATTTCAAATGTGATAAAATATGGCACGAAGAAACATGGCAACGTGTGCAAGCCATCGTCCGCCGGTTTGGCCGCGAACCCGAAGAAATCCATAAACTGCAATGCTATCAACCTGCTGCCGCAGAGATCATCCCCAATGACCAGGGTTCTGCCCCCGGCACGATCTTCCGCCAACAGGGCAAAATCCTCGTCTCCCTGCCCGGCGTGCCAAATGAAATGAAGCACCTGCTTCGCGACAAGATCATCCACTTGCTTCCTTCCGGCCCTCCCGTCATCCACAGTATCATACGCACCGCCGGCGAAGGCGAATCGGTCATCGCCGAAAAGATCAAGGATATCGAAGCCGCCCTGCCCGCTGACATCAAACTCGCCTATCTGCCGCACTTCGGCCAGGTCACCCTGCGGCTCACTACGTATCGTGATGATTTGCAAAATACAATAGACGATTTTACATCAAGGATCATCGATCGGATCAGACCACTGGTGTATGGCATCGGAGATGCGACGTTATCCAAATCCATTGGCGATTTGCTGCGACAACGTAATGAAACCATTGGTACAGCGGAAAGTTGTACAGGAGGCTATCTCTCCCACCTGATTACGTCAGTACCCGGTTCGTCCGATTATTACCTCGGCTCTGTCATCCCTTATGCGTACCAACTTAAGACCTCCCTGCTCGGCGTCTCTGAAGAAATGCTGCAGACCCATGGGGCCGTCAGTGAAGAAGTAGTCACCGCCATGGCCGAAGGCGTTCGAAACAAGCTGGGCGTCACATGGGCTTTGGCTACAAGTGGAATTGCAGGTCCTGGTGGTGCGACTCCGCAAAAACCCGTAGGTACAATCTGGATAGCCTGCGCAGGACCGAAGGGCACAAAAACAAGATTACTGAAAGTGAATCGCGAGCGCATTCCCAATATCGAAGCCGCTTCCATCACCGCACTCATCATGCTCCGAAAAATGATGATGGAATAAAGGGAGGTTACAAACAACCCAATTTCAATCCTCGTCGGTGTCTGGTTGTTCGGCAACAATGGCTTGTTTTCCAAGCTCAATGTGGCCAAGATGATGCTCCCCATGCCAGGCATAAAGCATCACGGTCTGACGTAAGGTTTGGGTACGATTATGCTCGGGATGAACAAACCTTCGATCCCAATCCGTTTCACTCATATGTTCCATGATCGTCACCCAGCGTTTGTGGATACCCCCAAGCATGACGAGAGAAATTTCCGGACCTAGCTTACTGTCATCCAGTTTTGCCCATTCCTTTTCGAGATAAGGCTTGATGGTGGGCTGCTGTTCGGTCAATGCGAGTTTGTACCGGATATAGGCATTGATATGACTATCCGCAACATGATGCACCACTTGACGGATCGTCCAACCACCAGGCCGGTAGGGGGTATCCAATTTATCTGGTGGTATTTGTCTGACGACCTCTAACATTCTAAGCGGAAGCACGGCTATGCGGTGAACAGCTTCTTTGATCTCCTCTTCACTGACCTGGGCCGGAAAGGCAAACCGTCCTATGGGGTATTGGAGTTGCTCAAGTGTCTTTTCCATACCCGAAAGGTAGGCATAGTCCTGTGATCGTGCCGCCCCCTATTCGATGGACATCTTCCCGGAATTGTTGAATGCCAGACATTTGAAGACTTGCACCAAAAGGAGTCCCCGGAATTTCCTATATTTCCAACGGGAATGAGTATTTCGATCAGCCTTCAGCATCATGAAAAGGACTTCATTGAAGCCTGCATCGCCAAAGAACGTTGGGCGCAAAAGCAGTTGTATGAAGAACACTATTCCCTACTTCTTGGGGTCTGCCACCGCTACTCCAACAATCATGACGATGCCCTGGATATCCTCCACGAAGGGTTTATCAAAATCCTGGGTAATATCCACAAGTACCAGCCAGGCACGTCCCTGGTGGCATGGATGCGGCGGATCATTATCAATACCGCGATCGACTATTACCGCATGCAGTCCCGTCGCCGCACCGACGATCTGGAGACCGCTTACGATGTCCAGTCACCAGAGCCAGATGCTATCAGTAAACTCACGGTCCAGGAAATCATCCTCTGCATACAGCAATTGACACCCGCTTATCGTTCTGTATTTAACCTGTACGTCGTAGAAGGGTTTTCGCACAAGGAAATAGCGGATATGCTCGACATCACCGAGAGCACCAGCCGCTCCAACCTGGTGAAAGCCAGGTCCAAACTGAAGGACCTTATGACCACTAGAATGGGGAGTTATGGGAAATAAGGATTGGGATGACTTTTTAAGGGAACTACTTGGCGACTACACTTCAGAGGGAGAGATGCCCCACTGGGAAGAATTCGCACAAAAGTTTAATACCCACCCGGACATGCCGGCTGACCTCGAAGATGATGCCCTTCGGGAGGTGCTCCATGCCTATACCCCCACAGGAAAAATTGAAGGCTGGGAAAAACTAGAAGAATCGCTCGATGCGGCTGACCGCACTTTCGATGCCGAAGTCCGACACCGTATCCGGCAGTATACCCCCGCCAACAACCCGGATTCCTGGCACCATTTCTGGCAACAATTCTCTGCCCAAAAAATTCAACGCACCAAAATCATCGCCCTCAAGATCACCGAAGTAGCCGTGATGGCCCTTTTGCTGATGACCTTAATTCAGATGGATAACCGCGGACGACTGCAGTTCTATTCACCTACTGGAAAACAAATTCAGCATTTGCCAATCATGGCCCAGATTCTTCCTGATGTCAATCCTCAGAAAAACATAAAGGCTTCAGACCATGGTAATGTATCTGATGATGCCATTAAAAACAATCCATCCCCTGCCGTCAGACATAACCAATCCAAAAATGATTTTTCGGATATAAAGGCGGAACAATCGATTGCAACAGCTATCGTTCCATATGATCAGGATTTTCCCGAAGCCAACTCACTCCCTGCTGAGCTGGTGTCTGGTACCTTTTCAGAAACCAATTCTTCCATCAGCTCCAATGATTTAAATGCTTTGGAATCAACTTCGGCTTCTGAACCAGCGCAAACGAATAGTACTGAAGAACATTCAACGACACTTGCTGCTAATGACTCAAAATCCTTTATGGCGCTTGCTGAAATAGGATCAACAACTGTTAGTCCTGTTGAATCCGCAAAGACTAATAAAGTTCCGGATCCGGTATGGGTAAAACCGTCGGCCAAATCATTTATTCAATTTGGAATGATGGCGCAGTTGGATTACAACCAGCTCAAAATGCCGGGCGACCATATCAATGCTGCAGGCAATCAGGTGACGTATCCACTCCAGGGCCTGACCAGCGCCGGGTATGGTGGTGGTTTTAACCTTGCGATCGGCAATAATGTTTTATTTCTTGAAACCGGAATGATTTATTCATCGAAGAGTTTTAACCCGGGTCGTTCCTTTACGCTTGGTGAATCGATTGATCAAAGTAATGTCGAATTTGAAGCGATGCGTATGCAGATGATCTCTGTCCCACTGCAGTTGCGCTATCATTTCGAACGCCAGGGACGGCTCAAAGCTTATGCGATTGCCGGGTTTGGGTTGCACTTCATCGCACAGTCTGATATTGATCTCGATGTGGATTATAATTTTGGTTCCCTCGTGGATGGTGAAGACCCCTCTGAAGTCCCTGAACTGGCCAGAACGATCAGACAAACCCAAATCGTCAGTGATGGCTTTAAGAAAAAAGGATCCTTCAGTTCACACAGCCTGATCTCCGCCAATCTCGGTGCAGGGTTGGAATATGCCATGCCTGATCAAAAAATGATTTTCCTCCAGACGACATACCAATACCAGATCCCCAATCTCAGGTTTAGCAATCATAATGGCAAACACCTCCTGACGGTTTCCCTCCAGGCTGGCGTACGCACCCCTCTGGGTGCCTGATCGGGTGACCACATCATTTTCATTTTACGCGATTACCTTTGCCCCTCAAATCCATCATTTTGGAAATCCTCAACCGCAAAGCCCGGCACGAATACCACCTGCTTCAAAAATTTGAAGCAGGCATGGTGCTGAAAGGTACAGAAGTCAAATCCCTCCGCCTTGGCCAGGCCAACATGAGCGATGCCTATTGCCTGTTTGAACATGGCGAACTCTTCCTCAAAAACCTGCATATCCGGGAATACGAACATGCCAGCATGTCCCAGCACGACGCCAAAGCTTCCCGCAAACTGCTGCTCAACAAATCCGAACTTAAGAAACTGGAGCGACGCGTGGCAGAGAAAGGATTGACCATCGTTCCGTACCGAATTTATTTTTCGGAACGCGGTCATGCCAAATGCGAGATCTGGTTGGCGCAGGGAAAGAAAGAATTTGACAAACGCAACACCATCAAAGAACGCGATGTCCGTCGTGATATCGATCGTCGTCTGGCCTAATCCATCCATACACTTCATCCTCCTTCTGCTTCAGTACCTCGTAACGCATTCCTGTGTATTTTAGAGGAATTGTACTCAGGTCATGAAACAATCCAAAGACATCGACGAATTGCTCGAAGCGGGGATTATTGATTCCGCAACTGCTGACAGAATTACCGCTTACTACACCGCCAAGGCAGGACCGCCTCAAAACCGCCTGACGATTGTCTTTGGGATTCTGGGGGCCATACTCGTTGGACTGGGGATCGTATTGATCCTCGGCAACAATTGGGATGCGTTGTCGAACACCGTGAGGACCATAATCGCCTTCTTTCCGCTGGTGGCTGGGCAGGTCATCTGCGGATACACTTTGGTAAAAAAACCGGAAAGCATGGTGTGGCGCGAATCTGGTGCGGCCTTCCTGATATTGTCTATAGGTGCATGTATTTCGCTGGTCAGCATGATCTACAATCTTCCCGGCAGCATGGAGTCCTTTTTACTGACCTGGTGCCTTCTCGCTTTGCCGGTCATCTATGTCATGCGTTCTTCAGCAGCCTCTTTACTATACCTTATCGGCATCACCTGGTATGCCTGTGAGGCGGGATATTGGGGTAACACTACCCAGGAGCCCTATATCTATTGGGGATTATTTGCACTGGCTCTCCCCCACTATTATCTCCTTTTTAAAAACCAAAGTCAAAGTAATTTCTTTACCGTACACAACTGGCTGATCCCGCTGTCGGTCATGATCTGTTTGGGAACGGTGGCAGCAGATGCTGAAGAACTGCTGTTTGCCGGATACATGTGCTTATTCGGGTTTCTGTATCAGGTAGGCCATACCCCTGCGCTGGATCAACAAAAAATCAGAAACAATGGCTACCTGGTTTTCGGATCACTGGGCGCGGTTTCCATATTGCTGGCCCTGAGCTTCGATTGGTATTGGAACGAGCTACGTGATGGGTATGCCGCTGGCGAAATCAACTGGCATTCTCCCGAACTCATTGCCACAGCGTTTTGGTTTGTGGCTGCACTGATCTTATTGATGGTCAATCGCCGAAATAAATCCTGGAAGACCATAAAGCCCGCCGAACTTGTATTTCTACTTTTTATGGCCATCTTCTTTATTGGCCTGACCTCTTCCATGGCTGTGATTCTGATCAATTTGTTGATCCTGATGATTGGGATTCTGACGATCCGGGAAGGCGTTGCGCAATATCATTTTGGAATACTCAACTATGGGTTACTGATCATCACAGCATTGATCATTTGTCGGTTTTTTGATACCGACATCAATTTCATCCTCAAAGGGGCCATGTTTGTCGCGGTCGGTGCAGGTTTCTTTATGGCCAATTACAGGATGGCCAAGAAAATGAAGACCAGTCAACCCGGAGCGTGATCCTGTGCATGTATCGTTCGATGAATATAAAATGTAGATCCTTCCATGAAAAATAAATTAGTTCTACCAGCTTTTGTCCTGATGGTGGCTGCACAATTGTACGTGCCGGTACAGATGGTCATGCATATGGAGCATGTGCTGCAGACCGGCATGACCTATAAATTCAGGACCACACCCATCAATACCCATGAGCCGCTGTATAGTCCATACCTGAGCTTATCGTTTCTGGCAACCTCTGTAAAAGTGGACACCAGTGCAGGCTGGACCTACGGTGAACAGGCGTATGTCATGCTGACTACGGACTCATCAGGTTACGCCAAAATTGCCGGCATCAGCAGGGAAGAACCCTCGGATCAGGAATCCTATGTGATGGCCTCCATTGATTTTGCACCTGGCGATTCCTCCGGACTGGTGTATGTGAGATATCCCTTCGATCGCTATTACATGGAAGGACCCAAAAATGATCCTGATGGCGAACATTACACATCCTTTATCCCGGATTCCAATCAGGTAGCCTATGCCCTGGTGGTGGTGGATAAAGGACAATCTGTCCTTAAAGATGTGATCGTGGATGGAGAATCGCTGCGTGAAATCGTCCGTAAAAATTGACTATCGCTCCGTCCTCGAGCCCTTCATTTTTCAATATGTAGATCTTTTAGTCCGTATCTTTGTAAGGTCATCACCCACTGTGCAGAAGCCTGCTGATGATTCAGGCCTTATAAGCACATGTTATGAAGTTGAACATCGGAAAACTAGTGCTGGGGCGGCCACTACAGGGTGATCCACCAGCCATCGGAGCCATACAGCGACGGCTCAACAATATCCGGTCGATCTGGAACAATGAATATGACAATGATGTGGGCATCGAGAAAATGCTCCGTTTGTTTCTGGCTGTATCTCAGTTCTTTTTCCCGGGACTTTATCTTAAACAAATCTTTAGTCGGAAGTTGATCTCTTACCAGGATCTTGCGGTAGACGTCTATGTGCTCTTTAAACTTGCGTTCCCCCTGTTCTTGTTGGCCAATGGACTGCAGCACAATCATCTTCTCTTTGCTATTTTGCTTTGGTTGATGGTGGAGACTATGCTCTATATCCCCACGCTCATTTTTGCGTCCGACGCGATTTCGCGGCCACGCTCTTACCGTCGTTCCATGCTCTTGTTGTTTATCAACTACTCGGAAATCATTTTTGACTTTGGCGTGATTTACGCATCCGGAAGCTATCTCAACAAACCCTTCGACCACTGGTTTGATCCGGTGTATTTCAGTTTTATCACTTCGGCTACGATCGGTTTCGGTGATTTTTATCCGGCGACGCCTACGGCTAAATTCCTGGTGAGTTTTCAGTCGACATTGTTTATCATCTTCGTCGCGCTGTTTCTCAACTTCTTTACCGGCAAAGTGGAAAGCAAAGGATATTTCGGTCAATCCAATGATCATTGACCTTGCACACTGATTTTCGCAGTCCCTGACTTCTTCCTTACTTTCGTCGCATGAAATTAGAGTTTACGCTTACCCAGGACGATCTGCTGACCCACCAGCTTTTTGCCACTTCCAAATCCAAGATGGTGCGCAAACGCCGCGCACAGGGCAAGATCTTCCTGTTGCTAATCTATATGGCCACCGGTTTTTTTATCTGGGACCGCAATGGTGTCGTGGCTGCCGCATTGTTTTTTGTCATCTGCATGCCACTGTATTTTATATACGCCTACCTCGAGGCTAAACAGTACAAAAAACAGGTGCAGATTTTCGCGGAAGACCGATTCAAAGACCGGCACAATCAAGTCACCACCCTGGAGTTCGATGACCAACAAATCAAGATGACGGATGGTGAGCAGGAAAATATTGTGCCTCTCCATGCCCTTGAAGTCATCCATGAAATCGGTGCCTTGTATTCCCTGACTCTTGAAAATGGACAGGGCATCCTGATCCCCAAAGCCCAACTGGCGTCGATCCCGGAAACAACGGCGATGCTGCAGCAATTGGCAGAAAAACTTGGCATTCCCTACATGGAGGAATTGAACTGGAAGTGGAGGTAATCTCTTACGGAACCAATTTCACGACTACCACGATGGAACGATTTTATTCCAAAGAATTTGGAATAGTCGGAAAATATTTGTATATATGTAATGCCACTTACCCGGCAAGTCTACCGTGATGTAAACCGCCAGGTTTACAAGTTGATTTTTTATCCCTAAACCCGATTGCCATGAAATCACCCATTTCATTAGTGGTGCTTTGCGCCCTATCCATTGTGCTGTCCGACGCTAAGGCACAGGAAAATTTCAAACGTTATGTTCCTTTCTCCCTATACTTTGGATCATCCAATCCCAATGAAATCTCCCCTTACGTAAATGCAGAATACGAGGTTATTCTTACCTACAAGGATGCACAAAACAATGACCTCTACAGTGAAATTCAAGCAGGCGTTCTCGATTCGTTTGCATTTGCCTTCCTCAATATCGGAGAAGGGGAGCCGGATCCGTTGAACCCCTATTCCTTATTTGGATTGGATTTCGAATCCGTGACCAAGGTGTGTTATGTCGCCACCCTTACGCCGAAATCCGGAAATGAAGTTACCGTGACCGGTGAAAAACCTATTGGCGCGACTCCACGGTCCATCGTTTCGGAGGTGGCCATAAACGCGCGTGGCTTGGCTGACCGCATGTGGATGGAGCAACCTATCCGCCCTGCAGATATGCTTTGTGCGCCTGATGACGTCACGATATCATTCGTGACGGACTATGTGAGCGGCCCTTCCACATCGCGAACCTTAGCGATGAAACGTTCAATGTTGCGGGACTACATTCGCGTTCAATCGGCGCCCTCCGCTGTAACCGGTCAGCTGCAAAAATATTTTCGGGCGGGAACAGGTCTTCAACTTCCTGTTTCGCTTGGAGACACTAGCTTAACCTCTGTTGAAAACTATGTAACGCTCAATGTGAATTCACTGGCAGGTTATTATAATGCTTTCGGGGTCAAGGTTACCTATGATCCAACTGATTCGATCGGTCATTCTACATCAGCCATATACGCCGAAAACCTTGTGGACGTCCAATCCGTTGGTCTTTTTGCCAAAGGCGTTGCATGGGGATCCTACAACCAGGGCCGTAGCGGCATGATTGGCATTACAGCAGGCTCCTCAAACGGTGCCGGAATCTGGGGATACATTGGCAATGCACCCCTTTCCGGCGGATATAAATATGCTGTATTAGGGGATGCCCAAAATCGCCCGGATAGTTATGCTGGAATGTTCTTTGGCGATGTTGCCCACACCGGCGATATCATGCAGGTATCAGACCGGCGACTAAAAACTGAAATCCAATCACCACCGGGGCGTTTGGACCAGGTATTACAATTGCAGCCTGCGCAATACCGCTTTACAGAGGATATGCCGTATAGCCTGCCAGGAGGGATTCACTACGGGTTTATCGCCCAGGAGGTGGAACAGGTTTTCCCTGATCTCGTACATAACATCACGCTGCCCATAGATCCTGGCATTGAGAATAAATCAAGCGAAGGAACAGCCACCTATAAAGCTGTCAATTACACTGAGCTGATTCCGATTCTCACTGCTGCCTTACAGGAACTCAACGCCAAAGTGAATGCCCTGGAAGAAAAAGTAGTCGCGCAAGCCGCAGAAATTGAATCCTTAAAAAACAACAGGCATTGAAGGGATTCCGTTAAGCATAATCCACAAATTCTTTGACGAAGTCAAAACGCATCTTCCAATGAATCGCGAAATCAAATTGATTCTTTTTATACTTCCGCTTTGGTTCAGCCTGACGGCCCAGGAGGTGAAAACGGTCAGCACGCTGACTGCCACCTCAGCCCAGGTATTTGACAGTGTATTGGTGATTTCTACCCTCGGACATCCTGTCAACGGGGCCATTGATCAACCGGAGGTGTATACATCCACAGAAGTATTTCCTTTTCTTTTACGGGGTCAAACCACTTCCATCCAAAATCCTGAGCAGCTCACGGGTATTACTATTTGGCCCAATCCAGCCAGGAATGACATCCATATCCGAAGAAATGAAAATACAGATCTGTTGTTGGTACGGCTCTACCAATGTACCGGACAACAAATACTGGAAAAAGAGTGGGCTTCCGGATTAAAAGATTTGGAAGTATCATTAGGCGATTGGCCAGTGGGCGTGTTTGAACTCTATGTTACGGATATCAAGCAGTCAAAAAGAAAATCCTTTACTATCCTAAAACAATAAATCTAACTGCAGGATAGCCGGGCATCCATACTTTCTGCCTTACCAGCTTATGCAAGGATGGGATAAAGCTTCAGGTACGAAAGGACCAATTAAAACTCCGCATTTCCCGGTGTGCGGGGAAATGGAATGACATCACGGATATTGGTCATGCCGGTGACAAACAACACAAGGCGTTCAAATCCGAGACCAAAGCCTGCATGCGGACATGTGCCAAACCGGCGTGTATCAAGGTACCATTGCATTTCAGCCGCCGGCACGTGCATCTCTTCCATCCTGCGCATCAGCACATCGAGACGTTCTTCACGCTGCGATCCGCCGACAATCTCACCAATAGCTGGAAAGAGAATATCCATGGCAGACACCGTCTTCTCCCCTTCATCTACACGCATATAGAATGCTTTGATCTCTTTGGGATAATTGGTCAGGATGACCGGCTTTTGGAAATGTTTCTCAACGAGATAGCGCTCATGCTCTGACTGAAGATCCGTGCCCCATCCTTCAATCGGATATTGGAATTTACCTTTCTTATTAGGGGTCGAATTTTTCAGAATCTCAATCGCTTCGCCATACGTGAGCCGCTCAAACTTGTTGTCGACCACAAACTTCAGTTTGGTGATCAGGTCCATCGGGCTCCGATCAGCCTGTGGCTTAGCCGCTTCTTCTTGTTCCAGCCTTTCTTTCAAAAACTGGATATCATCGGCACAATGCTCCAGGGCATAGGAGATGACATACTGAAGCATGCTCTCCGCCAGATCCATATCATCCTGGAGATCAAAGAAAGCAACCTCAGGCTCAATCATCCAGAATTCCGCAAGGTGACGCGTGGTATTGCTGTTTTCCGCACGAAAGGTTGGACCAAATGTATAAACGCGACTCAAGGCCAATGCAGCCAGCTCTGCTTCCAATTGCCCTGACACGGTCAGGTTGGTTTCTTTGCCAAAGAAATCTTTCTTCACATCCACTTTGCCTTCAGGGGTGAATGGCACTTTTTCCAGGGGTAATGTAGTCACCCTGAACATCTCTCCTGCTCCTTCGGCATCCGAACCGGTGATCACCGGGCTATGGAAATAAAAGAATCCACGCTCATTGAAAAAATGATGGATGGCATAGGCCAAAGCGTGGCGAATGCGCATCACTGCCCCAAATGTATTGGTGCGGATACGGAGATGAGCGATCTCGCGCAGAAACTCCATGCTATGCTTTTTGGGCTGCAGCGGGTATACTTCAGGATCTGCGTCACCGGCTACATGGATATGGGTCGCCTTCATTTCGATATCCTGCCCTTTACCCTGGGAGGCGATGATCGTCCCGGTCGCCACGATGGCACTTCCTGTTGTAATACGCTTGAGCAATACCGGATCCAATGAGTCCTGATCCACCACGACCTGGAAGGTCTGGATACAGGATCCGTCACTGATAGCCGCAAACTGATTGCTTCTGAACGTCCTCACCCACCCACAAATCGTTACTTCCTGACCTAATGGCTTGGTTTTCAGTAATTCCTTAATCGATATTTTCATATATGTTCGACTGGATATAAGGCTGCAAAGATAGGCAGATTACCCCATTTATCTAAGTCAGGCCCATACTTCACCGTATTGTACCATAAGTCAGTATGGCACACGGAGGCACGGAGAACACGGAGTATTTATAACTCTACCTTCCTAATTCCTTCCCGCCTGGCGGACGGGATCTTCGCTGCGCTTCGAAATTCCTAATTCTTCATTCCTCATTCCTCATTCCTCATCGGCCCTGGCAGCGCTCATACAGAAACGGCTCCGCGTCTTTGGTCCCCAGCTCGAGGGCTTTGCGCCAGTCTATACAGGCATTACCCAGGTTGCCCAAGGCTTCGTAAGCACGACCACGGAAAAAATAGGAAGCACCATGTTCAGGCTGATATTTGATCGATTGATCCATGTCTGCCTTGGCTTGAGGGAACAATCCCATTTTTCCATAACAGAATCCTCGTTCGTAATAGGCATTTGGAAAATCGGGTTGACGCACAATCAGGCTCGATAAGGTTTCGATGGCTTCGTTGAGTTTGTTGGCTTCCTTGTATGCAACACCGAGGTTGAACATGCCATGAAGGTTGTTTGGATCTGTGGCAAGGATTTTTTTGAAATCTTCTGCGGCATCTGCGGTGTGGCCACTAGCGCCCAGGGCACTGCCTCTAAATTGAAGGGCCATGACATTGTTAGGCTCCTTGGCAATCGCCTGGCTGGCGATCTCGACCGCTTCCGGGTATTTGCCCAGCTTGAAATATGCTTCGGCAAGGCGCACTTTTGCATCCACATAATCGGGACTGAGTTCTGCCCCTTTTTCCATGTATGGCAACGCTTCTTCCCATTGACCATTATCGCGAAGCATAGATCCGTAATTGAGGTTGGCCAGGCCGGAACCAGGGTTGGTCTGGATCGCATTGGTATAATACGGTTGCCATCCCTGGTAGGTGCCTATCCGCCATGCATTGATGCCCGCCCAAATCAGCAACAAAATTCCGAACACAGCAGGTGCTGCTTTAGCAGTTGACCATTTTGCTTTTTCAACAACGCCCAAAAGGATCAGCCAGAGTCCGGTAAACGGAAACCAGGCTCTGTGATCCAGATAGTCATACGCAACACCGGCAAAGGAGGGCTCGTAAGCCATCGAGGGAAGTAACGAAGCCAGCAGTATAGCACTGCCTGTGAGCAACAAAGTATTCGAGGGTCGATATTTGCTTATGAGATACACTAAACCGGCCAACATGACACTACCGGCTATCGTAGAGATGATGGAGTATCCGGGCATCACACTAAATCCGAAAGGGATCATCATTTTAAAAAATTCTTCCGGCAACGAACGCAGGTTACTGAAAAAGGCTGTGATGGAAAGGTTACCGGCATCAGCAATAGCAGGACCCCGCATCGCAAAGTAGGCAGCAAAACAAATCGCGTTGATCCCGAGCCAGGCCCATTCCTTACCATTGGGCATCGATTGTCTGTCGCTATAGAGCATGACTGCAGCGATGGGCAACAGCGCCACAGCGGATTCTTTCGAGAGCAGGGCCAGGAAAAACAAAGGAACACCCAACCATAAATATTTCGTTGACTTGGTGGCGATATAGCGTTGCAGTAATATGAGGAATCCTAACCCAAACACCATCAGGTACAAGTCACCGCGTGCTGCAATCCAACCGGTGACGTGCGGATTGAGCAGATTGACACTATAGAGTAATGCCCCAGCCCAGGCCAAAAGCGGCTTGAGATAATACCTTAAAAAAAGAAAGAGCAACCACACCCCCACCAGGAAGATAATGAGGTTGTGAATATGATATACTGTCGCGCTATCCTTACCAATCGCGTAATCGATCATGTAGGTGATGCTCTGCCAGGGACGATAAAGTTCAATCCGCGCATCCATAAACCAGGCATCGGTCTTGAAGGCAACAGCTGGATTGAAACCTTCCTTGATGACCTGGTTTTCGAGGATCATCTTGTCATCGTCATGCATGACATACCCGAAGAAGGCGGATCTGCCGAAGACCACAAGAGGGATGGCCAGGAGCGCCAGGTAGTGCCAAAGCTTGAGCGACTGAATTTGCTTTTTGGTGGGCGTGGATTTCTGCTTTTTAATAGTCATATCGCTGGATCAACAAGGATGCTGGAAGGAATACCGGGGCGGGGATATGCGATGACAATGATATGAAGAAAAATCTAAATATGAAAAACAGTCTTAGGGGGTTAGCAGTCCTGTCAATTGCCGGCATTCCCTAAGCATTTCTTCCCGGGTATAGCCTCCCGGAATGCCTCCATATCTGACAGAAAGACTCTGTGTAAAAAGTTGAAGCGTGCGATCCAGCGTAGCCTGCTCCAGACCGGCTTTTTCAAGATGGCTTTTCAGCCCAGCTTCATCTAACTCGGAAGCAGGAATGGCAAATCGTTCCATAAGAAACCGGTGATAAATCGCCATTGCCTTTTCAAAAAATTGGGAAGAGGATAATGCACCCATTGCAGCTTCGAGCGCATCCCATTGTGACAGCGCTTGTCCTGCGGCAGCCTGACGGATACGCTCCGCTTCCGGTAGGCGTTGTTCTTTCATTCTTTTTTGACGAAAGACAAAACCATATCCAGTACCGCCCAAAATGAGACCGAAGAGTACCAGATGAAGCCATGATGTCCAGAAACGGTCATTGAGCCAGACGCGATGAACCGCCATGAGTTTTGCCGGTGGTATCGTCGATTGATCTTCCTGAGAGATCGATTGACGAATACCTGTTCCCTGCGTCACATGCAAGGTCACCGGATCCGTATGAATCGTAACATACTCCTTGCGTTCCGGATCGAAATATGTAAATGGAATATCTACCACGAATTCCCCTACACTGTCAGGGATCATCTGATAGGCAATACGCCGGGTGTGCATGATTACATCGCCTGCATCAGCCGTGTTGTCTGTAAGGATTTTGGGATCGTAGGTTTCAAAACGTCCATTCGTCACCGGCTTGGGCACATCCCAGCGTCGGGCATCGCCGTTGCCGGTGATCTCCAGTTCGCAGGACCAGGCTTCGTCTGTGGTCAGTGTTGTCTTGCCTGGAATAAATTGCATATCATATTTTCCAACCGCTCCTGAATATGAATCCGGGGCATTTGGAGGCAGGGGAAGAATATTGATTTTGAGGGGTTCGGAGGCGACCTGAACATCCTGCAACCTCCGCATCGCAAAGAATCCCTGGTTGCCCGCGAATGGAGCATTGATGCCGGCCGTCATCACCATCGGGCGGATGGTGTACGTCCCTGATTGATGAGCAAACAAAGCCAGTGATTTGACGATCCGGGAGGTGTACAATACGCCATTGATATTTTCGATGGTTCCTTCTCTGCTGAAATTGCTAAAGGGTTGGATGAAAAAATCCGTATATTCATCTTCATCGAGTGTGCTTACGGTCTGGATATTTTCATTGAAGAGTAACCGATAGGTCAGGATGATTTGTTGACCCGGATAATACGTGGTGGCATCTGTCTCTGCTTTGAGCAGGATAGGTTGCTTTCCGCTACTGCTCGATCCTTGGGAGGAAGTAACCTCTTTGGCCGCTGTCACTTCAATAGCCACAGGTTTTGTTTTTAAGGATTTGCGACCCGCTACTACACTGGCAGGACCGATGACAAAGGAACCTTGTTTGGTGGCCAGCAATGAATAAGACCAGGATTGACTTCTGGAAACGGAACCATTGACGATCATTGTGCTGGAGCCTACCGAAGGCCCACCCACTACACTGAAATCCTTGAAGGATGGGGGAATAAAATCTGAGCCATTGGCATTTTGCAGCTCGAAGGAAATTTCAAACACACTGTGTTGTGCCAATCGGTTGACCGAGACCCTGGCCGTAAATACCGGATCCTGTGCCCACATCGTCCCTCCTATGATGGAAAGGAAGAGGCACAAAAAGAAGATCAGGCGAATATTAAAACTTCCTTTTCTCACGGTTCTTTTTTGACGGATCTTCCTCTGGCGCGGTTGGAGGAACCGGATGATGCGTATAGTCTTCCAATACGACGATTTCAACCGGGTTGATGTTCATTTTTTCCTGTCCATAGACATACGTGGTCTTTGGGATCACCAGCTTACCTGCCTTTTGTGGCATCAAGGTAAAGGAATACGATTGACTCGAACTCATCTTGCCATCCTGGTACAAAAAGCTCGAGGAGGAATTGGGCCCACTGATCACCGGGATCCCTTTCATATCCGGCATGATCCACTTGCCATCTCCGTTTTCGATGGTGTAGGTGACCTCCACCATTTCTCCGGGAGCAACGGTATCCGCGCTCACCTCCACCTTGATCACCGGTTGTGCGTTTCCCGCCAGATATAACAAGAATGCGGGTATGATGTATAATGTTTTCATGTGTTGATATGTTACCGACCTGTAGCCCCTACGGGGCATTGATATTCCTCTCATAAAGAGGGATCGTCCGTACGGACGAGGGAGTTTAACTCTCACCAATCTTTGACCGGGGGTGCGGTCCGTCCCTGGCCTTTCTTCAGCTTCTCCTGGACGCGCTGGTCTTCCCGCTCGATGGCTTTCAGGATTTCCCTTGCTTCATCACGATTTAAATTTTCTGCTTGGTCTTGCTGTGACTGTTGCTTTTGTTGATTCTGTTGGTCTTGTTGTTGCTGGTTCTGCTGTTGCTGCTCCTGTTGCTGATCTTGTTGTTGCTGTTGGTTTTTTTGGTCCTGCTGCTGATCCTGCTGTTGTTGCTGGTCTTTGTTTTGTTGTTGTTGCTGTTGCTGCTGTTGCTGCTGCTGTTTATACTGCTGCATGGCCAGCATCAGGTTTTTCTTTGCGTCTTCGTCGGCAGGTTGGAGTTTGAGTGATTCTTTGTACGCCCGGATGCTTTGATCGTATTCCTGATTTTGGAAATGGGCATTGCCGAGGTTGTACCAGGCTTTTGATTTCAGTTGTGGGTCCTGGGTGGATTCAATGGCTTTCTGATATTGGGTTACAGCTTCCGGGATCCGTTGCTGATGGTAGATGGTATTACCGAGATTATAGGCGGTCTCCGGTTTCTCTTTGACTTCAAGTGCTTTTCGATAGGCGGTTTCCGCGTCGGTGTAGGCACGGTTTTCATACAACTCATCACCAGTGCGCAGCCAGGGGTAATCAGCCTGGGCATGAACCTGAACTATGATGAACAGGCCGGCCAGCGATACCATATTTCTGAAGTTGAAACCACGCATCATATCACATCAAATTTATGGTTGATGACCGTCAGATAAATTAGGATACAGACAGCGGGGAGCAGAAACCATTGGAAGTAACTTTTATGTTCGCTAAAGGAGCGTTTCTCCATTTGATTTCTTTCGAGTCCTGCCAATTCATTGTTCAGCGCTTCTGCAAGCGTATTACCAGAAGAAGCATCAAAATATTTTCCATTTCCTTTTTGCGCCAATTCGGCCATCAGCGATCGGTTGAGTGCGGTACGAACGGGTTGGCCGGTTTCATCCCGTTTGACATCCTTTTGACCGTCTATTGCCATAGGAATCGTGGCGCCTTCTTCGGTACCAACGCCGATGACATAGGTAGTCCATCCGGCTTCGGCAGCATCTGCTACCGCTGCGGTAGCGTCACTGTCATGGTCTTCACCATCAGTGAGGATGATGATGGCTCCCTGACCGGCGCCTTCACCTGATTTGGGCTTGAGGATCAGCCGTATGGCTTCACCGATGGCAGTGCCTTGCGTGCCGGCCTGGTCCGGGTTGGCTGAGTTGAGAAACAATTGAATAGCATGCCAATCTGTGGTTAAAGGGCTCTGGACATAGGCATTGCCGGCAAACAAGATCAAGCCGACACGATCAGATTTGAACGTGGATGAAAGATCTAATGCGATCCGTCGCGCGCGTTCCAAACGGCTGGGAGGTACATCTTCGGCTAGCATGCTGCTGGAAATATCGAGAACCAGGTAGATGTCCGCAGATTTGGTTTGGACAGCTACCGAACGGAAACCCCACTGAGGATTTGCTGCCGCAATCCCCAAAAGGACAAGCGCAACAAAGCCGGCGACCCACCAACGGGGTCGTTGTGCAATACGGGAGGTCACTTTTTGCACAGAAACCGCACTACCCCATTGCTTCCAGTCCCTTTGACTCAACCCCCTACGAAGTAAGTAGAGACCCCCTGCCGCAAACGGAAGTAGCAAGAACCATAAGAGCATTGGATGTTCAAATCGAAACATACTTACTATTCGTGTGCCTGATTAATGCTGGTCTTCATACATAGCCAGGATGGATCTGAATAAAACGAACTCCGATAAGCATGCGGTATGGCAAGCCAGACGGTCAGACAAAAATAGGCAACCGATTCAGAGGTCTGGTCTGCCTTTAGAGAAAGTTAACAACCAAATGATGTCCGTTTGGAGCACAAGGTTTGAGCCGGTTGGAGAGGTTTCAAGGGTACTAAAGTGGGCTTGGTTTGAAGATGGAAAGAATAGATGGGGCACGAGGGTAAAATATTTGTCAAACCGTCATTTGATAAAGGCTTCATTTTTAACCAAGGCAAGGCGAAGACTTTGGTGTATTGTTTTGGTAGTCAAAGTGCAATATGTATCACAATTATACCATATCACCCGGAGATCCGGGAGGTCAAATATTTTGGGGATATCCGGTCCATCAAAATTTAAATATAACCTCGGGGGTAATTGAAAAATAAAAATATTTTTGTGCCGATGATCATTCCTCCATGGAGGGCTGCATCCGTATGTATATCCAAGCAATGTCTTAAACTCAAATCATTAAATCATCCAATTTTATGAGCAATCCAAATGTCAAATCTGAAAAGGCAGCGTCCAGCGGTTCCTTCAACAGGTTGTTTGCATCCATCTTGATTCCTGTGGCTTTGATCATAGGTGTGATCGTGTACAAATTTATCCTTGGAAGTACCGGCAACTTCGTGGATGGTAACCCGGAGGGTCACCCGCTGCCAGGGAATTATCTCGGGATGATGTATAAAGGAGGTCTGATGGTACCGGTCCTGATGGCCAGTATGATGATCGTTCTTGCGGTGATCATTGAGCGTTTTGTTTCTCTCAATGTAGCTAGTGGAAAAGGTCCAACCGCCGTTTTCGTTCGTAAGATCAAAGGCTTCCTCGATCGTAATGATATCAACGGGGCTATCAAGGAGTGCGACACCCAGCGTGGGTCTGTCGGTAACGTCATCCGTGAGGGCCTTCATAAATATAATGCCATGAGCACCATGCAGGGCCTGGAGAAAGACCAGAAGATCCTGGCCATCCAGAAAGAGATCGAAGAAGCTACTTCGCTCGAGCTACCTATGCTGGAAAAGAACCTGGTGATCCTGGCTACGTTTGCTTCCGTAGCAACCCTCATGGGTCTGCTGGGTACAGTACTCGGGATGATCCGGGCATTCTCAGCTATCGCTACAGCGGGAGCTCCGGATGCGGTTGCACTCTCTACCGGTATCTCTGAGGCGTTGATCAATACCGCGCTCGGTATCGGTACGTCTGCATTGGCTATTATCTCCTACAATTATTTCACCACCAAGATTGATGGACTGACCTACGGCATTGATGAGGCTGGATTCAGCATTGCGCAGAGTTTCGCTGCAAAACATTAATTCTTCACCTGCCGTTATTCTTTTAAGATATGCCAAAGGTCAAAATACCCAGGAAGAGTACGTCCGTCGACATGACTGCCATGTGCGATGTGGCCTTTCTTCTGCTGACTTTTTTCATCCTCACGACCAAGTTCAGACCCTCAGAGGCGGTAACTATTGATATCCCGTCATCGACGGCCCAGATTCCGATTCCGGAAAAAGATATCATGATGTTCCAGATCGCTCCGGATGGGCGGTTATTCTTTGGATTGGATGATCAAAATACTAGACTCAAACTATTGGACAGGCTGGCGTCTACCTACCAGCTGACCTTTACTGAAGACCAGCGTAACGCGTTCCGGCTGCTGGAAACCTGGGGAATGGATATCCGCAGGCTGCCGGAATTCCTGGACCTGGACCCAACCGAACGTGCCGGTTTCAATCAGCCGGGCCTTCTGATCGATACGACCGGTGGACAACACCAGGTGGAGGATCTGATCTTGTTTTCCCGCCAGGAAAACAACAATCTGAGGATCGCCATCAAGGGAGACAAGACCACGGAGTACCGCTACTTTGATAAGTTGATCCAGGCGCTGCAAAACCGCAAGGTCAACAAATTCAACCTGATCACTTCAGCCAGAACGGCACGCGAATAAATTTTTTTACCAAAAAAACACCTTGAATTATGGCTGAAATGACCACCGCCGACAAGGGCGGTCATAAGAAAGGCGCGAAAAAAGTACGGGGCAAAAAAATGTCCACCCGTGTGGACCTGACGGCCATGGTGGATTTGGGTTTCCTCCTCATCACCTTCTTTATGCTGGCGACGACCATGAACAAGCCAAAGACCATGGAAGTCAACAAACCGGCTAAGGAAGACGACAAGGACAAAAAGGAAGAACCTCCTATCAAAATGTCCAAGACGGCTACCCTGATGCTGGGCGCCCGCGATAAATGCTATGCTTACGTTTCGCCTGACGAAATTGACGCCAGCACTGAACTTCAATTGGATAGTGTAGACTATAGTCCTACCGGCCTTCGGAAGTTTATCCAGCGCCGCCAGAAAGAAGTCCAGGAGCAGTGGGGGGACAAAGACCAACTCTTTGTCATGATCAAGCCGCTACCTGGCTCTACCGTCAAGAACATCGTGGATGTACTGGACGAAATGACCATCAATGATGTCAAACGCTACGCTATCCTGGAGCCCAATGATCCCATTGACTCCCTGATCGCGCTGCAGACCGGACAAAAGAGAAAATAATTTTATGCAATCGTGCAGTTCGCTGCATCATTAGGATAGATTAAAAAGAAACAACCATGGAAAATGAAAACTGGCTGAAGAGATCGATGGACGACATCGTTTTCGATGGCAGAAACAAAGCTTACGGCGCGTTTCAGCTGCGGCGGTTGTACGACAAGCACATGACCCGGGCCATGCTCGTGGGGATGCTGTTTTTCCTGCTGGCTGTGAGTACTCCCCAGATCATCAGGCTCATCAAAGGCTTCCTGCCGGAGAAGGAGAATGAACTGATCATGAAAGAAGACACGCTCGCAGAACCACCACCTATCGATCCTAAAAAACCACCACCCCCTCCACCTCCCAAGGTAGATCCGCCACCCATCAAGGACCAGATCAAATTCGTTCCTCCGGTGGTCAAGAAAGATGAGGAAGTATTGGAAGAAGAGCCGCCTCCACCCACGATTGATGAAATCAAGGACAAGGAGATTGCTACCGAAACCAAGAAAGGAGAAGAAGGTGGTGTGGATGCCTCTCTGACCGAACCTGACAATCCTCCCGCACCTCCTGTGCTCGAAGAGCCGAAGGAAGAAGAACCTTTCTCCTATGTGGAGCAGATGCCTACCTTCCCTGATGGTACAGAAGCCATGTACAAATACATCTATGACAAGATCAAGTATCCGGCGATCGCGCGGGAAAACGGGATCTCCGGCCAGGTGATTGTACAGTTTGTCGTCTCCAAAGAAGGCGAGATTCAAAAGGCCAAGGTGGTCAGAGGTATCGGTGGCGGTTGCAACGAAGAAGCTTTACGGGTCGTCAATGGTATGCCCCGGTGGAAACCCGGCAAACATAATGGCCGTGCAGTACCGGTGACCTTTACCCTCCCGATCAAGTTCGTGTTGCAGTAACTCATGGATGCCGTAGCCATCAAGAGGATCTTCCTCCTGCTGCTGGGCTTGACATACATCGGAATGGGCATATTCATGTTTGTCAAACACCTGATTCCGTTCTCCCCCTGGGGCGAAATCCTATGCCTGATGTTTGTGCTGTATGGATCCTTTAGAGCCTACAGAGCATGGAAGATCAGCGAATAACGATCCCCGTCATAACAGATAGCGAAGGTCTGATCTCCCGTGCAGGGAATCAGACCTTTGTTTTCTCCAGACCTCTTAATGAACCATTAAATCGTTTTAACACGGACTTAACCAATAGACGATGCCTGAAGGCGTCAATACAACAGAACCTGATACCAAAGGTGACCATGAAACGCTTGACCACATATATGTTTTTCCTCCTGATCCTTTCGACCCTGGCCTGCGTGCGCAAGCCCGAAGAGATCGAAGGGCCCACCATGGGCAAGCTGAGCATCATGGCTGACGAAAGCATAAAGGATATCGTGCAGCAGGAAGAAGAGATATTCGAACGTGACTATCCATACGCACATCTCGATATCACCTATAGCAATGAAAATGATATTTTTCAAAAATTACTGGAAGACAGCATCGATGTCATCATGACCACCCGGATGCTGACTAAGGATGAAGCAGACTACCTCGCTAAAAGGCAATCGGTACCCCGGCATTTCCCGTTTGCGACCGGAGCCATTGCCCTGATCATCAACAAGTCTTCCAGTGACACCACCTGTAGCTATGAAACACTGATCCAAAGGATGCAGGATGAAAACTCCGGGTACAACTTTGTGATCGAAAACGTCAAATCTGGGATCGCGGGCGAAGTTTTACGTTTTATTAACAGGGACACTTTGCCCCGCCATTTTTATGCACTGCCGACCAAGAAGGAAGTGCTCACTTATGTCAAAGAACATGATAAAGCCATTGGCCTCATCGACTACAGTGATATCAGTGACAGTGATACCCCTTATACCAAAGAAGTGCTGGCCCTGGTGCAGATGATGGGCATCTCCAGGCCTCAGGACTCCATCCAGTATGGGTTTGTATGGCCTTATCAGTACAACCTGCAGGATCACAAATACCCGTTTACGCGTGATCTCTATGTAATCACCAATACCGGCAAGAGTGATGTAGGCCTGGGTTTTGCCTCCTTTATCTGTGGCGAAATCGGCCAGAAAATCATCCTCAAGGCGGGATTATTACCTAAATTTCAGACCGAACGGAATATTGAATTGACCCGGTCGGCCGATATTAAAGTCGTCAAATGAACACTACACAACCAATTCATGTTGCATTTTTGCACCCTTGTCCATTAAACGCCCGTAAAATGAAAAAGCTCGTATTTGCCGCCGTACTGGTTTTCATGGCTCTCACCGCCGATGCCCAGGTCCCTTCCTTCAAAGAGGGTCTGAAGCAACTCGTCAATGAAAACTACAGCGCCGCCATGAATACCTTCACAGCGATCGCCAAAAATGATCCCAAAAACGGGACCATCTACTACTACATCGGCGAGGTATACTACCAGAGTGAGGATTTTGTGGAAGCTGAAAAATCCTACAAAAAAGGACTTTCCATCAACCCTCAATGCGCAGAGTGCAAAGTAGGGCTGGGCAAACTGCTGCTGGATCAAGGCAAGACAATGGAAGCAGATGAACATTTTCAATCCGCTGTACGCCTGGACAAGAAAAATCCTGAGATCTATGCCCTCATCGGCGAAGCTTATCTCCGGACAAAAAAACCGAATGCCAACAAAGCAGTGGAATATATGTCCATAGCCCGCGATATGGATCCTTCAGTAGCCCGCTATTGGTCATCCCTGGGTGATGCCTATAAACTTGCAGGCAACAACGGGGAAGCCATGACCAGCTATGAAGATGCTATCCGAAAAGATCCTTTGAACACTGCCGCGTATATCAGCATGGCCCGGATATGGAAAGCCGCCAAGCAGGATTCGCTGGCTATCCCGCTTCTCCTAAAAGCAATTGAGTTATCTCCTAATGATGCTCAACCTTACAAGGATCTTATCGAGCTCTACATTAAAAACGGCCAGTACGACAAGGTGACTCCTCTCCTGGAAAAATATGTCACTCTGACCGGTGATGATGTGGATGCCAAAGTCAGGTTGGTCAAATTCCTCACCTTCCAGGCCAAGGACTATGATCGTGCGATTGAAGTAGGTGAAAATCTACTTCTCACCAACCCTGACCAATATACTCTGCATCGTTGGCTGGCCTGGGCGTATGCCGAGAAGGGAGATTTCGAACACTCGTATGATCACAGCAACCAATTGTTTGAAGCCCTGGAGAAAAACAAAGAGCGCGCTACCTACCCTTCTGACTATGATTATTGGGGTAAGGCCGCCTTCAAGCTTGGAAAGCTGGATGACGCCGCGCATATCTACCGCAAGTACCTCGAACTCGAACCTTCCCGCAGCCAGGAAATCTATGGGATGCTGGCTAAGGGTTATTTTGATATAAAAAATTACGAGCAGGCCGCGGCTTACTATGTCCGCAAATCAGCTGAAAAGCCGCTGTCCGTGGCAGACAATTACTATCTAGGCCTTTCCTACTTTTACATTGATCAAAACCTAAAAGCTGATTCCGTTTTTGTTCGCGTCCTGGAAGTAACCCCGGATTACGCGCCCGGTTGGATGATGCGCGCACGCGTAGGCAACCGCCTCGATACCGCAGAAGTCAAAACCTATATGCCTAAAATACCGTATGAAAACTATATCAAGTATGCGGCTGCCGATCCGGTGAAGAATAAAAAGAACCTGATTGAAGCTTACAAATACCTGGGATGGTACTGGATTCAGCAAGAAGATACAGATACAGCGAGAGGGTATTATGAGAAAGTCCTCGAACTTGATCCTGCTGACAAGGAAACATCAGATAACATCGCTCTCCTCAAGAGTCAACGATAAAAAAAATGGGCATCGAGCGGTGCCCATTTTTCTTTTAAAAAGGTAAGGTCCTGACCACGGTGGATCGCAGAAATAACAGCACGAGTAGCAAACTTACACCCAGGGTCAATGGTAAATAGTAAAGCTCGTTGAACCGCTTATACACCGTCACTTCTACTTCGGTTTTCTCCAGTTGATCGATTTCGTTGTAGACCTCTTGTAAGGCTTCTGCTGACACAGCCCGGTAATATTTGCCACCAGTCTCATCAGCAATCTGCCGTAACAGGTCTTCATCGATCTCCACATTGGTGATCCCAAACATGTACTCTCCATTGGACCGACGGCGAACCGGCGACAGCGCCTGACCATAGCTTCCTACCCCAATCGTGTACACCTTGATTCCAAATTCTTTAGCCAGACTTGATGCAGTAGATGGTCGTATATATCCGGCATTGTTGACACCATCGGTCAGCAGCACCACAACCTTGCTTTTAGCCTCACTGTCTTTGAGCC
The DNA here is from genome assembly GCA_044227555.1 of Saprospiraceae bacterium. Classification (GTDB taxonomy): domain Bacteria; phylum Bacteroidota; class Bacteroidia; order Chitinophagales; family Saprospiraceae; genus Opimibacter. The sequence continues at coordinate 47,716 of JBGAWQ010000011.1, read as the reverse complement.
GGTTGACAGCAGCCGCAAGCCCCATGCCAATAGCCGTCCCATCTTCCAGTTCACCACATTCAAGTCCGCCAAGGTATTCCTTCAGTACATCGTGATCGTTGGTCAAAGGACACTGCGTATAACTTTCTCCGGCAAACACGGCGAGCCCGATTCGGTCGTAAGTACGATGTGAAATAAAATCAATAGCCACTTTCTTACTGACCGAAAGGCGATCAGGTTCGAAATCCCGCGCCAACATGGAGGAGGAAAGGTCCATCACCAGGAAGATATCAATGCCTTCCCCTTTGACGATTTCTTCCGCATGTTGTGATTGAGGACGTGCCATCGCTACTATCAACAATCCAATGGATACCCAAAACAAAGGCTCTATCCAGGTATACACGCGATTACGCCATGACACCGGTACCGGACGCGCATCAAAAGGCATGTCAATAGCACTGACTTCATCTGTTGCTCTGCGCCGTCTCCTCAGCCATATGGCCAACGGAATCAGCCCAAGCAACAACAGCCACCAGGGATCATGCATTTGCAGATTACGCCACCACTCCATCGTCCGACGAGTTTATGGGTTCCGGTTCTGAAGGCGTGGTCTCCGCGACAAACTGTCTGACCCGTCCGATCGTATAGGCATGAATATCCATACCCGGATCGGCTTTGGCAAATTTGATGAGATCCGCAACAGAAAGCAATTGCTCGGTATCGGTGAGCAAGGCTTGGCTCAAGGATAGTTTTCTTAGTTGATGCAGGATTTCATCCGATGTTTGCTCCTTTGCATGAATACCAAAACGACGTTCGAGGTACTCACGAAGTATATCGGTAAGTGCGGAATAATGCTCCTTGACGTCACCTCGCTGCCAAAGTTTTTGTTCGGCTAATTGTTGTAATGCCTGCTCAGCCCATTGCTCAGGACGCAGCGGGATAACCACGGGTTCCGGAATCGCCCTTTTAGATTTACGCTGACGAAGCCAGAAGACCAGGCCAGTAATCAGCAGCAATGCCACCAGAACGTGTGGAATGTACTTTTTATAGTAGCCCGGATTGAATGGCTGATAATAGATATCCTTGATGTCTGCCAATCCTGTGGAGTCGGGTTCAACCCCTAAAACCTTGATAGGTATATCGTTGGTATACACGGTATCGGTATTCCCCTGTTGTCGGATCACTACAGGAAGTTTTGGTAGCCGGACCCATCCGGTATCAAACAACGCCACCATCCATGATGCAGTAGTCACTCGCGGATCATCCTGATTCAATACAGGCCCGGAGACGATCTCAATTCCCTGCATGGAGTCCGGCCAAATCTTTTCGGGTGCTATCCATTCTTTGCCTCCGCTCAGATCAGCGGTAATGGTGGCTTTGATCTGGTCACCGATCCGGATCTCCGTTCGATCTACTGCGAGATTGACCTGCCCGGTGACCGCCAGAGAAATAAATACGCTGATCAACGAAAACAAACCTTTCATGCGGAGGCTCTACTTTTGAAAAAGCGATGAAGCTCCTGGATATAGGATTGATCCGTAGCCATCGACAAGGTGTCACATTTGGCTCGTTTAAACTGATCTTTAAATTCCCTGACTCCCGCGAGATATCGGTTGGAAAAAGCCGCCTTCACTTTGTAATCGCCGGAATCCACTACCGCCATCCGCCCGGACTCAGGATCCCGCATCCGGATCATACCCGCATCAGGCAGCATAAACTCTGCCGGATCATGGACATGGATACCAATGACATCATGACGTTTGGCAGCCAGACGCAATGTAGTCTCGTAACCGGGTGATAAGAAATCACTCATCACAAAGGAGATGCTCTTCTTCTTGATCACATTGGTTAGATAGGCCAGCGGTACATTGATATCCGTCTTCCGTCCATCTGGTTGAAAATAGAGTAACTCGCGGATGATACGGAGCAGATGTTGCCGCCCTTTTTGGGGGGGCATATAGAGTTCGACCCGATCCGTAAAAAGGATCAGCCCTACCTTATCATTGTTTTGTAACGCTGAAAAACCCAATACAGCAGACAGCTCCGTCATCCATTCGTTTTTCCAGGAGATCCCGGTGCCGAATTGAACAGACCTGCTGATGTCTACCATCAGCATGATGGTGAGTTCGCGTTCTTCTTCAAATACTTTGATATGAGGCTCACCGGTACGGGCTGTCACGTTCCAGTCTATATCTCTGACCTCATCCCCATATTGATACGCCCTGACTTCACTGAACGACATCCCTCGTCCGCGAAAAGCGGAATGGTAGTCGCCGGAAAAGATATGCCGGCTCAGACTCCTGGTCTTGATCTCTACCTTTCGGACCCGCTTCAATAATTCGCTCGTATCCACGTCAATATCCGGTTGTGTTTTGTACAGTCCTTACCATCCGAAATACCTCCAGTATTTTTTCTTGATGGCACTCTTGCTCTCGGCAGCGGGCAGCAACTGAAATTCATCTCCATTGACAACATCAAATGGTGTGGTCATAATCACACCTGCCATGGCGGGCAGGGGCATGGTGTACCCGGTCTCGCGGAGCCAGATTGCAAGGGCTTCATCCCCGTGCATATCAGTGGCCGCAAGGGCCATGGAGGAGACTCGTTGCAAGTCAGCAGGGGTGTTGAGCAATTCATCTTGTGGAATGAAATCATCTTCTTTCTTAAGCCACACAAAAATCTCGCGGTAGATGCGATCCGGATTGATAAATGTAACCATGCCACTGATGTGGGACGGACCCTCATCTATCGCTTCTATCCAACCGGATGACCTGTATACAAGGCGGCCGGCGTGATCAGGATCTGAAGCAGAGACAGCAAGTTGTGTCATGCCCGCATTCCATACTGAATCTATACGTTGGCCCAACCAGGCATCAAAAGACTTGCTATCCAGTTGCGGATACACAAAGTCCAAAAACCCGGAGGAATTGTCAAACGCCCGCACTTGTAATGGCCGGGTATATTTGATTTCGCCTTTATACTCTTTGTCATTGAGCATGACCTTGTAATAGGTCTGATCTTTCTGTCGCATTTGTATCCGGAGCGGACGACCTTCAGCATCCGGGATCACGGTGCTCCAAATCGAACACGTCCCATCGAGGCATTGACCTTCAAAGCGGGAGTACTTGCCATCCAGTGCAGCGATACCGGAGACGATGCCGTAATCCATCTTTTGCACGGACAACAATACTACCGGGGGGCCGGCAACCTCGATCCATTCCGCGGCAGGTTTGAAATTTTTAATCTTGATCAGCCGTTCCGGAAATGCTTTGATATCAAAGAGCCGGCGCTGATCGGCGGATTTCCATTTCATGATCACCTGGTCATTGGTGATCGACCCCGTGAGATAGCCGGTAAGCCTGTCGTATTGATCTCGTTCCTGCAATTGAAACTGACCGGTATTGCTCCAGTCGCCCATGAGTCGATGCTGCAGGGAATCTCCATCATGCATGAGATAACCGGCCACCTGATCCTGATCCGAAGCCAGGATGATCCTGATGGGATGATAGTCCGCTAGTACCCCTTTATAGGATTCCTGCCAGGTGATCGGGCCCAATTGTGATTTCATCCATGCATCCGCCATGCTCTGAGCAGAGAGCAAGGTGGTGAACAGAACCAAAGGGATGCAAGACAATAACTTCATGCGGAGAGATTTGGGGCTATGGTACTTCAATGCTGTTGAGAATCGTCTTTATGATTTCTTCCTGGGTGATATTTTCAGCTTCGGCTTCAAAACTCAGTCCGATCCTGTGTCGCATCACATCTGGACACACCTGCCGGACATCTTCAGGGATGACATAGGCTCTGCGCTTCATAAAGGCCATGGCACGGGCAGCGATCATGAGATTAATGCTTGCCCTTGGCGATGCTCCATATGCGATGAGCGGTTTCAGTTTGGCCAAACCCGATCCTTCAGGTTGCCTGGTGGCAAAGACAATGTCAAGGATATAATTTTCAATTTTCTCATCCATATATACCCGTCTGACGATCTTCCGGGCCTTGAGGATATCTTCAGGATGGACGACAGGTTGGAGTTGCAGAGACGTCTCCCCGGTGAGGCTACGCTGCATGATCAGCCGTTCTTCATTACGATCGGGATAGCCGATTTTAACTTTAAACATAAACCGGTCTACCTGGGCTTCGGGGAGGTTGTAGGTACCTTCCTGTTCGATTGGATTTTGGGTCGCCAATACGAGGAAAGGCTCCTTGAGTTTGAAGGTTTCGCCTCCGATGGTGACCTGACGCTCCTGCATAGCTTCAAGAAGAGCGCTCTGCACCTTGGCCGGAGCGCGGTTGATCTCGTCCGCCAGGATAAACTGGGCGAAGACGGGGCCTTGCTTGACGGTAAACTGGCTGGAAGCGGGATTGTAGATCATCGTCCCGATGATATCGGCTGGCAACAGGTCCGGGGTAAACTGTATCCGGCTGAAACTGCCTGACACACAAGAGGCTAATGTCTTGATCGAAAGGGTTTTAGCCAATCCAGGTAACCCTTCCAGCAAGACATGGCCATCGGCCAATAGGCCCAGAAGGAGCCGGCTGACCATATAGGACTGACCGACAATCACCCGGCCACTGGCTTCCATGATCCGGTCTACAAAGGCGCTTTCATTGTATATCTCCTGACTGAGCGCTTCAATATCTACACTGGCTTGCATAAGATGGTTGTATTTTTAACGCCTTGCGAAAATAGGTTCTATGATGGACATGAGACAAGCTATTAGGTTTTTGATAACATGGACGCGGATTCCACACATTCATTCCGTATTGCTGGTGGTTGTGCTTTGGGGCAGCCAATCTGCATCGTTGTCGGGACAAACCCCGGAACCCGTGAGGGCCATACGAGAACTCAGAGAAGGTACGCTGGTGATCCGGTTTCCGGCTTATAAGCCCAAGATCGATACCCTTACAGCCATGTCAGCCCGGGCTAAAGATCCAAAACAAAAAGCCCGGATCGACAAACAATTACAGCAAGCCATTGGAGAACGTGACACGTTGTTTGCGCAGTATACAGAAGCCTTCAGAACGAAATATCATTTTTCAGAGGTGGCTTATTATTTTGATTATGATGGGCGTGATCTCAACAAAGCAAATTACTATCATCTCGATGGCCATCGTCTGGCTGTAGCGGATCTGAGTGAAAAGCCGCTATACTATGCATTTTTTGATCGGACCGAAGAAAATAAAATGGATGCCCTGGTCATCTACAATCGTTTTTTGCAAAAAGTCCCACGTCCTTTCCCCAATGACTTTACACGTGGTGGTATTAATGTTCTTTTCATTGGTATTTCAGACAAAAAATTTCCTACCTGGCGCGTAGACCGGATGAATAAACGCCTGTTTGCGTATTGGGAAACCTATAAAGAGTAAACGTTTACTGGTCCTCATGCAACAGTGGATCGATGATGACACTGTCTGGTTTTAACTTAAACTCCGGCTTGGGTGGTTTCTCCGGTTTAGCGGGCTTGGGAATGGTATCGAGTTTGGTACCGAGGGACATGGCCACCAAAAGTGAATCTACATAATCACTGGCCTCCGTATAGGCTTCTTCTTCGCACCGGTTGATTTCAGCCTTCCTCCATTGTTCTATTTTGAGGATCACTGCGGCTTTGATCAACTCGTCCTGACTGACCTCTTGTGTGCATGAAGCCAATGAAGTCACGATGACCGCGATGAGGATATGACTGAATGGATGTTTCATTTAACCAATTGGTTCATTTCGGCCTGGCGTTCCTGCAGAAAAGAATCCACAGCCACCGCGTATACGCTATCCCTCACCTGCTTACAGATCGAATCCATCTGTGGTTGCATCAACAATACCTGTTGCTGAAACAACGTATCGATGGCCCGGCGGCTGGCCCGGGATGGCGTCACATGTCGAGTGGTACATGACACCACAAGCAGAGCGATGATACATACGATACACCAGCGCATCATCAGAGTTTGCGTTTTAATTCGAAATTCTGGCCGAGGTATACTTTACGGACCATCTCATCGGCAGCGAGATCATCCGCGGTACCGGTCTTGAGGATGCGGCCTTCAAACATCAGGTAGGCCCGATCAGTGATGGACAAGGTCTCACGAACGTTGTGGTCTGTGATGAGGATCCCGATGTTTTTATTTTTCAGCTTGGCTACGATTTGCTGGATGTCTTCCACGGCTATGGGGTCAATACCAGCGAAGGGTTCGTCGAGCAAAATAAATTTAGGATCCGTCGCGAGGGCGCGGGCGATTTCGGTACGGCGCCGCTCTCCTCCTGAGAGGCTATCTCCGATATTGTTTCGCACTTTTTCGAGACCAAACTCATCCATCAGTAACTCCAGCTTTTCACTTTGCTGTGTCTTGGAAAGGGAGGTCAGCTCGAGTACAGCTTTGATATTATTGGCTACGGTGAGTTTGCGAAACACGGAGGCCTCCTGGGGCAAATACCCTACCCCGAGACGGGCCCTTTTATACATCGGCAGGTTAGTGATCTCGGTCTGGTCGAGATAGACATGACCTTCCCCCGGCTTGATAAAGCCAACGGTGATATAAAACGTGGTGGTCTTCCCGGCTCCATTAGGGCCCAGCAGCCCTACGATCTCTCCCTGGGACACCTCTATAGACACATTGTCGACGACTTTGCGTCGTCCATAAAATTTTACCAGGCTATCGGTCCACAATCGCATATGCTGTCATTTTGGTCCTGTCAGAGGAGGGCACAAAATACGGCACTCTTAGGCCATCTGCGCCATCCTTGGGTTTGGGCTGCTTTTTTACGGAAAGCTATTGCCACGTCACGGTGGTCTCCAGCTCCCACGCCGCACGCATGGGCTCCGGGGTATAGAGCCGCTTTCGCTCCGGCTGCCGGCGCTTGTGATAGTCACCGGTATCCCATATCCCATTGTGATTGCGATCTTCAATTACTTCGATACCATATTTACCGGGAGCCATTGGCCCACTATGCAAGCGGGTGGTACTTTGACCATCGATCCGGAAGGTCAGCACCGCTTTTTCACCTGATTTAACCAACAATACATAGGAGCGCATTGAATCGAGTCCATCAACAACAATAGTAAGGTCCCCAAACTGATCCGTGGTATTGACGATAATCGATTGACGAATGGTGTCATTGGTGCGATCCCATGCATCACGAAGGGCACCGGGCAGCAAGGTCAGGGCGTGCCTGGCATTGGGTCGCCATCGTGCATCCATGATCAACATTCTTCGATCTACACTATCTATATGAATATCATAGGTCATGACTCTCGAAGAGTCATCCAGTAAAATAATTTTTGAGGTATCGAAATGCATCAAAGCCACTCTTGAAGTAAACACGGCACTTGCATTTGGATGCAATCGGCCTGAGATGCTTTGCAAGGTCAGTTTTTGGGTCGAAGCCGCTATAGTAGTCGGTCTGATACGAATGGTGTCCGTGCCCAGAATGGCTTTGCCGTCATAAGCCATCTTTGGAGAATACCATACCTGAAGCGTATCGTTGTCCCACACGGTTACCGCGTCTTCGGGTGATGGCACCAGCAATGGAAGTGGTTTGGGAGCGGGGCCTTCGATAGTGAGCTTCATCCATCCTGTCAATGGCTGTGAGACATCGCGTAATGCGATTGTTTTTTCTTTTGGAAAAATACTGATATCAGGCAATACACCCTTCGGCGTCAACGTGTAGATCGTATGGTCAAACCAACCAAATAACTCATTGTCCTGATCATAAAGGAAATTGAGGTTTTCATCTTTCAGGGCGACCACATCAAATGAATCGGCGCGGATATTGGACAGCGACCACTTGCCTTCTTTGTTGGTTCGTGAGACATACTCAGGCTTTCGAAGGTACACGGCGCTGTCTTCCCCGGTTGGATAGAGCATCACCAGCACGCCATCTGCCGGTGCGAGAGTCACGGCATTGATGATCCTACCCGACAGTTGGGCCGAATCAAGAACCGAGCCCGTCGAAAACACGAATGCATAGTTTTGTAAAATATTCCCTTCATGCAAATCGGCGATAGCGCTGCCGAAATTGATCGTATAGGTCGTTTCTTCCCGAAGACTATCGGGCAGGGTGATTATGACCGACTTTCCCTTTTGTTTGATGTCGGGATCATGTGGCATCAGTGGTGAAATGACCACCTGCGAAAAAACATCCTTGAGCGTAAACCATTCGTCAAAAGTCAGCATGATCCGCTGTTCATGGAAATTCGTCTGGTGGTTAGGCGTCGATTCACTCTCTACGATTTTGGGAGGCTCCTTGTCCTGGAGACCACCCGTTGGAGGTTTTGGCGATGCGCATGACGCCAGGAACACCATGACTCCCAGCAGCATTGATCCGACAAGATGCTTATTGAAAAACATCGTGCGAAGATAGGAGGAATGCATGAGGAATTAGGAATGAAGAATTAGGAATTGCGAATTAGGAATGACGAATTAGGAATGACGAATTAGGAATGACGAATTAGGAATGAGGAATGGTAGTTTTATATTGAGGAAAATGATAGGATTATTTAAATTATCAATAGGATATTGCATATTTAGATAGGAAGTGTACCCAGAACAGACCATTTTTGAATTTAAAAAATTCAAACCAAATGGCCAGGAATGACCTTGAAGAGCGATTGATCAACTTCGCAGTTGCCATTATCGACATCACAAGATCGATGGACAACTCTTTTGCATCAGAACACCTATCTATGCAAATTACGAGATCCTCCTCCTCTGCTGCATTAAATTACGGGGAGGTTCAAGGTGCAGAATCCAGAAGAGATTTCATTCATAAGATGAAAATTGTACTGAAAGAACTTAGAGAAACGCACGTAAACCTCAAAATCATTTTCAGAGCTAATCTCTCGAAAAAGCCGATCAAAATTGAAGAGGCGATTAAAGAGAGCCATGAACTTGTCTCCATTTTCATGACCTTCCTTCAAACGGCACGAAGAAATCAGGCAAAGAATCTAAAGGACACCGATTAAATAATCCCTACCCAAATTCCTCATTGCCTAGTCGTCATTCCCAATTCCTTCCAGCCTTGCGGACATGATCTACGCTGCGCTTCGACATTCCCAATTTCTAATTCGCAATTCGTAGTTCGCAATTCCTAATTCGCAATTCCTAATTCGTAATTCCTTATTCAAACCCGCGGTTCAGCGGATGAAACGAATTGATCGTCTCGCGGAGATAGTCCGCATTGAGATGGGTGTAGATCTCGGTGGTGATGATCGAGGCATGGCCAAGCATCTCTTGTACGGCGCGCAGATCGGCTCCGCCTTCCACGAGATGCGTGGCGAAGGAGTGCCGCAGACTGTGCGGGGAGATGGTCTTGGTGACGCCGGCCTGTGCGGCGGCTTCGCGGATGATGTTGAAGATCATGACGCGGGACAGCTTTTTGCCGCGTCGATTGAGAAACACAATATCCCGGGAGGCTGGATCTATATTGAGCATGCGGTTTCGATCGCCTTCGAGGTAGAGGCGAATCTGAAGCAGGGCTTCGTCGCCTATCGGGATGAGGCGTTCTTTGTTGTTTTTACCGATGACACGCACCAGGCCAAGATCCGGATAGAGATGGCTGATCCGAAGGCTGGTCAACTCCGATACCCGCAGACCACAGGCATATAGGGTCTCAATGATCGCCACATTCCGCGTGCCTTGTGGATGACTTAGGTCTATACTCCCGATCATCCGTCGGATCTCTTCGTAGCTGAGGACCTCCGGCAAGTACTGATCGGTCTTGGGCCCTAGCACGAGGGATGTAGGGTCGGAGGTCACGAGGTCTTCTACGATCAGGTACTGATAAAAGGCTCGTATGCCCGACAAGATGCGCGCCTGGGATCGCCTGCTGATCTCAATCTCATGCAACATCCGCAGCAACCCTTCGATATGCCGGGCCTCCACTTTCGCAGGAGAGGACAATCCCAGATCCCGATACATATATAAGGCAAGCCGCCTGACATCACGGGTATACGCTTCAATGCTATGTGCGGACAGCCCTTTCTCTAAAGTAAGGTAGGCCACAAATCCTTGTATGGAGGAGTCCCAATCCATATGTCGATGCAAGGTACATCCCCGCAACGATTCTGTGTTGTGTTAGCCCTGCACAGAAGCAGCTCTTTGCTTTTCCTCTTCCGCACCACCAGCCCTGCGGCGGGATGGGGCTATCTGGGTATCCCCAAATCGATGCGTGTAGGATAATGAAGCCACACGGGTATCTCTGTAGACATCAAAACTTTCTTCATAATCGGTATAACGGATATACGCCGACGGTAAGTTGGTCCAGAAGATATCGGTAAACGCCAGTTTCAAGGTAGAGCGCTTGTTGAAAAGTTGTTTTTGAATACCACCGCCGACAGCCCACATAGGATCAAGATTCATAAAGGCATATTGTTCTCTCGAATGGTAGGAGACATTGAATTCTGCTGACCAATCATTGCCCAGGATAAAGGTATTGTTGGTGCGTAGGTCCAGCACCACATTGCCATCATTGAGTTCGGTGTTGGCGTAACTCCCTCGGTATTGTCCCAGGTAACAGCTCACAGAATTATTACTGTTGAGCCACTTGCCGATCGTAAATGGAATACCTGCGGTTAGGGAATAATAGTCAGCCTGATCCAGATTTTTATCGGTCTGTACAGTTACACGGTCTTCTCCTTCAACAGGAGCAATGACCTGGGTGATATTGTCGGAAGTGGTAGAATAAGCCAGCGTCAGGATGTACCGCTGGAAGAACGTGTGATTCATTTCAAACGACCACGTAAACTGTGGATTGAGAAACGGATTGCCTTCCCGGTAGGTGCTCGGATCCAGAAAAAACTTAAATGGATTGAGTTGCTGATAGGAAGGCCTGTCGAGTCGGCGACTAACGTTCAGACCAAGAGCATAGTCATCCGAAAAATTGTAGTTAAGAAACACACTGGGAAACCAATTTGTATACCTGCGATTGAACGACTGCCCGTTGATCAACTGCAGTCCGTCAGCGATCGTCTGTTCACCCCGCAATCCGGACTGGATACTGAAATGTGTCCAGTTGTACGTGAAGTTGACATACGCCGCGTGGATGATTTCATCATATAGAAAATGATTGCTGATGGTGCTGTCAAACTCAGGCTGTGTCACATCACTCTCGTCATAGAATACCAGGTTGTTGTCCGCGCTCACCTTGCTGGACTTCACGCCGGTTTCGAGCCTTGCCTTATCCTTGATCGGGTGCACGTAATCAGCTTTGGCTGATTGGATCTGCAGGTTACCATTGAGGTCGCCGGTGAGCAGATAGTAGGGCAGATATTCTTCGCCATTAAGGTCATAGTACCGGGTAGTGAATCGCTGTTGGGTCTCGTTCCAATAGCGGGCGAAATCAAGGTCTACGGTCAGCTCCTGTTTATGTTTCGGGAAGGTGTGTTTAAAATTGCTGTTGAGCGCATACGAAGGCCAAAGATCCTGGCTTTCGTTGGTGGTCGAAAAACTGGAGACGACCTCACCCTGACCATCTTCAACCCGGCTGAAGTTTTGTCCTCCGGGTTCAAAGGCATTGACATTGGCATTGGTCAGGACACCGATCACGGTATTGGACGACGGGTAATAATCAACGCCAGCCCTGGCGGAATGGAAGTGATACGGAATCACCAGGTAGTTGTCCTGGTCATAGGCTCCGGTGCGTTGCCCATTTTCAAAAAAGACACGATAGAGATCAAGATCATTGAATCCCTGCCGATAATTATAATTATAGGCACCATACACATTGAGCCCTTTCGAACGACGGTTGAGCGAAAGGCCTGCACCGGCTTTGGGATACACGCCCTGGCTTAGGTTGGCGGTCAGCGTGCCATTAGTACCCAGCCCTGAATCCTTCTTCAAGCGAATATCAATGATCCCTGCATTTCCTGCTGCGTCGTATTTGGCAGAGGGGTTGGTGATAATCTCGATGTGATCGATGCTGCCTGCGGGAAGTGCTTTGAGATAATTGGTCAATTCCTGGCCCGACATTGGGGTGACTTTGCCATCGATCATGAAGATCACTCCGGATCTACCACGGATGGCTATGGCTTCGTCTGCTGTTACAACAACACCTGGAGCACGTTCCAAAACTTCGAGGGCGTTGGAGCCCGCGGCCATGATACTGTTTTCGACATTGACGATGAGTCGGTCAGCTTTGCGTTCCACAAAAGGCCGTGTCGCTACTACGCTGACTTCAGCGAGTTCAAGGCCGTCAGGCTTGAGGATGATTTCCGGGATCGAAGGATGGGCTCCTTCCGCCGTGACGTTAAACGTATCCGTCGTGTAGTCTTTATACCCAAGAAATGCGACATGCAGGTAGTATGTGCCATCAGGTACTTCATAGAAAGAGAATTTTCCTTCCGGGTCGGTCAACTCAGCCTTGACAAAAACAGAATCCGGCAGGCGGATAAGACTTACGGTGGCGACATCTACGGGCTGGCTGATGCTGTCTTTGACAATGCCGGTGATCGTATTTCCGAAACTGAGCACGGGGAGCAAGAGCAACAGTAAACAAGCCATGCCGTGTTTAAACGACACAATGATACTTTTTGAAACGAAGACTGAGATCGACATAACGTGGGCGTTTGGATTGCAAAACGAAATAAAGAAGTATAGCTTCCGCAAGTGGGTGTATTCGTCCAAAGGTGGTGTTTGGTCTTTAAGATTCGGCTTTATGACGACATGGCTTCTTCCTGTGCTCGTGCAAATTCCCCTACATTTGTTGAGGTTCACTCATGATAGTGTATGATTGCAATGATATGCATGCAGTATTAAAAGATAAAACGGCCATCATCACCGGCGGAAGTCGCGGCATCGGGCTGGCCATCGCGAAAAATCTAGCGGCGGCAGGTGCACGTGTCGTGATTGCTGCCAAGACGACCGAGCCCCATCCCAAATTGCCTGGCACGATCTATGAAGCCGCGGCAGAAATCACGGAAGCCGGAGGAATCGCCTTGCCTCTGGTCCTTGATCTCAGGGACGAAGAACAAATTCAGTCCGTAGTGCGAGAGACAGTATCCCATTTTGGGGGTATAGATATCCTGGTCAATAATGCCAGCGCGATATTTCTAGCCGGAATCGAGCATACACCCGCCAAACGATATGATCTCATGCAACAGATCAATGTGCGAGGTACCTACCTGATGTCACAAGCGTGTATTCCCTTTTTAAAAAAATCAGCCCATGCGCATATCCTGAGCCTTTCGCCTCCATTGGATATGAACCCGGTCTGGTTTGAAAACCATACCGCCTATACGATGAGCAAATACGGCATGAGTATGGTGACCCTGGGACTTAGCGCCGAACTGAAACCTTACCGGATCGCGGCCAATGCATTATGGCCCCGCACTACAATCGCCACCGCCGCGGTGCAGAATTTATTAGGAGGAGATGATCTGATCAAACGATCCCGGTGGCCTTCCATCGTCGCTGATGCCGCCACCATAATACTTTCTCAAATCCCGCAAGAGACCACAGGAAGATTTTACATTGATGAAACCTTACTCAGAGCCCACGGTGTTAATGACTTTAGCCAATACGCAGTAGATCCCAAAAACGAACTTGCGCCGGATCTGTTTATCACGCTATGAAGAAAGAAAAGAAAGACAAAGATTTTATTAAAGCCGCATACTATGAAGGGGGCCGCACCGCTTTGGATGCCTATGTTAAAAAAGAACTTCGATACCCTGAAGAAGCTCTCAAAGCTAAAATTGAAGGCACCGTCACCATTCGATATACCGTGGACTATAAAGGAAAAGTGATCGATGCCCATGTCGTCTCGGGCTTGGGCCATGGTTGTGATGAAGAAGCAGTCCGCGTCGTGCGCAGCCTTACCTTCAAAGTACCCGAGGATGGTAAGATCAAATCCAAATTCAGCCAGAAAGTCAACATCCATTTCAGACTACCCGGATCACCAAAGGTTCTCACCCCCACCAAAAAAGTAAATGCTGTGCCGGCGCAGATGCAGATTCAATATACAGTCACCCAAACCCAGTCCAGTCCAAAGCCATCGGCACCCAAGAAATCATCATCTTACCAGATTAGTTTACCATTACCAAACAACGATAAAATAAATGAATGAGAATGGAGGTTATGGAGGTTATGGAGGTTATAAAGATTATGCAGTTTATAATAATAATATATAATCCTATAAACTTATAAACTCATAAACTCATAAACCCTTATGCTTACCCCACCCAAATCATTGATCTTAGAATAAACAACACAACAGCACCAACTCATGACACAGAAAGCTCTCCGTGGCGGCGAATTTATCATCCGCGACTCCCTCTACACTGACATCTTTGTGCCTGAGCAACTGACCGACGACCAGCGGATGGTGCGAGGGATGGTCCAGGACTTTATCGCCGAAATGGGAGACAAAGTTCATCAGATGGATGCCCAGGTCGAACTCATGGAAAAAGCCGGAGCCCTCGGCTTGCTTGGCGCACATATCCCTGAGATATATGGAGGCAATCCGCTTGACACCAACGCCAATACCCTGATCGCTGACGAACTCGGACAAGCCGGTGGATCATTTGATACCACCTTTGCCGCGCACATCGGCATCGGTATGTTACCGATCCTGTACTTCGGTACCGATGAACAAAAACGGAAGTACTTGCCCAAACTTTGTTCTGGAGAAATGAAAGCGGCCTATTGCCTTACGGAACCAGGATCCGGCTCCGATGCGCTTGCGGCCAGGACAAGAGCAGATTTATCTGCTGATGGACTACACTACCTCATCAACGGACAAAAAATGTGGATTACCAACGCAGGTTTTGCGGATGTGTTTACCGTATTTGCCAAGATCGGTGGAGATCAGTTTACCGGCTTCATTGTAGAAGCCAACAAACCAGGCATCACCCTGGGTGCTGAAGAAAAAAAATTGGGCATCAAAGGCTCATCGACGCGCCAGGTCTTTTTTGAAAATGTTGCCGTACCGGTCGCCAATGTGCTGGGAAAAATCGGTCAGGGTCACCTCATCGCCTTCAATACACTCAATATCGGAAGATTCAAACTGGGAACGATGACCATGGGTGGATCAAAACGGTGTATCAACCTGGCGATTAAATATGCCAATGAACGAATCCAGTTTGGCGTACCCATCTCCACCTTTGGAGCCATCCGCCACAAGTTGGGTGAAATGGCAGCCTTGACCTACGCCATTGAATCCGCAGTGTATCGCCTTTCTGACATGATGGGAAAACACAAAGAGGAATCTGTAGCCACCGGCCAGTCTTTCGAGCAAGCCATGCTGGAAGCCGCTAAGGAATTTGCTTCCGAATGTGCCATCGTCAAAGTGGCCGGCTCTGAATATCTCGACTTCGTGATCGACGAGATGCTGCAGATCCATGGTGGGAACGGTTTCTCTGAAGAATATCCTGCTGCAAGGGCGTATCGGGATGCCCGGATCAACCGCATCTATGAAGGTACGAACGAAATCAACAGGCTACTGTTGGTCGACCGCATCATCAAGAAAGCCCTCAAAGGCGAATTAGACCTCGTAGGTCCCGCATGGGCTGTCCAAAAAGAACTGATGGCCATGCCGACGAAATCAGAGGCACAGGGCCCATGGTCCGCCGAACATCAGGCGGTATCTAACTTTAAAAAGAATATGCTACTGGTCGCTGGTGCTGCTGTCAAATACCAGATGGACGGCAAGCATGACCTCGTACATGAACAGGAAGTCGTGATGCATATCGCGGATATCGGGATCGATTGTTTCATTGCTGAATCGCTTTTGTTGCGCGCCGAAAAACTGGATCAGGATCATATCACGCATCCTGCCGAGGTCGTAAAGGCCATCACCCAGCTCTTCTTCAGCGAGGCGCAGGCCCGGATTCAGAAGCATGCGACAGATGCTTTGATGGCTTTCGCGACCGGGGATGAACTCACGATTATGCTCAAGGGCGTAAAAAGATTTAGTAATTATCCGGCGGTCAATACCGTCCAGGCCCGTCGTTTGATCGCCGCCCATCTCATCGAAGGAAACGAATACACCCTCTAACCCAATTCCATTATTACTATCATGGGATCCATTCAATCCATCATCATCCGGCCTGAAAAAAGAGCCCTTCCTCAACATGTGACGAATGCACACATCACTCCATCAGGCATCGAAGGAGATCATTATCGCAAGCCGGAAGGACACCGGCAAGTGACGCTAATCGCCGCTCGCGATTTGGCTACAGTGGCCGTCAATGTTGGCTTTCAGGGCGATGCCCACACGGCATGCCGACGCAACATCTGTGTGGATGATCTACCGGACACGGATCTCACCGGGAGGAAAATTGCACTTGGTGATGAAGTCATCCTGGAGATCACTTGTTACTGCGATCCATGCAAACGCATGAATGAAAACTTTGGCGATGGTGCTGTCGATGCCTTCGAACGAAAAGCGGGATGGGGTGCGAGAGTGATACGTGACGGCCATATCCGGGTCGGTGATGCCTTCACCATCCTCTGAAAAAAAATTTCTACAAGGGGTGCAAATAAGAAAACAGTAGTATATCTTTGATCACGGAAAATTTGATATCACTTACTATCAATATCCAAATTCGTATCAAGAAGATCAGCGTCACACCCGACGCTGATTTTTTTTTGTGTTGATCCCTCAGAAGATTTCCTGTGCACGGACACAACGTCGCAACGATGAAATGAAGCAAGAGGGCATGACTAATATTTCGGAACAAACTTTAGGTATACCGTGATCCTTATGCTGACCGCCTTCGAAGCATCCGCTGCGCTACGGTATGCCCCTATGCTCTATGCCCTATGCGCTATGCATTTTTTACTATCTTTGGAATGCTCACGCCCGGATTGAAGAACCTTAAATCTGGATGTCCATGAAACCCTGTCCCCAATCCGTCTCCCACTTTTGGCTGTATCTGTGGATTGTATTCCTCCCCGCTCCAATCCTGGCGGCTACGAAATATGTATCCCCTTCCGGTAACAATAGCAATACAGGCAACTCCTGGGCGCAAGCCTGGCTGACCCTGCAATACGCTGCGGACCATATCAACGCCGGCGACTCGGTGTGGATCGCGGATGGAACCTATGTCGGATTTGATATCCGGACCACAGGTACAGCCGCCAATCCGATTGTCTTCATCGCCAATGGAGACAATGCGGTCATCAATACGCACAATCCGGTCACCATGGATGGCATCAACGTCGAGGATGCCAACTACATCGAGATCAATGGCGTCCGCGTCATCAACCAACCCCGCAATGGAATCCGGTTGGTGTTTGCAGACTTTTGCGTCGTTCGCAATACCTATTGCGACAACAATTTCGAACGAGGCATCTTCACCGGATTCACAGATGATCTTCTGCTGGAGTATAATGAATGCCTCAACTCGATCGATGAGCATGGCATCTATGTGTCCAACAGCAGCGACCGTTCCATCATCCGGTACAATATCTGCCATAACAACAACCGGGGCGGTATCCAGATCAATGCAGACGCAAGCCAGGGCGGTGATGGTATCAGCACCGATCCTGAGATCTACGGCAATATCCTCTATGAAAACGGGACCGCCGGTGGCGCGGCTATCAATCTCGATGGGGTGCAAGGCGCATTTATCTATAATAACCTGCTCTATGAAAATCATGCAACAGGCATTGCCCTCTTTCAACAAGACGGGGCTGAGCCATCGATCAATGCCGTCGTGGTGCATAACACGATCATCAATGCCAGCAATGCCCGATGGTGCATTCTCGGCGTCAACGGATCTGCAGGTGCACAGGTTTACAACAATATCCTGATCAACCAACACCCCTGGAGAGGGAGTATCGCCCTGGATCCTGACGCGGTACCGGGATTTGATTCAGACTACAATATTGTAGTCAACAGCCTGAGCAATGAAGGCGATGGCCAGACCATGACCCTGGTGGAATGGCAAGCGCTGGGCTATGACCCTCACAGTATGCTGGCGGATCCGTTGGTTCAACTTTTTGTAAGCCCGTCCAACAGTGATTACCACTTGCTCAATGATGCCCAGGCGGTCAATACCGGTAGCAGTGCCCACGCGTTTGGCATCACGACTGATATCGAAGGCACCACACGTCCACAAGGTGCCCAATACGATATCGGTGCCTATGAAGCCGAAGGTGCTCTCGCTGTTGAAGAAGATGAGGAGCATCCCCATCCTGTCCAGGACTACCGACCCGGCATCACCATCACCAGTCACAGCCTATCCTGGCCACGCGGCCTGACAGGCACTCTGTCTCTGTTTACGATGGACGGGAAATGGATCTCGGATACCGATCTGCAGACAGCAGGTACTATTTCCTTTGACCACTGGATCCCGGGGATTTACATGGCCACGGTACACAACAGCCATGGTCTCCAATGGAGCCGTGCATTTTTAGTGCGGTAAAAAATCTGAGGTATAAAATAATTAGCGAAGAAGTTCAATAATCTTCGCAAGACTGAGTTCTTCCTGTTCCCCACTCTCCATGTTTTTAAACATGAGGGTGCCGTTATTCATTTCCGTATCCCCGGCGATGCCTACAAAAGCACATCCGGTATCGGAGGCATACTTCATCTGCTTCTTGAGCTTACCTGGTTCCGGATACAGGTCTGCGGCGATACCTGCGTTCCTGATTGCTGTGACGCATCGGAATGCGTAGCGATGAGACGCCTCATCAAATGCTGCAATCAGGATCTTAGGACCTGCCTGCACAGAAGCGGGGAACAAAGATTTGGCTTCGAGCACATCGTAGATCCGTTCAGCACCAAATGAAATCCCTACACCAGGCACGTCTGGCCAACCAAAAACACCCGTCAGGTTGTCATACCTTCCTCCTCCACCTAAGCTGCCCATCTCAGCATCGACCGCGGTCACTTCAAAAATACATCCGGTATAATATCCGAGGCCTCGGGCCAGGGTGATGTCAAAACGAACTTCGTTTTTCAAAGACAGTCCTTCAAGGAATGCAAACACACGTTCCATTTCTTCCACGCTACCGGAAACTGTATCGTGTGAACCCATCGCACTTCGGAAAGACGAAATATCCCGATGCTGCAGCAAACCAAATATGGTATCCTGAGCCTGTACTGGAATATTGCGTTCCGACATCTCCTTTCGCACACCTTCCTCACCAATCTTGTCCAGCTTGTCGATAGCCATCGTCATTTCAATCCACTGGTCCCCGATACCGGCATACTGAGCGATACCGGACAACAATTGCCGGTGATTGATGCGGATGATAACCGGAATACCGAGGGCCGCGAAAACATCATCATAGATCTGGATGAGTTCTGCTTCATATGAAAGCGACTTACTACCAACCACATCTACATCACACTGATAAAACTCCTGGTATCGCCCTTTTTGTGGACGATCCGCCCGCCACACCGGCTGGATCTGGTAGCGTTTAAATGGTAGTGAAATATCATTGCGGTGCATGACCACATACCTCGCGAAAGGCACTGTGAGGTCATATCTCAAACCTCGCTTGGCAATGGATGAGGTGAATTTATTGCTGTCTTTATTTTGATACGCCTGGTCATCGGCCTTACCGAGATAATCTCCGTTGTTGAGCACTTTGAAGAGCAGCCGATCTCCTTCCTCCCCATACTTACCCGTGAGCGTGCTGAGATTTTCGAGTACCGGAGTCTCGATCGGCACATAACCATAGGTCTTAAATACCTTCTCGATGATGCCAAACATCCATTTGCGGCGAGCCACTTCGATCGGGAGAAAATCTCTTGTACCCTTAGGTATGCCTACTTCCATGGATTTTGATTTGTGTGCTTTGCGTTTTATGATATTTCAAAGAAAGAAATCATCAGCTGGATCGGGTATCAAGATTCGAGATTGAAGATTCCAGATATCAGATTCCAGATGCCAGATATCAGATAAGGCAAATAAAAATTAAGCCGTTTCTGCCTCTTGAGCCTCTTCCGCCTCTTCTGCCCTTCTGCCTTTCCGCCCCTTTTAAACGACGGAGGCAAACTGCTTCAAAAACCGGACATCGTTTTCAAACAACAACCGGATATCATTGATCCTATATTTGATCATCGCCTGGCGTTCGATCCCCATACCGCAGGCAAACCCGGAATACTTTGTAGAGTCAATACCACAGGTCTCCAATACGGCAGGATCCACCATGCCGCAACCCAAAATTTCAAGCCACCCGGTACCCTTCGTGATCCGATACGCATGTTCGTCTGCCAATCCATAATACACATCCATCTCCGCGCTGGGCTCGGTAAACGGAAAATACGATGGACGCAATCTTGTGATGACATCTTTGCCATACATCGCCTGGGCAAATTGATGAAGGGTTTGCTTCATATCCGCGAAAGAAACCGCTTCGTCAACATACAATACTTCGACCTGATGAAACTGACAATGCGACCTCGCTGAAACCGTTTCATTACGATAGACCCGTCCGGGAGCAATAATCCGGATCGGTGGCTTGCGGGAAGTCATCACACGAGCTTGCACGGAGGACGTGTGGGTACGAAGCAACCATCCCGGAGGGGTCGCCACATAGTATGTATCCTGCATATCCCTGGCCGGATGATCTTCCGGTGTATTCATAGCTGTAAAGTTGTGCCAGTCATCTTCGATCTCCCGGTCTTCGGCAACTTCAAACCCCATCCGGGAAAAGACATCAATGATCTCTTCCATGACTATACTCACCGGATGACGACTACCGACAGGCGAAGGGGTCTCTGGCAAACTCAGATCTGGCATCGACACCGACTGACGTCCTGCCCCACCCAACTGCTCTTGAACCTGCTGATGCAGAACTTCTGCCTTCTGCTTGACCTCATTGACCAACTGCCCGAATTCCTTCTTCTGTTCGTTGGGCACTTCACGGATCAGCGCCGACAGCGGTTTGAGAATATTCTTCGAACCTAAAAACCGAATGCGGAAAGCTTCCAACGCCGCTTCATCGGTGATCGATATACCCTCAATCTCCTGGATTAGGTTCTTTAACTGTTCTATTGGATTCATGAATTCATCAATATGTGTAAAATGCAAAAATTTTTATAATCCTGTTCTCCTTGCTAATACCTATTGGTGCATTTGTATCTAACCTACTCACCACTGTTTACTCACTCTCCACTCTCGACTCTCGACTTTCCACTCTCGACTTTCAACTCTCCACTCTCGACTCTCCACTCTCGACTCTCGACTCTCGCCTCTCGACTCTCGACTTTCCACTCTCGACTTTCCACTCTCGACTCTCCACTCCCCACTCTCTCCCCCGCAAAAGTAACGAACTGCGCCAACCCAAACTTTATTGGCTAACTTTCCGCCTATGTCGATACGGCATCCGGTGGCGGTTTTCTTATGCATGACGATAGCCATAGGCCTGTTGTGGTCCCGGGCATTATTGTCCTTTGCCGCACCCTTACTGGCCTTTTTTGCGGCTGTGGATATCCGGATACAACCCCTGAAGATCAAGTGGTTACTCACGCCTACGGCGATCAGAGCCAGCATTCGTGGCAAACCCTATATGTGGGTCTTTACGCTGTTTTTCCTGCTCTATCTCCTGTCCGGTCTCTATGCCGGCAACCTGCATGAATGGTGGTCCCTGACCCATCCGAAGATCCCATTCCTCATCCTCCCCATGGCCTTTGCCATGCTGGATCGCTTTTCTAAAAAAGAGTGGATGATGGTCTTGCTCGGCATGGCTTTCATGACAATATGGAGCTCCATATGGGTGCAGGTCGCTTATTACGAAGATTTTGAACTTTTCAACCGCAGCCTTGGATTTGGGGGTTCATTGCCCACACCGACCGATCATATCCGCTACTCGGTCATAGTGGCGATGAGCATGGTGACTTGCCTTGCTTTTGCCATCGAAGATCTACGGTACCGATACCCATGGGAACGATGGGCCTATGGCTTCTTTGCACTCTATCTTTTTTATTTCCTTCACATCCTTTCGGTCCGTTCGGGTTTGGCCATTGGTTATGCAGGGATCTTTTTTCTAGTGGTTTTCTACCTGCGTCATCTGCATCGATGGCAGCAACTCGTGCTACTGGCCCTCATGATCCTGGCGCCGCTTGTCGCCTATAAGACCATGCCGGGATTCCAGCAAAAAATAAATTACACCCTCTTCGATCTTGAACAATTTAGCAGGGGTGAAGGCGAAAACTATTCCGATGCCGAGCGCTGGCAATCCTGGCGTGCAGGCATTGTTGTTGGCAATCAACATCCTTTCTTCGGCACCGGCACCGGACATTTCCGAAGCGAACTCCAGGCGTATTACAAGACCACTCTTCAACGGGACACCTATGAGCGTCCGCACAACCAATTTATCAACGTCTTTACCCTCTTTGGACTCTTCGGCCTGTCTGTTTTCCTTTTTGTGATGATTTATCCCATGACCTATGCCTGGTTTTGGAAAAACCCAATACTCCCCGCCTTTTATGGCATGCAAATGATCTCGATGATGGTCGAGCATCCGCTGGATACATCCGTAGGCACCCTCCTCTTCCTCCTGACGATCCTGATGGCGATGAATTATTACGAAGAGGAGCAGAAAGCAGAGAGCAGAGAGCAGAGAGGCAGATCGTAACGCAGTGAAGATCCCGCCAAATTCAAGGCATTTGCTGCGGGAGAGCAAAGGGTTTAGAATATTCAGAAAGGAAATTCTTCGTATAATCTTAATCTAATAATTTCCAGTCAGATGTACGTTGGCATGTAGCATGCTACATGCCAACGTACATCGGTTATGGCACTTTTCCTTCATTTCGAATAGGGACAAAACATGTCGCTCGAAATTGTCCCAACTGACAGGAGTGTGGCTCGTTTCGACTCCGCTCAACGACCGGGTGATTTTTTAGACTCTCCATGGTAAAAAATTGCTGTTTCGACTCCGCTCAACATCAATTTTTCCCTGATATTTGATTTACCAGTTAATGAAAACAGTATGAAAGGTTATATGTACATCCTGGAATGCGCCAATATGAAATATTATGTTGGCAGCACCTTGGATCTTAAAGCACGGATACGACAACACCAGGACGGGGAAGGAGCAAATTTTACAAGGAAATTCCTACCCGTAAAATTGGTCTACTTTGAAGAATTTGAACATATTTAACATGCTTTTTTTCGTGAAAAACAAGTTCAGGGCTGGAGTAGGAAGAAGAAAGAATCTCTTATATATGGAGGAGAGAATAATCTGCCTGAATTATCAGCTTGCAGGAATGACACTCACTCAAAACTCAAACCTACTGGAAAGCAAATTCATTCAAAATCCAATTAGAAATATTTGTTGTTGAGCGGAGTCGAAACAACAAATATTTTAAGGAAAATCTCATTTCCGGTCGTTGAGCGGAGTCGAAACGAACCCCTACTTTTACCCTATGACCTTCGAAGAAAAACTAGCCAACCTCAACACCAACCAGCGCGCAGCTGTCGAAGCCATTGATGGCCCCGTCATGGTGATCGCGGGCCCCGGAACCGGTAAAACCGAAATCCTTTCCCTCCGCATTGGAAATATCCGCCTTCATGCGGATACCGACTTCAGCAATATCCTCTGCCTGACATTTACCGAGGCCGCCGCTGCTGAAATGCGCCAACGCCTGATTCAATACTTTGGCCCTGAAGCCTACAAAATCCAGGTCAGTACCTTCCATAGCTTCTGCAACCTGGTCATCCAGGAAAATCCCTTTGCGTTCCAGCAAGCCCGCGAACTGGAACCCATCACGGAAATCGAAAGATTCCGATTGCTGCAACAACTCATTGATCACTTCGATCCTGAACACCCGTTAAAAAAATTTAAAGGGCAGGTTTATTTTGAATGGCGAAGGCTCAATGACCTTTTCATGACCATGAAAAAGGAAAACTGGAATGCCCAATACATGCTGGACAGGATCGAAGAATATGTCGAACGAATGCGCCAGGATATTAAATACACTTACCAGCGAAAATCAGGAGAGAATAATAAGGGAGATTTCAATATCAATAAATTTAAAAAAGATGTCACCGACAAAATGGATACGCTGCGGGCCGCTGTCGGTGAATATGACCATTTCAATGCGCTCATGGCCGAGCAGGGGAAATACGATTTTGAAGATATGCTCCTCTGGGTCTACGATGCTTTTAACAAAAATCAGGACCTGCTTGCTGATTATCAGGAACGATTCCAATATATTCTGGTGGATGAATTTCAGGACACGAATGGTATCCAACAGGATATCCTTCGCAAACTGATTGACCATGAATGGGTAGACCGTCCCAACGTATTTGTCGTTGGCGATGATGACCAGGCCATCTATCGCTTTCAGGGCGCCAACGTCGAAAACCTGCTCTCTTTCTATGATCATTACAAGCCTGACGTGATCCTCCTGCAGGAAAATTATCGCAGCTCACAAACCATCATTGATGCCGCCAGAGTATTGATGCAGTCAGTGAGTACCAGTGCTATCCAACGCATTTACGGCCAGGAAAAAATCATCAGGGGCGCGGGCGTCTATGCAGGTCATGACCAGCCCGTGCAAGTCTATGCCTATCCAAGCCAGACCTACGAGAATGCAGATATATTCCACCAGGTCAGGCGTTGGCATGAAGAGAAAATCGAAGGAACGCTTGCGATCCTGTATCCCAAGCATGCGCTGGGCACTGACCTTGCACAAGCCTTGAAAGGGGCCGGAATCCCTTATCACATGGCCCGCAGCGGAGATGTACTTCAACATCCGTTGATCACCAACCTGTTGGATATACTGACTTGCATCGACCAGCTTAGTGCGGGAGCGGACAATGATGATGCAAGACTCTATCGTGTCCTCCATCTCGAATATCTGGAACCGAGGCCTTATGATCTTCAAAAACTAATTTTGGCCTATACCGCAAGTGACAAGGAGGATAGAGTTTCCTTGTATACCTGGTTGTGTGACCCGGAGAAACTCAACAAAATTTCTTTCCAGGACCGCACCTGGATGACACGTACGGCGGATATCCTGACCAAAAGCATTACGACCTATCATACGTTGACCCTGATGAGTTTTGTCGAATGGGTCATGCACCACTTTGGGATCATGGATTGGGTGCTGCGCCAACAGGAAAAATTTCATCACCTCTATGCGCTTAAATCCTTCCTCACCTTTATCGATCAGGAAGCATCGGGTCGGAGATCATTTACCATCGCAGACCTGCTTGATATCTGCGGGATGATGGATACGTATAAAATCAGCTTGCCGATGCAATCCCTGGCACCGCCACCTAAGGGTATTGTACTATCCACCCTCCATGGGGCAAAAGGCCTTGAATTTGAAAAAGTCATCATTAAAAATTCGACCGAAGGAGAATGGGAGAAAAAACGTGGAAACAACCAAAAGTTTTCCATGCCGGACAACCTGGTTCGATCTACGGTTTCACAGACAGCTGACGAAGCAGATATCCAGGACCAGGATTTGCGACGATTACTCTATGTCGGAATGACACGGGCCAAATATGATCTATCGCTTTCTTTTCCTTCTAAAAAGGACGATGGCAGCGATCTCGTCCGGAGTAAATACATCAGTGAATTATTGGCCGCCGAAAATCATGTTCGGTTGCTAACACCAGGAGTCGATGAAAATCTTCAGGCGGAATACCTCGTGGCCCTGATGTCGGGGGATCAACGAACCGATTTACTCCTAGATCAATCCGAAATTGAGGAGCGTGTGCGCAATTATGTGATGAATGTGTCGGCCATCAATAAATACATGGAATGCCAGGTGGCCTTTTTCTATGAAAATATCCTGCGTATACCTTCTGCCGAAAAAGCACACATGATGTTTGGCAGCGGCTTGCACTGGGCTTTGCAATATCTTTTCAAAAAACGCTATGAAGATGGGGATCTCGCGGCAGGAAAAGATTATGTAATACGGATGTATGAAATCTATATGGAAAATCACCGGCATCGTTTTACCGAAAAAGAATTTGATGATTTTTTGACGTATGGCCAAAAAGTGCTTGGACAATATTATGATGCTTACCAAAGTCAATGGTCAGAACAAATCACCTATAAAACGGAATTCCGTATTCGGGACACCCATATTGCCGGTGTTCCGGTGACGGGATTTATTGACCGAATCGATGAGCGCGATGGGCACATCATAGTATTTGATTACAAAACCGGTAAACCCGAAAATATTATTACCAAAATGAAGGCCCCCGATGACACCCTCCCGGAAGGTGGCGATTATTGGCGGCAAATGGTCTTTTATGATTTGTTGTTACAACAGGATCCGCGGATCCGCAAACGCATGACGAAGGGCTATGTCCATGCCCTGGAACCCAAAAAGGATGGGACGTTTGTGGAGCGTAGTATCGAGATCACCGAATCAGACCGTGAGATCGTCACCCAACAAATTGTATCCACCTATCAAGGCATCCAGAATATGGAATTTTCGAAAGGATGTGGGGAGTGTGATTGGTGTAAGATGCATGGGATAGTACCTTCCGAATCGGATGAAAGTGAATCATCGGAGGCATAAAATGGCAGAAGCAAAGGAAGATTAGTATTTTGCATGAAATGAACAAAGCCAAATCCCATTCCGTCCTCACCGACTACGATATCACCCTCTTCCAGGGCGGAAATCATTGTCGCCTCTACCAGAAAATGGGTTCCCATGCCACCACCATCGAGGGTGTGGAAGGATATACTTTCGCGGTATACGCTCCCGCCGCCACTAGAGTGTCTGTCATTGGCAATTTCAACCGGTGGAAAGCCGGTGTCCATGATCTCTATCCACGATGGGATCAGTCAGGCGTTTGGGAAGGTTTCATCCCCGGACTCCAACCCGGTGATATTTATAAATATGCTATCGAAGGCGCAAACGGATTTAGGGGTGAAAAAGCAGATCCCTATGGCCGCTACCATGAAAAACCCCCTCTGACAGCATCGGTGGTTTGGAAAGATCCACATCAATGGAGCGATGACGCCTGGATGCAAAAACGGCACAAACACAATAAGACCGGCGCAGCCCTTTCCATCTATGAAATGCACCTGCTTTCCTGGCGACGCAATGAAGACGGCAAGCCCCTGACCTATCGCGAGCTTGCCGCCGAACTTCCCGATTACCTCAATGACATGGGCTTTACACATGCGGAGTTTATGCCCGTCATGGAACATCCCTATGATCCGTCATGGGGCTATCAGATCACCGGTTTCTTTGCACCTACCAGTCGCTTTGGTACACCGGCGGATTTCAAATACCTCATCGAATGTCTGCATCAACATGATATCGGAGTCATCCTCGATTGGGTGCCCTCGCATTTTCCAACGGATGGACATGGCCTTGGTTACTTTGACGGCAGCCATGTATACGAACATCCGGATCCGCGTAAAGGCTTTCACCAGGACTGGCAAAGCCTGATCTTCAATTATGGCCGGCATGAAGTCAAGTCCTTCCTGATCAGTAATGCCTTGTTCTGGATCGATGAATTCCATGCCGATGGCCTGCGCGTCGATGCTGTGGCGTCCATGGTCTATCTCGACTATTCGCGCAAAGAAGGCGAATGGGAACTCAACCGTTATGGAGGCCGGGAATATCTCGAAGCGATCGATTTTATCAAGTCGATGAATGAAACCGTATATCAGTATCATCCCGACATTCTCATGATCGCTGAAGAATCGACCGATTTCCCGGGCGTCTCCCATCCGACCTATAGCAATGGTCTGGGCTTCGGCATGAAATGGATGATGGGTTGGATGCACGATACCCTCGGTTATTTCAAACAGGATCCGCTCTACCGCAAACATCATCACAACCAGATCACGTTCAGTCTCATATATCAGTATTCGGAAAACTATGTACTGCCGCTCTCACATGACGAAGTAGTGCATGGTAAAGGCACCCTGCTAAGCCGTATGCCCGGTGTCGGACGTGATCAGTTTGCCAACCTCCGGCTCATGCTTGGCTACATGTACACGCATCCCGGCGCCAAGTTGTTGTTTATGGGCGGTGAGTTTGGGCAACGAAATGAGTGGAATTTTGCCGGCCAATTGGAATGGAACACACTTGGCTTTGAATCTCATGCCGGGATTGCCGCCTGGACCAAAGCCATGAACCATCTCTACCTCAAAGAAAGAGCCTTGCATGAGTTGTGTACCAAACCCGAAGGCTTTCAATGGGTGAGAGTAGATGACTATCAACAGAGTGTGTTAGCGTACGAACGGATTGGCCTCAACCCGGATAAAAAAGTGTTGGTCCTGCTCAACATGACCCCTGTAGATCGGTTGGAATATCGGATCGGTACGGAAGAACATGGCTCATGGGTACTACTTGATCATTCGGACAAACCAGAATACTGGGGCTCCGACCGCCCGGTGCATGAAAAAGTTGCCATCACAGACACTCCGTGGGATTACAAATCCAGGTCCATGGAATTTAGCCTTCCTGGCCTTACCGCCGTGATGTATAAATGGGAAAAAGGCAAGGCAGAAAAGCCAGTTGTTGTTCCCGCCACAACATCCAAAGAAGAACAAAAAAAAACTAAAACCACTGCCGCAAAAAAAACCGCCCCGAAAAAACAGGAATTGAAAAAGCCGGAATTGAAGAAGAAAACTGCAGCTCCCGCTAAGCAGCGCAGTGCTCCTGCAAAAAAGAGCAAATCACCAGCCAAAAAGAGCAGCGCACCAGCAAAGAAGAGCAAATCACCAGCGAAGAAAAGCATTGCCTCACCAAAGAAAAGCACTACTACGTCTAAAAAATCTGTTGCGCCTAAAAAATCTGTTGCCCCCAAATCATCATCCAAAAAGGCCACTCCTGCCCTGATCACTGAAGACTCGCATGCCCACAAAGCGAAGAAAAAGAAACACGGTCACAAACACGCCAAGCATACCGCACCCGTGCGGGTAGCCGCAAAAAAGAAGACCGGAAGGAAGAGTTAAACTCTTTTTGATTCTCCGGACGCGGGGTCCTCAGGTCTACTACCATATTCCCAATTCCCAATTCCCAATTCTTAATTCCCAATTCTTAATTCCCAATTCTTAATTCCTAATTCCTAATTCTCAATTTCTCCTATCTTC
Organism: Saprospiraceae bacterium; assembly: GCA_044227555.1. Lineage (GTDB taxonomy): Bacteria > Bacteroidota > Bacteroidia > Chitinophagales > Saprospiraceae > Opimibacter. The sequence continues at coordinate 18,772 of JBGAWQ010000011.1, read as the reverse complement.
CCGCCCTGAAAACGATTCATTACGCATCATGAAACACTTTTTCCTACCCCTGGTCATCCTCACCATGCTGACCCTGACCTTTTGTACCACGTCAAAGAATACCGCATCGAGCAAAGGCAAGAAAATGCCTGCACCTGCTTATACCTATACGGGCAATATCGCTCCCATCCTCCAGGAACGCTGCACACCATGCCACTTTCCGGGAGGACGTGTAAAATTTCTTGACACGTATGGCGCCGTATCGTCCAATATCGACGACATCATCAGGCGCATCGAATTGCCAAGAGACAGCGTAGGTTTCATGCCCTTTAAAGCCAAGAAAGAGCCGTTGAGTGACAGCCTGATCATGGTGATCAAGACTTGGAAAGAAACAGGTATGGCTAATTAAAGTCTTGCTTTTCTCTGCCTCCATACTGAATGGTATTTGTTAAGGATTTCGTCACAGGAATACCTGATGTGATATCCTGTCTGTAATCCGAAAGTTTCCTGAAAATCGCTTAGTTTTAGCATATCCCGTCTTACCGGGAACCGGTGATATGAAAGGGACTGCCATCCTCCGGCGCCAATACCATAAAAGAACAGGCCGCATCCTGGATCGGCTGGACAAACCTGTCCAAAAATGGACCCCAGATGATTTCCATATCATTCGGATGGAGATTAAAAAGTTGATGGCGATACTCACGTTAGTGAAAGCATGTAACCAGGATTTTCATTTAAAAAAGCGAACAAAGAACATCAAGGCTCTATATGCCTCCGCCGGTGAGGTGCGCGAACTGCAATTGCAACTGGAGTTCTGGAAAAACAACAAAATGCTGGAAACCATTCCAGGGTATGCAGACCTCCTGACCCGGCAACTACATTGGGCCCGGGATGCCTTTCGTCAGCAGGTACGTCATCTTTTAAAAAATGAAACCCCGAAGACGCTCAATGTCAAACTGCTTACGCATTACCTACCAACACCAAAAACAATCAATACCTATCTCAACCGGTTACGTTCAGAAATCGAACAAATACTGAGGGACCCCAAATCCGAAAACATGGAACTTCATACCCTTCGTAAAAAGATTAAGGACCTGCTTTTCCTTGAAAGGTTTCTCTTTCCTTCCACACACGACAACACCTACCTCGAACAACTGCAGGAAAAGATTGGAATTTGGCATGATGGTGTCATGATGCACACCTGTATTGAAAATGCTATCCGGGGTCTACCCCTCGATCCCAATGAACGGATCATCCTGGAAAATCAACGCAACGTGATCGCATTCCAATCCGAAAGGCTCCACCAGGAGATCAAAACACTATTCTCTTTAGTACCGTTGACTGAGCCAGGTGTCGAACTTGATCCCTCACTTTAATAAGAATCAGGCTGCCCATAACCAAATAAGCCTATAAACCTATAAACCTATAAACCTATAAACTTATAAGGTTCCCCTTACATCTTTACCACCTGCATCACCTTCCGCTCCCCATCCCCAAGAATGTTCCCCTTACATCTTTACCACCTGCATCACCTTCCGCTCACCATCCGCAAGAATATGGAATAGATATATCCCTTGCGCAAACCGGAGTGTATATGGGATGGATTGCACTTGCTCATACGTGATCGATTCCAATTCCCTTCCATACACATCGGTAATTTTTAATTGAATGCGATCACGTAGCGCTCCCATATCAATGAGGATCTCTCCTTGCGTTGGATTGGGATAAAGCCTGATCATGGATTGAGTATGGGGTTCATTCGAAGACACCAACATGAGTTCCACACAGTCTGTAGTATCCACACAATTATTTAGCGTTACAATCGCGGCGTAGGATCCTGTGCGTGAAGGATAAAAATCTTGTTCAATCTCCCCTGGGATCAGTGTATTCGATTCACAATCCATCCATTGATATTGAGCGCTGTCCTGGTAGGCTGAAAGGTAATTGTCATTGATGGTGATGTGATCGTCAGGACCAATAATCGACAGATGCAGGGTGACCACACTGTCGCATCCGGCGGCATTGGGCACCACAAAGGTGTAAGTCCCCGAATCCTCAAATGTTTCCCCTCCATCCGGTGTAGTATAAGATGAGCAGGCTTCGACCGATGATGATCCCGAAGACGAATGAATGATGGTCAGATGAAGATTGACGATACTATCACACCCATTGACACTTGTGAATATCTGAGCATAGTCACCAGATTCGGTCAATACTCCACCATTAGTCACCAGGCTGTCACAGGCGGTTTCTGTTCGTTCTGTTTCTGAATGCTGGATGATGGTCAGCTCAAGCAAGATGACACTATCACAGGCATGCACATCCGGCAGGGTAAATACATACAAGCCGGACGATGTATAAATATTACCTATTGGATCTTCATATTGATCGCACTCGGTACGGGTATCCGTGGTTTCGCTGCTATGATAAATGGTCAGATGATAAAAGACCAGACTGTCACATCCATCCGAATTGGTCAGAGTCTCCATGTAATCCCCGGATTGGATCCAGGTATGCTCTCCATTGGGTGTGGTGTAACTGTCGCAACTCGCAGCCGTGATATCGGTCTCATCATGCACCATGACCGTAAGAACCACCGTGATGATGCTGTCACATCCTACTGATGAAGTCAGCGTATCCAGATAAATTCCGGTAGATGTCCAAACAAGCTCCCCGTCTGGAGAAATCATACTGTCACAGACCGTAGCTGCAAAGGATGAATATACCGCCGGACAAATATTGATGCTGGCCAGAAAATAATCATCAGCGCCATTGGAACTCAATGGAAAGACATCTGCAGAAGGATCGGCATCCATATCTTGTGTAAAGGAACCGGCAATGTAATAGCGGGTGGATTTATAAAGAGCTATGGCCGAACCAGCATCTTTTCCCACTCCGCCGATTTGATCTATCCTGCGAAAATCACCCTGTGAACTCAATGAAAGCACCACAAGATCCTCTTCACCGGTCGCCAGGGCATAGGCATCCTGAGTTCCGGAATAAAAATCAGCATATCCTTTAAAATAGCCGGCAACTAGGATGTTTCCAAGGAAATCAGCGCTGATATCAATGCCTTTATCATCGTCCTCTCCCCCGAAACTCCGGGCCCAAACATACGTCCCGGAAGGAGAGAGTTTTAGTACAAACCCATCATCACCTCCATTGGAAGCCAGGAAGTTGGTAAATGTACTCGGGTTGAAATCAACATTCCCTCTGAACATCCCGGTCAATAGAATATTGCCGGGAGCATCCATGTGTATACCATTGACTTCGTCATTTTCATTTCCACCAATCCGCATGGCACGGATATATTCTCCCTGAGCTGTATACGTAGCCACAAAAATATCTTCCAATCCTTGTGCAGTCAAAGTGGCATCATCAGGCATAGGATTGAAGTTGACCGATTCAGAAAAATGACCAGCTACCCAGACATTGCCGGTGAGCGTCACGGTTACCCCACGCCCGGCATCCACACCAGGCCCTCCAATACCATGCGCCCAAATCAAGAGCCCATCCGGAGAATACTTGGCCAGGAACATATCTTCCTGCCCCTTGCTGGCATGATACAACGTACCCTCTGTAGGGTCGAAATCTGCGGCTCCTTCAAATAGCCCGGTGACCAGAATATTATTCAGACCATCTGTCTTCACAGAACGAATTTCATTGAATTGATCGCCGGTAATTTGAATCGCCCAGAGGAATTCACCGTTTTCATCTAGCTTGGTGATAAATGCATCTCCTTCCTCTCCCGCAGATAAAGCAAATATATTGGGGCCAGGATCAAAGTCCGCTGTTTCATGAAATGAACCCACCACGATCACATTCCCTTCCATATCCATGGCTATACTATTAGCCCGATCTGTTCCGGGACCGCCGATTCGTTTGGCCCAAAGCACATTCCCGGCAGGTGAAGTTTTGGAAATAAAAATATCATCGTCCCCTGCAGAAGTCAGAATGTGCAAATCCATGTCCGGATCAAAATCAACCGCATTTTGAAAATGGCCGGTCAGGAAAACATTTCCTTTCGAATCCGGTATAATATCTGTCACCGCGCTGGACCCTACATCGCCCGTACTATAAGCCCAGTCCAAGGTATGTGTCGATTGCAACGGATTTCCCGTTGCATTTCGGCGATACATAAGTTCCGTATCCCCGAAACGATTATCCGTCCACACAATCATCACCAATAAATCTTCCACACAAACGGATGCATGACCCGAAAATCCCGCTTCTGCTGAGATTTGTCGGCGAGGTGTCCACGTTGCACCGCCATCTGTTGAAAAACGGGAATGCACTTCCCAGTTATTAGCGACATCAGAGAGTTCATGCCATGTCAAAAAAGCAAAGGCTCCTTCCATGGCAATTTTCGGGTTCAAAGACTCTCTGGGTATATTGGTCATGCGAATGGCTTCTGACCAGGTATCTCCGCTGTCGACTGAACGGAGGCCAAAAATTTCTGCACTACCTTCCCGTAAGTCGGACCATACGACAATGATGGTTTTACCCATGACTGCGGCGGATGGAGTATTGGATGCAGACCCATTATTGGTCAGACGCACATCAGGCCCCCAGGTCAGGCCACTGTCTGTCGAACGCTTATAATAAATCTCGGTATTCCCATTCCGATCATCCTGCCAGACGACATGCACATCATTGTCTGCAGCAGAAACCGAAGGGTTTACGGAATTTCCAATATGGTTGGTCAATCGGATCCGATCGCCCCAGGTCATGCCGGAATTCAGAGAGCGGCAATAGTACACTTCCCCATCATCAAAGCGATTGTCCGTCCAAACCAGATGCAGTACCGGACCTGAAACAGACAAGGAGGGATAACTTGAATCAGCAGGATCATTGGTGATGCGGGTTTCAGTGCCCCAGGTGGTACCGCCATCAGAGGATTTTCGATAATAGATGTCATCATTCCCGTTACGTCGATCGGTCCAGGCGACATGTACTTCATTATTCGAAACGACAATAGTCGGATATCCGGAAAATCGTCCATCATTTGAGGTCAGTTGTACAGCCGTTTGCCAGGAAGCTCCTCCGTCAATAGACCTTTGGTAGTAGACTTCTCCCGCCAGACCCCGTTCATCGGTATACACGAGGTGCACCACGTTTCCACTGGCAGCCATGACATTGGCATTATTGTATGACGTATAGGAGTTTCCTGCCGCATTCGTGATCCGGCTCTCAAAACCGAATTGGGCCGTTAATCCCAGGGGCAGCAAAAGTAGTAGCGTCAGTGTGGTTGGTTTCATGAGTGAGACTCCAATTTAAAATATGCAAAAGACAAACAATATGTAAATCCTTCATTTTAAGAAGGAATTGGAGGGCGTTATGGTTTCCGTCGGATCATTGATCCAAAACGTAGAGGGTATCCAACAGATCAATCCATTTCCAGACAAACTCATGTCTTGACCAGGGAAAATAAAAATACAAAATATTTTCCTTTCCGGAAGTGCCCCGGCTGCGTTATTATTTAGATTGGTAATGAATACGTCAATAGACAGATTCTCACCTGCTTACATAACTTGTAATATCAAAAGCCTATAACCCATAAGCTTAAAGCAAAAAAGAACCGGACGATGTCCGACTCTTTTAAAGTGTCCCCGCCAGGGCTCGAACCTGGGACCCCCCGTACGGGTGCTCTACCAACTTTGTCTGCCGAAGCCTTGGCGTAGGCAGACTGAGGTAAGCTAACTTCTTTGATATGGAATTTCGTTATTGCTGTAAATGACGAACGGGGCGTATAGCCCCGCTCACTCTATGTGTCCCCGCCAGGGCTCGAACCTGGGACCCGATGATTAAGAGTCATCTGCTCTACCAACTGAGCTACGGAGACATTTACTTTTTATTCTACTGTTCAAGCTTCCTCGAACCTGGGACCCCCCGTACGGGTGCTCTACCAACTGAGCTACGGAGACTTATTCCCAAAGGGATGGCAAAGATAAATTTTTATTTTTCTCCTGCACAAGTTTGATCTTTGCAGGACTTGAAAGGCTAAGATCAATAGACTTACATCATCGCCCGCAAACCAAGTATGAAAAATATCCTCACCCTCCTCCTCCTTAGCCTAACTTCTATGGCCTCCGCTCAGGAAAGCAATATCAGCAACTGGATCATGTATTTCGGTAATCAGAAAATCGGAGATCGATGGAACTGGCATAATGAATTCCAATACCGGAGTTACAATTTTTTTGGAGACTTGGATCAGCTATTACTGCGCACCGGGATTGGATACAACCTCACAGAAAATAATAACAACGTACTCCTTGGATATGCATTTGTCCATTCAAAACCTTATATCAATGGTACAGATGAAAAAGGAGACACGTATGAAAACCGCATCTTTCAACAATTTATTACCCGACAAAATTTCGGGCGATTCTATCTGCAGCACCGGTATCGGTTCGAACAACGTTTTTTCAAGGATGATTTCAAATTGCGGCTCAGATACTTCTTCCATTTAAGTGCTCCGATCAATAAACCCACGATGACAGAAAAGGCAGTCTATCTGGCCTTCAGCAATGAGATTTTTCTGCAACCCACATCTCCGGTATTTGACAGGGATCGAATCGGAGGCTATATCGGGTATATGATCAAAAACCATCTTAAATTTGAAACCGGCTATCTCATGCAACTTTACGAAAAGAGCAGCCGGGGCCAATTTCAGATTGCCTTTTACAACAACCTGCCCATCTATAAGGAGATCAGAGAATGACCGCTTATGTCAGGAAACATGGTTGGATCATTTTCTTTGGATAGCCCCAAAGATCATCTGCTCTAAAAAACGAATGATTTCCTCTTCATCTTGCTGGCCTCCGAAATCGGTAAGCGAAGGAAGATGTTGCATATAGAAATACTGAGAATGCGCCATCTCGATCAAGGTGCTGGACAATGAAAATGGATAGGCATAGCCAGGATTATAGGCCTGAATAAAAGACGCAATTCGCGCACACAAGTCCTTAAACGGTTGGAATAATTTGTCCTTGTTGTCTGCCTCCACATGTTTAGTCAGCCAGGATTTAGCTCCTTCCGACATGACGATATCATGCAATAACTTTTCATTGATGTGACCCGTACTGAGATCATCTTCTACTCGGGTGGCAAGCAACCGGATGGCGGTCTTGATCCTGGCCTCGGCCTCTCTGATATGCCTTGTTTCCTGCACCAGGCGGTATTCCTGCCAACTCCAATACCAGTCTACCAGGTATAATAGCAAACGGTGTTTGTTTTCGAAATACCGGTAGATCCCCGCTTCAGTGGTTCCGATTTCGGTGGCTAATTTTTTAAACGTAAAGGACTCAAAACCAATACTTTCAATCAAAATGATGCTGTGCTGAAGAATCCGCCTCCCCAGATCGGATTCCTCAGGATTCCGCAGGTATAGCTTTTCGTTGAGCGTGATAGTGAGATTTATTTCCATAGGGCTGCAAACAATTTTGCAAAAGTAATGTTATTTTTCATGATAGCTTTACTATCATAATAAATACATTAACTATCTTTGCATCATTCAAACGTAAAATAACATGAAAAATCTCCTTCAACACATCCGCAGTGACATACCGGCTAGTATCGTTGTATTTTTTGTTGCCGTGCCTCTCTGCCTGGGTATTGCCCTTGGATCAGGGGCTCCCCTCTTCTCTGGAATTATAGCAGGTATCGTCGGGGGTATCATAGTCGGTGCTGCCAGTGGATCTTCACTTGGAGTAAGTGGGCCGGCTGCTGGTCTTGCGGTTATTGTGGTAAGTTCAATCGCTGCCTTGGGTGGTTCCTGGCAAGCCTTCCTCCTGGCCGTAGTTCTCATGGGCATCATCCAGCTCATTGCAGGCTTTCTCAAATTAGGCTTCGTAGCCTACTATTTCCCCTCTTCTGTGATCAAAGGTATGCTCTCTGGAATAGGGCTGCTGATTATCCTCAAACAAATTCCACATGCTTTTGGATATGACAAAGATTATGAAGGTGACTTTGCCTTTGCGCAATGGGATGGGGAAAATACCTTCTCCGAACTGGGTAAAATGATTGAATTTATTAACCCCGGAGCCGTATTAATCAGCGTCATCTGTTTAGCCATTTTACTGCTTTGGGATATCGTGTTGATTAAAAAACATAAAATCTTTGGCATGCTGAATGGTCCCCTGGTCGCCGTATTCGTTGGTATTATGCTCCACTACCTGTTCCTCCAGGGATGGCTTCCTTTTTCGCTCAAACCTGATCAAGTCGTCAACCTGCCAGTGCCTTCTAGCCTTGGTGATTTTTTTAATCAATTTACCTTTCCGGACTTTTCCCAATTGACCAATCCCAAAGTTTATTCCATCGCGTTTGTAATGGCTATCGTGGCCAGCCTGGAGACCCTCCTATGTGTGGAAGCCACAGACAAACTCGATCCTGATAAAAGAGTCACCCCGACCAACCGGGAACTCAAAGCGCAAGGTTTGGGCAATATGGTCTCAGGTTTAATTGGGGGACTTCCGCTTACACAGGTTATTGTACGTAGTTCAGCCAATATCACCTTTGGCGCCAAATCGAAGATGTCAGCCATTCTCCATGGCGTATACCTCTTCATTTGCGCCATTACCATAGCCAATGTGCTAAACATGATCCCGCTGGCAACCCTCGCCACGATCCTGTTTATTGTTGGGTATAAACTGGCCAAACCATCCCTGTTTAAAACGATGTACAAACAAGGGCGTGAACACTTCATCCCCTTTGTCGCTACTATCATTGGCATCCTCCTCTCGGATTTACTCACGGGCATCGGAATCGGCGTTGCCTTTGCCATCTTCTACCTGTTGCTCAACAATTATCGCAATGCTTACGACGTCAAGGATGTGAGCAACAGCCCACACGACCACCACATTGTACTATCCGAAGAAGTCTCCTTCCTCAACAAAGGTGGAATCATGCAGATGCTCAATAGTATTCCTGAAAACTCGAAAGTACTCATTGATGCCACACGCTCAAAACATATCCACCGGGATGTAATTGAAATCATCCAGGATTATCTCGTGCATGCCCGCACCATGAAAAATATAGAGGTGGAAGTCAAAGGACTTCCGGCCACTTAACTATTACTTCATCTCACTTAAAATATATAATGCCAACATGAAAACATTAACCAAAGAATTACAAAACAGTCTCACCCCACAAATGGCCATCAATCTGCTGAAAGAGGGAAACAAACGGTTTGTCAGCAATCTCAAAGTCAACCGCAACCTGCTTCAGCAAGTCAACGAAACTTCAAATGGTCAGTTTCCATTTGCCGTAGTCTTAAGTTGCATTGATTCAAGGACGTCAGCCGAACTCATCTTTGACCAGGGCCTTGGCGACATCTTTAGTGTACGTATAGCCGGCAACATCGTTAATGAGGATATCCTGGGCAGCATGGAATTTGCCTGCAAAATCGCAGGTTCGAAAGCGATTGTCGTCCTCGGTCACACACGCTGCGGCGCCGTCAAAGGAGCCTGTGACCACGTTGAAATGGGTAACCTCACCACCCTCCTCTCCAAACTCCAACCTGCTGTCCACGCCGAAAAGACCATCACGGTTGACCGAACTTCAGCCAATACTGAATTTGTAGAAAAAGTCGCTGTCAACAACGTACTCATGACGATGCACCAGATCCACGAAAAAAGCACCATTCTCAACGACCTGATCGCCTCCGGAGAAATCGCTATGATCGGCGGCATGTATGATGTCGAATCAGGAGTCGTGGAATTCTATGAAGAATAAGAACTTTTTTATTTTGTCTTCTGTACTTTTCTTATGCCAGGGCCCGGAAACGTCCGGGCCTTATGGTTTTTATAGACTGCGTACAACTCCATGCGGATGTCTTTCGTTAAGATAAGTATACGCTCAACACCGTTCACCTTCTTTATCCATATCCTCAATATGTATTGGATCGCTTTTCTGGCCATTTCCTTTACAGGTTTAGCACATCCCGATGTCCAGCGTTCACGGGAACCGCAATCTGAAATCCATACCGATCCGTGTGATGACATCCCTTCGCTCAATAATCAGATCGTCACCTACGTGCGCGATCATCTCAACCGTAAAGTCGGGCGTGGCGAATGCTGGGATCTGGCCGCCGATGCGCTCAATACGTATCATGCCACATGGAACGGCCGCTACGAATTTGGGGATCGGGTAGATTATAAAAACGAATGCGTCTATCCCGGTGATATCATCCAATTCGAAAACGTCATTGTCGAATCCCACTCAGGCAACTCCTACCTGACCGAATCCATGAGTCATCATACGGCTATCATCTACGCCGTATCTGCCCCCGGTCAATTCACCCTGGCTCATCAAAACTACGGCAAGGGTCCAAAGAAAGTTGGACTGACGCCGTTGAATATCGAAAATATCACACGAGGCAGGATCACCATCTATCGCCCCCGGAACTGAATGATGATCCAAGTCCGGCGCAGCCCCCGTACAACTTTTCCTGCTTACCTTTGTTTCCTGATCGATATTGAAAGCTTTCAACTTGTAAATACCAAATCCAATGTATCCAGCAGAATTAGTTGCCCCCATGTCCAGGGACCTCACCACCGCAGGCTTTGAATCTTTAGAAACCCCGGTGCAGGTCACCAATGTGCTTGAAAATCAAACAGGTACTGCCCTTCTCGTGGTCAACTCCGTTTGCGGTTGCGCGGCAGCCAATGCCCGCCCGGGCGTAAAAATCGCTCTGCAAAATGAAAAGCAACCGGAAAAACTCTTTACCGTTTTTGCCGGTGTAGATACAGAAGCTACCGCCAAAGCAAGGGAGTATCTGCTCCCTTATCCGCCTTCGTCCCCAGCTATCGCCTTGTTTAAAGACGGTCGCCTGGTACATTTCCTCGAACGTCATCATATCGAAGGCCGCAGCGCCATGATGATCGCCGAAAACCTGAAGGCCGCGTTCAACGAATATTGCTAACCGGTATCCCGGATAGCCGACCATCGTCATGACCCGGATCACGGAACAGGATTCGCACTATCGTCACCTCGAAAAAATGACGACGGCTGAACTCCTGAATAACATCAATACTGAAGATCAAAAAGTACCTCTTCGGGTACAGGAGTGCATTCCAGCCATTGAGCGGTTGGTGGATGATATAGTCATCCGCATGATGGATGGTGGTCGACTCTTCTATATCGGTGCCGGCACCAGCGGTCGCCTGGGTATCCTGGATGCCTCAGAATGTCCACCGACATTTGGCGTCGATCAGAATGTAGTCATTGGTATCATCGCGGGTGGGGATGCCGCCATCCGGAAAGCACAGGAGTTTGCTGAAGACAACGAAACCCAGGCCTGGCAAGATCTGCAGGCCTATCAGATTCAATCCTCAGATATTTTGATTGGCATCGCAGCTTCAGGCACGACACCATATGTGTTGGGTGGTCTGCGCGAAGCAAGAAATTATGGTGTGCTGACCGCATGCATCACTTGCAATAGCCAGGCACCAGTAATCGCGCTGGCCGATCATCCTATCGTCTGCGAAGTCGGCCCTGAGTTTGTCACGGGGAGCACCCGCATGAAAGCAGGCACAGCCCAAAAGCTGATACTCAACATGATCTCTACCGCCACGATGATCCGGCTAGGCCGCGTGGAAGACAATAAGATGGTCGACATGCTGCTGACTAACCATAAGCTGGTCGATCGGGGTATCCGGATGATCATGGAAAAAACAGGTTGCTCACCTGATGATGCCTCCACACTCCTTAAACAATACGGTTCAGTGAGAAAAGCACTGGAGTGTTATTCCGCTCATTCCTAAAATTAAACTTTCCCACTTTCTCTTCACTCTTCACTCTTCACTCTTCACTCTTCATTCTTCATTCTTCATTCTTCAATTATAATTTCTCCACATCCCCACTCCCGATCACGTTGGCTTTTACGGTTGGTTTACCCAGATAATGGACATTGCCACTTCCTGAAATCTCAACCTCCAATGCGCCATTGCATTGCACGTCCGCATCGCCTGAACCACTGATATCTATATGGCATGTTGTCGATGCGAGGTTCTTGGTGGTTACATTTCCTGACCCGGTGATTTGGATGCGAAGCGTTTCCGTCTTGCCTGACATCACTACATCTCCGGAACCTGTGAGTCGCATATTGGTTGTTTCTGCCTGACCCTCCATCCGGACATTGCCTGATCCGGTCAAAGAAAGATCAAGCGTATTGCTATGAGGAAAAGGCGCGGTCGCCGTCACATTACCGCTACCGGTCAAAGCTATATATTCAATAGTAGGCAGGGTGATATAGATCTTCACCGTTTTCGCATCCCGCACACCTTTGACAAAGGTGATTTCCCATACGCCATGGTTGACTTCGCGCCGGATATTATCCATGATATTTTGCTGTGCTTCAATCACCACCTTCTGACTGGCGCCGGGTATGAGTTGCACATCACCGCAAATGGCGAGTTCAATACCTGTTATGGTCGGGAGGTTAAATTCACCACGCACGACCTCTCCTTCTCCTTTGATACCACCATAACCATAATTTTGGCCGACTACCAATGAACTGCTCAGAAGCAACAAAGACAATGAAAGGAAAAACAAATTTCTCATGGTTTTGGATTTAGATGTTGAATGATGTAACCGCAAAGACAACACATAATAAGAAAGGTTGCATCAATGTTACTAAAATCCAGTTTCATGATCTCAGAAAGAACAATCTCTCTTTGAACAATTGCAGACGAGTTGGTTTCCAACTTCAGCTCAAGGATGCCTATTGAGATATGACATCAGGCCTCAATGGTGTCTTTGCTTTAAAAAATCATCTCGAATAGAGTCAAAACATGTCACTTTTAGCAGGGCTCAAAAAAATCCTATCGAGTAGTCGAAACATGTGCCTCAAAATTGTCCGAGCCGCAAGGAAGCCATTTATTATGGCCATAAAGCCATAATAAATGAAGGAGTGGAACTCTGCTAAGCGGGACAGCAAACCAGAAGGCCATGATATCGATCAAATCACTAGGTGAGTTTTTTGAGGCACGAGGTTTTTGGTTCTTTTTTCCGGAAAAAAAGAACATTTTGCTCCTCGGGCACCGAGATCTCCTTCACTCCTGCACTCTCCGCTGCTCCTCGAGCGCCCGACGCTGCGCCATCGTCATATCAAACGTATCTCTGGGCAGAAAATACGTCCGCTCTTCAGGCTCTTCCACGACCGGAGGTGCTATTTCATCCTCCTCAACACGATGGCGAAATAACCAGGCCAGCAATATACCGGATACCCCGCCCATCAAATGGCCTTCCCAGGAAATACCTTCCTGTCCCGGCAATATCCCTTCAAAAAATCCGGCATACAGCATCAGCACAATCAGAGCGAGGATGATGGACTTGACATTTCGTCGGAAAATACCACTCCAAAACACCAGAGACACCATGCCATAGATGACACCACTGGCACCGATATGATAACTATTCGGCTGCCCAAATATCCAAATTCCCAGGCCGGATAATAGATACAACCAAATGATGCTCTGCAAGGCGATCCTCGGATAAAATAAAAAGAGCACGGCTCCCAGCATAAGAAAGGAAACTGAATTGACAAACAGATGCTCCCAACTGCCATGAATCAAGGGGGTCGTAAGTATCCCGGCCAGGCCTTCCAAATGATGTGGATACACACCCAGTCTTCTCATATCGAGGTCGAAGACCACAGATACAATGTGGACGATCCAAATAAATCCGACAAAACTTATCGGAAAGCTCAGCTTTCGCAGAAATGTACGGCTGGCCTGATCCATAAAGAGGTTATGGCTTTGGATATCTGCGGGCTACTATTCGAATGAAATGCTCCGCCATGCGGATCCTTTCAGGATCTGCCCAGTTGAAATGACGCGCGGGACCGTTTAGCAACATCGCACTGGCTTCAGAATACGAAGAAAGTTGATTCAGCGTCGCACACGTGTCTTCAAATAAACCTCTGTTGCCGCCAAACAACTCGTTGAGTGTAAATATGCGCTCGTTGAGTCCCAACGCAGACTCAATATTGGCAATAGGTATATGGCTGAAGCGCTCTGATACATCATCAGATTTTGGGAGCTCAAACAATTTGGCCAATGCTGCAATGCCTTCGGGCGAAACCGGTTCTGTTCTGGGTGGTGTTACGGCGGTCTTGACAGGCTCCTGCACCGTGATGGGTTCGAAACGATCTATAATCTTTGGCTCAGGCACTTTGATGGTTTCCTTTTCCCTGATAATAGGTGCCTCATATACAGGAGGAGGTGGCGGGATATGCACCGGTTTGGGTTCAGGAATTTTGATCTCCACTACGTCTTCTTCCTGGCGAGGCACATAGGGTTTCTCCTTAAGGACTTCCGGGGCGTCATATCTGTCGCTATGTATCAATGTCTTTTCCGGTTGATCCGTGATGACGGTGTCGTAGAGCTGCTGGATATACGTTTTGAGCAGGTCTTTTTCCAGTCGGGAGAGTTCATGGCCATTGCCTTGATCCAGAAACGTCTGGATTTTTATCAGAAGGCGCTGTGCTTTAGTAAGATCCATATGTATATGTTACGTAATGCAATGTACGGAGGTCTTCCCTCTATTATGATATCAGGGCGGTTAATATTGTGTGAATGTTATAATAATGTTTAAGGCCCTGAAAGGTTTTGGCAGAACAATGCATCTTTGTAGCCGGCATGTTTCTCGAACCTTCATTTAACACCCAACGTCGCGGATGGATTGAAGTCATCTGTGGTTCAATGTTTTCCGGTAAGACGGAAGAACTCATCCGCAGGCTCAAACGCGTCCGTATCGCTGAGCAGAGTGTGGAAATCTATAAGCCGGCCCGCGATACGAGATACAGCGTGAATGAAGTCGTATCGCATGATGCGCGTTCCATTCCGTCCATTGCAATTCAGCACCCATCCGAAATACTTCAGGTGTCTTCTTCTATTGACGTCATTGGTATCGATGAAGCACAATTTTTTGATGATGCCCTCGTGGGTGTTTGCGAAGCCCTGGCTCTCAGAGGCCACCGGGTAATCATTGCAGGCCTTGATATGGACTTCAGAGGACGCCCCTTCGGCCCAATGCCCGGCCTCCTCGCAGTCGCTGAATATGTCACTAAACTCCATGCGATCTGCAACCATTGTGGCAACCTGGCCACTCACACCTACCGCCTCACCTCCGACGCGGAGACGGTCGTGCTGGGTGAAAAGGATATCTACGAAGCCCGATGCCGCCATTGCTTCAATGAAGGCAATATCCTAAAGCTCAAGACCAAAAAACAATAGGCGCGGTTTCATTTCAATAACCCATTGCCCTCTTTGCCCCTAAATCCCCTAAAGGGGACTTAAATCTCTGCTACTTCTTCATCCTTTTTCGCCTCTTCATCCTCTTTCGCCTCTTCAGCCTTTCTGCCTTTCTCCCCTTATCCATTCAGGGCTCGAGTAACGAGCCCCTGCTTCAAATGCCGAGCATTTGGCGGGAATTCCGCTCTATGCCCTCTGCTCTCTGCTTTCTACCTTTGTCGCAAAATTCAACCAACCTGCTCATGTCTGGCACCAAGCCCATCCGCACCGCCCTCATCTCGGTCTACCATAAAGAAGGTCTCGATCATATCATCAGCCTCCTTGAAAAAAACAAAGTCACCATGTACAGCACCGGCGGGAGCCTGGATTATATCCATTCCCTTGGCGCCAAAGCCGTACCTGTGGAAACACTCACAGGCTATCCATCCATCCTCGATGGCCGGGTCAAAACCCTCCACCCCAAAATCTTCGGGGGTATCCTCGCACGCAGGGAAGAAAATCACCTCGCTCAACTCGAGCGCTACGAAATACCACCAATCGACCTGGTCATCGTAGACCTCTACCCTTTTGAAGACACCGTCCGCTCAACCAACGACGAAGCCAGCATCATTGAGAAAATAGATATCGGGGGGATCTCCCTGATCCGCGCAGCAGCTAAAAATTTTCATGACGTCGTCATCGTCCCTTCCCAGGAAGATTATGGCAACCTGAAATATATGCTTGAAACCAAAGGCGCCAACAGCACGCTCGAAGACCGCCAACATTTTGCTACCCGCGCATTCCGCGTCAGCTCGCATTATGACAAACAGATCTACGAATATTTCAATCGCTCCGGAGAAGACCTGAGTCTGAAGATCTCGGTACATTCAGGTATGCCCCTCCGCTATGGCGAAAACCCGCATCAGGAAGCCATCTACTTTGGAGAACTTGAAACCAATTTTTACAAACTCAGCGGCAAAGAACTTTCGTACAACAACCTCGTCGATGTAGATGCTGCTGTATCGCTGATGAGTGAGTTTAAAAACAATAACCCCACTTTCGCCATCCTTAAACATACGAATGCCTGCGGTGTAGCCACCCGCAAGACGGTCAACCAGGCCTGGAAGGACGCTCTCGCCGGTGATCCGGTCTCCGCATTTGGAGGGGTACTCATCTGCAACAGAGCTATTGACGAAGCTACAGCCAGGGATATCGATGAGATCTTTTATGAAGTACTCATTGCTCCCTCCTTTTCACCGGAGGCGCTCAATATCCTGACCGCCAAAAAGAACCGTATTCTACTGCAGCTCCATACCTATCCCAAAGCGCAACGACAGATCAAGAGTATTCTCGATGGGTTTATCACGCAGGACATTGACTTCATCACCGAAGACCCCGAAACCATCCGTGAAGTCACCAATCGCAAGCCCTCCATGGCGGAATTGCAGGATCTGTATTTCGCTAATAAAACAGTTAAACATCTCAAATCCAACGGCATCACGCTGGTCAAAGACAGCCAGTTGCTCGGCATGGGCTGTGGCCATACATCACGTGTGGATGCCCTCAAGCAAGCCATCGTCAAAGCAAAGGCTTTCGGGTTTGACCTCCACGGAGCTGTAATGGCCTCTGAAGCGTTCTTCCCTTTCCCGGATTGTGTAGAGATCGCCCACGAAGCCGGTATCACCGCCGTCATTCACCCTGGCGGATCCGTCAAAGATCAGGACAGTATCGATTATTGCAATAAAGCAGGCATGGCCATGCTGATCACCGGGTATCGTCATTTCAAACATTGATCCTTCCGCATGTACCTCTGTATTGATGCAGGCAACACCCGAACAAAGGCTGCGGTATATAATGCGGATGGTCAACAATTTGACTTTAGCACAAGCGCTGAAAATGATATCACGCCTGCGCTGGAATTGACTCGAAAGTATCAGCCTGAACATGCTATCATGGCCACAACAGGCCAGCGAGACTGGACACTTGATACTCTCGAAATTCCCGGAAGGAACATCGAACTGAATGACCAAACCCCGCTTCCGATTCGAATCGTCTATTCGACACCAGCCACACTGGGAAGAGACCGAATTGCCGCAGCTTGTGGAGCCTGGTTCCAATATCCCGGACATCATTGTCTGGTCATCAGCGCAGGCACTTGCATGACCATGGATATCATATTGAAGTCCGGCACCTACCTCGGCGGCAACATAGCCCCGGGCTTGATGATGCGACTGCGGGCTATGCATGAATATACGGCTCGTCTTCCACTGGTCGAACCGGCCTGGCCTGAATCCGTATTTGGCGACAGCACCCGGCATGCGCTGCAAAACGGAGCCGGGTTAGGGATGATTATGGAAATTGAAGGCATTTTTCAGCAAGCCAGAAATGCGTTCGGAGAGGTTTTAGTCGTTATGACGGGTGGAGATGCCGCCTTCTTGGCGGAAAGGTTAGAAAATCAGATATTTGTCGCACCCGAACTGGTCACACAAGGCCTTTTCCAAATTTTAGCTTTTAATGTTAAAAACAACCAATAAGTGCCTGTGGATCATCATGTTGATGTGTTTATGGGCAGGCACAGCCCTTGCACAACCCAAGGATAATTCTCCTTTTTCCCAGTTTGGCCTCGGGGATTTTATCGACAGTGACCTTCCCAGCAGTCACGGCATGGGCGGTCTTGGATCGGTTTATCATGATTTTTTCGAAGCCAACCTTGAAAATCCAGCCTCACTTGGATACCTGCAGTATACCGCCCTCCAATTGGGCTTTTTTGTCAAACGCTCCAGTTATACCCGGATCGAAGACAAACAAACCATCTGGAATGGCAACACCAATCATTTCAGCCTCAATATCCCGGTCATCAACCCGCTCAATACCGCCCTCGAACGCCGGGAATCCAATTTTTCCTGGGGCACCAGTATCTCGCTCAGGCCTTTTAGCCAGGTAGGCTACAACGTCCGCATCTCAGATGAGATTGATTCGATCGGCACGATTGAAAGCAGCTTTAATGGCTCAGGCGGTTTGTACAACATCAGTTGGGGCAATGGATTTAAATACAAAAATCTTGCGGGGGGGATCAACCTTGGATTTATAAGAGGCCAACAGATTTTCAATAGCCAAACCTATTTCAGGGATCTGGACAATGCCTATGATGATATCTTTCAGACGACAATATCCTATAAAGGATTTCAATATCGCGCCGGTCTGATCTATGAGCAACCGATCGATCTGAAATCCGCGCGTGATGACGATGACCGCCCTTCGAAATTGCTCTCCGCCGGATTTTTTGTGAGCGGTCAATCTGATGTCAATACCAAATCCGATATTTCAAGGCTTTCCGCCAATTCACTGATCAATGATGTTGATACCTCGATCTATGTAGTCGATGCACCAGGCAAAGCATTGATACCTGGCGTTTGGGGTGTGGGTCTTATGTATCGCAAATCCGCAGACTTCCGGGTAGGTGTAGATTATCAGGCCGGAGCCTGGAGCTTATATAGAAATGAAGCCCGTCCTGATACGATGATGGATTCATGGAGATTCGCTCTCGGAGGCGCCTGGAT
>JBGAWQ010000111.1:0-1016 GCA_044227555.1 Saprospiraceae bacterium | reverse complement strand
CATGTGAGGTCCGGCGCTGTGAAGCCAGCGGTTGCCTTATCTCTGCAATCCCGAACATTGTATTGGAAATCAACGCGTGTCCTGGCCAACTCTACTCCATTGCGATATGAAGTAACCACGATGGTGACAATAAACTGACCAATGGTGTTGGGACGTCCGGTCACATGGCCGGTTACGGGGTCAATGGTAAGCGGTATACCGCCCATGACATTGGCCAGACTATAAGGCGGTCGCCAGTTGACCAAAGTGTATGGCGGTGGATTGGGAGGTTGAGGCATATTATTGATAATGTCCCCTCCGGAAAAGGGCGTTGCCAGACTGAACCCAAGTGAGTCCCCTTGACTATCATAGGCATTAGGATAGAAGTCGATATCCTTGTTGACACAAATATATACGGGAGGATAGTCACCGATCTGGGGTGAACTCTTACAGACTTGTTGAGCGGCAAGGGACAAGTGAGCCACCAGGGTCATCCCTGTGGTGAGCGGATTGAGGACATTGTTCAGTGAACCATTCCGACAGCAACGTTGATAAACGATATTATATCCATTTGCCCAGGTAGGCAGGAAGATGGTATCGATATATGTGGTTTGATGCACGCAAACCGGATTTCCGGCTATACTGCAGTCACCCACAAAAATCTGGTTAAGGGTATCATCATGGTTGAAGGGTATCAGCAATTGGCCCCCAAAGCCAACGAATGTGAGTAGTTGATTGGTAGTGGCATCGAAGAAACCCACTGACGCAGGATCATCGAATTGTGCATCGGGTGCTCCCAGCAAACAATCTCGTCGAAGGGAAAGCCTGATTTCATATTGGTTATTGCCCAGGCACCTATAGGTGAGATTACCGCCCACGATGTGGGTAGCTTTAGCGTCCTCTGAGGAAAGCAAAAACAAACCACTCAGGAGCAGCAGCAGGCGCAAGGCTATCTTACCTTTCTTCAGCATATATGGGATCAAGTATTTCATGGTCGGTTAATGCTTTATTTCAACAATTTCAACCCGGCGTTCTTC
>JBGAWQ010000110.1:0-1016 GCA_044227555.1 Saprospiraceae bacterium | reverse complement strand
GAAGAACGCCGGGTTGAAATTGTTGAAATAAAGCATTAACCGACCATGAAATACTTGATCCCATATATGCTGAAGAATGGTATGACAGCCTTGCGCATGCTGCTGCTCCTTTGTGGTTTGTTTTTGCTATCCTCCCAGGACGTCAAAGCAACACACATCGTTGGTGGTAATATCACATACCGGTGCCTGGGCAATAATCAATACGAAATCAGGCTTTCCCTAAGACGTGACTGTCTGCTGGGAGCTCCGGATGCCCAATTCGATGATCCTGCTTCTGTGGGGTTCTTCGATGCCACTACTAATCAACTGCTCACCTTTGTTGGCTTTGGTGGCCAGTTGTTGATCCCTTTCAACCATGATGATACCCTTAACCAGATTTTTGTTGGTGACTGTAGTATAGCCGGAAATCCGGTGTGTGTGCATCAAACCACATATATCGATACCATTTTCCTGCCTACATGGGCAAATGGATACAATATCGTTTATCAACGGTGCTGTCGGAATGGTTCACTGAACAATATCCTCAATCCACTCACCACGGGTATGACCCTGGTGGCTCACTTGTCTCTTGCGGCTCAACAAGTATGTAAGAGTTCACCCCAGATCGGAGACTATCCTCCCGTTTATATTTGTGTCAATAAGGATATAGATTTCTATCCTAATGCTTTTGATAGTCAAGGTGACTCCCTTGGGTTCAGTTTGGCGACGCCTTTTTCCGGAGGGGATATCATCAACAACATGCCTCAGCCGCCCAATCCACCGCCATACGCTCTGGTCAACTGGCGACCACCTTATAGTCTGGCCAATGTTATGGGCGGAATACCACTTACCATTGATCCCGTTACCGGCCATGTGACCGGACGCCCCAATACGATTGGTCAGTTTATTGTTACCATAGTGATTACATCATATCGCAATGGCGTAGAGTTGGCCAAAACGCGCGTTGATTTCCAATACAATGTTCGGGATTGCAGAGATAAGGCAACCGCTGGCTTCACAGCGCCGGACCTCACATG
>JBGAWQ010000010.1:0-113100 GCA_044227555.1 Saprospiraceae bacterium | reverse complement strand
CCACACATCCGCTCACTCAACTCCCACAACTGCTTGCCTAACTGGGGGTCACGGGCGGATTTGGAAACCTCCTTGACCTGGCAGAACTCCCAGTATAGGCCACTGCACCCTTTCGCTTCAGGGGCTACGGCGCAGAATACAGAAGTACGTGCGCCTTCCGCAGGGGTCTGGCCTTTACGGCGGCGGAATTTCCAGGCGATAGTGTGCAACCAGGAGGTATGCTTCAGACCTATGTCTGTTTTGACGAGGCCGGGGGATACCGCATAGACACTGACATGATCGTCAGGTTTGCGGTGGTGCAATTCAAAGGTGAAATAAACATTGGCCAGCTTGGCCTGCCCATTGGAGCGAAGACCATGATAATTTTTTGAAAGCCCCGGGTCCTGGATATTGATCCTGCCGTAAGCATGCGCATTCGAGGCCACATTGACGACCCTGGCATCAGGGGATTTTCGTAATGCCGGATACAACAGATGTGTCATCATGAAATAGCTCAGGTGATTTGTGGCAAATACAGTTTCAATGCCTTCAGGCGTGATCACATGATCTGACATCCAGGTACCCACGTTGTTAACCAGCCCATCAATCACCTCGTGGTTTTTCAATATGGCATTAGCCACCTTTTTCATATCCCCGAGGAGGCTCATATCTCCGGCGTAGATTTCCAGGTCAGCCTCAGGATGAGTGGATAATATATTATCCCGGGCTGCCTGTCCTTTCTCTTCCGTCCGGGTGACCAGCAGGACCTTATTTCCTGCCGCTGCCAAGGCCCTGGAAGTTTCCAGACCTATGCCATTATTGGCGCCGGTGACCACAAATATCCTCTTCATTTTTCAGCATTAAGGATACAAAGGTACAGAATCAACCGTGATTACCTTTTACCGCCTTGACGCCCGTAAATCACAGAATCAAGGATCGGATGATCACCAATTTAAGTCGCTGGCTTGTGGAAAAGGTCGGCTCGTGATGCCCTTCTATCTTATTGCACGATCAGCAATCGCTGTTGCCTTTGAAGTCCATTTTCCAGTCCTACCAGATAAAGTCCTTTCGGAATGCTGTGCAATGAGAGTTCCAATTCATGATGCCCCGCTTCTTTCCAACCATAAGACTGAGAATGGACCACTGTACCATCTAATTGACTTATTTCCAAACGAATCCCGCCACTTTGCGGAAGGGTAAAACCGACGTTGGTGACGTCCCCGGCAGGGTTGGGATAAATCGTCAGATTTTGGGCAGCAAAAGAAGGATCCTGTGTTGCAGTAGGTCCCGAATAGTTCAAGTAGGTTTTGAGTAATTCAATCGTCAGGTAATTGAGGTCAAAAGGTGCATCGGTAGGACCGGGTACCGCAAGGCGATCATCATTTTGCATCACGGCTATAGCCAGGTCTTCTCCAGTGAGATACAACGCAATGGACTTGTAGAGGATGCTTCCGTCATGCCCATGATTTTCAAGTGTGCTACCGAGTGGAAACATCGCCGAACCCAATCCGTACTCAAACCCGGAACCATCCTGAATATAGTCAGTCACCATCTCCGCAAGGGTGGAGTCCTGAAGCAGGTATCCTCCGTAAACCAGGTGGTGAAACTTGACGAGGTCTTCAGGAGTTGACAATAAACAGCCTGCACTACCGGCAATACTAAACAATCCCTGATCGGGAAAACCAAGGCCCTGGAGATCATCTACTTCCCCATCCCCATCAAAATCAATCCAGATATGAGCAAACGGTTGGGTGCCATGCGTTTCCCATGGATAAGCCGAGGTGTGTGAAAAATCATAGGGATCCAGGATCCGCTCGCGAACTTCCACATACCAGGGATGACCGGAAATGTGTTCAATGATCCTTCCGGCCAGCAAAAAATTGGTGTTAGAATAGGACCAATTTGTACCTACCGGAAAATTTGGAGTGAGGACATAGTGGTGCAGGATGGTATCTGATACCCAGATACTGTCCGGATAGGTGATCCAGTCATTGACCATAGCCGGATTCTCGTTGAGATAATCATTGATGCCTGAGCGGTGGCTCAGCAACTGCCTGATAGTAGTATACCCGGGGATGTTGGCATACGGCTCCAGGTATTGGCCGATACTGTCATTCAGCGAAAGCAGTCCATCTTCGATCATCAGGAGCAACGTAGTAGCTACAAAAGATTTAGTGATGCTCCCCATGCCGTTCAGATGCTCCGTGGAGAGGGCCTGTGGTGTAGGAATCTCCCATGCCAATCCACTGGCCCGTTTCCACAAGGTGCCGTCCGGCAGAAGCATAGCCGCACTCATACCCTTGATCACAGACTCCGAAGTCAGGCTGTCAAATACATGATCCAGCAATTCGGGTAGTGTACTGCCGGATACCGAAAGGGGTAACCCTTGTGATGGACCAGTTTCTCTGAATATGGTCTTGGCCGATTGCTCTTGCAGAACAGAAATCTGTCCGGTCAATGGCAGCGAAGTATTTATCGTAAATAGAAATACGGTAATGCGTAAAATACTCTTTATCATGGTGTGATTAAGGTTTTCAAATTCAAATTTATTGGAGGGCTATGGAATCTCAATGGGGAGTAATGACAGTATAAGCAAGATATGTAAAATCAAAAACTTACTTGAAAAGCTTCTCTTTTAGTGCTCAAACAGCATCCTATTCTTAGAAACAATGTTGCCTTGCCAACTGCTGGCTGCCAACTTCCTTTTCCGCCCTTCTGCCTTTCCGCCCTTTACCCTTGACCTACAAAACACCTGTCCTCCCACCATCCACTGTGATCTGCGTCCCGGTAATATACCCCGCCGCTGGAGATGCTAAAAAAGCTACGGCAGCAGCGATCTCTTCCGGCTTTCCAAAACGGCCCATCGGAATTTCATCCAGCATTTCTTTCCGGATGTCCTCCTGCGTTTTTCCCTGCCGGGTGGCTTTATTGGATACGATAGCGTTCAGGCGTTCGGTTTCTGTTGCACCGGGCAATACGTTATTTACAGTGATATGAAATGGCGCCAATTCATTGGCCAGGGTCTTGGACCAGTTACCTACCGCAGCCCGCAGTGTATTGGAGACGCCCAGTCCATGCAAGGGCACTTTGACAGAGGTAGAAATTATATTGATGATACGGCCCCAGGCCACTTCTTTCATGCCAGGAACAAGAATCTGGGCGATCATATGATAAGCTAGCAGATGCTGGTCAAACGCCTGGCGAAAGGCAACGATATCTGCTCCCAGGAGCGGACCTGCCGGTGGCCCTCCGGCATTGTTGACCACGATATGGATCCGCTTTTGCGCCGTAAGTCCGGTAATTTTTTGATGGAGGTCCACATGATGGGATGTGTCCGCAATGATAAAATCATGATCCTGCCCTTCGGCATGTTGAAGGCTGTGAAGGGTATCATGCAGAGCGTCCGCATTGCGGGCCAATAACGTCACACTCGCGCCAAGGCGGGACAATTCTATGGCGGCAGCTTTTCCAATACCACTGCTGCCTCCGCACACCAGGGCATTTTTTCCTGTTAGGTCAAGATTCATGTGTTATAAGGGTTTGGGTTGCCTCCCGATGGCCTGAAGGCTGTCGGGGATTGAGTACCTTCGTGCAACCAAATTAACGACTATGGCGCAAGATATCATTATCGCCGCGGATCGTGCCCAACCTCTGGGCCGCTATCCGCATACGAGGCGAATCGGCCAATGGGTGTTTGTCTCCGGTACCAGTTCCCGCCGGCCTGACAATACCTACGCCGGAGCCGAACAGTGGGAAGACGGCACCTGGCATCTGGATATCAAAGCACAGACCCAGGCCGTATTGGAAAACATCCGTCACTATCTGCAACTCAACAACTGCGATCTCCAACACCTGGTCGATGTAACAGTATTCCTTAAGAATATGGATGATTTCAATGCCTATAACGAAGTCTACAATTCCTTTTTTCCGGAGACCGGTCCCTGCCGCACCACCGTGGAAGTGTCAGCCCTGCCCCGACCCCAAATATTAATTGAAATCAAAGCCACCGCGTTTATCGATACATAATAATGCAGTGACTCCCATCTAAAAATCATCATCTGCGAAAATCGATCTATAATTTTTCTGCGTTATCTGCGATCCAAAAATATCATGTCCGAAAAATTCACCTCCGTCCACTACCACACCTACCTCGAGCTCGATAAACTTCTCGATGCCCAGCATCCGCGTAGCATCGAAGTTGAAAAAGTCGAAGCTCATGATGAAATGCTATTCATCATCATGCACCAGGTCTATGAGTTGTGGTTTAAACAGATCATCCATGAATTGTCCTCCATCGCTGCTATGTTTGAAGGCGACCGCATGGACGAGCGGGAGATTTCTACCGCGGTATCGCGTATGGAACGGATTATCGAAATCCAGAAACTGCTGATCGAACAGATCAACGTGATGGAGACGATGACCGCCATGGATTTCCTGGATTTCAGGCAATATCTGTTTCCTGCCAGTGGCTTCCAGTCCCTTCAATTCCGAATCGTGGAAAATATGCTGGGCCTGAAAGAAGAACAACGGTTGACCTATAACAATATGCCGTATGATATCGTCTTTTCCGGTGCACAAAAGGAACGACTCAAAACCATCATCGAAAGCAAATCGCTGCTGACCCTGGTCATTGAATGGCTGGAACGCACCCCGTTCCTGGAATTTGACAAATTCAATTTCCTCAATGCCTACAAAAATGCTGTTGAACATATGTTGCAAAAGGAACGTGATGCCATCAATGCGTCGGATATCCTGAGCGAAGAAACTAAAAAGCAGCGCCTCATCATGGTGGGTGATACCGGTACCTACTTCCAGGCGGTGTTTGATGAACATAAATTTGAAGAGATGCGGGCCCGCGGCGAAGTCAAATTCTCCTACCGCGCGATGATCGGTGCCTTATTTATCTTCCTGTATAGAGACGAACCGATCTTGCAGCAACCCTATAGATTGTTGTCCCGGTTGATGGATATCGAGGAGTTGCTGACCCTGTGGCGCAACCGCCATGCTCAAATGGTCCTGCGGATGATTGGCCGAAAGACCGGCACCGGAGGATCTTCAGGCCACCAGTATCTCAAGGCTTCGGCCCAGCAACATCAGATCTTTACTGATCTCTACCAGGTAGCCACTTTACTGATACCTCGTTCCGATCTGCCGGCTTTACCGGAAGAATTGCGAAACCATCTTGGATTTCATTTTTCATCAAAGTAAAATAGAAAGACCTGCTGTGCAACAATACAACCACTTCATCAACGGGGAATATCGTCCTTCCATCCATGGAGGGACTATGGACATCATCAACCCCGCGACCGGACAGGTCTACGCTATCCTCGCCTCCGGCGATGAAGCCGACGTACAACTGGCCTATACCGCAGCAAAAAATGCATCGGAAGGCTGGGCCCGGACACCATTGGCACAACGTCAGGCGATCCTGGAAAAAATAGCGTTGATCATCGAAGATCGCATGGAAGAATTGTCTCAGGCAGAAATGCAGGACAGCGGCAAACCCATTGCACTCGCCAGACGATTAGATATTCCCAGGGCGGCATCCAATTTTGCTTTTTTCGCGGCAGCAGCATCGCAATTGGCTTCGGAGTCCCACTATATGCCAGGCCAGGCGATCAATTACACACTGCGTCAACCAATCGGAGTCGTAGGTTGTATCTCTCCATGGAATCTACCGCTCTATCTCTTTACCTGGAAAATAGCTCCAGCTATAGCTGCGGGTAACTGTGTGGTCGCGAAACCATCAGAGATTACGCCAGTGACCGCGGCGATGTTGGGTGAGATATGCAATCAAGCAGGGCTTCCCGCAGGCGTCCTCAATATCGTCCATGGCACAGGACCGGCGGTGGGCGAAGCCATCGTAAAACATGAAGGCATCAAGGCCATTTCTTTCACCGGTAGCACGGCCGTCGGCAAACGCATCGCCGGAATATGTGCGGACCAGTTAAAGAAATCATCTCTTGAACTCGGAGGTAAAAACCCCGTGATCATCTTCGCGGATTGTGATTATGAAGACATGCTGGAGACCACCTTGCGTTCTTCCTTTAGTAACCAGGGACAAATCTGTCTCTGCGGTTCACGAATCCTGGTCCAGAAAAGTATCTATGAAAAATTTGTGACTGACTTTACCGCCAGGGTGAAAGCCATGAAGATCGGTGACCCATCAGACGATAAGACGGATATCGGCGCACTGATCTCCGCAGGCCACATGCAGAAAGTGATGTCTTATATTGAGCTGGCTCAAATGGAAGGGGGCAAAATCGAATGTGGCGGACATCCGGTTAAAATGCCGGCTCCTTTTGAAGGTGGCTATTTTGTCGAACCGACGGTTATCACAGGTCTGGTCCAAAACTGCCGGACGAATCAGGAAGAGATTTTCGGACCGGTAGTCACCATCATGCCCTTCGAAACTGAAAACGAAGCCATCGCAATGGCCAATCACACGACTTATGGTCTTGCCTCGGTGATCTGGACCAATCACCTTGCACGTGCCCATCGCCTCGCCGGCGAATTGCATTCCGGAATCGTATGGATCAATTCTTGGCTGCTACGCGATCTTCGCACCCCGTTTGGTGGCGTCAAACAAAGTGGAGTCGGACGCGAAGGCGGTTGGGAAGCGATTCGTTTCTTTACGGAAGCGAAGAATATCACCATCAGGTATGAACATTAATTTAAAGAATAGAGAAAGTTATGAGGTTATGGAGGTTATAAAGTTTATCAAGGTTATGGAGTTTTTAATTTAGTTTGTACCCCATAAACCTATAAACCTATAAACCTATAAACCTATAAGCTGTATAAGCTTATAAACTCAAGTTTCTAAACTCTACCACGAAACAACCAAACAGAATAATCCCTATCAACAGCAACGACCTTGAAGATCGACATCCACACCCACATCATGCCTTACGATATCCCTCGCTGGATGGACAAATTCGGCTATGGCAAATTCGTGCATCTCGAAGACTGCGGAGACTGCAGGGCGAGGATGATGATCGGGGATAAATTTTTCAGGGAGATTGAATCCAACTGCTGGGATCCTTTAGCGCGCATCAAAGAATGTGATACGCATGGTGTCCACAAGCAAGTCCTCTCCATCATTCCTGTTTTATTTTATTACTGGGCTAAAGGACCCGATGGACTGGAGACCAGCAGATTCTTCAATGATTATATCGCTGAAGTGGTGAGCCGACATCCGGATCGTTTTATTGGATTGGGTACTGTGCCTTTGCAGGATCCTGACCTTGCGATCAAGGAGTTGGAACGTTGTGTCAAGGAGTTGGGCATGGTAGGCGTTGAAATCGGATCTCATGTCAATCAATGGAATCTTAGCGATCCGGCTTTATTTCCCTTCTATGAGGCGGCAGAAAAACTCAATGCTTGCATCTTTGTCCATCCATGGGAGATGATGGGCACCGAGGAGATGAATAAATACTGGCTCCCTTGGCTTGTGGGCATGCCTGCGGAAACAAGCCGCGCTATCTGCTCTATGATTTTCAGTGGTGTGTTTGAAAAATTTCCAAACCTGCGGGTGGCCTTCGCTCATGGTGGTGGTTCTTTTCCGGGCACCATCGCCCGCATCGAACATGGCTTCAATGTGAGACCAGACCTCGTTGCCATTGATAATCAAAAATCACCACGAACCTACTTAGGAAAATTCTGGATCGACTCTCTTGTGCATGACGAA
Organism: Saprospiraceae bacterium; assembly: GCA_044227555.1. Taxonomy (GTDB): domain Bacteria; phylum Bacteroidota; class Bacteroidia; order Chitinophagales; family Saprospiraceae; genus Opimibacter. Next base: position 105,434 of record JBGAWQ010000010.1, on the reverse strand, counting down.
CGCATCCTGGATTATCTCATCGACCTCGTAGGGGCAGATCGTATCGCCCTTGGCAGTGACTATCCCTTTCCCCTCGGCGAAGCCGAACCTGGCAAATTGATTGAACACATGCCTTACAGCGACCACACCAAAGAATGGCTGCTGTCCAAATCCGCACTGGCATGGATGAATGGGAAATGAGCAGAGAGCATAGAGCATAGAGGCAGATCGTAACGAAGTGAAGATCCAGCTAAATGCACGGCATTTGTTGCGGGAGAGCATAGAGCAGAATAGACCAAGTAAAAAAATAATACGACTACATTTTCTTTATACTTGAGGCAAATTTTCACTCACTATTCACCACTCTTTCAACCATTAGATAAAAGATGCCAGATGCCAGATTAAAAGATGCCAGACTATATACCATTCACTCTATCTATATACACTCACTATTGACTACTCACCTCTCACCCAATCACTCCATCACCCAATCACTCCATCACCCAATCACTCCATCACCCAATCACTCCATAATTATTGGCACACGGAGGCACGGAGAACACGGAGATTTGATTTCACTGATCACCAGATACCAAAGCGTTTACCATTAGACTACTCCACTCACTATTGACTACTCACCACTCACCGGATCACTCCATCACTCCATCACCAAATCACTCCATCACTACATGACTTCAGGCCAATACCGCGATCAATTTCACATCCCCCTTGTCAACGGACAGGAATCCGTTTACTTCTGTGGCAATTCGCTGGGACTGCAACCCCGGAAAACGAAAGCATATATTGAAGAAACCCTGGAGGACTGGGCCCGTCTTGGTGTGGAAGGCCATCTGCATGCCCGCCATCCATGGTTGCCCTATCATGAATTTTTAACCCAATCTACCGCAAGGTTGGTGGGTGCGCAGGAGAGCGAAGTGGTGGTGATGAATAGCCTTACGGTCAATCTGCATTTGCTGATGGCTTCCTTTTACCGGCCAACCACGGAGCGCTACAAGATCCTGATCGAGAGTGATGCCTTTCCATCAGATCGATATGCAGTGGCCTCACAGGCACGCATGCATGGCTTTGATCCCGAAGATGCGGTTATCCTGTGGAGACCCTCGCCTGGAAAGCATCTGTTGGACCTGGAAGAGTTGGAAGACATCCTCCGTGTTGAGGGCGAACAAATCGCCCTGATGTTGATCGGAGGAGTCAACTATTACACCGGTCAATATCTTGACATACCTGCCATCACTCGACTAGGTCATGAGTACGATATTACCGTCGGATTTGACCTGGCACATGCAAGCGGTAATGTAGCGATGCAATTGCATGACTGGGAGGTGGACTTTGCCGCATGGTGCAGTTATAAATATCTCAATTCAGGACCTGGTAGTCTTGGGGGGGTCTTTGTTCATGACCGATGGGGCCAGGATCTTTCGGTCCCAAGACTTTCCGGTTGGTGGGGACATAATAAGACCACCCGCTTCAGGATGCGCGATGATTTTGATCCCCTGCCAGGAGCTGAAGGATGGCAACTCAGCAATCCACCCATCTTATCGATGGCAGCGATCCGGGCTTCGATGGAGCTCTTTGATATGGCCGGGATACATAATCTGCAGGATTCCGCCCGCGAAGTGGTGAAGTATCTCTATGATTCGCTGTCCCGGGTGGAGGGCATACAAATTATCACTCCTTCCGATCCGGAGCGTCGCGGTTGCCAATTGTCCCTTATGGCTACACATGAAGGCAGGCAACTCTTTGATCGCCTGACCGATGCCGGGGTCATTGCGGATTGGCGGGAACCTGATGTGATCCGGATTGCTTCTGTCCCCCTTTACAATACCATGGAAGATGCAACACGATTTGTACGGATTGTGGAAGCGGTTTCCGGAAAATAATTCGGGGAGGGAACCTGGATACGAAAAATGTCGTTTTATTTACGAAAAAAGACATTATCTTTGTACAAACATCCATAGCCATGTCCGAATCCCGAGATGAGTTTATCGTAAAAGAGCCATATTCATCTGTATATCAGCTAGATACCTCTTCCATTATCCGCAAGGTCAGGGAGGGTATCGCCTTCGATTTTTTCCGGAATCTGGCTTCGTTCATCCCCTTTACCACCGAAGATTGGTCCCGCATCCTCCACCTGACAGAGCGGTCCCTTCAACGCTACAAAAAAGAAAACAAGACCTTCGACAGTCTCCAATCCGAGAAAATCCTCCAGGTCATGTTGCTCTACAAAAAAGGAATCACCGTATTCGGCACCAAGGCCCTCTTCGATCAATGGCTGGATACCCTATCCCCCGCCCTCGGCCACATCAAGCCGAAAGATCTGCTCGACAGCACCTTTGGGATGGAGATGATCCAGGATGAGCTGACGCGTATCGAGCATGGTGTGCTGGCATGATCGTCTACCGACTATCCTCCTCCAGATATGCCAGGGATCTTTGCGGCAGAGGATCCGAACTGGCAGGTGGCCGGTGGAACAACAAAGGCACCGCACTGATCTATACCAGTCAATCCCGCGCGCTCTGTATGCTCGAAGTGGCTGTGCATCTGCCCCTGGGCAACCTACCCCTTGATTATCATCTGGTCTCCATCGAACTGCCGGATATGTCCTTACCAGTAGTGGAAATCTCTTCACTTGGAACAGCATGGAAAGCATGGCCACCGTCTTCCCACACCAGGCACATTGGTGACGAATTTGTAAAAGAAGGTAAACATCTTGGACTCCGGGTTCCATCTGCAATCGTCCCGGAAGAATTCAATGTGCTCATCAATCCAAAACATACCGATATGACCAGGGTGAAAATTATTCATACAGAACCCTTTAGTTTCGATTCGAGATTATTCACCCGATGAGGCAACCTATCTTTAATGCTGTATATGCGATGGTTGATTTCTTTTCTACTGACAATAATTCTTTCCGGCTGGTGGCCTATGAATACTGCTAAAGCACAATCCTCCGGAAAACATGACCATCGGGCCGACGTGGTTTACGAAGTATATGTCCAATCGTTTTGTGACAGCAACCAGGATGGGATTGGTGATCTGCCCGGATTGATTTCTAAACTTGATTATATCCAGGAACTCGGTGCAACCGCAATCTGGCTCATGCCCATCCACCCATCGCCCTCGTATCACAAGTACGATGTAACGGATTACTATGGTATTCATCCGGATTTTGGCACCATGGAAGACATGGATCGCTTTATTGCCGAAGCCACAAAACGAAATCTGAAGATCATCCTCGACCTGGTCATCAACCACACCTCTGCTGAACATCCCTGGTTTAAAGCCTCTGCTTCATCCAAGGACAACCCATACCGCCAGTACTATGTATGGAAAGACTATGAAGCGGTCAAAAATGAGCTGGAGAAAAAAAGCACCACGTTTGATTCAGACAACCTCACGCAATGGCATGAATGGGATGGACAGGACGAACGCTATTATGGCTTTTTCTGGAAAGGGATGCCGGATCTTAATTTTGATTATCCGCCAGTACGTGATGAAGTGTATAAAATCGGAAAATTCTGGCTGGATAAAGGGATAGACGGATTCCGGCTGGATGCCGCAAAACATATATATCCGGATGATCAGATCGATGATACAAGGAAGTTTTGGGAGGAATTCACTTCGAAAATGCGGGCTATTAATCGGGATGTGATCATCGTGGGTGAAGTATGGGATGAACCGGCATTACTGGCCTCGCTATTCAAAGGACTTCCCTCGCTTTTCAACTTCGAACTGACCAAAGCCATTCCTGAATGCATCCTCGCGGCAGATGCGGACAAATTCAGAAAGCCGTATTCAAATGTCCATGCGGCATATACCAAAGTCAAAACCCCATATGATGATGCGATCCTGCTCTCCAATCATGACATGAACCGCATCCGATCGACCTTAAATCAGGATATCGAAAAATCAAAGCTTGCCGCATCGATACTCCTCACTTTGCCAGGGACTACCTATATCTACTATGGAGAAGAAATTGGGATGTTAGGGGTCAAACCGGACATCCATCTTCGTGAACCTTTTCTATGGGGAGATGCGACGTGTTCAGATACGTCGTGGCAACAACCGGTGTATTCCATATCTCCAGATGTGGCGTCCCTTCAAGATCAACTGGAAGACCAAAATTCAATTTACCATTATTACAAGCGGTGGATCCAACTCCGAAGGGATCATCCTGATCTGGCCTGCGGTGAAGTCCAGTTTCAAAATCTTGAAGACAACCATTTGCTGGCGTTTATTATAAAAGGGCATGAAGGAACGTTTTGGGTCATCCACAATCTTGGCGACCAACCAAAGTCTTTACCATTACGGGACAAGGCTATCAATCTGGTTACAGATAGCCCGTTAGAACCTGGAGGTGATTTCCAGCTTCCGCCTTTTTCTACCTCCTTGCTACTGATGAAAAAATAACATTGGGGTGCTCTCGTTGATTTAGGTTTTAGCCCCTACCACGACCTGGTGTCTGGAGGCCCTGCCTGCATTGACGAGTGAGGCACGGGTATATTCTATATCATCGAGCAATCGTTTGACATCCTTGTTTTTGGAATCAAAACGAAGTATGGAACGCGCGTAGGTTTCTGCAGTGTCAAAATCTTCGAGCCAGCAATAGGCCAGAGCGAGGTTATACAAACAGATGTGTTTTAATTTCTTCTGGTCTTTGTTGCCCGTCTTGTATTTTTCCGCGGTCTCTTTATAAAAATCAAGAGCGGGCTTTGCTTTTGCCCAAACCGCATCAAGACTTTTATCCGCATCCATCAAAGCAAAAGCGGACTGGAGGATTTCAACATTCTTTTGAAAGCGATCATAATCCGGATGTTTTTTCTTACCGATCGATGCAAACTTGATCTTGTCCTTGATTATGCGATATCCAAAATTGGTATTGATCATGTCTGAGACCTTATTCATGCCCTCGCGGGTCAAATCTTTCTGAAGTTCGGCCAGTCTGGTCGTCCGCTGAATGCGCCAATAGGAATCCAGTTCTGACAGCGAACTATACGTCGAGGACGTCCATGTCCGGGTATCAGAATTGGAAAAAATATATTTGTCCAGTAACACTTTTCCATCCCGGTTATACACTTCCAGGCCCATCGGCAAACTGTATTTGACTTCGAGTGAATAGGTGTATCGAATCGTTTCATTGCCCTCTTTATCCTTTGTCTTTGTTTTGTTGGTGTTGCGCAGTTCGCTCCAGACCATAAATTCACCAATGGTGGCGGTGATTTCTACATCCGCATTTTTATTGACCCGTTTATATCCTTCCAGGTTGACAAAATTGTCGAGCAGATAGGATTCGGTATAGCCACTCTTCGCCAGTTCATTGAATGGAATATCGAGATCTGCGCTGTAGGTGGTGTATGTCGATGGCAATGGATAATCCGGCATCCGGTAATATTCCACCGGGGCGGATTCAGAAGAAATGGTGACCGACTGCGCCGAGCCCGTAGGGACCAGACCCAATAATATGGATATAAGAAGAAACACCTTCATTGAGGAATATGATTTAGAAACAATAAAATTAATGGAATAAAATAACGAGTCCTCACAAATGAATATTTGGCATCTATTCCTCATCATTATAGCCCTGATTTAGCAGGAAAGGATCAGTGAAAAGGTAATGCACTATTGTGGCCCGCCAAGCACGCGCAGGGAGGCGCCGATCACGTGTAACATACTGCTATTGTCCATTGTCAGATTGCGTATCTCCACGGGAGAGACCGTGATATACGGGAAATGGGGGACACTAGTTGGAATAACAACATCACTGTAACGGTTGGGAAGTTCACCGCACTCCCAGTTGGCCGGATTTTCCCAGGCCGTGCTAATACTTCCGTTCCAGATGGAGTAAAAGGTGCAGTCAAGGATCTCGCTATAGGAGTCTTTTTGATCATCACCCCTGCCTGTATTACCAACAAATAAAACACCAAGGTCCTCACCATTCAGCATGGCAGATGATTTTTCCAAATGATCATCTCCCCTTCCAACTGATCCGGCATACATCGTTCCCCACAAATCACCTTCCAGCGAAAGGGCCTCTCTTGAGGCCTGTTGATCCCCTCTGCCTGATCCACCTGCAAAAAGGAGCTTTAGATTTTCACCGTCCAAGCCACTGGATGAAATATCGAGATAAGAGTCACCGCGACCCGGATCTCCCGCAAAAAGACTTTTGAGGTTTTCTCCGTTCAGGCCGGCCTCCTCCTTACCGGCAAGTTGTTCTCCACGACCTATATTACCCGAAAATAGGTTTTGAAATTCTTCTCCATTCAAACCAGAAGCATAATGTGTAACGGAACGATCACCACGACTACCGCCTCCTGTGTTGAGTATGTTTAAATCATGACCATCGAGATAAAGGGCATACACTCCTATAAAATAATCGCCCCTGCTGAACCCTCCAATAAACTGCGCAGACAAATGATCCGTACAGTAGAACAGAACCAGAAATACAAAAGCCGTATAATTCCCTTTCACTAATGGACGGTTTGTAATAATCATTATTGCGGAGCAGTTCGAACGCCCCTGCCACCTGACCATCCATACCCCACAGGGTCAGGATTGGCTCCATATTCCCGGTCACTGAGCCGGATTAAATTGGTTGATCCGTTACAAGAACCACCACGAAAACAAGACCCATACCCGGTCACGGAAAAGGGCCAGTTCAACACGTTGGCATCTCCAAGGTCACTGATAACACCATCACCATGTCGTCCGTCATATGCCCTACCGTAGGTACTCCCCACGGTCACGCATCTTTCCCAGACATTGCCACTCAATTCCATGCAACCATAATATCCCGCACCGGCCTTTTCCCTGGTACTGCTTAGTGTTGCAAAAGCTCCGCAACGGATGGGATAGGTTAAAACGACATTACAATTAGCCGTAGGAGGATCGGGAAGTTCATTAGGAAATCCAGGATTCAGATAGTCCGACACTGTTTCAAAATAATTACTTCCCCAGGCATATTCATTGGGAAGGGGATAAACCGGCCCCCGTCCGCACTTCTCAAACTCCAACTCGGACATCACGCGTAATCCTGCCCAATCCAGGTAGGCCATGACATCCGCTATGGTTAAATAATTGCAGGCGATATCCTGACCATCCCCAGATTCGTTCTGATTCCCGTTTTCATTATAGTCGCAGAAAAAAACCAATGGTGCAGGAGGAAAAGGGAAAAAAGAAATTAATCTGATTCCGTTTCTTCCTATTAAAACCAGGTCATTTGACATTACAAAGTTGTTCAGGTTTACCCCGGTGCTGATGTCCGATCTAACTCTGCTGATTTGCTGGGCCCTGGTCAAAGAATTTAAAAAATCCACGTATCCCTTTTGGCTGATTTCATATTTCATTGCATAAAAGGCTTTATACCCCTTTGGAAATGCTGCCGGTACGGGTCCCGTCTGATCACCACTAAACCCGGACGGATTATAATAATAGAGATACCCTGTCGTCATGCCTACATTAATACTTCCCTCATTGTTGATGAAATACGGATCAGTGGCGGGACCCGGATCATACTTAAAGAATGCCCCGCTTTCACCGCCTCCGCTTCCGACATAAAATGATCCTTGTGGCACATACACTTGCTCAATGGCAAATACCCTAATATCCACCTGCTCATTATCACTCAATCCATTATCCCCATAGTTCCACCGGAGTTGAACATTGGTCAGCGAAAATGTGCCAGACCCAGGACCTGATCGATGGATGAAAACACCCAAGCCCGGATTGGTCATGGCATGATATGCGGATCCCGGATCAAGCAATCCAACATCAACGGCGGAGCCGGAAGGAACGATATGACCCGTATTATTTAACCACGCGTGCTTCCACGGCCCTGCTCCGATCCTGTACTTGACAAACACCCATGCCGCATCCCAGTTGGCCGGGCCTCCCACTAACCGCCAGGAGTTTTCCCAGCTTATATCAAACTTGACCATCGTGAAATGATCGGTAGTGTTTTGAGAAGTTAGGCTGACGTTAGTCACCTGGATATTGTTGCCATACATGCACTCATGTACCAGCAAGGATACAGAGATGACGATTTACAAAGAGGAATATGGAAAATCCATTCTGTGTGCATATGCACGGATAGATGGGTGGTCTGTAGGGATTGTGGCCAATGAACGTGAAGTGGTGAAAACCAAAACCGGCGAGATGCAATTTGGGGGTGTGATATATTCTGATTCTGCAGACAAAGCCACACGATTTATTCTCAATTGCAATCAGAAGAAAATTCCTTTAGTCTTTGTGCATGATGTCACCGGCTTTATGGTAGGCAAGCGATCCGAACATGGGGGCATCATTAAAGACGGCGCCAAGATGGTCAATGCGGTGGCTAATAGTACCGTGCCTAAGATTACCATTATTGCCGGCAATAGTTATGGGGCTGGTAATTATGCCATGTGTGGCAAAGCGTATGATCCCCGGTTTATTGCCGCATGGCCTACCGCTAAAATCGCCGTGATGGGTGGGACGCAGGCGGCTAAAGTGCTTACTCAGATACAAGTTTCATCGCTCGAAGCTAAAGGGCATAAGCCGGATCCGGATGGGGAGAAGGCTTTGTTTGAAAAAATAAAGGCACGCTACGACGAGCAGACTACCCCATACTATGCTGCGGCAAGATTGTGGGTCGATGCGATCATTGATCCCCGGGATACGAGGACATTTATTTCCCAGGCTTTACAGGCTGCTGATCATGCGCCGATAGAGGTGTTTAATACGGGAGTGATACAGACTTAATAACTCCCTGGACTTTCCTTACGTCAAGTCCATCCCTCTAGTTGAGAGGGAAATGGAGTGATGGAGTGATGGGGTGATGGAGTGATAAGAGTGTGTCCCCAGGATTGCGCAGCAAACAGGGGAACTGCTGAACGCAGTGAAGCAGAGGGGCGGGAAAAGGTAAAAGTGAAGATTGAAGATTGAAGAAAGAGTAAAACTCCGTGTTCTCCGTGCCTCCGTGCGCCAAAATTTATGGGGTGATGGAGTGATCGGGTCATGGAATGATATATTATCTCCTCATCTGGCATCTTTCCATCTGGCATTTCCTCATCTGGCATCTTTATAAAAAATCGGAAATTTACACCCCATGAAATTTGTTTTTTCAGTTGGATTTTGGATGTGGATGGTATTAGCAATGAATGCTCAGACCTTGCAGACTTCTTCCATTAATGCTTTTGCTGGTTTCAAGCCGGAATGGCAATATCATGTCATGGCCAGGGATCCTTTTAGATATGCACTAACTTCAGTTTCAATGCCATTAATTTCCGAACCTAGTGGTGGTATCTATAGTGTCAACCATCTACCAGGATTGTTTTGCAGGTTGGAGTACAAACTGGAGATGCGAAGTAAACTGGCGCCCAGGATCCGCCTGGGATCTCTCCGGTATGCCAATTGGATGGAAGGGAAGTTACCGGCCTGGAGTATGTCCGGTTATTGATCCGGATTTGTCCAATGATATTAATTTCTTTGATTCTGGTCATTGTTATTACTAACCCAGATCATTCGGGTTAAGGGATATTTCGGGCAATTTTGTCACTTGAAGTGTTGATTTAAGTTTCATTCTAATAATGGAAAAGACTTTAAATCACTATCCCTTAAACCGCGAAACATGGAAAGTTTCAATGCTTCATATCGTTTCGTCATTTTTCTGATACTATTATATTCAGTTCTTCCCGCTCAGGCCCAGCAGCATCCGAAGCAATTGCCTGATGGCACAGAAGGCGAAGTACTGACTACTCCGCTCATAGATTCTGCTACCGGCAAGCCACCTAAAAGAAATTGGAATGAATTTAACCTGGGATTTACAACACTGAAAGTGGGCGGTGGTTACCTCTACGAGTTTGTGGGATTTAACCAGGATGACATGGCGAAAGCCCAAATGGACTCAGCAGGCGTAGAGGCGAAAAATGAGTTCAAGGTCAGGGATTCCAGAATCATGCTCAGCGGAGCCTTTAAGACCAGAAGGACGATCACCTGGAAGTTGGGTCTCATGTACGACGGGGTTACGGAGGCGTGGTGGGTGCGCGAAACTGGTGTACTGGTAGCTTTGCCGGAAATAGCTGGTCACGTTTTCGTAGGCCGGACTAAAGAAGGATTTTCGCTTAATAAGGTCATGAATGGATATGCGGGCTGGACCTTTGAACGCCAGATGGCGCTGGATGTGATTCCCATTTTTGGTGACGGAATTAAATTTATGGGATATCTCCCCAAACCAAGAATTTTCTGGAATGCCGGAGTTTACGCGGATTGGTTTTCCGAAGGCCAGACGTTTTCAACCTATAATTGGCAGACGGCCTTTCGGGTGGGGTGGAGACCCATTTATGATCCCGCACATCACCATGTTTTCCACATCGGTGCAAGTTATCGTTATGGCCAACCGCTGAATGGTCAGATGCGACTCAAATCGAGGCCTGAGGCCAATCCTGCTCCAAACTTCATCGACACCGGAACATTTCCTTCTGATCATTCCAATCATTATGGCACTGAAGTGTATTACACTAAAGGACCACTAACGGTTGGGTCTGAAATCCTCTGGCACTCATTTACTTCTCCATCCACCGACAATCCTACTTTTTTTGGCGGTGATGTCGCAGTCACCTATGTATTGACCGGTGAATCACGAGTGTATAGTTCAGAGTCCAGTATTTATGCATTTGTGCCCGTTGAAAAACCTGTCTTTCGCGGAGGATGGGGTGCAGTAGAAGCTGTCCTTCGTTTTTCCTACCTGGATCTGGATGACGGGACCATTGAAGGAGGGAAATTATGGAGGATAACCCCTATGGTCAATTGGTATCTATCGAAATATGTGCGGTTTGAAATTGGCTATGGGTATAGTGTCCTGGACAGGTATCAGCTCAAGGGAGTTACGCAACTATTCCAAAGCAGAATACACTTCCAAATCTTATGACATCACTGAGAATGAGGATTCAGATCAAGAACGGGACAGAGAAAAGTGCAGTCTGCTTTAGGCGGATAAAAGGGAACCATTGTAATCAAGAATATGTGCAAGGGAGGATGGATAGGTGTATTATTAATAAGAAGAATTTCCAACTATGATATTTCTGCAATTAGCCGTTGTCTTGATCTGCATCTTTATCGGTGCACGGATGTCCGGTATCGGACTTGGGGTCATGGGTATGATAGGGTTGCTAGTCCTGATCTTCGGGTTCGGGATGCAGCCTGCGGATCCTCCGTTGGAAGTCATGTTGATCATCCTCAGTGTAGTAACAGCGGCAGCTGGATTGCAAGCGGCTGGAGGGATGGATTACCTGGTAGGAGTGGCTGGAAAAATATTGCGTAGTCATCCGGAGCAGATCACCATCCTGGGTCCGCTGGTTACGTATTTGTTCACTCTTTTTGCCGGGACCGCCCATATCTCTTATTCTATTATGCCGATCGTGGCGGAAGTTGCCATCAAGAAGCAGATTCGGCCCGAACGCGCGCTAAGTATGAGTGTCACGGCAGCGCACATGGCCATCACCGCCAGCCCGGTATCTGCAGCTACAGCAGCTATTATCACTGTACTGACCGGTACAGGGGTGAGTCTTTCCGATATTCTTATGATTTGTATCCCTTCCACGCTGATTGGCGTGTTCGCAGGGATCTTGTTTGTGATGAAAAAGGGAAAGGAATTGAAGGACGATCCTGAATTTCTGGAACGCATGAAAGATCCTGCGTTTGCAAAGAATATGGAGGCGGCACTTCAAGCCAAGGATACTACGCTTAAGCCTGGGGCAATACGTTCTGTAATCATCTTTGGGATTGCTGTAGCATCAGTTGTTGCAGTGGGTTCATTTCCTGCACTGCTTCCCAATTTTTCAGGAAGTGAAGGCTTTACGCCCGGATTTGCTGTCAACGCGGCGGGTGAATTGCAAATCCCTTCTATGATCATGATCATCATGCTTGCAGCAACCGGTCTTATCATTCTCTTGTGCAAGACTACAGCTTCACAGGTTACCAAGGCCAGTCTTTTCATGTCTGCTGGTCAGGCCACGATTGCCATATTTGGTGTGGTGTGGATGAGTGGAACGTTTATGGAGCATAATTATAACGTCATACAGCAAACCCTCGGGCAATTGGTCACACAGTACCCCTGGTTATTTGCTTTTGCACTATTCACCCTGAGCATCCTGCTATTCAGTCAGGCGGCGACCACCAAGGCATTGATGCCCCTTGGACTTTCTCTTGGTTTGACGCCAGCATATCTGGTGGGTATTTTTCCTGCAGTCAATGGACATTTTGTCGTGCCGGGATATCCCACCTTACTTACAGCGATTCAGTTTGACCGAACCGGTACAACACGGATTGGTAAATATGTTCTCAATCACAGTTTTATGTTACCCGGCCTGGTGACAACTCTTGTTGCTGTTATTGCCGGGTTAGTATTGCAATCTATCATCCTATAAATCCTCAACAATGAAACCATTTTTGAATGTGAAATGTGTAGCCCTCGGGTTTTTCATTTTTGTTCTTTCATCAGGACAAGCACAGCAAACCCGGACAGAGAAAGATCTGTTGGGTGAAAAACAAATACCTGCCGAAGCTTACTATGGGGTTCAGACCGCGCGTGCGTTGGAAAACTTCCAGGTGAGTGGTATCAAGACCAACTTCTATCCGGATTATGTCCGGGCCTATGCCATGGTCAAATTGGCTGCTGCCCAGGCCAATGCGGATGTAGGCCGGATGAGTAAGGAAAAACTCGCTGCCATTGAAAAAGCCTGCCAGGCCGTCATAGATGGGAAGTATCACGATCAGTTTATCACCGATATGTACCAGGGTGGTGCGGGTACCTCAGCCAATATGAATGCGAATGAGGTGCTCGCTAATATCGCCCTTGAAATGAGTGGGCATAAGAAGGGTGAATACCAGTTTATCGAACCGCATGATGATCTCAATATGGGGCAGTCCACCAATGACGTGTATCCTACAACCATCCATGTGGCCCTTCTGTTGCATAATGATAAAGTGGTGAAAGAAGCGCAAGCCTTGTCTGCCGCATTCCATAAAAAAGGCGATGAGTTTAAAGACATCCTCAAAATGGGACGTACTGAAGGACAGGACGCCGTGCCGATGACCGTGGGGCAAGAATTCCATGGATTTGGCAACCAACTCGATGCTGCGATCAGTGTATTGATCAAATCTGAGGAGTATCTCAGTGAGATCAATATGGGGGCTACAGCCATTGGTACAGGACTGACTGCATCACCTGGATATGCAGAAAAAGTACCTGATCATCTGGCTAAACTTGTTGGCAAGCCTATCCATAAAGCACCTGACCTGGTAGCTGCTACTTCAAGTATGCAGGCGTTTATGATGTATTCTGCTGCGTTGAAAAACCTGGCGGTTACGATGTCTAAAATTTCCAGTGACCTCATCTTTCTGGCTACAGGACCGAGAACCGGTGTGTTTGAAATTAATTTACCTCCGCTTCAACCAGGCTCTTCCATTATGCCAGGCAAAGTCAACCCGGTCATGCCCGAACTCATGAATGAGGTTTGTTTCAAAGTCATCGGCAATGATGCTACGGTGACTTTTGCATCCCAGGATGGGCTTTTGCAACTTAATGCCTACGAACCCGTAGTAGCCGTCTCCCTGTTTGAATCTCAGGGCTTGTTTTTCAAGACCTTCCCGTTATTCCGTACGAAATGTATTGAAGGGATTACCGTCAATAAGGACATTTTAAATCATTACATGGAACGGAGTGTCGGGATAGTGACCGCCCTGAATCCGGTATTGGGATACGAGAAAACTACTGAGCTCGCCAAGGAAGCCTTACAGACCAATAAGGGTATCCTGGAACTGATCCGTGAGAAAAAGCTGCTCACCGAACAGCAGATCAAGGACCTGATGGATCCGGCCAAGATGACTAGTCCTCAATAAGGCATGATTCCGAATAGCAGTTCTTACGACCTGGTTGATACCATGAAAATAAATTTCAAAACTTTAATTAACTTAAGTGCCATGAAAAACAAGAAATTGAGTTTCAAACTTGTATTCACCCTGATGATGCTGGCCGCCCACCTTTTAGTTTTTGGGCAGACTAAGCCTAACGTCGTGATCCTTGCTACCGGCGGCACCATTGCCGGAGCAGCAGCTACCAGCGCTCAATCCGGTTATACTTCCGGACAAGTGACTATTGACGCTATGATCAATGCCATACCGGATGTGACCAAACTGGCCAATATCACCGGTGAGCAGATTTCCAATGTGGGTTCGCAGGATATGTCTTTTGATATCATGATCAAGATTGCCCAGCGAATCAAGGAACTTGCTGCCCGTAAGGATGTTGATGGTATCGTCATTACACACGGAACCGATACCATGGAGGAGACGGCTTACTTTCTCAACCTGATCTGCAATACGCAGAAGCCTATCGTGCTGGTAGGTTCTATGCGTCCTTCGACAGCCATCAGTGCTGACGGTCCGCTCAATCTGTACAATGGTATAGCCGTTGCCGCTGATCCGAATGCTAAAGGAAGAGGTGTGCTGCTGGTCATGAATGACTGGATCCATTCCGCACAGACGCTGACTAAGGTGAGCACAACCGCGGTTCAGACCTTTATGTCACCCATCCGTGGATTAATTGGTACTACAGCTTATGGCGTGAGCGAATACTACCGTTATCCATACAGCAAAACAGGTATGAATGGTGAATTTTCTCTGGATGGTGTGACCAAATTGCCCAGGGTAGATATCATTTATGCAGATGTGGATACGCCTGCTGATTTGATTGACGCCAGTGTTAATTTAGGTGCCAAGGGAATCGTGATTGCCGGTGTTGGTAATGGCAACATGAACAAGGCTTGTCTTGATGCATGTGCTAATGCCAGTAAGAAGGGCGTTGTGGTCGTCAGGAGTTCCAGGGTTGCTACAGGTAATGTTGGACGGAATGTTGAAGTAGATGACGACAAGCTTGGTCTGATTGCTTCCGCTGACCTTAACCCTCAAAAGTCAAGGATTTTGCTTTCTGTTGCTTTGCTTAAACAAAGGAGCCTGAAAGAAATCCAGGATTTGTACTATGCTTACTAACCTTTAAAACTTGTATATGAAAAACCTACAATCAGTATTACGAAGTGCGATGTTGCTGACCATGATGTCGGTGCTCAGTATCGGTGCTTTGCGGGCTCAGGATGATATGCAGAAGAGTGCAGAAGTCTATGGTTTTATCATGATGGATATGGGGTACAATGCCAACCAAATTCATCCGGATTGGTTTGATGTAGTCAGACCAACCAAACTGCCTACGATTAAGAATCAATATGGCACGGATGGCAACACCTATTTCTCCGTTCGCCAGACCCGTTTTGGGATTAAGAATTATTTCCCTACAGCGCTTGGTGATCTGAAGACTCAGTTTGAATTTGAAATGTTCGGCACCGGTGTGGATGCAGGACAGACGACTATTCGCTTGCGTCATGCTTATGGCGAACTTGGTAAATTCGGAGCTGGTCAATACTGGAGTCCGTTTATGGATATAGATGTATTTCCAAACACGGTCGAGTATTGGGGTCCTTGTGGTATGGTGTTTTTCCGGAACGTTCAACTCCGGTATATGCCGATCCAGGGGGATTCCAGGTTGACGATAGCCCTCGAACGTCCAGGTGCGAGTGCGGATGCCGGCGTCTATTCGGACCGTGTAGAGTTGGGTAATATTAAAGCCAACTTTCCACTTCCTGATCTGTCTTTCGAGTATCGTAAAGCAATCAAACCTGGTTATATAGAGTTGGCCGGTATTGTTCGCCAAATGAAATGGGAAGATCAGGATCCTACCGGACCGGACTTTACAGGTGATGCTTTAGGTTGGGGTCTTAACCTGAGTACGAATCTGAAGATCGGACAAAAGGTCACTTTCCGTGGCCAGGGTGTATATGGAGCTGGTATTGAAAACTACATGAATGATGCTCCTGTGGATGTGGCCATTGACGGATCAGAAGGTGTGGCTTTGCCAGTGCTTGGTGTAGTTGCATTCTTTGATATCAATTGGAGCGATAAGTTGAGCACCGCTATTGGATACTCGATGACGGATATTGACAATACGGACGGACAAGCTTACAATGCATTCAGTAAGGGCCAGTATGCCGCAGCCAACCTGATGTATTATCCTGCTAAAAATGTCATGATGGGTATAGAGTACCAGTATGGTAATCGTGAGAATTTTGGTGACAGTCCTGTCCCTGATGATACCTACCTGAAGACAGCATCTATTTCCAAGGTGCAGTTTAGCTTCAAGTACAATTTCTCACAGGTCTTCTACAGGAAACCAGGATCTATGTAGAATGAATTGATCCCATGTGGGTGAATCGAGATAAGTGAAGGCACTTCGTGTATGCGGGGTGCCTTTTTTGTAACTCCCCGGCATTTACTTAGGTAAATGCCACCCCTCTTAAAAGAGGGAAAGGCTCCCCGGCATTTACTTAGGGAAATACCGTCCATCTTAAAAGAGGGAAAGGCTCCCCGGCATTTACTTAGGGAGATACCGTCTCTCTTAAAAGAGGGATAAGACGTCTGCTATTCCGGGTAATAACAAGTTAAAACAATAGATCATCCTTCTTCACTGGTCCTTCCATCGTGTAGCCTTCGGCGAATTCGACACCGATGAGGCGGCCCATCTCGCGGGCGCGGGCGCGGAGAAATTCGAAGAAATCAAGACCGGAGATCGGGGTGTGGGGTTCGGCAGAAACGGGGTTGTAAAATTGGGAGCTAAAGGCCATGACGGCTTCCGTCTTGCGATCGATGTAGGGTGTGATATCCACACAGATGTCGGGGGCGATGTATCGATCCTGAATCATATGATAGACTTTTTTGGGTCGCCAGGCTTGCAAGGGATGTCCTTCATAGTCATCCAATTCAATTTTGGGCAAGCCGGCGAGAAAGCAACTTTCGGAAACCAGTTGGCCGGCGCGGCCGTGGTCGGGGTGGCGGTCGCGAATGGCATTGGTGATGACGATTTCAGGTCTGTATTTTCTGACGGCGCGGATGATTGGGAGTTTGTTGGCCTCCCCGAGATCAAAGAATCCATCGCGCAAGCCGAGATTTTCGCGAAATGCGATGCCCATGATGGCTGACGCTTTTGCAGCTTCTTCAGCACGGAGGGTGGCATTTCCGCGGGTACCTAGTTCACCGGCCGTGAGGTCAACGACACCAACGGTGTATCCTGCTTCGATGTGCTTGAATACCGTACCGGCACAGCATAATTCGACATCATCAGGATGGGCGGCGATAAAAAGGAGATCTGTTTTCATATTATGTGGTGATTTAGTGATTCGTAACTCCCTGGACTTTCCTTACGTCAAGTCCGTCCCTCTTGTTGAGAGGGATCTGGTGATGGAGTGAAATTGTCTCTGCTATCCAGGGAAAATCTGATTTAATAAGGCAAGATGGCATTGCAATATTAGTCTATATAATCTTTTAACCACTGAATTGAAATACTCTCCAAATTCCAAATTCCAAATTCATAATTCCTAATTGCCCTATGCTCTATGCTCTATGCTCTTTGCTCACAGCTCCATCACCATCGGAGAAGCGCGGCGCCCCATGTAAAACCGCTACCAAAGGCGGCGAGACAGACCAGGTCGCCTTGTTTGACGCGGCTTGCTTCTACAGCTTCGGCAAGTGCTATTGGGATAGATGCCGCGGTCGTATTGCCGTATTTCTGGATATTGTTCCATACCTGGTCGTCGCGGAGACCCATTGCTTTCTGGACAAACTGACTGATGCGCAAGTTGGCCTGATGACAAACGAGAAGGTCGATATCTGTTTTTTCAAGACCTGATGCCTGAAGGACCTCGCCAATGACTTCCGGAAATTTTACCACTGCATTTTTAAAAACAAGCTGTCCGTTCATGTTTGGGAATATGAGGCCGTCATCCAGCATTTTCTGACTGATAAAGGTTTCACCAAATTCAGTCTCTTTGTATCCGTAGATCGAAGGATCTTCTGCATGTACACCGCCATGAGCACCCGGGTTGATCATGGCGAGCTCTTCCGCAAATTCTTCCGCAAATTCACCATTGGCATGAATGCGTGTCGCCAGTATGCCTTTGAAATGTTCGTCTGTAGCGCTGAGG
Source organism: Saprospiraceae bacterium (assembly GCA_044227555.1). Taxonomy (GTDB): domain Bacteria; phylum Bacteroidota; class Bacteroidia; order Chitinophagales; family Saprospiraceae; genus Opimibacter. The sequence continues at coordinate 87,372 of JBGAWQ010000010.1, read as the reverse complement.
ACAGCCGCACCAGCCCCGTCTCCAAAAATGACGGTGACATTCCTGCCTCGGGTAGAAAAGTCAAGGCCCATGGAATGGGTTTCCGCCCCAACCAACAGGATGTTGCGGTACATCCCACTGCGGATATACGCATCGGCGATAGACAATCCATACACAAAACCACTGCATTGATTGCGGATATCCAAACAAGGAATTTCTTTTTTGTTGACGCCCAGTTGTCGTTGAAGTAAAACCCCACTACCCGGAAAATAATAGTCCGGACTCAGCGTGGCGAAGATGATCAGGTCCAGTTCTGTCGCCTCCATCCCGGCATGAGCTAAGGCACGTTTTGCCGCTTCGGTTCCAAGCGTCGAGGTGGTTTCCTTGTGACGCGTACCATAGCGGCGTTGTTGAATGCCGGTGCGTTCCTGGATCCATTCATCGCTGGTATCCATATGGCGTTCAAGATCCTGATTGGTGACGATATTGGCCGGCACGTAGAAGCCGATTCCTTTGATATATGCGGATGGCATGGCAGTAAAATTTGAGTACGTAAAGGGTTTCACAAGATATCCAAAGTCTATGTATTCCAGGTTTAATTCCTTTATATTCGCTTCATCTCAAAAGCCATTCTCGCATGTCTGTAAGACTTTTATTGGTTTCATTCGTTTTTCTCCTGGGGACAAGGGGTTTTACCCAAAACCTCACGTTTCAGGTCAGCGGAGGTGTCCATCATTTGGTCAACCAGGATTATTCACATGAATATGAAGCCACGGTGTTCACCTCGCGACCCTGGTATTTTGAAGATGACACCTTCAGCATCAACCAACAAGTCATTGCCAGGGAGACGTATACTACCTATTACTACGGCAAAATCGGGTATAATGCAACAGTGGACCTCATGATTCCGGTAGGTTCACGCGTTTTCCTGTCCACCGGTCTGGGATTCAATTATTCGGCGTATTCTTATACGAGTGATTATGATATAGATTTTATTGATACCTTATCCACAGACACGGTTCCTCACTCGGGATCTTTCCTGCCTGGTGGTGGTTTCTCAACGGATTGTGATTGTTATGAGAACAGCTATCTGGATGTACGCAACCAGATCCGATTTCCTTCGGTGAGATCTTTGAGTTTAAGTATACCGGTCAAGGTAAATTTTGATCTTCTTCCTCGCAAGCTTTCGCTCAATATCGGAGCCTATGGCCAGATTCCTCTGTGGATAGAGCAAAAGAAATCCAACGTAAGCATTGAACAGCATGAATCTGAAGGGATGACGAAATGTGAGTATGTTGTACTCCAACAGGTGGACCTTTCCGGAAACGGAATCCGTCGATTGCAAGTGGGCCTTAGCGCGGGGATCCAGGTGAGTTTATTTGATGGTTTCGGATTGAACGTAGGGGTCTCCAAAATGCTGACGAATACCTACGTCTCCCATGAATACCAATCCACGTATTCTGTAAAAGATTATCGCCCGTACCAGGTTTCAGCCGGTGTGGTATATACCTTCAGGCAGAATGCTAATAGGGAGAATGTGTATTGAATTGGATTTTAAAGACGAGTACTCTTCGTGTTTATTGCCTGACAATATCCCTGATAGAATAGGGGGTCTGTCCAGTCTGTCCGAAATAGGTCTTCATCAACATATCACTGATAAAGCCAAGGATAAAAAACTGCACGCCGATGAGAAATGACAGCAGGGTAAACATGGGCCAAAAGGTCTCGGACATATCCTGTCCGGCGAAAAATTCCTTGAGCGACATCAGGCCTGAAAAGAAGCTGAAGACGATGATGACAATCCCGATGGTACCGAGGAAGTGAAAAGGCCGCATAGCATAGCGGTTCCAATACCAGATGACGATCATATCGACCAGGCCTTTCAGGGTGCGGGTGATATTGTATTTGGTTTTACCTCCGGCCCTGGGTCTGTGGTTGACGGCTAACTCACCGATCTGGAAGCCGCGCATTTTGAGGAGGGCCGGAATAAACCGGTGCATTTCTCCATAGAGCGATACATCCTCAAAGCACTCTTTTTTATAAATCTTTAGCGTGCAACCACTGTCATGGATTCCATCTTCGACGAGAACAGAGCGCAAGAGATTGGCTACGCGGCTGACAAATTTTTTAGTGATTGGATCCTTGCGATTTTTACGCCACCCGGAGACGACATCAAGTTCGTTGGCTTCGAGATATTGAATGAGGGCAGGAGAGTCCGCAGGATCGTTTTGCAGATCACCATCCATCGTGATGATGTAGGGATATTGCGCCGCTTTGATACCGGCATCCAATGCTGAGGTCTGACCGAAATTGGTACGCATCCGGATGATGGTGATTGGGCTCAGTGATTTTAGCACTTTATACGTGCCGTCTGTGGAACCATCATCGACCATGATGATTTCAAAATCCACACCAAGGGTTTGGGCTACAGCCAGAATTTCCTGGTGAAGCCTGGTGATATTTTCAATTTCGTTGTAGACGGGGACGACAAAGGAGACAGGTTGCATAGAAAGTCTTTCGTTCAGGCGAGGCCCTGGTAGGGCATATACCATTCCACAAATCTACGAATCCCCTCGTCAAGATCCGTTTTGGGGGCGTACCCGGTCAGATTACTAAGCAGACTGGTGTCTGCCCAGGTGGATGGCACATCCCCTTGCTGGATCGGCAGGAAGTTTTTTTGCGCAGTGCGTCCGAGATATTTTTCAAGGATTTCTATGAAGTTGAGCAACTTGACCGGACTACTGCGTCCGATATTGATGATCCTGTGCAGATCTCCCTGGTCTGTGTTAGGTGGGTGATGAATGAGCGCGCTGATGCCATCAATTATATCATCGACATACGTAAAATCACGTTCCATCACCCCATGATTATACACGTCTATGGTTTCGCCATGCATGATCTGATCAGCAAATTTGAAGTACGCCATATCGGGTCGACCCCATGGGCCATAGACCGTAAAAAACCGGAGACCGGTTGAAGGGATTTTATAAAGTTCAGTGTAGGATTGTGCAAGTACTTCGCCTGCTTTTTTAGTGGCTCCGTACAACGACATGGGTTTGTCTGTGCGGTCTGATTCGCGAAAAGGTATTTCTGTATTGGCGCCATACACACTCGAGCTACTGGCATAGATCAGATGTTGCACTGGGTAACGTCTGCAGGCTTCCAGAATATTGAAGAAACCCTGAAGATTGCTATCGATGAAAGATTGTGGGTGATGGATACTGTGCCTGACGCCGGCCTGAGCGGCCAGGTGAATCACAATATCAGGGCGGAGGTCGGTAAATAATGAGTTTAGTGTGGCCCGGTCAAGGAGGTCGAGGTAGAAAAAAGTAAATCCTTTGGTGCCTTCCAGTTGCTTGCCTTCAATCAACTGATCTTTTCGAATACCCAATTGTTCCAGACGGGCATATTTGAGCCGCACATCGTAGTAAGCATTGAGATTGTCCAGCCCATAGACATCGTGGCCTTCCGCCATGAGTTTTTTGGACATGTGGAAACCTATAAATCCCGCCGCGCCGGTGACCAGTATTTTCACGTGAAAAGCATTATTTGGCCACAAGATAGAAAAATGACCCTTGCCCTATGGTTACAAAAGCCCATGGTTAGTGTCTCTAAAGCAGAGCGGTATTGAATTTTGTATTTTTAACTCTCCTGATTAAACCTGCCCGATGACCAGGCGTCCAAGTACAGTCAGGATGACCATTTTAAAGCCTTTATATCATGGCAGAACAATTTGACTTACCAACTTTGCTGCGACAGTCTTCTAAAGCAAGTCCTGCGGTGCAGCCCAACTCCATCCGAATGAACCCTGCGCTCATGTCCCCACCACTGGTGATTCAGGGTAATCTCGATCCCTATACGGGTGACTGGAATACATTTACCGCAAGGCATCTGCTACAGCGGGCTATGTTTGCTCCCAATGCTGATCAAATTGCTCAGGCTGTAACGGATGGGATGGCATTGACCATCGAGAAACTATTTGGACCTGTACCTGATCCGGACTTGCCCATCAATTATAACTATCCGGACGATCCCAATGTGCCTATCGGCCAACCTTGGGTTAACGCCCCGATCATTCAGAATGCCAATTATTCCCAGCGCTCCATTCGCGCATGGCAGTTTGGCCTGGTATTGAATGAGGGTGTGAGCCTTCGCGAAAAGATGGTCCTTTTCTGGCATAATCATTTTGTCACCGGCGACGCACCCCATGGTAAATTCGTTTACCAGTACGTCGATCTGTTGAGACGCAATGCCTTCGGTAATTTCAGGACACTGGCCAAAGAGATCACCGTCAACTCACTGATGCTTCGCTACCTCAACGGTAATGAGAGCAACAAGGATGCTCCCAATGAAAACTATGCGCGTGAGTTGCTGGAGTTGTTTACCATTGGTAAAGGCGTGCAAGCCGGCCCTGGTGATTACACCAATTATACTGAGCAGGATATTAAAGAAATCGCGCGCGCACTGACCGGCTGGACCATCGATAATGCCGGTTTCCAAAGTGCAGGTCCATTACCGCCGGCTATTTTTCGGCCCAACAGGCATGATGCTGGCACAAAGACCCTTTCCAACCGATTCAACAATGCCGTGATCACCAATCTTCAGGCTGATGAGTATAAAACCGTGATTGATATCATTCTTGATCAGGAAGAAGTATCCCGGTTTTTGGCACGCAAGCTGTATCGCTGGTTTGTTTACTACTACATCGATGACGAGATTGAAGCCAATGTGATCGAACCCCTGGCGGCCATTATGCGTCAGGAAAACTATGAGATGCAACCCGTCATCACCGCGTTGCTGTCCAGTCAGCATTTTTATCAAGAAAATGCGATCGGATGTATGATTAAAAGCCCTGTAGATTTTACGGCTTCCTGTCTCAAGACCTTTGGTGTTGAAATTCCATTCACACTCACGCAGACCTATTTTATTTGGTTTGCGCTTCATGGCCTCAATGCTACCCTGCAGCAGGATGTATTTGAGCCACCTAGTGTAGCGGGTTGGAAAGCGTATTACCAGGATCCGATTTTTTATCGCAATTGGATTAGTAGTGTAACCCTGCCGGTGAGGAGGGCCCTATCGGATGGTGTCTGTATTGGAGAAATAGTCTATCTCAACCGGCCTTTGGGCATTGATGTCCTGAAGGTCATCAGCAAGATCCCTAATGCTGAGGACCCCAATGCGATGATTGCCGGAGTCGTTGCGCTTGCATTACCCTGGCCATTGACTTCAGAGCAGTTGGCTTACTTGAAGGAAATTCTCATTCCAGGACTACCGGATTTTGAATGGACAGTTGAATACGGAGCATACCTCCTTGATCCAACAGATGATGCCAAAAAAATGGCGGTAGAAAATCGGCTTCGCGCGCTCTTTATGGCCGTGCTGGCATTACCTGAATTCCAATTGCAATAACCCAGGCCGGTGACAAGGCTATAAAATCATCATTATGAAAAGGAGAAATTTTTTACGCACCGGAGCGCTGACGACTGTACCGGTCATGCTCAATGGCCTCAACCTGCGCGCCGTTCCATTTCCTTTCATGACCGGTTCCGGACCGGACAATGACCGCGTGCTCGTCCTGATCCAATTGAATGGCGGCAACGATGGACTCAACTGTGTGATTCCGCTTGATCAATATAGTGCCTTAAGTGCGGTTCGCAATAATATCCTGATCCCCGAATCCAATGTACTTCCTATTGAGACAGGTTTGGGTTTTCATCCCTCGATGCTCAAGCTGCAGGAGATGTATATGGATGGAAAAGTGGGATTGATCCAGGGCGTTGGATATCCCAATCAGGACCGTTCGCATTTCCGTTCCACGGACATTTGGACGTCTGGATCTGAAGCCAGTGAATATCTGTCTACGGGATGGCTCGGACGTTATTTCAATGACGGGCATCCCGAATATCCCGAAGGGTATCCGAACGCAGAATATGATGCTCCTTTTGCGCTTACGATGGGTTCACTGGTATCGGAAACTTGCCAGGGACCATTGACTAATTTTTCACTGGCGCTTAATGATCCTTTTTCACTGGCGCCTTTGTCAGAAGGTGAAATCGGTAATCTGCCGGACAATAATTATGGCAAGGAACTCCGGTTTTTAATTGATGCCATTGCGCAGACCAATGCCTATGCCGGAGTTATCGTGGATGCGGCAGAAGGAGGCAGTAATCAGGTAACGTATCCGGCGGAGAATCGATTGGCGACCCAATTGAAAAATGTGGCCTTACTGATCGCCGGCGGACTCAAGACTAAAGTATATATCTGTTCACTCGGAGGGTTTGATACGCACTCCGGACAGGTCGATGATGATACTACACAGGGTGATCATGCTACGTTGTTGTCACAGTTGTCTGAAGCCGTAAATCTTTTCCATCAGGATCTCAAACTGGCAGGCAAAGACGAAAAAGTACTGACCATGACCTTTTCAGAGTTTGGACGTCAGATTCGATCCAACGACAGTATGGGTACGGATCATGGCAGTGCTGCACCATTGTTTTTATTCGGATCCTGTGTCAAGCCGGGTGTGCTTGGTGCCAATGCGCAAATTTCAGTAGATGCTGATCCGCAGGAAGGTGTGGCGATGCAGTATGATTTCCGATCTATCTATGCGACTATATTGAAAGATTGGATTGGCCTGGAGGAAACGACGATTTTCGAAATCCTGAATCCGGATGTTCAGTTCCTGCCATTGATTGAAGGATGTTCGTTGTCTACAGCCATCCAGCAGGAAGTTTTTACGGATGTGCAATTCAATCTGTATCCTAATCCTGCCAGTCAATACACCACGCTGGCCTGGTTGTCCGATGGGCAGGCATGGACTGCCACGATGCTTGACAAGTGGGGCCATCAGATTGCCACCTGGTCGGGACCGAGGGGAATTCGCCAGCAGGTCAACCAGCGGATCAATCTGCCCTCCGTGCCGGCAGGGCATTATTACATCCATCTTCGTCAGGGCAATCAGTCGGTGACGAAGGGAGTGGTGGTGCAATGAGCATAGAGCATAGAGCATAGGGCAAAGAGCATAGGGCAAAGAGCATAGAGGAGTGAGCTGGTAGGGGCGCAATATCTTGCGCCCGAAACGCAAACATCCTACAAGGATGATGCGTGACGCGGAAGATGAGCGTTGGACGAATGATGTCAGAGACTCATCACTACCTGCTCATCGGTCAATAGCGGTAATTGCTGCAATCTCAGATAGACTTGTGCCACCGTCAATACATCGCGCTCACAATATTGACGGATTTCTTCCAAACGGTCTTCGTGCCAATACGCATGTCCTACCTTGGAGCCGTCCATCTGTTCTTTGGGCGAGGGGATGCCCAGGGTATAGGCCAGGAGATCGAGTGAAGTATAATTCTTATTGTCTCCATACTTCCATAGTTCGAGCGTGTCGGCGATATATTTAACCTCCCATGGTTTTTTACCATTGATATTAAACAGCGTTGGTAATGGAATCTCGTTGATGACCATACGCCGGCAGAGGTAGGGGATGTCAAACTCCCGGATATTATGTCCACAGAGGATGTGTTGGTTAGGATCAAAAAAATTGCGTTCCATGACCTGGGCAAAGCGGGTCAGCACGTCTTTTTCATCATGCCCATAGAAGGACTTGATTCGTAATGCCGGTCCTGAAGCATCCACCTGGCCAATAATGCCGGCACTGATCACAATTACTTTTCCAAATTCCGAATAGATGGCGGCCTTGTCCTGGTAGCTTCGGGCATATTCCTCTGCCGACCAATCGTGGTCATCCCGCCGGGTCAGGTATCCCATTTTTTGTTGCCACAGGCCCCGGCCACGGTCATCCATCCCATCCCAATGGGGCTTCTGGGAGACGGTCTCCACATCAAGAAATAAAAGGTGCTGAAGATTACTCATGTAAAGTTGTTTTCCGGTGAATACTAACTGGTCGCCTCTGGTCGTACAGGATCTTAAATGGAGGTGTTTTCAGCGTTCTAAAATAGGGTTTTGGTCAATACCCCTGTTTATATGCTGAAAATTCAGATATTTGCTGTAAGGGGGCGGTTCCCCACCCTTGCTAACCCCTGTACTTTCTCTATTTTAGAATCTAATTTATAACGCATCATATGTCACAATCCTCTCAACAAAAGCTTCTGGCCCTGGCGACCGTGGCTATAATCGCATTGCTTGGTCTTGCTGCTTTCCTGATCTATACTAAGGTCAACCAGGATAAGCTGATCAAAAAGCAAAACGCGGAACTCATCGAAGAGACCCGTCTCAAGGCGGACCTGGAAAAAGAATACTACCAGGCCCTGTCCGACCTGGAGGAAATGCGGGGTTCTAACAGCGAACTCAACGCCATGATTGAAACCCAGAAAACGGAGCTGAAGAAGCAAAAGGAACGCATCGACAGCCTCATCAAATCGGCTAAGGAACTGGAACGCGCCAAGGAAGAAATCGCCAAGCTGCGTAACTATGTCACCGAAGTTGAAAAACTTCGTAAGGAAAACGCCAGTCTTCAGGAAAGCAATACCGCACTGACCGGAGAACGGGATGAACTCGTCCTGATGGTAGAACAACAAAAGACGACCAATGAAGAGCTCAGCGCCCAAAAGTCCACCCTGTCCAGCGAGAAGGAAAGACTGCAGGCTGAAAAGGATATGCTCGCCGGAAAGGTCAATGTAGCTTCCGCGATCAAAGTCACCGAAATATCTGCTGTGGGCTATAAAGTGAAAAGCTCCGGCAAAGAATCCGACACCAAAAAGGCTAAAACCATTGATGGTATAAAAGTTTGCTTCAAGACCACGAGCAATGAGGTGACCAGTGCTGGCACTGAAAAGTTTTATCTCCGGGTCATCGACCCCCATGGGCAGGTGATGGCCATACAGGATCTGGGCTCAGGCAGTATGAAACTGGGCAATAGTTCCGAGACGATCCAGTTTACCCAATACGTAGATGTCGATTATAAGAATGAAGTCATGCCGGGTTGCATCAATTGGCAGCCGGGCTTGCCCTTCGAAACCGGCAAATACGATGTTGAGATTTACAATAAAGGCTTTATGGCCGGAAAGGCAAGTTTTGAACTGAAATAAGCCATAGCCATTACTTTATACACAAGGCCACAGGACATTCTCCTGTGGTCTTGTTATTTCCAGTCTGCCGATTTGAACCTTTTCGCCTTTCAGATTGTCCTATATTGCCTGTATGTTTAGCTGGAACTTTCGCCAATTCGATCCCTCTGCATTTTCAGACAGCCCGTTTGAGCGCCTGCTCCAGCTATTTAAGGAATTGCTTATCCACACATCAGGCGATGTGCCGGAAGCACTCAACTGGCTGACCCAGCTCGACAAACAATATAAGCTGACCACTCCCGATTACGGCATTGCTGATTTCATCCGGGAGCTCAGGGAGAAAGGCTATCTCAGGGAGGACGAAAAAGAAAAAAGTCTTGTACCAGGAGCTAAAATGGAAATTGAACTCCGCCGTAAAGCCCTTGAGGATGTTTTTGATGAACTCAAGAAATCCAAGCGTGGCGAACACAAGACCAATGCCATTGGGATGGGCGATGAAGTGACTTCCGAAATCAAGCCCTACGAATGGGGCGATGCCCTTGACCAGATCGCGGTATCGGAGACGATAAAAAATGCGCATATCAATCATGGGATAGATGATTTCAGCCTCACGCAGGAGGATATGCAGATTCATGAGAGTTTTTTTCAGTCCCAGATGAGCACCGTGCTCATGATTGATATCTCTCACTCCATGATCCTTTATGGTGAAGATCGTATCACGCCGGCCAAGAAGGTCGCCATGGCGCTTTCTGAATTGATTACTACCCGGTATCCAAAGGACACCCTGGATATTATTGTTTTTGGGGATGATGCCTGGCAGATTGAAATCAAGGATTTGCCTTATCTGAAGGTTGGGCCGTATCACACCAATACCGTCGCGGGTCTTGAGTTGGCGATGGAAATTTTGCGCAAGCGAAGGAACCCCAACAAGCAGATCATGATGATCACAGATGGAAAGCCCACCTGCATCAAGATCGGGAAGAAATACTATCAAAACAGTTTTGGTCTCGACCGAAAGATATTGACCCGGTGTTTTGCCCTTGCGGTCAAGTGCCGGAAACAGAATATCCCCATTACCACGTTTATGATCGCCAGGGATCCCTGGCTGGTGCAGTTTGTGGATCAGTTTACCAAAGCCAATGATGGCAAGGCTTTTTACAGCAGCCTGGAAGGACTGGGTTCATTTATTTTTCTGGATTACAAACAGAACAAGCGAAAATTTAGACATTGATGACATTAGCGACCACGCTCGGTGAATTGAGAAAACAGGGTTATCAGCCCAAATCGATTAAGCAGGAACTGCGGGATAACCTGATCCGTCGGATACAATCGCATCAGCCTGTATTTGAAGGCATATATGGTTTTGAGGACACCGTGCTTCCGGATATGGAGCGGGCGATTTTGTCCAGGCACAACATCTTACTGCTTGGTCTTCGTGGACAAGCAAAAACCAGGTTGGCCCGTCTCATGGTGGGACTGCTTGACGAATATGTCCCCGTGATTGAAGGCAGTGAGCTCAACGATGATCCGATGGCTCCCCTGTCCGCTTTTGGACAGCGGCTGGTCGCGCAGTTGCATGATGAAACTCCTGTGACCTGGTTGCACCGCAATGACAGGTATGTCGAAAAACTGGCGACTCCTGATGTATCTGTTGCGGATCTGATCGGCGATGTAGATCCGATCAAGGCGGCCACACTCAAACTTCCATATAGTGATGAACGTGTGATTCATTTTGGTTTGATTCCAAGATCCCATCGTTGCATTTTTGTGATCAACGAGATTCCGGATTTGCAAGCCCGTATCCAGGTGTCATTGTTCAATATCCTTCAGGAAGGAGATATCCAGATCAGAGGTTTTAAAACACGATTGCCGCTGGATATTGAATTTGTCTTTACCGCCAATCCGGAAGATTATACCAACCGGGGCTCCATCATCACTCCGTTGAAGGACCGGATCGAAAGTCAGATCCTTACGCACTATCCTGGTGAATTGGAGACGGCGATGGCCATCACCCGGCAGGAAGCTTCGATCGAATCGCAGCAGGCTGAGATGGTACAGGTACCTGAGGTATTGCTTCGTATTCTCGAGCGCATCAGTTTTGCCGCCCGCAAGAGTGAGTATATCGATGAGAAGTCAGGGGTATCAGCCCGTCTAAGTATTACGGCTCTTGAAAATCTCTATAGTACGGCGGAGCGGCGTGCGTTGATCAATGGGGAAGGTAAGACCATGGCTCGCGTTGCCGATTTCTGGGGTGTCATTCCTGCGATCACAGGTAAAATCGAGCTGGTCTACGAAGGAGAAGTGGAAGGACAATACAATGTCGCGTTGCAATTGCTCGCCCAGGCCATACGTGATGAGTTTCTGGCGGTCTTTGTGCATCCGGAGAAAATCAAGAAAGGCAAGGAAAAGGATCCCTACGGTGCGCTTCGTGCCTATTTCGGAGATTCCAACACGGTCTTGCTTCCCAATGATATTGATGATGATAGCTTTTATGCCATTCTGGACAGTATTCCAGGCATGGACAAATTACTGGAGTCAGCAGGTGTCCCTAAAAAGGAATACCATGTGTATAAAGAGATCGTATTGCATGCCCTAGCGGATCTCGATGTACTCACTAAAGAGTTGACTCAGGGAAAGATTGGATTCAGTGATCCGCTCGGCAAGATGCTCAATGATCTTGACGAGGACGAAAAGGATTAAGGGATTCATTATCTTATAGCCGCAATGCGAAGAACTTTCGGGCAGTGGCTATCTTTTCTCTCAGCTAAACTTAAGATCCGGAAAAAAATTCCACCCGATCTGGAGCGGCAATTCATTGCCTATAAGGATATCCTTTGCATAAGCCGTCTTCAGGCCTCCGCCTGGCTTGGGTTTGCCCTGACTTTGTGCTTGTTTATCCTTGACGCATACAGGAAAGTAAATGGCGATTTTGAAAAGGAGTGGGAATTCCAATGGTTGTTTTATATACATATGACGGGACTATTATTCCTTGTTCCGGCTATCCATATTACCCGAAATAAGGAATGGATCATACAAACCCGCCTGAGAAGGGGTGTGGTTATTTGGGGGATGGTGGTTTTGGTTATCATCTTTATGTTGGGTCAGGCCGTACTTGCATTTCTTCAACGTGAAGGACTTGTTGTTTTTGTGGGATATGTATTTGTTTCCACCTGGATGTTTGCCATGAACAACACGGAGCGGACATTTTTTACGGTTGGTTCTTTTACCATTATGGGGTTAACGATCTTCTTTATTAAGGAAGATATCACTATGTCTGAGCGATTAACCTACTTTATGGAGGCCATGTTTTTATCCATAACGGCTTTCATATTTGATGCCTTTGACTCCAACCTTAATCTGACCAACTTCCTCAACCGAAGGGAAATTGACAGAGAGCAGGAAAGGATAAAGAAACTGGAGGAAATGAAATCCAGGTTTTTCACCAACCTCACGCACGAGCTCAGGACACCGCTGACGATGATATCAGGTATGTCCCGCGAAATTGCGGAAGATCCAAAGCGATGGGCGGCGGAAGGATCAGAAGTCATCGGGCGTAATGCGGGTCATTTGCTCAACCTCGTCAATCAGATTCTGGCCCTGAGTAAAATTGAAAGCGGTGCCATGCCTTTACGCATGGTCCAGGGAGATATTGTCTCCTACCTGGGATATGTGGTAGATGCCTTTAAGGGTCATGCCCTGGCCAAGCGAATCAAATTGCACTATCTGTATGAAGAGCCAGAGCATATCATGGACTATGATCCGGAGAAGTACATGACCATTCTTTCCAACCTGCTGTCCAATGCGATCAAATTTAGTCCGGAAGAAGGGAATGTGTATGTCAATTTGAGATTCCGCGGCAAGGGTGATGAAGCTTTGCTGGAAATAACCGTCAGGGACACGGGTATTGGTATTCCACAGGATGAGCTCGATCACATTTTTGAACGTTTCTATCAGGCCCAGAATGAACTGACCAGTTCAGGTATTGGAACCGGCATCGGTTTGTCCCTGGTGTTTGAATATATTAAAATGCTTGACGGGGAGATCCAGGTAAAGAGTGCGCTGGGGAAAGGCACCACCTTTACGGTGAGCCTTCCTTCACGTAGGGAAGCAGATTCCGACAAACTACCAATGGTCAAAGCGGATATTCAAAGCAGTGTGAATTTTTACCTGCCCTCCTTGCCTACGGAGGAGGCTAAGGTGGAAGAACAAAAAGGGGCTGATCAGCCCGACATACTGATCATTGAAGATAATGCTGAGGTGCTCAAATATTTACAGGTATGTCTGGGGGATCTTTATGCATTGACATGTTGTACCAATGGCCAGGCAGGCATTGATAAGGCCATTGAGATTGTGCCTGACCTTATCGTAAGTGATGTGTTGATGCCGGTCAAAGATGGCCTGGCGGTTTGCAGGGAATTGAAGCACCACGAGGTCACGAGTCACATCCCCATCGTGCTCCTATCAGCCAAGGCGGATCCCGAGTCGAGGATAGCGGGATTGGAAAGCGGGGCTGACGTATTTATGCAAAAGCCTTTCGAAAAGCAGGAACTTCGGATGCAATTGCACAATCTGTTGGAAAGGCGGCTTGCATTACATAACCGATATGCGGATCCCGGAAAGGCACCAGAACCAACCGTCGACCCTGTCTGTAAAGCTGAGGATGAATTTGTAGTTCGGGCCAGGGCCATTGTACAGGAACACCTTGATGATGCAGATTTTAGCGTGACGCATTTTTGCCGGGCCATTTACCTGAGCCGGACACAACTTCATAAGAAGCTCACTGCACTCACTGGTCATTCTGCCACGCATTTTATCCGGCAAATTCGTTTGTTTGCGGCGCAGCAGTTGTTAAAAGATGAGCAACTGAGCATCACGGATATAGCCTATAAAACCGGCTTCAGCGATCCCAATTATTTTACCCGGTGTTATAAAGAGGAATTTGGAGAAAGTCCAAGTGAAACACGAAATGGACAGTAAAACAATTATTTACATATATTAAAATACTATAAAGTGAACAATAATGCTATTACTTTCAACATCAAAAGGAAACATAGCTTTATAGAATAAGGTGATTTGTGCAGGGCGGCAAACATGGTCTGAGGCCAATTTTGGAGTATCAATTACTCACCAAAAAAGACGATGATCATGACAACTCAAATGCTCACCTCACAAAGCAAATCATCACCTTCACATTTTCCTCATTTCCCTGGGACCAGGACCGCATCCATCAGGAAGTTGGAGGCCTTCAAAAAGGACAATCATTCACTTGACGTATTTGCCTGGACGCATTTGTCCGACAGGGTCCCTATGGTGCATATGCTGCAACCTGACTTTTACATGGTTTACAAGCTGTCCAACCCGGGGGTACCGGTCTATCAGCATAACTTAAGTCTTGAATTGGGTCTCCCTGAACCAAAGTATGAGGCCATTCATGCCCGGATGGAAAAGTCAGATTTGCTTCATCTCCAGCGAATCGACAGGATCATTCATCCATTTACCCTGGAATGCAGATTTCGGCCTTTTGATTTTATCTGCACGATCATGGTCAAATGGAATAGCCCTACTGCAGGATCCAGATATTTTGTCCGGAAGTCTACCGTGCTGGAATGTGATGATCAGGGAATTCCCTGCTATGGGATTATAGCCTATAAAGATGTCACCACTATGGTTTCTGCGATAAAACCCAATAATGTTGATATCACTTTTCAAGCCGACAAAGACAACCTCTGTTTTGAATTGGCCAACAGGATCAAAACGGTTCAGCCCAAACGCACCGGAATAACCACCAGGGAGAGAGAAATCCTGTGTTGCCTTAGTCGGGGTATGAGCAGCAAGGAGATTGCGGCGGCGCTATTTATTTCAAAGGCTACGGTGGATACGCATCGCCAGAATATGATCCATAAATGGGACGTCTCCAACACCGCAGCGTTGCTGCAACGGGTGATCGGAGAGGGGTGTTTGTAGAGATCGTCCGCGCCATCCGATTTACTTCACATCCAAACCAAGTGTATCATGAAATCTATGCATGTCGTATTTCCAATCATAATGATGTTTTTGACCTCCGGACTGGTTGCTCAGGAAGCATCAGCAACAGATCAGAAACCTCATCTGAAGAAGAATTTTGAACTGACCTTTTTTATGGGCAAGTCATATGGAGGCCCTATATCCGGTTTCCAGTCTGCGATCAAAGCTTCAAACCTTACGGATGCATCATCCGATCCGAATGGAATTTATGGCTATTCCCAGATTCATAAAAGACCTCCTTTTGCTATAGAGTTAAAGTTGAATGTAACCCAACGATCCGGGATAGCGTTTCGTATAGGGCGGGAAGATGTAATTCATGCCGCTACCTATCCGAATGTAAACTGCAGGCTCAGGAATGCCAGTTTCAATTATGTGTATAGTACGCCAAATAACCGACATGAATTTTCCGCCGGGCCTTCCTTTCTGTCGCTGAATCTGAAATCAGCAGACCATATCTATGGTAAGACTTCGAAAAAGAGGACCGGTATCAATGTAGGGTATTCATTTCACTTTATTGAAACACGAGGTTTTTTCATGGCCTTTCATACGCATTACACCTGGGCCGGTAAAGCCACCATTGGGCCTTATACATTGCGGGCTGATCCACACCAATATTATTTGTTGGGTCTATTTCCTTTGGATATAAAAGGTGCTACAGCCCAGGTTCCTTCCTCAGAGGTCAATTTGAATACCCTAAATGTTGGGTTTTCTGTTGGTATCCGCTTTGGTGTATATAATGATGCGTCATCATTTAAAAAGCAGGCTGGGAATGTCGATCCTCAGAATTTGTAAGTCTTGATACGTTTGACCCTGAAGTTGATAATACGTTCAGGAGATATAAGAATGCATTTTATTGGTTAAGCGAAGCGGATAAGAATTGCAATAATGCTGGACTAGGTATGGCGCTTTCTATTTGCGCCACCAAGTCATTTGTTGCAGCATCTAACCTGTCGAAGTATATGGATATAGCGAAGAACATGGGTGTTTCCTTTGTTCAATTTCTAGAGCCCAGAGTTACCGGTCATGTGTTTTAGGAGGAATAGGCATGGCTAGCCATGGATTATAATATAGCTGGCTTGGCCCAAATGCTTTGATAAGTAGTGGGTCTGCTTTGTCATCTCTTCTTCCCTATTTTTTCCCATCATTTACTGAATTATCAGTATAGCTATTTTCTCCAGATCAGGTTTGATTTGTAGCATCTAATTCAGTCATAATCATACTTGAAAATGAAGTGTAAGGAGATATACCTGTTGTTTTTGTTTAGTCTGGTTTTTGGCATGCAGGTCATTCATGCGCAGGTTGTGCTAAGCGGAAAGGTGGTGGATGGATCTACAGGTGATCCTCTGCCGGGAGCTATCGTCAGTATTGTGGGCACAACAATTGGAACGGCTACGAATTTTGATGGAGAGTATATATTGAAAGCGGATCGTTCCGTTCCACTGACGCTTCAGATATCATACACTGGATTCGAGACCAGTTTGGTAGAAATAGAGGACGATAAAATGTATTTGCGGACGGTTCTCAACAGCGCGATCCTGATGGATGAGGTCGTAGTGATTGAAGGGCCAATGACCGAAAAGCAAAAGGAATCTCCAATCACAACCCAAACGTTAGATATTAATGGGATCAAGCAGACCCCAAGTATTGGATTTTACGATGGGTTAGGGGCATTAAAGGAGGTCGATCTGACTTCAGCATCCTTTGGATTTAAGGTCGTCAATACCCGGGGATTTAATTCCACGAGTCCTGTCAGGTCCCTTCAGCTTATTGATGGTGTAGACAATCAGGCACCGGGGTTGAATTTTTCTTTGGGTAACTTTTTAGGGGTTTCTGAACTGGACATATTGAAGGTAGAAATTATCGCCGGCGCCAGCGGAGCCTATTATGGGCCAAATGCTTTCAATGGAGTGATCAGCATGGAAACCAAAAACCCATTTATTCATACCGGTCTTTCAGCTATGGTGAAAGCAGGCGGGCGAAATTACCTGGAAGGTTCACTGCGATTTGCCGATGTGGTTAAAGACCGGAAAGGTTTTGATGTATTAGCCTATAAGATCAATTTGTTTGCACTTCGGGCAGATGATTGGGAAGCCGATAACTATGAACCTATTACGGATAGCAGGGTCCCGGCCGATAATCCCGGCCGATATGACGCTGTCAACATTTATGGAGATGAATATTATCCGCTCAATGATTTTACTAAGATCCCGGGACATGAAAGTCTGTATCCTGGCATAGAGAGCTTTTACCGCACAGGATACAAAGAAACCGACCTCGTGGATTACAATACGGAAAACTATAAAGCTAACCTGGCTTTACATCTCCGCACCAACCCATCCAGAGGAATTGAATCTCCAGAATTGGTCCTGGCATCCAATTTTGGTGCAGGCACTACAGTATACCAGGGGGATAATCGGTTTAGTCTCAAGGATATTCTTTTTACGCAGCAGGTTATTAGCTATGCAAAACGTGATAAGTATAATTTCAGAGCCTATTATACGACAGAGAATGCCGGTAAATCGTATGACCCATATTTTACCGCACTGAGGCTCCAGGAGGTCAGTGAAGATGATCTAAATTGGTACAAGGATTACACCAACTATTGGTTTGATGAGGGGGATATACCGTCCAGGATGTATGATATGGGATATCCACAGATTATCACCAACCCCTGGCCTCCGACATTTGATTTTGATTCCGCCAGGCAGTGGTTGATTGTTCATTCGGACAGCCTGACCGCATGGCATACCGAGACGGAAACGTATGCCAATACCCACAGCGAAAATGGGTTTTTATTCCCGGGTACATCAAGGTTCGATTCTGCATTTCAGGAGATCACCACCAAGCTGAATAATGAGGAGGGTGGAACCCGATTTTATGACCATTCCTCTTTGCTGCATGTAAGTGGTGAATACACTTTTACGCCTGCTTTTTTAAGTGAAATCAGGATTGGGGGTAATTACAGGCTTTATGCCCCGGATTCCAAAGGGACGATTTTCAGTGATACAGCAGGGACCATCATCCGGAATAGTGAGATCGGGATGTATGCCGGAATCAAAGAGAAATTCCTGGACCAGAAGGTGATCGGGATGGCCACCCTCAGAATGGACAAAAATGAAAATCTAAAATCGATTTTCACACCGGCTGCCAGTTTAATCTATCAACCAGGTAAGGAAACGTATTTCAGAGTCGGATATTCAGCGGCGGTCAGGAACCCGACCTTGACGGAGCAATACCTCTGGCTTAATGTGGGGCCTGCTATACTTGCCGGTCACACCACAACGGTGGATAGCTTGATTACTGAAGAATCCTTTAAGAATTATCCAGATGTACTCAATCCTGATTCTCTGAAATATTTCAACATTGATCCCATCCGACCTGAAAGGGTGCAAACCTTTGAGCTCGGTTTCAGAACGGCGTATAAGAAATTATTTTATGTTGATCTAACGTATTACCGTAACATATATCATGATTTCCTGGGGTATGTGATTGGTATAACTGCTGATATTGACCGTCATGCCATCATTCCATTCCCAACTGATGTGCAGGTGTATCGATATTCATCAAATACCTCTAATGTCGTAAAGACGGAGGGCTTTAGTTTTGGGCTAAATTATTTCCTGTCCCATTATTTTTCACTGAGTGGCAACTATAGTTATAATAAGCTGCGGAAAACTGTTGAAGATGATCCGATCATTCCGGCTTACAACACGCCTGAGCATAAGTTTAATATAGGACTAAACGGAAGAAATTTAAAAATGTCCAATAGTCCCTTTCTGAGAGATGTTGGTTTTTCATTGAATTACAAGTGGATACAAGGATACACATTCGAAGGGTCACCGCAATTCACCGGATATATTCCAACATACGGTTTGGTTGACGCCCAGGTCAATGTACATCTCGAGAAATCAAATACTACCCTTAAAGTCGGGGCCTCCAATCTTTTGGACCATCAGCATATTGAAGTCTATGGCGGACCTCGTGTCGGACGCATCATCTATGGCAGTGTCGCCTATGGATTCTAACAAATCATGTTATCATTCATTCACATTCAAAATTGATCAGTCATGAAAAAAATCTATTACCTCTTGCTCTTTTTAATGCTGTCCGCATCACTACATAGTCAGCACTATCCTTTCCTCGAGGAGATGTATGATATTAAAGTGGAGAAGGATCTGACGTATGGAGTCAACGCCACCATCCTTTATTTTCCATTTCTCGGACAAGCAATACCAGAAGTTTTGAAATATGACCTCTATCAGCCGGTCAATGATGAGACATCCTATCCGCTCCGGCCATTGATCATCTATTTTCACTCCGGTAATTTTCTTCCTTATCCTGACAATCTATCCGTAGTGGGAACACGGCAGGATAGTTCTGCCGTGGAAATGTGCAGAAAACTGGCACGGTCAGGATATGTTGTAGCTTCGGCAGATTACAGGTTAGGTTGGAATCCAATAGCCCAGCAAGAACTCGAGAGGGTGATTGGTCTCATCAATGCCGCATACCGTGGCGTTCAGGACGCCAACACCTGTATCCGTCATTTCAAGAAGACGGTGGTTGAGGATGGAAATCCATTCAGAATAGACACGAGTCGTATCATCCTCTTTGGAGATGATACCGGAGGATATATTTCGCTCAATACCGGGTGTTTGGATCGTTATGAAAAGTTGCTCATTCCTAAATTTTTAATTTTTGCCGGACCGCAAGTGATCCCCATGGTGATCGAATCCCTCAATGGAGATCTAGAGGGTAAGCACGTTGGCGTAATGGATAATCCAGACCTGCAGGCCATTTTCCCCTTTCCAATCGGAGATACCCTTTGTTATTCTAATTATCCGGACTACAATTCTGATTTTGCAGCTGCGGTCAATCTGGCAGGCGGTGTGGGAGATACTTCCTGGATTGACCCGGGCCAACCTTGCGTAATCTCTGTTCATGCTCCGTATGATCAGACTACACCTTACAAAGAAGATTGGCTGTATGTCAATGTGCCTCCAGCACCGTTAAGGGTAGTAAAACTCCAGGGATCCTATCTGGTCAGCCAGCTGGAGGATGAGTTTGGTAACAATATCTGTTTTAGTACCCCGAACAATAAAACCGATTTGCAGTATGCTGTCACAGATGTAGCCAATTCCAGAAATGATGGGCTTACAGGATTATTTCCAATTCTGGGAGATACGATTAGCGATGGCACGCCATGGGTATTTTGGGATACCTCAAATATTAATCATCAGATCGGTCTGATGACAAACCCTCATATGTCAAGAGAAAAGGCAGAAACCTATATGGATAGTATCCTTGCCTTTGTTTTACCAAGATTGTTTTGTTGCCTCAGCATGTGGGAAGTCACCAATACGCAGGAACTGATAGGGAAAGAGGCTGTTAATCTAACCGTTTTCCCCAATCCCTCCAGCAACGAACTGTTTATCATGACGGATCCGGATTACATCATCCAGGAGCTTAGTGTGTATGATCTCAAAGGGTTTCTGCTAGAAGTTCATAAAGGGATCAACAACAACCTCTATTATATGCCCGTGCAACAACTGCCCCCGGGTACCTATATGCTCAAATTGCAGTTTGAACAAGGGATCGCTGCCCGTCAGTTTATTGTTCAGTAATACCCCAAATCCTCATTCTTCCTGTGCCAACGAAGGCCTGCGCTCCAGTGGGGGTGCAGGCCTTTTCTGGTTCAGATGTATTCCATTTTGTGCCGACAACCTATATCACTTTACGGAATGATCCTCATCATCAGCATCAACGGAATCAAAGCCTAACTTCCCAACCATATATTATTACTGGATATAGGATCTATCCTATTCCTGCGTGAAAGGATCTAGTGTTTTTATCCTTCCGTAAGGTTTCGCTTCCCTATTTGTGTCGAGGAGGATCCAGTTCGTACGCAATCTTCTCCAAAGAAAGGAAGCCCCGGTTGAGAAGTTCCCCTAATGCGCAGTGGATAAGAATAGTTATTAATCAGTATGGTTCGTCAAAGGAAAACGTTCCTTTTTTGTGACGGCAAAGTGAAGAAATGATTTTCTTACAAAATTCAATATTCTGGCTATGCAAACGATTGAGTATGATCTTGAAATGAAAATGCTGTCGGAAATTGCCGGAGATTTTCCCCGGTCACCCTGGCAAAAAAATAAATTATCCACCGCGGATGCCGAGATTATTCAATGGCCGGGCGGTGATACACAATGCCTGGTCCTCAAGGCCGATGGTATTCATGAAGAAATCCAGATCGGTTTATACAAGGATCCATACCAGATTGGATGGATGGCGATAACGGTGTGCATCAGTGACCTTGCCGCCGTTGGCGCTGATCCTTTCGGCATCTTACTTTCCCTGCAACTCCCTAAATCCTATGATCACCAGTGGCTTGAAGGCTTTAAGCGCGGCGTCAATGCGGCATGCAAGAAATATGAGGTCCATGTCCTGGGCGGGGATACCAATTTCTGTCCGTCTGTTTCTGTCAGCACCACCGGGGTAGCCACGATAACCAATACCCGGCCCATGTTAAGGGAAGGGATGAAGCCCGGTGATCTTTTATACACGACTGGAAAACCCGGGTTAGGAAATGCATTCGCGTATGACATATTTTTTGAGCCGGAAGATGCCATCGAATATATGCCGGTGGCCAGGCTTTTTGAAAGCAAGTCTATACGCCGGTTTGCCACTGCCTGCATTGATACCAGTGATGGATTGTTCCCGGCGATTTCCGTATTGAGCGCCATCAATCATGTCGGCGTTTACTTTACCTCGCCCTTGCAAGACCTTCTGCACCCAGAGGCCCTCGAGACGAAAACGTTATCGGAACTCCCTTCGTGGATGATGCTTGCCGGACCGCATGGGGATTATGAATTGCTCTTTACCATCGCCCCGGAGGATAGGAGGGAATTTGAAGCGGTCTGTAACGCAGACCATTGGCAGCCTGTCTTGTTAGGAAAAATCACAGCGGAGTCGGGATTGTCCTTCCTGACGGAGGATCTACAGGTACACTGTCATCCGGCGGTGATTGCGAATCTGTTTAGCCAGTCGAATGACCATATCCCAACCTATTTTGAATTGTTGATGAATCAACACCTCTCCTGGTGTCCAAAACATAAAGTAAATGATTACGCAAGCTAAAATAAGACCTGGTCATTCCATGACGCCATCCAGGCCATACCTGAAACAAAGGATGGATGCGTTCAGAGATACGATCAAAGACGATCAGTTGACCTACATGCGATGTGTAACCTCCCCCGCAGGACGGCAAGTGGAGGTTGAAGACCCATTTACCGGAAAGAAACGGCAGATGTTGATGTTTGCTTCCAACAATTACCTGGGCATGGCCAACCATCCGCATGTCAATCTGCGTGTGGAACGGGCTATACGGGAATATGGATCCGGCATAGGTGGACCGCCATTGCTGAATGGATATATCAAATTGATCCGTGAGACTGAAGAGCGGATGGCTGCATTCAAGGGGGATGAGGCCTCCATGCTTTTTTCATCCGGCTTCATGGCGAATATCGGATTTGTCGGAGGCTTAGCGACCGCAGATGATATCATACTATACGATGCACTGAGCCATGCCTCGCTGCGCGATGGGCTTAAACTGGTAAAGGCTGAGGCTATTCGTTTCGCGCATAATGACCTGGAAGAACTGGAATCCTTGCTGGCCGACGCAGAACAACGATGCAAGGGGATGATTTTTGTTTGTGTCGAGGGGGTCTACAGCATGGATGGCGATCTGGGGAGATTGGATCTGATCGTGCCGCTTTGCAAAAAATATGGCGCCATGCTGGTCGTCGATGATGCCCATGGTACAGGAGTGCTGGGTGACCAGGGACAAGGTACGGCAGCACATATTCATTGTGTTGAGGATGTGGACATCAACATGGGCACCTTCAGCAAGGCGTTTGCTGCCTGTGGTGGTTTTCTTTCTGCCTCGGCTGAGATAATTGATTTTCTACGCTTCCACGCCAGGTCCTATGTTTTTTCAGCCTCGCCTCCTCCAACTGTGGCTGCGGCCATTCTCGGAGCACTGGAGGTCATGGAGTATGAACCCTGGAGGAGAACCCGCTTGCTGGAAAATGCCGGGTATGCAACAGAATTGCTTGAGGGAATTGAAATGTATGCGCAGCCACAGGCAGCCGTTATTTCTCTAAAGTTGCCGGAGGGCATGAATATCAGGAAAGCCGCTTACCTGTTCCATCAGAAAGACATCTTTATCAATGCCATTGAATACCCGGCTGTAGATCCTGCTTTACAGCGGTTCCGGGTCAGTCTCATGTCCGACCATACCAAAGAAGATATCCAGGCCCTGGCCCAGGCGGTCAGGGAGGTATGGATAGATCCCGCTGCGTATCCTGACTAAAATGATTTACTATTCCCATGTCAATGAAGACAACCGGATAGAACGCAAGCTTCTAGGCGTATCATCGTGTTCGTCCGTTGTGGCTATAGCCGGGAGTGGGGAGCGGGTCATTTCGTTGCTGGATCATGAGCCCTCTGCAAACTTCGAGGTGGTCGATGTCAATGAAGACGCTCTTTTTTTGCTGCAGTTGAAACTGGCCGCATTGAAAAACTTAACGGTTGAGGACTACTGGCAGTTTATCGGACATCATGACGCAGACAGAAAAGCCAGGAAGGAATGGTATGCGGGGTTAAGGAAACAATTGTCAGGTCCCTGCATGCAATTTTGGGACGCTCACCAGGAGGCTATTGAAAAAGGCATACTGCACATGGGTCATTTTGAAACGTTTTTAAAGCGTGTCAGGCCCTTCCTCCTATTTTTCCTGGGACCATACATGGTGTCCCTTTGCAGCGGAAGCTCTCCACAGTCGTTTAAATTTCCAAAGAGAAGATGGAACATGGTCATGTGGCTATTTTCAAAACGATGGGTGTACAGGCTTTGGGGCAACCGCGACATCGCTTTTATCAGCAAGGATGCGTCGATCCTTCAGATCCCGGTGTCGTTGAAAAAAATAGTGTCCGGCGGTGAGGCAGCATCCTGCTTTATGTCTCACCTTATTTTCAAGGGTCATCTCCGCGATATGCATGAGCAGGACCTTCCTCCGTCCTTACAACAGGAAACGCTCGAACGCATTAAGCAAAGGATCATGTCTTCAAAGATCAATATACACTACCACCATAGAGACGCAGCTTCCTTCATCGAAATGGATCTTCATAGGCAGGCTTCGGGTGTTTTTTATTCGCTCTCTGATATTTTAAGTTTTGAGACTCCTGCCTATCTGGACCGCATACTGAAGCAGGCTGCCATAAAGGGAAACGTAGTCGTGTGGAGATCATTTCTAAGGCACCGGCTGAGTGAGGAGAGTTTGGGCTCGATGACTAAAACGTATGGCCCCCTGCAAGATCACAGTGACCAGGAATCCACCAGGATGTACCAGGTATTTGCCCTGGGTGAAAAAGGGATCAATGCATGACGACGGAACCCTTTCATATCATCCCATACACTGAAGCTTATAAAGACAGCGTGGAGCAATTGGAGAAGAGTATTGTTCAAGGCCGCGCGGTACAGCTGGAGATGATAAAGCAGCATTACCTTGACCGGGCTAAAGTATACGATACGTATTATTCCTGTCTTGCGGTCACTGAAGACCATGAGGTGATGGGTGCAGCCACCGGTGCACGAACCTACCTCATCATCAATGATGAAAAGTTTCCTGCCGGTATTGTGTTTGATATTAAAGTGCGGCCGGACATGCAAAGGCAAGGGATCGGTCAGTTGATGTCCCGGGATATTTTCAGGCAATTTTTCCAGCCTCAAGGACTGGTTAAAAATTTCATTACAGCCAAGCTTTCAAACATTCAGGCCTATCTGCTCGCCAGACGTGTAGCTTCATCGGTCTGGAGATATGGGTTCGTATATCTGACCATTCCCACCTCACGGCGGATACTAGAACCAGTCCAGGATACCCGTGCAGTGCAGGATTTTCGAGTTCACCTTTTTGATAAGCATTTGCTGCCGGAGGAGTACTATAAGGAGTTTGCCAGCGGATTGGGGTATTTCAATACCAGTAGGATGTATACTCTGCGTATCCGTAAGATCAGTTGGTGGGTCAAGGCGTCCCTGGTCTTGCTTCGGCTGGTGAGAGGGGAGAGATATCTTCAACTACCTGCGGAGCAGGAGGAGATTTCCTTTGCCACTTTATACCGGCACTCACCCCAAAATATAGGTAGCCTGGATGAGGTGCTTGAAGATCTTGAAGTAAAGGGTATACGCCAGCTTATGGTGTGCTGCCGGAAGAATGATCCGGTATATATGGCTTTGAGAAAAATTTCCATGTATGCGTATCACTACAGCCTGCTCACTGATTTTAAAGTGGATCAGGCCGATACCGTGGGTATCGATGTCAGGTGCCTGTGACCGATACAGGTATGGGCATAGCAAAAGGTTATGCTCCGAAGAAAATAGAAAGTTGATGGATCATTGATCTTTAAAAAAATTGTCAGGTGATGCAAGTATCAGAGACCTATACAGCCAACTTTGTGGACACCTTGTATGATGAAGCTGAGCAATATTTCATGTCTCAGCCATCAGGCCGGTATGCCAGGCCTGTTTTTTACCTCAAAGCCATAGGCTTTTTCATCATCTACATTGCTGCCTACGTTTATTTTGTTTTTTATGCCCGTCACTTCGCAGAGCTACTGCTGATGGCCTTTATTCTTGGGCTCTGCCATGTTTTTCTCCCGGTCAACCTGTCCCACGATGCCATACACCACGCCATTTCGAGAAAGAAATGGATCAACAGATTGGGTCTGTATGGATTGGAGATTACCGGGGGTAATGCGTACATGTATGCCAGGAAACATCTCGAAGCACAGTACGACCGGGAGAACGGCAGTAAAACCAAGGCCATAGAACACCAGGCACTTGTCCTGCAACGCTCTACTGCTGACCGGAAGACCAACCTGCCCGGCATATTCTATGTGTTCTTTTCACTCTACATGATCTTTGTCAGGGATTTTGTTCTTTTTTTCCGGTCAGGGGATGTTGTTCCGTTAGGACAAGTAGTCAAGATGATGATCTGGAAGTTGTTGTATGCTGTGGCCTTCCTGGTGGTGCCCTTTGTTTATATCCAGGCCCCCTGGTGGCACGTACTGATTTCACTTTTTGTCATGTACCTGGTGATTACCGCCTCACTGGTGATCATCCTGCTGATGCCCACGGAAAGAATGGAGAGTACGCGAACCGATGAGCATTTCACTCACAATGAAAAATGGATCCAGGAGATCCTCGAACACAATGTTGATTTTTCACCTCGCAACAAGGCACTGAGTACGCTGACCGGCGCGGCCAACCTGAATGTAGTCCATCATCTTTTTCCGGACGTCAACCACGTCCACTACTATCATTTGTCCGGTATCATTGAAAGGACAGCCACCCGGTATGGCCTGCAGTACCGCAAGCAATTGGTGATCGATGTCTTTGGCATCCATCTCAAATACATGAAGAATATCCATAAGCAAGCCTAAGGAGATCAGAAATGGACAAGCCTGTGTATATCGTTATAAATCCACATTGCCACCAGGGTCAAGGATGGAAGCGGTGGCTTTCCATCCAGGCGACGGTATTGGAAAGGTTTCCTGGAGCAGAAGTTATAGTCACTGCCACGGCCGGGGAGTTAAAGGCACATATGTCATCCTGGCTGGCTCTTGGGCAGCCCGCCACGATTATTTCTGCGGGTGGGGATGGCAGTGTCAATGCTCTTGTTGATTTACTTTTAAAGTCAGGACATGCAGGCGCACAAAACTTGGTAGTCGGCGCTATCGGGCTCGGTTCGAGCAATGATTTCCTGAAACCTTTCAAAGAGACCATCCAACATATCCCGGTCAGGATTACGGGACCTGCTGCATTGTATGATGCCGGGTTAGCCCGATTTACCGACAGCATGAACCATCCTGTGGAGCGATATTTTATTGTCAATGCCAGCCTAGGCCTGACTGCGGCGGCCAACTGGGCGTTTAACCAACCTGATCCCGTTCTCAAAGTATTGAAGCGATATTCGACAGATGCTGCCATACTGTACACCGCGGCGAGAACACTATGGAAACACCGAAATACGAAATGTCATGTCCTGTATGACCAGGTCGATGAAATGATCTCCATGTCCAATATTAATATCCTGAAAAACCCAAACGTCAGCGGTAGTTTCAGGTATCCCCAGGTCATACGTCCGGACGATGGCGCATTGGGCATCAACATAGCGCATGATATGAACAGGATGGAATTACTCTCCATGGTAGCCGGGCTCGCCAAGGGAAAATTTATACCGGGGGAAAAGAAAATTTCTTTCTCAGGAAATACCTTTTATCTGCGTTCGGCTTCTCCCGTGGTATTGGAATGCGACGGTGAAACCATGTTGGCCAACGATATTCATATTTCACTTGTACCCAAAGCCATCCAAATCCTTTCGTGATGAATGATATATCCGCAACAGTAGCCATCCAAAGATTTCCGGTTTACTCCTTAAGATTCTGGATGGCTTATGGCGTGCAAATGCGCCCATACCTTCTCTTTGTATCCGGAATAGCCGGTCTTTCTGGCATAGCATGGGGTGTTACCCCGGAGACGAAAATCTGGGAATGGCTTGCTATTTTTTTTCCGCTTTTCCTGGGATATGGATTTGGCCAGGCTTTTACGGATTGCTTTCAGACGGATACGGACAAGTTATCCTCACCTTACAGGCCTTTGTCCAAAGGGACATTGTCTATCCCAGCGGTATTAGTCATAAGTTCATTAGGATTGGTGGGTATTGCGGTAGTCCTTTACCTTTTTAACCCGGTTAGCTTTTGGCTCTGTATGATTGCGGTGCTGGGAACAGCATCCT
Source organism: Saprospiraceae bacterium (assembly GCA_044227555.1). Taxonomy (GTDB): domain Bacteria; phylum Bacteroidota; class Bacteroidia; order Chitinophagales; family Saprospiraceae; genus Opimibacter. Next base: position 59,492 of record JBGAWQ010000010.1, on the reverse strand, counting down.
ATTCGTATGTTAAAAAGCATTTTTGGTATGGCGGGCCGGTGCACAATGCATGGATCGTAGCCTTGCTTCCCCTGATGGGGTATTTCGCCATTTCTGGTAAGGCCCTTAGCGAATTTCCAAATCACCTTTTAGTCAATGTGGGCATTACCTATTTTTCATATGCCAGTTTTGTGCTTATTGGGTATCTCAAGGATATTGAGGCAGACCGGGTTACGGAGTATAAGACCTTTCCTGTGGTCTTTGGATGGGATAAGACCGTGTGGCTGGGAGATTTCATCGCGCTGGTCACGCTGGTATTGTTTTGGAGCAGGCCCTTGCTGCACATGGGTGAGATCATTTTCGGGGTGACCGGCACACTGGTCCTGATTTTCGGGGAGATCACCGGCCACTTTTCAGGGACACATGATGAAAAGGGAGCCCTTTGGCCCATTTTGGCTACTGTACGAAGTTTTATTTTGCTGCATATTGGGCTGGTCTTGCATTATCAGCCTCATTGGGCCTGGCTCATGATCGTATTCTATCTCCTTTTTGAATTGGTGCTTTGGCGAAGGCCCTCCCGCTATCAGGTCTGAAGCCAGGCTATTGTATACGGTCTTGTATTTCCAGGAACCTTCTCAAATTGGGCTTCATTTCGTTTGAGCAGCTTGCGGTGTCGGTTGTATACCGTCCAGGAAAGATGTTCATTTTGAAATGACTCCCCGTCGAACCAAACCAGAGTTCAATCGACGAGACATACTAAATCATATATCTTTGACGCTCTAAGCAACATCACCAAATCCAGATCCCGTGAGCATCCTGATCTTTTTGATTGTTTCCTACATCCTCCTCAGCATTAGCCTGTACCTGTTGTTTCCCAAAGCCGGCGTTGCGGCGGTGAAGGGCCTCATCCCGGGTGTCAATTTCGCCGAGTGGTGTAAGTTGATCGGCCGCAAACCCACCTATGCCTTTTGGCTCCTCTTTCCGATCGTCAATATCTTTATCTTCTGCGGTATGGCCGTTGACCTGGTGCGGTCATTTGATAAACTGGGTTTTAGCCACAGTGCCATGGCTGTCATCTATGCACCTGCCATCTTTACATCCATAGCCCTAAGTAAAACCGATAAATACGTCAGTCCGATCCTCCCACGAGAAGAAGAATACAAGAAGCAAATCGAAGAGGCCATCAAGTCGAATAAACCACGGCAACTGGAAAAACTGGTTCGTAATAATCCGTATGGCAAATCCCAAATCCGCGAATGGACAGAAGCGATTGTGTTCGCTGTATTTGCTGCGGCTTTTATCCGGATGTTTCTGATCGAAGCCTACAAGATTCCAACTCCTTCTATGGAAGGTTCGTTGCTGGTCGGTGATTTTCTATTTGTCAGCAAAGCCCACTATGGCATACGCACCCCGATGACGGTTGCCATGTTTCCATTGCTTCATAATACACTACCCATCTTCGGTGGCGAATCGTACCTTGAAAAACCCTCTTTGCCCTACTTCCGCTTGCCAGCCCTGGAGTCGATTGATCGCAACGAACCTATCGTCTTTAACTGGCCTGTAGGAGATAGCGTTTATCTCTCACCATCGCGCTCTTATACGGCGTACCAGGTCAAGACCAGTCCAGAAGCCCGCAGGGATGTAGGCAACGCCAAACTCATCACCCGTCCGATCGATAAAAAGGATCATTACATCAAACGATGCATCGCTATCGCCGGTGACAGCCTCGAAGTACGCGACCGCCAGGTGTATATCAATGGCACTCCGGTCAAAAATCCAAGGCACATGCAGTTTATGTACCAGGTCGCATCCGAAAGCCTCAACTATGCCAAGCTGGAAGAAATGGGCATCACCGTTCCTGAAAATCGTGTAGTGCCTTACTTCCTAGACAACGAACAAGTCGAAGCCCTTAAAAAAATGGATCCGAATATCCGGATTGAGTTGTTCGATATGACACCATATTCATCCGGGTTGTTTCCACATGATCCGGTGCATTTTGGAAAATGGACGGTCGATAATTATGGCCCGATTTATATCCCAAAAAAGGGGGCAACGGTAGCTCTGACGCCGGAAACGATTGCCCTTTATGCCCGGGTGATTGATGTGTATGAAAACAATGACTACAAAGAAGAGAATGGTCAGTACATCATCAATGGCGTGCCTTCGACAACCTATACCTTCAAGCAGGATTATTATTGGGCGATGGGGGACAACCGGCACAATTCTGAGGATTCAAGAGCATGGGGATTTGTGCCTCATGATCATATCGTAGGTAAACCCTTGTTTATATGGTTCTCCACCAAGAACGGAGATATCAGCAATGGGATCAACTGGAACAGGCTGTTTACCTCCGCCTATCAAATGGATTGATTTGTTACTTTTTGCACGGTGTCAGACATAGCTCGAAAAGCGAAGTCTGATTACCCAAAAAGTAACCATACTTCGACAGGCAATAAATCATCCTTTTGAAGTATATTGTAAATCATTGGTAATCCATTTATGTCTTTGCTATGCGCCTGGATGTTCTGAAAGCAATACTCATTGTCGTCACTTTTTCGGCTGGTGCCAGGGCTGTCGCGCAGGACCCTACTGACTTGTATGTTTTTCAGATACAGTTATCGGGAGATGGAACGTATATGGTCTCCAACCCTAAATTTCTAAGTGGGTTTAATCCAGGCGGTTATACCAATCAGCCATGGTTTACGGCGGAAGGTGATTTGCTGGTCAGTGTGCGTATGAAAGGAGAGGAGCAGACTGATGTCTATCGGCTCGATCTTAAAAATGAATCCTTTCATCGAGTGACAGCTACCAGAGTGAATGAATATTCACCACGCATCACTCCGGATGGAAAAGCCTTGAGTGTATTGCGACAGGTAGAAGGGGATTCTATGGATCAGCAGGTGTGCCAGGTATCGATCCAGGGCGGAGCGTATACCAGCCTCACCCCTGATTTCCGGAACATCGGGTATTATTGCTGGACTACGCAGCAACAATTAGCGCTATACAGAATTGATGGAGAACGTAACCATCTTGAATTGTATAACCCGGCAGATCGGCGTACCCGAAAAATCGCCTCGGACGTGGGCCGCACGCTCTTATTGGATCAGACAGGGAGTATTGTCTACGTGCATAAGTTTGATTCGACGTATTGGTATCTCAAGCGTTACCATCCGATACGGATGACGATTGATATCATTGCGCAGACGCCAGCCTTGAGTGAAGATTTTTCGTTGGCAGGAGACGGCACTTACTTTATGGGTGCTGGCAGTGTGCTTTATTCCTTTAGGCCCGGGCTGGATTCAGGATGGAAGCTTGTGGGAGATCTAAGTCAATATGGCATTCGGGATATCACCAGGCTTGCCATCAGTCCGGATGGCCGTTCGCTGGTGGTAGCTAATGTGAAAAAGAAAGCATGAAATATTTCCTGCTCATATCTGTGCTGCTGATTAGCATCAGTTGCACCACTTATTCCAAATCTCTTCAGGCACATCGGGAGACGTACAAGGAGGAATTCCTGGAAGATCCAAGATCACCATTGGACTCTTCGGATCTCGTCCATCTCGATTTTTTTCCTGCCAACTCCAGAGCCAAAGTCAAAGCCACGTTTCAGGCCACACCCGCCGAGGAGCCTTTTGAGCTGCCTACGTACAGCGGCGTGACCCGTACGTATCGGAAATGGGGTATTGCCAGTTTTGAGTGGGGTGGATATAACGCTCAACTTTCCTTGTTTGAGAATATGACCTTGCGCAATAATCCTGCTTATCAGGATTACCTGTTTTTGCCTTTCAAGGACGCCACCAATGGGGAATCCACCTATGGCGGAGGACGATATATCAATATGTCAAAAGCGGATACGGAGGATGGGCAATTGATGATTGATTTTAACAAATGTTATAATCCGTGGTGTGCGTATAGTGATGGATATAATTGTCCTATCCCACCTCTTGAAAACCATTTACCGTTTATGGTTGAGGCCGGTGAACGAAATTATAAAGGGGCGCACAAAGGGCATCAGTGATCGGCTCGCCTTTCCCTGCTACCTTTGAAGTCAGTATGCTAAAGCGTTATGACGATACGTTATAGCAGGTAATACTTCATTAAGGAGCGGTACTATGATTATATCATTACTTTTTTCAATATTTACAAGCCTGATATACAGTGACATGAATGCCAAAGGCGTCGGTCGGTGGTTGGTGGAAGTAGACGCCCGGGATGGAGCTTGCCTGGCAGATTGGCGGTCCCGGAATGGGCTTGAGGATTCCCCCTTGTTGATCAAAAAACTCCCGGTGGGCAACTGGTGGGTCATGGAAGTGCCTGAGGATCTGACCGAATCGCTCAGCCGGCAATCCTGCGTTGCGCGGATCATGCCTGACGAAAGAATCGAGTGGCGTAAACAACCCAATGATCCCGCTTTTATCAATCAGGCAGATATGCAACTCATCGGGATGACGGGGGCCTGGGACATTGCGACAGGTGGAGTGACACCTCAGGGGGATACTATTGTGGTGGCTTTGATCGATGACGGATTTCAAATTAGTCATCCAGACCTGCAGGGGAATATCTGGGTAAACCGTGATGAAATAGCAGGGGATGGAATTGACAACGACCTCAACGGATATGTGGATGACCGGGTAGGACTCAATGTGGCGACCGGGGATGACAATCATACCGTTAAATCCCATGGCACTTCTGTTGCCGGGATCGTAGGTGCCAAAGGCAATAATGATACTGGAGTGACAGGGGTCAATTGGAATGTCAAGTTACTGCTCGTCAGTGGTGGTGATTTCGAATCAAGAGTCATCGAAGCTTACCAGTATATTCTTGACCAGCGTGTATTGTATAATCAGACCGCAGGAGCTAAGGGCGCGTTTGTTGTGGTGACCAATCTTTCTGGTGGAATCAATAATGCCTGGGCGACGGATCATCCGATGTGGTGTGAGATGTATGACCAATTGGGCGAAAAAGGCATTCTGAGTGTAACCGCTGCGCCGAACCAACCGATCTCTGTGGATGTAGATGGGGATATGCCTACCACTTGTACTTCGCCGTATATGATTGCGGTAACCAATGTGGATGCGGAGGATGTTTTGGTAGAGACGGCCGGTTTTGGGTCAACCAGTATTGATATCGGTGCGCCAGGTCATGGTACAGTGACCACAGCTTCCGGGAGTCAGTACAAAGAATTTCCGGGTACCAGTGCGGCGGCACCGCATGTTGCGGGAGCGATTGCCCTGATGTATAGCACCCCCTGTGAAAGTTTGTTGTTTGATATAGGAGCCGATCCCTCTGCAACTGCAGGCCGGATCAGGGACATCCTCTTCAATACCGCCAAGCCTAATAATTCATTGGATGAGATTACGGTGTTGGGCAAGCGTCTTCAGGTGGATGCGGCTATGGAAGCGGCTAATTCAGATTGTCATCAGGCCCATGATACCAAAGTGACCATTTTATCGATTGAACCCAATCCAGCCATATATTGGTATGACAGTAAGGTTTATTTCAATATCACCGGAAACAGTGAGGGAGCCCATGCTGAGTTGTATACGGTCACAGGGGCCCGGGTATTTGATTATTTGATCCAGCCCTCAGATATAGAGCAGGGGTATTTTACCATCCGAACCAACGCATTGCCTGCGGCGATCTACCTGGTGACCTTGCGGGTTGGGGATCAAAAAGTTACCCGAAAATTGGTAACCGTCAATTAGGCCGTAACTGAACCCGCTGATTCTGAGACTTGTTCCTAAAATTATCCAAGGGAAGGGGATAAAAAATCACGGATATAGTTTTATCTTTGCGCTCCATTTAAGGGTTCGGCTTCGTAGCTTAATTGGATAGAGCACCTGACTACGGATCAGGAGGTTGAAGGTTCGACTCCTTCCGAAGTCACACTTTTTGATTACAAATTATTGATAGATAGTTTTTTATAAATTACAATAAAGCCAAATATCATGGCCAGAGAATGTCAATTGACCGGTAAGAAACCCATGGTGGGCAACAAAGTGTCGCACTCAAATGTCAAGACCAAGCGTCGTTTTTTGCCTAACCTGCAGAAGAAAAGCTTCTTTATTCCTGAGACCGGCCAGACCGTGGAGATCAATCTTTCCACCTCCGCCCTTAGGACGATCGACAAGCTCGGCATTTATGAATACCTCAAGCGTCTGAAAGCAGAGGGTGTTCACACCGGCGTCAACCTGAAAAAGTAATATCCGCAACCGCGCAATAGCAGACCATCATGGCAAAGAAGTCAAAAGGCAACAGGCACCAGATTATCCTCGAGTGCACTGAACATAAAGCAACCGGTCTCCCGGGCACATCCCGCTATGTGACCGAGAAGAACCGTAAGAACACTCCGGACCGTCTTGAACTCAAGAAGTACAATCCGATCCTGAAGAAAATGACCGTTCACAAAGAAATCAAGTAATAAAATCATCATCCAATGGCAAAAGTTTCCAAAAACGCCAAGGTAGCCCAGCGTGCTGCCAACGTCGGTTCCGGAAGGGATTTTGTGAAGGTGGTCAAGCCGATCAAAGACCCCGTCACCGGAAAATACTCCTACAAGGAGGTCATGGTGCACAAGGATAAAGTGAAGGATTTCTTTGCTGAAAAGTAATATCAGCCTATCCGCCACTACCGGCAACACCTGTATCTGATATCTGAACTACACCGCACGGGCATCCCGGCGGCTGTGCTTCAGATATCTTCATTTTAGACCGCGTACAACCAGCATGAGCTTCTTTAAGAAATTCTTCTCCCGGGAAAAAGAGCAGGAACTGGAACAGGGCCTCGAAAAGACCAAATCCAGCCTTTTTCAAAAAATATCCAAAGCCGTCGCCGGCAAATCCAAGGTGGATGTAGAGGTGCTCGACGAACTCGAAGCCGCCCTGATCTCCAGTGACGTAGGTCTCGAAACGACGGTCAAAATCATCGAGCGCATCGAAGCCCGTGTAGCCCGCGACAAATACCTCAATGCGTCAGAACTCAACACCATCCTCCGTGATGAGATTGCCGGTCTACTGACCGAGAACAATACCGTCGACCTGGAAGATTTTGACCTTCCGGAAGGCAAGAAACCCTATGTCCTGCTGGTCGTTGGGGTCAACGGCGTAGGAAAAACAACCACCATCGGCAAACTGGCCTACCAGTACAAGCAAAAAGGCTATTCCGTACTTCTGGGCGCGGGAGACACCTTTCGGGCCGCGGCGGTAGATCAGTTGAAAGTCTGGTCCGAACGTGTAGGTTGCGCCTTTTTCAGCAAAGGCATGAACACCGACCCGGCCGCTGTTGCTTTTGAAGCCGTACAGGAAGGGTTGCGAAGTAAAGCTGATGTCATCATCATCGATACCGCAGGCCGACTCCATACCAAGACGCACCTGATGCGTGAGCTAACCAAGATCCAGAAGTCTATTGACAAGTGTTTGCCCGGCGCACCCCACGATGTCATGCTGGTGCTCGATGCCACCACTGGTCAGAATGCCTTCGAACAATGCCGGCAGTTTTCGGAAGCCACCGAACTCACTGCGCTTGCCCTCACCAAACTCGACGGCACCGCCAAGGGTGGCGTTGCATTAGGGATATCAGATCAGTTTAAGATCCCTATCCGGTTTATTGGAGTAGGGGAGCGGATCGATCAGTTGCAGGTGTTCAACAAACAGGCGTTTGTAGAGTCGTTGTTTAAGGGGACGGTGGGAGAGGCTTAATCGTTGAGTTTGATTTTTTCCTGCTGTTAAAAACAGAGCAGAGTGCATAGAGCATAGAGCAGAGTGCATAGAGCGAAGATCTAAGGTAAACCTCAACACAACTTTGGGAATGATCTGCGCAATACTATTTAAAATATTTCTGCGTCATCTGCGATCCTTTGAATGCACGGATTCGGCGTTGTTAATCTCTGAAAAAAGAAAGGCGGCCTTAAAGGGTCCGCCCATTCTCAACAAAATATCCAACCAAAATCTTAAGCCCGGATGATGGGTTCCGGAACCCCGCGGCCGTTCTCAAACCGGATCGTAACCTGGTAGGGTGACAGCTGCTTTGCATTTTTAAAGTTGACCTTCTTAAAGTTCAACAGGGTCTTAACGTCGGCACAAAGGTCCGGATTGTTTCCAGTGACCTCAAAAACGACCAGTTCCTGGCGCGCATTGATCAGAAAGTAGACTTGCACCTCCTGGTTTGGGGCGCTGGCAGGGCTGACATTTTCATGTCGAACCATCGTCTCAATCTCTTTTCGGAGAGATTCGGTGGTCAAGCCGGGGCCTGCAGCCCATGACCGGGTGGAAAAGAGCGAAAGACTACTGAACAACAGGGTTAGTACTAAAGTTTTCATGGTTTACGTAGGTTTTATCTTCAAAGTCACGGCTTGGGGAACCGTGATATTTGGTATTACAACTGTTTGTCATAAAGACGACAAAAGGAGGGGAAGAGTTGCAGTCCGGGTGCTCTTTATCGGTATACATCGTCAGATTCTCTACGAACAACCGGTCTTCTTGCTTTGTTAACAGGTCATACCAGGTATAATTTCCTCTTTCAGGTCCGGTTGGGGAAGAAATAATGCCCGTTCGTCAACTCCAGACATCATCGGATGGAAATCCGGTATCTTATACAGATAGATTTTATTTAATATTGATGCATTATCTGTTCATCCACCACCAAATACTATGGGTAAGTTATACACCACATTAACCCTCATTTCCCTCAGTCTGATTCTCGTCTCCATGTCTGCCAATCCACCGGATGGCAAGACCGGTGCTCCCGGCGATAGTCTGTGTACAGAGTGCCATACGCCATCCAATCCTCCGATCAATGGAGAGATCTCCGTCGAAGGTTTTCCGGAATCTATCACTCCGGGTGAGGATTATACCCTGACCATTGTCAACCGGAACACGGTCGGTACTGCTAAAAAAGCTGGATTTCAAATGACCATCCTTGGTCCATTCAATACCAAGGCCGGGGACATGAAGAATCCTTCACCCAATTCAGTGGTTTCTGTGGCCAATAACCGCCAGTATTTCGAACATAATCCTGCCCAACTCTACCCGGATAGCCTGGTGGTCAAATGGTCGGTTCAGTGGACCGCCCCAGAACTCCCTGCCGGAAGCGAAATCACCTGGTATGCCGCGGGCAATATCGCGAATGGCAATTTTATGAACAGTGGTGACCGGATTGTTACCGCTACCGGTAAAGGCACCATCGTGCTCTCCGGAACTAAAGACCTCACGCAACCTCAACCTGTATTGTACCCTAACCCTGGAACGGATCAGATTCGCGTCGAAATGCCCGATGGAACCTCCCCTGATGGGAAAGGAATTTTCTACGGCATGACCGGTAACCGGGTTGGTGAAACGGACATCGTTCAAGGTCAGATGACAGCTCCGGAGCTCCCCGCCGGTGTATATCTGATTGAAATCCGCCAAGGCGAAAACATCGCGTTCACTCGCTGGACCAGACTGTAGTTCACCCTGCAGGATTGCAATAATCAAATTGTCCTCCCTCTGGACCTTTAAGGATAAAGCCACAAACGTATGTGGCTGAGCAATTGATTTTTTGAATAAAAAAACACTTCAAAATGAAGCGTATCTACCTGGCATTTACATTGTTGGTCAGTATGACCATTTTGGTTTCTCACGAAGACAATCCACCGAATGGCAAAACCGGGGCACCAGGTGACAATCTCTGTACCGAATGTCATACCCTCGATGGAGGTACTCAAAATGGATCCATCTTCATCAGTGGCCTGCCATCGGTTATCGAACCGGCTACGGCCTATGTCCTTACGGTTACTAACAGTAACCCTAATGGGATTGCAGACATTGCAGGATTTCAGATGACGATCCTCAATAGCAATAATCAGAAGGCAGGCACGATGTCCGCGCCATCAGCCAATTCTGTGGTGACGCCTTCCGGTGGTCGCGAATATTGGGAACACAATCCGGCTCAATTGTATGATGCCAACAACATGTATACCTGGACGGTGACCTGGACTTCACCAACCACTCCGTTGAATACTACCATCACCGCTTATGCAGCCGGCAACGTCGGAAATAACAACAATGACAATGATGGTGACCTGATCGTCACTTCGACAGCCACCGGTACCCTCAATTCCAATGTAGATCCGTTGGTGGTTGAAATTGTAGCCTCTACCGATGTACTTTGCAATGGAGCCAGCACCGGTAGCGCTACGGCAGCCGCAAGCGGAGGTACGCCAACGTATAGCTACCATTGGTCCAACAATGTCAATAATGCGACTATCAATAATGTGCCGGCAGGTACTTACACTGTAACGGTAACGGACAACAATGGAACCACAGCCACTAATTCCGTGGTGATCACTCAGCCATCGGCCCTCATTTTGCAAAACCCCAACATCAGTAATGTGAGTTGTAATGGTGGCAGTAACGGCTCTATCACCGCAAACGTTACCGGTGGCGTATCTCCATACAACTATGATTGGTCCAATGGGTCTAGTAGTACAACCATCAGCAACCTGACTGCTGGAAGTTATACGCTCACCGTGACAGATGACAATGGTTGCACCAAGATGGCTACCTACCAGGTGACACAACCCCAGCCACTGGATATCAATCTCGTCAGTCTACACCATGAATCCTGTTTTGGAGAAGAAGATGGATCCATTACCATATCTGTGTCCGGAGGCGTTGCTCCTATTTTTGCAGAGTGGTCCAATGGATTTATCGGTACGACTATCACCAATCTGGCACCTGAAACCTACTCAGTCACCGTCACGGATAACAATGACTGCACCGAAACAGCTACGTATGTCATCAATGAAGGAGGCGTCGTAGTCGTGACCCTTCAAAACATCCATCATGTAAGTTGTAACGGAGGATCTGACGGCTCTATCGCAGTCAGTGCCAGCGGAGGTCAAGCTCCATATACCTATGCCTGGTCGAATGGGGCGAGCGGTGCCAGTGTCACAAACCTGGCTGCCGGCAGTTACCTCGTGACAGCTTCAGACAACAATGGTTGCAGTGTCGTCAAAGTATACAACATCACGCAGCCTGCTCCGATCACGATTCAAATCAATGCCACCGGGCAAAACCTATGTGCTGCAGATAGTCTCGTTGATCTCACTGCAGTAGCTACTGGTGATCATCCTCCTTTTACCGGTGCATGGTCCAATGGAGTGACTGGGTTAACCAACAATGATCTTGCAGCAGGGACCTATATGATCACAGTTACAGACAATAGTGGCTGTACGGCAACATCATCCTATACTGTTACAGCACCAACAACCTTATCCTTGACCCTGGTCACTACGGATGAAACAGCTCCAGGTGCCAATGATGGTACTTCAAAAGCAAACGTGTCCGGTGGTTCACCCGCATACTCCTATTTGTGGAGCAATGGAGCTACGACAGATTCGATCGGTGGGCTCGCTCCGGGTGTATATCTGGTGACCGTGACCGACAATAATGGATGTACTGCGGTGGGCAGTGGTCAGGTGGATGCCTTTGGTTGTGCACTGGATGTACTCCTGGGACCCGATGTAACCATTTGTGATGGTGATACGACGATTATAACGCCTTCCGTCACCGGTGCCAATGGGGTAGTTACTTACTTGTGGTCGAATGGTTCGACCTCACCCTCCATCACCGTTTCAGAAGGTGGAGAGTACTGTGTCACTGTCACAGACGAAGTCAATTGCCAGGATGTGGACTGTATCATCATCATTCGGGACACCTTCCCGTTGATTGTATGTCCGGTCATGGATGAGTCTGCTCCGGGCGCTAATGATGGAGCCATCATCTGTGACAATAACCCATTGGTGATCGCATATGCATGGAGCAATGGCGCTACTACTTCGTCCATCACAGGACTGGCACCTGGTGACTATTGTGTGACCATGACGCTGGCCTCGGGTTGCTCCGCGGTACAATGCTTTACGGTCAACGCAGGCAATTGTCAGTTGGTCATCACCTCGATCATCACGGACGCCCTTTGTAAAAATGATACCAATGGTGCTATCTCGGTCACGGTTGAAAACGCAACCCCGCCTGTGACCTTTGCCTGGTCAACAGGAGATACTACCCAGACTGTAAGTAATCTTGCGGCAGGCCCTTATTCCGTGACTGTAGCGGATGGCGCAGGCTGTGTAGAGCCACAGGCCTATACTGTCAATGAACCATCGGCAGTCGTCATCAGTATCGACACTATCGTCGACATCACAGAATTGCCTGGCTCCGTGAATATCACCATCGGAGGAGGGACAGAACCTTATAGTGCCAGCTGGCAATTTCCTGACGGCACGAATGTAGATCAGGAAGATCTTCCCGAACTTACCGTACCGGGTTTCTATACCGTGGTGGTTACGGATTCACATGGATGTCAGAATTCGGCTACAGTAATGGTGGATATCAACCTCGCTGTTGATCCAACCCAAGCTGTGAAGAGTATCAAGGTGTATCCGGTGCCTGCCCAGGAGATGGTATACATCGATCTGGAAAGCCAGGTGACGGAAGCTATGATTCTGGGTATTGATGGACGCCTCGTCAAACGAATACTCAACCCGGTTTCGAATGTATTACAGATCGGGGAATTGGAGTCTGGACTTTACTTCCTGCAGGTTTCAGATGGAGTGTCGAGATATATAGCGCGAATCGTTAAATAAATGAATTACAAAAGGGGAAGCAAATGTTTCCCCTTTTTTTATTCTCCTCGCAGAAAGATGAATCCGTTTTTCTCATATAGGATTTCAAGCTCCGGATATTCCGCTAGTTTTTTTCGTTTATCGGTACGAAGGATGTAATAATGTTCTATTTCTTCCGTACGCACTGTGCCATCTGGCACTGGTTTTTGCGCGTAGAAATATGGGAGATAACTTTTAAAGCCAAGTGTTTTTATTTCGACCTGCTCACCGGCATAGGATTGACAAAACTCGACTGCGGCATGTTGGCTGAACGCTTCAATCCGGACGATAAAAAAGATCAGGACAATATTGACAAACAGAGCAGTGCCTGCGAAGAGCAAGAGCAGTGCTTGTTGAAATTTTGATTTACGCCAGAGGACTATAAACGTCCCAATGATCATCAGAAACCATATGGCGGGAAAATAATCCATGTTGTTCCACTGCACATCCGCATCCATTGCAGAGCGTGTGAAGGCATCGAAGGTGAAGCTGGATTTGATCCAGTCCAGATGTTGGCCGGCGAGGGGCAACGCTATCATGGCGATCAGGATCACACCTGCGACAAAGGCAGAAATGGTCAGATGCCATGCTTTCCATTTTAATTCACCATCCAGATATCGGCAAATGGCCCATGCACTCAGGAAGCTCACGGGATAGTAGGCAAGCGAAGAATAATGAACGATTTTACTTTGTACGATAGAGAACAACACCAATACCACGGCCATCAGGATGAGCATGGCGAGTCGGAGATGGTATGCAGGTGTGGGCTCGTTTGTGGCTTTACCTCGTATGGCTGCCAAAGCGAATAAGGAAGCAGGAAAAACACCGAACAGGGTTACCGCAAAATGATAGCCCGGAAATCCTTTATGGCCCGCGACAGATTCAGTAAGCAGCTGCGCCTGATATTTGAGGAAGGCCATGATAAATTCCGGTCCATTGGATAGCCAGTTGATTCCAAACCATATCCCGGCGACCAGGGTGTTGCCAAGAATAAAAAGCAGGATGCCTCGAAAGGGTAATACACTCTTGTCTTTTGAAGCTATTCTGAATAGGAGCACAGTCAGTCCCACCAGAAGTGGACCTACAGGCCCTTTGGTCAGTACGGCCATGCCGCTCAGGAGTCCACTAATCAAGAGCCATCTCGTGGCTTGATTATTGTTTTTAGTGCCTTCTATCCATGTGGCAATCGAAGCGAAAATGAACAGGTTGAACCACGGATCGATGATGCCAGACTTGTGATAGAGCGCGGGAAGTACGGATCCCATGTAGGAAAGGGCCCAAAACAAACCAAACCTTCTATTGATCCAATGGGTACCCAGATTGAATAAAAACACAAGCACTAGTATACCTGCCAGGGCATTTGGTAGTCGCGCAGAAAACTCATGTATACCGAAGGATTTCATGCACAAAACTTGCAGCCAGAAAAAGAAGGGTGGCTTTTCGAAGAAGGGTTGGTAGTTGACTTGTGTGTTGAGATAATCACCTGTGGTGATCATCTCCCGGCTGATCTCGGCAAAGTTGATTTCATCCCAATCAAACAGAGGTACGCCTCCGATAAACGGGATGTAAAGCAGGGCTGCGGCCGCAGCCAGGATCCAGGGCCACGGGATACGGGTATTGGCAAGACCGTCAGTCGGGCCCATGTGGGATTAGTCCAGTTTAAGTACTTCGAGGAATGTCTTTTGCGGGACTTCCACAGATCCGATCTGGCGCATTTTCTTCTTGCCTTCTTTTTGTTTCTCGAGCAGTTTGCGCTTACGGGTGATGTCCCCACCATAACATTTGGCGGTCACATCTTTGCGGATCGCGGAGATGGTTTCGCGCGCGATGATCTTGGCACCGATGGATGCCTGGATGGCGATCACAAACTGTTGACGAGGTAAAAGATCTTTAAGTTTTGCGCAGATCTTGCGTCCAAAGGATTCGGCTTTGTCTTTGTGTACCAAAGAAGATAAGGCATCGACCGGATCTCCGTTCAACCGGATATCGAGTTTGACCAGGTCCGAACGACGATAATCTTTAGGCGCATAATCAAATGAGGCATAACCGCGGGAGATCGATTTGAGGCGGTCATAAAAGTCGAACACAATTTCTGCCAATGGAAGGTCAAAACTCAGTTCCACGCGATCTGCGGTCAGATAATTCTGATGCGTCAGCATACCTCGTTTTTCGAGACAGAGGTTCATGATCGCACCGATGTATTCCGGTTTGGTGATCACCTGGGCGTGGATATAAGGTTCTTCGATATATTCTACAAAGGTGGGATCCGGTAAGTCGTTAGGCGTATGGATTTCCATGAGTCCATCGCGTTTGGTAAATGCGCGATAGGAAACGTTGGGAATGGTGGTGATGACTTCCTGGTTAAACTCTCTGCTCAGACGTTCCTGGATGATTTCGAGATGGAGCATGCCGAGGAAGCCGCAGCGGAAACCAAACCCCAGCGCGATAGAGGTCTCAGGTTCAAAGACGAGACTGGCGTCATTGAGTTGCAATTTTTCAAGACTATCCCTCAGGTCTTCAAAGTCATCATTGTCGATCGGATAGATCCCGGCGAAGACCATCGGTTTGACATCTTCAAAGCCGTGTACGGCGTTGAGACAAGGGTTGGCTACGGTGGTAATGGTATCCCCAACCTTGATTTCCTTGGACTCCTTGATGCCGGTGATGATATAACCTACATTGCCTGCGGATAGCACGTCTTTCGGCACCTGGTTCATTTGAAGAATACCGATTTCGTCGGCATCATATTCTTTGCCGGTATTGATAAACCGGACTTTCTCCCCTTTACGTAATGTGCCATCAAAGATCCTGAAGTAGGCGATTACCCCTCTGAACGAATTGAAAACCGAATCGAAGATGAGTGCAGTCAGTGGGGCTTGTGGATCCCCTTTGGGAGCAGGTATAAATTCTACAATGGCTTCGAGGATTTTGTCTACGCCTTCACCGGTCTTACCGCTGGCGTGGAGAATATCAGATTTGGGGATACCCACCAGGTCGATGATCTGGTCACTCACTTCATCGATCATGGCATTAGGCATATCGATTTTATTGAGTACCGGAATGATCTCGAGGTTGTGCTCGATCGCGAGATAGAGGTTTGAAATCGTTTGCGCCTGGATACCCTGGGTAGCGTCTACCAGCAATAAAGCTCCTTCGCACGCAGCAATCGATCTGGAAACTTCGTAAGAGAAATCCACGTGTCCCGGGGTATCGATCAGGTTGAGGATATATTCCTGGCCATTGGGATGCTTGTAATTAAGCTGAATGGCGTGACTCTTGATCGTGATGCCTCGTTCGCGCTCGAGGTCCATGTTGTCGAGGGTCTGGGCTACCATGTCCCGAGCTGCAATGGTCTTGGTGATCTCCAGCAGACGGTCGGACAAGGTGCTCTTGCCGTGATCGATATGGGCTATGACGCAAAAGTTGCGGATATTCTTCATAAGGGGTGCAAAGATAAGGAATAAGCCCGGCCTGATGAGCATGAAGACGGTCCGGACCACTTATTTCCCGGGATCCACCCCCGGAGCCTAAATGGCTGGTTTTCACGTTCGATTAACAAAATCGCCGGAAGAAATTTTACGACCTGCGCTAAGTTTGTGCCGATTTAAGGACACTAGCAATGATTCACCCTGACACCCGCTTGAAATATATTGATGACGAGATCGGGTATGGTCTTTTTGCCACCCGACCCATTCCTCGCGGGACAATCACCTGGGTACTCGATGCATTTGATAAAATCTATATGCCCCAGCAGGTGGAAAGTATGGGATCCATCCATCAGTCCATTCTCGAAAAATACAGTTACCGAAACCGTAAAGGAGAATCGGTCCTCTGTTGGGATTTCGGTCGGTATGTCAACCATAGCTTCCGGTCCAACTGCATGTCCACCGGATATGATTTTGAAATCGCTATCCGGGATATTGAGGCCGGTGAGGAACTTACCAACGATTACGGATATCTCAACCTGGATCAGCCGTTCAAGGCACGATATGAAGGCACAGACCGTGAGTGGGTTTATCCGGATGATTTGCCCAGGTACTACAAGCAGTGGGATGAACAGGTCAGGCTGAGTTTTTCATTGATCCGTGATGTTGACCAACCCCTCATGTCATTACTCTCTGAAGATCTCAAGATGGAAATCCAGGATGTCATAGCCGGGAAGCGTGAGCTTCAATCGATTCTGACCCACTACTTCCACCCCGCAGAAGTGCTCAACTAGAATTACTTGATCAAGAGGCTGTACGCAAAATCGCCGGGATAATCTTCATAATAGCCCTGCAGATACAACATCGTGCCTGCGTTTTTCAGTTGCGCCTTGAAATCCGAAATACTCTTGATGGTCACGCCATTGACTTTCGTGATGATATACTTTTCTTCCATGTTGGAGCGAGCGATTTCGCTGCCGGGTGCGATGGAGCTGACGAGTACGCCGTCTTTGGGCAGACGTGCCAATTCAGTACTGCTGAGATCCCGCACATTCATGCCTATTTCAGTCAGGATTTCTTCTGGTGAACTTGCCGGGATACTTTGACCGATCGTGGCGTTGCGTGAATCACTGAGGGTGGCGTGCGTTTCTTTTTTCTTGCCATCCCGGATATATTCAAACCGGAGGACATCGCCTGGTCTGTGCTGTCCTACCTTGCTCATAAAGTCTGGGGAGGCCACTATACGCT
Organism: Saprospiraceae bacterium; assembly: GCA_044227555.1. Taxonomy (GTDB): domain Bacteria; phylum Bacteroidota; class Bacteroidia; order Chitinophagales; family Saprospiraceae; genus Opimibacter. The sequence continues at coordinate 42,200 of JBGAWQ010000010.1, read as the reverse complement.
GGCCATCTATGGCGGTAATCACATCGCCTTCCTTTAGTCCGGCGGCTTCGGCGGCACTTGAGGTGTTGACTCTTTCGATGAGGACACCCGATACTTCGGACAGGCCTGATGATTTAGCCGTCGCGGCATCGATGGGGCGGATCACCACTCCAAGCCAACCTCTTTTTAGCGAACCAAATTCACGAATATCCTCAAGCACTTTCCTGGCCAGATTGGATGGAATGGCAAACGAGAATCCTTCATACTGGCCGCTATAAGTCATGATCGCGGTGTTGATCCCCATGAGTTGCCCCCGGGTGTTGACCAACGCGCCTCCGCTATTTCCCGGATTGACAGCTGCATCGGTCTGGATAAAGGATTCAATACCGGAGTCATCGAGGATATTGATATTTCTTGACTTAGCGCTTACGATACCTGCGGTTACGGTGGAGTAGAGTCTGAAGGGATTGCCTATAGCGAGTACCCATTCTCCAACCATCAGGGAGTCGCTATCCCCAAAGGAGAGATGTGGAAGTCCATTCGCATCAATCTTCAGGAGTGCCAAATCGGTGGATGGATCGGATCCGATGAGTTTGGCTTCGAATTCACGACCGTCATCCATCAGGACCTGGAAGGACGAGCCGTCTGCGACTACGTGATGGTTGGTAGCGATATACCCATTGTCTGAAATAATCACACCTGAACCCGTACTGGCTTCCCGGGAGTGCCTGCCAAAATAAAGGCCGCCATCTTCAGCTTCAGACTCAATATAAACCACGGCCAGTTTAGCCCGGTTAGAAGCTTGCACCAGGTCAGGACTGCCCATGGGCGCCATAGCTGTATAGTCCGTTTGATATGGAGAAAAATTAGTCAGGATGGACTGGGGCTGGGTGGAGACGGTTTGCAGTGTAGGCTTGTAGATCCATGAAAACAAACCCAGGGCAAGACCGGCACTCAGCAATCCTGTCACGACAAATGGTGCGTATTTTTTCATAGGGGCAGATGATTTCGAAATGAAATATACTTGAAAACTGTGTCAGGACATAAAACATTGTTTGGCGGGGATGGTTTATTCGGAAGCCTTTCCTGTAGTTTTGCAGTACAAGCTTAAAATGGGGTAGATGTTAACGCTTCCTTTTTCCAAATACCATGGTGCCGGCAATGACTTCATCATGGTCGATGACCGGGATGGCCTCTGGGAACCCAGGGTCAGTGAGGCGTGGATTGCCCTTGCCTGTCATCGGCGGTTTGGTATTGGTGCAGACGGGATGATCTTCCTGCAGCATGGTCGTGATGGAGCAGATTTTTTCATGCGGTATTACAATTCCGATGGTCGAACAAGCACATTTTGCGGTAATGGAGGTCGATGTATTGTTGCTTTCGCCTCGTCCTTAGGGGTAATCAGAGACCGATGCCGGTTTTTAGGCACCGATGGCTGGCATGACGGAATCGTCCTTGAAGACGGGGAGATCCAGATCTCCATGAAGGATATCGATCATGTAGAATGGAATGAGGCGTTTGCTGTATTGCACACCGGGTCACCTCATTATGTTGGGTTTTGTCATGACATTGCGTTGATCGATGTCTTTGCTGAAGGAAAGTCTATCCGGAATAGCCCCCGCTTTGTGGAGGAGGGCATCAACGTCAACTTTGTTGAAAGTATATCACCAGGCGAGATTGACATTCGCACTTATGAACGGGGCGTGGAGGACGAGACCTTTGCATGTGGTACAGGCGTAGTAGCCGGGGCTATAGCTTCTGCTTGCCGGTCTGGGCAACCCATTTCATCCTGGAAAGTGCACGCGAAAGGTGGAGATCTACAGGTTGATTTTGAGCGGATCGGTCCGGAGCAATTCCGATCGGTAAAACTGACAGGCCCGGCGGTTGAAGTGTTTCGGGGCGAAATTCCAATTTAATCTTCATCATCCATTCCAGCGGTCCATTGCATGAGCAGGCCCTGGAGTTCGGAGGTTGCATGTCTGTCTCCGGACTGGTTTCCTTGTTCGATCCCGAGATGGATCAAACGGATCGCTTCGGGTTGGTTTCCAATCGAGTATAGCAGCCTGGCATAGTGGTAATAGGTTCCCATATAAGCCGGGTGATGATTGACAAGATGCTCGTACATCAGCAGGGCTTGCATGGTGCCAGCCGGTTGTTGTTGATATTCCCGGGCCAGGGCGTAGATGATAAATGGATCATCGGGCCGCTCGTCCAGCATCGCTTCCAGTTGGGCTATTTTGTCGCTCATGCGGGCAAATGTATGGGGTATTTGGATGGTATTTTCCCGGAGATGGGTATTGTTGATCATCATGGGTTCCGTGCCTGAAAGGGCAATTTTCAATACCTTTGCCCCCTGAAAAGATAATCAGCGCTCAATATGAAAATCTTGGTGGCAATCAGCCAGACTCCGGAAACTACAGCCCGGATAGCATTTAAGGATGGGGGGAAATCTTTTGATCCCGCCGGGGTCAATTTTATCATGAACCCTTATGATGAGTGGTATGCCCTCGTGCGTGCCCTGGAACTCAAAGAAGAAAAGGGAGGCACGGTCACGGTTATTCATTGCGGTCCTGCCGCCAATGATGTCACGATCCGTAAGGCGCTGGCGATTGGGGCTGATGATGCGATCCGCGTAGATATCGATCCCGAATCGGCATACGTAGTGGCTCAGCAGATTGCTGCTCATGCAGCCGGCGCGGGTTATGATCTTATTTTTCTGGGGAAAGAGACCATCGATTATAATGGATCCCTTACGGGAGGATTAGTTGCGGGATTGCTTGATCTGCCGTTTGTATCCCATGCCAGTCATTTGACATTCAATGGGGATACGGCATTGGTGACCCGTGATATTGAAGGTGGTACAGAAGAGGTTGAAGTCACCGGGCCTTTTGTGGTTTCGGCGTCCAAAGGCATGGCAGAACAGCGAATTCCTAATATGAAAGGGATTATGTCTGCCAAAACCAAACCTTTGCAGGTCATGGCCCCAGTGGCTACCGAGGCGTTGGCGGTGCACACCGAATTTAGCGTTCCAGCCGCTAAGACCGCCGTCAAGATGATAGATCCGGCCAACATGGAGGAACTGGTCAGGTTGCTGCACGAAGAAGCCAAAGTGATATAACCCCCGAAAATTTTCAAACCTTAAAACAAGCATCTCATGATATTGGTATTTGCTGAAACGCAGGATGGCAAGTTGAAGAAGTCAGCGCTCGAAGCGGTTTATTTTGGTTCGAAAATAGCCGCGGACCGGGGCGTACAATGTGGAGCAATAGTGATCGGACAAGCCGGTGATGCGGGACGTCTGGGACAGTTTGGCGCCAATGCGGTATTCCAGGTCAATGATGATCGGTTAGCCTCTTTTGATAGCCAGGCGTATGCATCAATCATCAGCAAGGTTGCTTCTGATAAGAATGCAAGCGTAGTGATATTGCCAGACAGTGCCAATGGCAAGAGTGTTTCTGGCCTGATCGCCATCAAGCTGAAAGCTGGAGTGGTCGGTGGGGTCAATCGATTGCCCGAGTGGAAGGATGGAAAGATGTATGTGGGCAGGGCTCTTTTTTCCGGAAAAGCATATGCCACCTGTAGAATGGATAGTGCGATAGCCGTATTGGTGGTGGCCGGAAACACCCTCAAGCCGGTGGCTGGAGGAAGTGATGTCGCGGTGACATCGGTGACGGTTGAGATACCTGCCATCAAGACTAAAGTCACGCAGGTGCATCGGTCAGTAGGTATCGTCCCGCTGCCTGAAGCTGAGATTGTCGTTTCGGCCGGCAGAGGGATGAAGGATCCTGCCAATTGGGGTATTGTTGAAGAATTGGCTGGGGCACTCGGTGCAACTACGGCTTGTTCCAGGCCGGTGGCAGATAGTGGCTGGAGACCTCATCATGAGCATGTGGGCCAGACAGGGATAGCGATACGTCCCAATCTCTATATTGCTATTGGAATCTCGGGGGCTATTCAGCATCTTGCCGGGGTTAATAGTTCTAAGGTCATCGTGGTCATCAACAAAGACCCGGAGGCTCCTTTTTTCAAGGCGGCCGATTATGGGGTAGTTGGAGATTTGTTTGATATTGTACCCCGGCTCACGGAGGCTGTGAAGCAATACAAAGCTGCACATCACTAATTGAATTAATCCTTTAAACAAACACTATTCGGATTGAACCAAGTCGGGTCAATCCGCATTTTTATCTATATTTCGAGATTATAGAAGGCCTACGTGGAAAAGATTGAACTCTATATTGTCACCCTGACCCATAGTGTCACCCAATCCAGTAATTATGCTGTCGTCATGGGAGAGGCGGATGGCAACAGGCGGTTGCCGATCGTTATCGGAGGCTTTGAGGCTCAGGCCATTGCGGTGGCCATGGAGGGCATGGTGCCTTCGCGGCCATTGACCCATGATCTTCTTAAAAACACGCTGGATACCTTCGAAATCGAGGTCACGGAGATTCTCATCAACAACTTGGTCGAGGGTGTTTTTCATGCCCGTATCGTATGCAATCAGCACGGACGGGAGTTTGAGATCGATTCCCGGACTTCGGATGCCATTGCCATGGCGGTTCGGTATGGCTGCCCGATTTTTACCTATGATTTTATCCTTGATGCTGCCGGGGTGCGGATCGAAGAACCATTGCCCGGCGAATCGGAGGAGGTCAAGGAAGAAACCAAACCTAAACGTCGCCGTCGCGGATATTCGGAGTATTCACTCGATGATCTTACCGCCATGTTGGATAAGGTGATCGGAGAGGAGGATTATGAAAAGGCGGCCAAAATCCGGGATGAGATCAACAAGCGGAAGGAGGAAGAGGGCACCAATTGATGCTTCAGTCTGCTTAGTGTTTCCAAACCTAGCCGATCAGGCTTCAGGGGCTTCGTATTCTGCCTTGAGTTTTCCTTGTTTAATAGCCCGCATAAAGACCTCGTAGTCGCTTTCGTTTTGATCCGCATAGGCAACGGCAAATCTGGCGACGGCCTTATCAAAGGCATTCCCTTTACCCATATATCCGGAAAGTAATGCTGCATCTCCCCCTCTGGCATGAGCGAGGGCAAGGGCCTGGCCGCACCAATCGGCAAAAACGTTCATCTCGGACTTGCCAAATGTTTCAACCAATATCTTGATCTTCATATCCCGCAGTTGGCGGAAATAGAAGTCGCGGCCCTGGCGACCTCTTGTCCAGCCCAGGAAGATATCTGAAGCAGGCTGAAGCAGGCGATAACCATTGACTACGCGCTGGCCGTGGTTATCAAATACAGATCGTCCGGCATAGGCTTCAAGCACGGATGGGCCGGCTTGTTTGGCCTGGAGAAACAGGGGGTCATGTTCTGTGGCCATCAACAGGAGCACCCAGCATAAGGTGCCTACGCTACCTACACCGACCACCTTGATAGCCACGTCTTTCATTTCGAAACGATCGAGTAGCGTCTGATAGGAAGGGCTGAGTGAATCCCGATACCCGCGAAAAGCAAATTTGACCAGTTCATTGATTTCTCCGGGTTCATGGCCTTCCCAATGAAAAATGGTTGGAAGCTGGTCTTTGATATAGATGATTTCCCCTTCTTTGGCGGTCAGTTTAGGATATACATCATCGGTGATTTGACTTTCCCTGGCCTTCTCGATTCGTTTGATCGCTCGCTTGCGTACATCAGGATCATCCAGATCGGCGATCAGCGTGTTAGAATCAATCATGTAATACCAAAGTTCCATTTGCTTCATCGTACTGAAGCCGGCCATGTGCTGTCTGTAGGATTGCACGCATAGTTGGGCCGCATCCTGTGCAGTGTTTTCACTGAGTCCATTGTTGCGACAGGCAATGACAAAACTCGTAGCCAGCCGTTTGACGTCCCATTCCCATGGAGCAGGCAGTGTTTCGTCCATATCGTTGATAGAAAAAATAATCTGGCGTTCGGGCGTTGCAAATCCTCCAAAATTGGAAAGATGGCAGTCACCGCAGATCTGAGGCTTATAAGCGGTATTGGGTGTCTTTGCCAGGTCGTGGGCCATCAACAATGCTCCCGCCCGGTAAAAAGTAAAGGGAGATTGCGACATTCTCCCATGGCGTAAAGGGATAAGCGATTCCACGCGCCCTTTTTCAGAGGCCTCAATGAGGGAGATGACCTCTTTTCTGTTCCTGGTCACTTTCCATGCATCATGAGCGTCCCTTGCACAGAATGACCTTAGGGTTTTTCCGGCTGCATAGCGCTCCTGGAGTGTGGCATGTTTTGAAAAGGAAGGCACATCATGATTTTTAGATGTTGCGACCTCCTTCGTTTGTTTGATCTTACTCATGATTTCAACATTTTGATTACTTCAAATCACATCCATCCAGTCAGTCCCTAGTTATAAAGTTAGAGACTAAATGGGCTCAAATAAAGACAGGAGATATGATATGCGTCATATCTCCCGATGATACCATCATATAGTGATGTCGTATCTGTGAGTACGATGAAAGAAGAGGATCTTTATCTGGCCCAAAGCCGGTCTGTCGAATTGCCGTGGCAGCTGTTACAATCTCCATGCGTTATGGGATCCGGCATGTATTGGGTACCGGTCGATCCTTCAATAGCGGGATAGAGACCATCTGAATAATCTATTTTCTCTGTCGTGTAGAAATTGCCCAGACGGTCACCATAGATGGTATGTACCAATGTGCCTGTTCCTTGCGGACCGGTGTAGAGTCGTACAGTGGCATTAGGAAAGACTTGAGATTGATTACTGTTGTAAGCAGTGCCTGCGGCGGTAAACCAACCTTCGCCTTCGCCGCCCTTTACGTGACATTGCATGCAATTCTCACCTGTATTATGGCTTTCAGAAGATCCGAAGGCGCTGATTTTGGTTTCATTTTCACGGCCTTCTTTTTCGCACGAAGGAAGAACGGGCAATAAGAGGAATAGAGCGCAACACACCAACAAAAAATTAATCCGGTTCATGGTCCAGCATTTAAAGATTAAAAAATAAGTTACTTCGGGAAGCAGGACGTTTACCTGCCTGGTGTGTTTCCTTACAACGATGTCGTTTTTCACTATAGTATAGCAGACTATAAATAGAGGAGCCCCGGATCGCTCCGGAGCCCCAAAACCCACACCAAAATCTTTAAGAGGATGCTGGCGAGGAAATTTTGATAAATTTCTCCGCGCTGGTCATGGATATACCGCAACGTTTGGGGGCGGTTTTCTCATAGGTGTTGCCACAAGTAGGGCAGATATAATATACAGTCGGTAGTGAGTTGGCGGTCTTTGCGTCAAGTGCGGCGAGCGCCTTTTCGTATAGCGGTTTGTGTTTTTGTTCGACTTTGTACGCGTAGTTCAGACTGGCTAGTGAAAACTGATCTCCTATACCGTTGGCGACGCGAATAAACTGTGGATACATCGTCGTGATTTCATACGTTTCTCCCTGGATTGCATCGTTGAGATTTTCGCGGGTAGTGCCTACAGTATACTGGGGTGTAATCACCGGTACGGTTTGTCCTGCATCTTCCAAAACAGCTTTGTGGTTGTTGGCATGAATTTTTTCAGAAGCCGATGCGGCTTTGAAGAGCATGGCTATCGCATGTTGTCCTTCTTCTTCAGCTTTTTTACTGTATGCGGCGTATTTGGCGCTTGCGGTGGTCTCCCCTTTGAAGGCGTCCTGGAGATTTTGAAAATTGGTAGCCTTGGCGTTTACTGTTGTAGTGCCATTTTTCTGACCACCTTTATTTTCATCATTGTCGTCATCGTCTTCTGCTTCACCTGCAGCATTTCCAGCCTGATCAGGATTGGCCTGCTGTTCAGCGGGAGGGACAGGTTGCTGCATTTCATTCTGTGGTGGTGTGTTGTTGGTGCAAGACATGAAGGTGATCATCATCACCAGGAGTGCACCTGCGAATACGGACATTAACCATTTCATTATTTCTGATATTTAAAAAGTGTGTAAATAGATTGAACGGGTCAAAGATGGTGGGGTACACCTTTGATCTTTCTTTACGCAATCTTAAAATCGGCTTAAGAAAAAAAATGTAAGGATCAGGCTGGGAACCCGAGGGTAAAAGTGCTGCCGGTATTTTCCACACTTTCCACATCGATTCGGATGTGCTGGAGATCGGCCAGCTTTTTGACGATGGACAAACCAATGCCAATGCCTTTGATGGCAGAGCTTCTTGACGCATCAACCCGGTAGAAGCGGTCAAAAATATGAGGCAGGTGTTCTGAAGGAATACCTTGTCCATCATCCTTGATCAGCAGGGATCGGGATGAAGCATTCCAGGAGATGATCACATGCCCATTGGGCTGGCCATATTTGATGGCGTTGCTGACCAGGTTGTCGAGCATGATTTCCAGAAACAACTTGTCGGCCCGGATGAATGTATTACCGGGGACATTTACTTCTACCGCTATATTATTTTCTGAAGCTGTAGATTTCCAGTTTTCCCGAAGCGCGTCGAGCAGGTTTTCCAATTGGATGGTTTCGGTATGCGCTGCGGTAGCACCTGATTCGATACGCGCCAGATGAAGCAATTGGTCCAGCAAGGCATCCAGGCGATCCACCTGCTGAATGACTTCCTTTATTTTTTCCTGATATACTTCAGGGTCACGGGTTTTTCGTCCGAGGACTTCGAGTGTGCCACGGATCGCTGATAGCGGTGTGCGGATCTCGTGCGAGGCATCACTGGTGAATTGCTTTTGTTTGACCAGGCTGATCTCTATACGGGAGAGCAGGGCATTGATCGTTTGCGTGAGTTCATAGAGTTCGTCCTGGCGTGGAGGCAGGTCCAATCTGGTGCCCAACGTAGTATCGCTGATGCCGGAGGCTGTGCGTATGAGTTGATGCACCGGAGCGATAGCTCGCGATGCGGCGAATGAGGATGCTGCAAACAAAACGATCAGCACCATGGGAAACGCAATGATCAGCACCCATATCAGGTTGTGCAGCATGATATACGATTCCTGGCGGGAGATCGCGATGGTGAGTTGACCTATGACCTTATTGTCTTCGTTGAAGATGGGAAACTGTCCTAACCGGATTTTCTGATCGCTGAGGGTATCATTGTAAAAGAAAGCCTGCTTGATGCCCGGATGATAAGGAAAGCGGTCGTTGAGCAGGTTTTTAGAATGAAAAGCTACGCGACCGTTGAGATCTACGATCTGGAGGAATGTGGGGTTGACTTCGATTTTATTATGTTCGGCTTCGTCCCATTCCGGCATTTTATTGATGATGATGGAGTCCCGATGCCAGTCGAGATTGTTGATGACCTCATCTCTTTCCGTGAGGATGTCTTTGTCGAGATGGTCATAGCCGGTCTTGAGGACGACGACATAGATCACACCAAACACCAGGGCGGTAATCAATGCAGCGGCCAGCGTGTTGAAAAAAGCAATCCGGTTTTTGAATCTGAGGCTCATCGATGATCCTCAATTTTGTATCCCACGCCACGTATGGTGGTGATCAGTGATGGATCGCCAGGAGTATCAAGTTTTTTGCGAAGGGCATTGATATAGACATCGATGACTGAGTTATCATGATCATAATGGATATCCCATACTTTTTCGATGATGCGGGTCCGGCGTGAGACTTTGCCCTTATTGCGCAAGAGGAATTCAAACAAAGCAAACTCCTTTTGCGTGAGTTCAACCGGAAGGCCTTGTTTGGTTACGGTGTGTTTGTCAACATCCAGGATGATATCACCGGTCGAGAAAACGTGCAATGCTTGTTGTTTGGAGCGCATCAATACGCGAATGCGAGCCAGGAGTTCCTCAAACGAAAAGGGTTTGCGGATATAGTCATTGGCACCCGACTCGAGTCCGAAGACCGCATCATCCACGGTGTCGCGGGCGGTGAGAAATATGATGGGGATGCTTTGGTCTTCTTTCCGGATTGCCCGGCAGATGTCTATTCCACTCATGCCTGGAAGCATCCAGTCCAGGAGGATCACATCGTATTCACTCAGATTGTCAAGGGCCAGTTGCAGTCCTTTCTTTCCATTATCCGCCATATCCACCGCAAAACCTTCCTCCTTCAATCCCTCAATGATGAATTTGGCAATGGAGATTTCGTCTTCAACAATCAGGATGCGCATGTGCGGATGACAATATGGTCAGGTGTAAAGATACGGTGTGTCAATCATCCGCTTCGGCTTCGCCACCGCCACCATCACCGGCATTCACTCCGGGCATGACCAATTGAACACCGGCGCCATGGCTATACACCAATTGACCTCCGAGGTAGCCGGTATAGGATACTGAACCAATCAGGGCTGCGAACGCTACGATGCTAACCAGTTTAGTCCACCCATGATTGAGTTTGAAATATTGTATCGCTACCCGAAATGCCGCGAGCCCTATGGATAGCCACATCGTGATGAGTGCGGCATCTTCATGCAGATCCATAGGACCTTCAAGCGGGCCTTCTTCTATGCCTTCCCCGGCGTTTTCTCCGCTCAGGTAGGCAGCTACGGCCCCAGCGGTTCCCAGGAGTAAAAGATAGAAGGCCGCCTGTCTGAAGAATTCTTTCTTTGTAAATAATGCGATGATCTCAGAGAGAAATCCGGCAAAGATCAAGGCGATGGGAAAATGCACGATCATGGCGTGCAGGTGCGTTGCTGATAACATGGTAAGTCTGTTTTAGGATGCAAAGATTGCGGCCCCGGGGTTAAGGGCTGGTGAAGGGTTGCTTAAGATTAGCTTAAGACATGGGGTGAACTCCCTCGCTTCTACTTGCCTAGAAACGATCCCTCTTGATGAGAGGGATGGGGTGATGGAGTGATGGAGTAATGAGCTCCTAAATGAAATCTTGTCTCCGTGCTCTCCGTGCCTCCGTGCGCCATATTCTCGAATGATGGTGGGCTATAGGGATTCCTTCGCTTCTATTTTCGATGAAACGATCCCGCTTAGCAAGAGGGAAAGCATTTAGTCCTTTTCTGTCGTAAAGATGATGCCGCTCGGTACGGTCATGTTCGCCCCGGGCTGCAGGGTCAGATCGCGACAGGCGAGGCCGGTGACATTGACGATGGGATCGAAGAAAGGGGGATTGACATCGGGGATGATGACATCTTGCCTGGCGGTAGGGACACCGGCTGGATTCCAATTGTCCGGGTGGTTCCAGTCTGGAGAAATACTCCCGGTCCAGGTAAATACAGTTGGTATCGGAACGGCCAGGTTGGATTCCCAGAGACCGCGACCATTGGTTGCCGCGCGGATTTTGCTGATGGAATTCGAGATGTCGAGTTCCTGAACATCAACACGAGGAAGCCCGGTGAAATACGGCTGCCATGAAGTATACGTGCGGTCGATAAAATAGATGCCGATATCAGTGCCTACATACAGGGCGTCATTGGAAGCGTCCTGATATTTTATACAATTGACAGGTAGATTGGGAAGACCGGTCGAGTAGTTGGTCCACGTGTCGCCTGCATCAGGAGAATACCAAACCTTGACCGTCACCCGGAATCCAGAGAAGGTGACCCAAACTTGTTTTGGATTGGTCGGACTGACAGCGATGTTGGTGATCATCGCTGAGTCTACCGGCAGAGTGCCGGTCTTATTAATAAATGTGTTTCCATCGGTGGCTACAAAGACCCGGTTGGATTTGCAGGCATAGATATAGCTAGGGTTGGAAGGGGCATAAGCCAATGCGGCGACATTACCACTACCTCCGGTTACATTTCCAGCCTGGCTAAAACTCTGTCCGCCATTGGTGGTGCGCCACACTTGCGCTTTGCCAATGAGCAGCGTGGAATCCTGTTGTGGATGCATGACAATAGGTGTGATCCAATTGCCATAAGCATTGACCCCGGTGCCTCCATAGGTGGCTACGACATTGTAAAGTGGATAATTGTTGTACGTCACGATGACACGTCCCCAATTGGATGCGAGATAACGGATCGAGTCATTATCGTGTTCGTAAATACATTCCATACCGTCCCCGGTATTGTAGGTAAAGATGGTCCAGTCCGTATCCTGCATCATTTGCGTTCCCATATCCTGATGTCCCGTGAGGATCGTATACGGATCAAGCGGGGAAATGCCGAATTTATACATCTGGGCGATCTGCAGCCCTTCATTCATAGGGGCCCAGTCTTCGCCGTAGTTGCTCGTTTTAAACAATCCACCATCATTGCCTGAATAATAGACCGAATCGGTTCCGGGAAAAAAGGTGATCGCATGATGATCCACATGAACATAAGGTATGAACCCCCCGCTCTTGCTGGTATGTTTAACCCAGTTGACACCGCCGTTGGTGCTGCGCCATATATTCGTGCCGCCCACTAAAATAGTATCCCGGTGGTAAGGCGAGACGGCCATTGCCAGGTTGTACCAGGCTTGGTTGGATCCACCTTCCGCGAGTATTTCCGGGCTGTTGGATTGCAATGAGAAATGGGAGCCACCATCTGTCGAACGATAAAAGCCATAGAAATTGTAGACATTTTTTCTGACGGCCACTACATAGACATAGTTGGTGTCATCAGGCGTTACGCCAATTTCCATACGGGCCACTTCCGTGCTGAGCGGGAGTCCGTCTGTTATGATATTGAATGTTGTTCCGTTATCATCAGACCGGTAGAAGGTACCTCCCGTAAACACTCCAGCTACAGCATAGATGACAGAAGGATTTCCGGGCTTGAATTCAATGTCTGTAAATGATCCTGCCTGCACTACACTCCAGGTGGTTCCCGCATTGAATGTGCGATAAATCCCTGCCGTCGTGGCTGCATATAATGTATCCGGTCTTGTGGGGTGAATCAGGAGTTTGTAGATCGATCGGTTCCAGCTGAGTTGCCAATTCATCGTGTTACTCGATGCAGGCCAGGTCGCTCCGCCGTCTGTGGATTTCAGCACACCGACGGATGGCATGGTGAGTTGCGAATTGCCTCCGTTGGCATCGCCTGTGGCGAGATACATGATCTGTGTGTTTGAAGGGTCAATCGCAATATCAGTACATCCGATGATGGGAAGCTGGTCTGTGTTGGTCGTCCAGTTTAACCCTCCATCCGTGGATTTCCAGAGTCCTCCCAGCGGAGATACGGTCCACATGATGTTACTGTTATTCGGATCAAATTTCAGGAAGTTGACCCTTGCTGCTCCGGGATAGTCTCCATTCGTCACTGATCCTGTTGGTCCCAGAGGCATCCATGCAGCGGTGGGCGTCCTGGAATGCGAGGTGGCTTGCTGATAATCTTTGGAGGATAAATAGGTTTTGAATTTTTCGGCAGCGGTGGCAGGCAGCGTGATATCACCGGAAGGATAGACGCGTGGTTCCATCATGTATTCCCAGCGTTTGTATTGCGCCTGGCCGGGAAACAGTCCTTCGGATTCTTCTTCTCCGCCTGCAGGGTCTTTGCGACGCAGTTCTTTCAGTTGTTTCTTTTCGTACCGCTGGAAAGCCTTTTGAATATCATAGAAATTGGGGACGGTTTCCTGGCCTGACTTGCCGGAAGAGGTCAGGTAAGGACGATTCATCCATGCCTGGGCATTGGCGTCAGCATAACCGGTAATAAATAACAGGAGGAGGAGAACCTGTTTCATGGTTTATCCGTTTTGAAGCCTGATCCGGGATGTTATAGCAGGTAAAGTAAGTTAACCCTTTTGCCTGATACACGAAGAGATACTGTCCCGCCCGTGAGCGCTGCATGGCCTGAAGCAGGGATTTACCCATAGCATTATCGCTCGTCAACAAGAGATCAGCCATGTGAAAGGGCACTTGAATAGCATCTCAAAGTCCATGGATGGTTCTACTCCTGAGGTATGGGTTCAATAAGTTTGAAGCTAGTGCCAATTCAGCCCAATACTTTGCTTTGGATCCAGGTTTTGTATAGGCCAATCTTTACCCGATGGGCGTTGAGGAGGGAGATTTTAAGCCCACCTAGCACCTCGCCCATGACGAGGCTGATTATTTCAACACCTGGACCCTGGCCTTAATCTTAGATACAGATTGCATTCACCACCTTCGCAGCCCCTCTGCTTCACTGCGTTCAGCAGTTCCCCTGTTTGCTCCGCAATCCTGGGGACTACTAGCTCCTAATTCCCAATTCCTTATTCCTCATTCCTCCTTTCACACCCCTGACCAGGTATGTTGTAATGTGCCGGCGGCAGGTTTGACATCGACGATAAAGCCGGTCAGGTGGGCCATGCCGGAGAGCCGGTCAATTCGTTCCGGTCCATCTGCGGCAAGGATATTGACGTTGACACCGGAGGTCTTGTTGGCCACCGACAAACCCTTGGCGTGTTGATGTCCCCATCCATGGGGTACGGCGATACTTTTTCGGATCAGGGTATCCAGGATCTTTACCCGGATGCGGATAGTGCCGGTCTCAGAGGTGATATCGACCAGGTCGTTTTCTTCCACATTCATCTCCTTCATGTCCGCGCTGTTCATATACGCATAATTGGTGTCCCGTCCATGGGCCAGCATCCGGTCGATGTTGTGCGTCCATGAGTTGTGGGTAGTCACCGCCCGCCGGGTGATGAGTTTGAAGTGGTCCTTGTATTCCAGTTCCTTTCTGAAATCTTCGTTCAGCTTGCGGGCGTATTCGATAAAGGCTGGAGGGGCCAGTTCCATTTTCTTTGAATCGGTCATGATCCGGTTGCCCAAAAATGAACCCGGTGCATGGTCAGGCCGAAGCGTCCCGTGGGGTGCGCGTAATAATTTTTTAAAGGATGCCTGGCGGGACAAGCGGAGGATGCCATTGAGGATAGATTCCTGTGGGAGTCCTGGATATTTTCCTTTTTTTCTCAGGGAATGGTATCGTCGGATCGTTTCAAAAAACAATTGACCGGTTGTTGATCCAAAGAGAGAAACCCCGGAAGCACGGGCAAGATCCAGGTAGATCGTTGCTTCATCGCGCTGTTCCCCTTCCACAGGCGTGATGGCTTGCGTGGCCTGCAGATAAGGTTTGTGCTGGAGGCCGAGCATCAATGGAAAAATGAAAGGAAGGTCGGGCCGTTGCAAAGGATCCGTGCAAGGGAGCACGTAATGTGCTTCAGAGCAGGTTTCGTTTTGATATATATCCAGGCAAACGAGTAACTCCAATTTTCTAAAAGCTTCCCGCAGCCGTTGTGAATTGGCCATGGTGATCAGCGGGTTCCCACCGGTGACAAACAAAGCCTTGACTTGCTTGGGGCCGGGGGTCATAATTTCATCCGCCAATATCCCGCCGGGGAAAGCATCATTCACGGAAGAGAAACCTCCGATCCGTGACACGTCATTGCGCATCAGGATACCGTTCTTAACACCGAAGCGGATGAAGTCGATGATGCCCTTGCCTACCAGCAATCCACCTTCGCGATCGAGGTTGCCTGAGATGGCATTGATCACTTCCTGAATCCAAAAGGCCAGTGTTCCATTGCCTCCCATGTTGACCCCGGTCGAACAATACAAGGCGGCACCATCAGCCTGGATATAGTCCCGGACCATGGTCTTGAGTTGCAATGGCGCAATACCAGTGACCTCAGCGGTTTTTTCGGCAAGCCATGCTTCAGCGAGTTTGATGATCTCATCCAGGCCGCTCATAAATTGATCTACGACTTGTTTTCTTATCCCTCCTTGCCTGATCAATTCATTTAAAAAAGACAGATAGAAAAATACATCGGTGCCTGGTCGTATAAAGACATGTGTTCCCGCTATGCTTGCGGATTCGGTCTTGCGGGGATCGATGAAATACAATTTTGCGCCGCGGGCTTCCATTTCCTTCAGTTTCTCCGAAGGATTGGGCACCTGGAGGAAAGACCATTTGGAAATCACCGGGTTGGCTCCCACAACAATAAGGCAGTTGGTCTTTGAAATATCCGGAAAGGGCAGTGTAAATGGAAAACCATACAGATGCCGTGATACCGCAAATTTGTTGGAGCAATCCTGGGTGGCTGATGCATACATGCTCTTCGAGCCAATCCCGGTCATAAAGCCCTGCGCAAATGCGGGATGAAGTACGCCAAACCCTGCAGCCGTTCCAACGTACATGCCGATGGAATCCGGACCGTCGTCTTTTCGGAGTTGACGGACTTTAGCACCGATTTCGGAAAGCGCCTTGTCCCAGGAAATTTTCTCGTATGACCCATCAGGCATACGTTTAAGGGGATGTTTAAGCCGGTCCGGAGATTGGTACATCTCATGCTGCCTGAGGCCTTTCACGCAACTAAATCCACCTGTAGCTACATGTTGATCATCCGGCGCGATGTCGGTTACCTTGCCGTTTTCGGTCGTCACCTTGAGTCCGCAGAGGGATTCACAAATTCGGCAAAATGTATAGTGGGTCGGCATGGAAATACTATTTCTCGAATCAGAACCGTGAAAATATACATTTGAATTCGAACAAGCCGGGAGAAAGGGCTATGTTTACTTTTACCAGGGGCTGAGTAAAATGGCTCCGGTTTGATCAATAGGAAAGTATGGGAAAGATCCTTTTTTTTATACTGAATGTACTAAAGCGCATCAGACGGTTCTGGTTGAGGATGACCGGCAAAACGGAATCGGATCTTCATGCCAGGCGTATTACTTCCGGCAAGGCCTGGGAGGAATTTTGCGACCATCTCAAATCTGCAGGCGCCGCATTGGTGTATCCCGGTGCTCCACAAGATCCCTTTCAACAAGCAGAAGGTGTCCGGTATCTGACCAGACTCACCCGCGCAGCCCTCGAAGCCTATGTGGAATATGGCGATCCTGCTTTCCCGGAATTACGCCGCATGGTGCATGAGACCGTCAAGTTAGGCGCAGACAATCCGGATAACTACTACCTCAATGCCCAGATCAGTGGTCAATATGAATATCGAATCACCGGCATGCGGAATACCATAGATTACCTGGGCTTCTTTACGCAAAACGGAACCTATGGCACACCCGGTGGAATGGCTCCGTGCGGCGTGCTGGAGGATAAGGATCTGGTGATCGAGCCCGATGGTCGTTTTGAAATCATCATGAGTAAAGAGCGCAGAGGAAAAAACTGGCTTAAAATTGAAGAGACGAGTAGCTTACTGATGGTCAGACAAACTTTTTTGGATCGGACCCATGAAAAGCCCGCAGAGATGCGAATTGAAAATCTGGATGGACGAAAGGCGCCGGCACCATTGACACCAGATAAAGTGGATCAAGGTCTTGCTACCGCATCATTGTTTATTGCCGGGGCTCCTGCATTGTTTGCCAAATGGGCCAAAGGGTTTAAAGCACATGCGAATCAACTTCCGTTGTTCGATCCCGAGATATCGAATGCGGCCGGTGGAGATGCCAACATCATCTATCATCATAGTTATTGGTCGCTTCAAAAGGACGAAGCACTCGTGATCACCTTCATGCCTCCGGAATGCGAGACCTGGAATTTCCAACTCAACAATTACTGGATGGAATCCCTCGATTATCGGTATTTCCAGATATCACTCAATAAGCATTCAGCCGTGCGTCGTGCCGATGGAAGTGTGCAGATGGTTGTGTCGCATACTGATCTGGGCCATCCCAACTGGATCAATACCTGCGATCATCCTGAAGGGACCATGTGCCTGAGATGGTATCGTTTGGCTCCGGGCGCATCACCGGTTGTTCCGGATTGTAAAGTAGTCTCTATAGCTTCCCTTAGTTGATATGAACGATCAACGAATTGTCACCCCTGAAGGCTACAGCCATAAGCCCGTTTGGTTTAGGGCACTCAATACAGCGTGGCGCGGAGCATACGTCGTTGGGGCTAAGGCCAATTTAAAGAAGGATCATCTCATCCAAATGGCCCGGAAGGAAACGGGTCTTCGCGAATTCGGGGCTGACTTTTGGGAAGAGCCTTTAGATCGGTTACTGGATGCGATTGAAAAGGAGGCGGACCTTCATCCCATTGGCCGGTTTATCACGCAGCAACGGATGAAGGGCCTGCTGGCTACAAGGTTAAGGGCAGAGGAATTGTTTAGAAAGAAGCCAGAGATCCTGGAGCAGGAATTGTATCCGGTGCAATTGATCTGTGGCCTGCAACGGACAGGTACTACCAAGCTGCAACGATTGTTGTCAGGAGATACAGACAACAGGGTACTTTATAGTTGGGAAGCCTTGAGCCCGGTGCCGCTAAATGATCAGCCTAATGAAATGACTGCACGCATCAAGGCAGCCAGAATGAGTGAGCAGGCTTTGCGATTGATGTCACCTGGTTTTTTTTCAATCCATCCCGTGGAGTACCAGAAGCCGGAAGAAGACATCCTGTTGCTCGATACGACCTTTATGAGTACTACGCCAGAGGCTACCATGCATGTGCCTTCTTATGCGGCATGGCTTGAGCAAACCGACCAGTCTCCTGCGTATGCCTATGCCGTCAAATTGCTGAAGGCATTGCAGTGGCAGCGGCCAGCGAAGCGATGGGTACTCAAGAGTCCGCATCACATGGAGTTTTTAGATCTGGCGAAGAAGCATTTCGGGCAAGTACATTTCATATGGACCCATCGAGATATCCGGCAGAGTCTTGCTTCGTTCCTCAGTATGGTGGCGCATGGGCAGACCTTGTTTAGTGATCGGGTTACCTTGGAGGATGTAGCTCAACATTGGGTGCGCAAGACCGGGTATATGCTGTCTAAAGGGATTTCATTCCGGCAGCAATTTCCCGGTGAGTGGTATACGGATGTGCAATACAAAACATTAGTGGATGCACCTATGAAGGTGCTTGAAGATATCTATAACCTTACAGGTGAAATGACTCCAGAGATGCGGGCACGATTTGCATCTACGGAATCTGCAAATGCGCAGCATCGCTTTGGTCGTCATCAATACAGGCTGGAAGATTTTCACGTACCGATAGCTTCAATGGAGGCGATTGAAGAGATGTATGCATCCTTTTTGAATACCTTGAAGTAAATCAGGAATGAGCCAACAGAAAGAAAGATATTCCAATGCGTTTACGGCTACCCTGGCCGGAATTACGGATTTGTTTAAAAAGCAAAAGGATCCTGTCATCATACATCCTGAGGATAATGTTTCAGGAAAAAATATCCTGATTACGGGAGCGAGTTCAGGATTAGGTTTTGAAGCGGCGGTGCAATTGGCCAGGCGTGGCGGTCACATCTGGATGGCGTGCAGAAGCGGTATTCCGGAGAAAGGGGAGCAAGTCAGGAAGTTATCCGGAAGTGATGCCGTTGAAATGTTGCCCGTGGATTTGTCTGATCTGGATTCGATCAACAGGTTAGTAGGGGCGCTCATTCATCGTGGGGTGCAGCTGGATATTTTGATTGACAATGCGGCAGTGGTTCCGGGGGGCAGCCGGCAGACGAAACAAGGATTAGAGGAAATGTTCGTGGTCAATTATTTATCAAAGTTTATGTTGGTTCGGCTCCTGCTCGATCATGATCTGTTTAACACCTATGGAAAGGAGTCTCCTCGTATCATTTACGTTTCTTCGGAGAGTCATCGCAATCCTAAGTCTTTCGACTGGGATGGTTTTGGTATTTACAAACCATATAGTATGGGCAAGACGGTAGCCTTGTATGGATACTACAAATTGTTGATGACCACGATGGCCAACGAGCTTTCCCGGCGGTTGAATGCAGATGGAGCTGTGCATTATTCTGTATTTGCACTTTGTCCGGGGCCGGTCAACAGCAACATAGCGCGGGAGTCGCCGGCGATCTTTAAGCCATTGCTCAAGGTAGTGTTCGGGATTTTCTTTCGGTCTCCAAAGCAGGCAGTACTGCCGGTCGTTTATTTCGCGAGCTCGCCGGAGGTCAGGGATAAACCGCTGGATTATCTTTTCCTCATGAGCCGGAAAGAGATGGATGGGAAAGCTGTGGCCATGGATAACGGGAGCAGGTTATGGGCCATTTCAGAACAGGTATTGGAGAAAAAGGGAGTGGTATTTAAAAACCAACTTAAGGGTTAGTTTTATAGGTATGGGTCACTGGCTATGCATTACATATTCAGTAGCCAGGTAGGTCTCCATGGTGCGATAGTCAATGAATGATTTGGTGTCCAAATACACCTTCACCATTCTCGGCAGTATGACCAGCGGGTTTCCAAAAAACTTAAACGGGTTGAGCAGTTCCTTGCGGGTCCGGACCTGTTCTTCGACAATACCTTCCCAGGGGATAGAGCCGGATTTTATCTGGTCCAAAACCACATTACGATTGTAATTCCATAATGGATGAAAGCGAAGCGACATCGGCGTATGGCTGTTATGCCACCGATCTATGAAGGTGGCGTGATTTATTGATGGCTTTCGGGAGAACAGGGTCAGCAGGCAGGCTCCGGGAGTCGGGTGTCCATCCGGCCAGTCTTTCGTGTAGGAAACAGGAAGCGCTTCCTCAACGGCATAGGCACCACTACACATCGTATGTTGCATCAATAGCTGTACCGGCAAGTCATCCGCTTTGTAAATGGAAATGGACGCGATCTTTTTACGACTGAAAGGGATCACGGAGCGTCGTGGCGGAGGTGATTCGGTGATCGTATATTTTAAGCCCATAGGCTGAAGGGCGTCGCGTACTTCATTCGTTAACGCAGTGATGGTCCTTGAAAAGGAGGTATAGGACTCATCGTCATGACCACGGACCAGATATATTTCCTTTCGCATTCTTTGGATTTCCGTTTATAAAGTAAATTGTCACGAGTATACTACAATGCTATGACAATCTCATCTGATCCTTTGCCATCCCTCAATGTCCTGGTGACCGGAGGATCAGGATTCCTTGGAAGTTCTATCGTGGCCGAGTTGCTCACTAACGACGCTTTGGTTCGTCCTGCCAAAGTCAGGATTATAGATCTCAAACCCTATCAAGGGGTTCAGGATCCCCGCGTTGAATTTGTGGAAGGGAATATCTGCGATCCCATGACTATCAGCAAGACCTGCCAGGGAATAGATCTCGTGATCCATGCCGCGGCCATTGTGGATTGGGGAACGCGGTTACCGCAAGAAGTATATCATACCAATGCCGAAGGAACGCAGCTGGTGATCCAGGCTTGCATTGATAACGGTGTGTCCTGCTTGATCTATTGCAGTTCGCTCGACACGGTGATCACCGGCAAGCCATTGCGGGATATAGATGAAGATCAACCATACCCGGCCAGACATTTGAATATGTATTGTCAAAGCAAGTGTATCGGTGAACAGTTGGTCATGGCTGCCAATGGCTCCGCGTTACGAACGATGGTGTTGCGTCCATCCGATATCTATGGTGAAGGGGATCCTTATCATATACCTCCGTTAATCAAAATGGCAAAAAGTGGATTTTATATCCATATTGGGGATGGCCGGTCAAAATGCCAGCATGTGTATGTCCGGAATATGGCCTGGGCAGTAGTGCTGGGAGCCAGAGCACTATGGGATAGCCACGCTCCGGTCGCAGGACGTGTATATTTTATTACCGATGGTCCCGGTAGTAATTTCTTAACCTTTTTTGATTCGATTATTGAACAGGCAGGGTACAGGATCCGGCCACGGAATTTCTGGCTTCCGGTTTGGTTGGCCTATGGACTTGGGGCTATAGCAGAAGGCATAGCGCGTATCCTGCGTCCCTTGCATTATTATCAGCCTAAACTCAGCCGTTTTGCGGTTAAATATATCTCTACTGATTTTACGTTTACGGCTAAACGCGCCAGGCGGGATTTTGGGTATGAACCCAAATACTCCCACGAAGAGGCATTTCGGAATACTGTAAGTTATTTTTCCAGGACGCCTTTGTCCCCCAAATAGATCACCTTAGTTTTCAATCCACTTTACGATTTTATCGCAATCCGGTGAGACACCAGGATCGACCATGCCGACCAGGCGTCCCTTTTCATCGATCATAAACTTTTGAAAGTTCCAGGTCACCGGTGCATCCATAACCCCATTCAGTGATTTTTGGGTCAACCATTTGTACAGGGGATGGATGTCGGTGCCAGTGACGGAGATTTTGGCCATCATCGGAAAGGTCACATGATAAGTAGTGGAGCAAAAGGACTTAATCTGTTCATTCGTTCCGGGTTCCTGAGCTCTGAAATTATTGGCGGGGAAGCCGATGATCGTAAATCCATCCGCACCGTATTTTTCATACAGGTTCTGTAGCGTCTCATATTGTGGAGTGTTTCCACATTTGGAGGCTACATTGACCACCAACACTTTTTTCCCTTTGAAGGTACTGAGGGAAATGTCTTTGCCATCAATATCCTCAACAGTGAAGTCAAAGAAAGATTGGGTTTGGGCTCCCGTATGGCCATAAGCCACGAGGAAAAGAAATAGGATCAGTGTGTAACGCATAGCTTGTCAAACATAAATGAAAAAATTAGGTTCGAGGTACTGGCTCTCGATGCCGGTAGCGGAAATACTACACGGATATAAACATACGCGGGAAACGAAATAGTTTTGAATTCCGTTTATCAATGGAGGTAAAAAGCAGATGTACCGTATTTTGACGTCACTTTGGCCAATGGCAAAGACAAATCGCCTAATCACACATTCTAACAATATGAAAATCAGTCACTTAGTTTTAATAATTGCCTTGATTTGCCTGTTTCAGGCCACCGGTTTTTCACAATCTGGAAAGGAGACCGCATCTGATTCCACCTTGTTGGGTCTGCCCGGGGATAATCTTGACCTGGTAGCGGTGTTGGATTTATTTCAAAAATCTAAGACCATCGAGGATTTTGAAAAATCCCTGAATGAAGAAAAGACCGGGATCAATAACCTGGATCTCAACCTGGATGGCAAGGTGGATTTCATCAAGGTGCTGACCGAACAGAACAAAAATGATTTCACCTTTATCCTCCAGGTGGATGTCACCGAAAAGGAAAAGCAGGATGTAGCCGTCATATTACTTTCCAAGGATGACAAAGGCAAAGTGACTATGCAGATTGTCGGAGACAAGGATTTGTATGGGAAGGATTATGTCATCGAGCCTGAACCTGCCGCACCAGCGGTGACAGCCAATCCGGGGTATACGGGAGATGCCCCTGTAGAAACCAAAGCGGCTACCACAGAGGTCATTGTGGTTGAATCCGCGCCGGTAGTTAAGTATGTGTATTCCCCGGTGTATGTGCCGTATTATCCTCCATATTACTATGGTTATTACCCACCATATTTTTTTGGGTTCTCCGTCATGGCTGTCGGTATCTATCATTCCAATCACTATTATCACTACCATGGATATCACGGCGGATATTATGGCCCCCATGGAGGACATAACACGGTGATCATCCATAATGAGAATAATTTCAACAATTATAACAACCGAAGGAATACGTCCAATACGGTCAATAATAATATGTCAAAAGGAAGCTATGGCAACCGAAGTACATCGGGAACGCGGCCATCAACAGGAGCCACAGCAGGGACGAGACCTACGACCGGTGCAGCCACGAAGCCAACTACAGGTGGAACGGCGGGGACAAGACCCTCTAATACGCCAACCAAAGGCACTACCACATCTCCCTCAACTCGCCCTTCAACCGGAGGAGGAACTTCGCCTTCAACAAGGCCGGCAACTACTCCTTCCACACGACCCTCCACAACGCCATCTACGCGACCAACTACTTCTCCATCTGCTACTCCATCCAAGAGTTATTCTTCCCCCTCTTCTTCATCCCGTGGAGCGAGTTCGTCCTACTCCCGGTCATCCTCGGCTCCAAGGTCAGGTGGTGGCGGATATTCGGGAGGAGCCCGTGGCGGTGGTGGCGGAGGCAGGAGACATTGATCTTTCTGTCTTCAACGCAAGAATTAAATAAAAAAGGCTACCTCTGAGGGTAGCCTTTTTTCTATACTGTGGAGCAGTTTTATTATTCAAGTGGCATATCGCAGGCGCTCATATCCCGGAAGGATACATACCGTCCATCTCTTTTTACAAACAGCACCATATAATTTCCGGTATTGACGATGTTGCTATCGCCATCGACCACTTTGTAATAGCCGATTTCAACCACCTGGTTGCCATCGCTGGAAGGAAAGACTTCATTGGTTGTAAAAGAAATCATATTCTTCAGGGCAGTACTGTCTTCATTGGCCTTCAGGTATTCGATGATGGCTTCTTTTCCCACCAGGGGAGCGTGGTTCTGGACAAAGGTGGTCGCATCTTCTGCATAATATCCAATGGATTTCATTTCCCTGCTATTGTAGTTATAGGCATATTCATTTTCCTTGGCCTGGATTTCTTTTTTAATCTGTTCCATATCCACCGTTGGGGGAGCTTCTTTAGCTGCGCAGGCCATCATCAAAGACATACCAGTCAGGATGGCGATCAGGATAATTACATTGTGTTTCATATATAAATAATGTTTAATATGATAATGTCACATCTAAAAACCCTTTCCGATCTTTTATTCGCCCTTTAGGGGAAAGGGGCCGAACAGGCAAATTATATGTTCGCTTAACGCTATTGTAAAAATAGGCATTATTAGACATTGCTGTGGTATTCATCCGGATGATTCCGGCACTGCTTCAGCTTACAAAACGCCGGTAATCTGAACCCATTCCCAGTTTTTATTTGCTCAACATATTCTCCCGGATGTACTTGACCGGTGAACTGCCAAAACTCAGAAAAGTTTCGTGGAAGTTTTTCAAACTGTACCCGTCTCCCATCTTTGTCTTATACGCTTCACGCAGATCCTGGATCGCACTGGATCCGGCATAGTACGAACAGAGCTGCACCTGGGAAAGTGTCGCGCGATGATATTTCTCTTCCGCTTGTGCGGTGGTCTGGAAGCATTCTTTGACCAGCAAATGCATGATGTCTTCCTTAGGCTTGCCCAGGCATTGGATATCGTAATCGATGATCACGTTGGCCAGCTCCCGCAGTTTCAACTTGGCGTGAATCAACTCCATTTCGGGTGCATGATTACCCCATCCGTTCTCGAGCATCATGGCTTCGGCATATACGGCCCAACCTTCAATCATCGCTCCGTTTTGGAAAACCGAACGTACGACATCAGGAGACTTTTTATTGTTATAGATCCCCTGTACACAATGTCCGGGAACGGCTTCATGGATAGAGAGTAATTGGGAGGAGTAGCGGTTGTACTCGCGCAGCACACCTTCCGCTTTGTCTTTGGGATACAGGGTCAGATCATCGATGTTATAGTAGGTTTCCCCTTGCTTCTGATAGGGTGGGGTAAACTCCGCGCTGGCTACTGAAAATCCGCGGGCATAGGCCGGCATGATGCGCACCACAATCGGATAGGTGGTATCAAAATCAAACAAGTCTTTCTGAACGATAAATTTCTTGAGGGCATACACCTGGGCGGTCAGCGTATCAAAGAAATGTTCAGGGGCCGCATGCTGGTTGGAGATCTGATCGATGACCGCCTGGACCATCGCCAGCGTATCGGCGGGCTTGGCTTTGCCGGGGTAATATTTGGTCCACAACGTGTCGGCAATATGGATCATCTGACCGTAATAGTATTTCTTGTCCGTCTGCGCTTTGTTATACAATTCCTCCGGGGTAAAGTCTGTCGCGAGATCGTATTTAAATTTCTGGGCAAAAAGATCCTTGCCGATAGCATAGTTGCGGAATTTGTAATCAGGATCCGCCTGGATCTTCTTAAGTTCAGCCACATACACCTTGATAGCCTCTACGGTCTTGGTCACATTTTGCTGTAGGGCAGCCTTCTCCTCTTCCGTTAGTTTTGAAACGGCAATGGAGTCCGTAAGCTCGGCGCCAAAAATGGACAGTCCGCCTTCGTTTTGCATGATCGATAGTCCAATATGCTCGCGGGTAGGCTCATGAAGCATGGCTAAAGCCGCCTTATAGTATTCATCTGCATGCTCCAATCGTTTGGAAAGGGTCTTGAGCCTTTCATCCAAAGGGGCATAGGGTTGATGGATAATGTAATAGGAATCTCCGCTCAGGTTGTAGAGTGATGCATCCCATTCCTGCGGTTTAAACACGGATTGATACCAGATATCGCTT
This sequence comes from Saprospiraceae bacterium, assembly GCA_044227555.1. GTDB lineage: Bacteria > Bacteroidota > Bacteroidia > Chitinophagales > Saprospiraceae > Opimibacter. The sequence continues at coordinate 16,430 of JBGAWQ010000010.1, read as the reverse complement.
TCCAGTTGATTCCGGATGATCTTATAGCTGATCTTATTATTGTCTGACAACTGATCATAGCCGATCGTCTTCATGGAGTCCAGCCAATGTTGGGTAAACGCGATATTGGATGTATAGACTTCAGGCGATGGAATGACCAGGTTGTCGTAGTACTTTCCATACCCAATAGCGATAGAGGCGGACGGGTATTGTTTCCAATACGCATCCAGCAAGCCGGTTTCCAGTGCGGAAAACGTGGCATCAGCCTGATCGACAGATTCTGATTTAGGGGTGTTGCAAGCGGCCACGAAAGCAACGAGGACCATGGTCGCAAGGATGGAAGAAAATTTCATAGTCAAAGGAGGATTGAATTTGGACCTGCAAGATAGCTGTATTTCTGTCCGATGACGAAAATGTACCTCTTGTCAAAATCCAATCCTTGGCGATCCACGCATGTTCAGCCGGGCGATCGGCTTAGCGTAGCAAAGGGATTGGGCCGGCGTTATTGCTGATCTACACGTATACTCGTAACGAAATAGTCGGTATCCCCATTCCAGGAAAAGTGTTTTCGCTTTTGCTCATAGGTCACGGTCACATGCTTGCCTTCGAAGTCAAACATCTTCTTGGCCAGGTCGTCGTCCTTAACGGAAAAGAAAAATTTCTCAGACGCGATGGTGGTATTGCCGGTAGTCGCAATACTGCTCATGATCAGTTCGCCTTCGTAGGTTTTAAACACATTTCCCTTTTTTGAAAATTTCTGCAATATGCCGGAGCGGTTGCCTTCGCTGTAGGTATTGTAATAATTCCAATACACATAAAAGGACAGGAAGAGCACCAGGAATGCCGCAAGGGCCCATCCTATTTTTTTAAATTTTTTCATTGGGTTTACTTTGTTTGCAAAATTAAGGTATTCCGCATCATGACGGGAATGCACTGCAGGAGGGAAGCGCACCAGGTCAGTGAGGATCAGGTGGCAGGAATTTCGAGTGACGACGGATCTGCACGATCACCGCGTGAGGCACGATGCTTACGAGAGCTACGGTGATCTGATTGAGAAAGCCGGGAATGTACAGAGCCTTCCTTTGAAACATCTTGCGAATTATTTTCGGGGCGAGTTTTTCCGGTGTGGTCATGACACGCCAGCGTCGGGCTTTGCGGTGTCCTTCGGCATCGAGCTGGTACAAGCCGGTAGAAACGGCGCCTGGACATACGCAAGTCACATGGACGCCATACTCCAGCATTTCGGTTCGAAGGGATCTGGAAAAATGTTTGATAAACTGCTTTGTGCCCGCATACAGGGCGATTCCGGGATAGGGCATCCATGCCGAGATGGACGAGATATTGAGGATATATCCATGGCGCCTGGCTTTCATTTGTTTTCCAAATAGTGTACACAGCGCTACGGGAACTGTCGTATGGAGCGTCATGATCTGCGCGTTGCGTTCATAACCGGTCTCAACGACTTCTCCAAAGAAAAACATTCCCGCGTTGTTGATCAGAATGTCAATGGTCCAGCCGTGAGATTGGCTTTCCTCAAATACATGTTGTGGTGCATCTGGCGCTGTGAGTTCTGAACAAAGCGTATGCACCTGTACCGGCCAGGAGGAATTGATTTTTTCAACGGCTTGTTGCAATGCGGCTTCGTCGTTACTGACCAAAACGAGATCATACCCCATGCGGGCCAATTCATATGCGAGGGCAAGGCCGATTCCAGTGCTTCCGCCGGTGATCAGGGCCATGCCTTTACGGCCAGGTGATAGTTTTTCGTGGTCAGACATGTTTGGCAGAAGATCGATCCAGGTCTTTCAAAATGGAGACCGGCAAGTCAGGGATATGTTGATGGCACGCCATTTCACGTGAATACATTCGGGCGATACAATAGTTGCTGGCTACGCAACCCCCAACCGCCTTTTCATCGGTTTTCATTCGCTGCACGAGGCCGGGTTCGTTGATGAGGGCACGGGCCATGGCTACGAGTTCAAAGCCGGAATTCAAAACCTGGTCTACGGTGCTACGAGACTTTACGCCCCCGACATAGACCAAAGGGAGATGGACTGCGGACCGAAACTGCAGCGCCTCTTCGAGGAAATAGGCTTCACGGAAGGGGACCTCCGGGATCAGCCATTTGGCAAACATTCCAGTAGCTATTTTGAGCGGGAGACTTTGCATATAATGAGTCAATGTCCGGACAGGCATCTTGCCCCGCATGACATACATTGGCGCCTTGCTCACGAATCCGCCACTCAGGACCAGGGCATGTACACCTTGACTTTCAAGGATGCGCGCCACTTCAAGGCATTCGTCTGTTTCCATGCCTCCTGAAAAGCCATCGCGCATGTTCATTTTGACCAATACGGCCACTTCATTTCCGGCAGCTTCAAGTACCTCGTCCATGACAAGGCGCATAAAACGAGCGCGATTTTCAAGTGTGCCACCGAATTCATCTCTGCGGTGATTGGTATACGGGGACAAAAACTGACTGATGAGATAGCCGTGGCCGGCATGGATTTCGACGGCATCGAATCCCGCGTCTTTCACCATACGCACGGCATCACCAAATGATTTGACAACCGCATGGATGTCATCTTTCGACATCTTGCGGGTCCATGCCGGAGCATACATGTTGAAGCCACCGGATGGAGATAATGGCCTGCGTCCTGCCACTGAAGGTTTGGCCATATTGCCGCAATGCCCCAGTTGGATCGAAATCGCAGCACCTTCCTGATGGACGGCGTCTGAAAGTTGTCGCAGTCCGGGTATGATTTCAGGCCGTATCCACATCTGGTGTGGGAAGGAAAGGCCATCCCTGGTGACAGATGCATAGGCTACTGTAGTCATCCCAACACCTCCTGCCGCTACACTCCTGTGATACTCCATGAGCATCGCGGAAGGTTCATGCCCCGGACACATCCCTTCAAATGCAGCGGCGCGAATAGTGCGGTTGCGTAAGGTGAGGGGCCCCAGGGTAAACGGTGTGAACAGAAGGGATGAAGCAGTCATTTCAGGACATGCATTTTGTCATCCCTAAATGTAAAATATATTACCCAGTCTGGCCCGGAGTGGTGATCTGAGTGAAACTATTGTAATGTCAATCCGATCAGAGATCTGCGGGGCGAAGTAAAAGTGCCGCACAAGCTGAAGCGAGCAATATCCGTTCTTGCGGATCACGGTCCGCGAGATAGATCACACCATTGTCAATGATGGACACCGCGGCAACGGCTTCACCGTCTTTGGTACGGATTTCAAATCCGGCGGATCCAAAAGGCATGGTGCCTGTTTTTCCTTTTTTGGATTTTACTTTCGACGTGGGCACGACGGTGTAGTAATCGTCCTCACTCTTCGCGAGATAACCGATATAGGATTTAGGCTTGGCCTGCGCGGCTTCGTTGTCGATAAAGAGATCCCATCCTTCTCCGGAGACCCCATCATAGATACGGGCAAAGGAAAGATTGGTGGAGGAGACCCCGGGTCCGGCGAGATCCAGGAGCAGGTTAAATGCGCTGACCGGACTATTACCGATGTTAAAGTCTTTGGCATCCAATTGGGTGGTGCTGTAGACCTGGCTTTGCAGACCCGTCTTATCGGTCAGCGAGAAATACAAGGTTTGTTTCTTATGAATCTTATCCGTTGTGATGATTTTAGTATAAAAATCATCTGTTGGTACTCCTTGTGTCAGTCCGGAAGTCACTTCGTATCCTTTAGTCCAGGAGCGGTCTACAGCCACAGATTTGTAGTCTCCGAAGGTCAGGCTTTCTTTGGCAAAAATGTTTTTCTTCCCTTTGACCGGATACATTTCAACCCCTTTCCATTCATCGCCTTCGAGGGCGAGGGTCATGGATTGTGAATAGCCGATTTGAACGGCCAGCATCAGGGTCAGAAGAAGTGTGGTAGTCAGTTTCATACGTTACGTCTATAGTTTTGTGTATGGCCTATAGACGGAAACAGGTGCGAAATGTTGCAAACAGCCTCTCGCCTTAACGAAATTTTATCATTCACCCGGCGGTCACCGGAGGAGTGGATTCTTTTTTCCGGTTGTATTTCAAGACCAGGATGCCGGTGATGAGAAAGGGTATGGTGGAACCCAACATTTTGAAATTGAGGCCCATGGCTCCGATCAGAAAGATGACGAGGATCAGGATGCTCAGACAGGCCAACCCGATTAGCGTAAGCCTTCGACTCGGTATATTTTGAAATAGTGTAAACAACAAAATGAGTTGCCCGCTGAATGGAATCAGGATCAGTGGGTGCAAGACCGACATGGGATCGGTAAAGAGTTTTTGCAATACATCCAGTTCGCCTCGAAAAATATAGGTACTTTCCGTTTGCCCCCATTCCAGGTAGCCAATCAGAAAAAAAAGCAGCAAACCAAGATTCAGCCATTTTTTCAGGCGGGAAGAATTAGTTAGAGCCATGATGAGGTAAACTTAGAAGTGAAATGTCAGCTAACCCGGCGATAAAGAAAGATGGTTCTGTTCTTTATGATTTTCAAAATTACCAAACCCTGACCATCTGTCGCAAAAAATAGACGAATCCTCAAAATGGATATCCAATCGCAATATTGACGGCCGGATTCCAGAATGAAAGGTCTGTAGTCCATCGTTCCCCTTCCGGCAAGTATGGCGTGCGCACCGTGTACCCGAAGTCCAATCTGGCTACCAGAAAATCGAAATCCCAGCGTAATCCCCACCCGGCACTCACCGCAATCTCGTTGAGGAAGGTATCGAACGTAAAATTTCCATTGGGTCGGGATGGATCCTCATTGTAAAGCCAGATGTTTCCGGCATCAACAAACAGTGCGCCATGCAAGATGCCGGCCAATTGGAAACGGTATTCAAGGTTGCCTTCCAACCTGATGTCTCCTGTCACATCATTATACCCAGAAGGCGGTACTTCACTACCCGGACCAACTGATCTGGCAATAAAGGATCGAAGACTATTGGTCCCCCCAACGTAAAACTGTTTGACGTAGGGCAGGATATCTGAGTTGCCCGCCGGGATACCAACACCGGCGCTGAATCTCGAAACCAGGTTGGAATGCGCTCCGAGCTTCAATCCGTAACGGATATCCACCCGTGGCCGGATGTATTGGGAGAAAGGAACACCAAACATCGTGTATCTCCCCAAGCTATCTTTGGGGCCATCAGCTATGGAATACAATAAATTCAGAACATAGCCGGCCACATCCACCCCACCACGAAAGAATAAACCATTTGAGGTATTTGGCGATGACTGATAAACAAATTCATATCCCATGCCAAGAATAAACTGCTCATCAAAACTACGCTGCACCCCCGGATTTTCCTCTAGATAATCATTGAATTCATCCGACTTAGATTCCTCAGGCAATCGGGTGTAGGTCACTTCGATCGGATGAAAGGAGTGGACCATGCGATCTGTTTTACTCCAACTGTATTTGAGATTAGCCACCACGGAGTTGAGCCGGTACAGGTCCAGGCGATTGAAAAGATTATATCCCACAGAGATCGTGGTCTTGGGCAAGCTCTTGAGATCTGAGCTGAGCAGGAAGCCCGGAAAGAACCTGGGCAATGTATAGTTGACTCCAATGCCAAGCTCATACGCGGGATTGACATGGCCATCGACAATCTGCATTTCAATACTTCCGCGCACATTGAGTTTGAGCAGTTCTGCGCCTCGATTGGCATTACGGTCGGTATAACTAAAGATGGCCCCCGGCCCGAAATAGTTGGTGGACCGGAATACTGTATTGAATTCAGCGGTATAGGCAAATCGCTTTTGCTGGCTCAGGAAGATGATGACATCCAGTTGATCGGTATTGTCTATCGGGAGAAACTTGATATTGACATTGCGAATGATCGGCAGGTCGGAGAGGTATCTTACGGTGTGCATGTAATTGCTTCGGGCATACAGTTCTCCGGGTTTTAAAAAAATACCTTGTTGCAGGGTACTAAACTCAATTGCATTTTGCCGGGTGATCAGATAGTAGTCGCCAAAAGCAAACGTATCCTGCTCCGCGGACTGAAGGATATTGTCATCATGTACGTACACTTTTCGTATTGTAAATGCAGTCTTTGATTCCGGGGGTGTTTCGGGTTTGACCGACACGGCGATGCGGACGGAGTGATCTCCACTGGCACTATCGGCTCGCATGGTGATAAATTCCGGACTGAAATAAATATATCCTGCTTCCTTCAACGCATTATCAATGCGTGTCCGTTCATTTTTTACAGCGTCGAGGGTATATTCTTCGCCAGGCACCAGCAGGGATTTGTCCCTGGCGTCGGCAATTTGGTTCGTCAGATCATTAACAGGGCTGGGGTAGGAGACGGATCCAATGGTGTAAGGCTGTTTGTGGGTGATAATGTATTCGAATTTCGCTTTTCTGGTGCCATTGTAGAGAGTGTCAAATTGAACTTCATTTTGAAAATATCCAAGTTGAAACAAACGGTCTCGCATAGCCGACGTGATTACTTTCGGCTGTACTTCGGATAACAGAACCGGAGGAGCAATTCTTTTTTTCCAAAAACGCTTTGTTCGTGCGGAATCAGAAATCATATTGTACCTGGCCAATGCCGGACGCATCCAGAGGAATTTTTTATTGGGATGAGGTTTGAAGACACTCTGAAGCACCGGATCCAGTTTCCTCTTGTCGGTGTGATCGTCCTTATACCTGATCGTATGGCCGGTAAACAGAGGATCGGTCGCCTCGATATGTTTCATGCCGGTACAAGCCATGAGACTTGCCAGGGCACATAACACGACGTATGTGATCGACCGGGTCATTTCGTTTTACGCTTCGCTTTTTCGCCTTTATTAAATTCACGGATAAAGATCAGGGAGATCCCGGTATTCCGGATTTCCTGGTAGACGATGTCATAGGTTTCATTGTTAAACAGCTTGAGCTTTTTATCTCCATTACCGGTGAGGTCGTAGATGATGGCTACGTCGCCCCGGTAATTGTTGCCGGTATTCGCGCCGGACTGATCCGAGTTGATATCAAAATCTCCACCCACTTCAAACGATAACCGGTCATCCAAAATACTTTTGCTGACACGAAAATCCATCGCGGTTTGTGTCTTGCTGCCCGGTGTGGAGTAATCACTATAGGACTGAATCCCTACGTCGATGTTGACGCCTTTGAGATACTGTCCGGCGAATCGATTGAGTTGGGCAGTGAGTACACTGTTGACACTATTGTATAAAGCCGTCGTGGCGATCTGGTTGGAATTGATATCGGAGGCACTGGATTCGGGAAGGAAACCACCGAGCACAAGCAGGCCAAATACTTGTTTGTTGAGTTCGGATTGAAATTCCGGTTGTTGCAATCGATCGAGTTTGTTAGCCAGGACGGGATAATTTGCTTTTTCCTGGTCGGGGAGATCGAGGGTAAAGTAGACATTGGGTTTTTCCAGGGTGCCTTTGATATGGATCCCTATTTCATATTCGAGGGTTCGCTTATAGATCGATTTTTCATTTTCACCGATTTCATTGCCGATGAGGCCGATGGAGTTGGAGGATACATTGTATACGGCTTTAATATCCAGGTCACCGGTTCGGGGGTTGCCAATCCAATTGATCGAGGAGCCCGGTACGATCGTAAAATTCTTTTTGACGAGGTCGTAAAACGAAAGACGATAGATTCCCTTGACCACGGTATATGTTCCTGACATATCCAGATTGCCGGTGCGATCATAGTTGATGTCGAGTTTGCCGCCACCTGATGCCTCCAGGTAATCACCGGACTGGGCATCCACAATGATTTTCAGCGTAGCCAGTGAATCTACCTTAACGGTGGAGTTGAAAACAAAATCCGGCAGTAGGGCGATCAATGAATCATAGGATCCACCTGAGGCTTCCGTAAGTGTCGTATCCGATAAAGCAGCCGGATCAACAAATTCAATAATCCCTTTCGTGTTGGTCAATTCAGTGCCCGAAGATGGATAGGTATAAATCAGGTTGGTGGACGCGTCTATTTTCAAATCTGATTTGACATACGTGTCTTTTTCATTTCCGGAAATATTGGTTTTAGTACCCACCATAAACAAGCCTTTGAGGATAGCCTCCTGATCCTTTGCATTGTCCAGCAGGGCATATTTGTCAGTAAACAAATCAAAATTGTACGAGTATCGGTTGTAGTCCGGCGTAGACAGTTTTCCGCTGATCAGCAATGGACGTTGCCCATGGTCGAGCACGCGAAAGGAATCCAGCCGAAGTTCGTTATGGTTCAAGGCAATGGAATCATCCGGGATGTAGAAATTCATGGGCGGATAGACCATATGGATATCCATTTTCTTAAAAAACAGTTTCCCGTTAAGCTCCGGTTGTTCCAGTGGACCGGTGATGTGGGCCTTACCCTTGATGGATCCCTGAAGCGTATCCAGATAATCTTTCGTCAGGAAGGTGAAGGATTCGGCGTCGGGGATGTCGGTTATTAATGAAGCATCAATGGTTTCCGCGTCGATCAGATATTTTCCTTTGAGTTCAAGTTTGTTAGTCCCCCCGGTCAGCAGAAGAGAGAAGGGTACTTCATTGAGATCGGTCGTTGCATTTATGGCCAGCGAGAAAGGACGGGAATGATACAGGATGAGGCTATCAATGTTGGCTTTCAGGTCAAGTTGCTTGCCGGCGTCATAGACGAGGTGACCATTGAGGTCAGCTTTGTGGATCAAGGCCGAATCAGGAAATAACAAAGCATTGAGTCTGGACAGGTCGACATGATCGAAGGACGCCTTGATCGAAGAAGAGTCACCGGTCAGACTGAGGTGCATATCATCATGCCCCAGGGTGAAGTCATTCAGGAAAATATGGTTGTTCCGGATCTCAATAGGATTTCTCGGATCCACATTAAAGGTCGTTCCCAGCACGATGAGTGCATCCGGGAAAATCTGATAGCTACTTCCTGAGGCCAGTATACGGGTGTTGAGTCCAAGAATTTGTGTGGTATCCTTTTGCAAGATGATATGGGATGCAATCGTGTCGCCCGGCGTTTGAAGCGATAGGGACAAATCTCCAAGTGTGGTGGTTCCTAATCCTAAGCTATCCAGTGATGCGGTCGCCATGGAGGTTTGTCCATCTACCTGTACATGGGCAGCCAGGGTATCCATGGTCCAACCCATCGCGCTGAGTTTGCCGGCTTGTACGTCAAGCGTAAGCAGGCTATCCGGTTCGTTCCATGCTGTAGTGAAGTTCAAACCAGAAAAGGTGTCAATGCTCCAGGGCAGGAGATGAAATATACTGTCATTATGAAGTGAAGCAGAAGCGGTAAGTATCCTTGTGCCATTTGGGGCAAAGAGGCTATCCGGATGCAGCAGGATGTGGGAGGGCCACGCTGAGAAAATGTCAGTCGCTTCCCTAAGATCAAAGTTAGCTTCAAGATTGAAATTCGCATCTTCTGCCTGATACGAACCCATCGAAGATTGAGGGGACACAGCGATATCCAGGTTTGTGCGCCCGGAATGGTATTGACCAAATTGGTTTTGGAAGTCCAGACCTAAACCTATCACCATCGCCTCGAGGGTATCATCGTCCAGTATCACTTTGGCCATCATGTTGCCGTTGACGCGTAAAGTAGAATCTAGCCCTGCCAGTTGTCCGGCGTACGTAGAGTCAAAATTGATGTCAACCATAGTCGTCAATGGCTCACCCAGTGTGGTCGCGGACTTGATCTGACAGCGATAGAGTGTATCATTAATTACTAGATCTGCGGCGACAATGTCTTGTTCATACCCGCCGCTGACATCAATATCATGTATGGTGGTGCCATTGATGGCGAGGGATTGAATTTTTCCATCTATACTCAAATCGAGTTTATCTCCTAATGTGCCTTTGAGGTTGATCGCAGCATTGGCCTGCCCGAGCCAGGGTAATTCCAGCCATTGAGCAGTCTGGATATCCTGTGCGATGATATGCATATCAAGACCAATTTGTCCAGTGGATGGTGAAACTGTACCACGGGTAACGGCACTTCCCCAGGAGGTATTCATTTTTCCATCCATCGACATCCGGCCAGGATGTCCGGTGGTCAACATCTGTATATTGATCGAAGGCGGTATTGGCACTTGATCTACGAAGGAGGTCAGGAGATTACGAAGATCGTTCCCTATCGAAGCATTGATTTGCAGGTTTTTCCAGGCCAACTTTTCTGGAGTCAGGATATTTTCTACCTGACCTGCACCGGTGATGCGGCTATTTTTAGAAGATAGTGTTAATGATTCGAGAAATATGTCCTTTTGGTTGAAACTGCCGGTGATCGACAGCCCGAGTTTTTCCAGGCCTTTGAAATAGGTCATGATATCCTTGTCCAGGAAATAGGCCAGGTCTGAAGTAGTCATCGAGCTGATGATTTCACCATCGCCTTGCAGTAAAGTGTCATGGCTTGGTGCTTTTGTGATGTAGTTCGCCCTGATCAACCCATCCAGCTGATGACCTGCAGAGGTGAAATGCAGACCTTCCGCGGTCATCGAGGTTGGACTCATGGAAAGCCTTCCTTTCAGGGTGCTGGTTCCATAATTGGGCATCTCAATGGAAAGACTATCAACGGCGGCTAACAGCAATTGAGGACTTAATACAGACCGCCCCAGGTCCGCAGTGATGTGTTGGAGGTTGATATGGTTGAAATCAAAAGTTGGCGTAATCTGAATGGAATCCTGATGGCTCGTAAATGTTCCTTCCCTGATCTGCAGATGACCCAGAGCGATGGCGAAGCCTGCACCAAAGTCAGGCGTAAAGGATTTGGCTATCGGAGAAGCCGTCGATGTTGTAGTATCCTGAGTTTGACTTTGGTAGAGGATGTTGACTGTTGGCTGATCGATGGAAATGGACGAAGCATGAAGCCGGTCAGGGAGGTTGGCCCAGCCAAGGCTATCCATCTGTATGTGACTGATTGAGGAGTGAAAGGAAAAACGATCTGTCAGGGAAACATATTCTAAGCTGATGTTCTCCGCGATCAGCTGGTTGCATTTCAGATTAAATGGTGAGGCCGGGGTAGCAGGTACTGAATCTGATGGAAAGGCATCCAGGATAAAATCAATATTCATCCCAGCCTCAGACTGCACCAAATGGCCACTAACGTCTTGAAGGAGTATTTGTTGGACAATCCAATGTCCCTGTAGCAGGTCTAATGGATCCGCTTCCACTTTTATTTTGCCGGCAAGGAGAAGTGGGAGGTGAGACGTATCCTGTACTTCGAGGCCTTCCACGGCGATATGGCCCAGGAGGGAAAACCTGATCTTTTCGATGCTGACCTTGGTGTGGAACTTTGACGAAAGGGTAGTGGCCACCTTTCTGGTGATCATCTGTTGTACGGCCGGAATATGGATGCCAAGGATCACTACCAACAGGAGCAATAATACCATCAGCAACGCCTTACCCAGGGACCTGAGCAGACGAACCATTTTACTTCTGATGGCCACGATTTCCTTTGTGTTTTGAGTGCGGTTCGTCCGGCATTACGTCTGTAGTTTATAGTTCCGGATGTTGGCCGCTGTAGGACAAAGGTACTGCCGTATCAATCCTCTTCGACGTGCTTTTTGAAATTGTCCAGAATGGCCTGCCAGCCCGCACGCTGCATATCTGGCGGGTTGGTCGTTTCGGCTTCAAAATTTTCGATCACGCAGATTTTATCACTCTGGAATGTGAACAGGACCTCAACGGTACGTCCATCGCCGAGTACATAGTCGAGGCGCTCGCCGTAATCAACCCTGGTGTAGGTGCCTTCAAAATCAAATGACATCGAACCATCCTTGGCGGCCATGGTGGCTTTGATCTTGCCGCCTACGCGGACGTCATTTTCGGCTTTCGGGCAATGCCAGTCATCGCTGGCAAAATTCCACTTCGTGATATGATCCGGATCGGTCCAGTACGCCCATACTTTTCCTTCTTCACCACCTACCATAGCCACTACCGTGATACGGGTTGGGGCGCCTGCTTTTTCTTCGCAGATATCTTTCATCATCGCCATGGCTTTGGGCCACAGGTTTTCGAACATGGAATAGTAATCTTCATTGATATCCATTTCGAGGTGGAAGCGGGTCTTATGGTCCGCGATTTTCTCGAGGGTATAATTTTCGAAAGAGGGAGCCCATGCTTTCACATCGTCGCTGGTCGTATCGACTTCGCCATTGCGGAGGAGGCCCAGGTGGCGGATCGAGATGTGTTCAGGATACCGGCTGGCTGCGATTTCGGAGACCATGCCTTCTTTCTGACCATCTTCATTGATCCCCACAAAATGAATGCTGTCGCCTTCTTTCCATCCTCCCGTGAAATGCGAGGTGGGCTGGAATACACTGGTCCAGCGGCGGTAGGAGGCGTCCTGGGTGATTGCATCCCAGACGGTTTCGCGGGGAGCATTGATATCCATTGAAAGTATGAGTTTTTCCATCGGAACAGCGGTGTGTTTTTAGTTAAAAATGACAGCAAATTTTAGGATTGGATGCCCAAAATAATGCAAATGCCGGGAAGTTGCGCTGCCCATACCCCGGGATGCTGTAAAATGTGTGTAATTGGTGGAACCATTATTCAAAATCCTGGGGCCTGATACTGAGATAGACTCGCCCCAGACCCTCCGGATCGTTCGGATAGATCGCCCACCAAAGGCGTAAATCATTAGGATCTTTATTGTAGGGGATGCCATCATGATTTCGAATGAGGAGGTATGCGGGTAGTGTGCGGAGTTGATCTAAATATTCCTCTGTCGTGTATCCCATGCCTTTCTCTTCGGCAAAGACAAAATGGATGCCGTCAGCAACTTCGCTGGTATCGGGAGCACCGACACCCCATATACTTGAAATCACCTGGATGGAGTCGCCGCTTTCATTCCGGACTTCATACTTGACCCTATACATTGAATCACATCCAATAAGCGGCAATAAACCGATCAGGAGGATGCACATGAATCCGCTGTGTGGGCTGGATCGCATGGATCAGGTTTTGTATTACAAAGTTAAGGGATATAGAGCATGCCGGGGGAAATAAATTGTACTTTTGAAATGAAATCCACCATCTGTATTTTTTCACCAATCCACCAACAGGATGAAAAGGATGGGTATGTTTTGCATAGGAGTGCTGCTATCATGGCAAATGGCGATGGCACAGACGGCTCCGGATTTTACAGCTGATGACTGTCGCGGGAATACGCATAATCTCTATGCCGAACTGGCCCAGGGTAATGTCATCGTGCTGGAATGGGTCATGCCTTGCGCATCCTGTATCGGTCCCTCGCTGACCGCTTATAATGTCATCGAGAGTTTCAGTGCGCCCAACCTGCAATACTATCTCATCGATGACGCCGCCAATACGCCTTGTGTCTCCCTGATCACGTGGGCTACCAATATAGGAATCGGTACGGGCCGGACCGTATTTTCTACGCCCGTCATTGTGGAAGAAAATTATGGCGGCATCGGGATGCCCCACGTGATGGTGGTCGGGCCCAATGGGACGATTTATTTCAATGGACTTGGTGCCGAGGTCAGCAACGCCGTTGCCTTGCAGGCCGGGATCAGTAATGCCTTATTGGCTACGGGCACCCATGGACCTGATGACAATGCACTCCAGGCCGCGTTGGTGCCAAATCCGGCAGATGCTACAGTCACTTTGCAGTATGAACTTGAAGAGCCTGCCGCGATAACCATAGCGTTGCTGAATGCGTCCGGACAACGTGTTGCAACTTATGCATCGATACCTCAGGATCGTGGGCCGCAGACCTATCCGCTGGATGTTCGTTCGGTTCCCTCAGGACAATATTTTGTCCATTTGAGTGACGGACGTCACGTGCAAGCGGTGCAATTGATAGTGCAGCATTAACCGGCGGCTCTCTTGCAGATTTTATTTCCCGGATTAAATTTTATCAAGCATGACCAGAGTGTTTTACCTATTGATCATGATCCTTGCAGGATATGATATTGCCGGCGCACAGTGTTGTGCCGGTGGTAGCGGATGTACGGTGGCCGGAGGTATTTCGCAAGGCGTTCTGGCACCTGGTATTCTCGAGATAGACAATAATCTTCAATGGATTCAGTCAAATCATTTTTACCAGGGAGACCAACGGGCAGAGTACAGGACCTTTGATTCGTTTGAGAGTTGGTATGATTATTTCCGGCTGGCGTATGGAGTTACTGACAGGCTTACGATGTCCTTGGAGAGTGGGTATTATTTACAAAAAAAGGAGACCGGGCTCAATGGTGATCCGGTTACTACCTATACGTCTAAGGGTATAGGAGACCTTGTGATTTTTCCAAGATATGATATTATCCAGCGACAAGGTCCATCTTCCAAAACGGAAGTATTGCTCGGGCTCGGATATAAAATTCCATTGGGAAGTTATAATGATTCCGTAGCCAGGATAGAACCGTTTTCGGGCAATACCTATTATGTCACCAAACCCTCAACGGTCCAATTGTCTTCCGGGGCGCAGGATATTATTTTTTACGCCTTTCTTTTCCACCATTTTGTTCCGCAGGATTTCAGGGTATTCGCCAATGCCATGTATGTCAAGAAGGGTTGGAATCCCAATGGTGAGCGCCTGGGTGATTTTGCAAGTGTTGCTGTTTTCGCCAGCAAGACTTTTTTCAAGAGCATTGGCACCACGCTGCAGTTGCGATATGAATGGCTCGGCCGTATGCAGATCAATCAGAGTGTGTTGTATTATGGTAAGCCAACCAATTATTTTCCGGAAGCCACGGGCTATCGTAAAGTGTTTCTGACCCCTCAGGTGAGTTATACCAAAGGGTTGTTTTCCGCTTACGTCTCTGCAGATATTCCGCTCTATCAATACCTGCATTCAACGGATCTGTATACCCAGGTAGGGTCGCAATATCAGGTGACGGCGGGGGTTTCTTTCCGGATTGATATGGGGCCAGATCCCACTAAGGACGTGGAGTCCGGATTCTATTATTGTCCCATGCATCCCAATGCCACTGGCATGTTTCCAGGCACTTGCCCCATCTGCGGGATGGCCATGGTGAAGAAACAATAACTTAAGATGTAGGAAAGGAGTGAACTAATTGCCTGCGCGGGCTTTCCATTATTCGACCTTCGTAGATCTAATCAGTTAGTGGCCAGGCAGGCAGACAATGAGCAATGCCTGATATTAATCTACGGCCGCACCTTCAGTCTTAATGGCCCATAAGGTCCATACCGCTGCCCCGGCATCAATGCAGCCCAGGATCAATGCCATGGATGGCATCTGGGAGGTCAATACAAGGACAAGGATTCCAAGGGCAAACCCAAAACGCACATACACGGACCATTGAATAAAAAGCCGGATATCATATCGCCCGCAAAGGATGTCATACGTCCCGATCACGAGGCTCAACAGTCCGATGACCCTGGCCCAGTTATCGGGAATTGGGGGTAATTGATTGGCTGCTACAAACGAAGCAGGGATGCTCAGAAACAGGATGCCCATGATGATGACATACCAGCCGAAGTAGAAAAGGGTAGCTCCAGATTTAGTCATGACGAAATGGATTGGATGCTTGATGAAAAGATGGTGTAAAGCCAAATACCGTGTCAATCAAACCTGATTGGTTTCCGGAATATTTGGCTTTGCCGTGATGAATATAATCATTTCAGTTGATGATGAAGACATACATTCCACCGGATAAAGCGCTAATCGGTTTTGATGGCTCCAGTCTCCGACCATCTTATTTTTACCGCGGAGATGATGGCAAGTTCCAGCCGGATACCGGTGAGGACGCTGAATCCATTCTTTGCATAAAAGGCGAGCGGTGAAGAATAGGGCCGGCCGTCATTGCGGGTATACCGGTCATGATCGATGACCCAGCCATTGAATTCAGTTTCATTCTCCTTGAGCATCGACAATATTTTGCTTCCAAAACCTTTTCGATGTACACTATGATGTATGATCATGGCAAACCAGCGTTCGCCTTCGCGATCAAAGGACACGGCCCAGCCTTTTAGTTGTTCGTTTTCATCGTTCATCAGCACATGTCTTGCCGGGCCGAGCCCAACCAGATAGGCCTTTAGCTCGTCGACCATGTGCATGGCGAGTTGGGAGGGGTATTCCTGGTTCCACAAGTTGTAAAGCTGGTGGATTTGGGGATCGGTGAGGTGTGGGGTTTCTATATATTTCATCGTTTCGTAACGCAAGTTAAAACATACATTATCGTTCTGCGCCCGTACAGGCGCCGAACAATTTAGGTGTCTTTTAATTTTAGTATATTAGGAGTTCATTCAAAACAAATCGATATGGACTTCATTTCTACACTCTGGATGCCGATCCTTTTGTCGGCGGTTTTTGTTTTTATAGCGAGCTCTGTGATCCACATGGTGCTGGGCTATCATGCTTCCGATTATGATAAGCTGCCGGACGAGGACGGAACGATGGATGCGATACGTAATCTCAACATCCCTCCAGGCCAGTATTTGATGCCTAAAGCCTCCAGTATGAAAGATTTTAAATCCCCGGAATTCCAGGCAAAGCTGAATAAAGGTCCGGCCGCTTTACTCAATAT
>JBGAWQ010000109.1:0-1050 GCA_044227555.1 Saprospiraceae bacterium | reverse complement strand
ATAAACTTAACGCCTTCCGAAATCGCAAAGGCAACTGTTGCAAACGAATGCATCACACCTTTGGGCATCCCCGTGGTACCGGAAGTATAGATGATGGTCATTAATTCGTCCGCATCACGCCTGACCTCCCCGGATAATGGGGCTTGATTCGTGATCACTTGATCCCAATGATCATAGCCCGAGTGTGGATAAATGGGAAAGGAAATACATTTGACGTGATCCGGAACCCCTGGCTTCATATCTGCCCAGTTGTCGAGCTTACCTACAAATAAGATGGGGGCTTCACTGTGTTCGAGAATCTTCCGGATGCTGCCCGGTGTAAGGTTTGGGTACAATGGCACGGACGTGTGACCGGCCATCATAATGGCGATATCACAGATCATCCAGTGCGCACAGTTTTTTGAAATGAGCGCGATATTGCTTTTAGGGGGTAGATCCAGGGACAATAAGTAAGACGCCATTTTTCGGGCTTCAAGGCCTGCTTCTTTCCAGGTCCAGGTACGGGACACACCATCCACGGGCTGACTCAGATAGACACGGTCAGGTTTGGTTTTTTCCCAGTGATAGAATTGATCCAGGGGAAGCGTATAATTCATGGAGACAAGATAATAAGGAGCCGGGAACTAGGAGCTAGGAACCAGGAGCTAGGATATACCCGGCAACCTTTTTAATTTTCAGCATCAAATCAAAATGGAGATGAGATGGCTTTGGGTGTTTTGGGGGGTATATGGAGTGTATATCCTTTACCAGGTTTATAGCTATTTCACCGGTAAGGTCCATGTAGTGAATATGGACATTTACAATGCCTGGTTCCTGAAAAAAATATTCGTTACCGTTGGCATCCTTGTCCTCAGCATTATTTTAAAGTCCCTCGGAAAGATAACTCTTGCCAAATGGGTCGCCGGAGTTCCGGCAGTGATCATCGGTGGCTGGGTGTTGTTTGCGCTCCTGGCCTGGGTATTTACCTGGTTTGTGATGTGGTGGGGAGGGGCGAAGTGAGGGGTGAGGAGTGAGGGGTCAGTGGTGAGGTGTCATCTGATTTCAAAGCAG
>JBGAWQ010000108.1:0-1052 GCA_044227555.1 Saprospiraceae bacterium | reverse complement strand
TATGCTTCCTCTACCGGTAGCGTTCATGTGCAGCTTGAGGAAGGCCAGCCTCCATACAGCTATGACTGGAGCAATGGGGCTACCTCACAGAACATCAACAATGTTCCTGCAGGGATCTACACCCTCAATGCAACAGATAATAACGGTTGTACTTTTGAAGATACTTTTGAAGTGACCGAGCCGGAAGAATTAGTTGCTCAGTATGAAACCACACCTGAATATTGTGATCAGGGTAATGGAACAGTCATCCTCGACATCAGTGGGGGTACCGGGGCTTATGACATCAGTGCTTCAGAAGGAACCGTGTATAACAACGAAATCATTGACCTCTTTGCGGGCAGTGTGACCGCTACGGTTGAAGATGGTAATGGCTGTATCTGGGAAGAATCTATTGATATTGAATATACAGCGGAACATGAAGTGTATTTCTCACCAGACCCGGTGGTCACCTGCGCACAACCTAATGCTGTAGTCACAGGGTATGTACAGGGCGGTAGCGATGATTATGAATACCTCTGGTCTACAACAAATGGACATATCGTTGGACAAAATAATCAACCTTCAGTTACCGTCGATCAAGCTGGTAATTATAACCTGATCGTATATGACCTGGTTACCGGTTGCCAGGCGGATAATACAGTTGCTGTTGCCTCCACGGTGGATCCTCCCGCAGTTTCGGCAGGAGATGATACTCCAGTGAGCTGTGAAGTACTGGAACCCGTATTGCAAGGATCTGGTGCCGCATCAAACGTTATAACATGGAATACATCCAATGGCCACATTGTTGCCGGAGGAAATACATACACACCCACGGTTGATGCTCCGGGTATCTACGTGATCTCGGTAGTCAATCCGGCTAACAACTGTACGAACCTTGATACCGTAGTCGTCATCGACAATATTCTTCCGGCCACTGCCGAATATCAATATCAAACCAGTGGATTGACAATGAT
This sequence comes from Saprospiraceae bacterium, assembly GCA_044227555.1. Lineage (GTDB taxonomy): Bacteria > Bacteroidota > Bacteroidia > Chitinophagales > Saprospiraceae > Opimibacter. The sequence goes on along the minus strand of JBGAWQ010000108.1, from coordinate 99 downwards.
AGGTACTGATGTGTCTACAGGTAGCAATCTGTCCGGATGGACCTGGACATTCGGTGATGGCAATTCCTCCACCGAGCCAAACGTAGTCCATGCCTATGC
>JBGAWQ010000107.1:0-1064 GCA_044227555.1 Saprospiraceae bacterium | reverse complement strand
TTGAGTTGAACCTCAAGCTTGCGTAACTGGGCCTGCAGGTCACCATCATACAATTTGGCCAGCAAGGCACCCTGAGCGACCTGGCTCCCCTCCTGAATGTGCAGTTCCACCAACCTGCCGGCGACCTCAGGATGGATCTCAGTAGACTCGTTGGCGAGGATCGTTCCGGGTACAGCGATATCTGCGCTCAACGAACTGGGGGCGGCAACAAGCGTCTGGACCATTAGTGGTTTGGCATTGCCTGCAGATGGACCCGCAGCGGGAGGAGGTTGATCCTTTTTCTTGCAAAAAACCAGGGTCGTCATGGTCAACAACATCAGGAACCCGGTGGAAATCGATGGCTTAAACACCATATGCATCTTGCGGTTAAACGGCTAAATTACGCTGTTAATCAAAACCATAGGTCCAAAATGGCGGTCTAAATCCATCCGTTTGACCTTTGACTGTTGGCAGCCTCTTTACCTAAAGAAGATGCGGGCTGTTTTGTTTAGCGGATATCCGTCAAATCCACCACTTCGATGAATTTCCCCTCCCTCGTTTTGCCCATTCCGGATACATCAGGTATTTTACTACCTTGACTGACCATCAAGTTGTCGCACATGTCTAATTGGAAAAGAAGAACATTTGTCAAATCAGGTGCCATGAGTACTATGGGTTTTGCTTTGTTGTCCGGAGCCCCGGAATTAATCACCAGGTGGGCTAATGATCCTGAACCCCGTTTCAAAATCTCCCTGGCGCAATGGAGCCTCCATAGGGCATTGAGAAGTAATGCCCTGGATCATCTTGATTTCGCACGCAAGGCCGCAGAAACATTTGGCATCTATGCGGTGGAGTATGTCAACCAGTTTTTTAAAGACAAAGCCAATGACAGTAAGTACCTCGCGGAGATGAATACCCGTGCGGGTGATGCAGGTGTGTACCAAAACCTCATCATGGTGGATGGCGAAGGTGGTCTCGCCGAACCCAATGATCAAATGAGACAAACTGCTGTTGAAAACCACTATAAATGGATCGATGCCGCAAAAGTCCTGGGCTGCCGCTCCGTACGGGTCAACGCTTATGGC
>JBGAWQ010000106.1:0-1117 GCA_044227555.1 Saprospiraceae bacterium | reverse complement strand
GGACGCGTGTTTTCTTCCCTGCTGTACTTTGTGGATAATGAGATTCACCACCGCGGACAAATGTATGTGTATCTGCGTGCCCTGAACATCGAACCACCGGCGTTTTGGGATCGGCCGTAAAAGAAGTGCTGGTGTTCCGCACCAATGTGCAGACCCGCCATGATGCTCACATCGCATTGTTTGCATTGCACTCCAGGTTGCATCCGGGAGAGCAGGCCACGATTGACCTGGAGGACTGTGATAAAGTCCTCCGGGTTGAATCGCATCTGAGTACACGGGATGATATTGTATCTGTTATTGAACATTCAGGATTTCAATGCACCGAACTGGAAGACACCATACCTGCATTTGCCCCTGGTCTCTTCATGTTGTGAATCATCAGATCAAAGAATTCAAGGACGATTTCTTTAAGCTCTTGAGGTTCGACGATTTCCGCTACATCCGCAAACATCAGATACCAACGCGCAAAGGAATGCAGTGATATTTGTGTCATAAAGATCAGTTCTGTCCGGCCTACAACTTCATGTTCCGAAACCAACCCATAGTATGTCTTGCTGGTATGAATGTACTGGACTGCATCAGACTCCATACGCAAGACTATCCTGGTACCCGTTGTCGGCATTTCCTTTTTTCTCAATTCTTCGAGTGGCGGATGCACCCGTTGGAAAGGCTGCAACGTCGGACGAAGTTGTTGAATACGATCCGTTCGAAACTGACGGTATTCTTTCCGGAGATGACAATACCCCATAAAATACCAGCTCCCGTATTCAAAAAAGATACCCACCGGTTCTACATTTCGCTCGGTTACTTCCTTGGCTGGAAAGGCCTCGTAGGCCATATAAAGCTGTGTTTTACCGGCGATACTATCCAAAAGTAGTTTTAGCGCATCCGGTGATTTCTGATGAAACAATTCACGTGCCGGGTGTATTCTGATATAAGATTCAATGGCACTGATATGATCCTGTGTGGGTCCATGCAGAATCATTCTGATTTTATCCATCGCGGATTGAAAATGGGCGCCCATGCTTTTGTCCATGAATCGCTCCATGAGTTTTTCAGCGGCAATAAAACTGGACGCTTCTTCGCGCGTAAACATCACCGGAGGCAAACGATAGCC
>JBGAWQ010000105.1:0-1167 GCA_044227555.1 Saprospiraceae bacterium | reverse complement strand
ATAAACTTAACGCCTTCCGAAATCGCAAAGGCAACTGTTGCAAACGAATGCATCACACCTTTGGGCATCCCCGTGGTGCCGGAAGTATAGATGATGGTCATTAATTCGTCCGCGTCGCGCCTGACCTCACCGGATAATGGGGTTTGATTCGTGATCACTTGATCCCATTGATCATAGCCGGAGTGTGGATAGATGGGAAAGGAAATACATTTGACGTGATCCGGAACCCCAGGTTTCATATCTGTCCAGTTGTCGAGCTTGCCGACAAAGAGGAGTGGAGCTTCACTGTGTTCAAGAATCTTTCGGATGCTGCCCGGGGTAAGGTTTGGGTACAATGGCACGGACGTGTGACCTGCCATCATAATGGCGATATCACAGATCATCCAGTGGGCACAGTTTTTTGAAATGAGCGCGATGTTGCTTTTAGGGGGCAGATCCAGGGACAATAAGTAAGCCGCCATTTTTCGGGCTTCCAGGCCTGCTTCTTTCCAGGTCCAGGTACGAGCTTTGCCTTCAACAGGTTGACTCAAATAAACCCGGTCAGGCTTGGTTTTTTCCCAGTGATAGAATTGATCCAGAGGTAAGGTGTAATGCATACAGATCAGTTGATTGGGTAGTAAGATAGTGAGTTGACCGGACTGCGATGAAAGGAAGTAAAGGTCTCCTTCGCGCAAAAAGGCGCTACGGCGACCAAAGACAGAAGGGAAATTTTATTTCCATATTCTACCTTTAAAGAATTGGAGTATTCGCTCCAATTTGAAACCTCGCAAATCCAATGACCTTCTTACATTACATATTCAAAACCATAATAGCATGAAATGGCTATGGACATTCTGGGGAATATATGGCGTGTATATACTTTATCAGGTGTATAGTTATATCACCGGCAGGGTGCATGTGGTCAACATGGATATCTACAATGCCTGGTATGTGAAAAAGCTGTCTCTGGCGATAGGTATTTTACTGCTCAGTATCGGATTGAACTATTTTGGGAAAATGAACCTGGCAAAGTGGGTTGCCGGAGTACCTGCTTTGATCCTCGGAGGATCGATGCTTCTCGCCTTGTTGGCATGGCTGTTTACCTGGTTTATGATGTGGTGGGGAGGGGCGAAGTGAGGGGTGAGGAGTGAGGGGTCAGTGGTGAGGTGTCATCTGATTTCAAAGCAG
>JBGAWQ010000104.1:0-1235 GCA_044227555.1 Saprospiraceae bacterium | reverse complement strand
CCCCGTACAAGGATTCCTACCGAAACTTTCTTGTCGAAGGTATAGCTGTAGGAAAGCCCTATATTAAAAAAGCTAGGGCTATAGGTGGCACCTGAACCTTCAGGCTGGCCTGTAGTGGTGACTTCAATATCTCCAAAATCCATCGCGGTCAGGCAGAGTCCAAAAGCGCCGGCTTCCCCCATCTTCTGGGCATAGCCAAGACTATTGAGCGTGATACCTGTGCCCTCAAAGAGACGGGTATGGGCAATTACAAATTCATTCTGGCCAAGCCTGGACAGGCCTGCGATATTGATTTGCATCGCTTCTACTCCATAGGCCATGGAAGTACTCATGGCGTGGAGCCCCGCGTTTCTTGCCCAAGGGTTGAGCAACAACTCGTATCCACCTGCTTCACCCTGGCGATCCGGATTACCGGCAAAGGATAAAGAGGGAATCCATACCAATGCACTGAATACGGTATATACTAGAAATCTTTTCATACGATCCTTTCTTTCGACATAGCTGGTTTTGAAAAAGTATTGTCTGTCTTTCGTTTTACTGCTTAGAGTCCGCTCGGGTCAAACTGACGGCTTACGCCAAACCATTTGATCACCCGTTCTCCCAATCCTTCAGCATCCACATGGATGAGATATACGCCACTGGCAATCGGAATCCCCGCAAAATTCTTGAGGTTCCATTCCAGATCCGGAACAATTTGATTGACGGCTACCGGAGGTGCTGTACGTGGTGGTGAATTGGGTTTGCCTTCTTCGTTACGGGTATACTGACGAATAAACCGGCCATCAATGGAGTAAATCGTGACTACACATTTAGCCGGCAGATTAGTGATCTTGACAGTATTGTCATAGGATGAGGCCTCATACTCGCTGTAGGCGAGGTAAGGGTTAGGCACCACATTGATTTCGGCAAGGGCATCCGGAATCTGTTCTTCGGTCAGTTCCTGTGCGGATACGCCTGAGAAATTGATTCGATATGCAGGATAGCTATTAAACTGTCCATTACCCGCAGCCAACTGATAAGGATTATCCACGCGCAGCTTGATGGTGACATCATTTGGAATAATCCCTTCATTGAGTGGCAAGAGAGAAATCGTGGGATCATCCACCAGCAAAGGAATGGCGGTCCAGGTGATTTTAGCCAACTGCCTTGCTTTGAGAGGGACACTAGTCCGATCGATGTCTTTGCGAATAGCGGCACAGCCATCGTATTTCTCCCTGGTGACATAGATGTATTGT
>JBGAWQ010000103.1:0-1352 GCA_044227555.1 Saprospiraceae bacterium | reverse complement strand
AAGGGGCTAAAGGGCTAAAGGATCAAGGGGCTAAAGGGCTAAAGGATCAAAGGGGCTAAGGGGCTAAGGGATCAAAGGGCTAAGGGATCAAAGGGCTAAGGGGCTAAAGGGGGGATTTCCTTGGGATGGGAAGGTGCTTCGGTGACCAGGGGATCAAAGGGCTAAGGGATCAAAGGGCTAAGGGGCTAAAGGGGGGATCACCTTCGCACTGGAAAGTGCTTCGGCGACCAAGGCGGAAGAGGATGGGATGCTTGTGTTGATTGATTACTTGAGCCTGGTTTTTCCCTTTTAGGGTTCAGGGGAAGAGAGATCTAGGTTCCTGTCTCTGTTTTCGGGATCATCAACAGGCTACCCACTAACGCAATAAAGCACAGCCCTGTCAATACGATGGGCGGCAGGAAGGTATAGATCAGCATCAGTGCGAATGCAAATCCAAAAACCGCCACCTGGATGGTCAGCAGCCCGCGCAACAATCGGGGCTCGACGCGCTGGCGCAACAAATACCAGTTGATCGCACCACCTAGCAGATACACTAGAGAAAAGCATGCACTCAGTGCGTTGACCACCTCATGCATCGATCGATGATAGCCTGCGCCCAGATCCATCGAATAGTTGTACATCAGATCGATCAGCATTTTTTCCTGATCATTGGCCGCTACCGGATCAGATAAGAAACTCAATGAATGCACAAAGGCCGTGAGCAATTGAAGTGCGATTGCAATTTTGAGCCAGGTGGATGATTTCATAGACAGAAGCATAACGGGTAAAAGATAAGCAGAAAGGCAGAAAGGCGGAAAGGGCGGAAAAGGCGGAAAGCTGGTCTGGCATCTAAAATCTACTCTATTCAGAATTAACTAAGCAAAAAAGCATTAACCTTGCACAATACAGTATTTGAGAATGAGTAAGGGAAAGATTCTCGTCACCGGCGGTTGCGGTTACATCGGCAGTCACACGATCGTAGATCTGCTGATGTCGGGTCATGAGGTCGTGTCCCTGGACAATGGTTTGAATTCATCTTTTGAGGTATTGAATGGGATCGAAGCGATAACCGGACAGAAAGTGGTCAACCTCAATGTTGACTTGAGTCAATCAGAAGAAGCACTTGAGGCCGTCAAAGCGCATGGATCCTTTGATGGCATCATCCATTTTGCAGCATTGAAAAGTGTCGAGGAGTCGGTCTACCAACCTTTGCGTTATTTCAGAAATAATATTGGCAGTACACTCACTACTATGGAACTGATGGATGCATTGGATATCCCGCATCTCATCTTTTCATCGTCGTGTACGGTATACGGCACACCTTCTAAGTTGCCCGTAACCGAAGAGACACCCATGGGCAAGGCGGAGAGTCC
>JBGAWQ010000102.1:0-1391 GCA_044227555.1 Saprospiraceae bacterium | reverse complement strand
AACGTCTCTTCCACGATAGATATCCGAGGGTTCTATTTCCGCAATACCCACTTCATCGCCCCCAAGAGCAATAGCTTGTTGCTTGACCGCTCTTGCCGCGCTGGCCGGGGTATCGAATTCAAGCTTTTCCGGATGTACAGGACCTTCAAATCGTGGATACTGCAGCTCACGGATCTGTTTCAGGATCGTGTCTACTTCATCATTATGAATACGCCTGCCGCCGATGGATTGATACCATTCATCCCATTGAAAGGCTGGTGGAGATTTTGGGTGGCTGATCAAACGTTGAAAAATGGGATATGAAAAGAGAAAAATTGGTAAGCAGATGTCTCGCGCATAGGCGATCCTGCTTACCAAATATACTCTTTTTCAAAAGCCCGTTCCTGCCAGGGATTGAACCGTTGACCCGAAACGTAGACCGATGTTACCTAGGATGCAAAGCAGTTGAACATCCAGTTGATCCCGTAGCGATCGGTGCATTCACCGAAGTAGGCGCCAAAAAACATATCCTCCAGGGGCATGGTTACTTCACCACCTTCAGAGAGCGCGTCAAATAACCGTTTGGTTTCTGCGCGGGATGCCGGTTCCAGGCAGATATGCATATTGTTCCCGCGGTGGAGTGTGAATCCCATTTCTTTTGGGGCGTCTGTAGCCATGAGTATATGTCCGCCGGTGATGGGAAGTTCGACATGAAGGATCATATTTCGGATTTCAGGGGCTACTGGCGGGTGACCGCTTTCTGCGGGAATATCGCCGAACCTTTGAATTCCGCGGCCACTGAATTCGGTCCTGAATACTGACCTGTAAAACAGGAATGCTTCTTCGGTATTGCCCGGAAAATTCAGATAAGTCGTTACGCGAGGGCCCTGGCTTCGGTTTTCTTTGCGGAGCCGGAAAGCCTCCCGGAGATATTCATCCAGGTTATTGAGTGCGGAGGTAAAGCCTTCCTGGAAGCCCATTTCGATGATCATGTTGATGTGTGCTTCTTCCGTGAAGGTGATGTTTACGTTGACCGTGGTGGACATGCCTGAGGCCTGAAATGTTACATCCCAAAACATCGTAGGGAAGTCTGCATTGCGCACGCCATTTTCATCACAGAAATAGTCTTCGCAATAGATGCGGTTTGGTTTTTCAATCACTATATAGTCGATGCGGGCGTAATGCCGTTCGTTTTCCGGACCGACCATGGCATAATGCCAGGTACCTCCTACGCGGAAGTCCATGCTTTGGGTTTCGGCGCGCCATGGACGCGGAGCCCACCATTGATCGAGGAGTTCACGTTGTGACCAGGCGCTCCAGACATCTTCCGGTGTGCCGTCGAAGGTGCGGGTGACCGTCATCCGCTTGTTGGGGAGGTCTTTGACAAAGTGTGTGCGATTACTTTCCATGGT
>JBGAWQ010000101.1:0-1486 GCA_044227555.1 Saprospiraceae bacterium | reverse complement strand
GCGGGTTGTTGTTTGCCCTGATCCTCACCCTGTATGTGGTGCCCGCGTTGTATTCATTTCTTTCTTCGAAAAAAAGTGTCAGCGCTTTTGAGGCCGCCATTGCCCAACCAGATGATATCTCAAGCCATGAATAATTCCACGATGGCCATAAAAAATCGTACCAAGCTGCAACGTATAAAGCAAGCGCGATTCCATTACAGGAATTGTGGAATGATTCTGCGGGTTCTTATGATCCTGCTGATGGGGTTGATGGCCATCTCAACAAATCTACGTGCCCAGCCCTTGATGACATTAGAAGATGCCATTGCCATTGCCCTGGAAAATAACTATGATATCCGGCTGGCTAAAAGTGATTCGACTTTGTTGGCCTTGGACTATTCATTCCGGAATGCGGTATTCCTTCCAAGGATCAACGCTTCGGCTGGAACGCTGTGGACCAATAATCATCAGCAACAGAAGTTTTCGGATGGCAGCGAACGACAGGGAGATGTAGCGACCAACAACCTCAACGCATCGGTCAACCTCAACTGGACCTTGTTTGATGGATTGAAAATGTTTGCGCTTCGCGACAAAGCAGAGGAGTATATGCGACTCGGAGAGCTCAGCATCAAGAGTCAGGTCGTCAACACGATCGCGGAGGTCATCAATACCTACTACACCATCGTGCGCCAGAAACAACAATTGAAGGCCATCGAAGAACAAATGAGTATCAGCCAGACTCGTGTAGATCTGTCTAAACGAAAATTGGAAGTGGGTCTCGGTACGAAACCGGAATATCTGCAGAGCCAAATAGATCTCAATGCGCAGATCTCTGCTAAACTTCACCAGGAGGTCTATATCCGTGAATTGAAGCAGATCCTTAACCAGCGCATCAATCCCTCGGGGGCAGGACCAGACAACCCGATGCCGGTTGATTACGAAGTGGTGGATTCCATTCCAATTCATTTCGAAATCACCCTGGAAGAAATTCAGGATCGTTTTGAGGACAGCAGTCCTGCCTTGCAGTTGAGCAGAAAGAATCTGGATATCGCCGGATTATCCCTTAAGGAAATCAAGGCCGAGCGATATCCGGTCATTCAATTTAATTCGGCCTATAATTTTTCAAAAACCAACAATGATGTGGCCCTCAATCCCGCGCTTCCATTGTTTAATCAAATCAATGGTCTCAACTACGGATTTTCGGCCACCGTTCCGATTGTCAACTATCGTAACACCGATCGACTCATCCGTCAGGCAGAGCTCAATATCGATTATCTCAACCTGCTCTACGCGAGTGAGAAATCAGACTTGCAACTGAAAGTCATTAACGCCTATCAACTCTTCAAACTTCAGCAGGAATCCCTGGCTTTGGAGGAGGACAATATCAAGCTCGCCCGCGAAAACGTCAATATCACCCTTGAAACCTATAGACTCGGATCGACCACGTTTATTCAATTACGGGAAGCTGAAAAAAGTCTTGAAGATGCTTATGACCGGTTGATTGCCG
>JBGAWQ010000100.1:0-1617 GCA_044227555.1 Saprospiraceae bacterium | reverse complement strand
CCAGGCCAAACAAGTGCCAGTCGATGGTCACTTCACGCAATGTAAGTGGAGCCCTGATGGAAAAAGCCTGCTATGCTCAAAGGCACCAACTTCTATGGTCGACGATGGGTATATGGCCATGCAACTCGTCGTCATCGATGACGCAAGTATGGCTGTGAAAGCCACTGTAGATCATCAAGGCAAGTTGGGTGAATTTGTTTGGAGTCCGGACAGTCGTCAGATCGCTTTCCTTGCCGGTGCCGATATTCATGATCCGTTCAATGAATGTTTGTTTATCGTTCCGTCCTCCGGCGGAAAGCCTACACAATTGTTTGCGGGCTGGGAAGGCCTGTTTGAGCAGATCATCTGGCATGATCCCAACCTGTTAAATTTTATGGGTAGCGTCAGCACGGAGTCTGTGTATGGAACCATCAAACCCGAGCCTAAAGCCAAAGCGGTGACCATGCCGGTCGAAAAAGGATGGAACATCAGCCATATGGATGTGGCAGATGATGGTACCATGATCTTTATTGCGGATAGCTATCAGTATCCATCCGAATTGTTCCTGTCGATGAAAGGACAAACTGAAAAGAAACGATTGACAGACAGCAACCCTTTTTTGAAAGACATAGAATTTGCCCGGCAGGAAGTGGTGACCTACAAAGCCAAAGATGGATTGAATATCGATGGCATACTGATCCGTCCGTTACATGAGGAAAGCGGAAAAAAATATCCGCTGATCATGGTGGTGCATGGTGGCCCTGAAGCCCATTTCAACAATGGATGGTTGACCGGATACAGCAATCCCGGGCAGATGGGGGCGGCTGAAGGCTATGCAGTATTCTATCCTAATTATAGGGGATCTACTGGTCGTGGGGTGACCTTTACTCTCAGCAGTCAGGGTGATCCGGCAGGCAAGGAATTTGATGATATCGTGGACGGTGTGGATTATCTCATAGGCACTGGTCTGGTCGATCCTGCCAAAGTTGGAGTCACGGGTGGATCCTATGGTGGTTATGCCACGGGTTGGTTGTCGACGAGATATTCCGATCGTTTTGCCGCAGGGGTGATGTTTGTGGGCATCAGCAACAATGTTTCAAAATGGGGCACTACGGATATTCCTAATGAAGAATACCTGGTGCATGCGCGCAAGTGGGTGTATGAAGATTATGATTTCTTCCTCAAGCGCAGCCCGGTCTATTATGCGGATCAATGCAAGACTCCATTGTTGATTATGGCTGGAAAAGAGGATACACGAGTGCATCCTTCACAATCCATGGAACTCTATCGTCACATCAAGAGCAGAACCACTACGCCTGTTGAGTTGGCCCTGTATCCCGGAGAAGGGCATGGTAATGCCAATTCTACCGCTCGATATGATTACAATCTCCGAATGATGGCGTGGTTTGATACCTATCTCAAAGGAGCTAAAGGCAAGTCCTAATAACCCTGCCTGTCAATAAATAAAGAAGTTATGAAGAAGTGGTTGGGTACGTTAATCCATAAGACTGGATATCAACTGGTCAAGCGATCTGCTGATCCTCTGCAGGAGTACCGGCGCGAGCCTGAATTCCTGGAGCTCTTATCCAAGTGCCATCCTTATACCATGACTTCGGTGGAGCGGATGTATTCGCTGTA